>CAVYFO010000010.1:0-25018 GCA_963767755.1 uncultured Acidobacteriota bacterium | reverse complement strand
CATGCGTCGCGCGGATTCGCGCGCTCGTAGACAAAATGGGCGCAGCGAATCCTTCTCCTTTCAGCCACGTTGCGTCCCGCGAACCGCTGTATCCGGGCGAAGAAATCTACGGCATCTTCTCAAGCGATCCCGCCAAGCAATACGACATGCGCGAAATCATTGCGCGCATCGTGGACGCCAGCGAATTTGAAGAATACCGCTCCGAATATGGCGAAACGGTCCTTTGCGGTTACGCCCGCATCGGCGGCTGGGCGGTTGGCCTCGTGGCCAATCAGAAAAAACACGTGCAAACTCACGCGCGCGGCTCCGACCAGAAGCGCATCGAATTTGGTGGCGTGATTTACACGGAATCTGCCGAAAAGGCCGCGCGCTTCATCCTCGACTGCAACCAGAACCGCATCCCGCTGATTTTTCTGCATGATGTAAACGGCTTCATGGTCGGCAAAGACGCCGAGTGGAACGGCATCATCCGCGCCGGCGCAAAAATGGTGAATGCGGTGGCTAACAGCGTCGTGCCAAAAATCACCGTGATTTGCGGCGGCAGCTTCGGCGCTGGCAACTACGCCATGTGCGGCAAAGCCTACGACCCGCGCTTCATGTTCGCCTGGCCCACCGCAAAATTCGCGGTGATGAGCGGCGACGCCGCAGCCAACACACTCGCCGAAATAAAGCTCAAGCAACTCGAACGCGAAGGAAAAAAAGTCGACGAAAAAGCACGCAAGGAAATGCTCGAATCCGTCAAAGCCACCTACGAGCAGCAAACCGACCCGCGCTACGCCGCGGCCCGCCTCTGGGTCGACGCCATCATCGACCCCGCCCACACCCGCGACGCGCTAATCAGCGCATTAGAAGCCGCCGCCCTCAATCCCGATATCCGCGAATTTAAAACTGGAGTCTTGCAAACTTGAAGCGCACACCTGTGTTGCTGTTTACTATCGCCATCCTTCTGCTGATTTGGTATTTCGTTGGCGGAAAAGAAGAGATTCAATGGCAACTCGTCACGCGCCGTCAGGCAGCTGCTGCCGGTTGGGACCTGTCACTGATAGATCGCTACCCGCACTATAGCGTTCTCTATTACCTCTCCGAGCTTGGGCTTTTGATTTGTATCGCCATTGGACTGATCCGGATCACGGTTCTTGGAATCCAAGGAATCGGAAAAAGATAAATGTCTGAATCCGTGAAACTGATCGAATGCCCACGGGACGCTTGGCAAGGATTGCCGGAGTTTATTCCGACAGAGTACAAGGCCGAATACCTGAAGCAACTCATCCTTGCCGGCTTCAAGCACATCGACGCAGTGAGCTTCGTTTCGCCTAAGCACGTGAAACAGATGGCCGACAGTGAAGATGTCATCGCGAAGCTAAACGCTTCCCTTCCCGGTGACGTTGAGCGCCCGGAAATTATCGGCATCGTCGTGAACGAAAAAGGTTTGGAGCGCGCGCTCGCGACTCCCGGCGTCACGACCATCGGCTACCCCTACTCCATCTCGGCATATTTTCGCCGCGCCAACGCCAACATGACGCGGGACGAATCTCGCCTGCTCGTCGAAAAACTCCGCAAAGAAACTCTCGCCGCCAAAAAAGATCTCGTCGTCTACATCTCGATGGCCTTCGGCAATCCCTACGACGAACCGTGGGGACCGGAAATCGTCACCGACGCGCTCGAATGGCTTAAAGGCATCCGCGTGCGCACCGTTTCGCTCGCCGATACGGTCGGCACCGCCTCGCCAGAACTTGTCGGCGATCTCTATCGCCAGGTGAAAGACTATGTCGCAGGCTTCGAGCTCGGCGTCCATCTCCACAGCCGTCCGGAAACCGCCGAAGCAAAAATCCTCGCCGCCTACGAAGCCGGATGCCGCCGTTTCGACAGCGCCCTCACCGGCCTCGGCGGCTGTCCATTCGCTGGAGACAATCTCATAGGCAACATCGCCACGGAAGACGTTCTGGCCGCCCTAAAAAAAGCCGGCGCCGATCCGGACATCGACTCCGCGAAACTCCGCACCGTTCTCAACATGACCAATGAGATTCGCGCAAAGTACGCACACGCGCCGCTTGTGAATTAGAATCCCTCAAGAGGTTGAGCAAGGAACGAAGGAGGGGCATACTCCTAGCAGACAATGCTATATAGACGGCCGGGAACGTCCATGAAATCCGTGAACAACACTGAATCCAGGAATTTTCTCCGGCGCTTTCAGAAGTCAGGAGTTTCGCACACATGTTTGAAACACTAACTTTGGAATCTTCCGGCCAACTGGCCACGCTCACATTCAACCGTCCCGAAAAACGCAACGCCATTTCCGAGCGCATGGTCAGCGAAATTCAGTCCGCCCTCGACACCATCGAGACCAGCCACGCGCGAGTAGCCATCATCACCGGCGCCGGCAAATCGTTTTGCGCGGGGATGGATCTCGAAACGCTCGCCATCATCGCCAACCAGTCCTCCGCCGAGAACATGGAGAATTCGCGGCGCATGGCGAAAATGTTCCGCCGCATCTGGAGTTTCTCAAAGCCGCTGATAGCCGCCGTAAATGGCGCCGCGCTGGCAGGCGGCTGCGGAATCGCTACGCTCTGCGACTTCACCATCGCGGTCCCCGAAGCGAAATTCGGCTACACCGAAGTGAAAATTGGCTTTCTACCTGCAATCGTTTCCGTTTTTCTGACGCGCCAAATCGGCGACAAACACGCCCGCGACCTCCTTCTCACCGGCCGCCTCATCGACGCCGTCGAAGCAAAAGCCCTCGGCCTCATCACGGAAATTGTCCCGCGCGATCATTTGATGAAACGCGCGCAGGAATTAGCTGAAGTTCTGATCTCTGCCAGCCCCGTGAGCTTGTCCCGCGCAAAACGATTGTTGACCTCCGCTGCCGCCGCCAGCGTTGACGCTGATCTCGAGCGCGCTATTCTGGAAAACGCCCGCATCCGCTGCACCGCGGATTTCAAAGAGGGCTTGGCTTCGTTTCTTGAAAAACGCAAACCCGTTTGGAGCACGGACGTGGAATAATCCTTTATTCCGTCTGCTCCGGCTCACAGGATTCACAGGACATGAGAATGATCGAATACCACGACGCGACAGTACGGGTGCGCTACGCCGAAACCGACCAATTGGGCGTCGTCTACCACGCAAATTATTTTGTCTGGTTCGAGGTCGGCCGCGTCGAGCTGATCCGCGCCCTCGGCATCGAATACAAGCGCATGGAAAAAGAAGACGATTGCCACATCGTCGTTGCGGATGCCCATTGCCGCTATCTCTCCTCGGCAAAGTACGACGAAGTGCTTCGAGTCCGCACGCGCATCGCGGAATCCCGCAACCGCACCGTAAAATTTTCCTACGAGGTGATTCGCGATGCGGATCGCAAACTGCTCGCAACGGGCGAAACGACGCACATCATCTGTGGAAGCAATGGCCGGCCGAAAATGCTGCCGCCAAAATATCAAAGCGCGTTCAAAACCGTCGTGGTGCCGCAGCCCGACCGGAGCGAGCCATGAGCATTTCCTCAAGCGTCGTATTGACAGGCAACGATCTGACCTTTGAGCAGCTCTACGCTGTTTCTCTGCGCGGCGCAACAGTAAGCCTTTCGCCTATAGCGGTCGAACGAATGATCGCCTCCCGCACCGTCGTCGACCGCCTCGTCGCTTCGGGAAATGTCGCCTACGGCATCAACACCGGTTTCGGCAAGCTCGCTTCCGTGCGCATTTCGCCGGAACAGGTGCGCAATCTGCAAGTGAATCTCGTCCGCTCCCATTGTTGCGGCGTTGGCGCTCCCTTAAGCGAATCAGAAACGCGCGCCATGATGGTTTTGCGCGCGAACGCTCTCGCCAAAGGCCTGAGCGGCGTGCGCCCGCTGGTTGTCGAAACGCTCTGCGCGATGTTGAACGCCGGAGTCCATCCCATGATTCCGTCGCAAGGCTCCGTCGGCGCTTCCGGCGATCTCGCGCCGCTTGCGCATCTCGCAGCGGTCGTCATCGGCGAAGGCCGTGCCACCTATAAAGACGAAATTATCACCGGCGGAGATGCGCTGCGCCGCGCGGGAATCAAGCCCGTTTCGCTGGAAGCCAAAGAAGGCCTTTCGCTCCTGAATGGCACGCAAGGCATGTTGGCCCTTCTGAGCCTCGCGCTGCATGACGCGGAAATTCTCATCGATAGTGCGGATGTCGCCGCCGCCCTTTCGCTCGACGCCCTGCGCGGCAGCCCCGGAGCCTTCGACGCGCGCATCATGCATGCAAGGGCATACGCCGGCGCGGCGACGACTGCGCGAAACCTCGCGCACCTGAACGAAGGCAGCCAAATCCGCGAATCGCATCGCTCGGCGGAAAAAGATCCGCGCGTCCAAGATCCCTACAGCGTGCGCTGCACTCCCCAAGTTCACGGAGCAGTTCGCGATGCGTTGACACAAGCGCGTGAAATCGCCGCCGTTGAATTGAACAGCGCGACGGACAATCCCCTCGTTTTTGTGAAAGAAAACGGCACCGGCGACATCATCAGCGGCGGAAATTTTCACGGCCAGCCGCTGGCCATGGCCGCTGACCAAGTCGCCGTGGCACTCGCGACTCTAGGCGGCATCTCTGAGCGCCGCATCGAGCAAATGACCAATCCGCTGACAAGCATGCTGCCAGCGTTTCTAACGCCCGAACCAGGCCTGAATTCCGGCTTCATGATCGCCCAGGTCACGGCAGCCGCGCTGACCAGCGAGAACAAAACTCTAGCGACGCCGCACTCGGTCGACTCTATCTCGACTTCCGGCAATCAAGAAGACTACGTCTCCATGGGTATGAGCGGCGCGCGCCGCCTTGGACGAATGTTAGAAAATCTGCGCACCACGATTGCCATCGAACTACTCTGCGCCTGCCAAGGCATCGACCTGCTTGCCCCTCTGAAAACCGGCACGCTGGCCGCCAAGGCCTATGCATCTGTCCGTGAGAAGTCGGCGAAGCTAACCCAGGACCGCCCTCTAGCCGCAGAGATCGAATCGATTTCCGCGCTCCTTGCCGAAGGAAAAATCGCGCAGGTTCTGCTTTAAGATCCGAGGTTCAGTGCGAGCGGTGACGTCGAGTATGCGCCCGCCGAGCGCCTAAGCCATTCTGGCTGTCCGCCCCGAAACGGATAGCTCTCACTCCCCGACTTCCGTCTCAACCGCATGGAACACTCGCGGCCAAGCGAGAAATTCCTCCAGCGAGCCAGCGACCTGTTCATTGGCCACCGGATCCGTGTGCGCGAAAAACACCGGTCCGTCCGCCTGTCGCGCGTCGCTAGCGCGAACCCAGTAAAAATTCCCTTCGCCATCTGTAGCGAAGCAGAACCCTTTTCCCCAACCCTGCGCCCTCAAATCGATCGCAAATTTCTGGCTCTCCAGATCAAGCGGCAAAAAAGCTTCGATCCATTCCGCTGGATTCTTAGGTTCTGTGAAATTATTCGGATCAGGGTCAGGCCGGCGAATCTCAAGTCGCTCTGTCAAAATCGTTTGGTGATCCTCATAAAGCGTAACGAGGCTCTGCGGAAGAAATGCGCCAATTCCCTGCTCGACTTCCTCTGCATGAGGATGCACCAGTCGGTTTCGAAACGAATCGCGCGCCGCCTCATGCTGCTCCGGAGTCATCCGGCTGCGAAACTGATGAAGCAGTCGCCGCGTGCCAAAAACGGCGACAAAAATAGCGAAGGCCACGACGAGGGGGCCAAAAGCCTCGGCGAGCAGAGTCTGCATGATCGGATGATACTAGAGGAGAGAGTATTGAGTGGTGGGTGTTGAATGACGGGCTACCCGGTAAGACCGTTTTTGCTCTCGGAGTTCTCTGTCAGGACCGATATCATTATCACTTCTCGATCCTATCCGTCCCTTTCTGTGTCTCGCGGCGGAGCAATCCAGCGGCCTTTTCCGCCCGGAGAGATTCCAGGCGATCTCGCAGGGCCTGAGTGACAGCAGCGGTGATTGTTTCGCCAGTCTCTTTGGCTAGGCTCCGAGCCAGCTCGCATGTTTTCGGATTTTTAATGTTGAGTCTCAAGTTTTTTCCAACTGAACATCGTATTCTAACTGATTCCAAGGGACGGCGCTGGCTGAATGCTTTCGGAAGGCTGTATGTCCATGTGGTGTTGGTGCGAAGGCCCAATCCACCGGCCACCTTGGTCCGGCTATTTCCAATCCACAATCAAGTCAAAACTCAGACGGTCGCCCTGATCAGCCGGCTCCTGGACCGTGAAAGGCTTAACGGCGTGGGTCTTCAAGTTGGCTATCATCCAGTCAGGCTGCAACGTTTCCGAATACCGAGTGAAATTGGCGAACAGCACTCTTTGGCCATCCGGCGAAAAGACGGGGCTTCTCGAAAGAGTTTGCTGAGATAACTTGAACGCTGTCTTAAGATCGGGAGATACAACGTAGATATCTCCTCTGTCGCCGGGAAAATCGCACTGTTGACGTCCAGAGTCAAAAACCAGGAGGTTGTCTTTTGGGGACCAGGAAAATACATCGATATCTGGATCGCCGAAGCGCTTGAGGCCAACCTTGGCGGGAATGCCGGAGTGAGCCGGCAGTATCCAGAGAGACACACCTGGAGGGGAACAGTCAGGTTCATCGCTACTTGAGTCCGGCTCTTTGTCGACGAGTAGGAAGGCGATCTCGGAATTGTCCGCGGAATACGAAACTTTCTCAATCAAAGTCTTAGAGGAAAACAGAGTCTCCGTCTTGCCGCTCTGCACTGCAGTCTTTTCCAATGCTCCTCGTCCGCCTGTGGCACTGGCATGGAGTATGAAATTCCCGTCTTTCGAGAAACTCATGCCTCCGTAAGTTGGCCCGGTTACGCGAGGCGGGCCGGACGGAGGATAACTGACGATATGAAGGAATTCTCCCTTGTCAGAAATGGTCTTCGAATATGCAATGAATGCGTCTGAGGGAGACCATGTTATGTCACGCACGTCCTGGGAAGGAAGTCCAACCAACGTTGAAGTTTTGGAGCTGTTGAGATCGAAAACCTTCATCCCATGTGAGTCCCCAAAAGCGACCAATGTGCCGTCGTGAGATAATGCCGCGGCGATCACGTTATCTGCGATCTTTCGACGATTCGTACCGCTGCCCTCCATCGCGTAGAGCGTGCTGCCACGTATGACGAGCATGTGCTCGACCCGTGAGGCGGCCTCTTGCCCGTGCAGTGCGCAACTTAGACCGAGGGCCCATATAAAAAGCGCAGAAGCGCGTCCCAGGTCCCTCTTCATTCTAGTACCTCATCTGTGGCTGCAGAAAATTATAACCTTCGCTCAGACGAGGCTCTAACGTGCTGCGTTAATCGGTGCCTATAAATCACCTCTATGCGGTTCGAACTTAGCCTCTGGCGAGAGCGGACCGCAGAAAAGCCAAGACGAGGTAACCTGCGATGTAGCTGAACGGCGCCAGTTCGAGCGAATAATGTCCGCAGTGAAGCTCAAGGCTTCGCGGGTGCGCACCGTGCCGCCTCAGGGAGTCCAGCATCTGGCGGCTCAGTTCAGGGAGCATCGTGGGGTCATACTTGCCGTAGACAAGAAAGGATTTGCGGTCCGCGCCCATGCCGCGTTCAACGTATGGCATCGGGCTGATCGGAGCCCAATAGTCTCGCAATTCATCAACGGTGACGTGCTCGCGCAAACCTTCCCACACATGGTTGGTCGTCATGCCCTGGCTAACCACATCTGCAAAATAGGTGGAAAAGTGGAGAAATCCCCCAGCTTTGATGGCAGAGTCGTGCATGAGGGTGATATAGCCGACGGAAGAGCCGAGACTGGTGCCGAGGATGCCCAGGCGCCTGTAACCCTGCTGCTCCAGCCAGCGCAGGCATCGGCGGGCGTCGTGCACCGCCTGGCGATTCGCCTGAATCGTCAAACCGATGTTAGGGCCGCAAATCTGATCCGCGCGCTCGTGCCCCTTGGCCATGCGGCGGTTATGGTACGGCATGCTCATCTTCAGGGCGGTGATTCCAAACCGTGCGACCCATTCGCAAAGCCCATCCTGCCCGTGCCATTTGGCGTTCCAATTGGGCAGGACAAGGACAGCGCATCCCTTTGGGGCCTTGATTGGCAGCTTGTGGTCGTGTCGAGCGGGCCACAGGCGTGCATAAACAGTGTTGTTTTCCGGCCGAGGCGATTCGATCGAACTCGTGAACGTCAGGACGTTTTCGCCGTCAAGGTGATAGTCGGTCGCCGGGGCCGTGGTGAACCAGTTTGCGCTTTGCTCGATGGCTTGCTCGGCGTATTGGCGGACGAATTCCGCAGGATTTGGATCTCGCGGATCGCCCCCAATATGCTCAAGCCCCCATTCAAAGGGTTGCACACGCCGGTTGTCGTCGGTAGTCCAGCGCCGGTGCTCGTACCGGCGAATTTTGCGTTCAAACCAGTGCATAGCAGAAATTGCCCGCTCTCAGTTTACAGTTGACAGCCAGAGAAACAAACAACCGGAAGAGCGCTATGGAGTGCGGCAGCCCTGCTGCCGCTTTTCTCACTCACGAGCACCGCCCCACCACAGAGCAAATCTCAAAGCGCTTCTCCGCCCCGGCATCGCTCTCCAGGTGTTAGGAATGGAGCACGTAGTCGCCCGGGTTTGTTGAGGCACCGCAACAGGTATGGGAGAGTAGTAAGCACGGCCGAAAAATGGCCGAACAAACCGTGCTCATCGTCTTCTTCTTTCTATTTGGAATTGTGATCGGAAGCTTCTTGAATGTGTGCATCACGCGCATTCCGGAAGAGCTTTCCATTGTTTCGCCTGGATCGCGATGCCCGCGCTGCAAGACGCCGATCAAGCCTTACGACAATGTGCCCGTCTTTGCTTGGCTGTGGCTGAGGGGAAAGTGCCGCTCCTGCGGGCTTCCAATTTCTCCGATGTATCCGCTCGTCGAACTTGCGACAGGCCTGCTCTTCGTGGGCTGCTTCCTGGAATTTGGCATTACGCAGGCCACTGTGAAATGGCTGTTCTTCATCTGCTTAATCATCATTTTGACGGTGACAGATCTGCGAGTTCGGCTGTTGCCCGACGTGATTACATGGCCGGGCTTCGCTGCAGGGCTGCTCTTTTCGGCTTTTGTGCCCCCGAACGACGGCTTTGTTCCTCTCCTTTGCCTCCGGTTTTTCCACCAGTTGCCGCCGGAGCGATTCCTGGGTGTGATCGAGGCATTCGCCGGTGCGGCGTTTGGCAGCCTGATGCTCTGGGGAGCGGCTACGCTGTACAAGCTTGTGCGCGGGCGCGAGGGCATGGGCATGGGCGACGTAAAAATGATGCTGATGGTGGGCGCCTTCCTCGGAGTGCGAAATGCGTTCCTCACGATTCTTCTGGGGACGCTGCTCGGAAGCGTGTTGGGTATAGCAGTCATCGCCACCATGTATGCGGGCGGCGCGGGGCGGCGGCTGGCGGAACGAGCGAGCCGGCGCGGGCTGGGTTCGGCAAACCAAATTCGCTGGTTCATTGCGAGCAAATATCATCTCCCGTTGGGAACCTTTTTGGGGATTGCGGCGCCTATCGTATTGTTCGTTTTTCCTTCGCTCCCGATTGATTTAGGGCCCGGATTGCGCTGAGATTTATTCCGATGCGAGGCCCGTTCAGTTTATGACGTTCGCAGCATTCCAAGCCGGGGGCCCACAGCACGTTTGGGAAATCGCCATCGGCATGGCCGCGGGAATCCTTGCCCTCGTGGGCATCATCTTTTTTCTGCTGCGAAAATTCTTTCAAAGCACACAAGAATCGCACCGGGAAAACATTTCAACGGCCGTTCCGAGGACGGAAAACCCTTCCGCATTCATGACGGCGTCCATGGAAGGCGTCATCCGGCAACTGCGCGACCAGGAAAAAGAGCTCGAGCGCCTGCACAAGATCGAACGCGAGCGCGCCGAGCACACCGAGCGGTTGAGTGAAGAAGTGACGCGCAACATGCCTGCGGGCCTTGTGGTAGTGAACTCGACCGGCATTATCTCCAGCGCGAATCCGGCGGCGGAACAGGTGCTCGGCATTCAAACACTGGGCTTTCGGCGGTACAGCGAAGTGCTTGGCGAAAAATCGGATCTGACGCGCCTGGTTGGCGAATGCCTGACGAAAGGAAGCATTTTCCGCCGGGAGCAAGTGGAGCACCTGGCGCCCGGAGGCGAAACGCGGCTGCTGGGTGTGACCATTTCCCCGATTCGCCGCGGCACGGAAAAAATCAACGGTGCGATTTGCTTGATCACGGATTTGACGGAGTTGGCCGCGTTGCAGCAGCAGATCCAGTTGAAGGAAAGTCTTGCTGCAGTAGGTGAACTTTCCGCGGGCATTGCGCACGAGTTCAAGAACGCATTGGCGACGATTTCGGGCTACGCGCAAATGATCAGCGCGGAAGCCGTCACCGGTGAAGTGGCGGATTCGGCGGAAAGAATTCTCGAACAAACCCGCAACATAACGCATGTTGTGACTGAATTTTTGAAATACGCGCGGCCGTTGGACATTACCAGCGAGCCCGTGGCGCTCGAGGGGCTTGTCGAGCGAGTTGTTGCCGAAGTGGCCGAGGCCATGCCGCAGGTGAGGATTCGTTTTGAAGGGCCGCTCGGCAGCCTGGCAGGGGATGAAGGGTTGCTCCGGCAAGCGTTGCTGAATTTGGCGAGGAACGCAGCGGAGGCGTGCGTTGGCGCGGCGAACGGCGGCCGGGTCATTCTGCGGGGAGAAGTCCTGCGGCACGATGAGAGTGGGCTTCAAAAGATCACCGTATTCGACAACGGGCCGGGAATTCCACCGGCTACCTTGCCGAAACTTTTCCGGCCCTTTTTCACGACGAAAGCGAAGGGCACGGGATTGGGATTGGCGGTGGTGCAAAAGATCATCGTGCAGCATGGCGGCACGGTGGAGGCGCGGAACCGGCCCGAGGGCGGCGCGGCCTTTATCGTTACGCTACCGGCGTGCCGAAGCGTCCCGGAAGCGGTAGAATTAAAGAAGGACGGCATCTAAGTAAAGGCTGGGCAGTCCAGCCCGCCCCGAGAGAGGTGGCGTACTATGCGTGTCACGAATTGGATGAAAGCTTCGATCCTCCTTGCAGGACTGTGTTTGGCGGGCCTTCCGGTCTTTGCGCAACAGCAGCAACAGCAATCCAGCGGGCAACAGCAAGCGCCCGATCCCTTGGCGGAGGCCGCGCGAAAAGCGCGCGAACAACAGAAGACCGCGCCGAAACCGAAGAAAGTCTATACCGACGACGACATAGCGCCGCGGAAGGATTCGAGCAGCGCGAACACGGCGGCGGCGCAGGGCAACGGCTCGGCGGCATCCGCCGATGGCGGCAAGAGCGACGCCGCGACTGGGGCTGACAAAGGAAGCCAGGACCCGGAGACGATTTGGCGGAAGCGCTTCGCGGATCAACACGACAAGATTGCCACGGCGGAAAAAGAACTCGACATCCTGCAGCGCGAAGGAGATAAGGCGCAGGTCCAATACTACAGCGATCCGCAGAAGGCGCTGATGGAACAAAACACGCGCAAAGATATCAACGATAAGGACGCGCAGATCGCGCAGAAGAAACAGCAAATCGCAGACCTCAAGCAGCAGCTCTCCGACATGGAAGACGAGCTGCGAAAGTCCGGCGGCGATCCTGGCTGGGCGCGCGAGTAAACTCGAAAAGCGCGCATCGAAATCCAAGTCACGAAAATCGAAATACGGAAATGAACTTCGTATTTCGATTTTCGTTTTTCCGGAGTCGTGCCATCCGGTTACTTCCCTTCTCTACACATCGGCCGCGCGTTCCCGCAGGGGTACCGCCTGATTCGTGGTAGAAACGAGAGAGATGGAACCTCTTCTCCTTGTTGAAGATAAGAACGAGCTGCGCGCGATGCTCCGCAAAGCATTGGAGCGCGCCGGCTATGCCGTCGACGAGGCTCCGGATGGGACGACGGCGATTCAGAAGGTGCGCGCGCGGCGTTACCTGATGGTGATCACGGATTTGAAGATGCCGGGGGCGTCCGGGCTGGATGTGCTGCGCGAATCGAAGGCGGCTGACGCAACGATACCCGTATTGCTGCTGACGGCGTTTGGATCGGTCGAAGAAGCGGTTTCGGCAATGAAGGAAGGCGCGTTCGATTTTCTTCAGAAGCCGGTGGACCTCGACCACTTGAAATTGCTGGTGCAGCGGGCGACGCGGCAGCAGGAGATGCAGCGGGAAAACCTGCTGCTTCGCGAGGAGTACACCGCGCGGTATGGATTTCCGCGAATCGTGGGCGAGCACGCGGCGATTCGCGAGATCAGCACGCAGATTCAACGTGTGGCGGCAACGGATTCGACCGTTTTGCTTCTGGGCGAGAGCGGGACGGGCAAGGAACTGTTTGCGCGAGCGGTACATCATTTGTCTCCGCGTCGAGAGCAGCCATTCGTGGCGCTGAATTGCGCGGCGATCCCGGAAGGGCTGGTGGAGAACGAGCTGTTTGGCCACGAGCGCGGCGCGTTTACAGGAGCGGGCGCGCGCAAAGTAGGCAAGCTGGATTTGGCGCATCGCGGAACGCTGTTTCTCGATGAGATTGGCGAATTGCCACTGGCGATCCAGGCGAAGTTGTTGCGCGTTTTGGAGGAAAAGAAATTCGATCGCGTCGGCGGCACGCAGATGGTGGAAGTCGATGTGCGCATCGTGGTGGCCACGAATCGAAACTTGCAGAAACTGGCGGAAGAGAAACTTTTCCGCGAGGATTTGTATTTCCGGATTTCGGCCGTACCGATGACGATTCCTGCGCTGCGCGAGCGCGGCAACGATGTGCTTCTGTTGGCGGGACATTTCTTGGAGAAATTCAGCCGCGAATTCAAGAAGCCGGGACTGGAGCTTTCCGAGGGGGCACGCGAACGGTTGCTGGCGTATCGCTGGCCGGGGAATGTGCGCGAGTTGCAGAACACCCTGGAGCGCGCGGTGATTTTGACGGACGGCCTGAGCATTACGGCCGAGGGGCTGCAGCTTCCCGCCACGAAGCCGGACGCCAGCCAATTGCCGGCAGGGATGCTGCCGGAGCAATTTAGCTGGGAAGGCAGCCTGGAAGAAGTGACCGGGCGGGCGGTCGGCCACATCGAGCGTGTATTGCTGGAGAGTACTTTGCGCGAGTGCAAATGGAATAAGACCCGGGCTTCGGAGAAGCTGGGCGTCTCGCCGAAGACGCTGCTGGCAAAGTTGCGGAGCGCGGGATTGGAAGAATGAGGAAAGCGGTCACAGTCGAAGGTCGAAAGTGGACGAAGGAAGATCCCTTTAGGTAAGGTTGGAACCTGCGGTCGGAGCGATGCTTGCTCGGGACTGCATTGCCGCGTTGAATCCCTGGTTAACCCCTGGCCCCCACCCCCGGTTTTTTCGGAACTGCACATTCTAAAAGACTTTAAGTCCTGTGTTTTGAAACTGCGCATTCCAAAGAGGTTACGGGCGTGTTTTGGGGAACTGCGCATTCTAGAGGGGATAGTCCGCAGTGGTGAGGGATTAGTGGATAGATGGGAGTGCGAGGAAGCCGGTCCTTCCACAGGGGTGAAGTAGGGATGCAGCGGGGTAACGACGTAAAGACAGAAGGAGGAGGGCGTCAGGGTCCCTGACATTGTGAGGGTTTTTCTTAACACAGAGGGCGCAGAGTACGCGGAGGTTAGCGGGAGAAGAGATGATGGGAGGCGTGCGGGCGGGTTTGGCGTTGTAACCATGGGGAATGGTAGCGCGGAATTGGATTACTGTCAAGGTACAGTACTCGATATGGCTCATTCGAACGTGAGACGCGGAAGTGGAATGGATGGAAGGGGTTGGCGGGAAATTGGGAGTTTGGTGAGACGGATTGTGGGAGCGTTTACAGGTTTGCAGGTTGGAAGGTTCACCGAGAGGGGCTCGGGCGTGCCAGAGTGGGACGAACTTCAAAATCCGCACCCTTCCTTAACTGCGAAGGGATGCGGCACCCCTCTGCCCCACGCGCCCGGGAGTGACCCACCCTTTGCAAAAACCGCAAAGGATGGGCCACCGGAAAAAGACAAAGTCAGAGTCGTCTCGGCGCGCTAAGGGTCGCCCACCCGCCACCCTCCGCATAACCAAGAGTCCAGGCCACTCGTCCTTCTCGTGTTAAACTTCAGTGATGGAGATTGCCCTCCGCGGTCAAGGAAAGAGGCACAATGATTTTCCATGTTTCGCTTGAAAAGGCAGAAGACGGCTGGATCGTGGCGCAGTGCCCAGCGCTGCCAGGGTGCGTATCACAAGGGCGAGATGAGAAGGAGGCACTGGAAAACATCAAGGAGGCGATTACGGCCTGGTTGTGGGCTGAGGATCAAAAGGCAGTGAAGGCGTTGGGGTCCGATCGCACTCCAGTGGTCGTCGCGGTTTGACGGGGTTCTACGCGAGAGCGCATGGGGCGACTCGGCAATATTTCCGGCAAAGAGGCGGCGAAGGCCTTCGGCAGAGCGGGCTGGCAAGTTTTGGGGCAAGTGGGAAGTCATTTAGTGCTGACGAAAGCTGGGGAGCGGGCGAATTTATCGGTCCCCCAGCACAAAGAGCTTTCAACCGGAACGCTGCCAGCGTTGATCCGAGCGGCGGGAATGACGGTCGAGGAATTCATAGCACTTCTTTGAGAGTACATCGCGGAAGCGCCTAGGACTTTGAAAACTCTGTTCCAGAAAATAGGCCGCCCAATTCAAAAGCCTGGGGCACCCGGCGAATATGGCCCACTCGCCGATGATGTCTACGTTGCCCGCGAGTGCGGCCAAACAGACGATGAAATCCGTTCCCGGCTGCTCGAGAAATTTAAGGCTTTGACCGCGCTCTGAGGCAATTCCCCACCCTTTGCAAAAACCGCAAAGGATGGGCCACCCCCGGAAAAAGACAAAGCCAAAATCGTCTCGGCGCGTTAAGGCTGCCCCACCCGCCAGAGGTGGTATCCTCTCGCAGTGCTTGCAGGTACCATTCAAGGGAGTCCGGCCAACCCACCTAGTCTATCCGTACTGCATGGGAGATAGCTCGTGACTCTCGACACCCGGGTGCACGCCATAGGAATGGTGGGAGACTAAGGTCGGCCTTTTTTTATCTTTTCTTACGGCATATATGGCCGTAGGATAGATCCATGAAAATTCCTCCTGAAACACCTTCCTCCATACGTGCACTGGCCGCAGTTTTGTCTGAACCTAAACCGATGCGCCGGGGGTCCGTCTCCGAGCGCACCATGAAATGCGGTAAAGCAGGCTGCCCCTGCCAAGAGGATCCCAAAGCGCGTCACGGCCCTTATTACAGTTTGACCCGGCCGATGGCAGGCAAAACTCACTCCCGGTATCTAAGCCCGGAACAAGCCCAGCTCGCGCGGCAGCAAATTGAGCAAGGGCATAAGTTTCGGGAACAGGTGGAGCAGTATCGGGAGGCTTGTGAACAATGGGCGGATGCCCAACTGGAACGGTCCCAGGCAGCTTCCCGAGAGGCGGCCGAAAAAGGGGGCTCCAAACCAACCTTCAAAACGAAATCGTCCGGGAAATCGAAACGCTCTTAGGGTGCCAATCGATCGCCGGCTTGGATTTCGAAGCGGTAGAAATGGCGGCGCGACGCCAGGCTTTGCGCTTGGCAGCGCGTGCGCTGGAACAACGGCTCAACACGGATACCAGCGATCATGTGGGACCGCAGCTGCCCTGTCCCTGCGGAGGCTCCGCCCACTATCATGGTCGTCACGGAAAGACCTTCGAAAGCGTACTGGGGCCTCTGCACCTACAGCGCGCTTACTATCACTGTGAGCAATGCGATAGCGGATTCTGCCCGCGGGACCGGGCTCTGGGGCTGGAATCGTTTTCGCTGACGCCCGGTGTTCTGCGCATGACGACCAGCGCGGCAGCGCTGTTGAGCTTCCAAGAGAGCAGCGGGTTATTGCACGAATTAGCGGGGGTGGGAGTCAGTGTCAAGCAGGTGGAACGAGCCGCAGAAGCGTTGGGGGCCGAGATCGCCGTTGATGAACACCAGCAAGTAGAAAAGATGAGCGAAGTGGCTCCCACCATGTATCTGGGAATGGATGGTACCGGGGTGCCGATGCGCACCCAAGAAGTCGCGGATCGTGCGGGCAAGCAAGCCGACGGCTCGGCCAAAACTCGCGAAGCCAAGCTGGTCACCATCTGGACGGCGGAATCGCGCGACGAGGAAGGCCAACCAGTGCGCGACCCAGGATCGATCACCTATTCGGCCGCCATTGAAAGCGCAGCTACTCTGGATACCAGCCCCGACCTCTCGGACTTCGCGGCGCGCGTACAGCGCGAGGCCAGTCGCCGTGGTTTCACTGAAGCTCAGCGCCCGGCGGTGTTGGGCGATGGTTCAGCCTGGATTTGGAACACGGCTACGGAACTATTCCCGCAAGCCACTCAGATTCTCGACCGCTTTCATGCCAAAGAACATCTCAGCCAGGTGGGAAAGATCATTTATGGGGACGACCCAGAAAGCAAACTATGGATCCAGGCGCGCTATGATGAACTCGATGGGGGCCGCCTGAAATCCCTGGTGCAAGCGCTGCACGGCCACGCAGGCCAACACAAAGAGGCACGGGAATGTGTCCGCTACATCTGGAACAATCGACATCGAATGCGCTATCCAAAGTTTCACAAACAAGGGTTCTGCACCTCGACCGGCGTGGTGGAGGCCGGCTGTAAAGTGGTGATCGGCACGCGGCTCAAACGGGCGGGTATGCATTGGACCGTGAAGGGGGCAAACACCATCATCGCCCTCCGTTGCAGCAAACTTAGCGGACGCTTTGAGGATTTCTGGGAACGCCGTTCAGATCAAAGGAAGACGGCCGCATGACTTCATCGCCCAATTCTGATGTACGCCCTCGACACCCTCTTTGCCATCTGTGCCGTCCTCATCGCTGTCCTGACAATCATGCGGCCAATTCAACGCCATTCGATACTTCTGTTTGTGCCGCCTCGCTGGATGGTGCTTGCACTCGTCGCATGTTTTGCGCTGATCGTTTGCAGAGACGCCCCGTTCGGAGTTAAGCCGCCAGACGGTTGGTCACTTGAAAAGGTTGTATTCTTCATTACGCTTTTAGCTTTCTTGATTCCAGTCGGTGCAGCTATTTGGGCTTGGATTTGTTGGCACCGAGCCAAGCTAACCGACGAAAAAATCACCAGGGTAGAAGAGCTTTTCAAGGCCTCGCTGCGCGAGAAGGAATTTGACGAGGTACAAAGAATCTTGAGCAAGAACAAACAGGAACTACGACGATTGCCGTCGGGAGCGGCCTCGGTCCTATTTGATTCGGCAATGGTTGCTGCACTGGTAGACGGACGTTCACTCATACATTTAGAATTGCTGTCCGATACGGCATTCCTCGAAGGCCTTGAAGATAGGTTTGCTGCCGTCGACGTGGTTGTACGTAAGTTGCTCCGATCCGAGATCTCGCCTCTGCGGTCCGCCGTCGTGAAGATTTACGGTGGCTTAAAACACGCGGCTTATCCAGACGAAGAGCGGCAACTAATGGAAAAGACCTTTCAGAGACCGACTTGGTATGTTATGGCCTCTGCTCACTATCCACTGGTCATCTCGGCTGTAGAGGAACTCAGAAGTGGAAAGTTGGATTCCGAATACAACGACATTGGCCGGGATTATGAGGCTTTACAGGGTGTAAGCCGACGGGCCCACTGTCCGGTCTATCTGGCGGTGAAAACCGAAGTGCTTGCGATTGAAGCCGCCATTGAACATCGGAGCGAAGACGACTTGTACGTCAGCGATTTAACTGACGTATTCCGCGCAATTTTGGAGCGGTCAGTGTATAAAAAGCAGCTTTGGGAGAGCGACTTAGCCAACGGAGAATTTCCCACGCCATACGCCTATTTGTTGTATGAGATCGGGTCAGATTTTAGAGACTTGCTAGCCAAGACTGTGCAGGAGGCAACGTCCAAAGGAAACGGGGCGCGACAAATACAGACTCCCGGTCGAATAGCTCACGACTTAGCGCAAAATTGGGGTTGCTGCGTATGGAGCATCGCCGATCCAATGACGGGAGTGAGTGATAGATTTCGCGACGCCGCGATTGAGGGCTATATCGTGTTCGCCCTGCAGTTGGGCTGGGCACCGAGTGAGATCTATTATGGCAGCGCCGGTGAAATCAATGGACTTGAAGTGTGGCGAGATATGTTGTTGAAGGAACTAAAACGCTGGTTTCATGGCTACGCTGATCGGAGAGCAGTGCTTACGGGTGTGGTCCAGTCTCTAGACCAAGGTAAGCGGTACGTGTCCGAAGGGGATGACTGGCTTCGCGAGCAACTCGACCAGTAACCTCGTGGCAGTGCTTGCAAGTACCATTCAGGGTCCGGGCCGCCCGTCTGTTCAGGCGCATGATAATATTCAATGAGTATCCGCGTGTTGCGCCAAATAACTCCGGTTGAGTGAGGTTGTCATGGCTGTCCGATCTATTTCGTCATTCGATGGCGCGCATACCGCGGATGAGCTCTTAAGCCTGAACATGCAGCAGCTCGCGGAAATTGTTCTTCAACATTTGAAGAGCTGGAATCACGCCGTCACGCAGAGGGACATGGTGAATCGCAGGTATTTTATTGAGGTCGTTGAGGGTAGAAGTAATGGTCTCGGCATATCGAACGCAAAGCCAGAATACGGAGCCAAGCAGCCGGCGGTAAGCGAAGCACTCGAAGAGGCTTGGAGCTGGTTGGTCAATCAGGGGATGCTGATGAGGGTAGCCGGTCAACCAGACGAATGGTACAAGATTACTCGTACCGGAGAAGTTTGTCTCGGGAGGTTAGCTAGATGACGCCCGGAAAAATCGACGACCCGGTTGAGGCATCGTTTGGAGCCTGGCAGCCTGACTCGACCAATCTGGACGATCGCGCATCAAACCTCGCACTAAGCCTTGCGGCTATCAAATTCCCTCCGGCCAAGCTCTATCAGATTCTCAGAGACCAATTCGCTCCTGGGTCGAGGTTTCAACGGATCGAGTATCTGTTCACGGGACTACGGTTAGGATTTCAAAGTGTGCAATCAGCAATAGGCGAAGTCGCAGACCAAGTGAATGCCGTGAACGCAAAGCTAGAAGGTGAGCAATTTCGTGAGGCCGTGTCGGTAGCGTGCGAAGAGGCCGCTGGGGCCGCGGGCAAGAGGAGGATTGAGGAAATGGCTGCGGTGATAGTCGGATACATGTGGCCGAGTCCGAGCGCGTGGGCGCCGCCCGATGAAGATGTCGCGTCAATGATTCGTGATATTGCCCAACTCGGAGACCGAGATCTTCGAGTGTTGGGTATCCTCGCTACGGTTCACGCGAGTGCAATTTCGCACACCCCAAATCTTCACGACCCGGATGCGTTCAGTAGAGAAACACCGAGGCTTAAGACTGCTATAGCGGAGTCAGGGATACATCCCGACGATTTTCTTTCAACGTGTGAACGCCTGAGAGGATTCGGTCTTGGAGCGGAAGTGCTGCGCAACACGAGTCAGATGGGCCCCCAGGATTTCTGCTATCGGCCGACCCGGCGCGGGCTCCTGTTACTGGACTACCTCAAGAATGTAGATAAAGTTTCGCAAGATAAGAAGTGACACGAAAACACGCACATCGCTCGACGGTCATCAAAAATGGCATGCAAATCGACTGATAACTCTGCCTAAGATGTCGAATGTTCAGGACGGGTGGCCCGGACTCTCAGTTATGCGGAGGGTGCCCCGTCGTCGGGTTTTGAGGGCGGGTCTTGCGTTTGGGTTCTCTCTAGTCGATCAGCAAATCCATTGGAAGCAAGTGAGTAGTGAATAGTGGGCGGTGAGTAGGCGTCTTGAGTGGAATTGTAATCGATCATCCGAATCCGCAGTTTTTGGAAGTTCGAACGGGGAAATAGGTAAAAAAAGATCCGTCATCTTCTGTGCCGCAGGCACAGAACTCTCCTCCTTCATTCATCTGTTGTAAGTTTCCAGCCCAAGGCGGGAAGTGTGGGACCTCGGCCGATTGCAACGACCGAGGTCCCCAAACGTTCACCCTCGTCGGGTAAACCAATCAATCGGTTCTACCCTGCCATGGGCAGTGGCCGTTGTCCAGTCCCGCCTGCGGGCGAGGATGGCGGTCTGCTGCGAACTCCTTTTACGTCAGCGCTTTTGCCGAGGCAGCGCTTGCGGCAAAGTGTTTTGGATCTGCCGCCACTGCGACCGGGGACAGCGCTACTGCAGCCCGCTGTGCCGCCAACAGGCTTATCGGCAACAGCGACGCCGCGCCAATCGCCGCCACCAACAAAGCACCGAAGGACGACTCGATCACCGGGACCGTCAGCGCGACTATCGCCGACGCCGGATCGCTGCCCGCGTGACGGATCAAGGTTCCCATCGTTCCTCTTTCCGTTGCAGGATCCGGCTGCAGGCCACAACTCCCACGCCCGTTCAGCGCCAGAGTAGGCCGCGCGCGTTCTCCGGTTGGCTTCGCTGCATCGTTTGTGGCCGCCGGGGACGATTCATCGATCCCTATTCCTGAAATGGAGGTACAGGATGCTCAATCTGGAAACGCAAGCTCACATTCGTCACTTGTTCTTCGCCGAACACTGGAAGATCGGCACCATTGCGCAACAACTCGGTGTTCACCACGACGCTGTGCGCTATGCCTTGCAGACCGACTCGTTTCATCGGGAACAGGCCCTGCGCCCTTGCATTACCGATCCCTACGTGGAGTTCGTCCGGGAGACCTTAAAGAACTATCCTCAACTGCGAGCCACACGCATTTTTCAGATGGTCCGCGATCGCGGCTATGCCGGAAGCATCGTGCAGTTGCGGCGCGTGGTGGCCCGCTTGCGTCCCGTGCAGCGGGAAGCGTTTCTACGACTGTGCGTGTTTCCCGGAGAACAGGCGCAAGCCGACTGGGCGCATTTCGGGGAAGTTCGCGTCGGCCGTGCACGCCGGCGGCTCTCCTGCTTTTTGATTACCCTTTCTTACTCGCGTGCTCTCTACCTGGAGTTTTTCTTCGATCAAACCATGGAGAACTTCCTGCGCGGGCACGTCCATGCTTTCCAGGCCTGGTCTGGAAGCCCCCGCATCACCCTCTACGATAATCTCAAGAGCGTGGTGTTGGAACGCCGCGGCGATGCCATCCTCTTTAATCCACGACTTCTCGAACTCTGTGGTCACTACCACTTTTTGGCCCGGCCCTGTCAGGTGCGCGCCGGAAATCAAAAAGGTCGCGTCGAGCGAGCGGTGCGCTATGTACGCGAGTCCTTCTGGGCTGGCCGTCCCTTCAGCACTCTGGAAGAGTGCAATCGTCAGGCCCTTCTCTGGCGCGACCAAATCGCTCATCAACGTCCTTGGCCGGGAGATGATTCCCGAACCGTGGCACAAGCGTTCGAAGAAGAACAGTCCCGTCTGCTTCCTTTACCGGAACATCCCTTCCCCACCGATCTGCTTCGTGCGGTGCACAGCGACAAGACCATCTACATCCGCTTTGATCTGAACGATTACTCCATCCCACCTCGCGCCGTGGGGCGTCCCCTCACGTTGGTCGCTTCCGATTCGGAAGTTCGTATCTTGGATGGGACCGATGAATTAGCTTGTCACCGCCGTTCCTACGACCGGCGTCAACTGGTGCTGGACCCGGCTCACCAGCAGGAACTGCTGCAGGAAAAGCGCAAGGCCCGTGGCTCGACTCCAGGCGGACGCTTGGAACAGGCGTTGCCGGAAAGCGAGGCCTTGCTTCAGGCGGCTTTCGCCCGCGGGGAATCGGCCGGCAGCCAATCCGCACAACTCCTAAAACTGCTGGACGCCTACGGGCCCGGAGAGTTGCGCGACGCCATCCGTGAAGCGCTGGAACACGGTACGCCCCGAGTCTCTTCCGTAGCCTTCCTCCTCCGCAAGCACCAGCGCTCCAGACAACGACAGGCACCCGCGCCGGTCGACCTCCGTCAACACCCGGAACTGGCTGCTCTCCACATGCAACCCCAGAACTTGGAGGTCTACGATGAACTCGCCAAGCAAAACGACGACGAAGAATGATCTGACTGCGCAACTTCAGCAGATCGGCCTGCGGGCCCTACCACAAAACCTGGACGACTTCCTCGCCCGAGCGAGCAAAGCACGCTGGTCCTCCCACCTGCTTTTGGAAGAACTCTGCCGAAGTGAGCTCCAGGATCGTTCCCGCCGTAGCTTGGAACGGCGGCTGCGCTTGTCGGGTATTAAAAGTTTCAAACCCTTGGCCGACTTCGAGTGGAACTGGCCGACCCAGATCGATCGCGATGTCATTGAACGCGCCCTCACCCTGGACTTCTTGCTGCAAGCACGCAACCTAGTGCTGGTCGGCAGAAACGGCTTGGGCAAAACGATGATCGCCAAAAATATATGTCATACGGCGGTGCTCGCCGGACACGCGGTGCTGTTCCGCACGGCCCCGGCGATCCTCGAAGATCTCCAATCCGAGAGCATCGAAGGACGCCGACGTAAACTCCGTGGTTATGCCAACGTAGCTCTTCTTTGCATCGATGAAGTCGGGTACTTATCCTATGACGACAAGGCCGCTGACATCCTCTTTGAAGTCATCAACCGCCGTTATGAACGTAAATCTCTGATCGTGACCACTAACCGCGTCTTCAAGGAATGGAACGAAGTCTTTCCCAATGCCACGTGCATCGCCACCATGCTGGATCGTCTGCTGCATCACGCCGATGTCACGGTTATCGAAGGCGACAGCTACCGGGTTCGGGAAAGCGAACAGGAAGCGGCGGCACGCCGGAGGAAAAAATGAAACACATTCTGACCGATTCCCTCACTCCCTACGTCAGCAAAGTCCTAACCCTATACCTGGAGCTGCCGGAAACACCGTTGCACACCACACTATACGATCAAAAACGCGCCGCCGAATTCCAACTCCGTGGCATCCCTCTGGATCTGATTGAAGCGGCTTTCATGCTGGGTTCTCTGCGGAGGTTGTTGCGATCACCCGGGGCGCTACCCTTGTCCCCGATCCGCTCTCTGGCCTACTTCCAACCGGTCATCGACGAGTTGCTGTCCTGCCCGCTGTCGGACTCCTACGTGGGATATCTGCGAAGTAAGATGAAACCCTTCGCCGGAAAGAAGTTTACTCACTCGATGGAAAAGGCCTCAACCTGTCGACTTCCAAAACCCGCGGAATCAGATGATCGATAACATGGAATAGAGATGTTTCGGCAGTTATTGGGTAACGAGAGCGCTCTGCTTTCGTTTTTCCAGTGTGAGTGCCAGCAAAATTCCCCCGATGAGGCCGAAGAGGACAACATCCGTAAAATTCCGATGAACGCCGTGCTTCCATGCTTCGACAGTTTGGATGGTCATTACCGAAGCATGAGCCAAGCACTGGCAAGCGGCGAAGATGATCAGCGAGCGGTGCAACGACGGCTTTCTGGCAGCCAGCAGGAGAAAGGGGCCGAGCGCGATAAACCAACTAAGAAACATCGGGTCGCATGGGTTTTTCATTACCAGAAGCCACTTGGAGTGCGCCAGGTCGATGTAGAGCGGATAAAGCATGGCGACGTAAACGAGGCCCACGAGTACCAAGGCGACTTGCAGCATGCGTTCGCGTTTCACGATGACCTCCTCTTACGAGAGCCACTGCCGCGCCGGAGCTGATGAGCCGTATGTGGGGATAATACCCCACATTTTGAAGCACCTTCTTCGGGAACTTGGGAACTTGGGGACAGGCGGAACGTTTCCTGTAGTTCTTGATTCGTGCGAAGAGAAACATGAGAAAACTTCCCGTCTGTCCCCTATTTGAGAATATCAGGCCGTTGAGTAACCAGCCGCCTTCCACGCCCCCACACCGCCCTCTAGCACCTTGACATTGGTAAAACCCAGCTTTCGATATTTCGCCGCCTGACCGACAGCGCTGGCTTCGCCGGGTCAACCTCAATAGAAAATGATTTCCTGCGTCTTCGGCAGCGAGGCTGCCCGGGACTGCAAGCTGGTGAAGGATATGGACCCGTCCAGATTTAGCATCCGGCACTTGGCCTCGTCCTCGTAGGCGCAGACTAGCAGGGCTTGCTTTGACTTGGTTTTTGTATGCGCTTGTTGAGCGCTAACTCGTTCGATGTCTGCCATGTGACCTCCTTATGTAGAGCGTACCACGTGGGGTTCAGCGAGTGGCGGTGTGGACGTTTGGGTTCTCTCTAGTCGGTCAGCAAATCCATGGGAAGCAAGTGAATGGTGAGTGGCGAGTGGCGAGTGGTGAGTAGATAGGACAGAACCGGAGAAGAGTGACACACCGTTTGCATGAGACAAGGGCGCAAACGATAGGCCGCGCAGGAATAAAGGCGCTGCCCCGCCCGCCAAAACCGTGAAGGGATGCGGCACCGGGAACCACGGCATTTACTATTTTGTTGGCCACCCGTTCGCGCTATGTGAGAATGAGAGGGGAAGAAGATTCATGGCCGACACCAAAGAGCACGCCTACGAACTGATTGACCGGCTTCCCCCGGCACAGCTTTCCGCCGTCGTCGGCCTGCTCGAAGCTATCCTCGATCCCGTCTCCCGCAGCCTCGCCAACGCTCCGCTGGACGATGAACCGGTGTCTGAGGACGAGGCCCGTGAGATCGCTGCTGCTCGCGACTCCCTCGACCGCGGCAAGGGCGTTCCTCACGAGCAAGTGCTAGCCGAGTTCGGCCTCACCCTCGAAGACTTCAAGCGCATGGGCCGCACCCCGCACGACCCGCACGAAACGAATCGCTAAAGCATGGCAAAAGCGTAATCTGGAGCGACCAGGCCAAGGCGCAACTCCGCGTCATCGATCAGCCCACCGCGCTCCGTATCCTCCACGGGCTGGCCCGCTATCTGGAAACCGGCGAAGGCGACGTCAAGCGCCTCCAAGACATCGAGCCTTCCGAGTTCCGCCTCCGCGTGGGCGACTACCGCGCCCGCTTCCATGACCGGGGAGACACCATACGCATCACCGCCGTGAAACACCGCCGCGAAGCCTACCGGTGACCCGCCAAACTCAAAACCCGCACCCTTGAAAAACACAAGGGATGAGGCACCCCGTAGGCATTCTCTGCTCCACCCGCCCACCCAGGAATACAGGCGCTGCCACTCGCCAGCGTAGTTAAATTAGCGCAGGTGTCAGGGTTCAGAGATTAGGAAACAGCAATCGGGAGCTCCAAAATCAACAC
>CAVYFO010000009.1:0-59114 GCA_963767755.1 uncultured Acidobacteriota bacterium | reverse complement strand
GGCGATTCGGAGATCAGCAATTTGGAGGGCGGGGAGTTCAGGAGGCGTTCTTTGGCGCGGCGCGCGATGGCTGGGCCGGAGCACAACGCCTCGATGCAGCCGCGTTTTCCGCAGCCGCATTGCGGGCCGTGGTAGTCGATGGTGACGTGGCCGCCTTCCGCGGCGCTGCCGGTGCGGCCGTGATAAATCTTGCGGTCGAAAACGATGCCGGTGCCGATACCGGTTCCTAACGTGGCGTAGAAGATGTTGCGGTAGCCAACGCCGGCGCCCCATAAGGCTTCGGCGAGCGCGGCGGCGTTGCCATCATTATCGACGCGCGCGGAAAGGCCGAAGACGCGCTGGACTTCGGCGGCGAGGGGAAAATTGCGCCAGCAGGGCACGTTCGGAGGATTGAGAATGACTCCGCTGGCGGGATCGAGAGGACCCGGGGCGCAAATCCCGATGCTGGTGAGCTTTGAGCGTGCTTCGGGATGCGCTGCGAAAATGGCTTCCATCGCGGATTGCACGGCGGCGAACCCTTCGGCGGCGGTTCCGCGCGCGGGCATGGGCACACGGGTTTGAAAAAGAATCGCGCCTTCGGCGTCCACCAGGCCTGCGGCTACTTTTGTGCCGCCGATGTCAACACCAAGAGTGAGTGTGCGAGCCGCGCTCATCGATGAGTTCCTGCAATCGCGGTGAGCGAGGCAATCGCTGAGCGATCACTCGATGCCGAGGCGGTGCTGCATTTCTTCAAGAGTGTATCCCTTGGTTTCCGGATAAAAGAAAAGCACCACGAAGAATTGGACCACCATCATTAGGGCGAAGAAGACGAAAGGGATTCCGTGCGAGCGCGCAAAGAGCGCGGGAAAAATCCAGGAGACGATGGCGTTCATGATCCAGTGCGAGGAGCTGCCGACACTTTGGCCCTTGGAGCGCACGCGATTGGGGAAAACTTCGCCGATGTAGACCCAGATGACCGCGCCCTGCGAAATGGCGAAAAACGCGATGTACGCAGTCAGCAGCCACAGCAACAAGTCTTGATGAGTGTGCGTGAGGAAAATTGCGGCGAGTCCAGAGAGGCAGCCGACCAAGCCAACCGAGCCGATCAAGAGGAGCGTTTTGCGGCCGAGCTTGTCGATGACCGTCATGGCGAGGAGCGTGGCGCAGAGATTCATGGCTCCGACGGCGACCGGGCCGAGCTCGCCGGAAACTTTGGTGAAGCCGGCGGCGGCAAAAATGTCGTTCAGATAATAGAGGATGGCGTTGATGCCGGCGAGCTGGTTGAACAAGCCGATGGTGATGGCGAGGAAAATGGGCAAGCGGTATTTGCGCGAGAAGAGAGGCTCGGACTTTTGTGCGCGCTCGAGATGGATGGACTCGACGATTTCGTGGAGCTCGGCTTCGGGATTCGCGGAGCCCATCATTTGGAGTACGGAGCGCGACTCGTCAAGGCGGTTCTGCGTGGCCAGCCAGCGCGGGCTGCGCGGAATGCCAAAAAGCATGATGAGAAAGAGCGCCGCGGGGACGGCGGAAACGCCGAACATCCAGCGCCAGTCGTTCGCGCCGAGGCCGAGCAGCGCGATGCGATAGTTCGAGAAGTACGCCAGGAGAATTCCGACTACGATGTTGATCTGAAAAAGTCCGACGAGGCGGCCGCGCCATTTTCCTGGGGCGATTTCCGCGATGTAGACGGGGCCGAGCACGGAGGAGCCGCCAATGCCGAGGCCGCCGAGAAATCGCGACGCGACGAGGACCGGCCAACTAAAGGCGAGCGCGCAGCCGAGGGCGGAGAGAACGTAGAAGACGGCGAGAACGCGCAAGGTTTCGCGGCTGCCATATTTTTGGCCGACCACGCCGGCGGTCATGGCTCCAATGACCGTGCCCCACAGCGCGATGGAAACTGTCAAGCCGAGGGTGGACGGCGTGAGGTTGAAGACGACGGTGAGTTGGTGCGTTGTGCCGGCGATTACCGCCGTGTCGAAGCCAAAGAGCAAACCGCCCAGCGCGCCAACAGCCGTGGCTTTGGCGAGATTGGCGTTCATTGGCGCGCGCCCTTTGAATGAGAGATCATTCGCGTTTCCCGGAGAGGCTTTGGTGCGTCACTGCGCGTAGAAAACGCTCATGGCGCGATAGAAATTCCAGTCATCGACTTTCGAGGACATCTCGAAGGGCGAATGCATGGAGAGCAGGCCCACGCCGAAGTCGATCACTTCCATATCCTCGCGCGACATGAAGCCGCCGATCGTTCCACCGCCGCCGACGTCCACTTTGTACATGTGGGTTTGCCAGGGAATGGCATTGCGGTCGAGGAGGGCGCGAATTTTGGCGATAAATTCGGAAGGCGGATTGAAGCCTTCGCCGTAAAGTTTGATGGCCACGCCGTAGCCGACGCGGGCGGAGTTCGTAGGTTCGGAGGTCGAAGGGAAAATGGGATTGATGCTGTCGGTGGCGTCGGCGGAAATGACTTGGGAATTATGCAGCGCGCGGCGCAGGTCGAGATCGTTGTAGGCGGAGCCACGCTGCGCTCCGATGAGGCGCGCAAAGGTCGAGCTGAGGAATTGCGAGCCCGCGCCGGTGTTGTTCACGGAGCCGACTTCTTCGAAGTTGGAAACATATGCGAGAGCGGTGAATTTTGGCGTGCCTTTGAGGTCGATGATCGCGCGGGTGGCGCAATAGGTGGAAACGCGGTCGTCCTGGCCATAGGCGCCGACGAGGCCGCGGTCAAAGCCCACGTCGGCAGGATGTGCGGCAGGTACAAGAGCAAGCTCGGCGCTTACCAAATCCTCTTCCTTAATTTTGTATGTGGAGGTGAGCAGCTGAGTGACGGCCACGGCGACGGAATCTTTCTCGCCGGGAATGCTGCCGATCACGGGCTCGAGTTCTTCGCCTTGCAGGACGTTAGTGTAGGTGCGCGTGCGCAATTCGGAATCGGAGTGCGGCGCGGCGTCGGGAATCACGAAAACAGGATCGCCAGAATTTAAACCGATGGAGACGTTGATGGTGCGGCCGTCTTCGGTGTCGATGCGGCCGACGAGAGCAAGCGGGATGTTGGCCCACTGATATTTTTTGATGCCGCCATAGTATTTCGTTTTGAAAAGCGCAAAGCCGCCCGCGGGATAAATTGGGCGAGGTTTTAGTTCAATGTGCGGGCTATCCTGATGCGTGCCTACGACGTGCGAGCCGTCCACGATGGGGTCGGAACCGATCACGGCGAGGATCACGCTGCGCTCGCGATTGGGAACGATCAAACGCGCTCCCGGCTTCACCTGGTCGGGGTTCGTGAACTCAGTGAAGCCCGCGGCGCGCGCGCGCCGAATTACCTCGCGCGTCGAGAGCAGCGCAGTCCTGGCGACATCTAGATAACCTTTGTAATCCTCGGCAAATTCCTGAACCTGCGCGTGCTGTGCCGGCGTCAGCAGAAGCCATGCCGACTTTTTCTTCGCCCAGGCGTCGCCGTCGTCCTGCGCAAAAAGCGCGGCAGAAATAATTCCCACGAACGCGAACAGAGATGCCAGGACAAAAATACGTTGCTGCCAAATCTTCATCGACCTCTCCTTGTCTCGACGCTGGAACGCGCGATGAGTCGTTTGCAGGGAAGGATGGTACCTCAATTTGTCACCGCGGAGGTCGGCTTGGCAAGCCCGGTCGCGGTATGGCACCAAAAGTCTGTCCGCCGGCAGTTCGTGGTTCACTGCACGCCTGAAAAGAGATAACGTACCCCGCATGTCCTCGAGCTCGAATCTCAACGCCTACGACACCATCCCCTATCCCAGTTTGGCGTTCCTGCAAACGCATCCGGATCGCCTCGCGGTCATGGCCACGCTGTTCGGCATGACACCTCCCGCCGTTGAACGCTGCCGAGTGCTGGAACTCGCTTGCAGCGATGGCAGCAATCTCATTCCTATGGCCTACGGTCTTCCCGGCAGCGAATTTGTGGGCGTGGACCTGGCGGCAAAACCGATCGAGCGCGCACAGCAAAAAATATGGCAGCTCGGCCTGAAAAATATTCGCATCGAAAATCTGGATTTGATGGAGCTCGACCCAGCCTTTGGCCAATTCGACTACATCGTTGCGCACGGTGTTTACGCATGGGTCCCGGCAAAGGTACAGGAAAGGATTCTTGCGATTTGCGGCGCCAATCTTGCCGCAAACGGCGTGGCCTTCGTCAGCTACAACACAAACCCCGCAGGGCACATCCGCCAAATGCTGCGCGAGATGGTGCAATTCCACGAACGCCAAACCGCCGTTTCTACAGACCGTGTCAAGCATGCGAGGGATTTTCTCGCCTCGATTCTGAAGGCCACCGACGATCGCTCTCCGTGGAAACCGCTCTTTGCGGAGGAATCGAAGCTGGCGTTCCATCGCGATGACCGAGTGGTGTATCACGACGATTTGGCCGAGTGTTTCTCACCGGCTTCCTTCGGTGATTTCGCCTCGAGGGCCGCGCATTACGGGTTGCAGTTCTTGAGCGAAGCACTACTCAAAGACACCCTTGAGCCGGATCTGCCTCCTGAATCGCTGGAGCTGCTGAGCCAGCTCGCGCAAGGCGATGTAATTGCTTTTCAGCAATACCTCGACTTCGCGAAACATCGAAGATTCCGCCAGACACTCTTGTGCCACGCGGGAATTCCGTTGGTCCGTGAGGGAGTGGTGGACCGCGTAAATCAATTGCTCCTGGCTTCGCCGATGAAAATGTCGGCCGAACATGCCGATGGCTCAGTGGATTTCGTGAACTCCCGCGGCGCTGGCACGTTGACGACCAACAATCCAGTCGTTATCGCTACGCTCCGAAGGCTGGAAGAAATTTGGCCCAGAGCCGAGAGATTTGGCGACGCGGCGAGAGCGATTCCTTCCACGCTTCCGGAAACGCAGCGATCAGAAGCAGAAAGGGGGCTCGCGCAGGCTATGCTGCAACTTGCCGCGAGCGCGCTTGCCGACCTTCGCACCTGCAATCCACCATTTGCCGACGGAGTCGGCGAAAAACCGAAGGCCAGCGATTTGGCGCGGCTCATGGCAAGGGAAGGCAGCATCGTGACGACGCTCTTCCACACGCATGTAAACATCGAAGATGAACAGGGAAGGGAATTTCTCCAATTATTGGACGGAACGCGAGACCGCCATGCGCTAGTCGAATCCCTCTGCACAAACTCGCCGAATGTCTCGCGCGAGACGGTCCTGGAGCTAGTCGATCAGAACCTGCGCACTTTTTACAAGATGGGCTTGCTGGTTGCCTAGCAAGATCGCAGCTCGCGTGTAGGGGCGCCGCCGCCGGTCGAACGAACGCCAATCAACGTCGTCATAAAACGCAAATCCGTTTCGCCGCTCGCGGGGCGTGTATACGGAGCGATTTGGGAAGTTGTGCGCCTTTCGGTATGATTTTGTCCCGTGAATATCGTTCTGACTGAAGTTGAAGCGCGAGTGCTCGGTTGTCTCATCGAAAAGGAAATCACCACGCCCGAATACTATCCGCTTTCCTTGAACGCGCTGGTCCACGCGTGCAATCAGAAATCGAACCGCGATCCGCTCATGAATCTTGATGAAGACGCCGTGCGCCGCGCCTTGCGCACGCTCGGCGAAGAAACACTCGCCCGGTCCGCCGGAGGAGACAGCCGCGTCCCGAAATACGAACACCGGCTTTCGGAGGTGTTCAACTTCACGCGGCCGGAAACGGCCGTGCTCTGTGAACTTCTCTTGCGCGGTCCGCAGACACCAGGCGAATTGCGCAGCCGCGCGGAGCGCATGCACCCCTTCGAAGACTTAAGCGTGGTGCATTCGACGTTGAAGCATCTGATGGAGCGCGAACCTCCGCTCGTGATGCTTCTGCCGCGCCAGCCCGGCACAAAAGAAGCCCGCTACGCGCATTTGCTCTCCGGACAACCGCAAATCCAGCAAGCAGAACCGATACAACCCGAAAAGGAACTCGTGGTATCCAATAGACTTGTGGACGCCGAGCGAGTGGCGCGGCTGGAAACGGAAGTCGCGGATTTGCAGCAAGAGGTTGCCGATTTGAAGCGCCAACTAGCAGAGTTCCGCAAGCAATTTGAATGAACAGGATTGGTGTGCGCGCAAAGAAACCGCTAATTATTTCATTTGTTTTGAATGAAGTATTGACACGCGCCCCTGCCAGTCCATAACATGTTGCTTCACCGTTGAGTTCTTGATTCTGCTTTGGGCGGTTCAAACGTCGTGCATCTTGCTGCAAAAAATAAATTCTTATGATCACCGTAAAAGAGCTTACGAAGAGGTACGCGCGCAACACGGCTGTCGACCATATCTCCTTTGAAATCCAAAAAGGCCAGATCGTCGGCTTCTTGGGGCCCAATGGCGCCGGCAAAACCACGACCATGCGTATGCTGACGTGTTTTATGCCGCCCAGTTCGGGCACCGCGACCGTCGCCGGCTTTGACGTGCTCGAAGAGCCGATGGAAGTTAAGAAGCGCATCGGCTATTTGCCGGAAACGCCGCCGCTCTATCCCGAAATGCGGACGGGCGAATATCTCGAGTTTGTCGGCAGGTTAAAAGGACTGCGCAAACCGGAGCTCGCCAAGCGCGTGGATTACGTGTGCGAGCGCTGCGCCGTCGCCGATGTCCGCGACAAGCTGATCAGCAAACTCTCCAAAGGCTATCGTCAACGCGTCGGCCTGGCTCAAGCCATCATTCATAATCCGGACGTCCTTATTCTGGATGAGCCGACCGCGGGGCTTGATCCCAAGCAAATTAACGAAACGCGTGATTTGATCAAGAGCCTCGCGGGCGATCACACGATTATTTTGAGTACGCATATCTTGCCGGAAGTCGAACAGACTTGCGAGCAGGTCATCATCATCAACAAAGGCAAGGTGATCGCAACGGATTCCGTCAACAATTTGCAAAGCCGCGCGCGCGGGGCCGAATCCGTACTCATCGAGGTCGGCAGCCGCAATGGCGATCTCGATTTCGCCGCGATCCAGAAACGCTTGGAAAAGGTTTCTGGCGTGAGCAAAGTGGTCTTCAAAGAGAAGCGCGAATCTCGCAACGTGTTCGAGGTCGAGGGCGCAAAAGGCCGGCTGGTCCGCGGCGATCTGGCGCGAGCCGTGGTCGAATCGGGCTGGGACCTGAATGAATTGCGTCCCTCGGCCATGAGCCTTGAGGAAGTCTTCTTGCAGCTTACCGGCCAGCCGGACGCCGCGCCCGAAGTCCAACCCGTGGCACAGGGGGCGGGCAAGTGAGAAACGTGTTCACAATATGGCGCAAAGAATTGCGCAGCTACTTTGTCTCTCCGGTCGCTTACCTGTTGCTGGCCATGTTCGCCGTCATCTTCGGCTTTTTCTTCTGGAACATATTGGGCTACTTCGTCTTCACCAGCATGGAATCGCAGATGCGCGGCGAAATGTATCCGATGAACCTGAACGAGCAGGTCATTCGCCCGTTGCTCTCAAACGTCGGTGTAATCGGTCTGTTCTTCATTCCCATGATCACCATGCGCTTGTTCGCCGAAGAAAAGCGCAGCGGCACGGTCGAACTTCTCGTGACCTCGCCAATCCGGGACGGTGAAATCATTCTTGGCAAATGGCTCGCCGCCCTCACTCTCTATGCTGGACTTCTCGCTCTCACAGCCTTGAATTTTGTATTCCTTTTCAGATATGGCAATCCCGACTGGAAGCCGCTGGCGATCGGATATCTGGGATTGCTGCTGCAAGCCGGCGCGCTCCTCGCGATCGGGATGTTCATCTCCACGCTGACAAAAAATCAAATCATCGCAGGCGCAGCGACTTTCGGAGTTTGCTTGCTTCTCTGGGTTCTGGGTTGGGTGGGCGGCTACGAGACCGCGACTTGGGCCAGCGTCCTCTCGTATATGTCCGTCGTCACGCACATCGATTCATTCTCAAAAGGCCTGCTGGATATGAAGGACGCCGTCTATTACGTGACACTGATTTTCTTGGGCATTTTTTTCACGGCGCGCTCGCTGGAATCTCTGCGCTGGAGGTCGTAAGTGAATACCGAGCTGTTGAAGGCCAGACAAACGAAATACGTGGCATACGCGACGCTCTATATCGTCGTGACGCTGGCAGTGGTGACGGTCGCCAACGTGCTAGCCGATCGCTACGACAAGTCTTACGACGCGACTTCCAACAAGCGCTATAGCCTGTCTCCGCAAACCGTGAAAATCGTGAAGGGCCTGAAGCAGGACGCCATCATCACCTACTACGACCAGGCCACGCGCTTCCAGCCCGCAAAAGACAAACTGGATTTATACGCCGACCTTTCGCCGAAAGTTCATGTCGACTACGTGGATCCGGACAAGAAACCGGAGTTGGCCCGAGAAGCGGGGATCAAGAGCTACGGCACGACGATCGTCCAAATCGGCGCGAGAAAAAACGAAGCGAAAAGCACCAGCGAAGAGGATATTACCGGCGCGTTCATTCGCGATTTGAAGCACACCACGCGGACCGTTTGTTTTACGACCGGCAACGGAGAACATCAGATCGATAATTCCGATCGGAGTGGGTACTCCCGATTTAAGGACCTGCTCGCTAAGGATGACTATCAGACAAAGTCGATCAGCCTCCTGGAAAAGGCTGAAGTGCCAAACGATTGCACGGCGGTTGTAGTCGGAGGGCCGACGAGCGATTACCAGCAGCCCGAAGTCGACGCTCTAAAAAAGTATGTGGAGAACGGCGGACGCGCGCTGGTCCTTCTCGATCCCCCGCTGAAAATGGGGCGAGAAGACATTGCGGATAACGATGCGCTGACGAGCCTGCTATCGAGCTGGGGAGTGACGCCGAACAAAGATCTCATCCTGGATATGAACCCAATCGGCCAGCTTGCCGGACTCGGTCCTCAAGTGGCGCTTGTGACGAGCTACGATTCGCAACCAATCGTGAATGATATGAAGGGCACGGCAACTGGATTTCCATTGTCACGTTCGCTCGAAACAAAAAACGGCGACAAGACCACCGTGGACAAACTGTTTGACTCCTCGGCCAGCAGCCTCGCGACGACCAAACTTGATTCGCCCAGCATCAATCCAAACGACCCGGCAAACAAAAAGGGCCCGCTCACCATTGCCGCGGCGGGAACTTACAAAACGGGCAAAGAAAACTCGGAGGGCCGGTTTGTCGTGGTCGGCAGTTCATCATGGGCGGAGAATTCCTTCATCAATTTCAATGGGAACCGCGATCTGGCGTTGAACGCCATGGATTGGCTGGCGTCGGATGAAGATTTGATTTCCATCCGGCCGAAAGAGCCGGAGGACCGCCGCATCACGATGACAAAAGCGCAAATGAATTGGGTGCGCGTCACCAGCCAATTCCTTTTCCCGCTGGCCGTCGTGTTCGTCGGATTATCGGTCTGGTGGCGGAGAAGATAAAACGCTTCCGGACCCGCAAAGGGCAGTTCAGAAAATGCCGGGGCAATTCCAATGAAAATAAATAGCTTGCTAGTGGCCGCCATCGTCTTGGCGGCGCTGTCTGGAGTGTTGTACTGGTCGAATCACAAGAAGACGTCTGCGAGCGACGTAAAAGTCTCCGCGGACGTCCCTCCTAATATTCTGACAATTCCGCAAGCCGACATCACCAAAGTCGAAATAAAAAAGAAAGACGGCGATGAAGTCGCGCTCGCCAAAGATGACGCCGGCAAATGGCAGATAACCGCGCCACAAGTGCTGCGCGCGGACCAGAACGCGGTTTCCAGCGTCCTTTCGACGGTATCGTCACTGAGCTCCGAGCGGCTGATCGATGCAAAGGCGAGCAACCTCGGCGAATACGGGCTGTCACAGCCCGCCGTCGAAGTCGACATCACTGAAAAAAATAATAAGACCCAGAAATTGCTGATCGGCGACAGCACGCCGACAGGAAACGCGGCCTATGTCGCGCTCGTCGGCGATCCCCGCGTTTTCACGCTCGAAAACTACAACAAGAACAGCCTCGATAAGAGCGAAAACGATTTGCGCGACAAACGCCTTTTGATATTTGACCAAGACAAACTCAGCCGCGTCGAGCTCCAAGCGAAAAAACAGGACATCGAATTTGGCCGCAACAAGGATCAGTGGCAGATTTTGAAGCCCAAACCTTATCGCGCGGACGACTCGAGCGTGCAAGACTTGATTCGCAAACTTGCAGACGCAAAGATGGATCTGAGCGCACCCGTCGAGGACCAAAAGAAACTAGCCGCCGCGTTTGCTGCGGGACCTCCGATCGCGACCGCGAAAGTTACCGATGCTTCCGGCACGGAAGAGCTGCAAGTGCGAAATGACAAGAACGGTTATTACGCAAAATCAAGCGCCGTCGAAGGCGTCTATAAGGTTCCTAGCGATTTGGGATTGTCGCTCAGCAAGGGCCTGGATGATTTCCGGACCAAGAAGCTCTTTGATCTCGGCTTCACCGATCCCGACAAAATCGAAATGCACGAGGGATCGAACGCCTATTATCTGACAAAAGGTAAAGACGGCTCGGATTGGTGGCTCCCCGACGGCAAGAAAGCGGACGCCATCAGCGCGGAGACCTTTGAAATGCGAGTGCGCGACCTGGCCGCAAACAAATTCGTGGATACGGGATTCACGACGCCGGAGATCGAATTAACCGCGATCTCGAACAATGGGAAAAACGTCGAGAAGGTTCTGATCTCAAAAAACGGCGATGATTACATCGCGAAACGCGAGAATGAGCCCGCGTTGTATTCCCTTGACCCCAGCGCCGTGAAAGATATTGAGAAAGCAGCCGCAGATCTGAAGCCCGCGCCCGAGCCAAAGCCGGCGCCACCTGCCAAAAAGAAATAAGCGAGCGGCCAGTTAGGACTTTTTTCCGCTCTTACGCATTGCGCGGTCGAGCGAGAGCTTTTCCTCGGCGCTCAGCGCCCGCACCGTTGATTTCGGCAGCTCGCCAAGAGCGAGCGGCCCAATCGCAACGCGAATCAGGCGCAGAACTTCGACACCTAACGCTTCCAGCATTCGTCGAATGTGCCGGTTCTTGCCTTCGTCAAGAATAATTTCCAGCCAGCAATTCCGTTCCCCCTGGCGAAGCACTGAGGGTTGCTTCACGCGCAGCACGTCTCCGTCGGTCGTCCGAACCCCATGCTTCAGCGCTTCTAGCAGAGCGCCATCGGCAATTTGTCCAATTTGCACGTGATATGTCTTATCCACGCGCGTTTCCGGTGCCGTAATTCGCGCCGCCCATTCCGAATCGTTGGTGAGAAGGAGCAATCCTTCGCTGGCTTTGTCGAGCCGTCCAACAGGAGCAACCCAGGGAAGCTCCGCGCCAAGAAATTTATAAACGGTGTCGCGCCCCTTTTCATCAGAGGCGGTCGTGACAATGCCCCGCGGCTTGTTAAGCATCAGATAGCTTTTCTCAGACGCGGCGACCCTCTGCCCGTCGATTTCTATGCGATCTTTGCCAAGTCGGAATGGCGTTTCCGGATCGCGCCGAACCGCGCCATTCACGCGGACATTGCCAGTCCGAATGAGCTGCGCGGCTTGCGCCCGCGAGCAATACCCAAGCTTGGAAAGCGCTCTGGCCAGCCCAACATTTCTCGACGCGTCGTTCGGCAAGGGTCGGTTCCTCGTACCTCGCATTTACTCTGGCGTAGTGAACGAAGCGACGGGTGAACTTGATGTGGGCGTAGCGGCCGGCGCATCGTGTTTCACCGCGCCGTAGCGGGCGGCGAGCCAGGCGCGCACTTCATTGGGTTCATAGTGGAACGGCCCCATCCCGCCGCGATAGGCGATGCGCCCGGATTCATCGATGATGTAGAAACGCTCCGGCCACGCGGCGTATGCGTCGTTGGCCGCGTTGGTCATATCGTCGATACCGAAATCAATGGGATAGTGGAATCGCTTGATGAAATCATTGGCGATGGCCACGCGCTGCGCCAGCGTTTTCGGCTGCGCGTAGCAAACGTCATCCTTGATATTCGATTTCATTTCCCACTCATCGGTGGGATGAGCTTCACGCACATACACAGTAAGAAAGTCCGCATGATCCTTATAATCGTTGTAAATCTGCACCACGTCGCCGACGTGGCGTCGGAAGGGCGGTCAAGTGTAGCTTCCAAAAATAATGACGAGCGGCCGGGCGCCGGTCCGCTCGCGAAGATGAAAGTGAGTCGAGCCGTCGAGCGCGAGCAGGCGTGCATCCGGCGCGGTATCGCCGACTTTCAGGTTGCCGCGGTGCATGTGGGGCAGGGCATAACGCACCATGAAGTAAGCGTCCCGCGGGCTGCCCGCCATTTTGGAGAGAACTCCAAAGCCGACGAGCAGCAGCACCAGAACAATCCCAATTGTCCATTTCCAGAAAAGAGGCATCGTCAGTGAGCTGACCCCCTAAAGTCTGCGTTCATCAGAAACTGGCACCAAGCAAGAAATTCAGGGCTGTTCCGGGCAAACGAATCACCAGACGCGGTTGGGAAACGTAGCACGGCCGCACAAAACGGTGAATAGTATTTTTGCATTAGCCATGCCAGTCGCCGTTATTTCTGCGCATCCTTGGCGAGCAGGTGTTCGCGCTCGTCCTTGTAACGCGCCAAAGCCTTTTCAATCACCGTTAGCGCCGCGTAGGCGGGGCGGATTTCCTCGACTTCGACCTTTTTGCCTTCGAGCTGCTTGTAATCCTGAAAAAACCGCCGTAGCACCAGCAAGCGGTGCGAGGGCAGGTCGCGCGCCTCGATGTAGCTGCTGAAGTCCGGATCGCCGGTGGCCACAGCGATGATTTTATCGTCGCTGGCCCCCGAATCGATCATGGTCATCAATCCGATAGCGCGAGCCTTGATAAGCGCAAGAGGTTGGACTGGCTCTTGGCACAGCACGAGCACATCGAGAGGATCATTGTCCTCCGCGTAAGTTTGCGGAATGAAACCGTAGTTCGCCGGATAGAAAACGGCGGAGTGAATGATCCGATCAACCTTTAGAAGTCCGCTAGGCTTATCCAGCTCGTACTTCACATTGGAGCCAAGCGGGATTTCGATCACCGCCTGAAAATCGCGGGGAAGTTCCTTTCCTGGTGAAACGTCATGCCAGGCATGAAGCATACGGACACATCCTTTTTATAGCTCGTTTGGACACGATGGATTGCGACAGTCCATTATCGCCCGGAAAGCACCCGCGGGACAAAACTCAAGAGGGCACAGGTCCTCTTCCCTTGGGAGGTCGGGAAACCGCGTCTATATCGGTGACGTGCAGACAGTTGCCAAATCCCCTTCATGTCAAATCCCCTTCATGTCAAATCCCCTTCATGTCAACGCAAAGTAGAAATGTCCGGTTTTCCGCCAGGTAGAAATGTCCGCTTCCATGTTCTTCTCCAGGGGTGCTCGGCAGGCACATGGTATTTAGGTTTGATTTTGTTTTGGGGTTTCGGTGTTCGTCCCGCAAGTCCTGGAGGCCGTAGGCCGGAAGGACTTGCGGGCGGCCGCGCCGATGCCGGACAGGAACGCAAGCGCAGATAGCGGCCCCGGTATCGCAGCCAGTGGCTCCCGTCCAACCGTCGTTCGATCTCTACCGAAGCTCCACGCAGCCCCGCACAAACTTCTTCCCGCACGACTCCCCAGTGATTTCCGTCCCAGCTGACGGTGTGGTCTTGCGCCACCCTGCGCGTTGCGCGCACACTCAAAATTTCCTCCAGGCGATGCTCCTGCCCCAGCCGCCGATGGGCATTGCGCGGGTTACGGGGCGTCACCGTGAAGCGCTGTTCCCACTCGGGAAGAAAGCGCATTTCCAGAAAATGGTTGGCTCCGGCGATGCTGTCGATCCCCGCCAGCCGCATCTCCTTCACCAGACGGTCCTGCAGCGTTTCAAAGAGCCTTTCGATACGCCCTTTGGCCTGCGGACTGTGCGCCGCGATCCATTCGATTCCCAGTTCGTTCAACGCTCGCCCAAACTGCGTGCGCAGCGGATCTCCCCGGAGTTGTTCGGGAAGCGGCGGCGGACCGGCCTTTTGAAAGATGCTGTTTTTATCGGTGTAATGGGCCAAAGGACGTCCATAGCGCCGTAGCCATCCTGCGAGGGTTCGCAGGTTCTCTTCCGTCGTGTCGTGCTCGGTGAACCGCCCCCAGATGCGGCTGGTGGCATCGTCGATCAGGGCGATGAGATGGCAAGCTGGACCGCGATCCTCCAGCCAGCGAAACGGTGAGCTGTCCTGCATCACCAACTCTCCGAACCTGGCTCGGCGCTCGCGCCACACATGCACGGCCTGCACACGCTGGCGTCGCGGCCGCCACAAGGCCGCCTTGGTCATCCATTTCCGCAGCGTTTCCCGGCTCACCGCCAAACCTTCCTGAGCCAGGTGTTCGGCGGCCAGCGTGGGGCCGAAATCCGCGTAACGCTGGCGCAGCCGCGCCAGAATCTTCTGCTCGAACCTCGCCGCTAGCCGGCGGTTCGAGGGTCGGCCGCGCAGTCCATGAACGAGCGCACCATCGCCACGCTGGCGCAGGCCCAGCAGCATCCGCCGCACGTGGCGGTCGGTTACTTTCAGCCGCAGGGCCGCGGCTACTTGCGTCAGATGCTTCTGATTTACTTCGTGCAGCACTTTCAATCGGTCCCGCTCCCGTTGGCTCAACGTGATTCGCTCCGTTTCCATGTGCCCCTCGGCCACCCATGAAACCGGACATTTCTACTTTGCACAAACCGGACATTCTCACTTTGCAGCGACACAAATCCCCTTCATTGACTTGCACGGATGCATACCCCTAAGATACGCCAACAATGGAGGACCCACAGACACCACCCAGCAAGCCGACAACGACATCGCGATACCGCATTGTCGAAAAGCTTGGCGCTGGAGGAAATGGGGTGGTGTATAGGGCCGAGGATACCCGGCTTGGGCGTTTCGTGGCCCTCAAGTTTCTCCCACCGGAAGCACAGCGGGATGCCCACGCGCAGGCGCGTTTTCAGCGCGAGGCCCAGGCGGCATCCGCGCTGAATCATCGCAACATCTGTACTGTCTATGACATCGGCGAGCAGGAGGGTCAGACCTTCATCGCCATGGAGCTGCTCGAAGGGCAGACGCTGAAGTACAAGATCGGATTGCATCCGTTGCCGCTGGACATCTTGTTGGACTATGCGATGCAAATCGCCGCAGGGCTCGAGATTGCCCACAAGAACGGCATCGTCCACCGGGACATCAAGCCCTCCAACATTTTCGTGACCAATCGGGGTGAGGTGAAGCTGGCCGACTTCGGCCTGGCCAAACGCGTGGTGCTGGATAGCACGCCAATCGACGAGGCGCCAACCGTTTCGGCTCCGATCACCGAACGCGGCACCATTCTCGGTACCGTGGCGTATATGTCCCCGGAGCAGGCGCAAGACAAAGATATCGACGCCCGCAGCGATATTTTTTCCTTTGGGATCGTTCTCTATGAGATGGCCACCGGGACGCGAGCTTTCCCCGGAGAATCTCCCACCACGATCATCGGGGAGATTCTTCACAAAGAGCCCAGACCCATTCGCGAGTTGAACCCTCAGGTACCCGAAGAACTCCAACGAATCGTTGTGAAGACTCTCGAGAAGGATCGCGAAGACCGTTATCAGACGGCGCATGAATTGATGGTGGATTTGCGCCGGCTCATGAAAAAGGAGACCGAACGCTCGCAGAGCGGGTTGCTGGCGGCGCGTGTAAAGCAAGAAAAATCGCGCAAGTGGGTCTGGATTGGGGCTGCAGCCGCAGCGGCGGTCTGCGCTGCCGCGCTCATTGTGCTGAGCAGCCGCGGCACGCCGGCCGATTCTGCGCCACTGCCCATGGAGCAGCTCACCTTTTCGAACGAAACGAAAAGTCCCCCCATCGTTGCGGACGGATCGCGTATTTATTTCGTCAGCGAACGTAACCCCGTCGAAATGTCCGTAAAGGGCGGAGCCACTGCGCCTCTCCGCGCCGCGATCGGTAATATGAGTGTCCTGGATATTTCGCCGGATGGTTCCGAGTTTTTGCTGCTGCTGAGCGATCTGAATGACGAAACCCAGCGGGGAACAATATGGACCATGCCCGTGCTGGGAGGCGCGGCGAAGCGGTTGGGAAATATTACCGCGCGCGGCGCAAGTTATTCCCCGGATGGGAAGCTGATTGCCTTCAATGAGAAGGAATCGGTCTATGTGTGTGACAGCGACGGACAAAACGCAAAGGAAATCTGGAACACTCACCACATGGTGTCGGGCAATCCCGCTTTTTCGCCGGACTCCAAAAAAATTCGCGTAACGGTGTCCAGAAGCATCCTGGAAAACGATGTTACGAGGATTTGGGAGCTCAATGTGGACGGCAGTAATCCGCATCTGCTTCCCCTTCCTCAGCATTGGCCGGAGGACGCCGGCACTTATGCCGGAATCTGGACTTCCGGTGGAAAGCATTTTGTTTTTAGCGCGTACAAAGACGGTTCCAGCAATCTTTACGAATATTTTGAGCCGCGCTGGTACCAGTTCTGGAACAAGCCGTCTGCGGTGCAATTGACGCCGGGGCAACCCGAAGTGATCGGAATGGCGCCCAGCCGTGATGGCAACGGAATGTTCGTGGTGGGGCGCCTGGCGCAGGGATCGCTGCATTTCTACGACGAAAAGGAAAAGCGGTTTTTGCCGTATCTGGGCGGGCTACCCGCCTCCCAGTTGGTGGTTTCCCCGGACCGAAAATGGATGGTATACACCGATTATCCGAGAAATTATTTGTGGCGCTGCAAGATCGACGGCAGCGAGAAATTGCAACTCACGGACACTCTGGCGACTATGCCCACTTGGTCGCCGGACAGCAAATGGATCGCCTACAGCGACTGGCAGGAGCTTCACCGCGTCAGCGTCGATAGCGGCGCACCGGAAAAGTTGACCTCCGAGGGTTTCATGGAGGTACTGCCGAGTTGGTCGCCGGACGGAAAGTCCATCTACTTTAACGATTACCCCATCGCGGGGCACTTGCGCATCCGTATTCTGGATCTGACGACAAGGAAGGTCTCGACCATGCCGGGATCGGATGGCTACTATGCGCCATTGTGGTCGCCCGACGGGCAGTACCTGGCGGGAATTCAGAATCCACCGAAGAGCCTGGCAATTTATTCCGTGAAGACAACGCAATGGAAACAGTTGAAGGTTTTTGAACACGATTGGGGATTTTTTGTGTGGGCGCCGGATTCAAAGTCACTCTTCATGATGCAAGGCCCGTCGGAAGCGGGAGCCAGCCAGCAAACTGGAATCTACCGGCTGACAGTGCCAGACGGGAAGTGGGAGTTATTCGCGAAGTTTACGGAGATGAACGCGTTACTGAATGGAACGCAGGATTTCGTATCCATCACTCCAGAAGGCAAGATCGCAACGATGAGCGATACCAGCGCGACCCAGATTTATCAGATGAGGTGGAAAAACTCGGAGTAAGGCTCCAGGGGTTTCCCCGCACGCTTTGCCAGCGGCCGCTTTACAAATAAACACATCCGGCGACAGTGACAGGTGAGAGCGTGTAAAGGTCTGCGCCGGACTTTTTAAGCGCTTCGAAACACGCTGTATTGAATCTCTAAAGACGATATGCTGCTAAAGAAAGGGTGTGAATGATGTCCCAGCCTATCGATAGAGGGCGCATCCAGCCATGGGATCGAGCGCCGTCCCCTCCGGCGCGGCGTTTCCGCGGCCTGTTGATCCTCGTTCTCGCCATCATAGCCATGGCCGTCTTCGGCGGCCAGACGTTGCTTTCCTATTTCGTCGACGACCTCTGGTTTGCATCGCTCGGCTTCCGGGAAGTCTTCACAAAAATGCTGAGCCTCGAGTGGACGGTTTTCGCGGCGTTTGCCGTGGCCACGTTTCTCATTCTGTACGGGATGATTCTCGCTTTCAAGCGAATGCACCGCAACGATTTGCCGAGCGGCCAAACAATCTTCATAGGCGGCCAGCCTCTGAGGCTGCCAGTCGAGTCCATCCTGCGTTTCGTCGCCTTCGGAGGCTCGGTCCTGATCGCCCTCGCCACCGGCACTTTCCTGATGGCGGAGTGGCCGACCCTCGCTTTGTTTTGGTATGCGCCGCACGCTGCCGGCGGCGTTGCGGATCCCATCTTCGGCAAGTCGATCAACTTCTACCTTTTAAAACTTCCTGCTTGGCAAGTGTTCTCTGGCTGGTTGATGATGCTCGCCGTAGTGACCTGCGTGGTTGCCGCATCCTTGTTTGTGCTTGCCAACAGCGCCCGCGCCCTTGAGGGAATCCGCAGCGGCTACAACGCCCTGCCCTGGCGCGGCTTGTCCATTTCCGTTGCCTTCCTTTTGCTGGTTATCGCTCTACAGGTATACATCGGCCGGTTCACTCTCTTGTTCCAGGATCACACCATCTTCGGCGGAGCCACCTACGCCGACGTACACATCATGCTCCCGGGCTTGCTGCTCGTTTGCGCTGCTCTCGTCCTTGGCGCGGTGATCGCCGCCGTTAATGCCGCCTCGGTACAGCGCGGCCGCTGGCTGTTCGCGGCAGTCGTTCCAGGCGCGGCTTGTTATCTGCTCCTCCAGATCGTCGGATGGTATGTCACCAACTTCATCGTCAAACCCAACCAGCTCGTTCGCGAGAAGCCCTATATCGCCTACAACATCGAAATGACCCGCCTGGCTTACGGCTTGGACCGCATGACCCAGCGCAAGTTCCCCGCAGAAACCAGCGTCGAAGCGGCCGATCCCGCGAACAATCAGGCCACGCTCCAAAACATTCGTCTTTGGGATTGGCGCGCTCTCCAGGACACCCTGCGCCAGATTCAGGAAATCCGCACCTACTATGATTTCCCCGATATCGACATCGACCGCTACGAAATCGATGGCCACCTCCGTGAAGTTATGCTCGCCGCCCGCGAGCTAAACGTCGACAAACTTCCGGAAAGCAGTCGCAACTGGATCAACGAGAAGTTGATCTACACCCACGGTTACGGCATCACCATGAATACGGTCAATGGCTTCACGCCCGAAGGTCTTCCCACGCTTCTTCTCAGCAACATGCCTGTCGAAAGCACGGTGCCCGGCCTCACCGTCACGCGCCCCGAAATCTACTTCGGCCAGCTCACGAACACCGACGTGTACGTCAAGACCAGGCAGCAGGAATTCAATTATCCCCAGGGGCAGACAAACAGCTTCACTTCTTACCAGGGCAGCGGTGGCATCGTCCTTGGCGGATTTCTCCGCCGCATCCTGATCGCCGCGGACCTGGGCGATCTCACCAAGCTTCCCTTCAGCGATGATGTAACCGAAAACAGCCGCCTACTCATGCGCCGCAACCTGCGCGCACGCGTCTCCACCCTCGCGCCCTTTCTCACTTTTGATCCCGATCCTTATATCGTCGTCGCCGGGGACGGCCGCCTGTACTGGATAATGGACGCGTTCACCTCCTCGGACGGCTACCCCTACTCCAGTCATTACTTCCTCGACGGCAATCCCGTCAATTACATGCGCAACAGCGTGAAGGCGGTAATCGACGCCTATAACGGAACCACCACCTTTTACGTCTTCGACTCCGAGGACCCCATCCTCGCCGCTTACCGCCGCGTTTTTCCGTCATTATTCAAGGACGCCGCCGCCATGCCTGCCGATCTGCGCAAGCACGTCCGCTACCCCGAAATGTTGCTCAACGTTCAAGCCGCTGCCTACGGCCTTTATCACATGACCGATCCCGAGGTCTTCTACAACCGTGAGGATCTCTGGACCGTGGCCACCGAAGTTGGCCTGGGCGACGACGGCCAGCAAACAACTCTCACGATGCAGCCCAACTTTGTGCTCATGAAGCTTCCAGGCGAGACGGATGCTGAGTTCGTGGAAATTCTGCCGTTCACGCCCGCAAATCGGAACAATCTGATTGGCTGGATTGCCGGCCGCAGCGACGGCGCTCAGTACGGCAACTCGATCGTCTACGATTTCCCCAAAACCAAACTCGTGGACGGGCCGCTTCAGGTCGAAGCCCGCATCGATCAGAACGCCCAACTCTCCGGCCAGTTGACTCTCTGGAGCCAGCAAGGCTCGCACGTGCGTCGCGGAAATATGCTCGTGATTCCGATTGGACGCACGCTGCTTTATGCGGAGCCTATCTACCTCCAGGCGGAACGCAGTCCCATGCCTGAGTTGCGTCTGGTCGTCCTCGCGGTACAAGACCGCCTGGCGTACGGACCAACTTTCGAGTCTGCGATGGCCGCCCTTTTTGGCGGAGCCCCATCTTCGACGAGCGCCGCCGCCGAATCGGCAGCGCCAGCGCAAGCCCAAAACAGTTCTGCGTCGGTCTCTGCCGCCGCCCCTGGGCCCGCCGCGAGTCTCCAGGCGCTGATCGCACAAGCCGCCAAAGACCTCTCCGACTATCAGCGATTGACCGCCGAAGGGAAACTCGGCGAAGCCGGTCAGAAACTCGAGCAGCTAAAGCGCACGCTCGAGCTACTCAACAAAAATTCAAAATGATTTCGCGGCCGGCGCGTCGAAAGTAAATCCACTGCCGAACGCGATATTATGCGGCGGGGAGTTCGCGGCGCTTGCTCCAGAAATAGATGGCGAAGAAAATGACGACGATGGGAATGACGCAGCCGAATTCGTCGATGAACCACTTCGTCTTCCCCGTGTCCCGCGTGAGCGGCGTGAAAATAGCCTGTATATAAAGGTTGTGGCTGCCGTGCAGAATTGCGCCGGTCCAGAGGCTGCCTGATTTGAGACGCATCCAGGCAAACACAAAACTGATGGAGATGACCATCACTGTAAAGCACGTGAGGCCATACCAGGTCGGAGTGCCGGCGTTGTAGTCGCCATAAATCAGGATGGGATAGTGCCAGAGCGACCAGACGATGCCGCTGATGAGCGAAGTCGTTGTGAAAGAGGTGGTCTTGGAAAGCTCGGGGACGAGAAAGCCGCGCCAGCCAATTTCTTCGCCGAGCGCGCTGGAAACGCTGCGAACAATGCCAAACGTGCCGATGAGAAAGATCCCGAGGACGATGGAAATCCAATGCGGCCCGCCGAGATGCATCGACTTCACAAGCGCATCGTAAAACGCCGGATTTCCAAACGCGCCAAGGTGAAAAATCCAGACAATCGCGTAGGCTATCGAAGCGTAGAGAAGGGGAATGTACCAACTGCGGAGCTGATATTTCGTTTCGCCCCATTTCCAGCCAAGATCGGCGATGCTGCGGCCATTGAGGCGCAGCGTCAGCATTCCTGCAAGCGCTGGGCACCACATGAGACCGAAAACGTACATGCCGCGGCCATAGCCGAGACTGCCGGAATGGAGAATGAGGAAGTAGAAAAACGAACTGAACATTAGAACGATGATCAGATACATGACTACCTGAATGCGCGAACTCTTGGGCTGCGCCATGCTCTCCTCCGATGCGGAGTCCGATACTGAGTCCAATACGGAGCAGGACCATACAACGGGAGGAGTTACGATACAAGCGCGATGCGGGGCTAAGCTCTTGCTTTCTCAATCATCTCGAACCAGATGCCCTTGGATTTGAGGATGAGTTCGACGGCTTCGCGGATGGCGCCCCTTCCGGCGTTCGCTTTGGTGACGTAGTGCGCAGCAAGTTTCACTTCGAGCACCGCGTCGCCAACCGCGACGGCCAGACCGATGCGGCGCATGATGGGCAAGTCCGGAAGATCATCGCCGACGTAAGCGACCGCGGATTCCGGAACTCCCGTTTTCTTCAGGATTTCTTCCAACGCGGGAATTTTCATCGGCTGCTTTTGATAGATAAATTCCATTTTCATTTCGTTGGCGCGGCGTTGGAGCGCGGCGCTTTCGCGGCCGGTGATGACGCCGGTGCGTAGACCCGCGGTATGCGCGAGGGTCAAGCCTTGGCCGTCGTGCGCGTCGAACGATTTGATTTCTAGCGCCGTGCCATCGGGCTGGGAAAGCAGGGTGACAGAGCCGTCGGTCAATGTGCCGTCCACATCCATCAGGAGTACCTGGATTTGGGCGGCGCGCTTTTTCAGGCTTGCCGGGATTTTGATCATGCCTTTTGACACGGTTTGCTCCTAATAACAAGGATAAAAAAATACGAATCTAAAGATCCGCCACTACAACGGCGGAAATGGCGGACGCGTGATCGCCCTTTATATGAGTTCCAGGGTCCACAGGTCATGGAGGTGAACGACGCCCAGGAGTTTATTTGATTCGTCAACTACGACGATCGATGTGATTTTTCGCTTCTCCATAAGCGTCAACGCTTCGCTGGCCAGCACCTGAGGCCGGACCACTTGCGGTTTCGTATTCATGCATTGGTCCGCAGTCATGATCAAGGTCGCGCCTCCATGTTTTTCCATCAGGCGGCGCAAGTCGCCATCGGTAATAATTCCCGCTAGGGTTCCGTCTCCGTTGGCCACGGTGGTCATGCCGAGTTTCTTCGCCGACATTTCGTGAAACACCGCGGGCATCGGAGTGTCGAGCGAAACCTTCGGCACAGCGTCGCCGACGTGCATGATTTTTTCCACGCGGAGCAGACGCTTGCCCAGACTACCGGCGGGATGAAGGGCCGCAAAATCATCGTGGCGAAAATCGCGCCGCTCGAGCAGCGATACCGCTAGCGCGTCGCCAACGGCCATCGCGACCGTCGTGCTGGCTGTGGGCGCCAGATTCAGCGGGCAAGCTTCTTCGCTGACGCTCACATCAAGCACGACTTCACTTGCTTGCGCGATCGTGGACTTCGCATTTCCCGTTAGAGCTAAGAGCGGAATTTCCAGCCGCTTTAGCGCGTCGAGAAGGGCGAGGATTTCGCGCGTCTCGCCTGCATAGGAAACCGCGAGCATCACGTCGCCGCGTGCGATCATGCCCAAGTCGCCGTGGAGGGCGTCGGCGGGGTGGAGGAAAAAGGAGGGGGTGCCGGTGCTGGAGAGGGTGGCGGAGATTTTGCGGCCGACGATGCCGGACTTTCCCATGCCGGTTACGGCCACCCGCCCTTTGCATCGGAAAAGCAGGTCTACTGCTTTCTGGAAGGTGGCGTCGAGGCGCGCCAGGGTTTCGGTGATAGCTTGGGCTTCGATTTTCAGGACGCGGCGGGCGGTGTCAAGACTCAAGAGGGAACCCCCGGTATTTTGTAAACATTGTATCTAAAGGATTTAGTGTTTTCGTAAGTCCTTTATTTCCAGCGTTTACGGGCGTTTTCGTAAGTGTTGCATTTGCAGGGGTTAAGTTCACTGTGGGGGTGCGCATGGGGGAGAAGACGGGCACGGCGTGCCGTGCCCTTACGGAGTGAGCGGCGGGGCGGTGAGTTGTCATGGGGAGCTCCAGCGGCGGACGAGTGTGGAGAGTTCTTTGAGGCGTTTGAGGAGGCTGCGGAGTTGGGAGAGGGGGAGAGCGTTGGGACCGTCGGAGAGCGCCTCGGCGGGGTTGTCGTGAGTTTCGAGGAAGATGCCGTCAACGCCTGCGGCTACGCCGGCACGGGCTAGCGGTTCAATGAATTCGGGTTGGCCTCCGCTGGCGTGGCCTTGGCCGCCAGGGAGTTGGACTGAATGGGTGACATCGAAGACGACCGGATAGCCTAGTTTCTGGAGAATGGGGAAGGAGCGCATGTCGACGACCAGGTTTTGGTAGCCGAAGGCCGCACCGCGTTCGGTGAGGATGATGTTAATGTTGCCGGTACTGGCGATTTTTTCGACGACGTTGGACATGTCCCACGGGGAGACGAACTGGGGTTTTTTGACGTTGACGATGCGGCCGGTTTTGGCGGCGGCGAGGAGCAGATCGGTTTGACGGGCCAGGAAGGCGGGGATCTGGAGAATGTCGCAGACTTCGGCGGCGGGTGGGGCTTGCGAGGATTCGTGAATGTCGGTGAGGATCGGCAGATTTAGGTCGGATTTTATTTCGGCGAGGATGCGAAGGCCTTCTTTGAGGCCAGGGCCGCGGAAGGCTTTGACGGAAGAGCGGTTGGCTTTGTCGTAGGAGGCTTTGAAGATGTAGGGCACGCCGGCGTCGGCGGCAATTTGGGAGATGCTCTCGGCCATTTTTCGGGCGTGGGCTTCGCTTTCGATGACGCAAGGGCCGGCGATAAGGAAGAGAGGGTTGCCACCGCCGAGCCGCATACTGCCGAGGGAGATGCTGTGAGCAGGATTCATCGAAGTCATCGAAGATAGCATACACGCGGCCGCGATTTGGAGAATTGCTCGGTTGCCGGAGTGGGTCCGGTCCACGGCTTGCTGGGACTTGATGCTGCCGACGTCCACTTTCCGATGCTTCCGGCTTCCGTCCGAAGGAGCTGCCCCTTCGAGCGGCGCAAAAATAATAATCCCCATCTCGATCGTCAGGAGCATCCAACGCTTCCAAGGAGGGTACCATGACGACACCCGGTGCTAGACGGCAATCTAGCGAGCAGGCAGATGCCATTCGCCCGTTTCATGTGAACGTTCCGGAAACTGAATTGACCGAATTACGCAGGCGCATCAACGCAACCAAGTGGCCTGAACGGGAAACAGTGACAGATGCCACCCAGGGCGTACAGCTTGCGACCACTCAGGCGTTAGCGCGTTATTGGGGCACGGAATACGACTGGCGCAAGTGCGAGGCAAGATTGAATGCCTTGCCGCAATTCATCGCCGAGATCGATGGGCTGGACATTCATTTCATTCACGTTCGTTCGAAGCATCAGAATGCGCTGCCCCTCATCGTCACGCACGGCTGGCCCGGGTCGATTATCGAGCAGCTGAAAATTATCGAGCCACTAACCGATCCCACCGCACACGGCGGAAATGCATCCGACGCCTTCGATGTGGTGATCCCGTCGATGCCGGGCTACGGGTATTCGGGCAAACCGACCACGACCGGTTGGGACCCTGATCACATCGCGCGCGCCTGGGTCACGCTGATGAAGCGCCTCGGATATCAGAAGTTTGTTGCGCAGGGTGGCGACTGGGGTGCAGTCATTGTCGATCTGATGGGCGTGCTAGCGCCACCGGAGTTGCTCGGCATTCACACCAACATGCCTGGCATCTTTCCGGCCGCCATGGACCAGGCGGCTGCATCTGGCGCGCCGGCGCCATCGGGCCTCTCGGCCGACGAAAAAGTCGCTTACGAGCGTGTACAGTTCGTCTATCAAAAAGGAATCGCCTACGGGTACCAGATGGGGCTGCGTCCCCAGACGCTTTACGGAATCGCAGATTCCCCTGTCGGTCTTGCTGCTTATTTCCTCGATCACGACGCGCGCAGTTACGCGCTGATCTCACGCGTCTTCGCCGGAGAAACCGAAGGCCTCACGCGTGACGACATTCTCGACAACATCACGATCACTTGGTTGACGAACACAGCGCTCTCCGCCGCCCGCCTCTATTGGGAGTATTGGGGCAAAGGAGGGTACTTCAATGCGAAAGGCGTCTCGATCCCGGTTGCCGTAAGCGTCTTCCCCGACGAACTTTATCCTGCCCCGCAAAGTTGGACAGAGAAGGCCTATCCCAAACTGATCCATTACAACCGCTTGCCAAAGGGCGGACACTTCGCCGCCTGGGAACAGCCGAAGCTCTTTTCAGAAGAGGTTCGCGCGGGCTTTCGATCGCTTCGGTAGAGTTCTTCGACAGAAAGGAGGAGATCATGACCCAATCCAGCGCTACACAGCGAGGCAGCGAGCAGGCAGACGCGCAGTTCAACATCGACCGCACCCATCCTGGCCGGTGGACGGTCCTATTCAACAACCCGCCGATCAACATGTTTCTTCCCACAACGATCGTCGAATTGGGAGCGCTAATGTCCGACCTCGAGGCCGACCCGTCTGTGAAGGTCGTAGTCTTTCAGTCGGCGAATCCCGATTTTTTCATCGCCCATCTCGACGTAGGCAAGGCAGCCGAACGGCCAGAGGTGCTGGGCCTTTGGCGGGACTTAGTGCTGCGCCTCTCGTCCGCGCCAGTCGTGAGCATCGCCAAGATTCGCGGCCGCACGCGCGGCATCGGTAACGAATTCGTGCTGGCCTGCGACATGCGCTTCGCCAGCCGGCAAAGCGCCCTTTTCGGCAACCCCGAGGTCGGCGTCGGACTGGTCCCGGGCGGCGGAGCGCTGGAATGGCTCCCGCGCTTGGTCGGTCGCTCGCGGGCACTTGAGATCGTGCTCAGCGGCGACGATTTCGATGCTGATATCGCCGAGCGCTATGGCTGGGTAAACCGCACGCTAGACGATGAGCACCTCGACTCGTTTGTCGATGCGCTCGCCCGGCGTCTCGCCACGTTCGACCGTGAAACGCTAAGTGCGGCGAAGGCGCAGGTCAATCGGTTCGGGAGGCCGACAGCTGCCGAGCTTCAGTCGAGCATCGACTTGTTCTTTCCATTGCTGGCCTTACCCAGTGCACAGGCGCGCCGTGCCAAGGTCCGCGACATCGGTTACGGCGTTCCGAGCGACTTTGAATTGAATTTCGGCCGCTACCTGCCTGGGTTCGGGCGGGCGGACGACGACGAAACGGATAAGCAGCCCGGCTGATCGCCCCGCTGGATTTCTGAACTTGGCACCGACGTTCTGTACGGTGTGGGGGACGGTGCACATTTTAGACTGAACCGATGCCTGATGGTTTCTGCCTGGTGGGACCGTGAAGGGGGACTGCCGAGACTTGGTTCTCGGTGCGTCCTCGAATTTGAAAGTCGCGGATGCATTCAAATTGTAAGGAATGCGATTTATTCGAGGTCGGGGGGAGTTACTTTGGCAAGCCAGGAGTCGTAGTCGGAAGTGAAGCCGGCCTTTTGCTGCAGGGCGTGAACATGGCGTTTGACCGCGGCCATCTGGTCGTCGGAAAGCTGGGGGATTCTCTCGATGTGGTTCCCGATCACTTCCATGGAATTTGCGACTTGCTGTTCGGCGGCACTTGTTGCATCGCCGGCGTTCCCATTGTCGCACTCCATGCATTCCACGACGCGCTTGGTCACTTTCTGGCTGTGTACAAGAGAGACGCGGATGTTTCCTTGTCCGGTGACGACGTTTCCGACGCCGAAGACACGTTCCAAAGCGGTGTACCGCGGCAGATCGGTTCCAGAAAACATGTAGTATTCGCCTTGCATGTTGATGCCCGGGAGTTTCTCCGGCACCGAGCCGATGGAAGAAACGACCAGCGGAGCGCGGAGTTCGTGTTCGGATCCTGGGATCGGCTCCGCCTTGCGGCCTTCAATTTTTGTTTCCGTGACCTTGAGCCCAGCGAGGCGTCCATTTTCGACGATGATGCCGGTGGTGAGCCTGCGATCCCGGAAGCGAAACAGGTATTTGTTGCGGGCGAGGCGTAGCATTTTCTGTCGAACCTGTTCGGTTTTGGCAAGCTGTTCGGGCGTCGCGTTGTCGGGGGGCTGCGCCAGAGGCATGTCCTGTTCGCGGCGGCGATAAATCAAGAGACAACCCTTTACGCCTAACTCTTCCGGATTGATGCCGTGCGCTTTGCACACTTCGGGAATGCCTTTTTCCAACTCATGCATGGTGGTGTGAATGCCGCGAGCTCTTAATGCGCGTTCGTAGTTTTCCAGCTGGAGCACTTTGACGACGTCGATGGAGGCCAGCCCGCCGCCCACTACCACGGCTTCGTCGGGCGTTTCATAGCGCGGCCCGCCGTAGCCCTTCTCGTTCTTGTGGTTGTACCAGTAGATAAAAGAATTCTGGTAAACGAGGCCCTTGTCGACGTACTGCTCTGCTACCGGTATGCCCAATTCGCGATCGCGCCACGCGCCATTGGCGAGAATCACGGCCGAAAATCCCCACTCGAAGAGCCGAGGGAGATTAAAATCCCGTCCGAGCTTGGTGGAGGGGATGAAATACACGTTCGGCTTCTTCATGCGGGCGTCGATGCGGGCGTATTCCTGTTTGCGCTGTTCGACGTGCCAACGCGGCAGACCGTCTTCGATCTTGCCGTACGGCCGGGTGTTCTGCTCGAACACGGCGACCGGAATACCGTGATCGGCCAGAATTTCCGCGGCCACCGAGCCGGAAATCGCGCCGCCGATTACGGCCACAAAATGATGCCCAGGATTTGTCATAAGTTCGTCACGCCCGCGCGTTGAAGCGCGATTGTACAACGTAACTCGCAAAGGGGAGCGATCACGCGTTGGCGTGGGGAGCGACGCGGAGGGCTTGGACGCGCTGCGGTTCGGCGGTCGGACGGGACTTGGATTTTTTGTGTTCGAGGGCAGCGCCTATGAAGGCGGCGAAGAGGGGATGGGGCTCGAGGGGTTTGGACTTGAATTCGGGATGGAACTGGCAACCGAGGAACCAGGGGTGCTCGGGGGCTTCGATGATTTCGACGTAATTTTCGTCGGGGGTGCGGCCGGTGATGCGGAGGCCTGCGTTGGTTAGGGTTTTTTCGTAGTCGCGATTGAATTCGTAGCGATGGCGATGGCGCTCGCTGATTTCGAGTTTGCCGTAGGCTTTGGCGGCGAAGGAACCGGGTTCGAGTTTGCAGGGCCACGCGCCTAAGCGCATGGTGCCGCCCATTTCGTCTACGCCGAGGAGTTCGCGCAATTTATAGATGACGCGATGAGGGGACTGCGGATTGGATTCGGTGGTGTCGGCTTGTTTCAGGCCGGCGACATCGCGGGCGTATTCGACGGTGGCGCATTGCATGCCGAGGCAGATGCCGAAATAGGGCACCTTGTTTTCGCGGGCGTACTCGATCGTGTAGATCATGCCTTGCAGGCCGCGCTTGCCAAATCCGCCGGGAACCAGGATGCCGTCATAGCCGTGCAAGCGCGCGGCAGCGGTGGCTACGGAGTCGATGTCCTCAGCTTCAATCCATTCGAGAATGGTTTTATGGTTGTGAGCGAGGCCGCCATGGAGCAGAGCTTCGCGCAGGCTTTTGTAGGCGTCTTCGAGCTGAACATATTTTCCTACGACCGCGATGCGGACTTCGCCGGCGGGATTGTGGATGCGGTAGACGAGATCAAGCCACGGGCTCATGTCCGAGGGCCGGTCTTCCAATTTCAGATGACGCAGGATCTGCGCGTCGAGGCCCTCGCGGCTGAGTTCGACGGGGACGGCGTAAATCGTGTCCACGTCTTCCATGGAAATGACGCAGGCTTCGGCGACGTTGCAGAAGAGGGCGATTTTTTTCTTAAGTTCGGCGGGAATGTGGCGGTCGCTGCGGCAAAGCAAAATGTCGGGCTGGATTCCGATGCCGAGCATTTCTTTGACGCTGTGCTGGGTGGGCTTGGTTTTCAACTCGCCGGCGGCGGCGATATAAGGCACCAGGGTCACATGGACGAAGAGAGTGTTTTCCGCGCCGAGTTCGAGGCGCATCTGGCGAATGGCTTCGAGGAAGGGAAGCGATTCGATGTCGCCAACGGTGCCTCCGATTTCGACGATGACGACGTCCACATCGTCGGAGACTTTTTTGATGGTGGCTTTGATTTCGTCGGTAACGTGGGGAATGACCTGGACGGTCTTGCCGAGGTAATCGCCGCGGCGCTCTTTGGTCAGAATGGTTTCGTAGATGCGACCGGTGGTCCAGTTATTGTCGCGGCGGAGCTTCGCGTGGGTGAATCGCTCGTAGTGGCCGAGGTCGAGGTCAGTTTCCGCGCCGTCTTCGGTGACGAAGACTTCGCCATGCTGGAACGGGCTCATCGTGCCGGGATCGACGTTCAGGTACGGATCGCATTTCTGAAGGGTGACTTTGAAACCGCGACTTTCGAGGAGACAACCGATGGAAGAAGCTGCAACGCCCTTTCCGAGTGAGGAAACAACACCGCCGGTAACAAAAATATATTTTGGCGCCATCCATGCAGCCCGCGTCCGGGATTTCCCAGCGCGCCGGGCTTATCAGCCCTCCCAAAGAATGACGTACGAACAATTATCATCGGAATGCGGACGGGTGTCAAATCGAAGAATTGATTCGGGACAATTGATTTTGGGAACTTGGACTATCGGATCTGGGAACTTCAAGAATAGAGCGAAGCAGAGATAAGAAGCGGGAAATTGAGGAGGCGGCGAAACTTCTCCGGCGCGAGCGGGTTTGACTGCAAGGGGAGGGGCCTGTCTTTTTTACGGAGTGCGCGAGAGTTGCTTCATTGAGCAAAATGTATCGTACGCAGGAAGCGTTTGGATTGATGTACTCATCAAAGCAGTAGAACATCGGCGTAGGCCCGCAGCCCAAACGCGGGTGGCGCTATCCTGGGGGATTCTTCAAGGGTCTCTCGAACGTGGGGAAGGGGTAATGAACTTGAAAAACCGGCTGTACCTGGGCAGTGCTGCAATCGCAGGCGCTCTACTCTTCGCTTCTTTTTCCGGCGCACAGCAAAACCAAACGCCGGCCGCACAAACCTACACGACTTACGATGTGAGCCGCGAGACTACCCTTACCGGCAAGGTTCTCTCGTACACGGCTGCGTCCAGCGTGCCGCCGATCGGGGCGCACATGAGCGTTCAGACTGTCTATGGACCCGTGGACGTGCATCTGGGAAGCGCGAAGCTTCTTGAGCAAAAAGGATTCACCTTAAATGTTGGGGACTCCGTTAGCGTTACCGGAGAAGTGATCTCGTTCGGGCAAAGCAGCACGTTTGCGGCGCGCATTGTCGAGGATGGAGAGAAGTCCGTCACGGTGCGAGATACGAAAGGGCGGCTTATCGCGATGTCGCCCGTGCATGTCGTGAGAGGTGCGCGATGAAACGCTTGCTTCTTGTTTTCGCGGCATGTGCGCTCGGGTGGGCGACCGGTTGCAGCAGCGGTGGTTCCAGCAGCCCTGTCACGCCACCACAGAGCGGGTTTAATAACGCCAGCCTGACCGGCGCTTATGTTTTCTCTCTGAGCGGCACGACGCTTGACAATAGCTCTGGGACGAGCGCTTTCTCGCGTGTCGGAGTTTTTTCGGCCGACGGAAAAGGCGACATTCTGACCACCGGCGGACTGGAAGACGTGCATATGTTCGGCGCGCAAAACATCTTCGGGATTACGGGCGGGAGCTACAGCATCAATTCCGACGGCCGTGGAAGTTTGTGCATTGAGACCTCCGGCGGGATGGTGCAATACAGCATCAGCTTAGTCGCGTCCAGCAGCGGGTATATGGCGGACATGGGAACGGTTACATCGTGTTCCAGCGGCGGCACTCTTACAAATACTGAGACCGCAAGCGGGAGCTTTACGCTGCAAACGGCGACAAGTCTTGCCACAGGCACCTATACCTTCGATTTCTCAGGAATTTCTCCCATATCGGGCAACGCCATTTCGAGGATTGGCGACTTCATCCCCAGTGCCGCGGCCAGCGGCAGCTTCTCGAGCGGCAGTTTCGAGGACGTGAATGACGGCGGTAATTTCACCACTAAGGCCGATATAACAGGAAGCTACCAGCCGGATAACAACAGTCCTGGGACGGGAAGAGGCACGGCGATAATCAACGGCTTGAACTACGTCTACTACGTGATAGATGGCCAGCACGCTCAATTCATGGAGACAGATCCAGATCAGGTGATTGCGGGGACCAACGCCGGAGAAGCCGTCGCGCAACAGATCGGCACGCCCAACAACACCAGTGCGTTCAATAGCAGCAGCTTCGTGTTTGTGATGGGTGGCTCCGATTCCAGCCTCAGTCCATTCACACGCGGTGCGCGCTTCACGGCTACAGGCGGAAGCGTGGCAGGCATACTTCTTGATGAAAACGACGCCGGAAGCTCGCAGTCTGTACCGAAGAGCGGCGTACTAAGCGGGGGAACGATTACGCTTGATGGCGACAACTCGGGCCGCGGTACCCTGACATTTACCGATACTGTCAATAATACGGGGACGTATAGCTTCGTTTTCTATCTGAGCTCGGCGACCCAGGGCGTGATTCAAGATGTCACCACCGTCCAGATTGGCGGAGTCGCTACGGCGGTGGATGTGATGGATGGGACACTGCTCGCGCAGACTGGTGCTCCGTTTACTTCCAGCAGTCTTGCAACGGCTTATTCGTTTAACTGGAGCGGGGCCGACCCACTTGAGGAAGATTTCGTGGGCAGCTTCGCACCCGCTAACGCAAGTCCAAACGGCCTGGTGGACTATAACGAGTTCGGCGCCGGCAAACTCTTTCTTAGTACTCCTTTCAACGGCGTTTTCACGATCGGGGGTGATGGCACAGGCAGTACCGGCCAGCACAGCACCTTCGTTGCAGGAATCACCGGCAGTCCGGCCGTCACGATCAACTACTTCGCCTACATAGCCAACCCCAGCACCATCCTGGTTATGGGGACCGATAAAACTCGAGTGATCGCCGGCGTGCTAACGGCACAAACGCCATAACCAGCTTGCCATCAAAATGATGGATGCCGCCCGGCTGAACTTGGCCGGGCGGTTTTATTTTTGGAGGAGTTTTTCCACGCGCGGGATGTCTTCGGGAACGTCGACGCTTACGGCGTCGTGTGCGACTTCCGCGACGCGGATCTTCCAGCCATTTTCCAGCCAGCGGAGTTGTTCGAGCTGCTCGATGCGCTCGAGTTCGCCTTGCGGCAGCGTGGGATATTCGAGGAGGGCGTCGCGCTGGAAGACGTAGAGGCCGAGGTGTTTCAGGTGGCGCACCTGGATTTTGGCGGCGGTGTCGCGGACCCAGGGAATGGGGGCGCGCGAAAAATAGAGGCCGTTGTCTTCGAAATCGAGGACAACTTTTACCACGTTGGGGTCCATGATGTCGGCGGGCGTTTTGATGGCAGTGGCAACGGTGGCGATCTGCGCGGCAGGCTCGTCGAGCAGGGAATTGATGGCGGTGTCGACGGCTACGGGATCGAGAAGCGGCTCATCGCCCTGGACATTCACGAAGACGTCGCCCTTTTCGTGAAAGGCGACTTCGGCCACGCGTTCCGTTCCGGTGCGGTGGTCAGGCCGCGTCATGCGAGCTTGGCCACCGAAGGTTTCCACGGCTTTCATGATGCGTTCATCGTCGGTGGCGACAATGACACGGCTGGCACGCGCAGCCATCTTGGCGCGTTCATAGACGTGCTGGATCATGGGCTTGCCGGCCAGCGAAACAAGTGGCTTGCCGGGCAGGCGCGTTGAGCCATACCGCGCGGGAATGACGATGACTACTTCCGGATTGTCAGAACTCATAACTTTGAGGCTCCCATGAGCTTGAGTCTCCCCTATCCGCGAATATTTGAGAACTTTCTCATGATTTTCCGAGAGAGTGGTACCTGTTAATTTGCGCAGTATCCACGTAATGCTGCGGCGCTAAGCTGCTGCCAGTATGGGTGCTGCCCGGAAAGGAGCCCCGTAATCATGCGGCTTGCGGTACAGGATTTGCCTTGTCTTCGCCAGCGTGGGTGGTAGAATCGCGGATAGTCCGAGCCGCGCGGCCGTTCCGGGTTGGCGGAACGATGGGGGTGCCGTGAAACGCGATAGACAGTGTTTTCGCGTTTTTTGTTTTGCCGCTGTAGTCCTGTTATTTGCCTGCCTCGTCGTATCCCGCTTCGCAATTCCCGCCGCAGCGCAATCGCCCGCGGATGAAAACCAGCAGAAAGCAAAAAAACCGAAGGACGACGTAACGAAGGACACGCCAGGGCAAATCATCAGGCCGGGCCGGTCGTTGAAGATGGACGTGGACGTGGCGCTGGTCAACGTGACGGTGACGGATCCCTACAACCGCCTGGTAACCGGGCTGGATAAAGAAAATTTTCGGGTATTTGAGGACAACGTCGAGCAGGAAATCGTGTCGTTTTCTTCCGAAGACGTGCCGATCTCGATCGGCGTGATTTTTGATTTCAGCGGCAGCATGTCCAACAAAGTGGGGAAGGCGCGCGAAGCGGCCATGCAATTTTTCAAGACGGCGAATCCGCAGGACGAATTTTTTCTGGTGAGCTTCAACGAGCGCGCGGAACTGACGAGCGCCTTCACGAACAGCGTGGAGGATTTGCAGAGCAGCCTGATGCTGACCTCTGCGAAGGGACGCACCGCGCTGCTGGACGCGATTTATCTTGGCTTGAGCGAAATGAGGGGTGCACACAACGGCAAGCGCGCCTTGCTCATCTTATCTGATGGAGGGGATAATCATAGCCGGTACAGCGAAAGCGATATCAAGCGGCTGGTGCGGGAAGCGGACACCCAGCTCTATGCGATCGGCATTTTTGACCCGCTTGGCTATCGCGACCGGACGCCGGAAGAGTTGAACGGCCCGTCGCTGCTTTCTGAAATAACGGAGATGACGGGAGGCCGAGTTTTTGCCGTTGAAAGACTTGAAGACCTGCCGGACATTGCCACCAAAATAAGCATGGAGCTGCGAAATCAATATGTCCTGGGATATAGACCGAGCAACAAGGCCCACGATGCACGTTGGCGAAAAATTAAAATCAAGCTGCGCGCGCCGAGAGGCTTGCCGCCGCTCAATGTTTACGCAAAGACCGGATATTACGCGCCCAGCCACTGAGCGCGCCTTCTCGAACATTCGCCGGTTGTCCGCTCTATTTTTGACTTTGTGCGGGATGGCTTTGTTTGCTGCGCCTTGCTTTTCGCAGATTCCGATTCAGAATGCGCAGCCGCTGCCTCCGGGGCAGGATTCCAACTCCGATAAGCAGGGATCGACCATCAAGGTCGACGTCGGGCTCGTGGTGCTGCATACGACCGTGCTGGACGATCGCGGGAAGTTCGCGGACGGGTTGAAAGCGGAAAATTTTCGGGTTTACGAAGATAAGGTCGAGCAGAAGATCGCGACGTTCAAGCGCGAGGACGTTCCCGTCAGCATGGGCTTGGTGATCGACAACAGCGGCAGCATGCGCGACAAGCGGCCGCGCGTAAATGAAGCCGCGCTCACTTTGGTCGAGGCCAGCAACCCGCAGGACGAGGCCTTCGTCGTCAACTTCAACGATGATTTCTATCTGGACCTCGACAAGGATTTCAGCAGTAGTATTCCCGAATTGAAAGAGGCGCTCGAACGCATCGATTCACGCGGCAGCACGGCGCTCTATGACGCCATCATTGGCTCGCTGGATCACCTCAAAAAAGGCTCCAAGGATAAAAAGGTTTTGCTGGTGGTGACCGACGGCGAAGACAATTCCAGCCACTATTCGCTCGAGAAGACCATCCGCGAAATCCAGAAGACCGACACTGTGATTTACACGATTGGCTTGCTCGGCGATGAAAAAAGAAAAGAAAAGAATACTGCGATGAGGGCGCTGAAGCATATCGCAGAAGCTTCCGGCGGGCTGGCGTTCTTTCCCGAAAACGTCGATGATGTGCACGCGATCTGCGAGCAGGTGGCCCACGATATTCGCAATCAGTACACCATCGCCTACTATCCCTCCAACACCAGGAAGGACGGAACGTTTCGCGCGGTCACCGTGCAGGTGATTCCGCCTCGTGGCCGCGGCAAGCTGGTGGCGCGCACACGCAATGGGTACTACGCGCCGGGCGGTCCGTCTTCTGCAGCGGCAGGGAACTAGCTGAAATCCTTTTTACTCTAAGATGGAGCGCCGGGATTAGGGATTGGTGCGCGGCCGGGCCGTCGCCGGTGAAACTTCCGGCCCTTTCAGATACTTGCCCGCAAACGTCAGAAACGTCGGCCAATTGGGGCCAGGAGTGTGTCCGTCGCTGTGTTGGCGGTAGCCGATATCTCCGGAGATTAGCGCGGTTTCCATCGGCGGAAATTCTGTTGTCCCTAAATCTTTTTTTCCGAGCAGCCGATAGACCGGCCCCGCGGCCACCGCTGCCAGAAACATTCCGTGAGGATCCTGCCATCCGTCGCCTTTCACGGCGCCTGCGCCGATAAAGACCGGCCGCGGAGCGCAGAGCGCGATCAGTTCGTGCGAATCGATGGGCAAATCATTCGGCGTCAGCGGCCCCGCATACTTCAAAAAATTTCCAGCCATCCAATGATATTCGCGTATTCCCGCGACGTTGCCGATTTGCTCGCCAAAATTGCGGCGGTAGAGGGCCGCCCCGCCGGCGCCCGACGAGCTGACATACGCCATGGCGAAGCGCAAATCGTAAGCCATCGTAACCAGCGCCGTTTTTCCGAAGCGCGAATGCCCCATGATGCCGACTTGGCGCGCGTCCACTGCCTTGTCCGTCTCCAGGTAATCCAACGCGCGGCTCGCTCCCCACGCCCAGGCGCGAATCGTTCCCCAGTCTTCCAGCCCGCGCGGCTGCCCTTTGTTCACCAGCCCGATGATTCCCTCGGTCAACCCGTCGCCGTTATCCGCCTGCCAGCTCGTGGGAATCAGTACCGCATAGCCCCAGCCTTTCGCGAGGACTTGCTGCTGCCATGTTGGCCCTTTCTGCATCGCGGCGGTCATCTCCGGAATGCGCTTGGCGATCGCGGCCATAAATTCCGGGCTGAAGCTCAGCTCCATGATTACCGGCACCGGCCCGAACGCGTTTGCCGGCGTTGTAAGCATCAAATCAATATTTACTGCGATCGCCGGATACGCCGAATTGTCGACGTGCCCCACGAGCTTTTTCGTGATCACCGGCACATCGCCGTTCATCTCGTGCGCGGTGCTCGTCACTTCCCAAACGACTTTCGGCGTTTCTTTCGGGACGCGGCCATAAATCTCACGATCGAAATCCTCGACGATTTCAGGCCGCCGCTTCTGCCACCACACTTTAGCTGTCTTCACTTCTTTTCCATTGTTCAACTTCAGCGGATCGGGCAGTTTGGATGACAGAGTTGCCTTTGCCTCGTCATAATTGGCCGCGTAGGGCGATTTCGGATCGCCATCAGCGCCTCGGCGGTGGGAAGTGATGTGCAATAAGTCCATCAACCGCTGGTGATCTTGTTCCGCGGTGAGATGGACAGGCGGGGCCGCGGCATTCGTGTCCTGGTGCCACGCTCCAGCGCCGGTTTTCACCGGTTGCAGAATAAAGGCCAGCGCCAACGCGCTGCCCAGCCAACGCATGCATTTGCGATCTGCCATGATAGTTTCCTCGACTTTACGCAACGAGTTCAGAGCCGCAGCGACGTTAGCGTTTCCGCAGCGCGCCTTCAAGCTGATTCCGTAGTCAGCTGGCGGTCAGCCGATTTCTCTTAAGAAACTCGTTCCGTGCGGAATCTTCCCGCCAAAGTTTTCCGCCACCGTCTGGCCCATGTCCCCCAGCGTTTGCCGGACGCCCAGGTTCACTCCCGCGCGGCTTCCTGGCGAATACGCCAGGATCGGCACGTACTCGCGCGAGTGGTCCGTGGTCGGCCAGCGCGGATCGGGGTCGCAGCCATGGTCCGCGGTAATTATCAGCAAATCCGTGGCATGCAAGAGTCCCAAGAAAGGACCAAGCATGCGATCAAATTCTTCCAGCGATTCCGCAAAGCCTTCGACGTCTTTTCGGTGCCCATAAAGCATGTCGAAATCGACCAGATTGCAAAAAATCAGCCCGCTTTTTCTCTCTTGCAAAGCTTCGGCCATTTTAGCCATGCCTTCGGCGTTGCCCGTGGTGGTGACGTACTTCTCGACGCCGCGGCCGTTGTAAATGTCGTGAATTTTTCCAATCCCAAAAACAGGAACGCCGCGTTCCGCAAGAACGTCCAGCAGCATTGGTTTTGGCGGATCGACGGCATAATCATGCCGCCGCGTCGTGCGCTTGAAATTCCCGGCTGTGCCCGCGAAAGGCCGCGCAATCACGCGCCCGACGCGGTTCGGACCATCGAGTAATTTACGCGCGATCTCGCACATGCGATAAAGATCCGCGATAGGAATCACGTCTTCGTGCGCGGCAATCTGAAAAACGCTGTCGCCGGAAGTGTAGACAATCGGTTTTCCCGTGCGGACGTGCTCTTCCCCGAGTTCCTTGATAATCTCCGTGCCTGACGCCGGCTTGTTGCCAAGGGTTCCGCGCCCAATTTGTTTTTCAAATTCGGCAATCAATTCCGGTGGAAAACCGTGTGGATAAACCGGGAACGCTTGGTCCAACCAAACGCCGGCCATTTCCCAATGGCCCGTGGTCGTATCCTTTCCCGGCGAATGTGTTACGCCCTTGCCGTACGCGCCCATCGGCGATGTTGCTGCGTTCAAATGAGAAAGCGGCGCAATACTTGCCAGGCCTAGCCGCAGAAGATTCGGCAATGCCAGTGGCCGCGACTCCGCAATGTGCCCAAGAGTGCTGCGGCCCACGTCTCCGTAGTCCACAGCGTCGGGCAGCGCTCCGATCCCCACGCTGTCCAACACGATCCAGATCACTCTTTCATATCGCTGCATCGCCGAACCTCGAGCGCGCCGGTGTTAGAAGGCGTATCCTTTGCCGCACTCTAACACAAACGCAGAATCCCTTTCGTATGGTCCGGAATGGTTGACCAACCTCCGAGCGGCCAGTAATCTCAACAGAGATCCCTTTATTGAGCCTCGCCAAATATAAAGGCGTGCGAGCCACTGAGAAAAGCGGCAGCAGGGCTGCCGCACTCCAAATAGCTTGTTCGCAATATTATGCGGGACTCAGTAGCTGTAATTTCCTGAACTTTTTTGTCTGTTTGTGCGTAGTACAGAGTGAAGAGGTGTGGGATGGCTCAAGACTTCGGTCCACGGCGCACTTCGCTTGTTTTTCCAATTCTTCTCATCGCGCTGGGTGCAATTTTTCTTTACGCCAACTGGCATCCGTTCTTTGATCCCTGGCCCATTCTTTGGACGTACTGGCCGCTCATCCTGATTTTCATTGGCCTCGGAACGATCTGGGACCACTGGCGCCGGAGGCAAAATCCCAATGCGCCGGCAGGCTCTTCGGCGGGCGCGAGCCTCGGCGCGGTCGCCTTCATCATCATTCTGATTCTTCTCCTCGGGCACGGCAGGAACTACCGCCGCTGGCACGGCAGCTCTGCCGATTACTCCATGCAGCATGTATCGCATACCGTCGAACGGCAGAATGCGAAGTCCGTGCGCGTGACTCTAGACATGGGCGCAGGGGATCTAGATCTCAGCGGCGGATCGAGCCATCTGCTTGAGTCCGATTTTGAGTACTGCAATTCTCGGAATGCTCCCAGAGTGGACTACTCGGTCTCCGGAGGCACAGGCGAGCTGAACATTTCCCAGGACGATTCGGAGCATCACTTCAACGGTTGCGGCGGCAACCACTGGACTCTTCATCTCGCCAACGACATTCCAATGGAAATCAAGATCGACATGGGCGCCGGCCACGACAATCTGCGGCTCCGAGATATTGACGTAACACGCTTGAATCTGGACATGGGAGCCGGGCAGGCCGACGTCGATCTCACCGGCGACCGCAAATCCGATCTCACGGCGGATATGGAGGGCGGCGTCGGCGAGGCCAACATTCGTCTGCCCAAAAACATCGGCGTGATCATCAACGCCTCCGGCGGAATTGGCACGATTGAAGCGCCCGGCCTGGATCACGATGGTGACAGGTACACCAACGCCGCCTATGGAAAGTCACCGACCACCATTCACCTGAAGGTTGAAGGCGGTGTCGGCACGATCAGACTCATTCAGGAGCCTTAGTTCGCGTAGATCTGCCACAAAGGCCGTGCGAAGACTCCGGCAAAGAATTCGCGAAATCCGTCGTTTGCTCTCATTTTCCCGTAGCCGTATAATTTAAGGTTTAGACACTGCGCTCGGAGCGCGCTGTCTGGGCTTCCCTTTGGCCACTAAAGAACTCACGACCGTGCTCAGCGAACAAGAGGCTATCCGCGTCCGCGGAGCCCGCGTTCACAATCTGCGTAACATCACGCTCGAAATTCCGCACAACGCCATCACGGTTGTCACTGGCGTCAGTGGATCCGGCAAATCCTCGCTCGCCTTTGACACGGTTTACGCCGAAGGCCAGCGCCGCTACGTTGAATCTCTTTCTGCCTATGCGCGCCAGTTTCTAGAACGTATGGAAAAGCCAGATGTCGACGAGATTTCAGGCATCGCTCCGGCCGTCGCCATTCGACAGAAAAATTCCACGCGCAACCCGCGCTCGACGGTCGCCACCTCGACGGAAATTTACGATTATTTGCGGTTGCTCTTCGCGCGATGCGGCCAAACCTTTTGCATCAAGTGCGGCGTGGAGGTTCGCCGCGACAGCCCCGACGAAATCGCGACTCGCATCCTTTTGCTTACTCCGGGGCGGCGCTTTTACATCATGTATCCACTGCGCATCGCGACCCAGCCGCAAGCCACGGGCGGCGGGCGCCGCGTCCCAAGGAAAAAAGCGCCTGCGCCCCCTCAAGAAGCGCTCAAACAAGCCCTCGGCGACATCCAAAAGCGCGGCTTCAATCGCCTCTATCAAGACGGCCGCGTCCACGAATTTTCCTCTCCCGAAACTCTTCTCGATGTGGATTTCTCGAGGCCCGTCTACGTCCTCGTCGACCGCCTCTCCGTCAGCCCCGAATCGCGCTCACGACTCACGGATTCCATTGAAATCTGCTATCGCGAAGGCCACGGCGAAGCCATCCTCGAATTCATCGCCGATTCGGCTGGCAATCCCGCCGAGCGCCTCACGTTCAACGAGCGCTTCGAATGCAAGAACGACGGCTCGCTTTATCAAGAGCCCGAGGCGCGCCTTTTTTCATTCAACAATCCCTACGGTGCTTGCCCGCGCTGCCAGGGGTTCGGCAACACCATCGACTTCGATCTCAATCTCGTCGTTCCGGATTCCAGTAAATCGCTCGATGAAGGCGCTATCGAGCCGTGGACCAAGCCTCGCTACCGCGCTCTCCTGCAGGACGTGAAAAAATGGGCGCGCAACCGCGGCATTCCGCTCAACGTCCCGTGGCGCCAGCTCACCGCCGAGCAGCGCCGCCTGGTCCTTGAGGGCGATCCCGAAAACGATTTCGAAGGCGTGAAAGGCTTCTTCAACTGGCTCGAACGCAAAAAGTACAAACTTCACGTGCGCGTTTTCCTCAGCCGCTACCGCGGCTATGCAACTTGCCCCGATTGCGGTGGAACGCGCCTGCGCCCCGAAGCGCGCGCCGTGCGCGTCGCTGGCCGCTCGATTACCGAAATCACCAAGCTCACCGTAAAGGAGGCTCGCGCCTTTTTCTCGACGTTGTCTCTTTCCCCCGCGCAAGCCAAAGTCGCCGAGAAAATCCTGGAAGAAATTCGCACGCGCCTGCAATTTCTCGATGAAGTCGGCCTCGACTACTTGACTCTCGACCGCCTCACCTCGACTCTCTCCGGCGGCGAATCCCAGCGCATCCAACTTGCCACCTCGCTGGGCTCGCATCTCGTCGGCGCTCTCTACGTTCTCGACGAGCCTTCCATCGGCCTCCATCCGCGTGACACCCAACGCCTCATCGACATTCTCAAATCCCTGCGGGATCTCGGCAACACCGTCCTCGTTGTCGAGCACGATCCCGACACGATTCGCGCCGCCGACCACGTCATCGATCTCGGCCCCGGCGCCGGCGAACTCGGCGGCAAGCTCCTTTTCGCCGGCAATTACGACGCCATGCTCGCCGAACACAAATCTCTGACCGGCCGCTACCTCAGCGGCGAATTGAACATTCCCGTCCCCAACAATCGCCACAAACCCAACGGCAAATTTCTCCGCCTCTACGGCGCGATGCTCCACAATCTGCAAAATATCGACCTCATGATTCCCCTCGGCACTCTCACCGTCGTCACCGGCGTCAGCGGCTCCGGCAAATCCACGCTCGTTCATGACGTTCTCTACCGCGCCCTCGCCGCCAAACGCACCGGCGGCAGCGTCAAGGAGTTTTGCGACCGCCTCGAAGGCGACGCCAACATTCGCGAAGTCGTGATCGTGGACCAGTCGCCCATCGGCCGTACTCCGCGCTCGAATCCCGCCACTTATCTCAAAGCTTTCGATGCCATCCGCGAAGTCTTCGCCGCAACTCCCGACGCCAAGCGCCGTGGCTTCACCGCCGGACACTTTTCCTTCAACGTTCCCGGCGGCCGCTGCGAAACCTGCCAGGGCGATGGCACCGTTACCGTAGAAATGCAATTTCTCGCAGATGTCGAACTCGTCTGCGAAGAATGCCGCGGCACGCGCTTCAAAACCAGCGTCCTCGAAGTCCGCTATCGCGGAAAAAATGTTCACGAAGTTCTCGATCTCACTGCCCGCGAAGCTCTCGCCTTTTTCACCGGGGTTCCCAAAGTCGTCTCGAAGCTTCGCATTCTCAACGAAATCGGCCTCGGCTATCTCCGCCTCGGCCAATCCGCCACCACGCTCTCCGGCGGCGAGGCCCAGCGCCTGAAACTCGCGGCGCATCTCGCGCGCACCGAAAATCAAGGAATCCTCTATATTCTCGACGAGCCCACCACCGGCCTCCATTTCGACGACATCGCCAAACTTCTCTCCGCCTTTCGCAAGCTCCTCGAATCCGGCGCTTCGCTTCTTGTCATCGAGCACAATCTCGACGTCATCAAGTCCGCCGACTGGCTGATCGATCTCGGCCCCGAAGGCGGCGATCAAGGCGGCAAAATCATCGCCACCGGCACGCCCGAACAAGTCGCCCGCAACCAGCAATCCCACACCGGCCGCTTCCTCGCCCGCGTTCTTGCCGCCAACGGTCAGGCAAAGCGCTCCACGAATGGCGCATCCAAGTCCTCCATGCCTTCAGTTACAATCGCCAATGGCGCAGGCAATCCTCCGCCCGAACAATGAACCTCTCCAGTTTTTCCAGATCCGCCGCGCTCATCCTCGCATTTGCAGGGGCACGATACATCGTGCCCTCTTGGATGTACGCGTCATCTCGCTCCTCAAATTCCGCCTCAAGTCAATCCGCCCAATCCCGCGCGCAAACGCTTTCCAATCCCCTAAACGACCTCCTTAAAGAAGCCCAGCACGACATCGACAACAGTCAATTCGAAGCCGCCATCACTCCGCTTCAAAAACTGATTGCCGAAAAACCCGACATCGCCTGGGCCCACTTCCAGCTCGCCTACGCCTACACCGCCCTCAAACGCACCGACGAAGCCCGCGCCGAATACGAACGCGCTACCGCGCTCGATCCCAAAATGTCCGAAGCCTATTTGAATCTCGGTATTCTCCTCACCGAAAAAGATCCTGCCGCCGCTGTCGCGCCTCTCCGCAAAGCCGTCGATCTTCTCCCCGCGCAAAGCCGCCCGCGCTTTCTCCTCGGTTACGCGCTCGAACGTTCCGGCGATATTCCCGGCGCAACCGACTCCTACGAAGCCGCGCTTCACCTCGATCCTCGCGACACCGAAACCGTCGTTCACCTCGGCAATCTCTATTACGGCCTGAAAAAATATCCCGAAGCCGAAGCCAAATACCGCTCGGTTCTCGAATCTCAGCCGAAATCCGCGCAAGCTCTGCTCGGTCTGGCGCAATCTCTCGACGCACAAAAAAAGCCCGAAGCCGCCGCAGCCTATCGCGACTATCTCGCCGTCAATCCGAACGATTCCCGCGTGCGCACCCGTCTAATGCACATGCTCCTCGAGCAAAAGCAGTTTGACGAAGCTCTCGCCGAGCTGGATCGCGCCGACGCCGGGGGAAAGCCTCCCACCCTCGATTCGTTGCGCGCGCGCGCCGACATTCAAATCGCCCAGAAAAAATGGGACGATTCCATCGCCACTCTCCGCAAAGCCATAGCGCTCGCGCCCGGCGACGCCACGCTTCACGCTGGCCTCGGCCGCGTCTACATGCAGAAACGCGATTTTCCCGGCGCCGAAAAAGAAATCAAAGCCGCTCTGCAAATCGATCGCGCCAATCTCGCCTATTGGAAGGATCTAAGCTCGACCTACTATTTGGCAGGCAACTGGCCCGCGGCCATCAGCACGCTCGATTTGATCGCCAAAGCGGAAACTCCCGGTCCCGGTGAATGGTTTATCCGCGCTCTCTGCTACGATAAACTAAACCAGCCTAAGCCTGCGCTCGAGGCGTACCAGAAATTTCTCGAGCTCGATCAGGACAAGAATCCCGACCAGGTCTGGCAGGCGCAGCAGCGCAGCAAGGTCCTGCGCCACATGCTGGGTCAGGATAGGTGAACCATGGGCTCCCGCATGTTGCGACGCCTCGCTATTCCGATTCTGGCGCTCGCTCTATGCGGCGCGGCCAGAGCCTCAGAAAGCTTGGCCGAACTTCAAACAAAATTCGACAACGAAACGAATCCCGTGCACAAAGCCAAAATGATGCAGAAGCTCGGCGACGCCGAATTTGACGAAGCCGGCCGCGCCGAGCAAGCCGGCGATTACAGCAAGATGGGCCTGCTCCTCGAAAAATACCGCGACAATGTCCGCACTGCTTCGGACGCGCTGCTCAAGGCCAATCCCGATGGTGAGCACCATCCCAACGGCTACAAGCAGCTCGAAATGCACTTGCAGAAAGGCCTGCGCCAAATGGATGAATTCCTTCTCGAAGCGCCGGATCCATACAAACCTCCGCTCCAGCTCGTCCGCCAGGATCTGCTGACTATGGACGACAAGTTGCTCCGCTGCCTCTTCCCCGAGCACCCGACAGTGAAGCCGCTGGCGCCGGCTCCCAAGCCGCCCACGGCTGCTCTTCTCGATTCAAAAGTGCGTAAGGTGCGTCCATGAAACTTCGTTTTTGCATTGTATTTCTTGCAGCGAGTGGCCTTTGCGGCGCGTTCGTCGCCCGCGCGGCCGCCCCTCCGCAAAAGGATTATCTTTCCGCCATCGAGGCAGACAAAATCCGCGACGCCGAAACTCCCAACGAACGTATCACTCTCTTTCTAACTTTCGCGGACGACCGCCTCAAGAAGCTGCAATACGAATTGGACCACCCTTCGCAAGCCAACCACGACGAGATGATCAACTCACTTCTGAACGCGTACGTCGGTTGCGTCGATGACGCCGCCGACCTCATCCAGCTCGGTATCGAAAAACAGCAAAATATTCGCAAAGCGATCAACCTGATGGCCTCGAAAACGAAGGAGTACATCGTGGCTTTGCAAAAAATTCCCACCAACACGCCCGACGCCGACACGTACAAGGACAATCTCGATGACGCCATCGAAGGAACGCAGGACGCTTCCAGGGAAGCTGAAGCCGCGTTGAAAAACGTAGCTCCGCCGCCCGTCCGGCGAAAGAAATGATCAGCGAAAGAAATCAAATCCTGAAAGAAATGAACCTGGTGAAACAAATCCCTCCGCAGCCACCGATGCCCTCGGGGCACGATTCAGCCCCTGCGGAACAGTTGAGTCTGACGATGGATCTCGCGCCACCGATCGAACTCACGCGTACGGCGACATCTCCGCCAAGGAAGAAACGCGTAAAGCAAGCAACGCAGAAGCGCCACACAAGTTCCCACATCCCCGGAGGCGCTCCTCTTTTCCAACGCGTCTTCACCCGGCTCGGCTGCGACGGCCGCCCGCCGCGCTTTCGCGTCGAGTATTATCCTTACGCCAGTCTCGTCCTAACCATCCGCCGCCGTGAAGACGTCGTCTTCGTCCGCTTCTCGGATCTGCTCCGCCGCGCCCCGCTAGCCGTCCTCGAAGGCGCTGCCGCATTACTCCTTTCGCGCGTCTATCGCCGCAAAGCTCCCCGCGCATTGGTCGAACCATATCTGAATTATGCGCGCTCGCATCGCACACGCAACCGCATCAGCCAAATGCGCCGCGGCCGAGTTCGCCTCGCCTCAACGGGCCCGCAAGGCCGCCATTTCGACCTCGAAAAAATCTTCGAATCCTTGAACCAGAAATATTTTTCCGGCACTTTGCGTCGCCCCCACATCGGCTGGAGCGCCCGCAGTTGGCGCCGCCAATTCGGCTGCTACGACCCCGGCCCCAACCAAATTTTATTGAATCGCCGCATGGACCATCCCGCCGTCCCGCAAGTCGCCGTCGAGTACGTCCTCTATCACGAAATGCTCCACGTCAAGCATCCCACTCGCCGCTCCGGCTGCAGCCTCCTCTCCCATTCCCCCGAATTCCGCGCCGAAGAAAAATTCTTCGCCGATTTCGCCCGCGCGCGTCGTATCCTCGACCACCTCGCCCGCTGATTCCGAGCGTCCCCGCCTGCCGTCTTCGTCACCTGCAGCGCTCTAGAGTTTTTCCTCGCGACTTCGTCAAAAGCGCGCCAAGCTATTCGGAACCTTTTGATTGCGGAGAGCATCTTACCCAATGAGGTGAAATTTAAGTTATTGGTTTCGTTAGCCGGGTGCAGCCATGTTCGGTAACAGCAATCACCACTCGGAACTCTTGAATCGTCAAAAGTTCGGCGGTTTTCGTGTGCGGTTTCTGACCTTAACGTTTGTGGCGCTTGCGCTTGCCGCGCCCGGGCAATCCCAGGAAGCACATCATTCGGCCGAATCGGTCGCCGAAGCTGCGCTCAACGCTCGCCAGCAAAAATCCATTTCCGCCAGTCATCCGAAAATCATCACCAACGACGACCTCGAAGCCCAGTATTTGGCCCCAAGCGCTGTAGAACTCCCTCGCGGGTCCTCATCAACGAACCAGGCCGAAGCGCAAGAACCACCCACGCCGGGATGCGACAATTCAAAGGCCGAGAATCTCAAAGCGGATCTGTCGAGCGCCGTGGGAGAACGCGACCGGATTCGCCGCGAGCTCTCCTATCAACCCGCGGTCATCTCCGATGGCGGTCTCGACTTGACTAATTTCAAGCCTGGCTCCTCGGGTCTTGACGTCGGCTCCCCACCGCTCCTGAATACGCAGCCACCGGTCCCCGCCCGAGTGGCAGAAGTTGGTCTCGATGAAAAGATTGCCTCTCTCAAGAGAGCCTTGCGCATTGCCTGCGACTCTCCGAAAGACGCTGCCATTCAGGCGAAACTCGATCACGCACAGAATGAACTGGACTGGTTACAACGCCAGCTCGCTCTGGATCAGGCTACCTACTATTCCACACCCAATTACGCCCAAGACACGGCTGCCAAAGCCAAACTCGATGCTGAACTGCAACAGGTCGGCGATTTGCAGTCAAAGATCGCGCAATGGAAGAACGAGCTTGCCGCGCCGAACCCAAATCAACTCGTCAACCAATCTCCTGTTTTGCACCGAGCGCTTCCGTCGCTCCTCCCGGTTAACTGTCCGACGATTGGCTACAACGACTTCTTATCCTTCTCCACTTCCTTGTACAACTTGTCGATCTTCTTCTGAATTTTCTCTTTGTCTTCCGCGTGCGGATATAAATCCAGGTAGCGTTGATACGATTTGATGGCCTGCCGCTTCAGCCCCTTTTTCTCCTGCGCTTCGCCCAAGCGCAGGAAGGGAAGCGCGTACCCCGGTTTCGCAGTCGTGGCGTCCTGGAAGCGGTCGATGGCGGCGTCCAGATCGCCTTTGTGCATGTAGTACGTCCCAACTTGCATGTCTTTTTCCGCGCGCAACGGATCCCATGCCGGCTGGTCCGGAGCACTCTGCGCCGAACCATTCGTATCCGGTTTAGCTGGCTTGGCGTCCTGTTTTTTCGCCGGCGCCCCAGACGGGTCCGCAGGACTCGGCGGCGGAGGATTCTGCGCGGGATTATGCGCCGGGAGAGCGGCTAACACGAACCCGACCAACGCGGCGCGGAGCGCAACTCGCAAGCCTCTCTTCATACCGTCCTTTGGATGCTCCCTTTCACTCCGCATGTTGCAAACTCCCTTCGTCCACACACCGATGCGAATTCCTCACAGGTTACGGAACACGGGCCACGGATCACGGGCCACGGATCACGCCTCAACGGTTCCGCCTTACAATTCTAGTATGATGGAAGTTGGCGTTTAACCATAAATTCCGCGCCACTTCCCATGGAACCCCGAGAAATCGCCGCGCTTCTTCCCGAAAGTCCCGGCGTCTACATCTTCAAAGACGCCGCCGGCGCCGTTCTCTACGTCGGCAAGGCGGCATCGCTTCGCAGCCGCGTGCGCTCCTATTTTCTCGAATCCAGCTGGGTCAACGCTAAAACCGGTTCGCTCGCCCGCGAAATCGCCGACCTCGAAACCATTCTCGTCGGCAACGAACGCGAAGCGCTCGCCCTCGAACACAACCTCATCAAGCAATATCGCCCCAAATTCAATGTCGTACTGCGCGACGACAAGACCTACCCGTACATCAAATTCACAGCTGCGGAAAAATATCCCCGCGTCTATTTCACGCGCCGCATCAAAAAAGATGGCTCGCTCTACTTCGGCCCGTATTTCCCCGCCGGCCTCGCTCGCCGCATTCTCCATTTTGTTCACAAACGCTTTCTCGTTCCGAGCTGCACCGTCGATTTGACGCGCAGCCATCCGCGTCCTTGCCTTCAGTATTACATTCACCGCTGCCTCGGCCCGTGTGTCAACGGCCTGACCACTGACGAGCGTTACGCCGAAGCCGCTCGCGACGTTCGCCTCTTTCTCGAAGGCCGCCGCCACGACCTCATGAAAAGCCTCGAAGCCCGCATGATGGCCGCGTCGGAAAAGGAGCAATTCGAGCAAGCCGCCGCCTATCGCGATCTCCTCCGCACGCTCGAAGATATCGAAGAGCGCCAGCGCATCGCCGCCGCCCAAGGCGATGACACCGATGTTCTTGCCTATTACGCCGAACCGCCTCTCGTCGCCGCCAATTTATTCCACTTGCGCGGCGGCCGCGTCGTCGACCGCCGCGAATTCTATTGGGAAGATCTCGACGAATTCAATCCCCACGAATTTGTGCCTTCGTTGCTCAAGCAGCTTTATCTTGAAGCCGAGTATCTCCCCAAAGCCATCCATGTCCCCATCGATTTCGAAGACCGCGAACTCCTTGAGGAGACGCTAGCGGAGCGCGCCGGACACAAAGTCGAAATCTTCACTCCGCAGCGGGGCAGCAAACGCTCTTTTCTTGATCTCGTCGAAAGCAATGCCAAACATTCCTTCGAGCAGCGCTTCCGCGTGCTGAAACCTACCTCCAAGGCCATCGGCGAAGCGCTGCAAAACGCGCTGAATCTTGCGGAAGAACCAAAACGCATCGAGAGCTTCGACATTTCCCACATTCAGGGCACCGACACGGTCGCGTCGATGGTCGTCTGGGAAAACGGCCGCATGAAAAAATCCGACTACCGAAAATTCATCATCCGCGGCGACGAAGGGCGTCTCGTAGAAGCGCGCAGCAAAGATTCAAGCAATCCGTCGACTGCCTCTGCATTGCCAATCATGCCATCGTCCATCTCTTCTTTCCCAATCTCGAAGAACGACGACTTCGCCAGCATGCGCGAAGCCGTTACGCGGCGCTATCGCCGGCTGCAAGAAGAAAAAAAACCGATGCCAAATTTAATTTTAATTGACGGCGGCATCGGCCAGCTTCACGCCGCCGCGCAAGCGCTCGATTCGCTGCAAATCATCAACCAGCCCATGGCCAGCATCGCCAAAAAAGAAGAAATTCTGTACGTCCTCGGACAGGAAGATGAGCCCTTCGTTCTCGAACATCATTCGCCGGTCCTTCATCTCATCCAGCAAATCCGCGACGAAACGCATCGCTTCGCCGTAACCTTCCACCGCCAGCGCCGTGCCGCGCGCCAGACCAAATCCGCTCTCGACGGCATCCCCGGCATCGGCCCGCGCACCGCGCAAAAACTCCTGCACGAATTCGGCAGCGTTTCCAATGTCCGCCGCGCCACCCTGGAGAAATTGAGCGAAGTCATCCCTCGAAAAACCGCTGAAAAACTCTTCGAAAAACTTGGCAGTCTGCATTCCGCTGAGGCTCAGCGCGATGGCCACCCCAATACACCCAATCAGCCTGATAACCATAATAGCTAGCCCACAGTGGTTAGCCCGTATTGCGCGTCCACGGCCGCTATGTTACGGTTTTTATGGAGGTTCTCATGGCGGACAATGTAGGTTCCAAGGTTACATATTTCCTCGTGGGACTCGGCGTCGGTGCTCTGGTTGGTATTTTGTTTGCGCCGAAATCCGGTGAAGACACGCGCGAGTTTCTTTCCAAGAAGGCCGACGAAGGCCGCGATTTTGCGCAGCGCAAAGCGAAGGAACTCCGCGAACGCGCGGACGAGCTGATCGAGCGCAGCCGGGACGTTGCTACCAAGGGGAAGGATTCCATCTCCGCAGCGGTCGAAGGCGCGCGCGAAGCGTATCGCCGCGAAGCTTCAAAATCCTAACCAAGCGGAGTGTGGGATTGCTGAGTCTCTGAGGCGGCTGCGAATTATGGCAGCGCGTTCGTGAATCGGCACGGTTGCGGAACAGCAAAGATTTGAAGGCGCAGGGTCCGGCAGGGAACGATTTCGTCCTCGGCTGAGGACGTGTGGGGCGCGTATGCAAACCTGGCTCATGATTTTCAGCATTGTCGCGGCGATCGCGCTGGTCGTTCAGGGCGCGATGTTGATCGGTCTATTTTTTGAACTGCGCCAGACCAATAAAAAAGTCAACGGGCTCGTCACCGACTTGCACGCTCGCATTGGGCCGATTTTGACGCGGGCGCAAATTCTTCTCGACGATACGCAGCCGAAAATTTCGAACATGGTTGCCGACGCGGCGCACATCGTCTATTTGACGCGCGGCCAAGCGCAAAAAATGGACCGCGTGATCACCGACGCCACGGACCGTCTGCGAGGGCAGCTCAATCACGCGGATAGAATTTTAACTGGCGCCCTTGAAGCGGTGGAAGATGCCGGCTCGCAATTCCGGAGCACCGTATGGCGGCCGATGCAAAAAGCTTCCGCGCTGGTGCAGGGAATCAAGGTTGGGATCGATCTTTTGCGCTCGCGCCGCCAACGCCACCATCCTGACGAACCGCTCGAACGAGAGGAAGAGCTTTTTATCTGAGCGTTCTCGTTCGAGACTCTTTCTCAAGCTTTCCAGTTTTTCTCTACTCTCTGTTCTCTCTTTGCGGCTCACCTATATTGCTTTAGCGGATCCATGCTCCTCCGAGGACTCGGTCGCCGTCGTAAAATACGGCGCCTTGGCCTGGCGTGATAGCGCGTTGTGGTGCGTCGAAAATAATTCGCGCGCGTGAGTCGCCTACAGCTTCGACCAGCGCCGGGGCCGACTCGTGCTTGTGGCGGATTTTCACCGCGGCGCGAATGGGCTGGGTGGGCCGCTCGATCGAGACCCAATTTACGTCACTCACTTCAAACGAGGTGGCGCGCAGCGCGTCGTCATCGCCGACGATTACACGATTTGTTTCCGGATCGATGGAAAGCACATACAGTGGCTTGCCGGCGGCAAAGCCCAGGCCTTTGCGCTGGCCGATGGTGAAATTGTGAACGCCGTTGTGGTGGCCGATGACCGCGCCATCTTCCGTGACGATCTCGCCTTCGGCTTGCGACAAGGAAATTCCCGCGTCTTTTGAATAAGCCTGAATGAACTGTACGTAATTGCCGGTGGGCACGAAACAAAGCTCCATGCTTTCCGGTTTCTCCGCGACGGGAAGATTGGTGCGGCGCGCGAGGCCGCGCACCTCTTCTTTCGTCAATTCGCCGAGCGGAAATTCGCTGCGCGAAAGTTGTTCCTGCGAGAGGCCCCAGAGAAAATAGGATTGGTCTTTGCTGTCGTCGCGCGCGCGCAAAAGTTCCCAGCGAGCGGATTGCTCGTTTTTGCGAATGCGGGCGTAGTGGCCGGTCGCCAAGCGCTCCGCGCCAATCTGGCGCGCCATACGCAGCAGTGGCTCGAACTTCACGTCCGTGTTGCAATTGGTGCAGGCGATGGGCGTGCGGCCGGCGAGATATTGATTGACGAAGGGGCGCACGACGCGCTGCTCGAACTGATCCTCGAAATTCACGACATAGTGCGGAAAGTTCAGATGCTGCGCCACGCGCTTGGCGTCGTAGACGTCGTCGAGCGAGCAGCAGCGATGCTGCTTGGGGCCGTCGCCCTGCAATTCCGGCAGTCGGCGCTGGTTCCAGAGCTGCATCGTTAGGCCAACGATGGGGTGGCCTTGTTCCTGGAGAACGGCGGCAACGGTCGAGGAGTCGACGCCGCCAGACATGGCGATGGCGATCAGGCCGCGCTGGGTTTCCTCGCGTGTCGGCAGCCTGTCGAATTCGGTGGCGGCGTTCATGGTGACTATCTTAGTTTAACGTGTTCGGCGTTGCGGCGCTTGCGAAGGCGGAACGAGATGAAAGAAAGAGGATAACGCAGAGACGCAGAGCGCACAGAGGGCTCGCAGAGAAGACACATGAAGAATCTTGTATTAGACATGGGAGGCGGCCTCTTTGCGAAAGGTCGGCGAGAGGGCGCGGAGTTGCGCTACGGCGGCGGGGATAACTTCGAGCGCGAAATTGATTTCGGATTCGGTGGTTTGACGGCCGAGGCCGAAGCGCAGGCTGGACTTGGCTTCTTCTTGTGTGAGGCCGATGGCGGTTAGAACGTGCGATGGTTCGACGGCGCCAGACGAGCAGGCTGCGCCGACGGAACAGGCTAGACCTTTCAGGTCTAGCGCGATCACCAAAGCCTCGCCTTCGATACCGGAGAACATGATGCTGGTGGTATTGGGAGTGCGTGGAGCATTTGCGCCATTCACGCGGATTTGCGGGACGCGCTCGAGCAAGCCTTGTTCGAGCTTGTCGCGGAGGGCGGACATTTGCTTCGCGTCGGCCGCTAGTGAGAGACGCGCGATTTCGGCAGCTTTGCCGAGACCGACGATTCCGGCGACGTTTTCCGTGCCAGGGCGGAAACCACGCTGGTGATGACCGCCGTAGAGAAGCTGGCGGACACGCGTGCCGCTGCGAACGTAAAGCGCGCCGACGCCCTTTGGAGCGTAGAGTTTGTGGCCGGAGAGAGAAAGGAGATCGACATTCAGCGTGTTTACGTCGATGGGAATTTTGCCGGCCGACTGGACAGCGTCCGCGTGGAAATAAATCTTGTGTTGTTTGGCGATGCGGCCGATTTCTTCCAGCGGCTGAACGGTGCCGAGCTCGTTGTTGGCGTGCATCACGGTGATGAGAACGGTTTCCGGGCGGATGGCGCGCTCGAGAGATTCCCGATCGACAAGCCCTTCGCGGCTGACCGGCAAGTATGTGAGGGCCACACCGTTCTTTTCCGCCGCCTGGCACGCATTCAAAACGGCTTCGTGTTCAATGGCGGTGGTGATTGCATGTGGAGCGGCATGGGAGGAGGAAGAACGCACAGCCAGGATTGGCTGTGCCACAAAAGCGCCGAGGACGCCGAAAATGGCGTGGTTGTCGGATTCAGTGCCACCGCTGGTGAAGACAATCTCCTGGGGCTTGGCGCCGATCAGCGCGGCGACTTGTTCACGCGCGGTTTCGACAGCGGCGCGGGCGCGCTGTCCGGGGGTGTGGATAGACGAGGCGTTTGCGAAGTCGGCGGAGAAATAGGGGAGCATGGCGTCGAGGACCTCGGTGTCGACGGGCGTCGTGGCGTTGTAATCGAGGTAGACGTGGTTCATGGACTCTGTCTCAGCATACTACGACCGGCAAAGGGGGTGGCCGGAGAAGCGGGAATCGGGGGAACGCCGGCCCCGGTTTTTCTATGAGTGCGGATTCTAATTGGACTCGCGAAGTGGCGGGATGGCAACCAGCACTACAGCAATAGCAACTCTTGAGGAGCCGTAGTCTGTTCGCCGTTTGACTCAAGCGTTAGAGCCAGACGCCATCACCAACCAATTAAAGCAATTTTGTACGCGAGCAGAATGACTACGACGGCCAGCGCAATACATGCGGAAAGTGTGTAGCGTCGGAAGAAGTACAAAGTCACGCCTGCCCAACAGAAGCAAGCAGCTACTAAGGCGCCACCAACATACGGCGCAGCGATAGCGACCGAGAAGCTCGTGCCAAGGACGTGCCTGAGCCTGAAGAACTCACCTAGCGTCCTTACCACGATGAGGAATTGAACCGTGGTTCCTATCTGAGCCCAGCGTTCTCTACTCACGTGGATATTCTAGACGGGCTGACAACGCTTGGCGACCAGTCGCCATTGCGCTCATTGGGCTGGGCCAAGCCACTTCGCGCGTGGTGGCAAACGAGAGGTAATCGCCCAAGTTCTGGTAAAGGCAGCCGAAACCAGAAATGTCGATTCTACTGCCATAAAGCAGCACCGCTTTTGGGCGATTGCTCTGGCGCCCTCTGCAGACAGGATCGAGCTCGCCAGCTACGAAGAATCCGTGTAACCAAAATACATGTATATACATCTATATGGACATGAGCCGACCATCGATTCCGGAGTTGCCTTGCATGTGCGCGAATTTTCGCCGGACGGCGCGCGCGGTGACTCAATTTTATGAGGAGGCGCTGCGTCCGTTGGGGCTGCGGGGTACGCAGTTCACGATCCTGCAGACGCTGTCGTTTGCGGGAGAGGTGACGCAGGGGCGATTGGGAGAAATGCTGGCCATGGATAGCACGAGCCTGACTCGGACGCTGGCGATCATGCGGCGGCGCGGTTGGATTGCCGAACATCCTGGTGCTGACCGGCGAAAGCGGTGGCTGAAGCTGTCTGGCGCGGGAGAAAAGAAGCTGAGTGGGGCGCTACCGGTTTGGGGCGGGGGGCAATCACGGTTGCGTCGAAAATTGGGGGAGCAGTCCTGGAAGAGTCTTTTGCAACTCACACATCAGGTAACAGATTTAGTTCGGAGGCAAGGAGACTCGCTATGAGCAACTATGGAAAGACCATCTCTGGGGTCGTTGTTGTGTGGTTCGTGGGAGTTCTAAGCGGTTCGGCTTTGCATCTGTTCGAGAATGGCGCGGGGCGTTTCGGGGCTGGAGTCGCGTTGGCAGCGTTGACGCCGCTGGTGGTGTTTTCGGTTTGGTTTGCGGCGTCGGAGGAGTTTCGGAAGTTCGCGCTTTCTTTAAATCCGAGAGTTCTGACTTCCGTGCAGGTGTGGAGAATTGTAGGGTTCACCTTCGTTTTGCTGCAGGCGCGAAATATGCTGCCGGGAATCTTTGCTTTTCCAGCGGGTTACGGAGACATGTTCATCGGAGCGACGGCGGGGTTTGCGGCATGGAAACTTGCCGAGCCAGCGCATCGCGGGAGTTTTATTTTTTGGCAGGCGCTCGGGATCCTGGACCTGGTCACGGCGGTGAGCCTGGGCACGATGGCGGGTTTGCTTGACCCGCGTGGCCCCTCGATGGCGGCGATGACAGTGCTGCCATTGAGCCTGATTCCTACTTTCCTCGTACCCTTGTTTCTCATGCTGCACGTGATCTGCGTCGCGCAGGCGCGGGCGTGGAAGGCGACTGGGCTGATCTCACGGCAAGCGGTAAGGCCGCTGCAGCATCTTGCGAACTGAACGCGCCGTTCCTGGGATTCAAAACGATTGGCGGAACAGGTCGTGAATTGTCATTAAGCGCGAGGATGGCCAGTTCAAAAGAACAGCGCGGGCGATACCTTGAATCGACGGCTAAGCTTTTCGATTTGATGCTTGTTGAGTTCGCGCTTGCCATTCAAGATTTCGGAGACGATGCTTTCCGAGCCGAAGAGGGGAGCGAGATCTTTCTGTTTGAGATTGTTCGCAGACATCAGTTCCGCCAGGAGATCTATGGGCGAGGCGGCGCGGATGGGATAGTGTTCTTCTTCGTAGGCTTCGATCAAAACCGTTAGCAGGTCGGCATATTTTTCTTCGGAAGCGGAGAGCTTGCCGCGGCGCTCCAAATTGTAAAGAACTTCCGTGTAATGTTCATTTTGGGCTTCGGAAGCGATGGGCCGCGGCGCGGGGAAGCCTTTGATATTGTATTTTTCAATCGCAATCGCAGTCATGTTTCCAGTTCTCCCTGTCGTATTCGGCGTGACTCAAAATGTGACGGATGAAAACCTTTTTACTTCGGTAGTTGCTCCAGGCAATTAAGCGGCACTTGTTGTGGCTGATGTCGAAAACGACGCAAGCGCCGACGTTGTCCGAATGCCTCCAGCTTTGCTTAACGTCCGGATAGTGCGACCAATCGGCGTTTTTGGCGACCTTGAACCAAGCCGATAAGGACGCGTCCCATTCCGGGTGCTCCTCGCAGGCGTCGCGGATTTTCCTCCGGCTGATGACCCGCACTAGCAGATCTTCGCAAAATGCGAAGGACCTGTCAATGGCTTCACAGGCGAGGCCAAATGGTTCGAGTCTCGTCGGCGATTGCGGTGGATTACTCGGCGCGGAGGGCCTCGACGGGGTCGACGTTGGCGGCGCGCCGCGAGGGCAGATAGCTGGCGAGGAATGCGGTGGCGATCAGGCCGAGGGTTACCGCGATATAAGTCATGGGGTCAACGGGGTTGACATGGAAAAGGAGGGAGGACATCAGGCGCATGACGATAACGGCGACGATTAGGCCGAACACTGCGCCGATGCCGGTGAGAATAAGGCCGTGGCGAACGAACATGTTGGTAAGAGATTGCGTTTGCGCGCCGAGAGCCATGCGGATGCCGATTTCGCGAACGCGTTGAGAGACGGAGCAGGCGATGACGCCGTAGATGCCGACGACGCCGAGGAGTAGCGCCATGCCACCGGCGACGGCGAGCATGATTAGAGTGAAGGAAGTGCGGGCCATGGAGTGGGTGTAGAAAAAGCCAAGGGTGTGGACATCAGCGAGCGGCAAGTTCGGATTCACGGACCAGACAGTCTCCCGAATTTCTTTTAGAAATGCTTCCGAGCCGGCGAGCGGACTGCGAACGACGAAACCGACATAGCGGTTTACGTCCGCTTTGCTTCCTTCAAAATTTATTCTTTCGATCGGCCAATAGACAACTGTTGGGGGTTTTTGAGTGACACCATCGTTATAAGTGTTGGCGACGACGCCGACGATTTCGCGCCAGTCGTCGGTGGAGGCCACGCGGATGCGCTTGCCGAGGGCGTTTTCAGGAGAGTTCCAGTATTGGCGGGCGAAATTTTCGGAAATCACGGCGACGGGAATGTGCTCGTAGATATCGGTCCAGGTGATGTCGCGGCCAGCGATGAAGGATGTGCCGAGCGTGGAAAAAGAGCCGGGCGTGACGTCAGAAAAGCGGCGAATCGGCGGGATCTCGCCCTCGTGGTAGGTGTGATCCTGCGCGTAGAGAAGATCGTTGCTGGAATTTCCGCCCATGGGAACGGCTGTAGTGATGCTGGCGGAGGAGACGCCGGGAAGGGCGGAGATTTTGCGGAGCATTTCCTGATACATACGGACGACTTGTTCGTTGTCCTTGACTTGCGACTCGGGAACATAAATGTGGAAGGTTTGGACCTGATCGGGCTGACGGAAACCGGGATCGACGTGGGTGAGGGCACGGAAAGTACGAAACATGAGGCCAGAGCAGATTAAGAGAACGAGTGCAAGCGCAACTTGAACGACAACGAGAACGCTGCGCGCGCGGTGCTGTTCGCGACTCTGGCTGTTCGCGCGGCCACCCTGGCGAATCCCCGTGCTGAGGCGAACGCCGGCGTACTTGAAGATTGGGATGGATCCGAAGAGGATGCTGGCGAGAATGGCGATGGCGAAAGTGAAGAGCAGAACCGGGCCGTTGATTCCAATTTCGTTGATGCGCGGGATGCCTGACGGAGCCATGGCGACGAGAGCGCGCAAGGCGGCGAAGGCCAAGCCCAAACCGATGGCGCTGCCGAGCAAGCCGAGGGTGAAGCTTTCAAGGAACAGTTCACCGGCGATGCGATAGGGGCTGGCGCCAAGGGCGGAGCGGACGGCGAGTTCCTGGCTGCGGCCTTCGATGCGAACGAGGAGAAGGTTGGCGACGTTGGCGCAGGCAATGAGCAAGACCATGCCGATGGAGGCCATGAGAACCCAGAGCGTGCTGCCGACATCCCCGACGACATCCTGCTTGAGGGGACGGAGGTTAGGCGCGATATGAGCATCTTCGAAGATTTTTGCGCTGAAGCCGGGAGGCGCGGAGAAGGAGCGGGCAACGATGGGCGTCATGCGGGCTATATCGGAACTGGCCTGCTCGATAGTGACGCCGGGTTTGAGGCGGGCGAGGCCTTCGTAGCTGAAGTTGCCCAAAAACGTTTTATTGCGATCCCACTTGAGGGGGAGAAAGAGAGAGGATTCGCGCCAATCGAGAAAATGGAAGCGCGCAGGGAGGACGCCGATGATTTCGCGAGGTTTCCCGTCGATGTTGAGGGACTGGCCCATGGCGGAGGGCGAGCCGCCGAATCTTTTTTGCCAGTAGCCGTAGCTGAGAATGACCGTGTCGGGGGAGCCGGGAGAATCGTCTTGATGGGTGAACAAGCGGCCAAGGACGGGAGAAACGCCGAGCAGAGGGAGCGTGCCGTCGGTGACGTCGAGGGCGTCAACCTGTTCAGGCTCGGCGCGGCCGGTGACGCTCACGGAATCCCCATTGTAGATGCCAATGTCTTGAAAGGAGCGGTTCTGTTCGCGATAAATGAAGTAATTCGAGGGGGCTAAGTTGAGATTCTGGATGTTGACGCCAGGAGCGGTGAGCCAGACGCCGATTAGCTCATCGGGGCGGGGATAGGGAAGCGGCTTGAGGAGAACGCTTTCGAGAACACTGAAGACGATGGTGTTGCCGCCAACGCCTGCGGCGAGCGTGACGAGAGTGATGATGGTGAAAAGCGGGGCCCGGCCGAGACAGCGAAAGACTTGCTTCAAGTGGAGCAGAAAAGTTCTCATTTGCGCGGCCTCAGGTGGGCTCCGGGCTGATGACAGGGAGATGGGCGGCGGAGCCTTCTATTATAGAGACGGAGAAGGCGCCGGAAAGTTCCGTGAAGTTTCGTGAGGCCGCGGAGGTGGGAGACTGGACCACAGATGTTCATTCCGCTAGGCGGCTTGATGTGTTTCGTGGAATGAACAAAGAACTGGCCTTCGGAAACCAATCACCGAAGGCCAATTCTGTTTCACGGTCCGGACTTACTTTGCGCTGGGGTTAGTGCAAGTCGCAGGCGTTTTCATGCGGGAATCCTCTGGTTTGGACATCAGAAGTTACGCAGCCAAACAAGGGAAGCAAGTCGGGTTGGGCCGCATAACCGAGATAGCCGTCCGTGTGGTAGATGTTCTCGAGAGTTTTCAGTAGGGAATAGTGGTTGAAGTACGTATTAGAGATGGTGCCAGGCTCGAGGAACGGGGAGAGCAGGACGGCGCCGGTGCGGTCACCGCCATAGTCACCGGTAACAAGAGTATACGAGCCGATAGACGTTGACTGTGGGAATGGGGCTAGATTCGGGCCCGGCTGCTCGCTACAGCAGTATTGACCTTGAAACGTGATGGTGACGGCGCCGCCAGCACCGACAGCGAGCGTATACCCACCCTCGTCAAAATTGATGACAATCAATCCGTCGCGTTGATAAGCGCGCGAACTCTGAATAATGGGGATCCACTTTTGGAGGAAAGCGTCCGCGGAAACCAAGCCGCCGGGCTGGCCAGTCACGCAGGGGCTATCGTGCCCATCGTCGCAAAGATTAGGGGTGATAAAGACGAAATCGGGTGTAGACGATTCGGATTTTAGATCGTTTGTGAGTTGATTGAGGTTCACCACATTGGTATCGCAGTCGGGCGAATCGATGATGGAATGGAAATACATGAAAGGATCGTGTCGCGTAGCATACTGATCGCCGAGAGGGACCGAGGTGGAAGGAGCTTCCGCGGTTTGGGTGAAGTCGGTCGAGTTGAGGGGCGGATGGCCGCAGGTAGCTGATTCGCGAGCGGGATCATTGCCCATGTCTCCC
>CAVYFO010000008.1:0-167209 GCA_963767755.1 uncultured Acidobacteriota bacterium | reverse complement strand
CAGCTCAGGTGACCTATAACTCGACCTTTGGCATAGGCTACGCCGCCAACTTGGGCGACCTGAGTACGCCCACCGCTGGGTGCCCCACGGCCACTTCGACGGCAGCCTGCCTGATCGATATCAATTTGGGCAGTGGAACAAAGAGCGGCTACACGTTCACCGCAGTCGGCGCAGGCGGCGCTGCAACGGCTTCCAGTCCACTTGTCAATTTTAACTCGACCGCGAACCCGGTCGCACCTGGTTCGAGCGGACAGAGCAGCTTCTGCTCCGACGACTCTGGTGTGATTCGCCGGGATCCCACGGGCGCGGCAGCACCAGCCGCCTGCGGTACTTCCGGACTGTCGCCTCTCCAGTAGTTGGTCTGACTATTGAGTGGACGACGGATCCGATAGCTAACATTTGATCCGCCAGTGAATCGAAAAGAGCACGGGACATCCCGCCTGTGCTCTTTTCTTTTGCGCTCACCGCGCTAGCTCTCCGGGGAACGGGGCAGCGTGTCCTAAATGCAAGGAACAAGAACACGTTTAGGTTTTTCTTGATCAACACGGAAGATAGCAACTCTCACTCTAACTTACGATTCTCGCGCCCTAGGATTTTCTTGGACACCGAATTGTGATGAAAATGAGTCAGAGATCACGAGGAGGTGTGTATGAGCAAGGAACGAGAACCAGCTTCGGGAGCCACGGAGGGAGCCCGGAGGGCGACCGGAGTGGCTCCCGAAGAGCGGCGTGATGGCCGGGGCCGCTGGTCGGCGAAGCGCAAGTTTGCCGCAGTGCTCCGGTTGCTGCGTGGAGAAGACTTGGAAACCCTTTCGCGCGAACTGGGCGTGACCGCCGCGACGCTTTCCGGCTGGCGCGATCAGTTTCTGGAGGGCGGTGCGGCCAACCTGAAAACGCGGGAAGCCGAGGTCGACAACGAGGAGACGCAGCGGCTGAAATCGCTGGTGGCCGATCTGAGCATGAGCAACGAACTCCTACGGGAAAAGATCCACCGCATGGAGGCCGGACGCCCTTTGGTCTGGCGGAGGTCGAAGCCATGAGCCGCGCCGCTTCGCCCTTCACGAAGAAAACCTACGGCGTGGTACGTGTGACGCGCGAATGGGATCTGGCGCGTTCCAGTTTTTACTATCAGCGAGAAATCGCCGCACAGCCTGGGCGCGTGCTCGGGCGGCGCGGGCCGAAGACGGCTTGGAACGATGCCGCACTGCTCGAGAAAATCCGCGAAGTGCTGGCAGCCTCTCCGTTTTACGGCGAGGGGCATCGCAAAGTGTGGGCGCGGCTGCGTTTCCAGCAAGTGCGCACGTCCAAGGCGCGGGTGCTGCGGCTGATGCGCGAAGCACAGTTGCTGGCGCCGTCGCGCACGCTGCCGAAGGCCGAGAATCCGCACACTGGCACGATCCTCACGGCGCGGCCCAACGAAGTCTGGGCCAGCGACCACACCCTGACGGCCACGATCGAGGACGGTGCCGTGACGGTGTTCGTGGCCGTCGACCACTGCACCACGGAATGCGTGGGCCTGCATGCCGCCAAGAAAGCCACGCGCTTCGAGGCTCTGGAACCGCTGCGGCAAGGAGTGCGCGACTACTGCGGCGGCTTCCGCGCCGGCGCAGCGGTGGGCATCCGCAACCGGCACGATCACGGCAGCCAATACATGAGCGACGACTACCAGGCCGAAATTGCTTTCCTGGGTATGGCGTCTTCGCCGTCGTTCGTGCGCCAACCGGAATGCAACGGCTGCGTCGAACGTTTCATTCGCACGCTGAAGGAGCAGTTGCTGTGGGTCAAGGTGTTCCAGAACGTCGAGGAACTGCGCTGTGCGCTGGTGGAATTTCGCGAGCGCTACAACCAACGCTGGATCGTCCAGCGCCTGGGCTACCTCACGCCGGCCCAAGCTCGCCAGCAGCTCCTTGCACTCGGAGCCGCTGCATGAATACACTCAATTCTCTGTCCAAAAAATCCGGCGCTAAACACTCTAACTTACGATAGCGTGGGTAAAAGATCAGAGTAAAAGATCAGATTGAGTCAAAATTGAACCCAATACACACAGAAGGATGCCTGAAGAACGCATCCCCCTTATCACAGCTCTAGGCCAACAGACCCCGTCTTTCGCAAACTGCAACGAGGGATGCCCTTTTCAGACTATTGCGAGTGACGGAAAACGTCAAATGGGACTCCGAAATGTATCTGGGGTAAGCGATCTGGGTAGGTTCTACGCTGGGCCAGAATAGATAAGCGTAAGAATCTAAATGCCTTAGCGTATTAGAAGCCCTTCGGGCCGATGCGGCTAAGATTGGCATCTGTCTTGCCTCATAGTAGCACGTGCTCTGGCACTCAAAACTTTCACACTCTCAAGGAGATAGCATGAAGAAACAGAAGGGTTTCTCTCTTATCGAGCTTTTGATCGTCGTGGCGATCATTTTGATCATCGCGGCCATCGCCATCCCGAACTTGCTCCGCTCGCGCATGGCGGCGAACGAAGCTTCAGCGGTTGGTTCTCTCCGTACCATTAACACGGCTCAGGTCACGTTTAGCTCGACCTATGGCATTGGTTACGGAACACTGGCTGCTCTAGCCTCTCCTGTTGGTGGTGGTTGCGTCGCCGTCGTTACTCAGGCTTGCCTGATCGATAGCAATTTGGGCGGCGGAACCAAGAGCGGCTACACGTTCAACACGTTCCCTTCAGGCGGCGCAGGCACGGCTGCCAGCCCGAATAACAACTTCGACTCCAGCGCCAATCCGGTTGCACCTGGTTCGAGCGGGCAGAGCAGCTTCTGCTCCGACGACTCTGGCGTGATCCGCCGGGATCCTACGGGGACTGCGATCGCTGCGACCGCCGGGGCCTGCGTCGGCAGCGCAGCTAAGCCTCTCCAGTAGTTTTGGTTTGGGCAGACTCGACGGATCAGATAGCGAACACTTGATCCGCTAGCGAATTGAGAAGAGCACGGGACGCTGTCCTGTGCTCTTTTCTTTTCCGGCACACTGCCAACTTGATGCGAACCATCGGCACAACACTCTACCGCAGCTCAAATTCTGTCCACGACCTCGCTCCCAATTTGCTTCGACTGCCGATGACCACAGATCCTGCCACACAATAAAGACCTGCTAAACTGGGTGCATGACTCTTTTAGTGATCCTCGCTCTTGGTTTCTTTTCGCTCGGCCCACGAGCAGCGGACTCGCATCATTTCGTCAGGTTGCTGGAAGCCCGCTACCGAGGCCAACAGATCCTCCAGGCAACTTTCTTGGAGCGCTATTCCGAGAATGGCCAGGTGGTCCGCTCTGAAGCGGGGGTGGCCTATTTTAGGCGGCCTGGGAAGATGCGCTGGGAATACGAATCACCAGAAAAAAACCTTTTCCTTGTAGATGGCAAGACGGCTTGGTTTTACGTGCCCGCGGATCATACAGTAACCCGCGCCCCTGCCAAGCAGAGTACGGACTGGCGTACGCCGCTGGCTCTCCTCGCCGGCGAGATGAAATTGTCGCGGGTCTGCGCGCGAGTCGAGGAGACGACCGCCGAGCAACCAACCACGCCAGGTGACGTCGTTCTGTACTGCACCTTGCGTGGCGACCAAGGCAAATCGCGCTCCGGCTCAGACAGTGACTCGGGAACCCGAGATGACGGCCCAGAGGAAGCTGTTTATCTGGAGGTCGCTCCGAACAACGGCGATTTGACCCGCGTGCTTGTGCGTGAGAAGGGCGGTGTTACCTTCGAGTTCAAGTTCGCGGATTGGCGCTTCGATCCTTCCGTCCCCGATTCTTTTTTCCGGTTCGACGTCCCTCGCGGCGTAGCCATCGTCAACGGCGAATCAGCCGCCGAATCAAGCCCTTAAAGTTAAAATCACCTGAAACTCGCGGCAGTTTCTTCCGGGGAACGTCCAACTATCAGGCGCTTCGCCGCATACTAACCAGATGGGGTAAACTGAAGGCTATGGGGGAATTTGTCTGCCGCGTCGCGGATGCTAGCGGACGGGTCTTCTCGCACGTCGAGGCTGCGGGTTCATTAGCCGAGGCGCGCCAGAAGCTGGCCGAGAGGGGTCTGTTCGTTTATTCCGTTCAAACGCGCAGCAGCTTTCTTAGCGCCTTCATCAAGAAGAGCAGCGATCGCCAGGTCGGCGGCTCGGACTTCCTTATACTGAACCAGCAGTTCAATACCCTGATCAAGGCCGGTCTACCGATTCTCCGTGCGTTGGATCTCTTGGCGGATCGCGCCACCTCGCCGAAGCTTCGTCCAATCCTCTCAAAAGTCCGCGACCGCGTTCGGGAAGGGAAGTCTCTCTCGGAGGCCATTGCTGAGGCTGGCGTCTTTTCCAAAGTCTACTCGACCGCCATTCTCGCCGGCGAGAAGAGCGGAAACCTCTCCGGAGTCTTGGACTATTACATCGCCTATCAGCGGGTGAGCACCGGAGTTAAAAAGAAAATTCTCGCTACGTTGGTCTATCCCGTTCTACTGATCACGGTTGCCTCCATCATCGTGACGTATCTCGTGACCTTCGTCATCCCCAAGTTTGCGCTGCTGTATCGCGACCTGAATGTGGAGCTGCCCAAGCCTACGCAAATTCTGATCGCCATCACTGTTGACTATCGTTTCCTAGTCATCGGCATCATCGTGTCCGTATTTCTTGGGGCTTTTGGCGTCTTTCTCTGGTCCAGGACCGCGGAAGGCGGCGAAGCGCTTGACAAGTTAAAGTTCCGCATCCCCGTCATTGGCGACACTCTGCTGAAATTCCAGGTCGCCCAATTTTCGCGCACCCTGGCCACGCTGCTTACGGGCGGCACTCCCTTGGTGGCGGGCTTGCAGACGGCTTCTGACGCCATCAGCAGCAAGCTGGTTCGCTCCACGGTCACCCAGGCCACCCAGATGGTTCGCGAGGGCGAGTCGCTTCACAGCGCCCTGTCGATGAAAGGGACTTTCCCCGCGCTTGCCCTGGACATGATTGAAGTCGGCGAATCCAGCGGCGCGCTGGCGCCCATGCTCACGAGCGTGGCTGAATTCTACGAAGAAGAAGTAAGTGTCAGGCTTTCGGCTCTGGTGGCCATCATTGAACCCGTTATACTCGTGTTCATGGGCATCCTGGTAGCCTTTATCTTGATCTCACTCTATCTGCCGATCTTTTCGTTCTCCCTTACGGGGACGACTCCAAAGTAGGCAAAGGGAAACTGTGGCTACACAAGAACATAATTTGACCCAAACCGACGGCTCCGACGCTCTTAATGAGCGCGAGTTCGCGCGGAAGCTTGCGCAGAGATACCGCTGTGCTTTTATCGATCTAAGCGAGCAGCGCATTGATCCGGAGCTCTTCCGAACTATTCCTGCGGACTTGATGTTCCGCTATAACTTCGTCCCGCTCGAAGTGCAGAACAGTTTGCTTTCCATTGCCGTTGCCGATCCGAGCCTGGTTCTGCTCAGCGACGAACTGCCTTTGCTGCTTGGCAAGAAGCTGGCCATCAAAGTGGCCACGGCGCGGCAGATTGGCGACCTGCTCAAGCGTACCGAGCAGTCTCAGCGCGTCCTCGAGCAAGCCACGGAAGCATTCACGCTCCAGGTCTCCAAGGAAGAAGAAGAAAGCGAAGAGACCATATCCGGAGACCGGCTGACGCGTGGCGACACCTCCGTGAGCCCGGTCGTGCGGTTGGTGGAAACGATCATCTTCACTGCTTTGGAACGGCGGGCGAGTGACATTCACATCGAAGCCCGCGACGCCGAAGTGGCCGTTAAGTACCGCATCGATGGCGTTCTGCAGCACGCCATGCAGCCGATTGCAAAAGAATGGCATTCGACGGTTCTCTCGCGCATCAAGGTGCTCAGCGATTTGGACATTGCGGAACGCCGCGTCCCCCAAGATGGCCGCTTCCGCGTTAAATACAAAGGCCGCTTCATCGACTTGCGCGTTTCGATCATGCCGGCAAGCCACGGCGAAGACGCTGTGCTTCGCGTGCTGGATAAAGAAACGCTTTCTGAGAAGTTCCAGAGTCTAAGCTTGGATGTAGTGGGATTCTCGGACCTGGAGGTCAAGCGCTTCCGGCGCTACATTCAGGAGCCGTATGGCATGGTTTTGGTCACTGGCCCCACGGGATCGGGCAAGACCACCACGCTGTATGCGGCGATCAACGAAATCAAGACGGACGAGGACAAAATCGTCACCATCGAGGATCCGGTCGAGTATCAGCTCAAGGGAATCACGCAAATCCCCGTGAATGAGAAAAAGGGTCTCACGTTCGCCCGCGGCTTGCGTTCTATCCTGCGCCACGATCCGGACAAGATCATGGTCGGCGAAATTCGTGACCAGGAAACCGCTCAAATTGCTATTCAGTCCGCGCTTACCGGACACTTAGTCTTTACCACCGTTCACGCCAACAACGTCACAGACGTCATCGGGCGTTTCATCAACATGGGTGTCGAGCCTTACAATTTCGTATCCGCCCTCAACTGCATCATGGCGCAGCGTCTCGTTCGCGTGATCTGCCCGAATTGCAAGAGACAGAAGAACTTTACGCAAGCCGAGTTAAAAGAAGCCGGTCTCGATCCCGCCACCTGGTCCTCCTTTGCATTTTCCGAAGGCGCGGGCTGCCTCGAATGTTCTGGCACTGGCTATCATGGACGCACGGCCATCTGCGAACTGCTCGACCTAACGGACCGCATCCGGGAAATGATTGTGGACCGCCGCCCGACTTCGGAGATCAAGCGCATGGCTCGCGAAGAAGGCATGATCACCCTGCGGGAAAGTGGCCTGGCCAAAATCCGAGCGGGGCTTACGACCGTCAAAGAGATTAATAAGGTGACTTTCGTTGAGTAGCCCGGCCACATTCCATCAGGGAATCTACAAGAGCGAAATGGTACGCCGTGTCGCTCGCTGGCTCGAAGCCACGCCGCATCCGCCGCTGGCCATCGAGATCGGCCTCGACCGTGTCGCTGGCGCGCGCTGGACGAGAACAGGCGGCCTCGATGGCTACAGCGTCCAGGCTCTTCCGCCTGGCGCCCTGGTGCCGTCCGCGGTCGAAACCAACATCGTCAATCCTGCGACTCTCAAGACGGCGATCGCGGCCGTGTGCTCCGCCCTGCGCGCCAAGGACGAGAGTGTCGCGCTGATCTTGCCGGACCCGGTTATTCGTGTCTTTATTCAGCATTTCGACGAGTTTCCGCGCTCGAAAGAAGAAGCCGACCCTATGCTGCGCTGGAAGCTGAAAAAGAGCGTGCCGTTTGAAGTCGATGAGACGCTCATTTCCTACATGCGGCAAGCGCCCCGCGAGTCTGGCGTGGACGTTGTTACCGCCTTGGCACGCTTGCGCATCATTCGCGAATACGAATCCCTGGCGGAAGAGGCAGGTTTGCATCCGGGAGTCGTGCTCAGTTCCTCCCTTGCGGCCATCGCTCTCGTGGAAGAACATCGGGCTGTACTTCTGGCGCGTGTTTCGGGCACTTCTTTGACAACGGCTATCGTGCGCGAGGGCGTGTTGTGCGGCTACCGCTGCACCGAATTGCCGGCGCAGGGCTTCGATCTGACGCCGCACATGCTGCTCGAAGACATTTACCCGGTGGCTGCCTATTACCAGGACACCTGGCAGGAAGGCATCCAATCCGTGCGCGTGGCTGGTTTGGGAGCGCGTTTGCCGGAATTCGTACGGCCGCTGGAAGAAGAGTTTCACTGCGAAGCACATTCGTTGCTTCATGGCGCGGTTTCTGACGGACGCATCCCAGCGGACGCGCGCCCGCTCGCCGACCGTGAACTCGAAGGTCTGGTCGGCTGGATGTTGCACAGGGGTTAGAATGGTTTTGTCGCGGGATTATAGAATTTCAGGAGCAGGAGAAGCATGAGGATTCATCTCAATCTGGCGACCAAGCCTCTTGAGGCCCACCGGAAATTTCTGGCCGGTTCGGGCATTCTTGGCGTTCTCGCGGCTCTTGCCTTCTTCGGTTTAGGCTGGCACGTCTATCTTGCGCGCAAGTCTAATGCGGAGATGCGGGCGAAAACCGCGCAAATCCTCGCCCAGGTGGCCCAGATGCAAGAGCAAAGTGCCTCGCTGGATCGGTTCTTCAACCTCCCCCAGAATCACAACCTGAGCGACCGCGCTGCGTTCATCAACAATTTGATCGATGCTCGCAGTTTCAACTGGACCCTGATGTTCATGGATCTCGAGAAGGTCTTGCCTGCCGGTGTTCACGTGGTCAGCATCATTCCTGTTCAGGACAAGGGCCGCGTGGAAGTGAATTTCACCGTCGGTGCTACCAGCGATGAGGCTAAGCTGAATTTCTTGAAAGCCCTCGAGGACTCGAAGACGTTCTCGGACATCCAATTGATAGATGAGCGCCAGCCTTCGCAGCGCAATGGCGGAGACCAGGTCATCGTAAGGCTTATAGCAGAGTATTCGAGGACTTGATGCAACGGGATTTCACACTGCAAAAGCGCGCGATTCTGATCGTCCTTGGGCTGTTCCTTGCAGCCGACGCCGGCCTTGCCCTTTATAGCTGGCAGTTAGCTTCCGCTCCGCAAACGTCACAGGCGGAATTCGAGGCCCAGAATTTGCAGCTCAAAGTCTTGCGGGGCGAAATCAAGTCGGCGCAATACATCAAAGACGATATGCCCAAGACGCGGGAAGACTGCGAGAAATTCGAAAAGTCGCTTCCGTCTCAGGCTACCGGCTACTCCCTTATGACCGCCGAACTCGATGACCTTGCGAAAAAAGCAGGCCTCCAAATCGCAACCAGGACCTTCAAACAGAAGGATGTTCCGAATCGCGGGATGACTGAGGTGAGCGTGGATGCCACCGTCGATGGCGACTACGGCAGCGTGGTGCGCTTCGTGAATGGTTTGCAGCGTTCCGAGAGATTCTACATTGTGGATAGTCTGGCGCTTGCCACCGATTCGCAAAGTCACTCACCCAGCGGCGCTATTCGTGTGGGCCTCACCCTCAGAACTTATTTCCGGAATGCGGCATGAAACGCAATCAACAAATTGCTCTTCTCGTGGCGCTCGTGGCAATCGCGCTGGTGGTTTGGAGTTTCGAATGGACCAAGCACACGCCCGCCATGCAAACGGCCAAGTCCATTCAGGATTTTAAGGTCCTGGTTGTCGAGAATCCGCAGATCCACTGGGCCGAGTTGGGTCGCGCGCAGAAGACGGAATACAAGAGCAACGGCCGAAACCCCTTTAGTCCCATCGCTCCGCCGACACCGAAGGAAATCGCTGAAAAGCTGAAACAGGAAACGCAAATCAAAAATATGGCGCCCCCACCTCCGCCGCCCCCGCCGACGGAAGCGAAATTACCTCCCAATCTCAAATATTTTGGCTATGGGACTGTCCCGGCCGGAACTGCGCGACTGGCTTTCTTTACGGACGGCGATGACGTTTATGTCGTAACCGAAGGGGGCACGCTACTGGGCCGCTACCGCATCCTCAAAGTTGGCAATGCCAATCTCGAGTTTCAGGAAATTTCGAGCGGGCTCCATGGCACTACGCCGCTCGAGGAGCAAGCTGGTTCACCGTCGTGATGAGAAACCGGCCTCCGCGGACGAAAAACAATAAACAGCAAGGCGGCTACGCCTTGTTGATCGTGGTGTTTCTCACCACGCTCGTCGTTGTAGGCACGATGACCATCGGATTGCGCATCCTCACGGAGGGCCGGCGCGAAAAAGAGCAGGAAATGATCTGGCGCGGCAAACAATATACGCGCGGCATCAAACTCTACTATCAAAAATTTGGGCGCTTCCCCACCTCCTTGGACGATCTTACAAAGCCGTCCAATGGCAATATCCGGTTCATGCGTCAGGCTTATAAAGACCCCATGAACAAGGAAGACGGCTCCTGGCGCCTGATTTACGTCGGTCCCGCCGGACAACTCATCGGCAGCCTGAACCCGGCGGTGAGCAATGTACAGATGCCGGGCGGGGCTGGGCAGCCCGCCGTGGCGGGCACTTCACCGGGCGGTTTTGGCTCGCAACCCGGCGCCGCTGGAGGGGGCTTTTTGGGCGCGGGAAGCGCGACTGGCGCGGGCTCTCCTGCGACGACCCCGGGCACAACGGGAACAGCCACGTCCGCGACAGGCACAGGTGCCACGGGCACCGACACAACCACAGGCTGTTCCACGCCAGGAGCCCCGGGAACTCCCGGATCCGCTGGTAGCGACACGGGAACAACTACAGGAACTACTACAGGAACTGATTGTCAGAATGCCGCGACGGGCGACACTCCCGCGATCATGGGGGGCAGCATCATCGGGGTAGGAAGCAAAGTGAATCAAACCTCCGTGATGGTTTTTGAAAAGGCCCATAACTATCACTTGTTCGAGTTCATTTGGAATCCCTCTCAGGAAATGGGGATCATCAGCTCGCCGGCCACGCCGATCGGAACACCGGCTGGCGCTCCTGGGTTTGGACAGAATCCGACGGGTTCGCAGCCCAACCCAATGCCTCCGCTATCGAATCCTCCGACGCCTAATCCAAATCCTCAGCAACCCTAGAGTTGAAATCTGCATTCTTTTGGATCCGCGCTTCGCGGCAAGAGGACGATTCGTACCTTTATGTAGCGCGCGATGGCTAGCGCCGGCGGCATTTCAATTCAGTTCATTTCAATTCAGTCCAACTTATTTCAATTCGATTCCATTCAATTCGATTTAATTCATTTCAGTTCAATTCAATCGAATTTAATTCAAGGCGTTTAGCTGGGAATCCACTTTGCCTGGGCGATGAGTTTGCATTGAGGCTGAGGCATCTTTCTTTGGCGAAGTTTTCGGCGCAGGCTCAATAGGAACGCCGGATTTGCTTTTGTCATAGGCTCGCTTCACACGGCGGATATAGGAAACCGTTTCGGCATAAGGCGGCACTCGTCCAAATTGTTGGACCCGTTCCGGTCCCGCATTGTAGGCCGCCAGGGCCAAGGCTAAATCATTGTTGTAACGCTGCAGCAAGTCGCGCAAATAGTGCGTGCCCGCATCGATATTTTCTTGCGGATCGAAAATATTTTGCACACCGAAGTGCGCCGCCGTTTCGGGAAGCAACTGCATCAGTCCGCGCGCATTCCGCTTGGAAATGGCTTTGGCATCGAAGTTCGATTCCGCGGCAATCACGCTGGAGATCAAATCCGCGTCCACGCTGTAGCGCGCCGCCGCGGCTTTTACGATCTCAAGATACGGCGCTGTTGCTACTGCGGGCGGAGGCACGGGAGCAAATTCGTCTTCAGGGGCAATCGAGACGACATCCGCGGCTGGAACTTCCACGACCCCGGCGCCAACTTGCAAACGGTATTTCTCGCCGACAAGCTGATAACTGGTTACGTGGAGCTGCTGGCCGCTGCGCAAATTGATGTACTCCGCGCGCAAAGCATGAGGCGCCGCCGCGGACACGAACGCGCAGGCGAGCAGAAGCCGCGTCAGGCGCACGGGGCCGCCTCCCGCAGAGCGAAATGCTCGATCGCGGCAGCGACGCCACCTTCGTCATTGCTCGCCGTTTCGTGCCATCCAAAGCCTTTCAATTCATCTATGCCGTTTCCCATCACGACAGGAATACCAGCGAACGTAAGCATTTCGAGGTCGTTGTGGTTGTCGCCGATGGCCAGCACTTCTTCGCGTGCCACGCCGCGCAACGCGGCCCATTCCGCCAGCGCCGCGCCTTTGGAACAAACCGGATTGATCACATCGATCATCGAGAAATTCCGGGTTTCGTAAACGGTGGCCGCCAGCGCAAACTCCTGTGCAAACGCCGCGCCGCGCAGCGCCGCTTCGGCTTCCCGCATGCGCGCCACGCCGCCGCTCAACATCACTTGAAGGGGATCTTCCGTCAGGCAGCTTTCGAGCGGCTTAGCCAGTCCCAGAAATTCGCGATTACGCGTGTAATAAGCCGTGCGGATAGGATCATCGGAATTCAAGGTTTCGACCACGATCTGGTTTTCGCGGCTGCGGTCGAAAACAACTCCCACGCAGTCCCGCCACGGCCGAGTCAGCTCGAGAACGCGTGCGGCAGTCTCGCGCGGGAGCAAGTGCCGCAAGTGCGTCTCGCCGTCGTTCGCGCGAATCATCGCGCCATTGCTGACAATCATGGTGAGCGGCGCATCGATTTGCCGGGCTATAGGCAGAGCAAAATCATAGCGCCGGCCAGTGACCAGGGCGACTTCGATGCCTCGGCGCGTAGCCGCAGCAATAGCGGCCCGGTTGGCCTCTGGAAGCTGCCAGCGGCTGTCCAGCAGCGTGCCGTCAATATCGAGTGCGATCAGGCGGACGCTCATCCGACTATTGTACCGTGGCGAGCAGGGGAGCTGGGTTGGAATTTCAGGTCCAATAACCCCTCCCCCCTCCGTGCCAACATCTCTGAGACCAGTCTAGTACTCTTAATTAATGAGCAGGGCGAGAAAGAAGCAGGCAGAAATGAACGGCAATTCTCTTGGTGTTGTTCTTTCCCCTGGGGCTTTGGCTGGCGCGGAACGGAGCGGAGGCGAGCGTAGCGAGCCGCAGCGCAGTGCAGCGCCAGCCAAAGCGGCGGCCGGCTCCCGGTCGGTCGCGCCGCTTGATTCCGAAGTGGTTGCCAGACCTAAGCGCCGTACGTTCACTGCGGAGTACAAACAACGCATCTTGCAAGAAGCCGAAGCGGCTGCGGCCACGCGAGGTGCTCTTGGCGCGCTGCTGCGCCGCGAAGGGCTGTACTCGTCGCTGCTGGCTTATTGGCGGCACGAGCGGGCCAACGGCATCCGCGAGGCGCTGACTCCACGGAAGCGCGGGCCGAAGTCCAAGTACGATCCACTCAAAGAGGAAAATCTGAAGCTGCAACGCCAGAACGCGCGCCTCACCGAAGATCTGCGCAAGGCGCACATCATCATCGACGTCCAAAAAAAAGTGGCAGCGCTGTTGGGCCGTCCGCTTCCGGACCTGGACCCGGAGGAGAACTCCTGATGGCCGCCGTCAGCGAACTGTCCACCGCCGTGGGCACGCGCGCCGCTTGCCGTGCGCTGTTTGCGCCGCGCGCCTCCCACTATCGCCAAAGGCGTGCGTCGCTCCGTCCTGCAAAGACCAGGCCGCGGTCCGCGCCGCCACGCGCTCTTGCTCCGGCGGAACGCGAAACCGTCCTGGCGCATTTGCACGGCGAAAGATTCCAGGATCGCTCGCCCGCCGCTGTTTATGCGACGTTGCTCGATGAAGGGCAGTATCACTGCTCGATCCGCACCATGTACCGTTTGCTGGAGCAAAAAGGCGAATCGCGCGAACGCCGCGACCAACTCGCTCATCCGCCCTATCAGAAGCCGGAACTTTTGGCCACCGCGCCCAATCAACTGTGGAGCTGGGACATCACCAAGCTGCTGGGTCCGGCCAAGTGGACGTACTTCTATCTCTACGTGATCCTCGATGTGTTCAGCCGCTACGTCACCGGCTGGATGGTGGCCATGCGCGAAAGCGCGGAACTGGCCAAGCGGCTGATCGCGGAGAGTTGCGCGAAACAAAACATCCAGCGCGGCCAGCTTACGCTGCATGCCGATCGCGGAACCTCGATGAGTTCCAAGCCGGTGGCCTTTCTGCTGGCTGATCTGGGCGTCACCAAAACGCATAGCCGCCCGCACGTCTCCGACGACAACCCATATTCGGAAAGCCAGTTCCGCACCATGAAGTACCGGCCGGAGTTCCCGGACCGCTTCGGGTGCATTCAGGACAGCCGCGCTTTTTCGCAGGGATTTTTCCGCTGGTACAACGAAGAACATCGCCACTCCGGTCTGGGCTTGCTCACCCCGGCCATGGTCCACTACAACCAAACTGCGCTCATCCTCGAACGACGCCAAACCGTTCTCGATGTCGCCTATCGCGTCCATCCCGAACGCTTCGTCCGCCAGGCCCCCAAACCAACTACGGTTCCCACCGAGGTGTGGATCAACAAACCGCTCAACTCAAATGAAAATGCTCACTAAATTCCATGACCACTGGTCTCAAACTCATTGACACGCGCCGCCCCGGTTTTTTGTAAACGCTGGATCTAAAGGACTTAGCTCTTGTGCAAGTTGTTTAGAATCAGCGTTTGCGGGGAAGCTTGCAAATGCTGCATTTGAAGGAGTTGCGAGAAACCCGTTTTGAGTTGAAAGTTTAAAGTTGAAGTCGGAAGCAGAAGAGCGGATAAAAAGGGGCTTACAGCTCACAGCTGACAGCTCAGAGCAAGAGGGGCGAGATGGACGAGAAGTCCCACGGGAGCCTGGTATTTTCAGCGCGGAAGAGCGGATGACGGGCGAAGGCTTACAGCTAGCAGTTGCCGGGAGCCGAGACCCGACACTGGAAACTCGAAAATCGGTGCGAACTTGGGGGAGAGCGCGGGGCGCGAAGGGCCGAGTGCCAAAACGGGAAGGCCGGCGGGGCTGACGACTGAAAACCATGTAAATTTATAGCACGAAAGAGTAATATCGTCAAGAAGATTATAAGTTGTTCGGAAAACGCGAGTTAGAGGCGGCTGGTTTGAGGGGGGAAGCAGGGGGAGCGAGAGACCGGATCAAGACTGGAAAAAGAGGGACCCACCGTGCGCAAGAACCAAAACGGCAAACGACGGGCCACCCCAGAGTTAAGGCGCAGGCGCCGCCCGCCTGTTCGTTTCTTAACGTGCTTCGACGAGAATTTGCGGGTGCAAGCCCAGCGCCTCGGCATACGTGATGAGTGACTCGAAACTGAACTTTGAGATCTTTCCCGTCATTAAATCGCTAATCCTTGGTTGTGACTCATCCAAACGCTTTTGCAGGTCCGCTTGGGTGTATCCGCGCTTTTTGATCACCTTCACTATCTGCGAATGCAGCTCTGACTTCATCTTCAGTGAGGCTGCCTCTTCCGGGGAGAATCCGATTTGCTCGAAAACGTTATTTTTCATGCCTGCCCTCTTTCTTCCGTTTCGCGACGTCCTGTCTTACAGCCTGAAGCCGCTTTGCGGCAGTTTCAATTTCCTTTTGCGGCGTTTGGTTGGTCTTCTTCGTAAAGCAGTGCAACACAAAAATCAAGCCCCCCAGCGGAATGTAGAGGACTCTGAACCAGCGCTCTGAGTCACGGTCCCACAACTCAAAGACACCCGGCAAAACCGCGCCCATAGGAGCGAAATCCAAGGGCTCCTCGCCTTCGTCGAGACGCTGTAAATCATTCCCAAGGTTCTGGCGCGCCTCCCTCGGGAACTCACGGATGACTTTTTGCGAGTCCCCGAGCCAACGAATCCGAGTTGGCGAGCCTGGGCTAGTCACGGCCAATCCTATATAAGAACTTATATAACTGTCAAGGGCCGCTGGGGAGAAGGCAGGGTGGATTTATCCAGGCACTTAACGACCATAAAACATAAATAGTTATAGTTTGCTCTGGACTTTTCTGTTCCGCTTCAGTATGCTCACGGCGCAATGCATCCCGAGAAGGTTGACTCTGCATGGCGTCCGGAACTCCGCGAGACGGTGGTCCGGCTGGTTCGTTCCGACGAACAGCCCCGCTACCAGGAACTCATGCGTGAGCACCACTACCTGGGCCATTTGCCCAAGATCGGAGAAACGCTGTGGTACGTGGCGAGCTGGCGGGAGCAATGGGTTGCGCTGTTGAGCTTTTCGGCCTCGGCACTGAAGTGCGCCCCGCGCGATGGCTGGATCGGTTGGACCCTGCGCCAGCACTATGGCCGCTTGAAACTGGTGGTCAACAATAGCCGCTTTCTGATTCTTCCCGACTGGCACCTGTTCAATTGGGGGTCGCGCCTTCTCGCTCTCTGTCAAAGGCGTTTGGGGAGGGATTGGGAAGAAGCGTTCGGGCACGGTGTGGTGTTGCTGGAAACCTTTGTCGACCCGCAGCGTCATCGCGGGACGGTGTACCGGGCGGCGAACTGGATTTATGTAGGGAACACCCGAGGGTTTCGCCGGACCCACGCGGGATACACGGCCAAGGCGCAATCTCCCAAGATGGTTTTTCTCCAACCGCTGCGGTGCGACGCCCGCACAGTCTTGTGCGGCGCGATTCTTTCCCCACCGTATCGCCTAGGAGGCACGAGCATGAGGCTCACCGCTGATCAGATGCGCTCTCTCCCTTCGTTCTTTTCGCAGATTCCCGATCCGCGCCGGACCCAAGGGCGGCGACATCGTTTGTCCACCGTCGTGGGGATAGCCGCGGGGGCCGTACTCTGCGGGATGCGCGGGTACAAGGCCATTTCCGATTGGGCCCAAAGCCTGGGGCAGAAATCGCGGGAGCGCTTCGGTTGCCGTCGTGAACAGGGCCAGTATGTGGTGCCCAGCGAGTCCAGCATCCGCAACGTGCTCATCCGCGTCACGCCCGCCGATCTGGATGGCGCTTTGCAACGCTGGAACCAACGCTATGGCGCAGGGGATGAAAGTCTGGCGATCGATGGCAAGACCATGTGCAACGCTCTGGATGAGCAAGGCCGGCAAACGCACGTGATGAGTGTGGTCGGTCAGCAAAGCAAGATCTGCTACACCCAAAAAAAGTCGGTACCCTGCCCGTAGAGGGGAAGGCCAAGGAAGAGGTCAAACGCACGAACGAGATCAAGACGGCGATCCCGCTGCTGGATTCCATCGATATTGAGGGGAAAGATGTCAGTGCCGATGCCCTGCTGACCCAACGCGAACTGGCGACTTACCTGGTCGAGAAGCGCCAGGCCCACTACTCTTTCACGGTGAAAGGAAACCAACCCGGTCTTCTGGAAGCCTTGGAGTTCTATTTTCGGGATCGCGGCCAACCGCATTTTGTCGAGCCTACCCCGGCGGACCACGGACGCATCGAAACGCGCAAGATCTGGACGACCACGGAACTCAACGGGTATCTCGATTTTCCTCATGTGGGCCAAGCGTTCGTCATTGAGCGGCACAGCGCGAACAAGAAGACGGGCAAGCCTTCTCTGCAAATCTCCTACGGCCTCACCAGCCGCCCGGCGGAACAAGCCGGTCCGCAACGCGTGCTGCGGGTCAACCGCGGGCACTGGGCGATCGAGAGTTGCCACTACATGATCGACTGGAACTATGATGAGGACCGCAGTCGCATCCGCACCGGCCATGGCCCGGAAAACATCACCCGGCTTCGTCGTTTCGCCATCGGGGTGCTCAAATCCAAGGGCCGAGGGAACGTGGCGGAGAAGATGCGACGTCTGACGCGCAACGTGCGTTTGGTATTCGACTACCTGCGGATGAGCGAGAACTCTTGCGCCTGTCACGTGAAATAGGCGTCATGGGAAAGGAACGACCCACTACTTCCTGGACTCCTGGTGCGCCGCAGAGGGAACACCTATCGGCGCGCAGCAAGGCTCTGCGCTGCCGAAGACCTGCTGGTCGGCTGAGGAATCAAAAACGATCGCGCAGCACAGTGGAATGATGACGGGAACCGCCAAGATCATAAATTTCCGCGGCGGCCCTTAGAACAAATTTACCGTGGGGGAGAAGGGGCCAAACTCCCGCGCGCAGGACCCGCGTGTGGGGCACCCATGTTCGTTGCAGCCCTTTTGCACCTGGGCCACCAACGGCGTGAAGGCTGCCCCACCCGCCGAAGGTAGCCTGGAGACGGATTGCTCCGTTGGGCCGCCGCGCTGTAAGATGAACTTGTGAATTTTGAATGGGATCCGGGCAAAGCTCGGAGGAATCGCCGGAAGCACCGGGTTTCATTCGAGGAAGCAGCGACCGCTTTTGGCGATCCATTGTCGGAGACATATCCTGACCCAGATCATTCCGCGTCGGAGCAGCGATTCATCACGGTCGGGATGTCGAGCGCGGGGCGGGTTTTGATGATCGCGCATGCCGATCTCGGTGAGAGCGTGAGGATTATAAGCGCGCGGAAGACGACGCAGCGCGAACGAGAACAATATGAAGAAAAAGGTTGAGAAGCGAGAGCGGCGCGACGAGTTACGGCGAGAATACGACCTTGCCAAATTGAGAGGCAGAGTTCGCGGCAAGTATGCCGAGCGTTATAGAGCAGGAACGAATCTGGTGCTGCTTTCGCCAGATGTCGCAAGGTACTTCCCCGACGAGCAATCGGTCAACAAGGCCCTGCGCGGCTTGATCGACGCGGCGAAGGGGTCGTTGCGCCGCGCGCGGTGAGACTCCAGGCGGAAGGACCAAAAGAGACAGTCAGCAGTCGCGCGCTTTGGGAAGCGATGGGGCAAAGGATGCGCCAGCGCCGTTCCCATGTTATCAATTTCTTGAATTGTTCTGACAGCGTCGATAGACTCGTGCCATGTCGTCGCCAGAGGCTTGAAGCAGATTTGCGCGGTCATGCTTCTTCGCATTGATGACATCGCAGTGATTGCGGTGCTTAACGATTCTCGAGCGTCCCTGGGTGTGGTTCAAGAAACTCTCAAGAAGATTGCTGGTCCGCTATCGCCCCTACAACTACGAGAAATCATGGTTCGGATGGCCGCAATTAACATCCGTCTCGCTGAAAGGCCCAGATTCTCTTCCAGTCTCGACCTCCTTACGGAAGCATATGAAATCAGTGGTGAAAGCACTTCTGAGATTCGTGTAGAAGACATGGACGCTGACAGGCTTGGACAGATGATGTTCCACATCTGCGGCCCCCTGGTGGCTGAACATCCGAATAAAGTCCAGATTCTAGAGGGCCTTAAAACGGGCCACTACACATTTCTGTTTGATGATAAGGGGAATTTTGCAGCAGGCAACATGGACCCCGTCCCGGAACCATAAGCTTCTCGTAGAAGTTGGCTCATAACTAATCAGACTTGCGATTGAGCAGACGACCCACCGCGCTCTTGAGTTCCGCCTCTTCCTTGAGCGCGGTCGAAATCCGCTCGGCAAGCTCGGTCAATACCACACGGATACTTGTGGCGAGCTCCAAACACTCCTCATCGGTATGTTCATGAAGCCCTTCACTCAATGGGTTGTGGAGCAGTGTCAGCGGGTTGTGTCCGTCGATTAGAAGAGACTCTGGAATGGCGGCCTTTATCATCTCAATCGCCTTGCTGAACTGCGTTTCCGCCTCCGCCCGAGCAAACAACTCCTCGGTCGCCTTAGATGGTTTCAGTTTCAAAGCGACTTTGCCGATTTCCTCGATAATTCGTCCCTTCTGATGTTCAACTATCCGGCGGTAATAGGCGAACGCTCCAATACCAAGCCCGCGCATCTCCGCCCTTCGACCTTTCAGGTAGAGTCCGCGGTCCTCTTCTCCGACCAGCTTGAAGAGACGCGAAGGTGTGGGTGGACCGAAAGGCGGAAACTCTCCTAATTTCTGCACGACTCCTGATTGCTTCTCGTTTCGCAGCACGAGTGAGAAGGTCTTCGCCGTTTGACAACAATTCCGGCACTTGTAGGTTACGGTCGCGTATTGCAGTCCATCGGAAACGCGTGGAGTGCTCTCAGTGTGAAATATCCTGACACCGTTACAGACCTCGCAGTGCAAATGCAGTTCGGGGCGACCGACGTAGAGACTATTCATGGGGATAGAAAAGAAGGTGAGGTCCGACACCGCTTCCGCGACATCCGGGGGAGGCGATTCCAGAAATTCGGCAAACGTGCGCAGGGCTTTCTTTGCAGGCTCACTGCTTGCAGGCTCACCGCCAGCAGGCGGAGGTGAGGACGGACTTGAGGCTGAGTTATCCATTCCGGGCTTCCCAAGACTGCATGTTCCACAGTTTATCATTGGTGGGTTGGTTGTGAGACACACCCGCACCACGCGGGGCTTGTGGGCGGCCAGTGATTCCGCAACCGACCTTTTTCCTCGCTCGTAATCATTTGATTCCGTTCCTGTTTTGACCTCATCCTGACTCCTGAGCAAATTCGCATTCGATTTTGATGCTTGACATCGGTGCTGATCTGGGATAATAAATATATATCAGACAAGGAGGCCCTTGTATGCCCCATCCCTCCGCCCCGCAACGTAATTTCCGCTCTCGCCTGTCCCAGTTAGTCCATCAAGCTTTGTTTTTACGCGGAACCCTTTCCGTGCGCAGTCGCCAGTGCGGCAAGCCTAATTGTCGTTGTGTGCGGGGCCAACTTCACGCCTCCTTGTATCTGGTGCAGAGCCACGGAGGGAAGTTGCGTCAGCTGGCTATTCCCCGGGCCTGGGAAGATCGGGTTCGAGAGGCGGTACACAACTACCAGCGCATGCAAGAACTCATCGAAGAGATTTCTGAACTGGAATGGAAACAATTGCGGAAAGACAAGGCACGATAACAAGAGGTGCGCGATCCTGCGTCGGCTGATCGGTTACGCGGAGAAGATCTTCGGCTTAACGGATAGCCTTCTGAAGAACGTCGCCGATCGGCGGCTTGCGCCGCGCATTCCCACGAGGGTGGGACTGAAAACCACCCTGGTCATGTTCTGGGCGCAACTGGGAAGCCTCCATGCGGTAGAGACCGTTTCTGGGGCTCGTTTCTGGCCACGCTGGCTGGGCCAGTCCTTGTGCAGTATCGATACCATTGGACGTATTCACGCCCAGCTCAGGGCTGCCGATCTGCGCCAGGGCCTGCACCAGGTTTACGAGCGGCTAAAGCGCAACAAAGCGCTCCCTCTCAATCTCGGGCATGATGTGGCGGTGCTGGATGGCCATGAGAGTCACGCCAGTTATCGGCGCCACTGCTCAGGTTGTTTGCAGAGGACCATCCATGGCGCGCCGGGCGATCAGATCCAGTACTATCATCGCCACGTCACGCTGATGCTGCTCCCCGGGTCCCCGCCGGGGCACGCGCCTCTGCGCTTGTTGCTGGATGCCGAACCGCAACGGCCTGGAGAGGATGAAGTCGCCACCGCCTTGCGATTGCTAGAACGGGTTCTGGTGGATTATCCCCGAGCCTTCGACCTAGTGCTGGCTGACGCTCTTTACGCCAAGGCCCCCTTCTTTAATTTTCTGTTGGCCGCTGGCAAACATGTTTTGGTGGTGCTCAAAGAGGAGCGCCGCGATCTCTATCAAGACGTGCACGGTCTGATGGCGCTGACACCGTCACGCCCGGGTTGTTATCGAACCCGTTCGTGTCGATGGTGGGATTTTTCTGATTTGCGTTCTTGGCCTCAGGTGCAAACACATGTACGGGTCATCCGTTCGGAGGAAACCTATGCGGTACGTCGTCAACTGACGAAAGAGGTGGAGCAGCAGACCAGTGACTGGATCTGGGTGACGACCTTGCCGACCGCGCAGCTGCGCACGGAGTGGGCGGTGCAGCTCGGGCACCAGCGCTGGGACATCGAAAACCATGGATTTAAAGAGTTGGTTCAGGGTTGGCACGCCGATCATGTCTACAAACACGACGCCCAGGCCATCCAGGCTTTCTTACTGATGACCATGCTCGCCTATAACCTTTATCACGCGTTTTTACTTCTGAACCTAAAGCCGCAAATCCGGATGCGCAAACCACAGGGGTTCTGGATGCACCTGATCGCTGCGGAGCTCTACGCTGAGGCGGGTCGCTTCTTCGAGGGTCCCTCCCCATAACCGCCACTCGTCGTTGATGGGCATTTCTTTTCACAGCCGCTCGCCCCACATCGCCAGAGGCGTCTCTCCCCCACTGCCAGGGACGAGCCGCAGAGGCGGATTCGCTCCTCCCACAGCACCGCGAAGCTGGTAGACCTCGTCGATTTCACCCAACTTGCTTAATTTGGAACGGCCTAGTTGATTTCTTAGCTCTGGTTGCGGAACCATTGGTGGGCGGCCTCAGCTCTTGACACAATACCTAAAGCAGTCTAATGTTTAGATGCTAATTGGAAGGCTTATGAAGAGCGAGAGGCTAAAGCTGAAGCAGGCGAGTGCGGTGTTGCAGGTCCGACCCAAGGAGCTGCAGAATCTGGTTCAATTCGGTGTTGTAAAACCCAAGCGTTCCGAGGGTACGTACGTTTTCGACGCCAGCGCTTTGCTGACGGCCAAGGTGGCCTTTTACCTGAAAGATTCGCTTGGCACGCGTAGCAGTGTGCTTTCCAAGCTGATGGATGCTTTTTCGGCGTCCGAAGAAGAACTCAAATCAGAGAACCCGAGTTATGTCGTATTCAAGTTTTGGCTTTTTGCGGAACAAGAGCCACTCAAATTGGGAGTGCCCTTCCGGTCGTTGAGCGAGCAGATTGAGGAGCGATTGGGACGTGCTGGTCTCTACAGGGACTTGCCTCGTGGTCGCAAACGCCGGGGATGGAAGAAAGAGTTTCTGGGAGCACTAAGGGAAGCCGCAAAGGACATTGGGGATATCCCGGAAGAAGAAATCTTGCGTACGGTCCGGACTTATCGTAAAGAAAGGCGTACGCCGGAGATCACGGTTGCCGCCGAAGCCTAGAAAAAAGAACACGAAGAGCCGCGTCGTTCTTGATACCAACGTATTGGTGGCTGGCATATCGGGTTTTAAGGGAACGTATGTTTCAGGCAAGAACCCGAGCGCCGATGTGCTCTTCCGATGGGCCGACCGCGACGACTTCACTTGGCTGACGACAGAAGAGATCTTGGATGAGTACAAGGAAGTTCTTAAACGGCGAAATGTACGTCCGGCATTGATCGGAAAGATTATTAATCTAATTCGAGAGCAGGCTGAAGAGGTTAAGGTTCGTCACCTCACTCAGCTTTCTCCTGATCCAGATGACGATGCCTTCTGCGTATGTGCAGAACAGGGCAAAGCCGATGCCATCGTAACGCTCAATGTGAAGGACTTTCCTCAAGATAAGCTCAAGGCCAAAGTGTTTACGCCGGTCGATTTCCTAGCCCGCGGCTGACTTCATCGCTCACCTGAGCTTTGAACTTTGCGTGGAGCACCACCATGCTCAGGATGAGAGACGGGGAGAAAAAAAGCGTGTGCTAGAATCTGGGAGCCATGACGAAGCCAATGAATGCAACTGAATCGAGCGTCGCGCGAAAGAATGTGGTGGAGCTGGAATGTTCGGCGTGCGGGAAGAGGTTTGATGCGGAGCGGGAACAGCATTTGTGTACTTGCGGGAAGCCGCTGTTTGCGAAGTATGACCTGAAGCGGGCGGCGGCGACGCTTACGCTGCAAAACTTGAAATCGCGGGTGCGAAGTTTGTGGAGATATGCGGAGGTGTTGCCGGACGATCCGCCGGTGACGCTGGGGGAGGGAATGACGCCGTTGGTGGAGGCGCGGCGGTTGGGAGCGGCGCTGGGGCTCGAGCGGCTGTTTGTGAAGGACGAGGGGCTGAACCCGACGGGCTCGTTCAAGGCGCGCGGGATGACGGCGGCGGTGACGCGAGCGAAGCAGCTTGGCGCGAAGGCGTTTGCGACGCCGACGGCGGGGAACGCGGGAGGAGCGTTGGCGGCGTACGCGGCGGCGGCGGGATTGCCGGCGGTGATTGTGATGCCGGCGGACACGCCGTCGGCGAACGTGATGGAGTGCGAAGCGTTTGGGGCGAAAGTGGTGAAGCTCGACGGGCTGATTTCGGATTGCGGGAAGTACGTGGCGGAGCGGAAAGAGCGCGAGGGGTGGTACGACGTGTCGACGCTGAAGGAGCCGTATCGCGTCGAGGGCAAGAAGACGATGGGATACGAGTTGTGGGAGCAGTTCGGCGGGAAATTGCCGGATGTGATTTTTTATCCGACGGGCGGAGGCGTGGGATTGATTGGGATGTGCAAAGCGTTTGACGAGATGCAGGAGATGGGCTGGATCGGCGCGGCGCGGCCGAGGATGGTGGCGGTGCAAGCGGAAGGATGTGCGCCGATAGTGAAGGCCTGGGAAGCGGGACGGGAGACGTCGGAATTTTTTCCGAATGCGGCGACGGTGGCGTCGGGACTGCGCGTGCCGGGGCCGCTGGGGGATTTTTTGATTTTGCGGATGCTGCGGCAGACGCGCGGAACAGCGTTGACGGTGACGGATGAAGAGATGCTGCGGGCGGGAAAGGAGCTGGCGTCGAAGGAAGGGATTTTTGCTGCGCCGGAAGGGGCGGCGACAGTGAGCGCGGCGCGGAAGCTGGCGGCGTCCGGCTGGATCAAGCCGCACGAGACTGTCGTGCTTTTTAATACGGGCACGGGCTATAAGTATTCGGAAGCTTGGCAACGGGCGCTGCGGGCCTGAAAATTATGACGACGCGGCGGCTCTATTACGATGATTCGTTTGCGCGCGAATTCGAGGCGCGGGTTGTCTATTGCGAACCGTTGCCGCCCGACGTGAACTCTGGAATTACGGCGCCCGCGCTGAGGTTGCTGCTGGACCGCACGGCTTTTTACCCGACCTCCGGAGGCCAGCCAAGCGACCTGGGCAAAATCGGCGATGCGAATGTGCTGGATGTGCGCGACGAGGGCGACGAAATCGTTCACGTCGTCGATCGCCGCCCCGGCAGTCCGGACGTGCTCGGCTGCATCAACTGGCCGCGGCGCTTCGATCACATGCAGCAGCACACCGGGCAGCATCTTCTCTCGGCGATGTTTCAGGAACGATTTGGACGGCCGACGGTTTCCTTTCATCTTGGGACGGATGTGAGCACGATTGACTTGCGCGGGCCGGAGCCCTCGGATGAAATTCTCGAAGGCGCGGAGCGCGCCGCAAACACAATTATCTTTGAAGACCGGCCCGTGACCGTGCGCTATGGCACCGCGGAAGATTTGGCGGAGCTTGGCGTTCGCAAAGAAGTGGACCGGAAGGGAATCTTGCGCGCAATCGAGATCGAAGGCGCTGATCTTCAGCCATGCGGTGGAACTCACGTTAAGAGCACGGGCCAGATCGGAACGCTGCTCGTGCGGCGCTGCACGAAAATGAGGCAGGATTGGCGCGTGGAATTTGTTTGCGGTGGGCGAGCTGAACGCGTGGCGCGCGAGGATTTTCTGCGTCTACGCGCCGCATCTGAAAAGTTGGGCTGCGCTTCGGAGGAGTTGGTCGTGGCCTCGGAGCGCGCGTTTGCCGAACGGGATACGAATTTCAAGAGAGTACGCGCACTTCTCCAGCGGCTCGCGGAAATCGAAGCGGGACAAGCTGTGCGCGAGGCGTCCGCCACGCCAAGCGGGCTGCGCATCGTTCAACGAGTATTCGGGGACATCGAACCGGAGTTCCTCGGCTTCTACGCGGCCGAAATTGCAAAAGCGGAGAAATCCGTCGCGCTCGTTGCGAGGCTCGCTTGCGGCCACGTGTTCTTCGCCCAACATCCCGCCGCAGGGAAAGACATGAATGCACTGCTGAAAGAGGTCTTGGCAAAGGTTGGCGGCAAAGGCGGCGGCACGCGCGATTTCGCCCGAGGACGTTTGGAAAATCAGGCGCGGGCTGAGGAAGCACTAGCGCTTGCGAAAGAACTCCTGATCGGCGACAAACCGGCGGTCTGACGAGTTGGAGCGGAACTGCTAGAAAAGCCGCGTGCGAACGCGGTCCGGAATGCGCCGCAAATCAATCAGCGTTAGAAAATCGATGGTCTTGAAATCGCGATCGATCGCAGGCGGACCGCATAACCGCGCGGAAACGTCCAAGTAAGCGCGGAACAGCCGGGGTATAGTGGGGGTCGGTACCGCATCATTGCTCGCGCGGCATTGAAACTCGGACTTGGGTATTGTGCGAAGCCCCGGTTCGATTAGATATTTTTCGCGCAGATCTTCGTATAGCGCAATTCCCGCAGTCTCGTCTTGCGAGGTCAGTGAGCTGCATCCGAACAAGTAGCGCGCACCACAACTTCTTGCATATCGCACAATCCCTTTCCATAGCATGTGCAGCACGGCGGTATTGCGGTATTCCGTGTGCACGCACGCTCTTCCCAACTCGAGCACTTCCGCGCGAATACTTTCAAACGGCGCGAAATCGAAAAACTGCTCGCTGTAATACCCCAGATTTCCTTTTGCGCGATAGCCGCTCTGCATGCGGTACGTCCCGACGAGTTTGCCAGACTGGGTATCGCGGACCATCAAATGATCGCAGATGAAGTCGTAGCGGTCGCGATCGAGACCAGTCTTCGCAGAGCTGTCCAGCCCTTCGCCCAGTTCGCAATTGAAGACCAGATAGCGCAGGCGCTGGCAATCGATCAGATCTTCCAGCGTTTGTGCCATACCGGCACGAAACTGGCTGGTCGAGGCGAGCGGATTTTCGCAACTGTGCTCCAGGACCGTCTGCGATGGCATGTTTCAAGTTTCCGACGAGCCACATTACAGAACTGTTTCACACAAGTGAATTGCGCGTTTCCGTGAGGTAACGTATGCGCTACATGGAGCTTTCACGTTGAGGAGGGAATCGACCGGCCAAATGCGGGTTGCGAATGAGGGAATAACTCGCCAGTCGCACGCGTGTTTGCTGCCAGAATGTTACGCCACGTCATACACTGCGCTCGTAAAAAACTCCGCTTTGAGCGCTACGCAATTCGCTTCTGCGCGGTGCGGATGGTGTTACCGGGCCAGGCCGTGGCGTTCGGCATGCAACTCGAACAATATCTCGGGCTGTTCAGGCCGCACGGAAGAGACGCTATCCAGGGCTTGATAAGCAGCACCCAAAAGCGGCGCATCTTCATTTAGAACAATGGAGATCGGGATGTTCGAAAGCACAGAACTTAGCCGGCCTTTATCCGCGAACGACCGGCAAAAATTGCTTTGCTGCAATTTGGAGAGAATTTTGAGAACGATGCCACCGGCAAAGTAGACGCCACCGTAGGCCAGAACTCGCAGCGCAAGGTTCCCCGCCTCCGCGCCAAACGCATCGATCCACCAATCGAGGGTTTCCACGCATACCGGACAAGTGCCCGCCAATGCATTGTGCGTAATTTCGCTGGCAGATGCGGCTTCCGGTTCTTCAAACGTGGAATGAATGACCGCCGGATTTAGGAACTCGTGAAGCTTTCGGAACCCGCGACCTGAAAATATTTCTTCGCACGATACGCGTTCCATACGCCCCTTCAGATATTGCAGGAGGCGGATCTCGCGTTCCGTCCTTGGCGCAAAATCGGCGGCGCCGCCTTCGGATGGCGACGCGCGGTGTTTGTGGCCATCCCAGAAGATCATGGCCTCGCCGAGCCCTGTTCCAGCCGCAATCAGAGCCTGGTTCCCGTTAAATTGCGGAAAGCCCGCGTTCAAAACGAGGAAATCTTGCGGCTGCAGATGCGGCAAGCCATAAGCTGTCGCGACCAGATCGTTGAGCAGGCTCAATTGGTCTTGTTCGAGATTCAGGCTTGAGGCCAGTGCGGAAGCAGTGAGTTCCCAAGGAATATTGTTCGCCACCAGGCGGCCATCCACTACCGCTCCCGCAACTCCAAATCCCGCCGCTGAAATCCCGCTTTTTAGAGTTACGCCCGTTTCCGCTTGCGATTCGTGGAAGAACCGTTCGATAAGTTCCTGGAGGCTGGCAAATTCGCGGGTCGCGTAGCGGCGCTTAAAAGCGAGATGGAGAGACGGCCCACGCATTTCAAACACGGCGAGATTGCATTTGGTGCCGCCAATGTCTCCAGCGAGGATCATGTCGTCCTTTCGGCAACTTGTGGGTTTTTAACGAGGCTCAGAATTGCACCCGCGGTAATAATCCCTTCGCTTTCGTTTAAGCAAGGGCAGATTAACATGCCGCCCGTTTCCCGCATCCATCGAAATTTTGTTTCAACGGAACCGCCGTATCACTAGATTGTGACGATCGGACCGGTAGAAGCCCAGAACGTACAGGACCGCTTTGCCGTTCGTCGAAAAGATAACCTGCCGGATTCGCAGAAGCGGTTCACGCCGTGGCACGTCCAGCAGATCTGCCGTGCGAGGATCGGCTGCCGTTGCGTCCACCTCTTCATCGGAATATCCGATTTCAATTTTGTAGTCCCGTTCGAGAATACCGAACAACGATTCTCTCTGCAGCGGAGCGGAAAGCAATCCGGAGAATTGCGCTGCGGAGAGATAACAAGTCTCCAGCGCAAAGGGCTCGCCCGCCGCATGCCTCAAACGTTCAAGCTTGATGACACCGCTTTTAGGAGAAAGTGAAAGCCGCGCGTTAGCTTCTTGTTCATCGTCGATAATCTTTGCGAAGAGCACTTTGGAAACGGCCGTCATGCTACGGCTGGCCATTTGTTCCGTGTAACTCATCAGCTTGTTGAAATGAATCTTCGGCGCCGAGACAAACGTGCCGATTCCCCGGCGGCGTTCGACGACCCCTTCGCGTTCGAGCGAGGCGAGCGCATGACGCGCGGTCATCAAGCTCACTTGATGGATCTTCGCCAGGTCGCGCTCGGACGGCACCGCGTCTCCCGTGCGTAAATCGCCGGAATCGATGCGCTTGCGGAGACTGCCCTGAATTCTCTGGTAGGCGGGCAAGCCATTACTTCGACTTTTAGGAGGCATTCTCGCTCCCGTGATTTTCCAACAGCCTATAACGAATTCGCATGATTTCGCAGCCTCAAGAATGTGAAAAAAATCGCAAACTTTGTGCCTGGCTGAGTTTCAGCATTCCAGTTGCGCGGCATGCGGCAACGCGCCAGTCCCGCCGGCAGGCGCCGGGAGCCGGCCGGGTACGGCTCCACGAATCGCGCAGGAGCCCACAGGAACGCCAGCAGTGATATAGAGCACGCAGTACGACTGCTATACATCACCTTGGCCGACCGCTATACATGCCCACATCCACTTTCCTTATAAATCATTACTTTTCGCTTGACAAGCTTAAAATCGTGCTATATAGCTATCCGGCATTCGGCCATATAGCGCGTCGGGGGTGCTGGTTGCCGTGCGAACGTTTTTCAGAGAAGAGGAGAGGCTGTTCGATGGCCGATGCCTCCCTCGGAGGACTTAATATGAAGAAACTGCAGCTTGTGGGGTTGAGTCTTTTGTGCGTGACGCTGCTGGCGCTTCTGTGCGGCGCGAATGCGGCGTGGGCCCAGGATGTCACCGCAACAATTACAGGAACGATCACCGATCCAAGCGGGGCGCCTATTGCCGGCGCTACCGTTACCGCCCACGACACGGCTCGCGGAACGAGCTGGTCATCCATTACGAACACGGATGGCATTTACAACATCATTCGTGTTCCCATCGGCAATTACGATCTCAAAGTAGAAGCCAAAGGCTTTGAGACCGCCGTCCATCAAGTATTCACGTTGGTGCTCAACCAAACGGCTCGCATCGACGTGCAGATGAAAGTTGGTGAGGTTAGCTCGACGGTGGAAGTCAGCGGCGCGCCGCCGGTGCTGCAAACGGAAACCACGGCGGTCAGCAGCATCGTCGATGCGCAGACAATCACCGCGCTGCCGCTGGCCGCGCGCAACTATGTGCAGTTGTCTCTGCTCTCGCCGGGCGCCACGACCGTTAACCCCAGCAGCCTTTCGCAGCCGCAATTGATGACCGGCGCGGGCCGGCCGGACATCAACGGCAACCGGGAGCAGGCGGTAGGTTTCCTGCTCGACGGCATCGTCAACCAGGAGGCCAAAAACGACGAAGTCGCTTACACTCCTAACGTTGACGCCATTCAGGAGTTCAATATCGTCACCCAGAACCCCAGCGCCGATTTCGGGAATTATGCTGGAGGCGTGATCAGCGTCAGCATCAAGTCCGGGACGAACGCTTTCCACGGCGACGCCTTTGAGTTTCTTCGGAATGATTTCATGAATTCCAACTCCAAGACCTCTTCTTGGGCCACAGGTGAAGTCCAGCCTAAGCCGACTCTCCGTTACAACATGTTTGGAGGCACGGCCGGCGGTCCAATCATCAAAGACAAATTGTTTTTCTTCGGCGACTACCAGGGCATGCGCATACCGTCAAGCTCTCCCGAGAACGCGCAACTACTGACCCAGAGCGAACGCGGCGGAGATTTTGGCCAGCTGTGTACCCAACTGCCGGCGGCGGAGGGTGGTCCGGGTGCGTTCAATGCCAGCGGCATTTGCAGCAATCCCGCCGGGCAGTTGGTGGACCCCCATAACGGCGGCGCCATGATTCCGTTCAACAAAATGTCTAACTCGACCTTGACGGAGAGTGCTTTCGCCACCGCTCTCTTTGCGGACACGAAATACTATCCCTTGCCCACCACCGACACCGCCTACGGATCCAACTATTCCTTTAAGGCTGGCAACAACTTCAACAGTGACCAAGGCGATTTGAGAATCGACTACAAGCCTTCCGATATGGATAGCGTCTTCGGGCGTTTTTCCAAATTCGATACCAGCCAGGGTGTTTTCACCGGCCTCCCCTTCGCCAATGCTGGCGCCGCAGAAGGTACCGACGAGCCCGGCTGGAGCGGCTCGCTCGACTGGACGCACACTCTCACCGCAAATATTCTCAACGATGCTCGAGTAGGCGTGAACGTCTTCCGGTTTAACCAGAATCAGACACCCACGACAGGCCTCGGAAACATCAGCGAGCAATTGGGCATTGCTGGAGCCAACGAGCAGGCCCCGGGATTGGTCCAAATCACTATTCCTACGGGGACGGGTGGAAATGGCAACCTCGGGCTGATCAACCTATGGCAAATCTTCCGTGATACGGAAATCCAGGCGGAAGACAACGTTATTATTTCTCACGGCCGTCACACGTTTAAGACCGGTTTCCAATTTATCCGCGAGCGTAACAATTACGTCTATCCGGGCAACGAAGGCGTTCTAGGCAACATCGCCATCAACTCATCCACCGGCGTGTTGGCTGGCAATGTCATTCTGCCTGGCGCCACCACGGCTTGCGGGGGCGGGTGCGAAACCGGCGTCGCGGACTTCTGGGCCGGAATTACCGCCAGCGGCGGCCAGCGTGATAGCGGGTCGGCCACTCTCGAACAGCTTCGCGGCAACATCCTTTCTGGTTATGTCCAGGACGATTGGAAGATCAAACCGACGGTGACGCTGAATCTTGGGGTGCGTTTTGAAGACCACACGCCTCAATATGAAGTGAACAATCGCGTTGTCAACTTCGGCCTGCAATCGGGCGCCATTGAAACTGTAGTGCCCGGCTCGACCGGCTATAGTGACAGAGCTCTATACAACAACTATACCGGCCTTGGCGATTGGAACCCCCGCTTGGGTGTTGCCTGGTCTCCTCGTTTCCTGAACGGCAAGACGGTCTTCCGCGCGGCCTATGGAACCTCTTCCTATGTGGAAGGAGGCGGCAGCAACGAGGAGCTTTCGTTGAACCTTCCTTACGGAAACTTTGAATCCATGTATCCGGCGGGAATCGGCGCACTGGGACAGCCCTGGCAGAGTTCCCCGCCGTGTCCTGCGCCCCAATTCAGCTGCTATGCGGGAAGCCGCATTCGCATCTTTGACCAGAACTTCCGTCCTGCTCTGATTCAGCAATGGAATTTCACCATTGAGCAACAGATCAGCAACCAGCTTACCTTTCAGATCGGCTATGTCGGCCAAAAGGGAACGCACCTGCTGAACTTCGAGGACGTGGCACAGCGTGAAGGGCTGAACGCCGCCGGAACGCTTGCGCTCCCCGGACAACAGATCGTCAGCGAAGCCGCGGGCCCTTTCCTCGGGGGTCTTGGCGGTCCGTGCACATTTAATCCCATGGGCGGCGGTGTCTTTGGGACACCGACCGCTGGCACAGTCACCTACGCTGGCACTTGGAACTGCGGAACCGCCGGCTCTCTCTATAACGCCGACTCGGGCGGCAACGGCTACAACGCCTTTGGTGCCCTGGCGGGAGCAAACATGTCCAACTCCAACCAGCGTTACGACGGGCTCCAAGCCGTCTTGAAGGAACGTGGCACGCACGGCCTTGATGGCCAGCTTGCTTACACCTACTCGAAGTGCCTCAGCAACTCGCCCGGCTACTTCGGCACAGGCTGGGGCAGCACGAACGCGCAAAGCTCTGGCGGACAGCCCGGATGGCAAAACATCTACGACCCGAATGCTAACTGGGGCCCATGCTACTACGACCAAACCCACATCATCTCGGGCTATTTCAGTTACCAGCTTCCCTTCGGTCGTGGCAAACAGTTCGGCCATGACGCCAACCCTGTAGTCAACGCGTTGATCAACAACTGGCAGATCAGCGGCATCTTGACTCTCCACAGCGGCAACGCTCTGACGCTGAATGACTTCGGCGGATGGAGCGCGTACGGCGATCACTCCGGCACCAACTCTGTCGCCCCGTATACGCTCTCCAATCTTCCGAACTGCAACGGCCCTATCAACATCGTTGATAAATTCGTACCGTTCAGCGGCGGAGTGCCCGCGCACATCCAGTGGTTCGCTACCAGCAACATTACGACTGTGCCGAACGCGAACGTGCTAACCACTTACACCAACACTGGCACCGTTGCTAATCCCATTGCGGGCGCCGCGACCAGCCCGATCGCCACAGGCGGCGGTTCTTTCGGAACTTGTTCTGTTGGGAACATCCGCGGTCCGTGGACGAAGGTTCTTGACGCCAGCTTGCAGAAGGAAGTCAACATAGGCGAAAAGAGATCTCTGCAACTCAGACTGGATGCCTTAAACGCGTTCAACACACCCATCTGGACTTTCAGCGGAGGCCCCGCAGGCGGTTCCTTTGATTCAGGCAGCGCAGCGCTTGGACAAATTACCGGCTCGCAGGGGGCGCGGCAATTGCAGATCGCTCTGAAGTTCATATTCTAACTTTCCACCTCAACACCCCATGGGATGGCAGGCGCTTCGGCGCCTGCCGTTCCTTTTCTGGGCCACTCTTCGGGATGACGGTTCGAGGTACAATCGAAACATGATTCGCGCGTTTTATTTTTGCACCGGCCTCAGCGCCTTATTTCTGCTTTCATCGCTCGCATCGGCTCAATCACCGTCCAGGACTGCCTCAGGTGCTGCTTCACAGGAATCCGGCACCAGGCACGCCATCGCTCTTGCGGAGTCCGGCCATTGCGCCGAAGCACTTCCGCTGTTAAAGCGCTCCATCCATCAAGTTTCCGACCATGACCTCAAGAAGCGCATCGGCCTACTCGGCATCAACTGCGCCATGACCCACAATGAGCCTTATGAGGCTCTAGATTTCCTGGCCGTCCTTCATCATGAATTTCCAGGCGATCCGGATGTGCTCTACGCAGCGGCGCATGCTTACTCCGATCTCTCCCTTCGCGCTTCCAAAGATCTTGTTCGCGACGCTCCATTCTCGTATCAGGTCCACGAACTCAATGCCGAAGCACTGGAAACCCAGGGCAGATGGCAGGAAGCCGCCGCCGAATATCAAAAAATCATCGACATGGATCCAACCCTGCGCGGGATCCACGCCCGCCTCGGCCGTGCCCTGCTCTCCGCTCCGCAGCCCTCGGCTGACGATGTCGCGAAAGCAAAGAAAGCCTTCGAGGATGAGCTCGAAATAGATCCCAACAACGCCACTGCGGAATACGTCCTCGGCGACCTCGCCAGCCGCGACGGCGATCTATCCGCCGCCGTTGCGCATTTCACGCGCGCCACAAAAATCGACGCCGGCTTCATGGAAGCGTACCTCGGCCTCGGCACCGCGCTCGTCACGCGCAAACAGTACGCCGACGCGATCCCTCCGCTTGAGACTTATGAAAAGATGGCGCCGGACAGCCCGACGGGACACTATCAACTGGCTCTCGCTTACAACGGAGTAGGCCGAAAAGAAGATGCGAACCGTGAAGCCGCGCTGCAGCGCGACACCGCCAAATCCCTGGAACAGCTCAAACGCCGCGTAGCGGAAGGCCTCGAGCATCAGAAGCCCCCGCAGTGAAAAGCGCGCTCCTCATTTCCTGCTGCGGCGCCGCGCTTTGCTTCGGAGTTTCGGTCTTCCTCGCCATCGCCTCGTCCTTCACCGCGTGGGCTCAGTCGCCGCAATCGAGCAGCATCTCTTTGCCTACGGCTCTCCGTGTCCGGTCCCCCGGCTGGTGGCCCACGAAAGGTCAGCCTTCGCGCTCGGAGTATACCGGTCCCGATGCCTGCATGGATTGTCATGAAGATAAGTCCGAAACCCAGCAGGACACCGCCATGCTCCACGCGGCTACTCTAGCGGTGGATTCAAAAGACCTTCGCGCACATGACCATCTAACACATCAAACCGGTCCTTACACCTATCAACTCAATACCACCGCCAAGAATAGCACTGTCACTGTCGCCGATGCATCCTCGTCCCTTTCCGTCGATCTCCTCTGGGCGCTCGGCTCCGGTCACATGGGCCAAACTTATGTCTACCAGCAAAACGGAAAACTCTTCGAAGGTCACGTCAGCTATTACACCGCTCTTCAGGCGCTCGACATCACGCCCGGCCAGTCTCATGCTGTTCCCACAAGTCTCGAAGCTGCCGCCGGCCGCGCTATTCCGCCAGATGAAGCCCGTTTATGCTTCGGCTGTCACACCACCGCATCCACCACGAACGACAAGTTTGATCCCGGCTCCTCATTTCTAGGCGTGACCTGCGAGGCCTGCCATGGCCCCGGCGCTCAGCATGTTGCGGCTGCCGCCGCCAAAACAGACAAACGCGGCTCCGGCCTGATTTTCAATCCTGATCAGCTTTCCCGCGTCGATTCCGTCGATTTTTGTGGCGCATGTCATCGCACCTGGCAAGATGTCGTCTCCGGCCCGATGGTCGACGCCGGCGTCTTCAACGTGCGCTTCGCCCCGTATCGTCTCGAAAACAGCCGATGTTGGACGGAAGGCGATGCACGCTTCACCTGCACCTCCTGCCACGATCCCCACAAACCTCTTTCGCATGATGTCGGCTCCTATGACGCGAACTGTCTCCAGTGCCACGTGGCCTCCTCCAGCGAAAAAAGAACATCTAATCGACCGGGCGCCGCATGCCCCGTCGCCACGAAGAATTGCGTAACCTGCCACATGCCCAAAGTCTCGCCGCCCACGTTGCACTCCACCTTCACCGATCACTGGATTCGCATTGCGACTCCAAACTCCTCGTACCCTGAATGATTCATGCGCTCTGATCTCCATCTCCGCCGCGATTTTCTCCGCTTCCTCGCGGGCTCGGCGGCTGCGGCAAGCCTTCCGCCGCTCCTCAGCGCCGCTGGCAAAGCGGCCCCGCAGTTTCCGTTCTCGGAAATTCTCCCGGCCAAGTCGGGCATCAATTTCATCCATACCAGCGGCAAGTCCCCTCAAAAATATCTCCCCGAATCCACAGGCGCCGGCTGTGCCTTCTTCGACTACGACAACGACGGCTGGATGGACGTTTACCTCGTCAATAGCGGCCCGTGCGATTTTTGGACGCCGCCGACTCCTCTTCGCAATGCGCTCTACCGCAATAACCGCGACGGAACCTTCACCGACGTCACACTTAAAGCGGGCGTCCACGGCGGCGGCTACGGCATGGGCGCAGCGGTCGGCGATTACGACGCGGACGGCTTCCCCGATCTCTACGTCACCCAATACGGCCGCAGCATTCTCTATCACAACAACGGCGATGGAACCTTCCGTGATGTCACCGAAAAAGCCGGCGTCGCTGCCCCCGGCTGGGCCTCCAGCGCCGTGTGGTTCGATTACGACAACGACGGCCGCCTCGATCTTTTCGTCTGCCGCTTCGTCGATTTCACCAAGCTCACCTATCACGCTTGCCGTGCGGCCAACATCCCGGCGCTCGCGGGCCTCAACGAGTACTGCTATCCCCGCATTTTCAATCCCATGCCTAGTTGGCTTTTCCACAACAACGGTGATGGTACGTTCACCGATGTCAGCCAGGACGTCGGCATCGCCGACAATCCCGGAAAATCCTGGGGCGTCGTCGCCACCGACATCAACAACGACGGTTTCCTCGATCTCTTTGTCTCTAACGACACGACCGCTAATTTTCTATTCGCCAATCGCAAAGGGAAAAAGTTCGAAGAAATCGGCTTCACTGCCGGCGTCGCGTACGCGCCTGGGGGCAAAGCTCGTTCTGGAATGGGCGTCGATTCCGCCGATTTCGATCAGGACGGCTGGATGGATCTCTTCGTAACCAACCTGGACCATGAGTTCTACGGCCTCTACAAAAACAAGCACGACGAATCTTTCGACGACATCAGCGGTCCATCCGGCGTCGCCCGCGCCACGCAATTAATGAGCGGATGGGGCGCCAAATTCTTCGACTTCGACAACGACGGCCTCCTCGACCTCTTCGTCGCCAACGGCCATCCCGACGATTTGATCAACAAAATAAATCCCGCGGTCACTTACAGCGAGCCGCTTCTTCTGTTTCAAAACAGCGGTGCAGGCTTGAAGGATATAAGCGCGGAATGCGGCCCGCTGTTTTCCCGTCAGCTTTCCGCACGCGGCCTGGCACTCGGCGACTTCAATAACGACGGCGCAGTGGATGTCCTCATTTCGCTCAACGACGGCGCACCAGTTTTGCTCCAGAATGATGCCGCGCGCCAAAATCATTGGCTAGGAATCCTGCTTATCGGCAAAAAATCCAACCCCGATGGGATCGGCGCGCACATTTCCTATCAAGCCGGTGATCTAAAGCAAACACGTTTCAAGGTTGGCGGCGGCAGCTATCTCTCTTCTCACGATCCGCGCGTCGTCCTCGGTCTAGGCAAACACGAAAAACTTGACTGGCTCGAAATTAAATGGCCACAACCCAGCGGCCTCGTCCAACGCTTCACCGATCTGCCCATCAATCGCTACATCAGAATCGTCGAAGGCCAATCCAACGGGCTCTGAGCCGCGTCGTTCATCGGGGGCTAGCGGGAGTTTACTGCGAGTGCCCTCCCGAAGCCTTGCGCATTTTCACTAAATCATTCCCTCCGTAGAACTTAAACGGGTTTTCTCCTCTTGGATTATGTATTACCCCCTATTTTCAGGCTTACACTTCTGATATTTGTCGCATTTTATGCTTGACAATGATTGCTAGCTTGTTTATGTATTACCCTTGATGGCGAGCCTCATCAAAAAGAAAAAGGGCAACCGCCTCTACTACTACCTCGTCGAAAGCGCTCGCGTCGACGGCAAACCCCGCATCGTTCATCAGGCCTATCTCGGCACCGCCGAAAAAGTCGCCGAACTCATCGAGCAAAAGTCCGCCCCGGTTCCCCTCTCCGCCACGTTGCGAGACTTCGGCCTCCCCGGCGCCTTGTGGCTGGCTGCCAAACAGTCCGGCGTGTGGCCGCTGCTCGAATCCCTGTGGCCTGCTCCGCGTTCCGGACCCGCTCCCGGTCACTATCTCCTGCTCGCGGCCATTCACCGCATCTGTGATCCCGGTCCGAAAACCGAAGTCAGTAGCTGGTACGAGCGGACCCTCCTTGCTTCCGAGTGGGGTTTCCCTTCCGAGCGCTTTACCTCACAAGCCTTCTGGGATGCCTTCGAACAGATTCTTCCGGAGTCCAGTGAGACTCTGACTCATGCGGAGGATCCCCTCGATCAAGCGCAGTTGCGTTTACTTGGTCTGTGGAAAGAGAAGCACCTGGTCGGCCGTCGACTACTGGCCTACGATACCACCAACTTCTACACCTACATTGCTAGCACCAACACGCGGAACCACCTGGCGCAGCGCGGACACAACAAACAAGGTCGCCACAACTTGCGCCAAATAGGCCTAAGTTATGTTCTGGACGGAGAGAGCGGGTTGAGCCTATGCCACCACGTGTACCCGGGCAACGTAGCCGATGTCGAAGAGTTCTCCGTCGCGTTGGCACGCATCCTGCGACTGCTGGATCAAAATCAGCTGACCCGCGACACAGTCACGCTGGTCTTTGACAAGGGCACGGCCGCCCTGGACAACACCGTGCAACTGCAAGAGGCGGGGGTGGGATGGATTTCCGCCCTGCCCTGGAATCAAGCGCCGCCGGAGTTACGCGAGCGCGCCACTGAAGAGCTGCCGCCGTGCAGCGCCGAACAGCCCGGTGTGCGAGCTGTGGCCGAGAAGCTGCTGGTGCACGGCCAGGAATATCTCGCGGTGGTGAAGTATTCGGCGCCTTTTGCCGCCGAGCAACTGCACAGCGTGACCACCAGCATCAGCCGCACGCTGCAGTCCCTGCGACGTTTCTCGAAAGAATTGAATAAACCTCGTTCGCGTTGGACCGAGGAAGGTATCACGCGCAAGATTCAGACGTGGCTTTCCGGCCAATTCCTGGCGGACTTAATTCGCTATCAATTGGAATCTCGCGACGGCTATTGGCGGCTTCAGTTTGATTTCGATCAGGCCGCGTTTGAGCGCCTGCTCGGTCGTCGCTTAGGCCGCACGGTGCTGCTCACCAACCGCATGGACTGGACGGCGGAACAAGTTGTAACCGGTTATGACGGCCAGCAACAAGTCGAGCGCGTCTTCCGCGGCCTGAAAGACGGAGAGTGGCTCGCTTGGGGACCAATGCATCACTGGACCGACCGCAAGATCCGCATCCATGCGTTTTACTGCATGCTGGGCATCTCTCTGTTGCAGTATGTGCATCGCCAGGCCAAAGCCGCTTGGAGTGATCTTTCGATGGAGCAACTCATTGAAGAGTTGCAACGGATACAGCAGTTCGTTCTGCTCTACCCACGGCAAGGCGAGAAAGGTTTCCCTCGCGCTGCCTATGTGCTCTCGAAACAAACTTTGGCGCAGCAGGCGTTGGCCAAGGCACTGAAGCTGGACGAGCTGCAGATTACCCACCGTGGGTAATACCAAACCCACACTATAAACTGCACAAAAAGGAACTCTTAGAAATCTATCGACTCCGCCGGCAGTAAACTACCGCTAGCGGCTGGAACGCCTGTCACCCCAGCTGATCACCCAAGCTGCATTGCCGGTTTCACTGGACGGGCCCGATCTCCTGAGCGGCTGATCCGATCAATGGATCGTTGCGGAAGAGGCTCTCGAGCGGCGCAAAGGAGTTTTGGCAAACTTTGCATCATCGATGGGCACATTCTGCTGCACATCTTGCACTTGCATCGTCGAAGTCGTTCCCGGTTGAGAGAGTGTCATGCGGAAAGGGATTTGCACGCCGTCGACGTCGCGGTAATCGCCATAATCGATTTGCGTTGGATCGCGGCCAAGCGGGGACTCCGCGTAGCGCACAAGCCGCACGAGCAAGCCGGATTCTTCGTCAAAATAAAATCTTGTCGGCGGTTGGCCGTCTCGAATGCCGAGCAGCAAGTAGGCCTTGTGTCCCGCGATGGTTTCCGGATACTCGAGTCGAAGTTCGGGAAACCATCTGCGAATGTGCAAAGGGAATTGTAGATCGGCGTCCATCCTGGCTGCCTCCAGATCCGCCCCGTGCATCTCTCGATCGGGGCGGCCCGGAATCTCGAACCATCCGGATTCGCCATTGAAAACAGTTCCGCTTTCTCCCCCAGGCAGGTGCCGGATCAGTGCCTGCTTTTCCGGCGCTCGCGTGAAGAGTTGGACGCTCACGGATTGGCCGCGAAAAGTTTCGGTGCCCGTTTCCACGCGGCTGGTCACTTTTTCGAGAGCAGCCGCGCCGCCGAGCGCCTGGATGTAGCGATCGATTAACCGGTCCGCACTGGGCAAGTCGCCGCCCAGCTTTTGACCTCCGGAATCGTCCGCGCGAAAGTTCGAGGCAAGTTCGCTGTCAACGATCGGAGTGGCCACTGGATCCTGCGCGCCGCGATGGCAGGAATAGCAGGTCACTTCCCGGTGGCCTTCAAAGCTATTCCTGTTGAGCGCAAACATCATTTGCATCATCTCGCGCGCCGTCTTTTTGGGTTTTTTGTCATCCTTCTCGAAATGGCCCTCGACGTGGCAGAAGCTGCATTCCACGCCCAGCGACGATGAAATGAATTCCATCGCCGGAATCAATTGGTCTGAGGGAACGCCTTTGAGAACCTGGATGTTCTTGAAGACTTCTTCGGCTTTTTTCGATGATGCGCCGGCGGAAATATTTTGACCCGCCTGTTCCGCATCGGGAGTCTCGTTCATGGCCCCTTTGATTTTGCTCGCCAGCTCGGCGGCCTTGGCGTTCTCTCCTTCCTTTTGGTACAAGCCGATGAGCGTGCTGGCTGCGGGTAGGTCCAGTGGATCAAGAGCGACGGCCCGCTCCAGGTGGGCGATGGCATCCGCGTCGTCGCCTTCCTGAATATACGGCGATGCCGCGCTCGCTTCGGTCAGCGCCGAATTAGGATCGAGCTGCAACGCGCGTTCAAGCGCAAATTTCGCGTCGGAGGTTTGCTTTCCTAGCAGCAGCGCTTCGCCAATCCATTTGAAGAAGTCGCTATCATCCGCGAATTGCTTCTGCACTCCGGTGAGCGTTCGGTAGCCCTGGATGACGTAGGAGGACAAGTGGCGCTGCATTCCTACATCGATATAAGCGATTCCGAGATTCCGGCTTTGCAGCTCGGGCGAGGGTTCGCGCCATGCGGCGATGCCCGTGTCCGTTGGCAAATCGGGCAGAGATTCCGGACGCCGCTGAATCCGATGATCGGTGAAAGCGGTGTGCCCGCCGTCCTTCGCATCCCGCCGGGGCATGTGGCAACCCACGCAATTGCTTTCCTTGTCCGGGTGCGGGGCAGGGAAGTTCAACGCGTGGCAGGTGAGGCATTTCGCCCGGTAATACGCGATCGGCTCCGCCGGCTTGTCGTGAGGATCGTGGCACGTTCCGCACCAGAGCCGCCCGCCACTATTTCGGGCGCAAGCGCTCAGAGCAAGTTGTTCGACATGGCTAATCACTTTGAACGCACCGGGGGACGAACCCGGCGGCATCGCATTGCGGTAGATGGTGAACGTATCCTCTAATCGCTCCCCCGGAACGAAATCGCTGAACTCCTTTCCCGGATTCAGGACTCGCGCAACACCAAAAAGATGGCATTGCTCGCAAATGCTGTCGCGCGCCGCTCGTTCGAGCTTCGCCGGATTGATGATCGTGCCCGCGCGTGGATCGGCCAGGTGTCTCTCGGCCGGGCCATGGCAACGTTCGCAGGTGATTCCTTCTGCGGAGAACGCTGGTGATCGGTATTGATTCAGCGTGCCCGGGACGTGGAGCGCGGTTCCTGAATGGCACAAGACACACGGTTCGCTGACAGGGCGCGTGAAGTCTGGATCGGGCTGATTCTCGTAGCCGGGCGCCAAGTCATAAGCTTTACGTCTGGCGTAATAGGCGACTGGCGATTGAAAGAGATGTCCGCCGAGGTTGACGAGGTAACCGCTCGCATGAATACCCGAGCCAATCACATAATCGACGCGATACTCGGCGCTGTCGCCTCCATTTTCCCATCGCTGCCAAGAGCCAGTCGGCGTTGAATACATGGTGATCTTGGAACCGTGCGCGCTGACGACTCCGTCGGGTTCCTGCCCGGCACGCCGCAGCGAATGGGCCATCGCGGAGCGGGCGTATCCTTCGACTTCGGCAGGATGGCAGAACATGCAGCGGCTTGCCCCGGTTGGCGCGCTCGCAGGAGGCGGCGTTTGCGTGGCCCCAGTTTGTTTGGAGGCGACACTGCGATCGGATTGGCCACGTCCGGACGTGGCGAAACTAACGGCGAAGAGAACCACCAAAAACGATAGCAGAAGAGCTTGTATTGCAGACCTGAGATGAGATCGCCGGACCATGTGGCCAAGCTTAGGGAGTAGACGTCTTGCGTCTCACTGCTTGCCGTCCGGCGCGGTGGGTGAGAGACGCTTCGAGTTCGAGCGCAATTTGGGCTGGCTCTGGTTGCTGCCTGATGGAAATGTCGTCGAATTGCGAAGAATCAACTGAGTTTTGAGCACAAATTCGGTTCCGTTTGGCGCGGGAATTTCGCGTTTCACTTCCTTCAGAAGCGCGTTAAACGCGAGCGTCCCCAATTCCGTCTGCGACATTTGGATTGTGGTCAGCGGCGGAATCATGAAGTCCGCCAGGCGCGTGTCGTCAAATCCGATGACCGATAATTCTTGCGGCACCGCGATGCCCAGCTCGAAAGCCTGCCTCATCACGCCGATGGCGGTCATATCATTCGAGCACATCAAAGCCGTGGGCTGTTCCCGGAGCTTGGAAAGCTTTTGGAGAGCGCGCTTTCCGCCCTCCAGCCGGTGGTCGCCTTCGACGATGAATTCGGGATTGACCGGCAGGCCGATCTCGCGCATGGACTCCTCGAACGCATCTCTTCTCACCACCGCGGACCTCAGCCGGAGCGGCCCGGTCACGAATCCGATGCGCTCATGCCTCATCGCCGCCAGGTGCTGCACGGCTTGGCGAATACCGTGCGCATAATCAACGCGAATGTTGCTGATACGCGGCGCCTTCGGTCCAACGTCCACAAACACGAGCGGCAGATTCCGGAAACGGAGATGCTCCAGGAGTTCGTCTTCCATCCCGAAAGTAAGGATCGCCACCCCGTCCACACGCCCCTCAATCATGCGGCGAACAGCGAGTTCCATGCGCTTGGGGTCGTGAATTGTGGAAGTCAGAAGAATTTCGTAGTTTTGCTCGACGGCGAGAGTCTCGAAGGTTTGTACGATTTCGGGGAAGAATGGGTTCGTGATTTCGGAAACGATCAAGCCGAAAACCCGGCTTCGCCCGGAGACCAGGGCACGTGCTTGGCGGTTGGGGTAGTACCCGAGTTCGGCAATGGCCTTCCATACACGTTTAGCCAGTTGGGCATCGACGGTGGCGACTTGATTGACCGTGCGCGACACCGTTGCTGTAGATACTCTTGCCCGTCTGGCGACATCGCGAATGTCCACGAGACCTCTTTTGCCCTCAGCAAAGTGGTTCGCGCACAGTATACGATATCTCATAATGGGCGACCAACCGTTGTTATGCAGCCCTTCTTACCAACTGGCCCCGGGCGCCTCGAATTCGGGCTCTTCCGCCGGGGCCGTGCCAGCGAGAGCGCAGGTCCAGACACGGAATCTGTCCTACGGGAGCTACTTGCAATGTGCGAGATTGCGTGGTAAACGTTTACTTAAGTCGGCTGCTGTGCTTGGTGGTGCATTCATTTTCGTCGAGGGGACTATTCATGACCAGATTTTCCCCAGTTTTCCGGTTTTCAACACCGAGCAAGCCGCATCCGAAGGAGAAAGCGAAGTAACCGACCATGGCGAACAAACGAAAAATGACAATGGGGTTGATCGTGGGGAACCGGGGGTTTTTTCCGGACCATCTGGCGAAAACCGGGCGGGAGGAGATGACCCGGATCCTGCAGAATGCGGGCATCGAGGTGGTGGTGCTTGGACCAGAACAAAGCAAGCATGGTGCGGTAGAAACTTACGAAGAAGCGAAGCGCTGCGCTGAACTGTTTAAGTCCAGAGCCGATGCGATTGACGGCGTGATTGTGACCTTGCCCAATTTCGGAGACGAACGCGCCATCGCAGATACGCTGCGTCTGGCGCATCTCGGAGTGCCCGTTCTGGTGCAGGCAACGCCCGATACGCAGTCCAAGATGACCATCACGGACCGGCGCGACAGTTTTTGCGGCAAGATGTCGGCCTGCAACAATCTTACGCAGTACGGCATTCCGTATTCCCTGACCACCTTGCATACCGAGGCGCCTAGCTCGCCGGAGTTTGCGAAGGATCTCGAATGGTTCGCGGGTGTTTGCCGGGTTGTGAAAGGATTGCGCAATCTGCGGATCGGCGCTCTTGGGGCCCGCCCTGCGGCATTCAATACGGTGAGGTACAGCGAGAAATTACTGGAAGCCAGCGGGATTTCGGTCGAAACGCTGGACCTATCCGAGGTTCTTGGGCGCATCGGCCGGATGAAGGATACCGACGAAGCGGCGGTGCAGAAGCTGCAATCCATCCAGAAATATGTGACGACCAACGATATTCCACACGCCGCTCTGTTGAAGATGGCTAAGCTGGGAGCGGTGATCGATCAGTGGATGAAAGCCACTGACTTGCAGATCAGCGCGGTGCAATGCTGGACTTCACTGGAGGAAAACCTCGGCGTGGTGCCTTGCACGGTGATGAGCATGATGAGCGAGTCGCTGCTTTCGAGCGCCTGCGAAGTGGACGTTTGCGGTGTGCTAGGAATGCATGCTCTGCAACTCGCCTCGGAAACGCCCAGCGCGCTGCTGGATTGGAATAACAACTACGGGAACGATCCCAACAAAGCCGTATGCTTCCATTGCAGCAATTTGCCGAAGCATTTCTTCAACGAAGTCAAAATGGATTACCAGGCGATCATCGCGGGCACCGTGGGGAAGGAAAACACGTTTGGAACGTGCGTGGGAAAAGTGAAGTCCGGCGCGATGTGTTTCGCGCGCTTCTCCACCGACGACACTGCGGGAAAAATGCGAGGTTATACCGGAAGTGGGAGATTCACGGACGATCCGTTAGAGACCTTTGGCGGAGCGGGCGTGGTGGAAATTGCCGGATTGCAAAAGCTGCTGCACTATATCTGCGAAAACGGATTCGAGCATCACGTGGCCGCAAATTTTTCGTCGGTGGCTCCGGCGGTGCACGAAGCCGCGTCGCGTTACCTTGGCTGGGACATGTACGCCCACGCGGGGTAACATTTTATAGGCGACATTTTATTGGTCCGGAGCGAATGCTGAAACCATGGCTATTGTAGCTGGGGTTGATTTTGGGACGTTGAGTGTCCGCGTTTCGATCGTGGACAGCGAACGCGGGTTGCTCGCAACGGCGCTTGCGGAATACCCTCTTCACCGAAAACGTGAAGACCCCGAATACGCCACGCAGTCGCACGACGATCAGATGCGCGCGCTGGCGAACGCTACCCGCGAGGCGGTAAAAAAGGCGAACATATCCGGGGAACAGGTGCTGGCGCTCGCGATGGATACGACCGGCTCCTCGGTAATTCCCGTTGGAAAAAATCTGGAGCCGCTCGACGAATATTATCTTTGGTGCGACCACCGTGCCAAAGCCGAAGCCGCGGAAATTACCGAAGCGGCGCATCGTGAGGGGCTCGAAGCCATCGAGTGGTGCGGCGGAGTGTATTCCTCCGAATGGGGCTTCTCGAAGTTGTTGCACTGGCTGCGACACAATCCGGAAAAGCGCGCCCAATTCGTTTCTGCCTTCGAGCACTGCGACATGGCGGCGGCGACGCTGTGCGGCATCAGCGATCCGCGCAAAGTGAAGCGCAGCATTTGCGCGATGGGCCATAAATGGATGTGGAATGCGGATTTGGGCGGGCTGCCGCCGGAGGAATTTCTCGTCAAAGTGGATCCCTTGTTTGCGGGCGTGAGGGCAAAGCTGCAAGGCGAATACGCGACTTCAGACCAAATTGCCGGAAATCTTTCCGCCTCTTGGGCCGAAAAACTGGGATTGAAGGCGGGCATTCCGATCCCCGTGGGCGCCTTCGATGCGCACTGGGACGCGATCGGGGCGGGCTGCCGGACCGACGACATGGTGAATGTGGTCGGGACTTCGACCTGCATCATTGGAATAACGCCATCGGTCAATCTAGTTCCGGGAGTCTGCGGAGTGGTGCAGGGAAGCGTGCATCCGCAACGAACCGGGATTGAAGCAGGGCTTTCCGCGGTGGGGGACATTTTCAACGCCATTGCCAGCCGCGCTGGCACGGATGTCGCGACGTTGAGCCATGGACTGGAAAAATATCGTGCGGGGCAGACTGGTCTGTTGCGAATGACCTGGGACAACGGAGACCGCACGGTGCTGGTGAATCCGAATCTGCGCGGCATCACGCTCGGCTGGAACTTGCAGAGCACGGCGCAGGACGAACTGTTTGCCGCGATCGAAGGAACGGCGTTCCATACGCGGATCATCCTGGACCGGATGGCGGAACACGGCGTGGAGATCAAGCGCGTAATCAACGCGGGCGGCATTCCGCAGAAAAATAACGTGCTCAACCAAGTCTACGCGAACGTTCTTGGGCGGCCCGTGCTGGTCCCGAGCAAGAGCGTTACGAGTCTGGGTTCGGCGATTTTCGCTTTTTTGGCGGCGGGCACGTTCAAGACGGTGGAAGAAGCGCAGGACAAGATCTGCCCCGCGCATACCGTTTTCACGCCGGAACCAGCGGCGCAGAACATCTACAGGGATCTTTACGCAATCTATAGGAGGCTATATTTCGACTTTGGCCAGCCGCACGACACAAAGTTCGGAGAGGTACTTCCGACGGTAATCCGCGTTGCGGCAAAGGTCGAACGAGCGCGATTCCTGAAGTGGAGCGGTCTTGCTCGCGACGCCGAGCGTCTGGAATGCTCCCGGTCTATTTTGTCAACCATCGCTCCCGCTCTGTACCACCCGGCGCAGGTGCCCCCACCCCGGTTTTTTCGTAAATGTTCATTCTAAAGGGTTTTAAGTCCAGTGTTTTGGAAGGGCAATAATATACTTGACTCAGTGAAGTAAGCGAGCCACGATACCGGTCCCTCTCCCCTCAAGGCGCGCGGTTCCACTACAATGCTGCGGGGGCTAAAGTGGTGCTAGCTCGCGTCCGTGATTTCATGCGGTTTCTGGCTATATCCTTGTCATGAAAAGCAAAAAGAGTACGGAATACAAGACTTTTGAGAATCTGACGCGGCAATTAGTCGCCGTTCCGCATGGCCAGGTAAAAGCCAAGCTGGACGCTGAGAAGAAAGCGAAAGAGCGGAAGAAGGCTAGGAAATCCTCCGCTTCCTGCAGGTAGTCTAGTTGGGCAGGCTAGGCATCGCAGCGACCTTGCCGGTCAGTTCGGCATAGGTCAGGCGCTTTCCGAGGAGGTGCGAGGCAACCTGCTCAAATCGAAGTCCATCGTGAGCAAGTTCCCGAAAGTTATACCGGAACACCTGTTCATCCAGATACCGGAACAAGTGGAAAGGTTCCACGCTCACGTAGGTTCCCTTGATTCCACGCTTGAGCAAACTCCAGAAGTTTTCGAGTCCGTTGGTGTGAATCTGTCCATCAACGTAAGACTCAGCATGGTCAATGACTTGGTGGGCGAAAGTGGGCTTCAAGTCCTGATAGGACAGGAGGGCATCGGAATAGATAGCGCTGCCGGCGGCGACGTGCTTGTTAATCTCGCCATGCAAGGCTTTCTTTTTCCGGTTAGGAACGACCGCTGCCCGGACTTCCCCGCCACGTTCTAGAATACCGAAGATGGGAGTCTTGTCCTTGGTGCCCGTTTCCGTAATTCGGCGACGGTGTTTATCGGCGTGCATGAATCGCGCAGCGCCACCGACAAAGGTTTCGTCTACTTCGACTTCGCTACCGGGACCACCGAGCTTCATAAACGAGCGGGCTTGCATCGCGAGCCGAATGCGATGGAGCATGAACCATGCGGATTTCTGAGTGACGCCGAGAGCGCGGGCTACTTCGTAGGAACTTATTCCGTTCTTGCAGTTAGCAATCATCCAGATTGTCTTGCCTCAGCTGGAACTGGAGAGGGCGTTCTTCCGTTAAGATAACGGAGAGGACGCATGCGAAAAGAACGCAAGCACTACACAGGCAGAAGAGAAGGTTGCCATCCTGAGGCGGCACTTGTTGGATAAAGTGCCGGTTTCCGATCTGTGTGATGAACTGGGACTGCAGCCAACGGTATTCTATCGTTGGCAAAAAGAGTTCTTCGAGAATGGCGCTGCGGCCTTCTCTGGCAAGAGCCGACCGGACCATCAAGCCGAACAGCAACGGATCGAGTTCCTGGAGAAGAAGATCCAGACCAAAGACGAGGTGCTGGCCGAATTGATGGCCGAGCACATCGCCTTAAAAAAAAGTCTTGGGGAGCTCTGACCAAAGTGTGGGTGCCGCACGATGTGCGGGACCTGGTGGTGGATTTCGTCCGGTGCTGGTCGGAAAAAACGGAGATCGGCACCGGACGATTCATCCACTGGCTGGGCGTGCGAGCCAGCAAGTTCTACGACTGGCGAGAGCGCTATGGGCGCGTCAATGAGCACAACGGTTGGGTTCCCCGTGATTTCTGGCTACAACCGTGGGAGAAGCAAGCCATCATCGGCTTCCACCGGGAACATCCCTTGGAAGGCTATCGACGACTGACGTTCATGATGCTGGACGCCGATGTTGTGGCCGTTAGCCCCTCCAGCGTTTGGCGCGTGCTTCAACAAGCCGGATTGCTCTCCCGATGGAAGGGCAAGCCTTCGCGCAAGGGGAGCGGTTTCGAGCAACCACCGCATGCGCACCAGCATTGGCACATCGATGTTTCCTACATCAACGTGAGCGGCACCTTCTATTATCTGTGCAGCATTCTGGATGGCTACAGCCGTTCGATCGTTCATTGGGATCTGCGGGAATCGATGACCGAAGCGGAAATCGAAATCATTTTGCAACGAGCGCGGGAGAAATATCCGGAAGCGAAACCCCGGATCATCTCTGACAACGGACCACAGTTCATCGCCAGGGATTTCAAGGAATTCATTCGCATCGCGGGGATGACGCACGTGCGAACCTCGCCCGGCTATCCGCAATCGAACGGCAAGCTGGAGCGCTGGCACAAATCCCTAAAAGTCAGAGTGCATCCGGCCCGGCACACCGTTGACCAGGGAAGATGCGCTGCGTCTGATTCAAACCTACGTGGATCACTACAACACCGTACGTTTGCACAGTGCCATCGGTTATGTGACGCCGCACGATATGCTCGCCGGGCGACAGGCCGAGATCCACGCGGCACGCGATCGCAAGCTCGAGGAAGCGCGTCACCAACGGCAGCTACGGCGGGAGGCAAGATCGCTGCTTGCACATTCTTCGAACACGACTACAATGACCTCGCCAGGTGAAACAGAAGCGGGCTCTGCAGGGATGCAACCATGCTGAGGGATAACCTGGTAGGACTCATCGAGCCGATGCGAATCAGCGCGGGAGTTGATCCTCTCGCGCTGAGCATCCAGACACAGGCATCGGACGATAGATCCTCATGCCTTGAAAATCCCCGCCCCGAAGGGGCGGAATCTTCACTAACGGAAAACGTCGCCTCTCCATTTCAGGCTGAGCCAGCACAAGATAGCGATGAGCCACTTGTCCAAGGGCAGGGCAGAATCTTCAAAGATAGTCCCGATCTTGACGCTGAACTGTTTCTTGGGGTGCTGGCTCTTGCATTCCCACATCCGGCGAGTAGAAATAAAGCGCACATCATCGCGGCCACAAGCAGGGCACTCGACGCCATTGGGCCAGCGGCACGCAACCATGAATTTGAGACCGTTGTCCACGTCTGCAAAGTAGACCATAGCTTGCTGGAGAGTCTTTGGTTTGGCGCTCATGGCGTTCCTCACTCTCAAAACTCTACCAGAAACGCCTTACTGAGTCAAGTATATTAATGCCTTTGGAAGCGTTCATTCCAGAGGGTTTAAAAGCGAGTTTTCTAGAACTGCGGATTACAAAGGGGTTAGGGTCCGAGCGCGGGCGCCGGACAGGGCCCAGGAGTTCCGGCCCAAGCCTGTAACACCCCATAGCTATTGAAGATCCTGCCGCGGAGCCTTGCGCAAATTCCCTCACCGGAAGAATTGTGTTGACAGAAGATAGTCTGTGTGTTATAGGACACTCAGATGAATTGGTACGACGCTAAAGGCGATCCCGCCGCGCGCTTGCGCCAAGGCAAGCACGCCTTGCTTCGTAGTCTCCGAATCCCTCCCGACGCTCTGCCGGGCTCACTCGCCCTCACGCACCGGCGCTGCGGGAAACCCAACTGTCGGTGCGCCGATGGAGAAGGACATCCCGTTTGGTCTTTGACCTTCCGAGACGATGGCCGGAAGCGCGTCGAGCGTATTCCCGATGAATGGGTGGAGCAGATCCGGCCGCTGGTGGAGCAGGGACGCGAGTTCAAAGACGCTATTGCCGAGGTCTTCGCCGCCAATGCCAAGCTGCTGGCGCTGTGGCGTCGACAGTCCCTGAAGAAGAAGCCCAAGAAGAAATGAGCGGCCCGCGACTCAGCCTGCGCATGGGACTTTTTGGCTGACCATGGGTCTCACCCTGAGAGCGGAAACGTCGAACAGGGTGAGTGAGGTCATCCTCCCGCCGCGCGCGGGCCGCAACGAGGTGTGCCACTGTGGTAGCGGCATCAAATACAAACGGTGCTGTTGGGAACGGGACGAAGCCCTTCGCCGGCAGCTGCGCGGGGCCGGGGTGCCCGCCTGGATCGAGGATTCCCGCGGCAAACTCCATCAATTTGAAAAATACGTTTGTAATGTCTTTGGCCTACCCGATTTATTAGCCAGCTTCGTCGATGCCAGGCGAGCACCGAAAATTCCGACCTTCGACATCGTCAACAGCTTGTTTCACACAGCGGTGCTGCGCATTCCGAGTATCAACGCCTTGGAAGGGGATCTGCAGGAAAGCAATTTTCAGAAGCTCATTGGCCGTGAGCCCACTCCGGATGTGAAGGCCTTCAGTGCCGACGTGGTGGCCAATGTTCTCGACAAACTCGAACTGCACGGCATCCGCAAAGCGAACGATGAAGTGATCAGCAAAGCCGAGCGAAACAAGGCCTTTCGCGACGGCTCTTACGGTGCGTTGCGCTGTGTGGCCATCGACGGCTGGGAACCGTTTTCCTCCTACAATCGGCATTGCCCGAACTGTTTAGTGCGCAGGGTCAAAATGAAGCGACGCACGGGAGAGTTCGAAGAAGTGGAACAGTATTACCACCACTATGTGGTGGCCCTGTTGCTCGGGCCGGTCCTCGATGTGGTGCTGGGGATCGAACCGGTGCTCAACGAGGAAGCTCGCCGCGATAGCAACCCTGAACATGTCGGTCATGAAGGCGAACTGACTGCTGCGCGGCGGCTCATCGATTCCTTGCACGATACCTATGGAGGGTTCATCGACGCCTTGGTGCTCGACGCTCTCTACGCCAATGGGCCAGTGATGACCCAGCTCACCGATTACGGCTACGGCGGCTTCCTGGTGCTCAAGAAGGAAAAGAACGAGCCGCTCAAAGACGCACTCACCCTCTGGATGATGGAGGGACGGTGCGAGAGCTACGAGGATCCGGAGCGGAAAGAGCACATGGAATTTTGGGACGTGGATGATATTGAGACACTCACCACCTACCAAGGAAAAATTCGCGCGATCCGCGCCGTGGTCACCAAGCCGGGCGAAGATCCGTCGACCTGGTGCTTCGCCGTCATCGGGCAGCGAGCGCGCCAGCTCGGTCGCCGCACGGCGCTACAGATCATCCGTTCTCGTTGGCATATCGAAAACACCGCCTTCCACCAATGGATCCGCTACTGGAACCTCGGGCACGTGTTCCGGCACGGACAGAATGCTCTATTGGCCATCCTGCTTCTCTGGATGTTGGCCTTCAATCTCCTTCAGCTGTTCATCTATCGGCGGCTTGGTCGTTGCCGCAGGCCCAAGGACCCTACTGATACCATCCGGCATATCGTCGAGGTCATGCTTCGCGAAGTGGCCACTCTCCCCGAGCCCATTCCTTGGGCGGCTCTTCTCTTCAATAGCAGCTGACGCTGCGCCGGAGCCGCGCTAACTGGGCGGCGCGGACGCACCGGCCCCTAACCAGCCCGCAGCTGCGATGTGGCAGAGGAGGTTCACTCAACAAAACTAAACCCGCTGTTGCGCTGGCGGCCCCGTGCGCTCCGTGCACTTTCTCTTGAGCTCGCTAGCCCATCCGAGTGACGCCGCTGCGGCTTGAAGCGGAACTCCTGGACAGGGCCCGCTCCTCTTGACAAGCAAAAGCCCGACGCTTAAAACCGATGTCTGGGGTACCCCCAGCAAAACTCTTGTTCAAGTAATGTGCGGTTCCGAGCAGAGTAGTAGACTTGCCGTCAGGCCAAAAGAGAAGAGAGTGGTGACCGCAGTTGCCTTTTGCCGCCTCGACCCAGAAAGCGCGCGCTAACAAGGGCAGCGAGTTCGCCGGTCCATGGTCAAAGAAAGCCGTGTTCTAACGTTGCGCGAGAACCAGAAACATTACCGCGATCTGGTTGAGAACAGCCTCGATTTGATGTGTACCCATGACTTGAATGGTGTCCTGTTGACCGTCAATGTCGCCGCCGCACGGACTTTGGGTTATGAGCCTGGCGAGCTTGTAAACCGGAACCTGCGTGAACTCCTGAGCCCCGAGGTTCGCGACGAAGTGGATGCGTATCTCGCTGAGTTAAGAAAAAAAGGCGCCTCAAGTGGATTCATGAGGCTGCGGACCAAGAGCGGAGAGACGCGGATTTGGAAGTACACCAATTCTGTACGAACCGAGGGAGTAGAGGTTCCCGTTGTCCGTGGGATAGCGCACGATCTCACCGACATTTTTCAGGCTCAGAAGGCCTTGCGCGCAGGCGAAGAGCGGCTACGAATCGCTGCCGAGGTCGGCAGGATGTATGCCTGGGAGTGGGACGCCGCCAGAGACTTAATACACCGGTCCGCAGAATGCGCTGGCATTCTGGGTTTGGACGCAGGCGAACAAGGTACCGCGAAGGATTATTTCACTTTAATCCACCCCGATGATCGGGCCAGGCTGTGGACTCTGTCAACTTCACTGACGCCAGAAGAGCCGACCTATCGAACAGAGTATCGGAGGTTCCGGCCGGACGGCGCCTTGCTGTGGCTGGAAGAAAGCGGCCGCGCGAAGTTTGACGAATCCGGAAAAATGATCGGGCTGGTTGGCATGACCGCAGATATCACCGAACGCAAGCAGGCGGAGGAGCGGCTACGCGAGAGCGAAGAACGGTTGCGTCTGGCAATAAAAGCCGGAAGGATGTATGCATTCGAGTGGGATACGGAAACCGACGTGATACTGCGATCCGAACAGTCCGCTGAGATTCTCCATTGGATAGAACCGCCGACGCCCGACACGGGCCGGCAATTTATCAGCAGGGTGCACCCCGACGACCGCGAGGTGTATGTCGCTACGGAGACCGGGCGTACTCCCGATAATCCTGCATATCAAGCCACGTATAGAATGTTACGTCCTGATGGCGGTGTAGTTTGGCTGGAGGAGAATGGGCATGCCTTCTTCGACGGCCAAGGCCGGATGCTCCGTATCATCGGCATGGTGACCGATATTACCGACAGGAAGCGGGCCGAAGAAGCCCTATCCAGCGTCAGCCGCAGGTTGATTGAGGCGCAGGAGCAGGAACGCACCCGGATCGCCAGGGAGCTTCATGATGACATCGGCCAACGTCTCGCGATGCTGTCCATCGAATTGGAGCAGCTCAGGCAACAGTGTTCCGGTATGCCTGCCGAACTACTTCACCGTATTAGCGAGCTAAGAAGCCACAGCGCTGGCATAGCGAGCGATGTGCAATCCTTGTCGCATGAGTTGCATTCATCAAAGCTGGAGTATCTGGGCATTGCAACTGCCATGAGTGCATTCTGCCAAGAGTTCTCCGGCCAACACTGTGTCGAAATTGGCTTCTCTCATGACGAAGTACCGCGCACGCTTCCCCAAGAGACTTCACTTTGTCTCTTTCGCGTCTTGCAGGAAGGTTTGCAAAATGCGCTAAAGCACAGCGGCGTGAGGCACTTCGATGTGGAACTGCGCTACGCATCGGATGAGATTTATCTCAGGGTTAGCGATTCTGGCGCAGGGTTTGAGCTCGATGCGGCAAAAAGAAGCCCGGGCCTTGGCCTCATCAGCATGACGGAGCGGCTGAAACTGCTGAACGGAACGATTTCCATCGAATCGCAACCCAAGTGCGGCACCACGATCCACGCCCATGTGCCTCTGGGCAAAGTCGCCCGAGCTGGGATGTAGAGCGCGGTAGTTCCCCAACCGAAGCCCTGTCTGCACCGTTGCGCCAGGTTTGATCCAGAGCCAGCGATCATTCAACATTCGATAAGCTAAACGCGTCAGTCATTTGATGTCTATCATCGCTGACGACACAAAACCTCCTCCGCTGCCAGGAAATAAACCGTAGGGTTGATAAACGCCGCAGCCGGACAAGCCACAACTAACTCTTCTAACGTGCGGTCTTGGCAAAGTGGAATCCCTGTTTGAAACCCACTGTCGATCAACGATCATTTTTCTTCGTGAGAGCTTGGATCGGGAGGTCGGGGAGGCATTCGGAAGAGGAATTGGAATCGGTGAGGGCGGGAGGAGTAGAGAGTGGGGCGGCATTGTTCAGGACTTTGATCCAGTGGTCGGATTTGTGCCTGAGCGGAAACTCCTTCTTGACGTAGGGGAGAGAAGAGAGCATGACCTGGCCCGTGTAGGTGAGGATAGCGGCTTTGCGAAGGGGAACACGGCCCTGGGATGCGGCGATAAAGAGTTTGCCGAGGACGTGGTTGATGTCGGTGGCGGTGAGGAAATCGCCGTTTAGGGAGGCGGAGATTTCGTCGCCGAGGCGCTGGGATTCGAGGAGTTGGAGCTCTTGCCGGGCATGGAAGGTGCAGAAGGAAGGATGGAGCGGACTGCGCAACATACGGCAGCAGCGGCCGTCGGAGAATTGAAACTGGCAGCGCGCGGCGATGCCAGCGCTGGAATTCGCGTTCGTCATGAGAACCTCGTAAGAGTGGATTTTGGTTAAAGCGAGATGCGAAATTGGAAACTCGAAACTGGAAATGCGAAACTCGAACTGCAAGATTGGAATTAAGGCTAGAGCCGGGGGGAGATCAGGCCTGACCGTCGAGCGCCAGGATACGAGCGGGCAAAAAATTAGCCGCCCGGAAAGGCGGCAGCAAGGATCGATTGGGTGTGAATCTCCGAATGAAAGAGTACCACCAAGGCTATACCCTTGTCAAGTATTTTTTTTGGGTTGATTTTCGGGCCTGGCGCGCTTCGTCAGAGTGGCGCGGAAGTTTTAAAGTGGCTTTCCCGGACCCGGTCCCTGGCTAGCGGCCGCCATTTGTACGGTAAGGCACGACACATCGGGCGTTATGTCAAAAGAGCCCAAGCGATTATGCTGAAGTGTGACTGAAACTCCAGAGACACCGCCGAAGACGCCGCACCGGAAAGGATTTCTCCGATCCTTCGTGCGATGGTTTCTCGTCGGAGCAGCGCTTCTTTGGTCGCTCGCTGTGCTGATGCTTGTGGCTGCCCGGTGGATCGACCCACCGACTACCGCGGTGCACATGGAGCGCCGCATGGAGGCATGGATTCACCACAGGCCGTATCACGAACGATACGAATTCGTTCCGCTGAGCCAAATCTCGCCCGATTTCCAGCGTGCCGTCATCGCGGCGGAAGACGCGCGCTTCTACCAGCATCATGGATTCGATTGGGGGGCGATGGAAATCGCTGCTGAGAATGATATGGAAGGCGGGCGCATACGCGGCGGGTCCACGCTTACGCAGCAACTGGTAAAAAACCTGTTCTTCGGAACCGGGCGCTCGATTCTGCGGAAGGGGGCGGAGTTCACACTTGTGCCGGTGGCTGAATTGGTGCTCGGGAAGAAGCGCATTTTGGAACTTTATATGAACGAGGTCGAATGGGGGCCGGGTGTTTATGGTGCGGAGTCGGCGTGCCGATACTACTACCGAATCTCGGCGCGGGATATCGACCGTGAACAAGCGGCGCGTCTCGCCGCAATTCTGCCCTTGCCTCTGAAGCGGCGGCCCGAGCGCATGAATCACTATAGCGAACTTATTCTGGAGCGGATGCGCCAAATGGGTTGGTAATCGTGTGTCACGTGGTTGAGAACCTTGGGAGATTCGTACCGGTAAGCGTGATTGAAAGAGTGGATGCGGGAACGAACTTGTCCGAGTAGGCGACTAAAGAGTCGTTGGCCCTATACCCTGGAATTTTTGCGGCTTGGGTGTGGTGTACCATCAGAATTTGGTCGCACGTTGACTCGGGCGTTTCGGGTGGCAATGCGGGAGGCGAACCATGATGGGATGCAGATGGACTGCCCTTCCTTGTCTGGGGGTCGTTTTGTCGATGGGCTCCAATGTTTCGTTGGCTGTTCCTCACCAGGACCAAGACCAAAGATCACCCTACACATCAACTGAGTCCAATGCCTTTCGACACGCGGACGAAGAAAAAAATGCGCAGGCAAAGATCAAATTGCTGGACAGTTTCTCCGCCAAATATCCGGATTCGACGCTGTTGCCGGAGATATACCGCGATTATTACCTGACCTACTTCTCGATGAAGAATTACCGTCAGACCGTTGAGTATGCCGATAAGTTCCTTGCCCTTGGGGACATGACGGATCGAGGAGATCGTCTGGAAGCTTTAATGACTCGCGCCCAGGCTTTTTTCGCAGACTGCAGCGATGCTGTTTTCCAAACAACCGAGTCTTTTACGCGGGCAAGGACTTCGGCTGCTCAAGGGCTACAGGCGGTCGCTCAGTACCCGATACCAGGAGACTGTATCCGTGGAGGTGGAGTAGAGAGAGACTGCCTGCCTGATAGAGAACGTCTTGAGGCTCTGTTTTATGCTGTGGTAGGAATTGCCGATTCGGGCTGAAGGACACAAAGAGACTCGTGCATTTCGACACAGATTGAGATTCGGAATATTAGATTGTTTGCATGGCAACAGGTCGATGTTAGCGGAAGTACGCGGAATTGCAGGAGTTTCGAGAGGCAAAGGACCTACGCCTACTTCCCTCGGCCCGATTTGATGTAGTTTGCGAGCTGCGAGGTGAACCGGACCTTCCGGCGGGCGATTTTTTGCTGTGGACTGCAGTTGATTTCTTTGTTGCGCCAGTAACGCGAGAGTACGAGAAAATGGAGGCTGGTCAGATCGGCTCGAACGCAAGTTGGGACATGTCTGCGGAAGTCCGAGATATCAAGCCCCTTCCGATCTATTCGCTACGTCCTGGGGAGGTTAGACGCGTCGTCGTAAAGGAGTTCGATCTTTCAAACGTTCTCGCTTCCTTTCCGGTCGGGGATGCGGATAATCTTTGGCCCTGGTTTGTGCGGCTAAAAATTCATGTCCAGGACCGGACCGGAAGCCAAGTAGGGTCGGCAGAACGAATCGTGCGTTTATCACCAGATTCTGGCCGAGAGCCAAAGCCCTAGTGACGACCAAATTCGCTCTAAAAGTTCCTGGGTCCTGTTTAACGCGCTTGTCGGAGAAGTGCCCGGGTAGTGGTCAATGGGTGAGTTATACCGGGGAATTGACATTGGGATTAAGATGGAGTGGTCATGGTCAGGGCGGGAGGACGGGTAGCGGCGCCCAGGCGAAGCGGTAACTGCGCTTCATCATACTTGCGTCTTCCTTCGCCGGAATCGAGGTGCTGCTGTGTCCCATTACACACGACGTGAATTCCTTAAAACTGGACTTGCCGGAGGAGCTGTCGCTGCGACTGCGGGACTTCCGTTGACCGCGGCGGGGACGGGCGTGGCGCGGCAGAGCGCTACGGATTGGGTGACGCTGGGAAAATCGGGAGTCAAGGTGACGCGGCTGGCGTTTGGGACGGGCAGCTTTGGTGGGCAGGTGCAGCGCGAGTTGGGGCAAGAGGGATTTACGAGGCTGGTGCGCTACGCGTACGACAACGGGATTCGCTTTTTCGAGACGGCTGAGTCTTATGGCGAGACGCAGCGGATGCTGGGAGTGGCGTTGAAGGGCATTCCGCGCGATAGCTACCGGATTATGTCGAAAGTGACGACCTGGGATGGCGGGGATCCGCTGGAGAAATTCGACGAACTGCGCAAGTTGGGGAATACGGAATACTTCGACATTATGCTGTTGCACTGGCAGCACACGGCGACCTGGCCTGCGGATACGAGAAGGTGGCAGGAAGGAATTCTGGAAGCGGAGCAGAAGAAGATGATTGTGAGCCACGGAGCGTCGGTGCACGGGCTTCCGGCGTTGCGGCGGGTTCCGGAGAACAAGTGGCTGGACATCGCGATGATTCGGATGAATCACAAGGGCACGCGAATGGACGCGGAGGATTACAACACGGACGGGCTGGGGAACGTGCCGGAAGTTGTTACGCACGTGAAAGAGGCGCGGAGAGCGGGACTGGGTGTGATCAGCATGAAGCTGGCGGGCGAGGGGACGTTTAATCGCGAGGACCGCAGGGCGGCGATGAGATTCGCGTTCCGGAATGCGGGAGTGGATTGCGTGACGGTGGGTTATAAGAATACTGGGGAGATTGACGAGGCGATTGAGAATTTGAATTTGGCGCTGGCGTAGCGGGCGGGCGGCGAGGGTCGTCGCGACCGGGCGTTTTGCGGGACTGTAGTGAAGTTCTCTTCTGAGAACACCTTGTAACCTCTCACAAAGACTCCGATCGGAAAATTACGGTTACTGATTCTTTGCTCGACGCTCCGAATAGCAAAAAATTTAGATTGTTGAACCTCGACAAACATGGAGTTCTGCGAGTCGCCGAGAAAAGCGGCAGCAGGGCTGCCGCACTCCAAATGGGTATTTTGCAATATTGTGCGGGACTCTGCGGGCAGACGCGGACGAAGACGGGAATTAGGCTTCGCCCCATTTGAGCTTGCTGCGGAGGATTTCGAAGTAGGGCTTCTTGGGGGGCTGGATGAGCTTGAGGCAATGCGGAGAGCGCGTGATGCGGATGCGGTCTTCGGACTCCATGGGGATGCCTTTTTGGCCGTCCAGAGTGAGGAAGACGGATTCGGAGTTGCCGGCGAGTTTTACTTCGATGCAAGAGGAATCGCGGACGACGACGGGGCGATCGGTGAGTGTGTGCGGGCAGATGGGGGTGATGATGAAAGCTTCGACGGACGGGTGGACGATGGGGCCGCCGGCGGAAAGGGAATAGGCGGTTGAGCCGGTAGGAGTGGCGACGACGAGACCGTCTGCGCGGTAGCGGCAGACGAAATCGTCGTCGATGAAGAGTTCGAGCTCGATCATGCGGGCGAGGGCGCTTTTGTTGACGACCGCGTCGTTGAGGACGTGCTGGAGATCGACGACGGCTTCGGCGCGGACGAGCTCGACCTGAAGCATGACGCGCTGGTCCATGGAGGAGCGGCCGGCGAGAGTTTCTTCGAGAGCCGGGTAGAGTTCTTCGACGGTAAAGCTGGTGAGGAAACCGAGGCTGCCCAGGTTGATGGGGAGAATGGGAATGCAGCGCGCGGCGGCCACACGGGCGGCGGCGAGGAGTGTGCCGTCGCCGCCGAGGACGAGGAGAATGTCGGCTTGGTCGGCGATGTGCTCGCGGGTTTCGGCGTTCGAGGGATTGGGGAGCGCGGAAGCGGTCTCCTCGTCGTAGAGCACGGCGAGGCCGCGGGATTCGAGCCATTGAATGAGAGGAGGGACGACCGTGGAAAGATTTGCCCGACGCGGGCGCGAGATGACGCCGATGGTTTTGAAAGTGAGAGCGGTTGGCATAGCGTTGAGCGATTTTACTTCAGGAAGGTTTGCGGGCGTGGAGAAAATACTCTAGATTGCCTTCCGCGCCAGTGATGCGGCTCGGTAGGATTTTTGTGCAGGAGAGGCCTTCGGCTTCGGCGGCTTTTTGCACCTTGGCGATGGCTTTTTGGTGGAGGCGAGGGTCTGTGACGATTCCACCAGGGGCGATGTCGTCGCGGCGGAGCTCGAATTGAGGTTTGATGAGGATCAGAAAATTCGCGCCGGGCTTGACGCAAAGCGAAGCAGGCTTTAGGATTTTGCAAACGGAAATGAAGGAGACGTCGGCGACCACAAGATCGACTTGTTCGGGGAGATCTGCGGCAGCCAGTTCACGGGCGTTGCGTTCGATGGCGATAACGCGAGGATCTTTTTGGAGCTTCCAGTCGAGCTGGGAGATGGTCACGTCGATGGCGTAGACGCGCGCGGCGCCGCGTTGCAGAAGGCAATCGGTGAAGCCGCCGTTGGAAGCGCCGACATCGAGACAAACGAGTGCTGAGGGATTCATTGCGAAGTCTTCCAGGGCGCCTTCCAGCTTTAGGCCTCCGCGGCTGGCGTATTTCAGATGGCGGCTTTTTATTTCGAGCAGGGCGTCGATGGCGACCGGGGTTCCGGCTTTCTGGACAGGGAGGCCGTTTACGAGGACTTCACCGGCAAGGATGATGGCCTGGGCTTTTCGCTGGGACTCGGCTAGGCCGCGTTCGAGGAGGAGCGTATCGAGGCGTTTGCGGTCGGATTTAGGTTTCATGATGGCCTGGTGGACATCGTATCCAATGAAATTGAGATTTTGCTTGTAGATGGGGAGAGAGGCGACACAACTTTCGGAATGGCGTTGGGTAAGGCTAGCCGTAGGCAGCAACGACTAGCGTCGGCTGGGATTTGGGTTCGAAGGTAGCGACGGATTGGTCGGGCTTTGGAACGGGTTTGAGGATGACGGGTTTTTCCAGGACAGATTCTAGGAGGTGCTTGGCGGCGGCTAGGCGGGCGGCGGATTCTTCCGTGTCGATCAATTCTGGTACGGTAAGGACGAGGGCATCAGGCGATTTCTCGGAACGAAGACCCGTGGTGCGCTCAATGCCGCTTTTGCGGAGGCCGCGTGCGAGGCGCAGGACGCCGGCCAGCGCGCGAACGACGGTTTGCTGTTCTTCTGAGAGTTTTGCGAAGCCGTTTTTTTGCTTGGGTTCGGGCCCGCGGTGAAAGCGTACTGCCCAGGCCATCAAATCCCATTCTTCTGCGGTCCAATTGGGCGGGGCCGGTAATCCGAGAAGGAACTTGCGAAGGGCTTTTAGGGAGAGGCGGCGGTTTCCGGCGGATTCGATACCGTGGAGCTTCGCGGCGGCTTCCATCATGCGGCGCGTGTTTGCCTCGCGAAAGACTGGCGCGGCGTTCGCGCGACGAAGCAAGTCAAACAGGCGAACGGCGAGGCGCGAAACCTGGGCGGTGCGGGGGGAGTGAGCATCGGCGGCACGGGCCGTGGCGCGGAGCCGGGCCGTGGCTGAGGCTTCTAAACGCTGGCCGTGTGGAAGATCGTGGCGCCAGTCGTGCCAGAGGCTGGTCTTGCCGAGGGTGAGCTGGCGGTAGATTTCGATTCGCTGGTGACGTTCCTGCGCGATTTTTTCATGCCACATGACGGAAGCATTGGAGTCTTGTTGCGGCTCGGAGGCCTTGGCGTCCTTGAGCATTTGGGCAAGCACATCCAGATCGTGGACGTCTCCGAGCAAATCCTGAAGGCGCTTCAGGTTTTCGTTCCAGGCGGCATAGTGATCCGGCAAGAAACCCTCGACTGTGTAGCGAAACCTTTTTAGGCCGATGCGCAGGGCATGCCAAACCTTAGACTTTTCTGAGCGCAACGCGCGGTTATGGAGTTCTTTGGCTTCCTCGAAGCGTTCTAGCGCCAGGCATTCGGCGGCGAGGCCTCCTATTGGCACGAGCCGGGCGCGCTGGCGCAGCTGCCGTTCGAGGCGAGACCATTCCTTCTTGTCAAATTTTGCGGCGACGCGCAGGGCGGATTCGGAAAACTGCTTCTCGTCGGCTTCGAGAGAGGTGAGAAGCTGGGCGCGAAGAGGAGCATTTTCGGGAGCGAGTTTCTTGATCCAGTCCTCCATCACGTGGGCGTCGCGCAGGGAGCCGAGGGAGCGGAAGAGCTTGCGGGCGACTTTGCGCATTTTGTGCCAGGAGGGATCGGGGTCGATTTCTTGCATCGCGGTTGCCAGGGAGCGACAGCGGCGGATGGCGACGCGGAGATCGTGAACGGCGTCAGGGTCGGGCGAGGTAAGCAGGGCCGCAAGCTCTTCGAGAACACGATTCATCCAGTGAGAGAGGCCACGGTGTTCAGGCCGGGGCCTAGCGGCAGGCGCAATTGCAAAAGGTGACCGGGGAACGGTCAATGATAGGGTCGACCGCGAAGCGGCCAAAGAGTTAGACGACCGCGAAGCGGTCGACGCCGTATCCATCGAATACCTCTGAAACCGTTCGTTTGGTCCCGGCGGGCCAGGAGCCCCTGACGAACGGGGGGCTATAGAGTAGCTCTTGGGCGGAGGCGCGTCCAGTCGAGGGTCCGGGGCCAAAGGTCGGGCAACATGCGGAGGAGGAGGATGCCCATGAGCAGGGTCATGCCGGCGGCGATCAGAAAAACGCGGGCGGGATTGGGATGGCCGAGGCGGAGCATGGCGTATTGCGCGAGGGGTTGCAGGGCGACGCCGACGAAGGAAAGGAGGTTCGCGACGGCGATGGCGCGGCCCTTTTCTTCGGGCTTCGGACGCTGTTGGATGAGCGCGTTGACGGGGACGACGAAGAAGCCCCCGGCGATACCTAGAAATGCTAATTGGACTAACACGGCAAGATAGCTGATGCCCGGACGCGAAAGGAGAACACACATTAGAAGAATGGCGACCAAGCCGGGAAGGACCATGCCGGGCTCGATTTTTTTGCCTGAGGCAAGGCCGGCAACGAAGCTGCCGATGCCGATGCCGAGGCTTAGAGCGGCGAGGAGGTAACTGCTGTGAGGGTCGTCCACATGAAGAATGTCGGTGGCGTAGAGGACGATGTTGAGCAGGAGCAGGGAACCGAGAAACCAGAAGAAGGTGTTGGCGACGACGGCGGTCCAGAGAGTTCTGTCGGATTTCATGTGGCGAATTTCGTGGAAAAATTCGGCGGGAACGTTCCAATCGAAGCGGCGGGTAGGGTCGGCGGCGGGGACTTTGGTGATGCCGAGGCTGGTGAGGAGGCCGAGGACGGTGAGGGCCAGAAAGATTAGGCCGGACCAGATTTGGCGGCCGTGGAAGTGTTGCGCGAGAAAACCGCCGGCCAGGGCGGCGATGATGGCGGCAAGGAGGGTGCCGAGTTCGATGATGCCGTTGCCGCAGCTTAATTTGGAGAGGGGAAGCAGTTCGGGGAGCAGGCCGTATTTGGTGGGGCCGAAGATTGCGCCCTGCGTGCAGGCGAAGAACAGAGCGGCGCCGGCGATGGCGAGTTGATCGGTGGCGAGCGCATACGTTGCCAGGCCCATGACGGCGAGCTCGAAAAGTTTTGTCCAGAGGGTGACGCTGCGTTTGCTGTACTTATCGGCGAGATAGCCGCCGGGGATGGAAAACAGCAAGAAGGGAACGGCGAAGAGCAGCGGGACGACGAGGACGAACCAGAGATCGCGGGTTTCTTTGGAAAGCGCGGAGTCCAGAACTAGGAAGCTGACCAGCCATTTGAGAGCGTTGTCGCTGAAAGCGCCTTGGAATTGCACCGCGATGAGCGCCCAGAAACCGGCCAGACTGTCCGTCTGTGATTGCGTCTTGGCATGGAACTGACTCGGGAGTGCAGTTGACATGGAAAGGGGGAGTTTATCGGCTCGGCGGGCGACGGACAAGCGGCGAAGGGTGCGGCGCACAAAGAATCTGGCGGGGGACGGGCTCTCTCGCCTGCGCGTACTCGCCAGATCGATGGCTCACTGCCGATTAGGGTGTTGAACGGCCGCGCGCGTAGAATGATTCGCAGGAGATGTGAATAGGGCATGAAATTGAAATTACCGGCGGGCTCATTCAGCGCGTATTTGTTCGATTGCGACGGAACTATCGTGGATTCGATGCCGCTGCACTATGTGGCGTGGAAGAAGGCTCTGGGCGAATGGGATTGTCCGTTTGAAGAGGAACTTTTCTATGCCTGGGGCGGCAGGCCCACGACGGAGATCATTGCCACGCTGAACCAAAATCACCGGCTGAATATGCCCGTCGAGCGCGTCGCGGGCCGGAAGGAAGAGCTTTATTTCGAACTGCTGCCGCAGCTCAAGGCTGTCCCGGAAGTTTTGGAGCATATCGAGGCGCAACATGGGCGGATTCCATTTGCGGTGGTCTCGGGGAGCGCCAGGGATTCGGTGACCGCCTCTCTCGACGTGCTAAAACTTCTCGACCGATTCGACACCCTGGTCTGCGCCGGCGAGTATAAGAAGAGCAAGCCCGACCCCGAAGCCTTCCTCCTTGCCGCATCCAAACTCAACGTGCCGCCGAAGGACTGCCTGGTCTTTGAAGACACCGAAATGGGCGTTCAAGCAGCCACCGCAGCCGGAATGGCCTCCGTCAAAGTTCCGCCACCCTGGGAGCGCCGCGTCTCCTAACCGGAATCGCGCCTTTTGAATTGCTCGAATAAGCGAGGTGCGTTGCAGATCTCACTCCCGGCACGGGATTTTCATGGAACCATTTTATGGTGAACTACGTACGGAATAGTATGTCACGCTTCAAAAACGTCGAGTGGTCCTGAGGTGATAGGTGCGCGATCCGGGTTGGCTGCACATTTTTCTGGCGGTTCACATTACCGCCGGCAGTGGAGCATTCCTACTGGCTCCGCTGGCTCTCGTTACCGCAAAGGGTGGCAAGGCGCATCGCCTGTGGGGCAAAATTTACTTCTGGTGCATGGCCACAGTTGCGTCCACCGCGCTGGTCATGGCTGTTTATCGGCCAATCCTCTTTCTCGCGCTGGTGGCCATTTTCAGCTTCTATGCGGCTTTCGCAGCATACCGGGTGCTCGGGCAGAAAGCGGCCTGGAAAGGTAAATCAGTTGTCCGTGGCCTGGACTGGGCTGCTGCCATCCTGTGTTTCGCAGCTAGCGCGGCACTGGCGCTGTTTGGTGCCATCCGGCCCGAGATTGTCCAGAACCTGCGCATTCCCGCTCTTGTTTTCGGAGCCATCGGCATGCGCATTTCTGGCAGAACCCTATGGCGTTTCACGCATCCGCCAACGGAAAAGATGTTTTGGTGGTACGCCCACCTGCAAGGCATGATCGGCAGCTATATAGCCGCTTGGACCGCGTTCTGCCTTGTCGCGATTGGTCCCCTGGTGCGTGGGAAATCGCAACTTTGGCTGTGGTTAGTGCCAGTGTCGATCGGCTTACCCGCGATCATCGCCACTACGGCGTACTACAAGAGGAAGTTTGCCCCCCAGCCAAAGCCCGCGCTTGCATCAATAGCCTAAAAAACGGAACCGATTATGGACTCTTAAGAGTCCGAAAATCGATTCCCTACGGACTACTCGGAGAAAAGAATGCAATTCCTCTTTGTGTTCATAAACCAACGTACTCGACGCACCGTCCATTCGGAACCGTGAATCGAATCCGGCCCACTTCCGTACCCCAATCCGTCTTGAGTGCGCGCCCTCGCCATGCTATTTTCAAGTGTCACCCCGGAGTGGCGGAACTGGCAGACGCGCCGGACTCAAAATCCGGTGGCCGCAAGGCCGTGTGGGTTCGACCCCCTCCTCCGGGACCATTCGCATAGACTCGCCCTCCTAGTGGCCAGTGAAAAAGATCAAGTTGTCTTTTCCCCCGGAAAAATGGCGCAGCGGAATCACAAGAGCGGATTGGCATTTTGCCAGCGCGTGAGAGTATTCTTGCGCGGCTGTTCGTGAGGATTCGGACCGTCTCGCTGGAGGAACACCGTTGAAAATCCGGAGTGCGTTGCTATTCCCATTGCTGGCCACTTTAGCCGGCGTGCCTGTTCGGGGGCAGGATGCAAAACTTACCGCGGCGCAGCAACAAGTCGAAGGCCTCATTCGAAAGAGCGGGGCCGACGTGGCCATTGCGTTTCGCACACTGGACGGGAAGACGGAATGGTTTTTCAATCCCGATGAGACTTTCCACGCCGCCAGCACGATGAAGATTCCGGTAATGATCGAGCTTTTTCATCAGGTGCGCGAGGGGAAGCTGAAGCTGGACGATCCGCTTCCCATCAAGAATGAGTTTCATAGTTTGGTGGACGGCTCGATTTACACGCTGAGTGCTGCCGATGATTCGGACGCGGAGTTATACAAGGCGGTGGGGCAGACGCGCACGCTGCGGCAGCTTTGCGAGCTGATGATTACGACGAGCAGCAATTTTGCGGCGAATTTGCTGATCGAAAAGCTGGGTGTGGAGAACATTCGGGCTACGGTGCATTCCCTGGACGCGGACGGGATGAACGTGTTGCGCGGGGTGGAAGACGAGAAGGCATTCGAGAAGGGCCTGAACAACACGACGACGGCGCGAGGGCTTTTGCGGTTGCTGGACGCTATTGCGCAAGGGAAAGCGGTCGATCCGGATTCTTCGCGGCAGATGATTGAAATTCTGGAGCGGCAAAAGTTCAACGAGGGCATTCCCGCCGGACTGCCTGCGGGTATCCGCGTGGCCCACAAGACCGGCGAGATTACCAAGATTCATCACGACGCCGCGATCGTATTTGCGCCGAGGCCGTTTGTGCTGGTGATTCTCGTACGTGGAATCGCCGACATGAAAATCAGCGCGGCGCTAATTGCCGACATTACGCGCGAACTTTATCAGTCCACGCAGTAGGCCAGTAAAATTGCGCAACCCGGCGCCGGAGCGCCTCATCCAAATGGATGGGATAAGATGTGAGGCCAGGTGTGATCAGTCAACCGGCGCGCTACAACCAGCCAAGGGACTGCGTCGGAGGAGAGAGGCAAGACCATGAAGAGTCCCGGACGGATCGTTGCCGCAGTTGTTCTTGGATTATTTTTGGCCGGCGCCGCCAGCGCGGATACGCTGGAACTGAAGGATGGACGGATTCTGCACGGCCGCTACCTGGGTGGGACACAGGCGGTGCTGCGCTTTGAGATTGATGGGCAGGTACAGACTTTTTATGTGTCGGAAACGGTGGCGCTGACATTCACGGGCGACCCTAATGCGGCGGGCGCTGCCGCTGCGGCTCCGGCGCCGCCAGCCACGGCTCCGCCTCCTGCTCCGGCCAGTCTTCCAGAAGCGCAGGAGCCTCCGCCTGCGGAGTCCGCGCCTCGGCCCGTTTTATCTCAGGACGTTCCCCCTCCGGCTGCGAGGGCGGCGGAACCGGCACCAGCTTCAACTGCCGCTCCAGCTCCGGCCTCTGCGCCGCAAGATCCCGCAGCGCAATATGGTGAGGTCACGATTCCCGCGGGACAAGCCTTACTGGTCCGGATGATTGACGGCGTGGATTCCTCGAGAAACCAGGTTGGCGATGTCTTCCGCGCGAGCCTCGAGACGGATTTGTACGTTCGAGGGACTCTTGTGGCGCGCAAGGGGACCGACGTTTATGGCCGGTTGGCTAACGCGAATGAAGCAGGACATCTTTCGGGGAGCTCGGAATTGCAGCTGGAACTGATTCGCATCGTCATTGACGGCCACGACTATCCGCTGGTTAGCAGCGATTACACCGTCAAAGGGCAGAGTCGCGGCGCGGACACCGCTAAGAAAGTAGGAGGTGGAGCTATTTTCGGCGCCATTATTGGTGCCATCGCTGGCGGGGGCAGAGGTGCTGCGATTGGTGCTGGCGCGGGTTCTGCCGCGGGAGCGACTGTGCAAGTGCTGACGAAGGGGCAGCAAGTGCGCGTGCCGAGCGAGACTTTGCTGGAATTTCGGTTGCAGCAGCCGGCGGTGGTTACGCCGACACAAAGCTGAGCCCAAGCTCACCATGGCTTGTTCGGGCCATTGCGCGCCGGATCTAAGGCGCGGTGACCCGCTGCCAGGGATTTCCACAGGACGGGACGGGGCATTGTCTGATTGGAACCATGGCCCGCAAATTCAGTCTTGCTCTTCCTACTGTTAGTGACTAAGATACCCCCTCAGCTTGGAGAGCTATCGTGCCAAAAGAAAAACCACGGGTAAACATCGGAGAAGTCATCAAATCCTACCGCAGCCAGCGCGGATTGTCGCAAGGCGACATCGAGCGCCGCACCGGACTTTTGCGCTGCTATCTATCGCGCGTCGAGAACGGGCACACCGTGCCGTCGCTTGAAACCCTAGCCAAGATTGCGGAAGCCATGGACATTTCGCTCGCGGACTTCTTCCCGGGCACCGAAACGCCGCGCGACCGCGAAACGCAAAAGATGCTGGGCGAACTTTCGCAGGATGAGATTCGATTCCTCGCGGAGATCAAGCGCTTCAGCACCACGCTTTCCGATGGGGACAAGCGGCTGGTGTTGGCGATGATTCGCAAGATGGCGACGCTGATTCCGCCGCCCGCGACGAAGAAATTGGTCATCCGCCGCACTGCGGTCTAAACAGTCGAAGGCTCCCAAGAGGTTTGAGCGAAGCTTGGTTTGGGTGCTTGGTCGGATTCTGACAACCGCGCTAATCGGGAGTTTCGACCCGGCGAGCTCACTTTTCCTGTATCGATTCCACAAAGGAACTTAGATTGTGGATCCTCAGCTCCGCCACACTTGTGTCTTGCGATCTGAACAGCGGTCCCCATATTGGCATATCGAGGGTGCCATGCGGATGTGCGTTCGTCCCGAGGCGCAGTACCGAAGCGAAGTGCTCTGCCGGAAACTTCCCATTGTTCTGCTTGGCCAGCATCGTTAGATCTGCTGGTGGCTCCTTTAGGAATTCAACGGCGGGTCCATTGCCCTTTCCGTCTATCCCATGGCAAGCCGCGCAATAATCCTTGTACATCTGCTTACCTGAAGCTGGATTACTGTGGGCAATCGGAACCTTCTTGAGAGTCTTTTCTTGCGTTTCTTGAGAGGTTGCGGTCCCTTGGAAAACCAAGATCCCACTTCCGACCAAGATAATCGATCCCGTTGAAAGGAGGCCTATAGTATTCTTGATTAACATAAACCGCCTCCGTGAGAACATTCCCAGAACGGATAGACGCTGTCTGTGCTCTGTGTCACTCAACGCTGTGATTTTCAGCAAGCTGATAGCAAGAGAATTCGAAAGCAACGTCAGGATCCTAGGGACCGCTGCTTCTGAACCCAGTTTCTGCTCTTTGAAATATATGCCTCATCATGCGCGAGCTTAGGCCAAGCCTTCCGGAGAAGCGCATTCGAGAAGGCTCCGAACAAACGGCTTGGAAATATGGCGTAGTGTATGTCGACGGTGGCCCATTTGTTCGCTAAGTCCCGGCAAGTAGAACCGGAAACTGACCACCTACCTTAATTTGCGGGCGCGTGGGGGTGCGTCTCCAGTGGCGGATTCCACGTCTTCAGTTGTTTTGGCCGCGAATTAAGTGGATGGCGTCCGGCAGGGCCGTTCCTGCGCGGCCGAAGGAGGGCAGGCGCGCGCCGTCGCCATCTTCCGGTTCGCCGGAGCCCTCGCCGGGTGCCAGGAAGAGATTGCTCTCGACGTCGTGCTGCTTGGTGTAGAGGTCGTAGTAGCGGCCGCCGGCGGCGTAGAGCGAGGCATGCGTGCCGCGTTCGATGATTTTGCCGCCTTCGACGACCAGGATTTGCTCGGCACGGCGAATGGTGGACAGGCGGTGGGCGATCACGAACGTCGTACGTCCACGCATCAAGTAACGAAGGCCTTCCTGAATGAGCGCCTCGGACTCAGAATCGAGGCTGGAAGTGGCTTCGTCGAGAATTAGGATGCGCGGATCGGCGAGGATGGCGCGCGCGATGGAGACGCGCTGCTTTTGCCCGCCGGAGAGTTTGACGCCGCGTTCGCCGACAACCGTGTCGTATTTTTTCTCGAACGATTCGGCAAACTCGTCGACGCGCGCGATGTGGCACGCGGCGAGAATCTCCTCTTCGCTTGCGGCCGGACGCGCAAAGGCTACGTTTTCGCGAATCGTCCCGTCGAAGAGAAATGTTTCCTGCAAGACGACCCCGAGCTGTGTGCGATAAGAGTTCAGCTTCACGGTTGCAAGATCAATCCCATCAACGAGAACGCGGCCGCTCGACGGCACATAGAACGCCGAAACCAAGCCAATGATCGTCGATTTGCCTGCGCCCGATGGCCCCACCAATGCCGTCACCGTGCCTGGCCGCGATTCAAAGCTCACTTCGTGTAAAACTTCTTTCCCGGATTCGTAAGAGAAGCTCACGTTTTCCATCGCGACTTCCCCGATGATGCGTTCCATCGTCACCGTTCTTCGCGGATCGTCGTCCTCTTTCTTCTCGTTCAGGATTTCACGCGTCCGTTCTAGGCCGGTGATAGCTTCCGTGATCTGCGTGCCAATCGCGACGATCTGAAAAACGGGAGCGATCAGGAAGCCGAGGAAAAGATTGAACGCGAACCAGTCGCCGAGCGTCATGCTGCCGCTCAGAATTTTGTGCCCGCCGAGTTCGAGCATGAGCGCGCTGACAACCCCCAGTAAAGTAGCGCCCGAAAGGCTCATTAGCGACGTGGCTGTGAGCGTTTTCAAAACGTTGTCCAACAACCGCTGCACGCCCGTGGCAAAAATCCCTTCTTCACGCTCTTCCGCGTGATAGCCCTTCACGACGCGCACGCCGCCGAGCGATTCGGTGAGCCGACCGGTGACTTCCGCCGTAATCTTGGGCCGCGCGCGGAAAATCGGCCGGATCGTGGAGAAGGCCTTGCTGATCCCAAACCCAAAGACCAGCAGAATCGAGAACGCCACCGAGGTCAGCAAAACGCTGGTGTGAATCAGATAAACGAGCGCAAAAACCGCGGTCATTAATCCGCCGACAAATTCAACGAGGCCGGTGCCCACTAGATTGCGCACGCCTTCGACGTCGCTCATGATGCGCGAGACGAGCACGCCAGTTTTATTCGTGTCATAGAACGCGATGGGCAAGCGTCCGATGTGCGCCTGCACCTGGCGACGCAGCTCGGTAATCATTTTTTGCGCTGACTTGGAGAGAAGCTGGGTCAGCGTGAACGAAGTCAGGCCCTGAACCACAGTTGCCAGCAAAACGCCCAGCACAATCGGCGTGAGGAGATACGTCTGATGGTGAATCGCTACGTTATCCACGAAATACTTTGTGGAAGCAGGCAGGACCAAACCGCAAACGCGGTTGATGGCCATCAGCACGAAGCCCAGCGCAAGCAACCCGCGGCGCGGCTTGATCAGCGCCCAGACGTCCGGCAGCGATTTCCAGGCGTTCTTGCGCTTCTCGCTCTTGGATTCCTTCGAGGGCTCTTTTTCAGGGGCCATGATTGGGAACGATTATCTCAGACAATTGGATGCTGGGGCGGGATGGAAATCTACAGGCGGCTGTCTAAGCCGGCTTGCGAAGGAACGCGGAAGATTCGGCACCAGAGCTTGAATTGGGGCGGCTCCCTCGCCGTCAATCGCCCGCCGCCGCACCACCGCGCGGAACTTGCGCCGCGGCGGGCCGCTCCAAGTTCAGCACGCTGGCGATGAAATCACTTACGGTAATACCGAGGTGGCCCCAGAGGCGCCGTTTCAGGCTGCTGTAATCCTGCGTGCCGCTGAAGAGGTCGCCCACCAACTGCCGAAATACAGCGCTGCGGTTCATGAACTGCACCATGCGCGTAGTAACGGCAGCGCCGAGAAACGATCCGCTATAGAAACGCCGCACGATGCGCGCCGCCAATTCCAGCTCGGAAGAGAACGCCGCCTTCACCCAGGCGGTGTATTTCTCCGGGCAGCCTTCCGCAATCGATCGCCCCAGCAATTCGCCGGAACGCATCGCATAAAAAAGTCCTTCGCCCGTCAGCGGATCAACCCACGCCGCCGCATCGCCCACGAGCGCCCAATTTTTGCCCAGGACCGCGCGGTCGGAAAGCGTGCGTTCTCTCGGCGAGGGAAGCACGTGACTGTAAAACTTGGCGCCTTCCATGGGGATACCATGCTTCTCGACGAACGCGTTCAGATGCGTCTTCAGTTCCGTGCTCGTATGAGCGGCCATGCTTCCGCAAATTCCGAGGGAAAGATGGTCGCAGCGCGGAAACGACCAGATATAGCCCTCGAAGTACGGCAGGAACTTTACGGTAATCGACTCGGCGGTCTGCGGAATAAAATAGCCCTGCGTCATTTCCAGTTCGTCGCGTTGCAACGCCCGCGTTTCCGGCACGATCTGATTGCGTGCGCCGGCCGCCAGCACGAGAAAATCGGCGGTACGCCATTCACCGTCCACGGAGTAGCGCGGCTTGGGCGCGCTCGTGTCCACCGAGAGCACCCTTGCTTGCCGCACTTTGCAGCCGGCGTCTCTGGCGCGATCCAACAGCATGCCATTCAGCACGCGGCGCGAATAAATCACGATGGGGTGCGACATTTCGAGGTTGGCACGATGATCGTTGCTGCTGATCAGCTCAACGTTTCGCACCAATTTTTTGGGATAGGCATTGTCCAGCAGAAAAGGAAAGCACTCGACGGCCTTATGAGTCAAACCTCCGCCGCAAGGTTTCTCCCATGCGAGCCGCTCATCAAAAATGTGAACCTGATGGCCCGCGCGGGCGAGCTGTTCACCGCACATTGCGCCGGAGGGTCCGCCGCCGACGATTGCTATCTCAGCCATGATCCTGTCTCGCTGTTGGTTTCGAACTCCGTCGCTTAACGAGGAACCTACAGGCGGCGGGCGGGTTTGACAACCAAATTCTTGGGCGACGGTTCCTTTCAAGTGGCGGGGAAAACCACCAGGCAGAACCCTGCTAGGAGTATAGCACCGAAAACTGCCGCCGCTGTCGCGGAGGCGGTAACTTCCCGGACAACGTTCATCCCCCACCTTTGGAGAAGACAAAAGAGCCCAAAATAGGGCGCCAGGAGCACCACAAGAATTTGGCCGCTGTGCAAGAGGAAAATGCCCGCAACGATGGCGCCAAACGCAATCAAGCGAAGCAAAAGGGCTGAGAACAAGCGCTGCGGGCCCTCGCCGGGCGACGCGGGACCGAGCAGCAACTCTTCCGCGGCGTGATAGGGGAGAACGGCGAAGAAGAGCGGCCCGAAGCGCGCCCATCGCGCCGCCGTCAGCCATGCTTCACTGAACGTCAAATCAATCCAATTCGTGACGAGGAATTGCAGCAGCAAAGCGGCGAAGGCGGCGATAAGCACAGTGAAATAAATAGGTCTGGCGGCTGAGGCACCGCCCACGTCCGGCGCAAACACATCGCGCAACGAATTCCAGTGCAAGGCCAGTAGAACCACGCCCAGGATCAGCAGAAAACTCGCGAAATAGCCGCCTTCGAAGAGGCGCAGCGCACGCAACGGGATCCAGTAAGAGAGAAGCCCGACTGCGCCCAAAGCGATGATTCCACACTCAACGAACGAACGGCCTTTGGCTTTGACGGGGTAATTTTCTGTTCGCGGCGTGGCTTCGTTTTTGCTCTGCAAAGTCTCGCGGAGAAATGGCCCCGCCAGCAACAGTATCCCGACGAAACCTGCGAAAAAGCCGAGAAATCCTCGATGCGAAGGCAACGCTGGCCGCTCATTCAAATGCAGAACCAGAGCCGCCCACTTTTCCGCGACTGACATGGCCATCGCGCTGAACAAAATGCTCACGTGTGACGAGCGAGGAATCACAACGTACTGGCTCGTCCCGTCTCCGGGAATCGGCACCAAATCTTTCGCCGCATCTCGGATTCGCTCCGGCTCCCAAGCCGCGCTCATCACCAGCGAATGAGGCGGCAGCGCGCCGAATCCATGAAAAGGAATCGTTTCAGGAGGAAGCCCCGGGATCGGCCTCATGGGAGCAGGAGAAATCGCAATCACGCCGGCAACGGGAACGTGCGAAGCAACTTGCAATGCATCAGCCCCGCCGAGGGAATGTCCCGCCAGGATCGTCTTTTCTGGATCGAGCAGACCGCGCGCGATCAGCTCGCGTACCAGGTTTTCGCTGCATTGTTCCGAGCGCTCATACGAAAACGGGCCGTCCGTTCTTCCATGCCCTGGCAAGTCCGGCACAAAAACGCGCAGGCCCTGCGAAGCGAATCCTTCCGCGATGTACGACATGATTCGCTTGTTTGCGGAAAGGCCGTGCAGGAGCACGACATATCCCTGCGGCGTTCCTCCATCTGGCACACCGCCGGTTGGTTCCACGATATCCGTCACAAGCCGGCAGCCTCCCGCGTCAATGCGAAACGTATGTGGGTGATAGGGCACTGTCAGCGCCAGCCACAATCCCATGCCGCAGAGTCCTGCGCCGAGGGCAGCGCGAATCATTTTGTGGGACTTCATCGCTGACGCCCGGCCCCAAAGCGTTGCGCGTCCTGTGCGTGGTAAACTAGCCTTTCACTTAACACCAGGGCAGACTTTGCGCGGGCCTTCATGGAGTTCCTTTGCACCCAGGGATTTTGACTATCGAAGAAGCGATTTTGCAGTTTGGCCGCGAGAAACGCAACGGCCGCCGCGTCGTCTTCACCAATGGTTGTTTCGAATTGCTGCATCCCGGCCATCTCAGAATTTTGGAGCAGGCGCGCGGCCTTGGAGATGTTCTTGTGGTTGGCCTGAACAGCGACGCTAGTGTGTATCAATTGAAGGGGGACGGCCGGCCCATTTGGCCCGAGCGCAAACGGGCTGAGATTCTTGCCGCCCTTGAATGCGTCGACGCTGTCGTGATCTTCAAAGAACTCACGCCCCGCGAGATTATCGCAAAACTGCTTCCCGATGTGCTTGTTAAGGGAGACGACTGGGCCCTAGATCAAATCGTTGGCCGTGAAGAAGTCGAACGTGCAGGCGGGATAGTTCAGAGGGTACCGATCCTGCAGGGCTATTCGACCACGGCCCTCGTCAAGAAGATCCGCGAAGGCGCGCAAGCCTCTCGCGTGGAAGCCTGACATTCCCGCATGATTCTCCCTGCCGTTCGCGAACGATTGGAAGCTGTGCTTCGCCACCCCGCGGTGGAAGGCGCGCTCGGGGCGTTGCGCGATGGCGCGCGGCACATTTCGCTTTCGGGTTTGCACGATGTGGCCAAGGCTCTGGCCGCTGCGTATCTTACGCACGAACTTCGCCGGCCCGCTTTCTTCATCACGGATTCGAATCGCCGCGCCGAATCTCTCGCGGAGACCGTGCGTTTTTTTTCGAATGTTTTTCCTGGCGCTACGGGTGGGGTGGCCACGCTTCCAGCTTTTGACACTCTGCCCTGGGAATCGCAAAGTCCGCATCCGGACATTCTGGAGCGCCGCGCCGCAACGCTTTTTCGGCTGACGGACGGACAGGTATCGCTGGTCATCGCGCCGGTACAGGCAGCTCTCTGGCGATTTCAGGACGCTACGCTCTACCTGTCGCTCGCTCGAACACTCACAAAAGATGCGGAGGTCCCCCTCGAAGAGTTCGTCGCGCATCTCGCAGGCGTGGGCTACACGCGCACCGAAATGGTCGAGCTGCCAGGCCAGTTCGCGATGCGCGGCGGCATCATCGACGTCTTTTCCGCGGAAGCGCCTCGCCCCGTCCGAATCGAGCTGCTTGGTGACACCGTCGAATCGGTGCGCGAATTCGATCCGCGCACGCAGCGCTCCATCGCGCCCGTGAATCGCACCACGCTCTTGCCGCTCACGGAATGGAACATTGCCGCGCTGGTGGGTGCGTCGCGATCCGCATCGGCCACGGCAGCCCCGCCGTGGGAAGCAACTTCCTTCTTCGGTCCCGCGGAGCTGCGTGGGCAAAGCTCGCTTTTCGAGCTCGCGGAAAGCTCGCTAAAGCCCATCGTTTTCCTGGACGAGCCGCAGAACCTACGCGACGCCGCGGAAAAGCATCTCGCGCATGCCACAGAGATTTACGAGCGGCAGGGCAGTGCCAGCGCTCCATCAGCATCTCATTTCTTCTTAGACGAAGCGGAGTTCGCCGCCGCGCTCGAAAAGACTTCCCAAGCTCATCTCGAACAGCTCGCCGTCAATATCGGCTCAGCCCCGCAATTCGAGCTCTCTTCGCGTCCCAGCGCACGCTTTCACGGCGATGTGGTTGCTTGCATGAGCGACGTGAAATCGCAGCTCGCTTCGGGCGGAAAAGTTTTCCTCACCGCTGCCAGCACCGGCGAACTCGAGCGCCTCGCGGATATCTCCCGCGAATACGATGTTCCTTACGTCCTCGGCGAAACGGAAAACGCCGCCGCCGGTTTCACCGCCGAAGGTGCGCTCGAAACTGCCGGCCTTCTCCTGATTCGCGCGCCGTTCGCGGAGGGCGTCACGTTTCCCGAAGCCAAGCTCACGATCTTTGGCCACGCCGATCTGTTCGACGTCGCGCCAACGGTTGAGCGGCCCAGCCACAAGATTCGCACTTCCGGGTTTTTCACGGATTTCGCGGAACTAAAGCCCGGCGATTTCATCGTCCACGTCGATCATGGCATCGGCCAGTTTGAAGGCTTGCGCCAAATCGAATCGGATGGGCATCGCGGCGAGTTTATGCTGCTGCGCTACGCCGAAGATGCGCGCCTATACGTTCCGCTCGAACGCATGGACCTCGTCCAAAGCTACCGCGTCGTCGAGGGCTCACACCCGACTCTCGACAAGCTCGGCGGCACCGGCTGGAACACGCGCAAAACCCGCGTCCGCAAATCCCTCGAAGATATGGCGGAGCAGCTTCTGCAACTCTATGCGGCTCGCAAGACCGCGCAAGGTTTTGCGTTTTCCGCGGACGGTAATTTCCAGCGCGAATTCGAGGACGCCTTCGAGTTCGAAGAGACCGTCGACCAGAACACCGCCATCGCCGACATCAAACGCGACATGGAGCGCCCCACGCCAATGGATCGCCTGCTCTGCGGCGACGTGGGCTACGGCAAGACCGAAGTCGCCATGCGTGCAGCCTTCAAAGCTGTCGCCGACAGCAAACAAGTCGCCGTCCTCGCGCCCACCACCGTTCTCGCCTTCCAGCATTTCGAAACTTTCAAGCAGCGTTTCGCTGCATTTCCCGTGCGCATCGAAATGCTCAGCCGCTTTCGCTTCGCGGCGGAACAAAAGAAGATCCTTGCCGATGTCGAAGCGGCCAAAGTAGACATCATCATCGGCACGCATCGCCTCCTCTCGAAGGACGTCAAGTTTCAGGATCTCGGCCTGCTCGTCGTCGACGAAGAACAGCGCTTCGGTGTGGCCCACAAAGAGCGCCTCAAGGAAATGCGCCAAAACGTCGACGCTCTCGCCCTTTCCGCCACACCGATCCCTCGCACCTTGCACATGTCGCTCGTCGGCCTGCGTGATATGTCCGTCATCGAGACTCCGCCGCGCGATCGTCTAGCTATCCAAACTGTCGTCGCTTCGTTTCAAGAAGACCTCGTCCGCCGCGCCATCGAAAACGAGCTCGCTCGAGACGGCCAGGTCTATTTCATTCACAACCGCGTCGAATCCATCTACTCCCTCGCGACTCTCGTCCAGAAGCTCGTGCCCAAAGCCCGCGTTGTAGTGGGCCACGGCCAAATGGGGGAAAAAGAACTCGAAAGCGTCATGCTGAAATTTATCCGCGACGAAGCCGACGTAATCGTCGCCACAACAATCGTCGAGAACGGCCTCGACATCCCCAAAGCCAACACCATCCTCATCAACCGCGCCGACCGCCTCGGCCTCGCCGAACTCTATCAACTTCGCGGCCGCGTTGGCCGCTCGCATCAACGCGCCTACGCCTATCTCCTCGTTCCCCCGGACACCTCTCTCTCCGAGATCGCTCGCAAACGCCTCTCCGCCATGAAAGAGTTCAGCGAACTCGGCGCCGGATTTCGCATCGCCGCTCTCGATCTCGAGCTTCGCGGTGCCGGCAACATGCTCGGCCGCCAGCAACACGGGCATATCGAAGCGATCGGCTTCGATATGTATTGCCAAATGCTTGAGCGCGCCGTTTCCAAACTGAAAGGCGAAGAATCTGTCCCCGAACTCCGCACCACGCTCAGCCTCGGCCTCGATGTGCGCATTCCCGAGAACTACATCCCCAGTGAAAACCTCCGCCTACGCACCTACAAGCGCATCTCCTCGATCGCCACCGAGGAAGAGAAGCAGGATGTGCGCCGCGAACTAGCCGACCGCTTCGGCGCTCCGCCCGCCACGGTAGAAAACCTTTTGGAGTACGCCGTCCTCAAATCCATGTGTGAACGCCTGCGCATTTCCGCAGTCGAACGGCAGGGCAACCGCGTCGCTATCCGCTTCCACGCGGAAACGCCGCTCGACCCCGCCACGCTCGTCAAGGTCGTGCGCTCGCGCAAAGGCATAAAACTCGATCCCAGCGGTGTCCTCTGGCTCGAAACCACCCGTGGGGAATCGGTCCCCGGCGCTCTCAGAAACGTATTGCTCGGCCTCCAAGGGCAGAGCTAAACTCTAGGAACGAGGAACTACATGCGTAATCTTGCAGTCATCGCGGCTCTTCTTGTCGCCCTGCCGCTCGCGGCACAGCAGCCCGTCAATCCGACTCCGCAGTCACAGAAACCGGCGCAGCCCACCCTGGAAAAGCCGGACGAGGCTCCCCCGGACACGCCTGCCGCCACAAAGCCGAAGAAACCATTGCCACCCAAAATGCCGGTAGCCTCCGAAAACGAAGGCAAAGTGGTCGAAGAGATCGTCGCCCGCGTCAACAACGAGATCATCACCCGCTCTGAACTCGACCACTCGAGGGCGAGCGCCGCGGATGACGCCAAGCAGGAGTGCCAGAACCGCTGCACTCCGGAGCAACTGAAATCGATCGTCGCGGACCACGAGAAAAATGCCCTCAGCGACCTCATCGACCAATCCCTCCTGGTCCAGCGCGGCAAGGATATGGGACTGAACGTCGAAGCGGAGACCATCAAGCAGCTCGACGAGATTCGCATCGAAAACAAGCTCACCAGCATGGAAGCTCTCGAGCAGGCCGTCACTACGCAAGGCCTCAATTGGGATGATTTCAAAAACAACATCAGCAACGGCATCCTCACCAAAAAAGTCATCAGCGAAGAAGTGGGCTCGCACGTCAACATCGGCAAGGATGAAATCCAGAAATACTACGACGATCACAAGAGCGACTACATCCGGGCCGAGCAAGTTGTCCTTCGCTCGATCGAAGTGAACACCGCCGGCAAAGATGCCGCGGAGGTCGCCGAACTGAAGAAGAAAGCCGAAACCGCTCTCAAGCGGGTAAAGGACGGCGAAGACTTCGGCGAAATCGCCAAGCGCTATTCCGACGGAGCCACCGCCAAACAAGGTGGATACTTGGGCGCCTACAAACGGGGCGAACTGTCACCGCAACTTGAAGATGTAGTTTTTAAATTGAAGAAAAACGACCTCACCGATGTGCTCGAAACCAAGCAGGGCTTTCTCATCATGCAGGTCATGGAGCACTACGACGAAGGCCAGCAGCCGCTCGATAAAGTCGAAAACGAAATCAGCAACAAGCTTTACGAGGAAAAGATGCAGCCCGCCCTGCGCGATTATCTAAAAGCCCTTCGCGAGCAAAGCTACGTCATCGTCAAGCCCGGCTACCAGGACTCCGCTGGCGGCGGCAACTCAGAAATTCAGGAAGTCAGCGCCACTCCCGAGGTCACTAAGACCAAAAAAGGCCACAAGAAATATCTGCTCTTCGGCAAGCGTCCCGGGGATTCGGGCGACTGATGAAGTCGCCGTTCATTAGCGATCTCGCCGCCGAACAAACCATCCTTACTTTTTTTCTGGTCAACGAAAAAGAAATTCGCAACACGCGCGCGGGCAAGTCCTATCTTCGTCTCGAACTCGGCGACCGCACCGGCGCCATCGAAGCCGTCATGTGGGATCAAGCGGAGGCCGCCGCGAAAGACATTGGCCGCGGCGACGTGGTCAAAGTCAATGCTCGCGTCGAGAGCTACCGCAACAAGCTTCAGCTCACCTTGCAGCAGCTCCGCCTTGCCAAACCTGAAGAGGTCGATCTCGCCGATTTTCTCCCACACACAAAAGAAGATCTCGGCAAGCTCTGGTCGCAGCTCCTCGACTACGCAAATTCCATCCAGAATCCCTGGCTCAAGAAATTGGTCAACTCCATCCTCGGCGATCCCGCCATCGCCGCTCGTTACAAGCGCGCTCCCGCCGCCAAAGTCATGCACCACGCTTATCTCGGCGGCCTTCTCGAGCACGTCGTCGGCCTCTGCGGCCTCGCCAAGCAAATCGCCGCCCACTATCCCGAGCTCAACGCCGACCTTTTAATGACCGTCGCCATCCTCCACGACGTCGGCAAGCTCGAAGAGCTCTGCTACGACCGCGCCATCAGCTACACCACCGAAGGCCAGCTCCTCGGCCACATCGTCATGGAGCTCGAAACGGTCAGCAAAGCCATGGACGCCATCGAAGGCTTCCCTCCGCATTTGAAAGCCGTCGTCCAGCATCTCCTCATCAGCCATCACGGCCAATACGAATTCGGCTCGCCGAAGTTGCCGATGATTCGCGAAGCCCTCGTCTTCCATTATCTCGACGACATGGATTCCAAAATGGCCGCTGTCCGCACTGCGCTCGCTGCCGATTCCGGCGAAGAAGAGTGGTCCGCCTTCAGCCCCGCCCTCGGCCGCAAATTCCTAAAGCTCGATGCTTTCCTGAAATCTCAGGCCTCAACGTCTACCGAAACCAGGTGAGGATTTCCGCTGGCTCCCTTCGCGTTTTCGCCGCCCAAGAGACAAATGCTTTATTGATCTAGGTCTTTTGTGATCGCACCATGCTCAACACCATCGCGATCTGTCCCGAATGATAAATCGTGTGCTGCACCGTCCCGTTGAGTAGCGTCTCGTAAGGATAGTCGCGACCCGGAACCTGTTTTGCCAATTCCTCCGCGGAAAAATTGCGAATCCTCTCTTCGAGTAAATCGCGGCTCCGCCTCCACCTCGCCACGAGTTCGTCCCACGGAATCGGCGCCTCCGCCCACTCCTTGTCAGCTTCCCAACGCGGCATCGGACAAGTATCCGAAGTGTTCCGCGTCCTCTCATTCCAAAGCAGCAAATGCTGCACCAGCTCCGAAATGGAATGCCCTCCCGCAACGGGCCGCACAGTCGCTATTTCCGGCGTGACCCGCCCAATCAGCTCGCCCAATGTAGGCCCATACCACGCGCCCTTCACCGTCGTCGCGCGATAAGCATCGGCAATTTGTTTTGGTTGGCTCACGAGTCTTTGCCTTCCCCGCGCCGACATGTCCGTCGGGCGTGCACGATCCAGTTTACAGCAAGGCTCGAGGTACTCGCTGCAGTGCAGGGTCTATCGCGCGCTCCAGTAGATGTGGGCAGACGCTCGTTACCGCCCTATTCGCTGTAGGCTGGCGCTGCCATCACGACGATGGTGCCCGCTGCAAACAGCAAGAACAGCCCGGCGACGCCAGGTATTTCAGAAGGAGGATTTTGGCTTTCTGAATCTTGCTTGGCGGTTTCCGAATGATCGTGCCTCATCGACCGGCTCCAGACCGCTGTTTGAAGTCCGCATAAGACCAACCCAAGTAGGATGAGAAGACTCGCACGGCGTTTTACAGACTTCATATATACCTCGGCTTTCAGGCCGGGTACCTCTATTTTAGCAAGTCACCATGGCGAGTCCACGCCGAAAGAAGTCTTTCGCGATTTGGCGAGCGCCCACTCGCCGATTTTGCTGTGAGGCTTTTTACTTTGGTTTATGTGCCTGGAGTTTCCCTTATCCTCAATGCCGGGCGCCATTGCGATGAATTACGCCGAGAGCGGGGAGGGAAATTGTCTATACCTCCATTTCCGATTTGAATCCGACGAATTAGGTTTATGATGCCCCCCGGAAGCCTTGATTCATGCGGGTTCCCGCATGCGAGCGTGCAACAGCGGTTGGTGAAGACGGGAGGGCGGCAGATCAAGCACGCCCGCTATTATTGGCTGCTGCTTGCCGAGGGCCATCTGCACCGGCGGCTGTTTGGCCAGATGCTTCGGCGGATGGAAGCACTGGGGGTGCCGAGCGGGTAGCACTACGATTGCGGTTGCAAAATATGGAGCGACAGGAGAAAGGTCGGCGCGGTGTCTGAGAAATCGATTACGTGGCAACAACGGGGGCGCGCCACACGGGCAAAAAAACGAGCCGTCGGCACGAGCAATCTCCGCGAGGACTGCTCCGGTCAGGAATTTCTTCCGTCGGGGGTCAAAGGAGCATTACTATACGCGAGTCGAAGGACCAAATTGAAAATTCTGGGTAAAGTACGGAATTCTGAGAAGCTTCCTACCGCAAGAGGGCTCACTTGCTTTGTCCTCGTTGCGCTCGCGGCCAGCCTGAGTCTACTTGGCGGCGTCGCGACAGCGCAACGCCCGGCAGAGCCAAAGCCCTTGTGGCAAATCAATGCGCGTAAGCTCGGTGTGCCGGAAACGTCGCCGGCTGTGTTTTTCAATATCAGACTTTTCCACGGACGTTTCGGATTTCAAAATAACAACACCCTGTTCATTTCCTGGATCACTACCGATGGGCCACTTCCACACACTCCCAAGCCTGGCGACCCAACTCCGGTAGTTCGAGGTCCATCTCATCTGCACGTACTGTTTCTCGATGCGGAGACAGGGACCAAGCTTAGAGAACGAGAGCTGTCCGTCCCTTCTGGCCCGACTGCCCTCTTTATCTCACATTCAGGAAATCTTCTTGTTTACGCCGGGAACTCGGTGAAACTGTATACGCCCGATTTCGTTTTTTTGAGTCCAGCCGAAATTCCGGCTCCGGTCAAATTCGACCAAATCGAAATCTCACCTGATGGCCGCAGAATCTTTCTTTGCTCACAGCAAGGACTTTCTTCGAGTACAGGGATCTTCGATGCAGACGATCTGAAGTCCCTTGGCTCTTTGCCGAATGGTCAGCATGGTTGCCCTGAACAATTCGGAGACGTCTCATTTCTGTTTAACAGCAGTAACGGCCACGATGCATTGCAGTCTACGATCCAGAGCTGGGAAAACAAGCCCCGCAATCCAACTCTTCTCGTGGCAGGCGACCCGGCACTGGTGCGCCTATTGAACGGGGATGCGTTCATAGTCGCCAACGGGAGCCGTATGGAGGTCCGCACTATCGACGGGAAGGTGTTATTGACCGACACCCTTCCGAAAAAGCAGGGGTTCACGCCCTGGAACGCGGAAGAAGCGCGGGACAGCGCGATTTTCGCTGTCGAGACTGCTCGCGTGACACTGCAGGTTGTACCAGCGCTACCAGAGTTCGCAGTTCCTATACCTACGCATTTGCCGTCAGACTATCAAATCGCAGTTTACAATCTCGAGGAAAAGAGGAGGATCTTCGCAATAAAGACAGGGGGAATATACCAATACGCGCTATCGCCAGATGGCTCTTTGTTCGCGACCTTATCGTGGACCCACAGGAACCTCGATGTGCTTCTTCCAATTGGCCCAGGCGAGTCAGTGGCGGTTTACAAGTTACGCTGAAACCGGCCAACAAGCCTCGTCCAGCATCGGGGGCATGATTCTGATTTAGTTGCTTTCATCCTGTCATCTCCATTACCAAGCATTTATCCGCGCGCCACTGTGCGTATCTGGCTTCAAGATTTCGAAAAGCGGCTTGCCATTTTCGTCCTCAAGCGCGGTGCTGGTAAAAACCAAGCATTCCGGCTCGACAATTTCGTGAATGACGCCCTTCATCGGGTAGATGTTGCCATCGGGCCCGCGCATGTCAATTCGGAGAAGTCCCCTATAATGGAAACGCTCGCTGGAATGGCTCGGCATCCAGCATGAACCACAAACACGAAGACCGAAAAACTGGCGCGGCGGTTGCATTATGTGCAAGCGCAATTATATGAACGGCGTGGTCAAGACGTATCACATCCGGGGCATCAAATCGAAGACCAAGAGAAGTCAGTTCAGGCAGGTAACGGCTGACTGATCGGAGGTGGCACAAATCTCGGCCGCCGATTCAGGAACGTGGTGCCGCACCGCCATCCTATTGCCTTCTCGCCCGTAGTTATACGGAGGTATGCGTGGGCGGTACAACAAAGTCCGGCTTTGGCGTCCAAACGATCAGCCCAGGCCGGTTGAAAGGCAGCGCCCGCGGCGCGTTGATCTCCGCCCTTTTTGGCTCTGCTTGGATGTACTGGGCTGTCGTATTCTCCGGCCATCTGACCCCGATGTGGTTCTCTATGGTTACCTTGCCGGCGGTCCTGTTAACCGCCTGGGCGATCCTCCGCGTTCGAGCAGTCCGTCATCTGGTCCCTTCGGGCGACGAGCTGGCGCACTGGATGCGTTGCCGCAAGTTTTTCTGGATCGATTTCGGAATCGAATGGGGGCTAGGCGGTATTGTCGTGTTCGTCCTCTACCGATTGGGCCGCCTTGACCTAATACCGCAGGCTCTTGGCGTGATCATAGGCCTGCATTTTCTCCCGTTTGTCAGAATTTTCCGTGCGCCGCGCTACTATTGGACGGGTGGGCTCATGGTGGCCGCCGCTTTCGCTTCGCTTCTCATAGCCCACGGCTACATTCGGAATATCGTCGCCTGCTCCGCCATAGGTCTGACACTTTGGGTAACATCCGTTGCCGCCCTCTGCTCGAGTTCTCCGGAACCTTTTTTAGCGCCGCCGAAGGAATCCGCGTAAACCCACTCTTCGCTAGCTCGTAATTCATTACCCTACATTATTCGAATATCTTCGTCTCGCTGAACCTCGCCGGATCGAACAAAGCCGGGTCCAGCTTCCCCCCAGCTTTGACATCAAAATAATCTTCATTGAACACGTCCTTGCCACCGGTATAAAACTCGACCCTCTCAGAAAGCCAGCCCGCGGAAAGCTTCTTATAGCCCAGAAAACGCGTGTCGTGAATTTTCGTCGCATCATGGTCATCCGGTGCGATCAATCTCACGAACAATAGCCGCTTCTTCTCGACCCAGAACTGTTTCGATTGCAAATTACCTTTTGCCGCGCCCACAACGTAGACATCCTGCCCGTTCCATTGCTCCTCGTGGATTTGCGCCAGATCGTATCCCTGGCCCTTCACCACATCAATCGTCGTCTGTGGATCCTGCCCGTACACGTCAAACCCCAGCACCAGCAACATGTGAATGAACGGACGTGTCCCCGTAGCCTTGCCCTTTTGAAAAGTCGTCAACATCCCGCCATCGAGGATGATGCCGTTCCCCTCGCTCGACGGCCCCCGATTGATGCGCAGTTTTCCCGGCACTTCCAGCGCCTCATCCCAAACCTGCGTCTTGCTCGTGCCATCGTCATTCAGTGTGATGGCGTTTTCCTTGAACACCACCGACTGATACCAATCGCCCTTGTAACGGTCGTGCATCGCCGTCAACAATGTCGATCCATCGCGTATCTCCTGGCACTCCGCCCGAACCGCCCCCCACAAAGAAGCAACCAAGCAAGCCGCCAAACAAAACGCCCCGCCCATCCATTTCATATTCATCCCTAGCCTCTTTCCGTGAGAGCATGCCAGCGAACGCCGCATCTTACGTCATCCCGCTCCGTTCTTGCCCGCTTTCTGCCCAGATTTTTCCACAGTTGATTCGAATAGCATCCAAGTAAACTCTTGACAGTCTGTTAACTTCCATGCTAACATGCCTCATGTTAGCCGCACTCGAACCCGCCGCTCCCGCCTCGCTGCGGATCCTCTGTCCTCCCGGCGACTCTTCGTTATCCTTCGATCTCCTCCCGCTCTCCACCCTGGTACCTCCGACGCCACAAGTCGCTGCTCTGCAGGTCTGCGCCAATCACCGCGAACGCGCGCCCGAAATCTGCACGCATAACTCCTCTAGAATCAGCGTTTGCGAATCGTCCGCAAGTATTGATTCTAAAGCACTTACAAGAATCCTAAGTCCTTTAGAACCAGCGTTTACAGAAAACCGGGGGAGGGAATGCTCGTGATCAACCCGCAGTCTCCGCGCCAGCATCTTCGCCAGCGTGCTAATTTCGCTACACCTGTACGAAGGACATCCCCGAACGCCCCCACCAAAATCCGGGAAAATGCTAGGGTGGTGATAACGCAAGATGACTCATTCCGAGCCTTTTCCTGACGGGAGACAAAGCACATGCGACGCTCAAATCCTTTGCGACACCTGCGCCGTCGATTCATGAAGTACGCGACCTCCGCTGTTGCATTCTTAATTTGCACCTCAGCCTCGTTCGCTCAGTCGCGGGTTTCGGCCCAGGCCGAATCGCAGTGGTCGAAGGAATTAGAAAAATATCCTGGCTTGCTCCCCGAGCTGGAGAAATTGATCGGAAAGCTGCAGCAAAACGTTCAGCTTCCCGTTTCGCGAAGTGAAAGCCGCTTGCTTCCCTTGCTTCCCGAATCGACTGTGTACTATGCCGCGCTTCCCAACTATGGCGATTCCGCGCGGCAGGCTCTCGCCATTTTCCGCCAGGAACTGAAGGAGAGCGCGGTACTTCATGATTGGTGGACCCACGGCGACCTCGCCACTTCCGGGCCCAAGATCGAGGAGGCTATCGAAAAGTTCGGCCAGCTCCACCAGTTTCTCGGCGACGAAATTGTCTTGTCGGGCTCGCTGGACGCCGAACACAAGGACGCCACTCCGGTCGCAATCGCGGAAATCCGAAAGCCCGGCCTCGATAAGTTCCTTAAACAATGGCTCGCGGAAGTCGCCGGCGAATCCGAGCCATCCGTACGTGTTCTCGATCCGCAGGAGCTCGCCACGGCAAAGGAGATTTCCCCCGGCAAGGATTTGTTCGTTCTCGTTCGCCCCGATTTCGTGGTGGTCTCTCCCAAGCTGGTCGCTCTCCGCAGTTTTAACGACCGCCTCAAAAGCGAGAACCGGCAGTTTGCCTCGACTCCATTCGGTCAGAAAATCGCGCAAGAATATCAAGGCGGCGCCACACTTTTGGCAGCCGCCGACCTTCAGACTGTTCTAAAGCAAGTCCCGGCCGGCACGAAGGACAGTCAAGAATCCTTTCATCGCAGCGGTTTTGCCGACATGAAGTACGTGGTTTGGAAGCGCACTACAGATGCAGCTCAATCCGTCAGCCAGGGAGAACTCAGCTTCAGGGCCCCGCGGCATGGCGCCGCTGCCTGGCTCGCCAAACCCGCGCCTCTTGGCAGTCTGGACTTTGTGTCCCCTCGCGCTTTTTTTGCAATGACCGTCGCTCTCACTAGCCTGCCCCAGATCTTTGACGACATCAAAGAGATTGCAGGCCCGTCGAAGGCCGGCACATTTTCAATGATCGCTGGAGGCGAAAAAGGTCTAAATCTCAGCCTCAAGGACGATTTGCTCAGCCAGCTCTCCGGCGAGATTACCGCGGAGCTGGACAGCGTCACCCCGCAGCCCGTATGGAAGGCCATTCTCAAAGTAAATGATGTGGATCACCTGCAGAAGACCCTGACTACCTTGTTGGCTGTGGGCCAGCTTCCCACCGAACATGCCGAAGAGTCCGGAGTCACCTACTACACCGTCCGCGTTCCCTCCCAAAGAAATCCCAGCGAGATTGCGTATACATTCTTGGATGGATATCTGATCGTAGCCTCGAGCCAGCAGGGCCTGTTCGAGGCCATGCGGCTGCACGGCTCCGGTGAATCGCTAGCCAAGTCCAAGAGATTCCTGGCGTCGTTGCCGCCGGGCCGTTCTCCAGAGGCTTCGGCGTTGTTCTACCAGGACCCGATCGCCATGGGAATGCTGCAAGCACGTCAGCTATTTCCTCAGTTGGCGGACTCTCTCACACAGTTCTCGAAAGATGCCGTCCCGTCGGTCACTCGCGTTTACGGCGAGGAGTCCGCCATTCGTGAAACGAGCAACAGCAGTACGCTCGATGTCAGCATGCCGCTGATCGTGGCCGCAATCGCCATTCCCAATCTCCTCCGATCGAGAATAGCCGCCAACGAAGCCAGCGCCGTCGGCAGCCTTCGCGTCGTGAATACGGCCCAGGTCACCTACGCGGCGACGTATCCCGAGAGAGGTTTCGCTTCCAATTTGGCGGCATTCGGCTCGGATCCACAAGCCCCCACAGCCTCTTCGCCCGAGCATGCTAGGCTGATCGATGAATCCCTTGCCAACGCCAGTTGTTTCGGGGACGCGTGGTGTACCAAGTCTGGATATAATTTCCGAATCGCCGCCGTTGGAAGACTTCAGCCACGTAAGGAATATGTTGCGGTCGCGACTCCCGTTGATCCCAACGCGGGCACAAGAAGTTTCTGCTCCACTTCCGACGCGATCATTCGCTTCAAAGTAGGCCCTCCGCTGACAGCGCCGCTCAGCGTATCGGAATGCCGTGCCTGGGCGCCGTTGCGATAGGTGAGTTTGGCTTGCCACAAGCTGCGCTGTCGGCCTAGACTGAAAAAGACGATTGCATTCAGCGTTCCGGCGCACGGATAGAAAACGGGCCTGAATTGCAGACGATTCGCATGTTTCCTGAAGCGCTCAAAATTCGCAACTTGTCCATCCTCCCCGCCGCGGTTCTCGCCCCTATGGCTGGCGTGACGGACACGCTTTTTCGCCGCGTGATTCGCGGCCTCGGCGCGTGCGGCTTGCTCATGACGGAGTTCACCAGCTCCGAAGGGATCACGCGCAGCGCCGCCAAAACACTGCGCTATCTGTATTTCCAGGAAGATGAGCATCCCATCACCGCGCAGCTCTTCGGCGCGAATCCGCAAGTCATGGCCGAAGCTGCGCGGATGGTCGAGGACCTCGGCTACGACGCTGTGGACATCAATCTCGGCTGCCCCGCCAAGAAAGTCGTCAAGTGCGGCGGTTCCGGCTTGCTTCGGGATCTCCCGTTACTCGGCGAAATTTTCCGCACCGTTCGCTCCGCGGTGCGCATCCCACTGACGATCAAGCTTCGTGCCGGCTGGGATGAAAATTCCATCGTCGCGGTGGAAGTCGCAAAAATGGCCGAAGACATTGGCGTTGAAGGCGTCGCCGTACATCCGCGCACGCGAACGCAGGCCTACGCTGGCGCCGCCGACTGGAGCATCATCGCCGCCGTGAAACAAGCCGTGAAAATTCCCGTGATCGGCAACGGTGACGTCAATACTCCCGAAGACGCTGAGCGCATGTTCCGCGAAACCGGTTGCGATGCCGTCATGATCGGCCGCGCCGCTGCCACCAATCCCTGGATTTTTCGGCAAATGCAGCAATATGCCTTGAGTGGTGCCTACGACACGCCCACCGAGGACGACCGGCACCGTTTACTCTCCGGCTACTATAGGCAAATTTGTGCTGCCAACCTGCCCGATGGTATAGGCAAAATGAAACAGTTCGCTTGCTGGTTCACTCATGGCGTGGGGAACGGCAGCGAGCTTCGACGTATCGTACATGCGGCGCGAACGCCCAATGAGGTTGTCGAGAAGGTGGAATCCTTCTTCGAGAGCCGATCCGCTGCCATGGGCCACCGTTTTTCGGCTGAGCAAACTGTCAGTCGCTTTGCGGCCGCCCAAAGCGCTGATGGCTTAGCCGCCGCTGAAAGTTGTAACCGCTCTGTGGCCGAAGACCCGGGCTGCCCTGCGGACGCCAGAAAAGAGGACCCGGCCCATGGTCCCATTGACGCAGACCGCTACGAGGCAACGCTCGGAGCGTAGAATCGCAGTTCGTCTCCCGCTTAGAGTGCGAGGACGCGACAGCCGCGGCGTAATCTTCGAAGAAGAAACTTCCAGCGAAAATTTGTGCCGCAGCGGCGCCGCGTTTTTGACGCGCTTCGATGTTGCTATTGGCAGCGACCTCGAAATCCGCATCCCGTTCTCGCATTACGCCTCGCGCCGCACCGAGGCGGATTTCTCCACCTCCGGCCGCGTCGTCCACGTCGTGGATGCTAGCGGTCCAGGCGAACGCTTAGTCGGCGTCCAATTCACCGGGCCCCGCTTCCAGCGCGTGTTCCGCTCCGAATCTGCCGCTTAACGCGCTGCCGTAGCGCTCTAAACTATCTTTGGAAAAATCGCCCGCTAATGCAAGGCGGGCTCTTGGAAAGCCAGTTGCTTGTGTCCCTACTTTTCTGAAGCGCAGACAAAATTTCCGGCGTCGTTAGTGTCGCCGGTGCCTTTGTATTTCGCGGCTTGCGGATACGCGCACAGCGGGCGCGTTTCTTTCACTACCGGTCCAGCCGCTCCTTGCCCCAATTTCGCGGCGATGATCTCTGATGGCGCCACCCCTTTTTCGACCCATTGCTCGAGTGCCATGTACATGTTGTGCTGCGGATCGTTTTGCGGGCTCGAACCGTATTGCCCAAAAACATCAGGGCCTGGTCCGCCGCCGCAATGCTGCATCCCAGGCACCATGTACAGCCGCAAGAACGAGTCCGTCGCTGGCTTGCCCAACGTGGTTTCAACGCGCTCGAAGTAATTGATGGTGTTGAGCGGGGAAATCGCGGCGTCGTTCCAGCCGTGATAAATAATCAGCTTTCCGCCGCGCGATTCGAAAGGCTTCAAGTTGGAATTCATCGCGTTCAGGACGTCTGCAAATTTGTTATCCGATGCGGCGACGGCGTCAACCAAGTTTGCTTTTTTATAGTCCCAGTCGGGTTTATCGTAAACCATGTCCGCAAAATATCCATCGCCGAAAGCGAAGAGAAGACTTTTGCCGGGAGCGCTGCCGGTGATCCAAAGTGACCAGCCATTTCCGCCGTTTTCGCCGCCGGGCACGAACCCGGGGAAAATTTCATGGCCCTTCGAATCGTGAGCGCCTTCGTACAGCTTTTTCAACGCTGTGACTTGCGGCTGGGTCAGGCAGGAGTCTGAGTCGTTCGCCTTGCAGAGCAAACTTGCCGGATCAAAACGGCATTTGCGCGGGTCATTCAGGACGCCGTCGGTTACGCCATCTATCGCGTCGCAGGAGTCGTTAACGGCTTTCGCGATTGTCGGGATTTTGCTGGAGGGAATGTAGCTGGCGGGATCTTCCGTTGTGGCTTGCGCGTCCCATAGCGCGCCGGAGAGCAGGTGTGTCCAGTAGTTCGCGGGTGCGCCGGCGAGGATGCCGTCGTAATCCTCCGGATAGCGCTGCGATTCCATCAAGGCTTGGCGGCCGCCGTTCGAACAGCTCGAAAAGTAATTATGTTGCGGCTTATCCCCATAAAAGGACTTCACGGCTTCCTCGCCGACGACGGTCATCTCGTGAATCGCACGATAGGCAAAGTCGATGATTTTCTCCGGATGTCCCAGCGCCCACTTTGCATCCGTGCTGTCCGCCTCGTGGCCGGTGTCCGTCGCGGCGGTGGCATAGCCCTGGCCAAGTGCACCCGCGAGCGAGCCATAATCAATCGCGCCGGCAAAACCGCCATTGCCTTGGCCCCGAAACTTGCCATTCCAGCCTGCGACGGGCATCCACACCTCGATCTTGATGTCCGAATCGGAGCTGGGCTTGGCCACCGCCGTGACTCGGCAAAATGACGGCAGATGTATATAAAGGGAGGGGTCGCCACCCAGCCACGGAGCAAGATTGGCCGGTGGCGAAAACGCTCCCGCGGCGACGGTCTCCGCCGAGGTGATCTGCGTGTTAGGCAGCGCGATCTGCGCCAACTTTTCGCAAGACTGACCCGCCGCCCGTACATCCGGAGCAAACGCGATCCCCATCGCCAACAGGACAAACGCGCCGAGCTTTTTCATGTGAATCTCCATCTTGTGCGGGCTATAAAACGCCGCGCTCCGCACTTTAACGGTCTTACCCAGCACCGCACGGCAGTTTCGCGCGCAGGCACATCCTAGCCGAAACTGATTCCCGTGCCAAACTATCGATTGAGTGGCAATTTAGCTCAATTTCTGTCGCGCGGGCCGAGGCTAGAGGAGGCCATACGAGCCAGGAATCCAGAAGGTCTTGCGGGCACGCGCATGCGACAGAATTTTCGGTGAAAATTGGTTGGAAAGGGAACTTATTTGGATGAGCGTCGTCTACCTACTTAAGAGCGCTTGAGCGACCCGGGGGTGCAAACATGGGTTCACTTTGGCAGGATTTTCGCTACGCGGGACGCAACCTACGGAAGAGCCCGGGCTTCGCTGCGGTGGCGATGGTTACGCTGGCCTTGGGCATTGGCGCCTCGACGGCCATCTTCAGCGTCATCGAAAACGTGCTGATGGAGCCGTTTCCCTATCCGGACGCGAAGCACTTCGTCTCCGTACAAATCCATGACACGGAACGAAACGAGCCGGGCGGAAGAGGCGGCTACAGCGGCCCCGAGTATTTGGATTACGTGGCACAAAATCATGTGTTTGACCGGGTCATTGCCAATGACGGCGGGGACATGCTCTACACCAACGGAGAGGGCACCGATCGTTTCGACGGAGGGTACGTAACGCCGGGGACTTTCGAGTTCCTGGGCATGCCTGCGCTCCTTGGGCGCGTGATGCAGCCGGCCGATTATGAACCCGGCGCTCCTCCGGTGTTCGTCCTGCGGTACAAGACATGGGTCAACCACTTCAACGCCGACCCCGCCATCCTGAACAAAAATTTTGTGCTGAATGGCATATCGCGAACATTGATTGGTATCATGCCGCCGCGTTTTGGCTGGGGCGACTCCGACCTCTGGATACCCGAAAAACCCAGCCATGGGGACACTACGCCGACGCTCGGATTCAACCGCTACTGGTTCTTGCTAGGGCATCTTAAACCAGGAGTCACGGAACGCGAAGCGCAGGCCGATCTCACAGTCGTTGCGCAGCGCTTGTCCAAAGTCTATCCGAAGGATTATCCGAAACATTTCACGGTGGAAATTCAATCGCTGACGGACCTGGTCGTTGGGCGCTTTCGGACTACGTTGTATATCGTTCTCGCCGCGGTCGGGCTTCTTCTACTGATCGGCTGCGGAAACGTCGCCAATTTGCTCTTGGCGCGCGCCACGACGCGGGAGAAGGAATTCGCGATTCGCGCCGCGCTGGGAGCGGGCCGGTGGCGGCTGGTGCGGCAGCTTCTTGTAGAAAGCCTGATCCTCGCCATCGGTGGCGCGGGGCTCGGAGCATTGCTGGCCTGGGGCGGACTTAAATCCCTCATCGCTATCACTCCGCAGGAAATCATTCCTGCTGAAGCGAGCATCCGGTTGAATGGCTCGGTGCTCCTTTTCACGCTCGTTGTTTCGGTCGCAACGGCCCTGGTCTTTGGACTCGTGCCCGCACTGCAATCAGCGCGGCGCGATTTGAACGATCCGTTACGCGACAGCGGCAAGGGCGTTTCCGGCGGTTTTCGTCACGGCCGGCTGCGAGATGCGGTTGTGGTGCTGGAAGTTGCGCTTTCGCTCGCCCTTCTGGTTGGCGCGGGCCTTCTGATGCGGAGCTTTGTGGCATTGCACGAGGTTCATCTGGGGCTGCAACCAGATCACGTGCTCGTCGCCAGACTTCCGCTTCCCAAAGAGCGCTATAAGACGGCCGATGAAATAGCAGGTTTCTTTCGTCCGCTCTTGCTGCGATTGAAAGCTCTGCCCGGAATTGTTGACGCCACGGAAACCAGCACTCTGCCTCCATACGGCGGCATCCGATCGGACATCGAAATCCCTGGGAAGACGCACTCCGAGAAATGGAGCGCGCCGTTTCAGCTATGCAGTGAAGGATATTTTTCCGTCTTGAAAATTCAATTTCTCGAGGGACGGCCGTTTACGGAGGCGGAGGTAGATGGCGCGAGGAAGCTCGCGGTCGTCAACCAGACGTTCGTGCACAAATACCTGGGCACGGATAATCCGATTGGGCAGCGCGTCCGGCTAGTTCGGCTCGAAAGCGCAAGCGACCCGGTGCACGATGCTTCGTTCGAAATCATCGGAGTGGTAGCGGACGTGAAGAACCAGGGCCTGCAAGATCCGGTTACGCCGGAGATTTGGGTGCCCTACACAGTGACCGGCACGTTCGAGCGCGGAATCCTGGTGCGCACAGCGAACGAGCCGCTGGCAATGTTGAACGCGGTGCGGCAGGAAATTTGGGGAACGGATCGAAGCGTGGCGCTCACGATGACGGGAACGCTGGATGGTTATATCAGCCAGTTTTCCTACGCAGGCCCGCGATTTGGATTTTTCCTCTTGGGAATTTTCGCGACGATCGGATTGGTTCTGGTGACTATCGGCGTGTACAGCGTGCTGGCGTATACGGCCGCGCGTCGGACGCATGAGATTGGCATTCGCATGGCGCTAGGAGCAGAGAGCGCCGATGTGCTGAAGCTGGTGATCAACATGGGCTTGCGCCTTGTGATTCTAGGTGTGGCCATCGGCCTCGCGGCGAGCCTGGGCGTTGCGCGAGTCATCGCCACGCAGCTTTGGGGCGTTTCGCCCTACGATCCGGCGACGCTGATTGTTGTTCCGATACTGCTGCTGATCACGGGGCTGGTCGCGTGTTGGGTTCCTGCACAGCGCGCCGCGCGCGTTGATCCATTGATTGCTCTTCGATACGAATAGCCCATGGTTCTTCGAACCACAACGAACCATGAAAATAATCTCGAGAAGGAGGTATCTTGGAGCGACCGTCAAGTGGACGAAGGCCGATTTATTCTGGTGCGATTAGAGGCCGAGTACGAATATGACCTGGACGTCGATGGGCACAACGAACTGTTGCCTCTGTCGTAAGGCGGAGAGCACGCTAAGGAATTTCGGTAATTTGCTGACGTCCTCCGCTAGGCGGCGGAAGGAGTTTGGCGATGGAAGTTGTACATGAAGTCTGTTGCGGTTTGGATGTTCACAAGAAGGGTGTAACGGCGTGTGTGCTGTGGGCTTCTGGCCGACGGCGACAGACGCGGGCGTTCGGGACGTTTACGCGAGAACTCTTAGAGTTGGGCGATTGGCTGCGCGCCTGTGGAGTAACCCATGTAGCGATGGAGTCCACGGGAGTGTATTGGAAGCCCGTGTGGAACCTTCTGGAAGGACAGTTTGAGGTGCTGTTGGTGAATGCGCAGCACATCAAAGCAGTGCCCGGACGGAAGACGGATCAGAAAGACAGCGAATGGATCGCGGACCTGCTGCAACACGGGCTGTTGCGAGCCAGTTTTGTGCCGCCTACTCCGATCCGTGAACTACGCGATCTGACACGGTATCGGGCGAGCCTGGCACAGGAGATCAACCGTATCGCCAATCGTATTCAGAAGGTATTAGAAGACGCCAACATCAAGTTGGCTTCGGTGGCTACCGACACATTGGGCGCTTCCGGCCGGGCCATGCTGGAAGCGATCGTGAACGGCGAACAGGACAACCAGCGACTTGCGGAGATGTCGCGAGGACTGTTGCGCAACAAGATTCCCCAATTGCAGCAGGCTCTGGAAGGGCGCGTTACTCCACATCATCGATTTCTGTTGCGCGAACTGCTGGACCATCACTACTTCGTGGAGTCCAAGATGCGGCGGGTCGAGCAGGAGGTCGCAGAGCGCCTGGGCCCTTTCCAGAGTGAGATCGCGCGGCCGTGCACCATTCCTGGAGTGGACCGCGTGACCGCCTGGGGGTTGCTAGCCGAGATCGGGATGAGCATGAAACAGTTCTCCGATGCACAGCACCTGGCGAGTTGGGCGGGACTCTGTCCGGGCAGTCACGAGAGCGCCGGCAAGCGCAAGAGCGGAAAGATCCGCAAAGGGAGCCTATGGTTGCGTCGCTGCCTATGCCAAGGAGCCTGGGCCGTCTCGACCAAGAAGAACAACTATTTGTCGGCTCTCTATCGTCGGCTAGCAGTGCGAAGGGGATCGAAACGCGCGACCATCGCGGTGGCCCACAAGCTCCTGGTCATTGCCTATTACATCCTGCGAGACGGGACTTGTTACAGCGACCTCGGCGCAGACTACTTCGATCGCCTGAACCCAGAAGGCCTGCGCAGGCGCTTAACCAAACGACTCGAAGGCCTAGGCTTCAAAGTGATCCTGGAGCCCTCAGCTCAAGTCGCCTAGAAGTGATTTTCTAAGGAATAACTGAGCTACGCGCCGTTCAGCGAAGGCCGCGGACCTCTACCGGATGGCGATTGCAGGGAGTATCGATCGAATCGGCATGGCCGTTGGGTATTTTGCAAACGTCGTGGCTGACGTTCCCGGTTTGGCCAAATTCGTTGTCGCCCCAGCAGAAGACGCGGCCATCTTGTGTCAGTGCGCAGCTATAGCCTGGCCCGACGGCAACCTGGCTAGCGTTTTCGATTCCGTGGACTTCCACAGCATCGCCCAAGGCTGCTGGCTTTTCATCACCGAGTTCGCCCAAAAAATTAAAGCCGCCCCAGCAATAGACCTTGCCGTCTTTGATGGCGCAGGAATGATTTAACTCCGTGGAGACGAAAGTGACGCCGGTTTCGAGGCCGACGATGGGCGCGGGCGGAAGATTGCGCACGCCGCCGGTCCTCCGTCCCATTGGCTGGGCAAAGTTGTTTCCCCAACATTTCAAACCCTCTGAATCGACGGCGCACGCAAAGTGTTGTTCGTCAGAGCCCGCGGCGGAGAGCACGCGAATTTCGCCTTTGAGCCCTGAAATGTCCTGCACGACCAAATGGTTGCGTTTCTCCTGTTGTTGGTATTCGATCGACCAGCACTTGAGGCTGCCGCTCGTGAGAATGGCGCATTGGGGATCGCCTGTGGAAAGCCGGTGGACTCCTGAAGGGATAATTTCCGTGACGCTGTCTGGTGAAAGGGAAGAGCCGTCCCAACATTTGAGAGCGCCATTGACTACGGCACAGGAGTAACGCTGGTTGACGCCGATCATGGTGACGTCTTGCTCGAAACCGGGAATGAGCGTGAGTTGTGGGAGCGGAAATTGGGGGTCGTAGGGTTGCGCGCACCGCAGGGACGCGGATTGCAGAATGCAAAGTCTCCGCGAGGCCGTGGCTACGGCGAGGATGGTGCCGTCAATCAAAAGATTAGGCAGTGCGCGACGTGCGATCATTCCCGGGCCTCTGGTCGCGAGGCTGGGCATGAGCGGGATTTCGCCCCAGCAGGAAGCGCCGAGTGTGCGCAGTACACAGGAATGGTCGGGACCAACCGCGAGAAAAACAATTTGCGGTTTGGTGTCCCAGATTTTTTGCAGAAGCTGGTGTTGCTGGGGCGTGATTTGTCCAAGGACCACGGGCAGCTTGCGCTTGTTGTCCGGGCTCTCCCACGTTCCGCTCAGATGAGCGAGACCACTCAATTCGTACAGATCGAAATGGCCGTTGACGGCGCCGTTTGGACTGGATTCTGCCAATTTGTATTCGGCTGGCGCGGTCATTTCGCCTTTGAGGGAGATTGTTTTGCGGTGAGTGGCGTAAACGTAGTTTCCTTCAACCTGTTTGCCATGCCTGCTGAGAATCATTTCGACTTCAAGTGCTTGATCGATGGTGCCGTGAAAATAGAATGGGCCGTTCTCGCTCTCGGAAAGATCTTGACCGGAGTGGCCGAGGAGGCAGACTGCCAAAAGAGGCAGAGCGAACAGCGCGAAAGCTGCACGAATGCACGTTCGAGCCTTCATAAACCTCCGCCGTAGGACTCTGCACAATTGATGCGCATAAACGAATGCTGCCGGGTCTAACTAGGATTGAATTCTGAGATTTCGCGTTGCAAGCCGTAAGAGAATTATCGCTCCGCTTTGTCAGGAGAAGACGAGACCAAGAATTGTGCGTGCGCAAACAGGTACAAGCTGTACCTTCGGAAGAAAATGCTATCCCATCTGTAGGCGTTCAGGATTCTACGAACGACTTGAGCCTGGCGAGCGTCTGATCCCACTCCGCGGAAACGAGATCGAGATAGTCTTTCATTTCGTGTAGCGGCTTAGGATCGAATTGGAATCGGCTTTCGCGGCCGGCGCGGACGCTGTGAACGATTCCGGCAGTTTCGAGGACGCGAAGATGCTTGGTGATGGCCTGGCGTGTGAGCTTCGAGTCGCGTGTTAACTGCGAGATCGAGTGTGGCTGGCCGCCGCTGAGCCTCGCGACGAGCCTCAGCCGCGTCGGGTCGCCTAGAGCGGCAAAAATCAGTGCGGGAGGGCGGTGCATTGCTCCCCGCTGGCTACGGCTTTTGGGTGACATATTTTTCGATGTTCTTCATTTGCTCAGTCCAGCCGCCTTCGTTTTGGCGGAAGGCCTCCAAACGGCGGTCGCCGGGAAGACTATCGAAGCCGGACTCGGTGAGCACAAGCAGCGTGCCAGTAGGAGTTTTCTCGAGTCGAAATTCGACGAGCGTACGGGGCTCTTTTGAATAGTCCGGCGAGTAGTTCTCTTTATCGAGGCATTTGGCGTGGGGCCAGGTGAAGGCGAAGAGACGCTCGTGCTCCATTTCTTGGATGACGGCTTCCCAGTGGACGTGCTCGTAGCCGGGATGAGTTATGTAGCCGCGCGAGACTTGGCCCTCGACGAAGGGGCCATCGAGTTTGACGCGGAACCATTCGCCGAACTCGCGGTAGTCGGTCAGAGCGCGCCAGACGCGGGAGATGGGGGCGTTCAGTTCAATGCGCTTCTCGATGCGGTCATTCATCTTATGCAACCTCCAGGTTGCATATTAGCCTGGCGCAATAAAATATGCAACCTCTTGGTTGCTGGTTGGAGCTTGCTGGATGGGCGACCGCGGCAAGCGACGATGGATTTCCGTCAACGCCGAATCTAGGGGACGATAATGGCTTTGTTTTTTGGCATGGCGTCGAGCGTTGCCTGATCGATGTTCAAGTGAGCGGCAACCAATTCCGGCGGCGTGTGCGTGAGCCATTCGGAGAGCGCCAAATCCTGGTAGTAGCTGCTCTTGAACATTTCGAGGAATTTCAGGTCGGTGGTACCGGTGTTTTCGATGTAGTGCGGTAGCGTTTTTTGGATATAGCCGACGTCTCCAGTCTCGAAATCCATGGTGCGCGCGCGGCCTCCGGTGGCGAAGACGGTCATGCGGCCCTTGCCGCCGAAGTAGAACTGCCACTCGTCGGCGTTGGGATGCCAGTGCAGTTCGCGCATGCCGCCGGGCTTCACGGTGACGACGGCAGCGGCAATCGTGGTGGCCACTTTGAAGCTGCTGGAATCAATGATGCGAACGTCGCCGTTCTTCAAACGCTTTGCGGGCGCCGTTTGGGTCGTGCGAAAAGCAAAATCTGTGGGCGACGCGCCCAGCGAACCGGCCGCGATGCGCTGATCTTCGGCTAGAGTACCCGGAACTTCGGATTGAAAAATAAAGCGCTCTTTTGTCGGCATTTTTGCGAGAGCGGACTGTGCCACTCCAAAGTTTTTGGCGAGTACATCGGGCGGAGTGTGGGCCATCCAGTCCGTCAACAGGACCGTTTCATACTCGGAAAAATTTCCGTCGTCGAAGACCAGCAAGAATTCCGCGCCGTCCGGCGCCAAGCCTTGAATCGAGTGCGGGATTCCGGTGGGGAAATACCAGAGGTCGCCTTCTTTTACGTCGGTGACGAAACTTTTGCCGTCGGCATCGATGCAAGTGATTCGTGCGCTGCCATACAGCATGTAAGCCCATTCGGCGGCGGTGTGCCAATGGAGTTCGCGAACGCCGCCTGCAGTGAGGCGCATGTCCACGCCGGCAAGCGTTTTGGCGACGGCGAGTTCGCGAATGGTGACTTCGCGTGACCAGCCGCCCTCCTGGAAGCGCTTGTGCGCGAAGGCAAACGGATATTTAAAAGTTTGCACGCCGCCGGCGTCTGTCGGGACCGGGTGGCTAGAGGAGGGGTTGGCGGCATCGAGAGCGGCATTCGTCGGGCCGGGATCGCTTCCGCTTCTGTCCGTGCCCGCATATTGCGCGGAGTTTTGCTCCTCCGCCGTGCCGCGATCTGGCCCAAGAACGCTCGCCGCTGCTATTGCCGCGGAGCTTAGGCCCAAAAAACTGCGGCGCGTCCACTGCTCTTTTTCTAGTTCCCCGGGCATCTTCACCATCCTCGTTGGTTTGGCCGAGCGCATATTTTTTTTCGGTCTTCGATACCGTACACGGAACCTTGCCAGTCCGCAACGCTCCAGCGCGGCCTCAGTTTCAAAGGAACAAAGAGCGTGAGCGGAGGCCCGTGGATCATGGACGCGACGGCAAGGCAGGCGCTGGACGTAGTCGAGGAGGAAAAGCACAGACTGAAGTCTGTGCCACGCGTTGAGCCCAAGGCGAGGAGGAGGCGGGAGGTGTATACTGCGCGGCGGCGACTTGTTGAGATGTGATTTGAAAAGTGACGGAGGAATTGATGCGAAAACTCTTTTTGATATTTGTAACGACGACAGCAGTGCTTCTGGGTGCCAACGCCGGCTTGGCGCAGGATACCTCGGCTTCGGGGCCGTACAAAGTTTTGCGGACGGCGAAAGTCGGAGGAGTGGGCGGATTTGATTATGTGTATGCGGACGACGCGGGACGACGATTGTACATTCCGCGCACGGGCGAAGGAGCGCGCGTCGCGGTGTTTGATTTGGACACGCTGGCGCCGGTGGGAGAAATTGCGAATGCCAATGCTCGCGGAGCGGCGGTGGACCCGAAGTCCGGGCACGGATTTGCGAGCAGTAAGCCGGTGGTGATGTGGGACACAAAGACGCTGGCGACGATTAAAACAATTGATGTGGAGGGAGGGCCGGACGGGATTTTGTTTGACCCGTTTAACGAGCGCGTTTATGTGTTCAGCCACCGGGCGCCCAATGCCACGGTGATCAACGCGGCGGACGGGTCGATTGCGGGAACGATTGATTTGGGCGGCGCGCCGGAGCAGGCGGTTACGGACGGGGACGGCCATCTGTATGTGGATATCGAGGATAAGGACAGCATCGCTGTGGTGGACGCGAAAACGATGACGGTGACTGGGCACTATGATTTGGCGGGGAAGTGCGGCGGGCCGGGCGGGCTGGCGTTTGATGTGAAGAATCATGTGTTGTTTGCGGCGTGCCACGAACCGCACGTGATGGTGATACTCAGCTCGGTTGACGGAAAGATTATTACGAGTCTGCCGATTGGAAACGGCGTGGATGGTGCGACGTTTAATCCGGACACCATGGAAGCGTTCAGTTCGCAGTGGGACGGAACGTTGACGGTGATTAAAGAGAACAGCCCGACGGACTTCGTCGTTGAGCAGACGGTACAGACGACACCGAGCGCGAAGACGCTGACGCTAGATAGAAAGACTGGACACATTTTGCTGATCGCTGCGGATTTCAAGCCCGCGCCTGAGACAGCACCTGGGGAACGGCGGCGGCGGGGCGAAATGATCCCGGATACGTTCAAGATATTGGTTGTGGGGAAATAGCGCTAGACCGATTGCGAGCTCAGCGGGTCAGTTGACGAACGGATAGATTTCGTCGGCGATCCAATAATTCGCGAGAAGAATCGCGAAAAGGGTGCCCAGGAGCCATAGGATCCAGCGATGGCGTATCCAAGCTTCCGCTAGCGGGGAGGAGAGCAGGGAAATATCCACGAGATAGGCGGCGCAGTAGCAGGCGTTGGCGATTAAGGCGAGGATGGCGAGAAGAAGTAGTGAGTGAAGATTGAGGACGGGGCGGAAATGCGGCCAACTGGCGGCGATCCACGTGATGACGATGGCGGCGAGGAGAAGGTTGTAGAAGAGCCGACGGAGCTCCCAGAAACGGAAGGAGCCGGCCAGAAGCGCGCGAAAGTGGGGAGCGGGAGAATTGGGGAAGTTTTGGGATTGCGTTGGTTGAGCGACGTCCATGAGAGCACTCCTTCATCAGCAAGAAGCGATAGGATAAGAGTAACCTTCTGCTTAGCGTTGTCAAGTACTTTTCGCCACAAAGCTCACAGTTGTTCCATTCTCTCGCGCGTCCATCCAGCGCAGGGCTAAATCATCCGACACCGGATTTGAGCCGAAGCGAGGCGAACCGATTTGCGGCGATTTGGTCAGTCTTTGCTGCCGATGTCGAGAAGATGCCTTATTTCCGGACGGCCCAGGCTAGACCGTCCGGCCCTTTGCCGGCAGCGATTTTCGCGACCATTTCCAATGTTTTGATGTCGATTACGGCGACGTAATTGTCAGGCGTGCAGGAGACATAGGCGCGCGAGCCGTCGGGCTGCATCAGGATGCCGGCGGCGCCGTGGCCGATTTTGATGCGCTTGGCTTCTTTGCGAGTGGGGACGTCGAAGATGGCCAGATCTGGCCCTCACAGCATCGAGACGAAAGCGAGTTTTCCATCGGGGGTGAATTTTAGGCGGTTGGCGCTGCGGACGTTGGCGTCGAGAGTCTGAATCACTTTTCTGGTGGCGATATCGACGATGGAGATAGTGCCATCCTGAGCGTTTGCGGCCCAGAGTTCCTTGCCGTCTGGAGAAACGTCAAAGCCCTCGGCGCCCCGGCCTACAGGGACGACGGTCTCGGTCCAATTTGTTTGAGGCGGGCCGGGCGGGGGCCCCATATTCGGTGCTCCGGGGCCATTCGGCATTCCCGCACCTGGTGGCGGGCCTCCAGGGCCGGGGCCACTCGCGGGGCGCTGGACTTGATCGAGGAAGGTCATGGTTGCGGAACTGACGTTCGAAGTGATGATGTGCTTGAGGTCCGGGAAGACGTAAATCATGTGGGTTCTGTCCTGGCCGGTGCCCATGACCCAGTCGACCTTTTTTGTGGCGGGATCGTAGCTGCCAATAACTTTAGCGCCTTCGGCAGTGAACCAGAGTTTGCCGCCGACGAAGTCCAAGCCGTGAGGGCCGCGGAGAGGGCCGAGGTCGATCACTGGGAGAGCTGTTTGATTGACGAGATCGACGGGAGTGATGGTGTTGTAGGCGCCGAAGCCGTAGTTGGAGATGTAGGCGATTTTTCCGTCGTTGTCGGCGATGACTTCGTGGGGGTCGGGCCCTGAGGGAACCATACCGTCAATGGTCAAGGTGGCGGGATTCACGATATAGAGGGCGTGATCGCCTTTGGAGAGGACGAGCAGGGCAGGGGATGGAGTTTCAGCGGCGTTGAGCAACGCACCGGTGGCGCACAGGAAAAAAATTAGACTCAGGCAAACGGAGCGTCTCGAAATCATAGCTTTTACGGACCTTTCCGCAGCGAAGGATTGGACCTCCAGTAATTTGGCAGGTTAGGGCGAGTTCGTCAAATTGTGAAGAACTTCGCTAGGGCTCTCGGTTCAGGCAGCTTGGTAGTCAGAAAAGGATCGTGGGATTCCAGACGTAGCCAGCCCCCTCCCCCTAGGTTTTGCATAAACGCTCATTCTAAAGGAGGTTAAAGTTGTTTGTTTTGTATCAGTTTTATAAATGTTGATTCTGAATGACTTGCTTGGGTCAATCTGCACTGAAATTGTGCATGATGCAGTGGGTTCTGTAAGCACTGATAATAAAAGCGTAGGAGCGAAAGAAAGGTACCCAGCGAGAAAAAAACGCCAATCAGGAGATTGGCGTTCCCGGGCCGCAAGCGCATTCTTACCCAGAGCGAAATATAAGGCAGAAGTAACTCTTTGTCAATCGCAAAGTGCGGCAACGAACGGGACATCTTATGACGCTCACGTGCTTGGGGGAGTGCCGAACCGGCAGCGCGGTTCAATTTAGGACAGCACTCGAGCTTCCGTGGCGGAATCGGCGGGCGGTGACGGCCGTCACACCCGCGGATGATCTAACGCACTGCATTAGAACGCGTTAGGGAGCAAAAAAGAGTTAGAGCGGTGAATGTTGGGAGAACCGCAGCGGGATTTGGAGGTGATGGCCATGGTAAAGACAATCGAAGAGACGCAAAAGGTGGTTATTGAGAGCAAGCTCCCACTGGAAAGCAAGCTGGTTCGGCTGACAAACATTTTGGTGGGGACGGATTTTTCTCCGGCGTCGGCACGCGCGCTGGAATATGCGCTGTCTGTTGCGAGGCGCTACGAGGCCAAAGTGTTTCTGGTTCACGTTATCACTAGCGAAGCCAACGCGATGCTGGCGCCGGAATTGATCTCCGTGACGTACGAAAAGGAAGCTCGCGCGGCGCAAGATGAGATGGAGGAGATCGTTATTTCCGGGCGGTTGCATGGCGTGCCCCACGAAACGGTGATTGAACATGGGGCACTGTGGCCAACTCTAGAAGCATTGATCGCGAAACATCACATTGATCTGGTGGTCGTCGGAACACGAGGAATCAGGGGCGTGGAGAAATTCCTCCTTGGTTCAAGCACCGAGGAAATCTTCCGGCAGGCGAAATGCCCGGTTCTGACGGTGGGCCCCGTGGTGAGGGGCGTAACGACGAGAGAAGTGGAATTCAAGAATATTCTGTTCGCGACGGAATTCGGGCTTGGAGCGGAGCGGGAAGCGGCTTACGCCTTTTCCTTCGCCCAAGAACACCAGGCGAATCTGACGATGCTGCATGTGGTGCGGCATGCGGAGGATTACTCGGAGGCGGGATTGGCGCTGAAGAGAGAAGCCATAGTTCGGGAACTCGCAGAGCTCGTGCCAGTCGGCGCGGAAATGTGGTGCAAGCCGGAATTCCGGATGAGGCTTGGCGAGCCCGTGGAAGAGATTCTGGAAGTGGCGCGGGAAATGAAGTCGGACCTAATCGTGATCGGAGCTAAGCGAGGGAAGGGGCTCGCAGCCGGACATGCACCGCGGACGGTTGCCTACAGATTGGTTCTCGGAGCGCCATGCCCAGTACTGACAGTGAGGTCTTAACATGCGACTCACAATTATTTTCAGCGCCTTGCTACTAATGGCTTGCGGGGCGGCTGGGCAAGATAAGCCCGTTGTGAGGAATGCAAGCACGCAGCCGACAGATGGGCCTTCGGGCCGACAGACGTATCGCGAGTACTGCGCTACGTGCCACGGCGAAAATGCGAAGGGCGGAGGCCCGATGGCAACGGCACTCAAAACGCCGCCAACAGACTTGACTACACTTGCCAGAAAGAACGGCGGGAAATTTCCATACGAATACGTGGGCGGAGTGGTGCGATTCGGGAAGCCCATCTCCGCTCATGGATCTTCGGACATGCCCGTGTGGGGACCGATCTTCAATATGGTTGATTTCGACGAAATGGCCATACGGAAACGGATCAGAAATCTCTGTGAATATCTTGCTTCTTTGCAGGAGAAGTGAGGCGGGCCGTCCGCGATTATTGCTGGCTGTGTTGCTGCGGCCGCTCCTGCGTTGATTCCTCTTTCTGGCCAGAGTCGGAAGAAGGTTCGGCGATTTGTTCGTTACCGGAGTCATCGAGGGCGGGGCGGAAGCGGACGTCGACGGAGAGGCTCTGGCCGGCCTTACCTTTATATACGCCGCGAACGGGAGGGACGTCGCCGTAGTCGCGGCCGTAAGCAACGCGGATGTGGCGAAGCTCGATGGGTTTGCCAAGAGTAGGATCAAAACCTACCCAGCCGTTGCCGGGCAAGAAAACTTCGGCCCACGCGTGAGACGCTTGGCCGCCGATGACTTCTTCTTGTTTGTTGCCCGGTTCAGAGCTGCCGGAGACGATATAGCCAGAGACATAGCGCGCGGGCAGGCCGCGCATACGAACAACTCCCAACAATAGATGAGCGAAATCCTGGCAGACGCCGGCGCGCAAGGCGAGCGAGTCGCGCACGGAGGAGTTCACGTGCGTGGCGCCCTTCTGATAGACAAAATTATTGTGGATGAAGTCGGAGGTGGATTGCGCGAAGCCCGCGACCGTGCCGTCGCAGGCGGCTTCGGCGGCTTTGGAGATTTCGGCTAGCTCGGGAAGATAGGGCACGTAGGCGCTGGGAGCGAGCCAATCGAAATTGTCTTCGAAAAGATCGGCACGAATGGCGTCGAGTTCGCGGAGCGGCATGGCGTTCGGTTCAAGAGAAGGGGCTTCGTGAACGAGGACGACGGATTCGGCTTCGAAGCGGAGGCGGCGATGATGGGGAAGGACGCTCGATACGTGAATCCAGTTGCCGTAACCATCCTTGTAGGAAGAGCCGCGAGATGCGGGAAGAGTGATCAGGCGGAAGGAAACACAGCTTTGGCGGTCGTCGTGGATGGGGCGGAGACGGACTTCGTTGTAACTTTCGTAGACAGGGCCGTCGTAAATGAATTCCGTGGCGTGAAGGAGATGGAATCGGTTCATGCGACACCTGCATAGTAAAAGTAGGTGCGGGCGATGACTGCGCCAATCGTGTTGAACATGTGGATCAGGTCGGTGAGATAGGGGTGAAGGCCGTCGCCGAGGATCTCGTCGATACGGCTATAGCGGAGGCGCTCGAGAACTTTGCCGGTGAGGCGCTCGGCTTCGTTGGCGTAATTGCCGGGACCGGTGTTGCTGATGGCGCGGAGGCCGGACTGCATTTCCGTAACGCAAAAACGTATAGAGCGGGGATGCTGGGAATTAAGAATGAGCATTTCTGCGACGCGAGCGGGCTCGATGGGAGAGTGATATTGGCGGTGATAGGCCTCGTAGGCGCCGACGGATTTGAGGACGGCCATCCACTGGTGGCTGTCGGGAGTGCTGTCCTCGGGAGAGAGCGCGAGGAGATTGCGATACTGCACATCGACGAGGCGGGCGGTCATTTCGGCGCGTTCGAGGGCCCAGCCGATACGCAGGAAATCCCAGCCTTCGTCGTGGGGCAGCGTGGCGTCGGTGACGCCGTGAAAACGATGGCTTCCGAAAATGACGCGGCCACAGAAGCGGTGTGGGCCGGCGGCGGTTTCTTCTTGAGGATCGAAGCGGCCGAGAGTCAGGTAGAGGCTGTTCAAGTCTTCCCACATTTCGCGGGAGATGCGGTCGCGAATGGTGCGGGCATTTTCGCGGGCTTTGGTGATGCACTGCATTATGGAACTCGGGTTGTTCGCGTTGAAAGCGAGAAATTCGAAGACATTGTGGGCATCCGGCTCGTTGTAGAGCTGACGGAAGAGCGTTTCTTCGCCGGCCATAGAGAGGATGGGATCCCAGCGGACGCCGTGCGGCTGCTGGACTTGCTCGAGAAGAGTGTGAAACGTGACGTCGAGGATGCGGGCGGTGTCCTCGGCGCGGCCGATGTAACGAGCGAGCCAGAAAAGAGAATCCGCGATGCGGGAGAGCATGTCAGCACTCTCCTCGAAGGACCCAAGTGTCTTTGCTGCCGCCGCCTTGCGAGGAATTGACGACGAGAGAGCCGGGTTGAAGGGCGACGCGGGTCAGGCCACCGGGGACGATAGTGACTTTCTGGCCGTCGTAGAGACAGTAGGGACGGAGATCGACGTGGCGTCCGGCCATACATTGAGAGGCGGCGTCGTAGGAGGGAACGACGGAAAGCGGAACGATGGGTTGCGCGATAAAGTTGCGTGGCTCGGCGAGGATTTTCTCGCGGAAGGATTCGATCTCAGCGCGAGCGGCGCAGGGACCCATCAACATGCCGTAGCCGCCGGATTCGCCGACGCTTTTCACGACCATCTCCGGAAGACGAGAGAGGACGTGCGAGAGATGATCTGCCCGATCGCAGAGATAGGTTTCGACGGAGCGCAGGATCGGGTCTTCGTCCAAGTAATACTTAATCATTGTGGGGACGTGGGCGTAGATGGCTTTGTCGTCGGCGACGCCGTTGCCGGGAGTGTTGGCTAGGGCGACGTTGCCGGCGCGATAGGCGCCCATGAGGCCGGGAACGCCGAGCATGGAATCGGAACGGAAACAGAGAGGATCGAGGAAATCGTCGTCGACGCGGCGATAAATTACGTCGACGCGCTTGAGTCCGTAGATCGTCTTCGTGTAAACGACGACGCCGTCGACGATCAGGTCGCGGCCCTCGACCAGCTCGATTCCCATTTGTTGGGCGAGGAAGCTGTGCTCGAAATACGCGCTGTTGTGTATGCCGGGAGTCAGCAGGACGATTTGGGCGCCGGGCTCGGCGCGTGGAGATAGAGTGCGGAGAATGCGGGAGAGTTCGGCGGGATAGTGATTTACGGGGAGCACTTCGTGCTCCTGAAAAGCCTGGGGAAAAGTGCGTGTCATGACCAGGCGATTTTCGAGGACGTAGGATACGCCGCTCGGCGTGCGGACATTGTCTTCAAGAACTAGGAATTCGCCAGTGGTCGAGTCACGCACAAGATCGATGCCGCAGACGTGCGTGTAGATGCCGTGAGGGACTTCGAGGCCGACCATTTCGCGGCGGAAATGGCGGCAGGAATAGACGAGCGGGGCGGGGATTTTGCGGTCTTTCAGGATTAACTGCTTTCCGTAGACATCTTGCAGAAAAAGATTCAGGGCAACTACGCGCTGGCTGAGGCCGGCTTCGATGCGCGTCCATTCGGATTGCGGAAGAATGCGGGGAATTAGGTCGAAGGGGAAGAGGCGCTCGGTGCCGCGGCCGTCGCTATAGACGGTGAAGGTGATGCCTTGGAGGAGGAAAGATAGGTCGGCGTGTTTGCGGCGCTCTTCGAATTGAGAAGGCGCCATGCCGCCGAGAGTTTCAAAGAGGCGGGCGTAGTGCGAGCGGGCATGGCCCTGCGACGCAAACATTTCGTCGTAAAAGGGGCCAGGGGTGTAACCCGAGAATAGGCCTGGGTCGGAAATACACATAGGTGCCGCCGTCATGGGCACACAATAGCAACCCTGGAGGTAGAGGGCTCACCAAAAAATCGCATTTGATGAATCGGAAAAATGGGAGGGGAAGGGCTGTCCAATTGTCCCGCTGGAACATAGCGGTATCCCGAAGGCTGGGGAAATATTTCGTAAGAGGGTGAAACACCTTGACCTTCTACACGTCTAGGATATATATGCAGAAGCTGGAGGTATAGGGAGTGCAGCCGAAATCGGATTTGCCGCAGGGCACCTTGGACCTATTAATACTGAAAGTGGCGGCGCTGGGGCCGGTGCACGGCTATGCCATCGCGCAGAGGCTGGAACAGGTGTCGAAGCATGTTGTGCAGGTGCCGCAAGGATCGTTGTATCCGGCGTTGCACCGGTTGGAGAACCGGGGGCTATTGGCGGCGGATTGGAGGGAGACGGAAACGGGGCGGGAAGCGAAATTTTACCGGTTGACTGCAAAGGGGAAGGCGCAACTTGAAACGGAAGCGGCTAGTTGGGAGCGTTTGACGGAGGCCGTTGCGCTCATTATGAAGCTCCCGGCTGGAGGTGTGGAATGAATTGGTTGGGGAGGTTGTTGCGGCGCAAGAAGATGGAAGAGCAGCTCGAGAGGGAATTGGGATTTCATCTGGAGCAACACGCGAACGAGTTGATGGCTGGCGGAGTTGATGCTGCGGAAGCGCGGAGGCGGGCGCGGCTGGCGCTAGGCGGCGCGGAAAAGATGAAGGAAGAGTGCCGCGATGCGCGTGGGACGCGGTGGGTGGAAGATTTTTGGCAAGATTTTCGGTATGCGTTTCGTACGCTGCGGCAACGGTCCGGCTTTGCGGCGGTCGCTATCGTGACGCTGGCCCTGGGCATTGGAGCTTCGACGGTGATGTTCACGGTCGTGAACGGAGTGCTGTTGAGGCCGCTGCCTTATCCGCAGCCAAACAGGCTGGTGGCGGTCCACGGGTACAGTGACGATTGGAATGCGAAGTTGTTTGGACAGCAGAGTGTTGCGTATCCGGATTTTCTGGATTGCCAGCGCGCCATCCGTTCCCTGATGTTGGCGGGCTCTTTATTTGATGGAGGAACGGTAAGCGGAACGGGAGACCCTGAGTACGTCGACCTGCGAGAGATCTCTGCAAATTTATTTTCAGTGCTGCAAGTGAATCTCGCGCAGGGGCGGGCCTTTTCGCTCGAAGAGGACCGGAGGGGGGCGGCTCCGGTGATGATTTTGGGCTACAGCTTCTGGAAGAGACATTTTGGGGGAAGGGCGGAGACGGTTGGAGCATCTGCGAGTCTCGACGACAAACTTTATACGGTTGTCGGGATCGCGCCGGCGGGATTCCGGCTGCGCGGAAGCGAACCGGACGTGATGACGCCGCTGGGCCAGGATACGGCACCATTTCTGCAGAGCCGTGGACCGCACCCTATTGATGTTATTGCGCGGCTGCAACCCGGCGCGATGCTCGGGGAAGCGCAGGCGGAACTGAATTTGATTGGGCGCAATCTGGCTGAGCAGTTTAAGGACACAAATGCGGGTCGGAGCTTTGTCGTGCAGCAGCTCCGGCCGGACGTTGGTAATGTTGGATCGACATTATGGTTGTTGCTTGGAGCGGTTGGACTTGTGCTACTGATTGCGTGCACGAATATCGCGAGTTTGTTGCTGGCGAGGGCAGTTTCGCGCGAGCGTGAATTGGCGATGCGCGTGGCGCTGGGGGCGGGGCGCGGCCGGTTGGTGCGTCAATGCCTGACAGAGAGCGCGGTGCTTGGGCTCGCAGGCGGATTGCTCGGAGCAGGACTTGCGGCACTGGGGTTCCAGCCGTTTGTGGCGCTCTGGCCGGGGACGCTGCCGCGAGCGGAAGAGGTTCAGCTCGATTGGCGCGTGCTGGTATTTGCGCTCGGCGTTTCTTTGTTGAGCGGTTTTCTATTTGGGCTTGCGCCTGCGCTGCGCGCGCCAGTGCGAAGTTTGGAACAAGTGCTGCGAGGGGGAGGGAGGGGCGTTGCGGGAAGTTCGCGGCGTCTGCACAGCAGTTTTGTGGTTTGCGAACTCGCCTTGGCCGTGGTGCTGCTGGTGTCGGCGGGAATGTTGGGGCGCACACTTCTGCACCTGTCTTCGCTTGACCCTGGAATCGATGTACGGAACGTCCTGGTGACGCGCATGGCGCTTTCGCCGGCGACGCTGGAGGATCCGGGGAAAACGCGCGCGGCGTGGAAGGACGTCCTGGAGCGGGCGCGGCGCGTGCCAGGAGTACAGTACGTTGCGACTGTCGACACATTTCCGATGCGCGAGGGCGACAACGAGCAGGGGTATTGGACCAGCGCAGACATGCCGCCCCCAAACCAGTTGCCGTATGCGTTGCTGACGAGCGTGTCGCCGGATTATCTGAAGGTCATGGGGATATCGCTGCGGCGGGGACGATTTTTCGATGATCACGATACGCTCACCACGACGCCGGTGATCGTGATTGATGAGGTGCTGGCACAAAACGCTTTCGGGCCACAAGATCCAATCGGGAAGCGGCTATGGATCCCGGAGATGGGATACGGCGGGAACGTGTTTGAAATTGTGGGCGTGATCGGACACGTGCGGCATTGGGGGCTCGCGGGCGATGACGGCGCGAAGATCCGCGCACAGATTTATTATCCGTTTTCGCAGCTCCCGGATAGCTTTATGCATCGCTGGTCGCAGCTGATGTCGATTGCGGTGCGGACGGAGGTTTCTCCGTTGAGTGTGCTTGGTTCGTTGCGAAATGAACTGAAGGGAGCGGCGGGCGACCAAGTTCTCTACGAGGTTTGCACCATGGAACAACTCGCTAGCGGATCGCTGGCGCTGCAGAGATTCCTTTTGCTTTTGTTCGGAATATTCGCAGGATTAGCTTTGATTTTAGCCTGCATCGGGATTTATGGAGTCCTGGCCTACTTGACGGGTCAGCGCGTGCAGGAAATGGGGATACGCATAGCGCTTGGAGCGCAGCCGAACAGTGTGTTGTGGCTGGTGCTTCGAGAAAGCCTGGAGATGATCCTCGTTGGAGCTGCATTGGGCACGGCGGCTGCGCTGGCGGCAGGGCGCGTGTTGCAGAGACTGATCGAGGGTATGCAGCCCACGGGACTTTCGACTTTCGCGATGACAATTCCCGTCTTGGTAGCAGCCGCGCTGCTGGCAAGTTTTGTGCCAGCGTGGCGAGCTAGCCGTGTGGACCCGGTGATCGCACTACGGCAAGAATAAGGGCGGCGCTGGCACCGGTGGCGAGACTAACCCCAGTTCGGGTAGACGAATTCCTGACCGATGTTATCACCGGGATAAAACCAATCGGCTAAGGCCATGGGTGTGTTGCTGGGGCGCTCATCGAAATGCATGATGGTCTTCGTCGGAGGATTAAAGCGGTAATCGGGTATGGCCATCAGGGTAGCGAGCAGATGAGATTGGTCCGCATTCCAGATTTGGACGATATGCCGATCGGCCTGACTGTCCGCCAGCACGAAGATGTAAGTGCCCGCAGGCAGCGCCTTTCCGGGAATTTCCACTGGGACGTTAAAGGTGACTACAGTTTTCTGATTCCACTCGTTCGCGCTGGCGTGGGAAGGAAAGAGGCCGCATAGCAACGCGGCGCATGCGCAAAGTAGAAGTGCCTTAACGATTTTCATGCAATTTACCTCCACGTGAAATTGGCCGGGAGGGTCTGGCTGGAGATGCCACCGCGGTAGAACCTTGCTTCGGCTCCTAACCCGTAAGATGCAGGAGCGAAAGAGCACGTTGCCAACGGCAAAGCCCTAAGCTTGCGGCACCGATAAAGGAAAAAGAGACCGTCGTCATGCGCCAGATGCATTATGGGAAACCGACAGCGTCGGCGCGCATGGCGAGCGCAGGCTTTCCCGCAACAGAAGACGCAGCCGCGCCCGGGCCCGGTGCAGGCGAGACTTTGAGTTTCCGACTGACCAATCCATTATTTTTGCGATTTCGGTGTGTTTGTAGCCTCGGATATCGTGGAGGATGACGACGAGCTTTTGAAAAGGGCGAAGCTGCGCCAGAGCATGTTCGAGGTTAAGGCGATCGAGGGAGCCCGCTAAGACAGGATCGGCGTTGGAGAGTTCTTCTCTCGTGTCGGAGCAGTTGGAGTTTAACTCTGAGGTTTCCTCGATGGAAGTTTCGGTCCAGGTTTTTCTGCGGAGGCGCATGAGGACTATATTAACTGTGATGCGATGCAGCCAGGTGGAGAAAGCGGATTCGCCGCGGAAGGTGCGGATTTTGCGGAGAACCATGAGAAAGGCTTCCTGGGTGAGATCCTCGGCTTCGGCGGTATTTCCGACCATACGAAGGCACAACGCGTAAACGCGCGGACTATGCTGGCGGTAAATGAGCTCGAATGCGGAAGCGTCGCCTTGCTGCGCGCGCGGAATAGCTTCCTTTTCTGACATCATTTGCGTCCGAGGGATATCTTGTTCGGGGACCTCGTTGGTTTTCGTGAATTCTTCATGAGTTAAGGCATGTGGACTCAGCATTTTTCCCCCAGTGAAAATTAAATGCGCGCTGTAAAGCCCCGGGCGAGAGTAACGGGCCGAGTAGTATTAAAAAGTAAGGAAAGGGAGAGGCGCGAAAGCTACCAAGGCCGAGAAGGAGATTAGCCGCGCTTCTTGCGCAAGAGGAGGCCGTGAAGTCTCCGGCCTCCTCCCGGCGAAGGGAATTAACGCTTGAGTTGCGGAGAGGCAGATTGCAGGGCAGCGATGAGCTCGTGAGCCGAAGAAGGGGCGTCTCTGCGAGGTTCGGAGACGATTCTGGCGGCGCTGGCCGGACTGCCGTAGAGCTTGCGATTGGCGTCGTCATCGGGACGCAACGTGGAACCTTCCAGAGAGACGCCGGCGAAAACGCCGCGGGCGCGAGAGTAGCTGAGAATTTCGGAGCGCATGTAAGCGTCCGAATCGGCTTCGGCGGATCGTCCTTTTGGACCGGCAGCGGCAGAGACGTCAGCACCGAGTTTCACCTTGCTGTGCAAGAGGCTGCTGGCGCCGCGATCATTCATGATCAGGAAGACAAAGTCCGTGGCTTCGCCGCCAATTTGCAAGCCCACACTTGCGCCTTCGAGGGCGTACATGGCGGGAGCGCCCCACGGCCCGGTGAAGTCCTTGCCCGTGCGGCAGACCATCGTGCCGCGGCCGTAACTTCCGCCAACGACAAACGCGGCCTTCAGCACCGAAGGCATCACGACGACGCAGCGGGCTTTGTCGATGAGGTCTTGCGGAATGTCGTCCGGAACGTTGAGGATTTCGTGCATGACCTCTCCGGAGTTCTGAAGACGAGCTTGTTCGTCCTTGGTGCTGACGGCGGGATCTTTTGCGAATAGAACTGATCCGAAAGCGAGCAGGCTCGCGGCGAAAAGCACGCGATTGTTTGCGAATTTCATTTTTGCGCCTCCTTGCGCGATACGTGATTTGTTTTTTCGAGCTTCGAACTTCTCGAGAGGGCGGATTGTCTCGGAGTTATTTTTGGTCCCGCGATTGAAGAGGCAACTTTGCGGCCAGAGCAGAACACACTTTCATAACCCTCATAGTTTTCAGGCACATAGAGGAATATTCGGAAGCAGTTTGAAGAGGAATGAATGAACGCAAGGTATGTAGAATTTTCCAGATTGACGGAGTTCTTGCTTGCAGTCAGTGAGCTTCTTGCCTTGCCGGGAGAACTCAAATGAGGAATTGCGGATCGAAGAGTGCCCAGGAAAATTCTTAACTGTTCAAGGCGTAGATGGCCGATGGAGCGAGTGAATGGCGCGAGCGAGTTGCACGTGCGAGAGGTTGCCAATATACTTCGCGGCGTTAAGGAATGTTGAAACGAATGTTACAAGGGCGAGGAGGATTTAAAGTGATGGAGCTTACGACGATGAAACTGGCGCGCGTAATTCTGATCGCAGCGGCTATCCTGGCGCCGCTCGGAGCCGCGGCTCGCCAAAATGATTCGGGCAAGGAAACCGCGAGCGCCCGGAGCAAGGATGGTAAAAAGCTTTTCGGCTCAGCGGAAGCATTGCGCGTGGCGCGTGTGAGTTCTCCACGAATTTCGCCAGACGGATCGCGAGTCGCTTACCTGGTGGCGGATAACGATACAGAAAAAGAACAGGCGTGGAAATTTGTGACTCATCTGTGGGTAGTGCCAGCGGCGGGGCCGGCGAGCGCGGCGCGACAATTCACGCGGGGTGAAAAGAGCGTATCGAATGTGACATGGTCGCCGGACGGAAAATTGTTGGCATTCACGATGGATGCGGGCGAGGAGAAAGAGGCGAAGCCGCAGGTGTGGTTTATGTACGCGGACGGCGGCGAGCCGTGGCAAGTGACGAAACACAAGTCCGGTGTGCATGGGTTTGCATTTTCGCCAGACGGCAAGACGCTGCTGCTGATGGCCACGGCGCCGGTGAGCGACGCGGAGGAAAAACGTCAGAAAGAAAAAGATGATGCGGTGGTTGTGGACCGCGATTTTAAAATGGCGCAACTCTGGACGTGGAACATTGCGACGGGCGAGGAGAAGCAGATCAGCAAAGGGGATTTTACGGTAAGCGACGCGCGCTGGTCGCCGGATGGGTCGCACATCACGTTCACGACAAATCCGACGCCGAGGCTTGACGACATTGCCTTGCAGACGGTGCGGATTCTGGATGTGGCGAGCGGAACGGAGCGAAAGCTGGTGGATTCTGCCGACCCGACGCATACGGCGCGGTGGTCGCCGGACGGGCAATGGATCGCCTACCTGAGCAGTCCAGGGCTGCTGATTTACAAAGAGAACCTCTTTGTTGTGGAAGCCAGTGGAGGAGCGCCGAAGAAGCTGAGCGGATCGTTTGATTTGAATGCCGGCGAACCGATTTGGTCGCCCGATGGGAAAGAGATTTTTTTCAGCAGCGACGACCACGAGGCGTTGCGCGTGTTTTCGGCAGACGTGGCGGCGGGAACAATCAAGGCCCTTACGGGGACAACGGGAGTGGCTAGTGTTGCGGACATTAGCGCCGCGGGGAAGACAGCGGTGGGGACGCTCGGCGATCCGACGCATCCGGATGACGTGTTCCGAAGTGATTTGAGTTTTGGGTCGCTGGAACGCATCACGAATCAGAACGCGTGGCTTTCGGAGTATGCACTGGGAGCGAGCGAGGTGGTGCGTTGGAAGAGCAGCAAAGACGGGATGGAGATCGATGGGATTGTGACCAAGCCTGTCGACTTTGATGGGACGCGCAAGGTTCCATTCTTGCTGAATCCGCATGGAGGGCCGACGGGAGCTTCGCTGCTGTCGTTCAGCCCGACGGAACAAATCATGGCTGCCAATGGATACATGGTGTTGCAGCCGAACTTTCGCGGGTCCACGGGACGCGGGGAGAAATTTGCAACGGCGAACCAGAACGATTGGGGAGACGGCGATTATAAGGATGACATGAGCGGCGTGCAGGCGATGGTGGACAAAGGATGGGCGGATCCCGAGCGGCTTGGCGCATTTGGATGGTCGTATGGCGGATTCATGACCATGTGGATCGACACGCAAACGGATCGATTTAAAGCCATTTCGCCTGGAGCTGGCTTGCCGGATCTTTACTCGATGTACTCGCAGACGGATATTCATCGGTACTTGACGATGTTCTTAGGCATGAAGGCGCCGTGGGACAATTTTCAAGAGTATTGGGATCATTCGCCGATGAAGTTCGTTACCAACGTGAAGACGCCAACCATGATTTTGCACGGACAGGCAGATACGCGGGTGCCCATCCCTCAGGCGGAGGAGTTTTATCGAGCGCTCTATGAGAAGCATGTGCCGGTGGAGTATGTGACTTATCCGCGGGAGAATCACGGATTTGTTGAGCCGCGGCACATTCAGGATCGGTGGCAGAGATATCTGGTGTTTTTTGGGAAATATTTGAACAATCCGCCGGTGACGGAAGCAAAGGCAACGATCGAGCGCTTGAGCAAAGAGCTGCCGTAGAAAAAGGGCTTGGCTATTCAAGGCAAGAGTCGATTGCCATCGCCGGCGGGGTCATATGTAAATTAAGGAAAAAGAGAACGGGGAAGGCCATTTGGCCTTCCCCGTCTTTTTTTGCGGCTGCTTTGAAGAAACGGCCGGAAAAGTTAGAAGCGAATGCGACCGCCGATTTCAATGGAGCGCGGGTCGTTGATCTGGGTGCTTTCCACGCCCCAAGACGCGGGGGCCGCAGGGCTCAGGAACGGGTCACCGAGCTGGTCATGGTTGAAAACATTGGTGAAGATGGACTGGAGTTCAAAGCTGAAACGCTCGTTGATGCGGATGTTCTTGCGAATCTGGAAATCGACGTTCCAGAAGGGCATGCCGCGGAGGACGCCAGCACCGCCGGCTCCGCCATCCAGACCCAGAATCGCGGGGCGGACGCAGTTAAACACGGCTTGTGGGTTGGCGAACATATTGACGTTGCCGGCGGTGCCGATGCCGCCAGAGCCCGTAACGCCATTGTGCCGCGAGCTGCCGAAGGTGTTGGGGCAAGTGAGGACGTCGTTTGAATCGTCGAAGAAGTTTACGGCATCGGCTTCGCCGAAAGACTGACCGTCCCCGTTGGCAGTGTTGAGTTCAAGGGGCAAGCCGCTTCCGGTCGTGAAGATCGGGGAGAACGACCATCCGCCAAGAAGACGTCCCTTCCAGCCTTGCTGTCCCGCGAAGAAGGGTGGTTGGTAAACCAACAAAACGTTGTCCACGAACTTACGGTCAAAGGGCTGCACGCCATAGCCGGCGCCAACATCGTAAGGATTGACGGTAGTGAACTCGCTGCTGGCCTGAACCACGCTCACCGTGCCCAGAGCCTTGCTGTAAGTAAAGTTCTGCTGGAGGGTCAGGCCGTGCCAATCGGCCATTTTGAGAGTGATGAAGCCAGCGTTGTAGTTGCCGTAGCCGACGCTGGCATTGACGGCAACGCCGGAGGTCAACTGACCGCTGCCGCCGAAAGCGGAGCCGGTGATGGGGCTATTCTCCATGGTACGGGCGAAGTTGAAGCCGCAGGCCTGAGTTGAGCTGCAAGTAGCGTCGCCCTGGTCCAAATCGCTCCACAGACTCCAGACGCTTTGCGTAAGCAAGTTGCCAGTACCAACACCCTCATTGTAGACGACGGCAGCGGTGCAACTCGTGAAGCCGTTGCAGTAACCTGTGCCTTTGAGCGCAGACTCAAAGAACGGCTGCGGCGTAAATGAGTTGGCATACGCCATCTGGGCTGCCGTGCCTTTGGGAATGTTCGCGCCGCAAGCAGCGTATGATGTGGCGCACCCTAGACCCGTCTCGACGGCGGCATAGGCTTTGGCGAAAGACTGCCCGCCAAGAGTCATCATGGTCGGAACGGCGTTCAAATCGAGTGGCTGATATTCGTGCCTAATTAAGCGACCGATGTAGCCGACTTCGATGGTAGTTTTGCTGTTCAACTGACGCTGAATGGTGAGGTCGAATTGGTCGGACTCGTCGGGCCGGAAATTCCGATCCAGGACATCGCCAGTCGCGGCAGCAATGGCGTTATAGCCCGGGAAATCGGGCTGAGGAAGTGTGGCACTAGGAGCGGGAAGCGGAGCTGTCAAACCATCCGTGCCGATGCGGAAAGCGTTGGCTGCGGTAGACCCGCCGGTACCGGCACACGTGCCGTTGCCAGCGGTCGAACTCTGCGGGTCAACGCACTGCACGGGCTGGATAAGGCCGGTACCGAGCAGAGGCACCAGCACTAAATCGACGCCGTTAAGCCGCCCGAAGATTCGGCTGTAGCCGCCGCGGACGACGCTCTTGCCCGGTCCAAAAAGTTTGCCAAGAATTCCGTCACTATAGCTCGGATTCCAAGCTGCAGCGATACGCGGGCTGAACGAGCCATAGAAGGGGTTATAGGGATATTTATCGCCGCCGTCGGTGTTGCCGACGAGGGCAAAACCAAGTTCGGGATTATAAACCTGGCCCTGTAGCGCGGCGGCTTGGCGAGCGTTGAGATACGCCTCGGCGCTAATTTGCTGGCCGGCCTGATCCACAAGAGACACCTGGCGTCCGTCCTGCTCGACCGGTGGCATTTCAAGCGTCCAACCCAAACCGTAGGTGAGAGTAAAGGTCGGTCTGATGCGCCAGGAATCGCTGAAATAAACGTTATAGAAAGGAATGGTGCTCTTGTCTTGAGCCGGCGTGAGGGGAGGATTCAAGGTCAGTTCGGGGCCGGTGCGAGTGTAAGCGGTTTGCGCGATGGACACGATGCCAAGAGCGGCGACATAGTCGCGTCCAAAGTTTACGGCGTCTCCAGTGGCGACTGACGAAGGAATATCTGGGGCCACGTTGATTCCAGAGTTGCTGGCGATACCGAGCTCATAGACTGGCTGATAGTTGATTCCGCCGCCGTTGTCCGAGCGCTCATGGAAGTCCCAGTTGCGCTCATAGGTGCCACCAAACTGGAAAAGATGATTGCCGTGCAGGTTGCTCACATCGTCGCGAATCATGTTGTCTTTGCCATCCCAAAAACGCTGCCTGGTATTCTGCGTGTCGACGTTGTAAGGAGTGAGCGTTTGTGCTTGCGACTGGCCAAACGGATCAAGTGCGCCGCCCAAACCGGCAAGTTGAGGCGGGTCACCGGCGGAGCCCCACTGCCAGAAGTTTCGCAGGAAGCTGTAGTGGATGTCATTCGTGGTGTTGGTTGTGATGTTGGTGGTCAAAGCGGCCACATAGAACCACGGTACCTGGGGCCGAGCGGAGAGCGAAGCAGGCGCTCCGTCAGCGATATTAACCTGGCTATCGGTCGCGCGGATAAGATGGTAATAACGATAGCTGCTCATGAAATGCCACTTGGAGCTGAAATCGTGGTCGATGCGAACGACGCCAAAGTTGCTGGTTTGAGGAAGACCTACGTTGCCCGTGAAAGTGCCGACGTTGCCGAGACCAGACGAATTGACGTCGCAGAGAGAAAGTCCGCCCGAGCAGCCGACCGGATTATTGGGCAGCGGCATTGTCGACCACATCTGCGCGACCTGGGAGTTGATTCCGATGCCCCTAGGATCGAGGGTTGTTCCCGGATAGGTTACGCCGTTGAACGTCACGGCAGTGGGGTTCAAGTTGTAGTATTGGCCGCCGAAGTAGAGCAGTCCCAAACGCATGGAAGCGGTCGGAACGTCTCTAGTAATTGATTCCGATTGTGGAAAGCGATAGCCCTCGTAGTTGGCAAAGATGTAGGTCTTGCCGCCGAGAATACTCTTGGGAATGACGGGACCACCGCCGGCAACGCCAAATCTGCTGTAGTGGTAGCTAGGGCGGGGTGTACCTGTAGCGTTGTTTTCAAAGGTGTTTCCGGACCAATTGTTGTCCAAATAATATTCGTAGGCCGTGCCATGCCAATCGTTGGTGCCGCGCTTCGTTACGATGGAAACTTCCGAACCAGCCGAACTGTTAAAATCCGCCGTCTGGTTGGTGGTGCTGACTTTGAACTCTTCGACGCTATCGATGGGTGTGGGCATAACACCGGAAGGGCCGCCGCCGGGATTCCCAGTAGTTTGATTCTGGATGAGGCCGCCGGTCGGATCGCCCGCAAAGCTCGGCGTATAGATGTTCATGCTGCCGTCCATATCGTTGGTGTTCTGACCACCGTCGAGTGAGAACGAGTTCTGGTCCATCGCTACACCAGCGACGCTGCCATCAGGAGCCACGCCGGGCTGCAGGGTAAAGAAAGTAGCGGCGTCGCGACTGATACTAGGGAGTGAATTCAGCGCTGTACCGGAAACCGTGTTACCGACAGTGGCGTTCAACGTCTGGAGGTCGGCGTTGGAAGCGGTGACTTCGACGCTCTCCGCAACGGAGCCAACTTCTAGGGTGACGTTGAGAGTCACTGTCGAACCGACGCTAACTGTTTGGTTGTTGAGCCTCGAAATGCGAAATCCCTGCTTGTTTATGGCGACGTTGTAATTCCCTGATGGCACGTCCACAAAAATGTATCTGCCGTTTTCGTTTGTCGACACCGTTCTGGCAAGGTTCGTCGAGCGGTCCGTCAGAGTTACCGTCGCGGCTGCAATGGCTGCCCCTGAAGGGTCGGTGACAGTTCCAACAACTTGACCTGTAGATGCGTTCTGAGCAAACAGAGTTGAGGGTACAAGAGCCAACAAACCGAACATCAGGCCGGCCACTAGCAGCGATCGCTTACTTAGCATTTGGAATCCTCCAGTTGTGTGCGTGGCGAACAGGGCAAAATAAACTTTCCATTTGTGTGAAGCGGCACAGGACCTCGCTTCTGCGGCCGTACGAAGTGCAAGCCTCATACCAATCTGAAATTCAGCATTCTTAATTTGTTTTCAACGACTTCAGAGAGGGACAAAGAAACAAAATATGAATTCGTGAAGATGAGCTAAATCGTTTTAACGCCCCAAAACTGCAACTCGCACCACTTATCAAGCTACTCACGCCCGTCAGGCGTTATGACGTCCCACTCAGTGGAAACATTGGAAGCATTCCAGAATCGGGATATTGGCGGAGACGACTGACAAGGCAGAAAATCATAATAGGAAGGGCGGAACAGCCAAAATATCTTCGCGTTCACTAAACCTGAAAAACGAAGTTGAAGTGGGTTTCATGGAGACTCATTGATCGATTTTGGGCTCAAGTTGAGAGTCCAGAATGCAACTTCGGCGAAGTTGGGACACCGTAGGATAAGACGTTTTCCAGCAGTGGGATACGTGGTTTGAGGCCACCCCAGGAAGCCGATAGATGCAGAACCAAGCGGTGGCCGGCTCGGCCGAGCAGAGCACCGCAAAGAAAAACTTGCGCGCGCAGCGTGGCTGGTTGGCGATAGGTTTTACAGCCACTAGCGCGCTGGAATTCTCCAAGCAGATTGAACAGTAGCAGGATGCTGCGGAAGGCTGCTTCGGTGGCGAAGAACTCCTGCATACAAAAATCATCGGCGCCTAAATCGTGTTTCAGTTCGGCGATGCGATTTTCCATGTCCGCCCGGTGGTTGTAGTCTCGCCAGAGTTCTTCCGGCGGGAGCGCGAGATTGCTGACGAAGACGCGGAAGGTGTAGCCGGGAACATCGAGTAGCTTTCTTCCCAGCGAGGGACGCTCGGCGCGCAGCCTCTCGCGGATCACCACGAAGCGGCGCGGGCGGTCCCAGCCCAGGAGTTGCAGAAAAAACTCGCCTGCGGCGTAATGCTCGTCCAAGGCGCGCCACGCGGTGACGCGGGCGGCCTCGCGCTTCAGCCAGAGCGTCAGCCGTGCCACGATGATGTAAGACAACCCACGCTGCTCGAGAAAACCCAGTAATTGCTGGTCAAAAAAGCCGGCGTCGGCGCGCACCACCCGAAGGGCATGTTTTTCCGGCAACAGCGCCAGCGCTTCCTTGAGAAATTCCACCACGCCACGGGCCGTGCCACAGTTCCCGCTCCTCAGCCAGCCGTGCAACAGAAAGTGCGCCTCGGCCAGCACCGCCACCAGGGGATGATGCGAGGGCCGCCCATGCTTGCGTGGATTCGGTCCGCGCAACGCACCCTGCTGCCGCCCGTAGCGCTCGAACACCGTGGAATCCAAATCCAGACTATATCCCGTCGAACATCCCGGAAGCCGTTCCAGCTGCCAACTCCACAAGCCGGAGAAAAAACGCTGGCACTGTCCCTGACCGAAGCGTTTGAACAGGTTGCGAATGGTGTCGTCGACAGGAAAGCGCGAGATCCCCAGCACGGCGTGCAAGGCCACGTCGGCACGCAGCAAGCTCGTGTGCGCGAACCGCCGTGCTCCGGCCACCACCGAGAGTAAGAAGGCCGTGAAGGTCTCCGCCGGATCGATGGCATTGGGGGAAGTAAGACGAAACGGCAGATACTTGCTCACGGCTTCGCGATAGCCGATCTGTCGCAAAAACTCCATGAAAACGACCAGCCCACCGAAGGGGGTGACGGCTCGCTGGGTCTCGCGCAATTCCACTTTTTTTCCGCCCCAAAGAGCGGTAATTTGCCAGTGCACTGTTTTGTCCTCCTCGGTGTTTCTTTCATCCAACTGAAACTTAACCGAGTTAGGGCAAAACAGTGCAATTCAATTTAGGAATTCAGGCCAAATTAATTCTAAAACCGATATCTTGTGGCAGTCATTCTACGGGTTTTGATAGACCCTTTAGGTATTTGATCTCCAATATTCCTGTGGAACCACTTGCGCATAAAAAGGCCGTCTGCGGGATATCTTCGAAAGTCTCCACAGAATTCCGCGAAGATTTCACTCTTCCAAGAAAGAACCAATACCTATCCAGGATTGGGCAAGAGATTTCAGATTCAATTTATAGGTTCGCGAAACCATGTATTCTTTGCCGCCAGAGATTCGCAGCATATATTCCCCCGTGGTCCCGGGATGGATCTCCTCGACCCACGAAGAATTGACCAGCACGGAGCGGTGGATGCGAATAAAGCCGTAGGGGAGCAGCTTTTCGGCCATGGTAGAAATTGATTCACGCAGATGGTACGACTCCGCCTGAAGCTGCAGCAAGACGTAGTTCCCCTCCGCTTCGACAGCGAGAATATCGGCCGGATTAATGAGGAAAATCTTGCCCCTGGTCTTAATGGCGATTCTGATCGGCTTCACAGGCAGTGCCTCCAATCGCCGGCGGAATTCCGCGATTTTCGGGTTTCGTGCGGCAACCTCCTGGGGATTCGCGGATCGCAAGGATGTGCATCCGAGATCCGCGCGGGGATCTTTGAGGGGAACTGCAGTGATTTCGGATCTAGACGTCTCGTTCATGCCCGCTCCTGCCCAAGGAACTACTCAAGTTTCATGCGCAAAAGACCACTCCAATGGCGAATCAACCGCGGCTCACGCCGGAATGGCATCATGCCTCTTAAGAGAAAACACGTCGCTCAAGAATGGATGATCGTGAGCATAATCGGACGAATCCGTTTTATGGCCACATCTAGAAATCAACCACAGGCGCGCAATCGGCGTTCGCTCGCAGCTACCAGTTGCATTCCGTAACTCGAGGATGGCACTGTTCATGCGCCGTCTCTGAGTTCCTGAGGGGATGCTCCGAGGGCACGACGCATGTGCATCGCAAGGTGGCTCTGATGGCAGAAACCATTTGCCAGAGCGATCTGTCCAATCGGCATTGTCCCTTCGCGCAACTGCATTGCCGCGCGCTCGACGCGCCGGCGGATCACATATTGATGCGGCGGCAGACCCAGCGACTTTCGAAAAAGCACCTTAAAGTGCGAGGCGCTTAAGCCGGCGACTTCGGCGATTTCAGCGAGACCCAGATCGCGTTCGAGATTGTCCTCGATATAGCCCAACACGGCCTTCAATTTACCGCCGGGCATGGCGGATTTAATCCCCCGAGAGGCGCGCGCAAAAGAACTGTGATTCCGGACGATCCTTGCCGCGAGGCCAGTGGCCAAGGCCTCCAAGTAAAGACGACCACTTGGATAGCCGCTTTCCATTTCCGCTTTCAGAGCCCATCCGATATGCTCGATCTGCGGGTCGCGCACTTGAAAGCGGTTCCTTATTTGCAATTTGGTGGGATCTCCGCCGGATTCCTCCACAACTCGCTGCAGAATGCGAAGCTTGAGCCCAATCACCAGCGCCGTGTCCTTCCCCCGGAGTTCCCATAGGCCGCCCAGATTCGGAGGAATAATTTCCAAATCGCCGTGGATGTTAGTCCCACGATGCCTTTCGCCGCCGCGACGGCAGTCCACCACAACCGAGGAGCCGACGTGTAGAGAAACCACAACTTGAGAGGAACCACGGAATTCCACAATTCCAGGCAGGTCCGAAATGAGGCTGAGACGAAGATTCGGAGTTATACCGATGACTTCGCTGGGAAGTGGTCCGGAAGTGCGGTCCCGCAGGTAGCTTCTGCCAAAAGCACCCATGCAAATGATCCCCTATACAGGGCCTGCTTAAACTTAAAGAGAAGACGCTGGGCCCCAGCCCAGGCTGCACCCTCCGGGCACACTCACCATTGCAACCTTAGATTGCTACTTCGCGAACGAACGTTGCCTACAACTTTATGATATTGGACGTTTGGAAAGCGCAAAGGTTACGTAAAATCTGAATTGACTCCAGGCTTGTGAACTCGGGTGAAAGACAATTGGGATAGCCAGAAAGGCCATAAATTGTTTCGATGTTTCTATAGTCAAGGTCTGCCTATACGTTCCATAAAGGAGCAGAGGATGATTTTGGGCAGGATATCCGCGGCTAAGAGAGCAAGAAGGAACTGAGTTCGCGATTGAAGCGGCTGGAGTGCTCGATGTTTGAAAGATGGGCAGCATTGAGTTCGACATAGCGGGCGCCGGGGATGTGGCCGGCGAGGTAGCGACCATCGGCGGGAGTTGTCGCGGCGTCGTTTGTTCCAGCGATCACAAGTGTTGGCACATGGATTTCCCGAATAACTTCGCGAACGTCGAAATCGCTAATGGCGGCGCAATTTGCGACGTAACCTTCCGGGTTCGCGCTTTCAAGCATGAGTTTGGTTGAAGCGACGATCGCTGGAGACTTGGCGCGGAAGTCGGCAGAAAACCAGCGTTCGATGACCGCTGTGGAGATAGATTTCATTCCGCCATTGCGAACGGTTTCTACACGAGTGTTCCACATTTCAGGAGTGCCGATTTTCGCCGCGGTATTGCATAAGATGAGTTTTTGAAGCCGGGCGGGGGCGTTCAGGGCGAGCCACATCCCAGTTTGGCCACCCATGGAGAGACCGCAAAAATGAACCCGGTCAAATCCTAATTTGTCGAGAAGGCTCAGGACGTCACGCGCGAGTTGCTCGATGGTGTATGGGCCAGGACTGACGGAAGACTGGCCGTGGCCACGCGTGTCGTAGCGCAGGACGCGGAATTGCTGCTGAAATACCGCTCGCTGAGGATCCCACATGCAGAAATTCTCGCCGAGGGAATTTGAGAATACGATCACGGGTGCGCTTGCGGGGCCTGCGAGGTCGTAATGAATGCGAACGTCTTCCAGTTGAGCGAAGGACATGGCTCTCACTTTTTCCGGGGATTTTTCTGCTCACGCGGCAAAGCGCGCGAGGCGAGCACGCGGTCGATTAATTGATCGGCGATGCCCAGATAGTTGCCGGGCGCAAAGAGACGGTCAAGTTCAGCATCGGAGAGGTTCGCTTTGACTATTGCGTCTTGCACTAGAACGGAGCGAAGGTCCCGCCGCGAGCTCTGGGCGCGTTTGCAAGCAATTCGGACCAGTTCGTGCGCGTCCATGCGAGGTATTTTTTCGGCGAGGGCCATGGCCACGGCTTCGGCAAAGATCAAACCGTGGGTAACGTCGAGATTTTGGCGCATGCGTTCGACGTCAATTTCCAACTCGGAGACCGCGGTAGTGAGATGATGCACAGCGCCAGCGGTCAGGCGGACAATGTCGGGCAAAGTCTCCCACTCGGCATGCCAGCCGCCCAAACCGCGTTCCTGCTCCTGAACCTGTGCCGCGAGCATGGTGCCCACAAGAGGAGGTACGCGCAGAGCCGCGGACAGCACGACTGCACACGCGACAGGATTGCGCTTGTGGGGCATCGTCGAGGAGCCGCCGCGTCCGTCGGCGGAAGGTTCGAAGACTTCGGCGACTTCGGTTTGCATTTGCAGGGAGATGTCGCGCGCGATTTTGCCAAGCGTTCCCATGCACAAGCCGAGTGTCGTGGCGATTTCCACCATGCGATCGCGATGGCTGTGCCACGGCAGCTCAGGCAGAGGAAGCTGCAATTCCTTCGCGAGAGCGGAAGCGACTTCCAAGCCGCGAGTTCCGAGAGCCGCCATCGTTCCAACCGCTCCGCCAAATTGCAGGACGAGACAACGGGCTTGAGATTCCGATAAGCGCGCACGATGACGATCAATCGCATCAAGCCAGCCAGCCACTTCGAGACCGAATGTTGTGGGCAATGCCTGTTGCATCCAGGTTCGGGCGGCGAGAAGGGTCGCTCGATGCTTGTGCACCATTTCGCCAAGCATCACCGCCAAAAGATCGAGTTCGGCGGAGATTAGAGTTATTGCTTGTCGCAACTGAAGCACGCGGCCCGTATCGATGACGTCTTGACTTGTCGCGCCCCAGTGGACGTAACGCGAGGCCTCTTTCTCTTTTTGGGCCACCAGCAAGGTGAGCTGTTTCACGAGCGGGATCGCCAGATTGCCGGCACTCGCGGCGGCCCTAGCCAACGCGGTCATATCGTAGAGTTCGGCGCGGCATTTCGCTTCGATAGCCTGGGGAGCAGTGGCAGGAATGAACCCCGCGCGCGCTTCGGCTCGTGCGAGGGCCGCTTCGAAATCGAGCATACCTTGCAGCGTGGCACGATTCGAGAAGACCTTCTCGACGGCTTGGGAGCGGAACAATGGGTCGAGCAGATTCATGCGCTGAGTGTAATCACTCCTCGTGGGGAAAGAAAACGGTTTCCTCGCTGACTTGTACGGCCGATAAACGGATGCGGCTAGACAATATAATATGCAGTTGTGTTCAACGGCGGAGATCGCCAGCTAAACTCGCTCAATGATGAGAGCGATACCCTGGCCGACACCGATGCACATGGTGCAAAGGGCGTATCTTCCGCCGTTGCGCAGCAATTGATACATTGCCGTCGTGATGAGTCGCGCGCCGCTGGCCCCAAGCGGATGGCCGAGAGCGATCGCGCCTCCATTGGGATTCACATGAGCAGCGTCATCGGCGACGCCAAGTTCGCGCAGTACTGCTAACGCCTGTGACGCGAAGGCTTCGTTCAGCTCGATGACGTCCATCTGGCCGATGTTCAAATTCGCCCGCGCAAGAGCTTTGCGAGAGGCGGGGGCAGGGCCCATCCCCATGATGCGCGGCGCCACACCTGCTGCCGCAGCGGCAATAATGCGCGCTTTAGGAGCGAATCCGTGGCGCTTGGCGGCCGATTCTGAAGCGAGGAGAATGGCGCAGGCGCCGTCGTTTACGCCAGAAGCATTTCCCGCCGTCACAGTGCCGCCAGGTCTTACGATTCCCGGCAACTTCGCAAGCGCGGCCAAAGATGTGTCGCTCCGTGGGTGTTCATCTGCGCTAACCAGTATAGGGTCCCCTTTTTTCTGTGGAATGGGGACCGGCGCTATTTCCTGAGCGAGAAATCCATTGCGAATTGCGGCTGCGGCGCGCTGCTGGCTCCTCAGCGCGAAGGCATCTTGATCTGCGCGCGAAACGTGGAATTCCTCGGCAACAATTTCAGCTGTTTCCGGCATGGAATCGACGCCGTATTTTGCTTTCATAATGGGATTGATGAAGCGCCATCCAATCGTGGTGTCTTCGAGTTTCATCGCACGGGAAAAGGCCGCGTCTGCTTTTCCCACGACGAAGGGGGCGCGCGACATGCTCTCGACACCGCCGGCAATGATCAGTTCGCCTTCGCCGCATTTGATAGCGCGCGCGGCGGTCGCCACGGCATCCATACTCGAACCGCAGAGGCGATTTACCGTGACACCGGGAACTTCTTTGGGAAGCCCGGCAAGCAGCAAGGCCATCCGTCCGACGTTGCGGTTGTCCTCGCCAGCCTGATTCGCGCAGCCGTAGACGACATCGTCGAGGGCGTTCCAGTCTGCTTTGGGATTGCGCTCGATGAGGGCTTTGATGGGAATGGCCGCCAGGTCATCCGTGCGGATCGAGGAGAGCGATCCGCCATAGCGGCCGATGGGAGTTCGAATGGCGTCACAGATGTAGGCAGCTTCCATTGAGTTTCTTCAAAGCTCCTGAATCGTTCTATCCTAACAGGAAGAATGCGGACGGCGAAAATCAAGATATGCGGACAAGCGCAAGGAGATACAAATGAAATTCGCGAGAATAATCCTGATCGTGATAGCGCTATTTTCTGCTGGCGCGAGGCCGACACCGGCGCAAAACAGCGCGACACAGGAAGTGACCGCGCTCTTGCATGAGTTCATGGAGGCCGCAGGCCGAGGCGACCGAGCAGTATTCGACAAATTCTTTGCCGACGACGTGATTTATACGCGAGCGACGGGCGTGGTCATAGGTAAGGCCGACATTATGAGCAGGCTTGGGAAACCGACGCCTGCATCGGAGGGAAAGAACACCTATTCGGCCGAGGACATCACGGTTCACGAGTACGGCGACACTGTGGTGGCGGCATTTCGGCTGGTAGGCCGCACTGAAGATCGCGACGGAAAAGTCGAGACGTCTTATTACCGGAATACCGGGACCTTTCTAAGACGGAATGGACGATGGCAAGCAGTAGCGTGGCAGGCGACCAAGATCGGCGAGAACGCCGAAGCCCATTGATGGGGAGAAATTAAGGAGCATCGCGCGAAGTCCGGCCGGATCGAAATCTGTCTAACGCTCAGTACACGAAATTGCCGGATCGCTAAAGTTGTCCTGCGGTATGCCGATGAAAGAGGAGTGAAGAGCGCCGGAGCAGATTTCGCGAACGGTCGTTCACCGCGATCAAGAAACGACAAGCAATCCGGCAATATTTGCGCGGCGAATTTGTGCGCCTGTATGGAACGTCGTTCCACGCCGGAGCAGGGTGTCTCTCTGTGCCCTCGCCTAAAGTCTATCTTTTCAGTCTGACTGCATCCCTCGCTTTGGCTATCCAATCGCATTGACCATTTCCGCTCGCGGCCCGGAAAGTTTTCCGGGCACAGCCCGCAGAAACGACCAGTGTAAACGCGGACCGAACGAGCCATTGGAGGATGTGCTTTGGCCTCTGCCGCCGCCGCATCATTTATTCGTTCATCTAGCCGCATTCTGGTTGCCCGCGCCGATTCGTCCTTTCCTAGACGCTTGATTGAAAGCCCTGCCTACGTGCAGCCGCTTGGCGGAAAAGCCGTCGGAGCCGCGCATGCGGTGGCCAAGCTCGCGCGCTTCTCCTGCGAAAGCGTTCTGCTGGATCGCAAGTTACCCGATATGGATTCGAGAGAGGTTGCCGAACGCGAGCGCCTCCTCATCGCGAATCTCCCCGGGGTTCGTTACGTCGCGCGCCGCATTCACGCTCGCCTTCCGTCCCACGTGCAATTCGAGGATCTCGTTCATGCTGGCATTCCTGGCCTGATCGATGCCGTTGATAAATTCGATCCTGCCAAGAACGTACAACTGAAGTCCTACGCCCGCTTCCGCATTCGCGGCGCGATTCTCGACAGCCTGCGCCAGTTGGATTGGAGCCCGCGCAACCTCCGACGTCAGGGCAGGCGCATCGAAGAGGCCCATCGCGAGCTTGCCGCGGTTCTGGGCCACGCGCCTTCCGAGCCCGAGCTTGCCGCGCACCTGGGTCTCGAACTGGACGAGTTCCAACGCTTGCTCGGCGAGCTGCGCGGCCTCGATCTCGGCAGCCTGCACGCCCGTTCCCTTGAAGGCGCCGGTGATGAGCAATTCTTCGGTGTCGCGGTTCGGCCCGAGGAAGATCCATTCGCTGTCACCCTCCGCGCCGAAATGCGGACTCTTTTATCTCAAGCCATCGATGAGTTGGAGCGTCAGGAGCGTCAGGTCCTTGCTCTCTACTATCGCGAGGAACTTACGATGAAGAAAGTCGGGCTGATCATGAATATCGGCGAATCGCGTGTCTCCCAAATCCGCACTTCAGCCCTCATCGGTCTGCGCGCTCGCCTGAAACAAAAAGTCCATCCCGATGCAAAGTAGTCTGGAGATGTCTGGTGACCAAACCTTCCGCTCCGTCTTTGATCGCAGGATTCTGACCCGTTCGGGCGCATACATTCTCGGGCATACTGGCGTCACTCGGCGTTATCTCGCGGCCATGAGAGGCGAACTTTTATGGGTTGCTGAAATGCGGGTGGACCTCCAACTTGGTTCCATTTTTTAGCACACCGCGCTCAACAATTAATCTCCTTACCTGGCTCCCCTGCAGAACACGCGAGTGTATATCCGGGGTAGCGTTTGCGCCATCAGCCCTCGATACTTCGTTGACGGCTCTCCCGAGCACCTTCATTATCGTCTTACCCCTTCCAAATTTAATGTTTGGTGTGTGCCGATGCGCATTCTTGTCGCTGAAGGTGACGCACCGCTGGCGGAGTTTCTCCATCAACGGTTGCAGCAAGAGCAGTTTTGCGTGCAGATGGTCTCGGACGGCGGGGAAGCCCAGCGTCTCGCTTCGGACCAACCCTACGATTTCGTGGTTCTGGATCTGAATTCGCGGCCCGAAGGCGGGTTGGACGTCCTGCGCAAGATCCGCGCGAAAAAACCTGATCTGCCGGTCCTCATGGTTACCGGCGCGAGCCAAGCGGATGAACGCGTCCGCTTGCTCGATGCTGGGGCGGACGACTCTCTCGCGAAGCCTTTCGCGTTCGCGGAGCTGGCCGCCCGTATCCGCGCCGTGCTTCGTCGAGGCAGCCGGCCCGGCCGCGCCGTGCTCAAAATCGCTGACCTCGAAGTAGACCGCGTCGCCCACGTTGTACAACGCGGAGGCCGTGCTATTGATCTCAGTCCCAAGGAATATGCACTGCTGGAATTGCTAATGCGCCATGAAGGCGAAGCAGTCACTCGGACCGCCATTGTCGAGCAGGTCTGGAAGATCAATTTCGATACCATGACCAATGTTGTGGGCGTTTACATCAACTATCTCCGTCGAAGGGTAGATTCCGGCTTTGCCCCGCCTCTAACCCGCACTGTCAGAGGCGTCGGCTACCAAATCGGTGGCAACGGCGCTCACCCTTAAAGCCCTCGCAACGGTTGTACCTGCTGACCTGTTTACAGGAATCTAACCCACTAGAAGGGAAGTCCGCGTGCTTCCGGTGCGCGGTGCACCAGTCTGTGAGCATGAGCCGCTTTCAAGGCGTTGATTATGAAGCATTTATGTATGATTCGGAGCCGCCGTTGGAGAGAATTTCCGGGATTGGCCTTGACTATGGCTGCTATGCAACTTCTTTTCCACTTGGGGGTTCTATACCCCGGGAGCTAAATATGATATTTACACTCCTGTCGGCTGGAACCTTACAAGGTCCGGACTGAGGATAAGGGGATGATCATGCTGAAGACCAACTCTTACGGCAAGGGCAGGGTGGGCTTGCTATTGTGTCTTACGGGTCTTCTTTGCTTCGCAGCTCCCAATGCGCGCGCTGGCCAAGGCGCGCCCGATCAAGCACCGCCAGATCAGGCTGCACCCGATCAAGATCAAGCCCCGCAAGATCAAATCGCGCCAAACGACACAAACGACCCTCCCACTCGCGTTGCCCGTATCAGCTACCTCGATGGCTCAGTTTCGATTCAACCTGGAGGCGTAGGCGACTGGGGCGCCGCTGCTCTCAATCGCCCGATGACCATCGGCGACAAACTCTGGACCGACAAAGATTCCCGCGCTGAATTGCAGACGGGCGTCGTCTCCATGCACCTTGGCAGCATGACCGCTCTCTCTTTTCTGAATCTCAATCAAGCCATCACGCAAATGCGCATCGCCGAAGGCTCGCTCAACTTTCGCGTCAAGGAAATCCGCGAGGGCGACGTCTACGAAGTGGATACGCCGAATGCAACGTTCACCGTGACGAAAGCCGGCGCTTTCCGGATTGACGTCAACGAAAATGGAGATTCCACTGGCGTTACGGTTATTCGCGGCCAGGGACAAGTCGTTGCCGGCGGCAAGACGACTGAGCTCCAGCCGGGCCAGCGTGGCGTATTCGATGGCACCAATGAGGTCCAATCCACCGTCGCACAAGCGCCTCCTCCAGATGGACTCGACCAATGGGCCAACGATCGCGATTTGCGAGAACAGGATTCCGTTTCCGCGCAATACGTTCCTCCGGACATGCCAGGGGCTGCTGACCTTGACAATAACGGAGATTGGAGCGAGCAGCCCGACGTCGGTCCAGTCTGGTACCCGAATGATGTAGGACCGGACTGGGCGCCTTATAGCGCCGGAGCTTGGAACTACGTTGGTCCCTGGGGCTGGACTTGGGTGGGATACGAACCTTGGGGCTTTGCGCCATATCATTACGGCCGATGGGGTTATTGGGGCGGTCGATGGGGTTGGTGCCCGGGCCCGCGAGTTGGCTTTTCAGTCTACGGTCCCGCCTTTGTCGGCTTCCTCGGCGGCGGCGTGGGCTTTGGATTTGGCGTCGGTTTCGGAGTTGGCTGGTTCCCGCTGGGTTGGGGCGAGCCTTACCATCCGTGGTACCACGCTGGATTCGGCTACTGGAATCGGATCAACGTACACAACACCTACATTCGCAACGCAAACGTGATTCGCGGCGGCAATTACAATTATGCTTACGCGCATAACGTGCACGCGGTGACGGCGACCTCGCGCGGCGCCTTCACTGGCGGTGAACGAATCAATCGTGGCGCCGCTCATATTACGGAAGCGTCCTTGCGGGGCGCTCAGGTAACGAACCATGTGGGCTTTTCTCCCACGCATCAAAGCTCGTTTGGCGCTGCAAACGCGAGAGGAAATGTCGCCAGACCGCCATCGTCCGTGCAAAATCGCTCCGTAATGGCGCGCACCGCTCCGGCTGCTGGAGCGTCGCACATGTCGGTCCGCGCGGCGGATAGCAATGGACTCCGGCCGGCTAATACTTCCCGCTCCTGGTCTGCCCAAGGCAATACTACGGATCGCGGCCGCGCGCCGGAGGGCTTTGGAAGTTCGAGCAGAGGCTCCAATGAAGCCATGACCGCGCGCACGAACCGTACGGATCGTCCGCCGTGGGCGGGCGCCGGTGCAAATGCCAATCGTGGCACATCGTCTGGCGGCAATCGTTCCTATGCTACGCCTCAGAGGACCGCGCCTTCCTATAGTCGCGGCTACTCGGCGCCTTCACGCTCCTATTCGGCGCCAAGCCGCACTTATTCCGCTCCCAGCCGCAGCTACGGCGGCGGAAGTTCGCATGCCAGCGCTGCACCGCATGGTGGCGGAGCACCTCACGGCGGTGGCGGTGGCGGCGGTGGTCACCCGCACCGATAAAAAAGTAATCGCTCGCAGACCGCTAGCGCGAAAAGCCCGTTTCTCTTAAACGAAGCGGGCTTTTCATTTTGTGTTCCGGCATGTTCACAGCTAGGAGGTGCAAGTCCTCTTCACAACGTGATGGACGTGAAGTGATAGCGAAGCGCAAGGGTGAAATAACACTCGCCGCGAGGCGGGGCCTGAAAGAAGCGCGGAGCAAAGACGCAGCCGATGAACAAGAACTGGATACGAGGCAGGCAGTGTTCGGGCGAGCTGGCCAATGGCAGCGAAGCCCTAATCCATCAAGGGCACTGAATGTAAATCCAGCGGTTGCGCGTCGAAGGCGGTCGAACTTACCTCGGGAGATCTGTTACCGGTCTCGAATTCGAGACTGAGAGGCGAGAGATCGTTTCTGACCCGGTGGCAGAAGTCAGCAAAGGGCGTAGTAGCTGCGCACGCAGCGAAGGCCCGAACGGACCCCGCAAGGGGATAAAGGGAGCGATCAGTACGCGGCGCGACTCAACCACCGACAAGCGGCAGAAAAGCCAGTACCGTCTAGCCTTTCCGGAGGAGAGTAGGGGTGCAGCCCCGAGGGCCTTCGCGGGAGGGACCGAATCGGAGTTGGCGGAACGCAAAGCAGAAAGTCCGACTAGCGAGCAGTGGATGGAAGAGGTCTGCGAGCGGGAAAACTGCAAGCAGGCGTTACGACAGTAAAGCCAACAAGGGAGTCCGCATCGACGGGATGACCGTCGAGCAGTTGCCGGGACACCTGAAAGAGCACTGGCCAGCAATTCGTGAACAACTTTTCAGTGGAACCTACACGCCGCAACCGGTAAGACGAGTAGAAATTCCGAAGCCGGACGGCGGGGTGCGCAAATTAGGCATTCCGACAGTGCTGGATCGGTTCATCCAGCAGGCGGTGATGCAGGTACTGCAGAGGAGTTGGGATGGAACGTTCTCTGTACACAGCTATGGGTTTCGCCCAAGCGATCGGCACATCAGGCGGTGGAGAAGGCACAGCAATATCAAGCCGAAGGCTACCGCTGGGTGGTGGATCTGGATCTCGAGAAATTTTTCGACCGGGTCAATCACGACCGATTGCTCGCGAAGATAGCCGAAAGGGTCAGCGATAAGCGGTTGCTGAAACTAATTCGTGCGTTCTTGCGAGCCGGAGTAATGGAGAACGGGCTGGTGAGTCCGGCTGAGGAAGAACACCGCAAGGTGGTCCTCTCTGCCCGTGCTATCGAACATCGTGCTCAACGAACTGGATCAGGAGCTGAGCGACGCGGACATCGGTTCACCAGATATGCGGATGACTGCAACATTTACGTCCGCAGTCGGCGAGCCGGCGAACGAGTGATGAGCAGCGTGACGCGACTCCTCACGACGAAGCTCAAGCTGCGGGTGAACAGCGAGAAGAGTGCGGTGGCACGACCATGGGAACGGAAATTCCTGGGATTCAGCTTCACAATCATAAGCAACCGAAGAGGCGCTTGGCGCCGAAAGCGGTGGTGCGATTCAAAGGGCGAGTTCGGGAACTTACGCGTCGGACACGGGGGATAAGTCTCGCCCAGATGGTCCAGGAGTTAGCGGAATATCTCCGCGGATGGATCGGCTACTTTGGGCGATGCGAAACCCCGAGCGTGCTCGAAACTGGGACAATGGCTCCACGTCGACTCCGGTCGATGGTCTGGCAACAGTGGAAACGAGGAACCACACGATATCGAGAACTCCGCAAGCGCGGCATCGCTGCGCAGGAGGCCGCGCAAACTGCGGGCAGTTCCGATGGACCGTGGCACCTCGCGAAAACCCCAGCGCTGAACATCGCTCTGTCCAACGCTCACTTCGCCTCGCTCGGCTTCCCGAGCTCACGGCTCATGGTTAGTTCGACCCGCCGAACCGCCGGATGCGGACCCGCATGTCCGGTCGTGTGGCAGGGGAGAGTGGGTGACCACTCCCCCTATGCCGATTGGCCGCTCTCAAACCCAAACTCACTCAGAATTGCCATTCGGCAGTTTTCCTCATTCGGTCGGGATGAACTTTTCGATGCATCTCACGTAAGATTCTTGCTCCCGAGTATGGCAGCCCACCCTCCAAGAAGGACCACGCCCGAACATGCGACCCGCGCCCGTTCGCCGTTATCGCTATTTGTGATTCCGGGTCTTCCGGAGATTCGCAAAGGCCAAGACCTGGCTAAGCTAATCGCGCTGGCTGTCCGCCGCATGAACATCGCATTGGAAGATGGCGACATCTTGGTCGTCGCGCAAAAAATCGTTTCCAAGGCGGAAGGCCGCGTCGTGCGCCTGTCCACAGTCCGGCCCTCGCAAGAAGCGAGGGCCTTGGCAAAAAAACTTTCCAACGATCCTCGATTGATTGAAGTCATTCTCGGCGAATCGCGCCGCATTGTCCGGTCCGAGCGCGTCCTCATCGTCGAAACGCATCATGGTTTCGTCTGTGCCAATGCGGGCGTCGACCACTCGAACGTCTCAGGCCGCGATTTCGTCACATTGCTTCCGAAGAATCCGGATCGCTCGGCGCGCCTCCTCGCCGCGTCTCTGCGTAAGCATACCGGCAAGCGCCTTGCTGTGATTATCAGCGATACCTTCGGCCGCCCCTGGCGCTTAGGTCTCATCAACGTGGCCATCGGCGCGTCAGGTGTCCCCACGCTCCTCGATCTTCGCGGCGCGCGCGACCGTCATGGCAAAGTTCTTCGCGCCACGGTTCTTGCCATCGCCGATGAACTCGCCGCAGCCGCAGGTCTGCTAATGGGAAAATCCGCTGGTACGCCGATCGTGGTGATTCGCGGCTATCGTTATCGTCACGTACAGGCTCCCGCCGCGGGCATCATTCGTCCCGCCAAGGACGATCTCTTCCGTTGATGGCCCGGCCATCAGTGCAGTTTAGTCTTCTGCCTCGCGCCGCAGCTTTCCCCTTGCGGCGTTCGGCCATGCCCGGCATCCTTGTTTTGACATGTCCCCCGCTAAAAAAATCACCGTCACTGCTCTAGCCGGTGGCATCGGCGCCTCGAAGCTTCTGCTTGGCCTTTACCACGCGATGGATCCGCACGCGCTCACCATCATCGTCAACACCGGCGACGACATCGTCCTCCACGGCCTGAAAATTTCTCCCGACCTCGACATCGTCACGTACACGCTCGCGGGCGTCGTCAATCCCACAACGGGCTGGGGCATGCGCGGCGAAACGTTTCATTTTCTGAAGCGCCTCGGCGCCTACGGGCGCGAAACGTGGTTTAATCTCGGCGACCGCGATCTTGCCACGCATGTTCACCGCACCAATTTGCTGGCACACGGAAAAACGCTCACGCAGGCCGCCGATTCCATCCGCCACGCGCTCGGCGTGAAATCGCGCATCCTTCCGATGTCCGACCAGCCCGTCCCCACCATCATCGAAACGCGCGATGGCCACATGCATTTTCAAGAGTATCTGATCAAGCACCGCACCGAGCCAGGCGTGCGCGCGATCCATTTCGAGGGCGTAAAGCACGCTCATCCCGCACCCGGCGTACTCGAAGCCATTTGCGACGCGGACCGCGTCATCATTTGTCCGAGCAACCCGCTGATCAGCATCGGTCCAATTCTGGCGATTCCGCGGGTGCGCGAACAGCTTCGAGCACGTAAAGAGAGCGTCTTCGCGGTGTGTCCGATTGTCGGCGGCAAATCGCTCAAGGGCCCAAGCGACAAAATGCTTATCCAAACGGGCGCTGGCTCCTCCGCCTCCGCGGTCGCGAAACTTTATGCCGATTTCACCGGGACTTTCGTGATTGACCGCCGCGACGCCTCGCAAGCCGACGCCATCCGCGCCCTCGGCATGAAAGTCGCCATCCTCCCAACGGTGATGCGCACGCGCGCGCAAAAACGCAAGCTCGCGCGCTCTCTCCTCGCGCTCTAGCGCTTGCGTGAACCGCCGCCCAGAACTGTCATTCCGAGCGAAGGGAGGAATCTGCTTTTTTTTGCTTCCCGACTCCGTAGGCGCGCGCGGTTCGTCTGTGCATATAACCTTTTCTCTACACGGAAATCTGCTTTTTTTTCAATGGTTCGCAAGATTCCGTAGGCGTGCGCGGTTTGTTCTGCCCACGCCCTTTGCTCCTACTCTTTCGCGATGATAAGGTCCCACGGCCCGATGGTGATCTGTTGGCCCGGCGCGAGCGATTGGCCCGTGAGCAGATCGCTCCCCGCAGCGTAGGAATACGTAATCGTAGCGGGCGAGCTGGAGTAATTGAGAAAATAATCCAGCTTACGGCCGTCTTGGCCGATGCCATGTTTCACTCGAACGCTGGGCGGGAGCTGCTGGTCGGCGCTGGTGAGGCCAGTTTCCTTCAGCACATCCAGCACGATGGCATCCTGCAATTTGTTGGAGACAGCGGTCCCTTCGTAAAGCAGCGTTCCCGAGCCGAAATGATTTTCCGTAATGGCTGGCCAGCGTCCGAAAAAGGGATGATCGTAGTAAGCGAGCGGCTTGGCCGTTTCCAACTGCAGAAACTCGGCCCACGTGTTGACTTTGTTTTCTTCGCCGACGTGAAACGGATCGTCTTTCAAAGCGAGCGGATGGTCGAGATTGGAAAACTCCTGGTAAGTGAAGCCCGCCGCCTTTCGCAGCGGACCCGGCGCCAGCTCCCAGCGCACAGCGGAGTTTTCGTTTGCGAAGCCGCTTTTGAACGTCATCAAGACGTGGCCGCCGTTCTGAACGTAATCAGAGATTTTGTTCAGCAAAGCGTCGTCCGCGACGTACAGGCAGGGAACCACTAATAATTTGTATTTCGCGAGTTCCGCCGACGTCACGCCGGGAAAAACAATATCGCTGCCCACATTCGCAAAATACAGAGCATTGTGAAGCTGCGTGAGAATCGCGTTGAATTCCCCCGCAGCTCTTCCCGGCGTCCAGCCAACGTCCAGCGTGTGTTTAAAGGGCATGAAGCTGATGGCGTGCGAGGAATCGACGCTGTAAAGAATCGCGACGTCGTTGTGGATTTTCATGTTGGCCAGCTCGGGGCCGATTTTTAGTAGCTCGTGCGCGACGCGCGTGACCTCCGCATAAGCTCGATTCGGCTGGAGGTCGTGGCTTAGCACGCCCTTCCAATACGTTTCCTGGCCCGCATGAATCGAGTGCCAATGCCAGTACTCGACCATGTTTGCTCCGCTCGAAACGTGCGTGTAGACATCCAGCCGCAGCTGGCCGTCGTAAGGAGGGAACTGGCCCGCCGAGTCCCAGCCGAGCGTTTGCGCGTTCGTCTCCGTAACCAAAAAATTGCGATGCTTCAGCGAGCGCGCGAAATCGCCTTGCAACGCCTGCCACGCGCCATCCATGTGGTCCTGCGTGCCGTGATAGGGATTGTTGGCCACGACATCGAGAACCGCGGCGACCGTCGGCTCATCCGTTCCGCCGCCCATCATTCCGCCGAAATCGTGCGTCACAAATTGGTCGGGCCGTCGATACTTGCGCACCAGCGCGGCCTGCCAGCCAAGAAAATTCGCCACGCGAATTTCCTGCCAGCGGCTCCATTCGAGTTTGTAACTGGTGCTGGTAGCATTGTCGCGCGTGGGCATGTCCGCCCAGTCGTTCACGTCCTGCCCCCAATAATTCAGGAACCAAGCCTTGTTGAGCGCGTCAGTCGTTCCAAACTTTTTCTTCAGATGCTCGACGAATCCGGCGAAAACGTCGGGATTCGACGCGCCGTAGCCGCTCGTTTCGTTGTCGATTTGCCAGCCGATCACCGTGGGATTATTTTTGTAGTGGCTCACGAGATTCGTGATGACGCGCTCGGCGTAGAAGCGATACTTGGGATTATCGAAATCCATGTTCTGCCGCATCCCGTAGCCGACGTAACCGTCGCCCAGCGGCCGCGCCAGAATCTCCGGATGCGCGTGCGCCATCCACGTCGGTATCGAGTACGTCGGCGTGCCCATGATGACCTTGATCCCCGCTTTGCCCATGGCATCCACGACGCGATCCATCCACGCGTACTCAAACTTCCCATCGCTCGGCTCCCACAAACTCCACGTCGATTCGCCCATGCGCACCACGCTGATGCCTGCCTCCTTCATCAGCGCTACATCTTTGTCCAGCCGCCCCGGCTGCAAATCGGCGGGCATGTACTCGTTGTAGTAAGCCGCGCCATAAAGAATCGTCGGCTGCGTCGCACCCGGCACTTCCGAAGGCGCTTGCGCAAGCGCGGAAAAAGTCATCGCCGCCATCGCTGCCGCAAAGACAAAGCCGCTCAAAATCCAAACTAGCTTCATTCGACGCGCTTGCATAAATGCCTCCCCGACCGCGCTCTGCGGCCCCAACCCGAAGTATGGTATCTTCAAAAATCTCGACGATGACATCAACTTCTTTTACCACTACGGATTTTCGCCACGCGTTAAGCCAATTCGCCACCGGCGTCACCGTCGTCACTGTCGCCCGCGCCCCCGGCCAAGCTTACGGCATGACCGCCAACTCCTTCACGTCGGTCTCGCTCGACCCATTTCTGACTCTTGTTTGCGTTGACCAGCGCAGCCATCTCCTCCCTTTGCTAAAGCAAAATCTTCTGTTCGGTGTCAATGTCCTAAAGGAGCATCAGCAAGCCGTCTCCGTTTATTTCGCCCAAGCCGTTCAAACGCCCGAAGCCGAAGGTAAGCTCGGCGTCTGTTATCGCTGGACTTCAGATGGCGTTCCGCTCCTTGAAGACACCATCGCCCAAATCGTCTGCCGCGTCGCTGCCTCCTACGTCGCCGGCGACCACACCATTTTCCTAGGCGAAGTCCAATCCGCCGATCTCTTTCCCGGTGAGCCTCTGATCTTCTTCCGCAGTCACTACCGTCAGCTCGCCCCGCGCCGCTGATCCTGCCTTGTAGGGCCAGCCTTGTGAGGCTGACCGTGCTCTCTCGAATTTGAGCTGTCGGCTGTCAACTCTTTCTCAATGCCCGCCCAGCGAATCCCTCTTCACGCCATACTCCGCGCCCCAGCGATCCGTCATCTGCCCGCGAATCTCCCAAAGCTCCGGAAAAAACTTATGTTTCATGCCGTCTTCCAGAATCTCCACTGGCCGCCCCTTCAGCGATTTCGACCCAAACCCAATCGTCCGGTAAATCAACTGCATGTGTTCGTACCGGAATTTCTGAAACAATTCATCGAATTCCGCCAGCTCTTCGGCCACCATGTACGCATCGCCGTGGTTGTACTCCGAATCGTAAATCTTCTCGATCGTCAGCCCGTGCTTGTCCAGATAATTCTCTTTGAACGAACTCCAGATCGGCTGGTACATCTTCAAAAGCACGCGAAATCCCGGCGATTCCTGCCCGCTTCCGTTCCCAAGTTTCTTGCGAATCTCCTGATACTCCTTCGGCGACATGGTCTCCAGCAGCGCCAACTGCTGAATCATCAGTCTCTGCGCCGTGTGCACGCGCCGGAACAGCGTAATCACGCGATTTGTATTTTCCTGCCGCAAATAATCGTCGATATCCAGCAGCGTGTAGGCCATCAACTTCATCCAGAGCTCTTCGATCTGGTGAACAATCTGGAACTGCATCTCATCCGCGTTGCAAAGCTTGTCGTAATCGAGTTGGCAAGAGAGCAGCGCCTTCGTGCTCAAATAAACCTCGTAATCGAGCGTCCCATCCCCGCTCATAATCGCGTAAAACTGTTCTCGATCCACGCAGACCTCCCGGAACGAAGGCTCCCTCGGCAAGAAGCAATTCGCATTAATTGGACGTCCCGCCCGCCATGGGCCGGTTACTATAAACACTTTTCCCGCCCGCTCGTGCCACCAGATAATAGGGCGCGCTGATGTTTCGCAGATCGTCGATGTTGCGGTCACTCGGCACGAAAAGAAACACGCGCCCCGGCCCGTCCCACAGACGCTCGAACGAAGCGTCATCTTCAAACACCTGCGGACAATCCGGATACAAGGATCCAAACCACAAGTCGTTGATGCGTCCGTCCAAAAAATGCATCGGCAATCCCGTATAGAACAATATGCTCGACCCGCGCGAGTATTGTCCGTCCACGACAATCGTATCTCCGGGTTTGTAGTTTCTTTGGATTGCCATCGCCAGAGATTTCGATCCCAGTATGGGATTAAATGTGCCTAGGGCCACATGCACTGCATAAAATAGAACTACCATCATCGACGCCAGCGTCAAATTCGCCCGCATCGAAGCTCCACGCTTGCGAAAAATCCAGTGCAACACGGTCCCCAATAAAAAACCAACGCCTGCTACCACCAACGGCCAACGGAAAAAGCCCATTGCTTGGGGCGTCAAATCGAAAAGATGGCCCATCGACAGCTTGTACATGCTCTGCGCCCGGCGCAGCTCTTCGGCAACGTCCACGTTCGGCGGGATTTTGGGTGACACTGCCGCAAACCAGGCCGCAACGCCAAACGCAATCACGCCGATCACCATCATCCCCAGTGCGCCACGGACTCCGCTGCGGCGCATCACACTGTCCGGCGCCGACTCCGCCTCTCGCTTCATCCACATCCCGCTAAGCAATGCAAGCGCCGGCAAAGCAGGCAGCACGTAATATTCCTGCCGCGTCGAAAAACTGAAAAACACCAAAATAAAAGCCGCCCAGGCGGCCAGCAACAAAGCCGCTCGCGATTGCCGATCCAAATTATCTTTCCAGTCGCTCATCCGCAACGGCACTAGTTTCAAGCTCTTCACTACGTAAAATGTCCACGGGAACATCCACACCAGCAGCAATCCCCAGAAAATCAGCAGCGGGACTTTGTCGTAGTCCCGCGGGATTCGCATATTCAGATAGCGGTAAATCTGGTCATTAATAAAATAAAACCAGAAAAATCCCTTGGCGGCTCCCACGGGCGGATTGCGAATCGATGCCAGCACGTGCCACGGCGCTGCCACCGCCAAAAACACGATCGTCGTTGAGACAAGCCTCATCTTCAGGAGGTGACGCAAATTTCGCGTAACCAGCAGGTACCCGGCGATGATGCCGACCGCGAACGCCAGCCCGACCAACCCTTTTGTCAGCACGTCGAGCGCGGTGACCACACCAATCGACCAACACAGAAGCCGCGAGGGTCGAGGCTCTTCGAGGGTTCGCCAGAAAAGATAGGCGGTCACTGTAAGCCAAAAACAAATGATGATGTCCGGGATAATAAAACGCGTATATAGGTACGGGCCGATAGCCGTCGCCAGCACCAAGGCTGCATAAAAACCCGTCTCTTCGTCCGCAATTTCCCGGCCCAGCAAGAAAACTGCAAACAGCGTCAGCAGCGAAAAGAGAGAGAACTCCAATCGCGCTGAAAATTCCGACACGCCAAATACCGAGTAGATTCCGGCCATCATCCAGTACGGCAGCGGGGCTTTCTCGAGATAGCGCACGCCGTTTACATACATGGTCACGTAATCGTGCCGCTGTAGCATCTCCACCGCGATGCGCGCGTGTTCCGAATCCGCATCGTCCATCATCGGCGGCGACGCCAGTCCGGGAATGTAAATCAAAGACCAGAACGCAACGATTCCCAACAGGTATGCCAGCGTTCGCTTTGGCGTATTAGCATTTGTAGAGAATGGAGAGTTAGGCGCGGGGCTGCCTTCGGCGGGCACTTCGTCTTTTATCCTCTCGAAATTGTCGTTGGAGGTTGCGCGCAATTTCTAATGGCTTACCAGCCGCCGGCCCCGGCCGTCCGTGGAGGTTCATCGCGGCCGGCCATCGCTTCGCGCCGGCTGCGAAATTCGCGCACGTTGTAAACCGGTTTGTTCTGCGATTCGTAATACGTCCGCGCCAGCATCTCGCCGATCAATCCCGTGGCCATGAATTGGATCCCGCCCATCACCAGCGCCATCCCCAGGATGATCAGGGGTCCGTGATTGGCCAATATTCCTTCGTCGAGAACAGCTTTGCGGATGAAGACCCAGGAGCCGATCCCCGCGCCGCCCGCGAGGCAGGCGAGGCCCAACAACCCAAAAAATTGCAGCGGCTTCGTCGAATAATCCAACAAAAATTTCACGCTCAGCAAATCCAGCAACACGCGAACCGTGCGCGAAATCCCATAATTCGACGTCCCATTCTTCCGCGCGATGTTCGAGATCGGCACTTCCGCCACCGACGCGCCTGCCCAGCTCGCCAGCGCAGGAATAAACCGGTGCAGCTCTCCGTACAAATGAATTTCCGCCAGCACTTCCCGCCGGTAGGCCTTGAACGTCGTCCCAAAATCGTGCAAATCCACGCCGGAAAGCTTCGCCATCATTTTATTCGCGATCCGGCTCGGCAACTGCCTCATCAACCAGTGATCCGTGCGCGATACGCGCCATCCGCTCACCAAATCGTAGCCCTCTTCAATTTTCTCCAAAAATCGCGGTATTTCATCCGGGTCGTGCTGCAAATCTCCATCCATCGAAATGATGATATCGCCGCGCGCAAAATCAAATCCCGCTTTCAACGCCGGCGCTTGCCCAAAATTCCTGCGCAGTTGAACGACGTTCACGCGCGGGTCGTGCTCGTAAATGTCCGAAAGCACTTTGAACGTTTTGTCCTTGCTCCCATCGTCCACAAACACCAGCTCGTACCGCTCCCCGAGCGCGTCCATCACTTCCGTCAGCTTCACGTAAAGCGGTGGAATGTTTTCCTGTTCGTTATAAAACGGAACGACAATCGAGTAGCGAATAGGCGAATCGTTCTTCATGCTCGATATTCTGGGCTTCCTCAGGCTTCTTGGGCTACGAACCCATAGTCTATCAGCCGAATCCCCTGCGATGCGACAAGATTTCGTATTTCTGTGTCTGTAAGTATTTCCAGCTCGGTCTGCCGTGAAGTTTGCAGCCGCGTCGCGGATTTTGCTAGGTCCTCGTCCGCATATCCTGGATGACACATCAGCTCGGTCGTGCCCTCCGGCAAGATCTCCAGCAGTCGCAGAACGCCTTCCCGCGTCATCTCCCCAGTCTGCGCGATTCCGCAAAAATAATCCGCCGTGGCAATCCCCGCGCGCTCCGCTTTTTCATGCGCGTCGGGAGCCAATAACTTCAGCCCGCGCGCTTGCACGCCTTGCCGCATCACCACCGTGCCTTTTTGCTTCGCACCCGCCGAAAGCGCCGCTCGTAAGCTCGATTCCTCATGCGAAATCCGTATCGCTGCGATGCCATTTTTTTTCGCCAGCCGCAGCGCAATTTCAAATAATCCCGGCAGCATGTGCACATGCCTGTGCCCGTCAAGATGAGTCGGCGTAATCCCTGAATTCCGCACCTTCTGAATCTGTGCGTCCCACTCCTCCTCAATTTCATGGAGCAAGACGCTCCGCCGCGCCAGCCTCAGCAGCAAACTCTCGGGTCTGCCCTCCAGCTCCCCTTGATCGTTCAACAAGCTGGTCACCAGCTCCCGTGGCGCAACCGGCTCGCCATCGCTCAAATTCAAATGCACGCCGACTCCCAGTGTAGGAGCCGCCCGCGCCAGCTCCACGCCGGACGCAAACGCCTCGCCATTCGCCAGCAGGGAAGCGCTCGTCACAATCCCGCTGCGATGCGCTTCCGCGATGCCGCGGTTGACGCCCTCCGTCCAGCCCAAATCATCCGCGTTTACAATTAAATTCCTCAAGCCCTGGCCTGTCCTTCCGTCCCAGCCTGTCCTTTCGTACAGCTACTCTTTCGTGCGCCACCACTCGACCGTACCATTGACCGTTTTTCACCTCAACTTTAGCATGGCTTCCAGAGGCAAAAATGCCGGTCAAGACGCGCGATACCAAACTGGTGGACGGCCGTTACAGCGATAAACGCCGCGGCCGCCGCATGAATTCCCGGGTTCCCGTCCGCTTGGAGTGGGAAGGCAACTCCGGCAAGCGGTTTTCTGTCGAAGCGCATACCCGCGTCGTCAATCCGTATGGCTGCATGGTCGTCCTGGAGCAGGAACTTCAGCTCGAACACCGCCTCGCGATTACCAATCTCGCCACGGAGACCAGCAACGCTGCTGTCGTGGTTTGGCGCGGCATCCCGCGTCCCGACGGCTGGGAGTACGGCGTCGAACTCGTCGCGCCGGAGATGGATTTTTGGGGGTTGGAGCTGTGATTAAACCTCAACCGAACGCCAAACCGGCCCTCTCACCCGCCAGGGTTGTCGCCACGCGTCCGCCCACGGCCGAAGAACGCCGCCGCGCGCAGCGTGTGCTGCTCAGGATTCGCGTCATGGTTCAAGTGGAAGGCAAGTCCGATCAGGTCGAGGGTTCGACGCATACCGTCAGCGCGAGCGGCGCGATGCTGATTGTTCCGCATGGCATCGCGGAAGGCACCAAAGTCACCATCGAGAATCCCAAGACGCAAGCCAAAGTCGAAGCGCGCGTCGTGCGTCCGCCTCAGATGACCCATGAAGGCTCGCAGGTCCCGGTCGAGTTCACTACGCCCGCCCCGAACTTTTGGGGCATCTTCTTTCCACCCGTCATCAACTAAAATCAACGTTTTTCAAGCTGGGCGGACTCTTTCGTGGCCAAGTTTCTCTTTTCCGCCGCCTCAGCGTTCCCCTGCGACTCTTTGTAAAATCTCTCGCGTGCGGTCTCTGCTCTGTTTTCATTTCCGCTGAAACAAATGGCCCCGACGGATCGGGGCCGTTTGTTGGCAGAAGTTGGCCGGTCTTGAGTTGATCCTCAGTTGATCGTCAGGCTCACAGTGGCGTTGGCCGTGTCGGTTCCTGCGGTGCCCGTAACCGGCAAGGAAGTCGTGCCGGTAATTGTGACGTTGAGCGTGCCCGACTGCGAAGCCGCTGTCGTCGCGTCTCCCAGATACTTAGCTGTTACGGTGTGCGTCCCCACGAGTTGTAGGAACGTCGGGGCTTCGTTTGCCGTCACGGTGATGGGCCCGGTGGTGCCAGCAGCGACTGGCGCCGTTCCCAGGGATGTGCCGTCGGCAAAGAACTGCACGTTGCCGGTAGGGGTGCCTCCGGTGACGGTCGCGCTGACGGTAAGACTGCCGCTGACCGCGACTTTCGTGGCTGAGACCGTAAGTTGCGTGGTTGTGGGCGTCAGTCCACCACCACCCCCTCCTCCTCCGCCTCCTCCGGAACTCCCGCCGCCACAGCCCAGCGAAAAGCTCAGTATGCAAGCAAGGCCCAAGCCGAGCGCCGCGCGATAGCGCTTCTTACCCGGCAAGAACAAGAGCAGCACCGCCGCAAACCCCGTTCCCGCGCTGAGCGACCACCAGCCCGCCCTTCCGCCCCTCTCCGGCTTGTTAGCTGCCCACTCGTTCTGCGTATCGGGCGCCACCATTGCCGTCATGGAGCTGGAAGGATTATTGACATTGATCATCAGCGATCCCGTGGGGCTTCCCGCAGGAATCGTCAACGCCGTGCACTTCACTCCCGGGATCGTTCCACAAGTAACCGTCACCGCGGCATTAAACCCGCCGGTCGGCGTGATCGCGATCGCCGACATTCCCGACGACGTACCCGACGCCGCAGCTGTCGTCGCCACGGTCGCCGGCCCCGCCGCCATCGTAAAGTTTCCGACGGTCGCTTGCGTAACAGTTACCGTCACGGAAGAGGTCGAGGCAGAGCTGGAATAATTTCCATCGGCGGGAGTGAACGATGCGCTGACAGTCTTCGTCCCCGCGGTAGTAAAAGTGGTTGTTAATGTGGCTGTGCCGAATGCACCGCCATTTGCGCTGGTGTAGGCCGTGGGAACGACGGTCGCCGTACAAGGCGGCGTGCCGCAAGTAGAGAACGTAACCGTGCCCGTTGGGCCGGCACCGTTACTTGCGCTCTGGCAGGTCTCAACGGGCGTGCTGCCAACGTTACAGGTCTGCGTGTAGTTTGTAGAAATCATTGCGACCAACGTCACCGCCTGCGCCGTCGTAACTGAGGCGGATGTTCCCCCGTTGGCGGTAAGCGCCGTCTGCGTTGGACCCGGATTAACGCTAATAGTGTTCGTGGCTGAGTTGCTCGGATTGTAGCTATTGTCTCCGGAATAGGCCGCCACGATGGCACTTGATCCTCCGGAGAGCTGAATGAGCAGATCCTCGACAAAACCAAGATTGCCGACAGAAGAGATATTCGTGTTGTTTGAGCCCGTTTTTATGAAGTCGTTCAGCGGGGCTCCATTGTCTGTGAGCGTGATGTTCCCCGTTGGACAAGGCACTGTCGGAATGTTTGTAGCCGAGGTAGTCGAGGAATTGTTGCAGATGCTCCCTGCCGTTGCCCCCACCACATTCACAATCATGATGTAAGGTGTGCCGTAGCCGATAGAGGTCGCCGCGATAAGATTCCCGTTATAGAGATCCTGAGTGTAAACCGTTCCGGTGGTGGTGCTGTTCTCTCGATTCACGGTCACGTTGGTCGGCGTCGAGTTGCTCGGCCCAAAGGTTCCGTCGCCGGCGTAATGGGCGATTACAGGGTAGGCCGTGCCCGATCCTGTGGTGTCATCCCCGGGCAGCATATTGGTGGATATCGTGACCTTGCCCCCCGAAAGCGTCCCACTGCCTACGCCGACCTGCGCAAAGCCAGGCGGCTCTGCTATCAAGGCAACATCGCCGGTAGGAACTGTTGTGCCCGAGCCCTGCGTGACCGTAATCGTAAAGCTTACGGAATTCCCGTGGGTGATATTCACCGTGCCGGAAGCCGGGCTGGTAATCGCAGGCGTAGCGGCCGCAAAGTTAGTCGTGACTGTGCTCCATTTGGAGATCAGGTTCGCTGCGTTGACCGTCCCCAGTCCCGTTGCGAGGTCGTATCCTGCGGTCGTGGTCCATCCCGGCGTTGTGGCGGAGAACGGAGGATTTGGTTTCGAAGGTTCCACCAAAATGCCGTACCCGCTCGTACCTGTATTGCTGCAGCTCAGTGAGCCTGCATCACAGATTACCGAATTATTGCCCTTCGTCACATCGTTGAATACGCAGCCGGAATTGATCCCACTAGGTCCAAGCGAAGAATTGCAGGCGCTGGTGCCCGGCGACGTGCCCTGCGCCGTGGCCAGCTTGTACAATACATAGTTCGCGTTACCTTGGCGTCCGCCTCTCCCTGCTGCCAGCTCTGATTGGTTGACCAACGCAATCATCGCCGCAAACGCTGGAGTCGACAGTGACGTTCCTCCAAACCCGGCAAAATTGTAGCCACTGCCAGTACCGGTCAGATTGCAGGGCTGGCCCGGCGACGGCTCATTACCGGCAGAGTCACAAATTATATAGAAGTTATTACTCGGGCTATTAACTGCGGCAAAGAGAGCCACGTCTGGAATGTCGCGCAAGCTGTCAGCCGGTACGCCAGGCGCGCTCTGCCAGCTTGGTTTCGTATAGCCGGTGCATGTGAGAGTCGTGTAGTTTTGCACGCCGCAATTGCTCTGTCCGCCGCTTCCCCCAGCAAGGTCCGATCCATTCGGATTGACGGAGGTGCAGCCGGTCAGTGATCCTGCGGCCGCGCAGCCGTTGTTCCATGTAATCTCCGGAATATATCCCAACGCTGTTTCCAGGGCAGCTGTGTTGTTCCAATACATTGTGGGGTTTGAGGCGTCATCGAAATCCGTTCCGCCAACCGCAACGTTGAAAGGTGTGGAAGCACTTCCGCTGACCGATAGGCCACCGTACTGCGCTGTGGATTCCACGTTTCCTTGGTCCGCGTCGCACACATCCGAACCGCTATCACCCGTGGACACCGTGACCGTTATGCCCTGTGCCGCCGCTTGCTCCCACAATGTGCTATTGAACGCAGTGTCGCTATCCGCCTCGCATGCGCCGAAGCTTTGACTCATGACCGGCGCAAGATTGTTGACGACAATGTACAGCGCGGACTGGTCCACTCCGTCTGTCGGTTGCGACTGAGCTAGCACGCCAGTCTCCGTGCCCCCGTTCACCACCATCAAAATCGTAGCATTGGGAGCGACCGCGCCAGCCATCTCCACGTCCACCGTCGCCTCGTCAGCGTCGCCAGGCACAATCCCAGGGTCCGGCCCGTTGACGATCACGTTGTTTGCTTGCGTGAACGCTTTCAGATTTGCAAGATTGAAGCCATTTCCGTAATCATTGATGTCTTGCACATTGATATTCGACCGCTCCACAATCGCGATCGTCTGCCCCATTCCGGCTGGCGCTCCGGCCACGGTTGCCGGAATGTTATAGATTTTTGCTAAGTCCGCCCGCGCCCACCGCATAAAGCCCTGTTCCTGTTCCGAATTCCGGCTTCAGTTTGCCATTCACGATGGCATGTTCGAGCGCGTTGGAGCGGTGCAGGAAGGACTTTTTTCTAAAATCATGCAACGAGTGAATCCGCGCGACTACTGGTACCAGTGCCGCAGGGATCTGGGGGTCAGACACATTCGCCATGTGTTTCTCGCCGTTCACCAGGAAGTTATGGATCTCCGTGTGGAACGCCGTTCGCACCATGCCTGCTGTCCCATTAAACTGGATAAACATATTTCCTGGCAGCGTCTTGATGCCTGTGAATCCCTCTTGCGCGAGCCAGTTGGTGATCTTTTGTACGTCCGCGTCCGCTACTCCGAACTCTTGTCCGAATTGTTGCGGCGTCAGCCAGGCATGATAGTTCGGCGAGTTCTTTGTTTGTTGCTCGTCCAGCAAAGTGCGCAGCGCTGTCTCTTGGTCCGCGCTGCGTTGTAGATCTAGCAGAATCCCGTTCACCGGCAGAGAATCAGACACAGCGCCTTGATCGAACTCGGGACGAGCAAGTGGATACACACCTCGGTGTAAGGTAACGAGATTCGTATCATCGATGGCTTGGGTGATGCGCGCGGGGACGGGCGAAGCTTGCGAAACGGCCGCGGCGCTTTGCGGCGTGGATTGCGCAGGCGCGGGCGCGGCGGAAAATGCGGCAGTCGTGGCTAAGGACAAAAAAGAGAAAAGAAGATTGCGAATGATTTGAGAGTTGGTTTTCATGATCCGCCCGCGCAGCAAATTTGGTGTGCACTTCAAGTTATGGAACGACTTTCGGTCCAGAGGGAGCAACCGTAGCGTAAGAGATTAGTTCTTACGCGGATTGGTTGCTTTGGCTGGCACTTGGCCCGAAAGCGCGTTCTCCCCGAGAAACCGCCGGACAAGTTAGCACGAACAAATTCCTGCTTCACCGGCAAGTTTCCGCCCCGCCTAACTTCGATTGTGTTGCTCCAGGAAATTCTGATCCACAGCCCCGATTTACGCGGAATCCATAACGGGCGTCAGCTATCCGTACTTCGTGGATAACTGGCTGTCCCATTTTTTATTCCGCAAAACCACTTCTGTAGTTCCCGTGCCTTCCGTGCAACTGTTGGAAAGCCGGTCCCTAACGAATGAACAACCCCAGACTACTCCGTTTGTTGCGACTTGCAATAGAACCGCCCAATTGTCGAGTCGCGCGGGGGCGTCTGCTGGCAAATCTCTTCGAGTCCGCGCCACCCCATGGAGACGCCCAAACGGAATGCCAAATCGCGACGAACAAATCGACTACAGCCACCTAGCGAAAAGCGGGCGTCCCGGCTCAGCCGAAACGCCCGCTTGGCTTGCATTACGCATCCAGTAGCTCAGATCCTCGAATTACCAGCGACGACCGCCACGCCAGCCGTAGTAGCCGTGGCCCCAGCCCCAGCCAAATCCAAATGCCGGGTAGATCCCAACGTAGCCGGGATAGTAACCCGGATATGGATAGCCATAGGGCGCATATGGGTAAGCGGCATAGGGCGGGTAGCCACCATAGTAGCCATTTCCCATGCGGAGCGCCGGTCGACCGCCGCGTCCATTGCCAAAATCTTGTTGGGTTGCGGGCAAGAAGGCTTGCTGGCCGTGCGTGGTGTCCACCTTCACAGGATCGACGAGCCGGAACGACAGCTGAGACTCAGGCGCGAGAATCGTAGGACGCCCGCGCGTCAGAAGAACGGCTCCGATGCCTGCGACGGCACCCGCTCCCGCGCCGATGGCCGCGCCCCGGCCCCAATCCGCTGCGGCGCCAATCGCGGCGCCCAAGCCTGTGCCGCCCACAATCGTGGCGGCGTCAGCGCCATGCGTCGTGCCACCAGAAGCTTGCCACAGGGCGGTCAAAACCGGTGCCTGTTCGCCGTTGACAAGCGTAATATCGGTCAGCTCAATGCCCAGTTCCGACTGGCCTTTGACGCGGCCAGCCTTTTTTGCCGATTTCACCTGGCCCATCACCACCTGGCCACGGCGCGCGACGACAAAGCCGTTTACGACGATCGGCTGGTCAAGAACGCCAGTGAACTGATCACCAATCTGGCTGTGATCGCTGGAAAGGGGCTCGTTAAGCCGCATGATGATGACCGTTCCGGTCGGAATCGTAAGCGCGGGCGGAGGCGGGCCAACTTGCTGATTAGGAGCATTTTGCGGCGGGTATTGAGCTGGATATTGTTGGTCGTATTGCTGATTGTACTGAGGAGCGTTCTGCTGCCCGTTCTGCGGCATGCGATCCACAGAAGTGACTGGCGGGCGATTAGTGTCTTGCGTCGGAGGGGGCGGAGGCGGTGCTTGTTGATCTTGCGGCTGCGTTTGCTGAGCCTGCGGCGGAGCCGCTTGCTGCGTTGGCGGCTGAGCTTGCTGCTGGCTCGGCGGCGGAACTTGATCCTGGCTCTGAGCTTGAGGCGGCTGATCTTGCTGCTGCGGCGGCTGATCCTGCCGCGCGAGCGCCAAGCCGCTTAGGGAGAGCGCCAGAGTTGCAGCGCACGCCCCTCGAAACACCCATCCAAACCTTTGTAAGTTTGCTGGGAACGATCTCATGATTTTCTCCTCGACCCGGGGACCCTGCCGAGATGATAGCCTCGGCCTACTCACCTAAACACTTAGATGGCGAGAAATACTCGCCGGATGCTCAATGATTTGAAGCCCGCTGATTTGCAATGCCTTATACATAAGCCCTCATGGAATCATAAAGATATGGAAGCCGTTAAAAATACAATCGTTAGAGAGATCCGACTTTTTTAGGGCGCTGAAAGAAGCCAAAAGTGCGGGCAAAAATACACAGGAGCCACTATCTTCGACGTCATGGCTGCCAACCTCGGAGTAGCGCACTTGTTAGAAGGGAAGAGCAGAGAAGTCGACATTGCCGCCGGAGATGATGATTCCCAGTTTGGGAAGCGCGGCGGCTGGGCGAGGGGGGAGATTCAGGCTGGCGACTGCGCCTGGGCGCAGCAGGGGAGCGATGGCTACGGCGCTGCTTGGTTCGATAATGATTTTCATGCGTTCCCAGACTAGGCGCATGGCGGCGATGATTTCGTCTTCGGTGACGAGGAGGACGCGGTCGAGATGGCGGCGCAGAATGGCGAAGGTGCGGGGGGCGAGGGAGGCGCGGAGGCCGTCGGCGATGGTGTCGCTCGAATCGAGGGATTGGAGGGTGCCAGTGGTCAGGGAGCGGTAGGCGTCGTCGGCGCGGGAGGGTTCGCAGCCGAAGACGTGGATATCGGGGCGGAGGGCTTTGGCGCTGAGGCAGGTGCCGCTGAGAAGGCCACCGCCGCTGACAGGAGCGAAGACGGCGTCGAGATCGGGGATCTCTTCGAGGAGCTCTTTGGCGGCGGTGGCTTGGCCGGTGATGATGCGGTCGTTGTCATAGGGATGGATGAGGATGGCGCCGGTTTCGGCTTGGACACGGGCACAGGTTTCGGTGCGAGAGGTCATGGTGGGTTCTGAGAAAGTGATTTTGCCGCCGTAGCTTTCGACGGCGTGGCATTTCACGGACGGAGCGTTTTTGGGCATGACGATGTAGGCGGGGACGCCGCGCCAGGCGGCGGCGCACGCTACGGCGGCTCCATGATTGCCGCTGGAAGGAGTAACGATGCCGTGGGCGGCTTCGGCGTCGGAAAGGGAAAGGATGGCGTTGGCGGCGCCGCGAATTTTGAAGGAGCCAGTTTTTTGGAAGTTGTCGCACTTGAAGAAAAATCGGACGTCCGCAATGGCGTTCAGGGAGTGGGAAGTCAGGACGGGAGTGCGATGAATACTAGGCGAGATACGCGCGTGGGCTTCGCGGATGGCGTCCCAGGTGGGGGGTTGAAAGCTGGGAGATTCGACTTGTGGAGTCGTGCTCATGAAAGGCAGAGTGCGATCGAGAACTTTGGTTAATTGCGCGAGCAAACGTGCGCAACGCAAATCATTATGGCATAGGGGAACAAGGTTCTGGAGAAAGCAGCGGCGAGTCTTGGATTTGCGAGCAGGCCAAAGTGGACGCAGGCGAAGAACTCCGAAGAGGGGCGCGTATGGCTGCGCGGACATGCAGGAAAGATTTGAAAGTTAAGAATTGGTTTAGTTGAGACAAGGGAGGTACTATCTTCGCGGAATTTGAGGACAAGCTGGCGAAACAGGGAGGAGAGTTCATGGGAATTTTCATGAGGATGGATGCGATGAGGATGCGACGCGCCGTGGGCGCGTTTGTTTTCGTGGCGCTGCTGAGCGGGATGGAAGTTGCGGCGGCGAATAAAGTGAAGACAGCTTCTGGAGTCGTGGAAGGAACGACGAGCGCGGATGGGAAAGTACAAATTTTCAAGGGAATTCCTTTTGCGGCGCCGCCTGTCGGCGCATTGCGATGGAAAGAGCCGCAGCCCGCGGAGAGTTGGGAGGGCGTGCGGAAGGCGACGGAGTTTGGCGCACGATGCATGCAGTGGAATGTGTTCGGGGACATGGTGTTTCGCGATGCAGGGCCGAGCGAAGATTGCCTTTATTTGAATGTGTGGACGCCGAAGGCGGAGGCGGGCGCGAAGCTGCCGGTGATGGTGTGGATTTATGGTGGAGGGTTTCCAGGCGGGGGCGACTTCGGAGCCGAGGCAGGACGGCGAAGTGCTGGCTCATCGGGGCGTGGTGATTGTGAGCATGAATTACCGGCTGGGGATTTTTGGATTTTTTTCGCACCCGGAATTGACGAAAGAATCGCCGCATCATGCTTCGGGGAATTACGGATTGTTGGACCAGGCAGCGGCGCTCGAATGGGTGCGCAAGAACATCGCGGCGTTTGGCGGAGATCCCGAAAATATCACTATTTTCGGAGAGTCGGCGGGATCGTTCTCGGTGAGCGCGCAGATGGCTTCGCCGGTGGCGAGGCGGTTGGTTCACCGTGCGATTGGAGAGAGCGGAGCGTTCTTTGGAAGGACGCTTCCCGCGAAGGCGCTGGCCGAAAGCGAGCAGGACGGGGCCAAGTTTGGGGAATCGATCGGAGCGGACAGTCTGGAGAAGCTGCGGGCGATGACTGGCCAGCAAATTATGGATGCCGCGATGAAAGACAAAAATTCGTTCCGGTTCGGGCCGAACATTGACGGGTATTTTTTCCCTAAAAGCCCGGCGGAGATTTATGCGAAGCGGGAACAGGCGCACATTGAGCTGTTAGCAGGTTGGAACCACGACGAAGGCAGCTATCTTCAATTTTTCGGAAAAGAAGAGCCGACGAAAGAAAATTACGCGAAGAAGATTGAGCAGACGTATGGAGAACATGCTGTGGAAATGCTGAAACTGTTCCCCGGCGGAACGGATGAGCAGGCGAAGGAATCGGCGGGGCTCTTGTCGACGGCGAATTTCATCGGCTTCGGGACATGGAAGTGGATTGAAGAGCAGAGAAAGCTGGACGGGCCGGCTGTCTACCGTTATGAGTTCGATGATGCGCCGCCGGCCGCGCCAACGACAGACGGAAAACCCGGCGTTTCTCGCGGAGCTTATCACTCGTCGGAGATTGAGTTTGTGTTTGGGATGCTGAAATCGAAGGACCTGCCGTGGCGGCCGGAAGACTTCAAGCTGTCGGAGCAGATGGGAGCTTACTGGACGAACTTTGCGAAGACCGGGAATCCAAACGGAGAAGGACTGGCGGAGTGGCCTTGGTACACCGCGAAGGACGGCTATGAGGTGATGCATCTCGCGGCCCAGCCCCGCGCGGAGAAGGATGGGCAGCGGCGGCAGTACGAACTGCTCGACAAACTCTCTGCGAAGCCGTAGGGCGGTTGGGCCACGGCTCCCCCCGATGGTTCTGAGTACCAGTGCCACTCAGGAGGCGCGGACGGGTTCGGGATGGAACTTGATGGCGGCGGCGACGCCCAGGACGATGAAGAGAGCCATCACGACAAGTTCGGAGACGAGGAAGGGTGGCTCGTTGCCTTTAGGCGCGAGAGCATGCAACGCGGGAAGTTTAGCGAAGAGCTGAGCAACGAGGACGAAAACGTTTAGATAGAGGGCGATGGTGGCGGTGATGGCGTAGATTTTGCCCCACGCACCGGCCAAGTGTCTTAGGTAGCGCGCGGGAATGGCGATCGCCAAGACGACCAGCGAAACGATGCCCACAATGATCCCGGGCGTCACTCCGTGAAAAGGAAACAGAAAGCCGGTGATGCTCGTTAGGGCGGTTGTGACGAGGAAGATGGCGGTGAGACTATCGAGACGCTTGCCGGCGATCATGCCGAAAACGGCGATGAACCCGGTGAAGATGCCGATCAGACTAATCGCGACGTGAAACAAGGTGAATGCCGTCAATCCAGTGCTCATAGACCTTCTCCCCCGAATGAAGATGCTTTTGGATGATTGGCTGGTGGGAAGGGTACATAATTTCTCATTAGATGTGAGTGGCAAACGTGATCCGGGGAAACGCTCGACACTGACAGGGGCCTGGCGTTGACAGGATAGCCCGTCGGAGCGAGCGGGGATGGCGATAGGGGCGCAGCCGGGCGAAAAGCGGGTACCCCTAGTACTAAGGATTGATGCTTGACCGGGTAAATAGGTCTGCTAGGCTGAGATACCCCTTCTCAAACGGCGCGAGGGCCGCCGAATCAGCTTCCTCGCCCGGAGGAGGACAAAATGCAAGGTGCAGAACGCCGACAATTGACCCGACACCATCTTCGCACGCCGCTGCGATTCCGGTCGACGGGTGTGGCCGCGGATAAGAGCGAACACTTTACAGAAGCGTTGAATATTTCCCGCGGTGGATTCTATTTTGCCTCTTCGGCGCCCTTGCAAGTGGGGATGCCCATTGAGGTTACCTTGCGGATGCCGGCCGAAGTCACGGGGACGCAAACCGAGGAGATGCAGTGCACGGCGCGGGTTGTGCATGTGAAAAATGAAGCGTATGCGGATGGACGAATCGGGTTTGGGGCGGAGATTGTGAAGTTTAGCTCGGTGCCGGCTGCAGAACGCTGGATGGCTTAGCAGTTCCCTGGCGAATCGCTGCACAGTTGCAGAGCAAGCAAAAAGCAGATTCCTCGCTACGCTCGGAATGACAATTCTAAAAACCAGAAATCTTTCAGCGCCTGGAGAGCCGCGGGCTCGCTAAGGCTTTGCGGCCGATACGGTGAGAATCGTTTTGGCACTGCCGACATTGTCGAAGCGGTCGTAGGCGCGGACGGCGATGGTGTGCTCGCCGGGAGTGAGTTTGCTCAAGGTGAATTCGTAATGCTCTTCGGGGTTGTCACTAACGTTGCCGATTGGGGACAAGAGCGTCCAGTCGCCGCCGTCAATGCTGTATTGGGCGCGCTCGATGGAGCTGGCCGCATCCTTGGCGACGAATTGGATCATCATCACTTCGGCGTGACCTGACTGACTGCTTTGAAAGCTTCCAAGGGCAGACTTTAGTCCTCCGATCACCGGCGGAGTGTTATCGACCTCGAAGCGCTCGGATACGCGCTCGGCAGTGAGCGTCAGTGCGGGAGGATTCGAAGGGGAATCGGTGGCTACGATTTTCAGATAGTAGGCGCCGTCGGGAAGAGTGGTGGTATCCCAGGAATAGAATTTTTGGTCGAGCTTGTCCTTCAGTAGTTTCCACTCGCGTTCGTTTTCGCCGCGATAGTAGACGCTAAAGAGTAGATCGTCATCGTTATCGTCGTGGGCGCTCCACAACACGGATTCATAGCCTTTTTCGCGATAGCCTTGCGGAGGCTGATCAAATTTTGTGGAAGTCGTGGTTTGTGCAATGAAGATGCCGGTGGTGTTCGGCGTGGACGGCATTTTCAGATTCACGCTGGGAGCCTGGCCGGTGGAGATGATGGTATTGCTTTGTGCGCGGACGCCGGGATCTTGCATGACGATGGCGTCGATGACCGGGGCGACGTTGCGCGGGAGATACGCGAGGCTGACCCAGTCGATGCCGTCGCCGGGGCGGCCGTCGTGGATGACGGCTTTCCATTGAAAGAAGCGGGCGCTGGGAGCTTCGACTGTGGTGCCGGGCTTCGAATACGGGCCGAACCAGCGGGACCATTCTTTGCCGGGATCTTCGGTGTTGCCGGAGCGGACGAAGAATTCGAGGCGCGGCCCGCCAGAGTCGGCAATTGGTTTTGCGGATTTTTCGGAAGCGGCCGCGGCATCGACTGGTGGCCCCCACCAATCGAGGCGGCCCCATTGCGAGAAGAGTTGCGCGTCAAAGGAGCGCGACTCGAAAGTGCCTTCGGGCTCGTGTTCGGGGCCGACGGAGAAGACTTTTCCGGGATTGGCGGTACATAGGAAGATTTTTCCGGCGGAGTTGCGAGCGATGCCGGTGATTTGCGCGGAGCCGGCTTTAGCGAGCTGAGCGAAGACGCCGTGGCCGTCAATGGCGAGAAGCGCGCCGTTATTGCCGGTACCGGCGAGGACGCGACCGTCGGGTGCGAGGCCGAGAGAATACACGAGGTCATCGCGGGAGGACCAGAGTTCATCGGGAGCGCCGTCAGGCGAAAGGCGGTAGATGCTGCTGGAAAGCGCGGGAGGGAAAGCGATGAAGGGAGTTGCTTGCTGAACCTGGCTGGAGATGGTGCCGGTGACGCCGCCGGTGCTAGTGGTGAAAGTGGTGGTGCCTTGGGGAGAGGCGATGATCGTGGTGGAGGGCGTAGAGAAGGTGCGTTGTTTTTCACCGATGGCGGCGGCGTAGATGGAGCCGTCCGGAGCGACGGCAAGTGCGGTGACTTCGCGCTTGGGGGTTTCGTAGAGGACGAAGCCCTCGGCTTTTGAAGAGTCCGATGCGGAGGCTTTTTCTTTGCCTTCTTTGCGGGTGGAACTTGCTTCTGCGCGAGTGATGCGGAGAATGCGGCCGTTGGGTTCGGTACCGGCGAGGAGGTTGTGGTTCGAATCGAACGCGAGGACGCGGATGTGGGCTTCATCGCTCGAGTAGAAGAGTTCGCCTTTGCCATCTGGAGAGACGGCGAAGACCTGCCCTTTGTCGCCGGTAGCGACGTAGAGAGTGCCGTCGGGAGCGAAAGCGATGTCCCAGATGTATTTTGTCTTGGGCTCGAAGAAGACGGATTTTTCGCCGGTCGCGGAGACGCGATAGACCTTGCCGTCGGGAGATGTCGCGACATAGAGAGTGCCTTTCGAATCGAAGGCGATGGCTTGGGCGACTAGGTCCGAGGAGTCGAAGACGGTGACGGGCTTGCCGTTGTCATCGAAGCGAAACACTTTTGCGGGAGAGCCGCCGGCGGCGTAGAGGACGCCTTTGGGGTCGAGGCGAACGGACCAGAGATAGGAAGCGTCGGCGTCGGCGAGGAGCGTGAATTTGGGTGCGAGTTCGAGGCGGCCGTCGCTACGGACGGCTACGCCGCGAGCGGTGCCTTTGAGGAATTCGTCGTAGGTGGTTTCCAGCCAGCGGCGGGTGTGTTCGGCGAGAAGAGGAGAAGGAAGTAGGTAAAGGAAGCAAAGGAGGTAGAGGACGTTAAGGAAAAAAGAGTGGCGGGTGGCGAGTGACGAGTGGCGAGTGGATGAAAGACCAGATGACACGCGTTTTGGCATTTGGATGATCACCGGATTTGGAGATTTAGCGAGATGATCCCTGTCACAGGACCGCCTAGCGGAATGGAAGATTCGCTGGCCAGTGACTCGCGGAGAATTTGGACGGTGCCGGGGGTGGGGCGTCCGTCGACGACATTGATCTCGGAGAGCGGGGCGTCGGGGAGCTCTTTATCGTCCCAGAGGATAGTGGGCGTGGGAGCGAAGAGGCCGACGTAGAGACGATCGTTGCGGCGCTCGCGATTGATGAGGGCGATGAGCTGATCGAGGCTGGCGCTGCTGCCGCCGGTGGAAAACGAAAAGCCGTGGGACGCGCGATTGAGCATGTCGCCGTCGGTGACGAGCACGCGCAGAGTGGTGCCGCGAGTAGCTTGTTCAGGGACGCGGACGGTGGTCTCTTCAATGCGCGCGGGTCCGCGGTAAGGGCGAAGCAAGACCCGGACGCGGAGTGTTTCGCCAGGAGCGGCTTCGCCTTTTTCCAGCCAAGCGCTTTCGATGCTATAAGCCTGGCGGCCGGGGACGCTCTCGACACGAAGATGAATGCCCTCGAAGACGGGGATTTCGTGCGTGTTCGTGAAAAGGCGATTGAAAATATTTTGGACGTCGAGAGCAACCGGGAGGCCGTCGGGAGAGAAAGCGTCGCCGGGGGCGAATGTGTTTTCAATTTGGACGGGCGCGTGGCCGTGGACGAGGATCTGACCGGAAAGATGGAGCGTGGTCCCTTCGCCATAGAGCGAATTTTGCGTGAGGCCGTTGAAAACGGTGAGGCCCATCAGGAGCGGAGTGAGTTTGGGATGATCGACCATTTCAAAATGGAGCTTTTTTTCGGCGCCGCCAACGGCCAGAGTGAGGTCGATCGGAATCATGGCAGGAAGAGCGCCGAGCTTGCCGGTCACAGCGGTGAGATGATCGCCGGTGATGGTGCCGATGTCGCCACCGACGTTGATGATTTTGGTGGAAGCGAGTTCGGAGGAAAGAGTGGTGACGACTTCGGTGCGGGCCATGGGGAATTGGACGTCGCCGAGGCTAAGGAAGGGATGGCCGCAGAGATAGACGTTATTAGCGTGGACCGCGGTGACGGTGCACGCGGAGCTGATCGAGGTGTCGCCCTGCACCGAGGACCATGCCTGCCATATCTCCGGGAACGAGTTGCGAATCGCCGGGCTTGGAAGCAGCGGTGCCGCCTTGCGCGGCGACGAAGCCGAAGCTTTGCAGTTGGCTGGAGAACTGGCGAAGGGCTTCGGGTTGATAGCCGGAGAAGATGAGCGGTGTTTCGATGGGTTCGAGAGCGGAGCCTTCGGGGAGGCCGGCGCCGGAAGCGGCGGTTTGCGGCAAGGAAATTTGAGGCAAAGCTGATTGGTACGGGTCGGCTTCGGAGGTGAGTTGAGGCTGTGGACGAAGAACGTCTTCAATGGGAGTGACGCCGCCGATGGGTTCCTTAGTGAACACGCCGAGTTTCAGCGAGAGCGCGCCGGCCAGCTTGCCGTCAAAATACACCGGGCTGCCGCTCATGCCGGCGACTACGCCAGTGTGCTCGACTTTGGGGCCCTTCAATTGGACAAGAATGATGGATTGCTTGGGGCCGAGAAAATTGGGCATCACACCGATGACTTCGAGGTCGAACTTTTCAACCTGGTCGCCGGCGAAGATGGTGTACGCGTAACCTTGCATGCCGGGATGGACTTGGCTCAGAGGCAAGATTTCCGCCGCAGCGGGCGCTTGCGCTCGCACTTGGAAAAAGGACGGCACCGCGATGAGGAGCGAGGTTAGTAAGATGAGAAGCCGGGAGAGATTGCGAGTCATGGACAGATTAGACGGAGCCGAGAGCATGAACCGACAATCATACGCGGCGAGGTACGGGGAAGCAATCAAACGGGCAGAATGGGCAGAAGCTGGCGACTGGGACGGAGAGCCTAGAGGTTCTAGGACTGGTTGCGACGGAGCGACAGGGGCGCGAATTGGAAGATTCCCACCGACTAACTTTTTGCCAAATAATTTGCGAGCACGGTGGCACACGCTTCGACGAATTCCTGTTCGGGCCTGGGGAAGGTGTCGGCGAAATAGGATTCGATGTCGAGTTCGGCGGCGAGTTTTTTGTTGGCAAAGATTGGGACGACGATTTCGGATTTGACCAAGTTGGAGCCGGCGAGATAGCGCGGATCCTTGGAGACGTCCTGCACGACGATGACTTGGCCGCTGGTGGCGGCAGCGCCGCACAGGCCCCGGTCGAGAGGGATGCGAGCGTTGGGCGTGAAGCTGCCGGCGTAAGGGCCGACAATCAGGAAGTTAGCGTCCGCGGGATCGACCAGATAAAAACCGGTCCAGTTGTAGCGCGTCATTTTTTCATGGAGGTGCATGGCCATGTGCTCCATGAGGGCGTGCGAGGAGAGAGCAGTCTTAGCGTAGCCTTGAAACTCCTGGAGAAGCTCGTTGTGCACTGGCGTCATGGTTTGGCCTCGCGACGGCAAGCGATGCTTGCGCAATCAATTCTGCCCGGACGATCTGTTCAGCAATCACAACTAGTTTACATGAAGGACGAAGGGAGCCGGTCAGCCCGGCGCCACGGAATTGTCGACGTGTTTCGCGAAGAGAGGTAGAATCTGCGGCGGCGAGGTGCGAAATGGGCGATTTGAAACGGTTGAATAGCGCCGTAAACGGCAATGACGCATGGAAGGGTGAAGATTTGCCAAACGGCAAAGTTGCGGCCGCGCGCGACGAGGTCGTGAACGCCGGAGTTTCCCGGCGGGAATTTTTGGGGACGGCGGCTGCGGCCGCTGCGGGATTTACGATTGTGCCGCGGCACGTTTTGGGAGGGACGGGATATATTCCACCCAGCGACAAAGTAAACATCGCGTTTATTGGAGTTGGAGCGCAAGGACTGCGTGTGATGTTGGGTTTCTTGAAACAGCCGGACGTGCAGGGCGTGGCGGTTTGCGATGTGACGACTAGCGCGGCGAATTATCCGCAGTGGGATGACCACGAATTCACCAAATCGGTGCGGGAGCTGCTGGGCGTGGACGGCGGGTGGGAGTGGCTGAGCCCGAACGAGCCGATTCAGTTGACGCATTCCCTGCGCGTGACGAGCGGCGTGGCGGGGCGCGAACCTTGCCAGAAAATTGTGAATGGCTATTACGGGACGCAACAGCGCTCGGGAACGTACAACGGCTGCGCGGCGCATGTTGATTTTCGCGAACTGCTCGAGAAACAAAAAGATGTGGACGCGGTGGTAGTCTGCACCACGGACAACTTGCACGCGGCGGTTTCCATTGCAGCGATGAAAAAGGGCAAACATGTTTTTTGCCAGAAGCCGCTGACGCATACGATTTATGAAGCGCGAAGAATGGCGGAAGTCGCGAAGGAGACCGGAGTCGCGACGCAAATTGCCGTTGGGAATCAGGCGTCGGAGGCGACGCGCCTTTTGTGCGAATGGATTTGGGCCGGAGTGATTGGGCCGGTGCGGGAAGTTTACAACTGGTCGAGCAGGCCGTATTGGCCGCAGGGCATCGAGCGGCCCAAAGAGGTCCAGCCCGTGCCTGCGGGGCTCGATTGGGATTTGTGGCTCGGGCCTGCGCCCGAGCGCGGTTTCAATCAGGCTTATTTGCCGTTTGTGTGGCGCGGCTGGGGAGATTTTGGCTGCGGGGCGCTGGGCGACATGGGGTCGTATAGTTATGACACGCTCTTTCGCGTGTTCAAGCTGGAAGCGCCGGAGACCGTGGAAGCGAGTTCGAGCGAACGCTATGACGAGACCTACCCGCTCGCTTCGATTTGCCGGTACACCTTTCCCGCGCGCGGCGATATGCCCGCCGTGAAATTCAATTGGTACGACGGCGGCTTGAAGCCGGAGCGGCCGGACGAACTGGAAGATGGGCGAGCCCTGAAAGGTGAAGAGGAAGAGAACGAGGGGTTGTTGTTCGTCGGAGATCACGGAAAGATTTTGTGTGACTTCAATGGCGGGCACCCGGAGTTGATTCCTCGCGCGAAGATGGAGGCCTTCGTGCCTCCGCCGAAAACTTTGCCGCGTTCGCCCGGAAATGAACGTGAGTGGCTGAACGCGTGTAAGGGCGGGAAGGACAAGCCTGGAGCAAGTTTTGAATTTTCAGGAATGGTCACTGAAACGCTGCTCCTGGGGAATGTGGCGTCGCGAACCGGAGAGAGGTTGCATTGGGATCGCGCGGCGCTGAAAGTGACGAATTCGGACACGGCCCAGAAATTAGTAAAGCCGGACCGACGCAAGGGATGGGAGATTTAGCGCTTGCTCAGAAGCGGCGGATGGGGCCGATGAGGTTCCAGTGGATGGAACACCAGGTTAGGAAAACGCAGGCCAGCGCGACCAAAGAAAATTTTAGGCGCGAGATGAAGCGGGTATCGGCGCGGCTCCAGATCCGGATTCCGGAGATGAGCGCAAAGATGCTGAAGAATACCGCGGCGACGGAGAACCAAGTTATCACTGAAAAATAGCGTTCAATGATGTTGAAAGAAGGCAGATCTGAGTTTTGAAGGTTACCGGCCAATGCTACGAGCCAAATGGCGACGATGATCCAGGTGAAAGCGGCCAGACGCGGCCCGATCGTAATCCAATGTGTGCCCGGCTGAGGCTTGAGCGGCGGACGACTGCCGAAGAAAAGCTTCCTGCCGAAGCGAATCAAGCTGGCCAGGACGACGAAAAGCAAGATACACACGCTCACGGAGAGGGAAATTCCCACAAATGACTTGTGCTCATACCAGGGGACGCGCTGAAACTGCACTCCAGGAAAATTGACGGCCACGCGAATTATTTTCCCCGAGGAATCCCGGATGCCGAAGGCGCGAGCCTGATCGCCCTCGACCTGCCACAAATCCTTGCCGATGGGTTTCCATTTGCGAGTGTGGCCGCGCAAGTCTTTAAAGACATCGACAGTGAGAACGCCGTCTTTATCGACTTTAGCGACGGCTTGGCTGAAAGGATTGCCGATGGCGAGTTTGGTGCTATCGGCGCGGCGCGTGGATTGGTATGTGCCATCAATCCCCTTGAGCTGGGCGACGGGGTATGTTTGAAGGGCAGGCGGCGTGTAAGCAGGGAAGTAGCGGTCCGCAAAGCCGTCGAGAAGTTCCGCGCGATTTTTCGATGCGGAGCCCGCGGAATTGTAGGACACGAAGATAACGAGCTTTTGGGTCGGCTCCATCAGAAACATGCTGTGAAACGCGATCAAATCGCCGTCGTGGCCGATGAAGCGAAGATTATTGCGCCAGGTTTGGTAAAAGCCCATGCAGATCGGAGGCAGTTGGTTGGAAGCCTGGAACTGAGGTGTCCACATAAGGGCGCGCGTTTCGGTTTTGAGGATGCGCTGGCCGTCGAGTTCGCCGCCGTTCAACAGAGCGAGCGCGAATTTTTCCATATCGCCCGCCGCGGAAGAGACGCCGCCCGCGGGAGCGGGATTGAAAATCTCGAAGCCTATGGCGGGTTTCTCGGTGTTGTTGCGATAGCCGTCCGATACGTAGGGAGCGAGCTCGGCGTTCATGGGTTCGTTGAAGCTGGAGTGCTTCATGCCTAGAGGCTGGAAAATGTGCTCGGAGACATACTGCTCGAACGGCTCGGCGGCGACGCGCTGGACGATGTAGCCGGCGAGGCCCACGCCGTAATTGGAATAGGCCGGAATTTCACCCGGAGGATACATGCGGCGCGGTTGATTGGCGATCAGGAAATCGCGCAGTGAGGTGGGTTTGTGCGGATCGACATAAATAATGTCGTGAACTACTTCTTCGAAGCCGCCGGTGTGGGTCATCAAGTTGCGGAGAGTGATGGGTTTGTTGAAGGCTGGAGCAATTTTGAAATCAAGATAGTTGTTCACGTCGGCGTCGATGTCCAGCTTGCCTTGCTCGGCGAGTTGCATGACGGAAACCCAGGTGAAGAGTTTCGAGATGGAGGCCAGGCGGAACATGGTGGCGTCCGGATCGACGGGGGATTTTTTTGCGAGGTCGGAGTAGCCGTAGCCTTTTTTGAGAAGTTCCTGGCCGTCTTTCATGACGAGCACCGTGGCGCCGGCAACGTCGCTGCGTTCCATTTGGAGCGGGACCAGGCCGTCGAAAAAGGCTTCGAGGTCGGCCTTTTCGAGAGGATGCGCGGCGGGAGGGGGAGTTGCCTGCTCGGGCTTTGTTTCGGCTGCAGCAGCCGGCGCAGCAGTCTTTATGGGGGCCGGCGTTTGAGGAACGGCGGCAAGCGCTGGAAGCAAAATGCAGAGCGCAAAAATTGCGATGAGGGTGCGAAGCCGGGTCATGTCGCCTCCGAAGGACGGGAACCAGGGGCACAGTCTCTTGGAAACAGCGCGCGTGCGCAACAAGAATCTGTGAACTTCTCGACGGCAGACCAACCGAAATTGGAGCGAGAAGAGGGCGGGGCAAGTCCCGCCCCTGCACGCACCTCGGGCGATTATTCGTATCGCAAGGCGACGAGAGGATCGACGCGCGTGGCGCGGCGCGCGGGAATGTAGCACGCAAGCAGTCCCGCGGCGACGAGGAGCAATGTCACTCCGACGAAGGTAAGTGGATCGGTGGCAGTGACGCCGAAAAGAAGCGACGCGACCGCACGGGTGAGCGCGAGCGCACCGGCAATACCGACCACGACGCCAATGAGAATCGTGCGCAGTCCCTGGCCCAGGATCATCGTCAGGACGTCGCTGGAGGCCGCGCCGAGAGCGACGCGCACTCCAATTTCGCGGGTGCGGCGGCTGACCGAATAGGCCATCACGCCAAAGACGCCCGCCGTTGCGAGCAGCAGCGCGGTGATGCCGAAGAATCCGACGAGAATAACGTTGAATCTCCTCGAACCCATCGAGGCGGAATAGATTTGCGAAAACGTTTGGAATTCCGCAGGAATCTCGGGATTAAGATCTTGCAGGATGCCGCGAGCGGCCGAGGTGACGGAACGCGTGTCGGCATCGCTGAGCATCGCCAGGGTCATCTCCGCGCGAGGCCGCTGGAACAAATCCACGTAAACCGTGGGACGCGGCGGCGCATCGAGACCGTATTCATGAGTATCGCCCACGATTCCGACGATCGTTAGCAAGCGCAAATCGCCGTCCATATTTCCAAACTCAATCGTATGGCCAATGGGATCCTGATTCGGCCAGCGGTCACGCGCGAGCGATTCGCTGATGACGGCAACGTGCGGCGCATTCGGGCCGTCGCGCTCGTCGAAAATGCGCCCTCGAATCAACGGAATTCCAAGAACCTGGAAGTAGCCGTCGCTGGCGACACAGAAATCCGCAATGTCAATGCGTTCTTTTTGCTGGAACAGCGCACCAAAATCGTCCAGCGATTTGGGCATCTCGTTCGGCGTCATGAGCAGAAACGATCCGTCGGGAAGGCCGCCGTCCACCAACGGCAGATTGCTGGCCGCGCCGACCTTGCGTACGCCGGGGATTTGCTTCAGGCGATCGATTAGATTGGAATAGAAAATTCCCTGGCTTGCTTTGGCCTTGGGATCCTCGACCCACGGCAGCGAAACGTCCATGCTAACAATCTTGTCCACGCGGAAGCCGGGGTTTACTTCCAGCACTTTCATTAGGCTGCGCCCGAGCAATCCTGCTCCTATCACCAGGATCAATGTGATGGCGACTTGCGCGGCCACGATGACCTGGCCAACGCGCTGGCTGCCTTGCGAACCAGCTTGTCCGCGAGCGCCTTCGGCGAGCCCTTCGCGCGGGTCGCCGGAAGTCGCGCGTACCGCGGTAAACGCTCCGAGCCCGGCGGCCACCGCTGCCGTAAGAAGCAGCGCAAAGGCAAGCACTGGCACATTGATCGAGACGCTGTCCAAGCGCGGAAGACTTTGCGGCGCGAGCGCGAGCAAACCGGTCACGCCCGCAAACGCCCCCAATACTCCAAGACCGCCACCGGCCAGGGAGAGCAAGAATGTTTCCGTGAGGAATTGGCGGATCAACCGTCCGCGCGCGGCGCCCAGCGCGCTGCGAATCGAAAGCTCGCGTCCTCGCACCGACGCTTGCGCGAGCAGCAGATTCGCCACGTTCGCGCACGCCACCAGTAGCAGAAATCCGACCGCCCCGAGCAGAACCAAGAGGGCTGGGCGGGCCTTGCCTGTGATGGAATCCTGTAGCGGGAGAACCATTCCATCCTTGAGGAGATAGTCGCCTTGCTCGCTCGAAGTCGCGTGAATTCGGCGGGCTATCCCGCTGATATCTTGATTCGCTTGCGCTACCGTCACACCGTCACGAAGGCGTCCGATTGCACTGTAGTTATGAGATGTCCTGCTTGGATTTTCGCCGTCGAGGTCGGCTGGCAGCCATAGTTCCGCATCTTGCGGAAATTGGAATCCGGGCGGGAGCACGCCGATCACCGAGTAGATTGCGCCTCCGATTTTCAGGTGCGACTGCGACAAGCCTCGCGGCGCTCCGAGATGCTGCTTCCAGTAGCCGTAGCTGACAAGAACGGTGCGAGCCGCGCCTTTTTTCGCATCGCTGGCGCTCAAATCCCGGCCGATAATCGGCTCGGCGCCTAGGACGCTAAGAAAGCTAGGCGAGACTGCGGCGACGGTCGTGCGAGTCGGCTCCGAAGCTCCGGAAACGGACTCGACGTCGCTGGTGTACTTTGCAATCGACTGAAGGCTGCGGTTCTGATCGCGAAAGTCGTCGAAGTTGGGGTCCGCGAGGCGCGATGGGTGGCCCTTCGAGGTGACCTCGAAGATGGCCATGATGCGCTTCGCATTGGGATAGGCCAGGGGACGCAGAAGCACGCCGTAGACGACGCTGAAGATGGCGGTGGTCGCGCCAATGGCCAGCGCGAGCGTAAAGACCATGGTCGCGGTGACGCCGAGGTTCTTCCGGAGCTGCCTAAGGCCGTACTTAAAGTCCTGCCAGAGTGAATGCATCGGAGATTCTCCACAAGTTCGAGTCGAGCCGACGGGTATTCGGCAAAGGATAGGCTACCCGGACGAGCCATTCAACTACTTGGACGAACGTAAATAAGAGGACGTTTGTTCCTTAGATTTGTTCCCAAGGTTTTTTGGGCCGCGTAACGAGTGGGCGGTTCCCGCGTGTGGCGTGGGCTCGGCCGACAAAGACCCTGCATGGCAAACTCGACGATTCTGGGGATTGATGTGATGAAGGAAGAGCGGATATGATGCGGGCGCTTTGGAGTGGGGGACGGGCAAGAGTTAGAGTGGCTTGCGCTCGTTTCGAGCGAGGAGTGAGGGGGATCGATGAAGCGAACATTTTTGGCTTTGCTGGTTTTGGCTCTGGCGCAGGCGGTTTCGGCGCAAGACTGGGCTAAGGACAAGCTGGCGAAGTCGCCGCGGCACCAGGAATGGGTCACTGTTAAGCACGACGGGCGTTCGGTGGAGACGTTCGTGGTGTATCCGGAGTCGAAAGACAAGCGGCCGGTGGTGCTGATCATTCACGAAATTTTCGGCATGACAGATTGGGTGCAGGATTTGGCGGACCAGGTCGCCGCCGCCGGATACATTGCGGTTGCTCCTGACCTCCTTTCCGGGATGGGGCCGAATGGTGGCCGCAGTTCTTCGTTCCCGGAGGGGAAAGCCACAGAAGCAGTGAGCCATTTGAATCCGGACCAGGTGACCGCGGACTTGAACGCCGCTGCGGATTCCGCGAACAGAATTCCAGCGTCGAACGGGAAACTCTACGTCGCGGGATTCTGCTGGGGCGGAAGCCTGTCGTTCCGCTTCGCCACAAATCGCAGCGATCTTTCCGCGGCATTTGTTTTTTATGGTGCGCCTCCGGATAAAGATGCTATGGCTCGCATCAACGCGCCGGTCTACGGATTCTTTGCCGGCAATGACTCGCGAATCGGAGCGATGTTGCCCGACGCCATCGCCAACATGAAAGCAGCTGGCAAAACGTTCGAGCCTGTGACCTACGACGGCGCGGGACACGGGTTTATGCGCGCCGGCGAAGCCCCCGATGCCAGCGACGCAAATAAGAAAGCGCGAACGGAAGCTTGGGAGCGGTGGAAGATCCTGTTGGCGAAGTAACTCTCGCCGAAGACCAGCGGTATCGGTCAATCATTCATAGCGCAAAGCGACCATCGGAT
>CAVYFO010000007.1:0-57756 GCA_963767755.1 uncultured Acidobacteriota bacterium | reverse complement strand
GCCGATTTCGAACTTACGGAATGAAGGACGGCGAAACCAGGAATTCAGCCGCCCACTGCCGATTCATGGATTTCCGAAGTCTTGGTCAGGCGAGCGAAACACTGCGCGGATGCACGGCTTCAACAGTGTACCGAGCAAAGTCCTTGTCATTGAACGTCAGAATGCGCTTGATCCCATGCACGCGCATTGCCGCCACTCGGCGCGCGTCATGAACCTGCACACCAGAGACACCGTGCGTTACCAAAAGCTTGCGCCATTCTTCGTGAACGGCAAGGCTATCCGGGAGCAAACGGAGCTTTTCCTCAAAAAACTTTGCGAGCCGGTCGGTGTCTTGAGGCGATAAGCCGTAGCCATTGCGATCCCCGGGGCGAGTACAGGCATTCCAAAATTCGCCGACGTTCTGGGAGGTATAACAGAGGGCGCCATCATGTCGAAGAATGGCATCCGTGGCTGAGACAATGGCGGAATAATCTCTATGGTCTGGTTTCACCCAGCGGAGAAGGACATTGCTATCGACGAGGTACGGCATCTCTGCCATCTAGCCGGTCCTCATAGAAACTCTCTCGCGAAAAGCTCTCGGTGGGCAAATTTGGCAGTCGTTCAGACCCTTCCGCCATCGCGTCAAGCATTCGATGAAATTCTTCAACACTCATCTGACCTCGAAACAAAGTGCGCTCACTGAGAGCTTCTCTGAGAAGCTGTTCGGCTACCTTTTCCAAAGATAGGCCCTTAGCCCGTGCCTCGGCTTTCAGGCGTGCCTCAGTCTCAGGGTTCAGCTCGACCCGGATGGTCATTGGGGATAAGCCTCTATCCAAAAGATTAAACGGGTTTCGCGCGAAATGCTAGCAGTTGGAGGCCGATCTTCGGCGTACTTGGGGGCTGCTGAACCGCAACGAAGGGTACGAGGCGGGTACACGGAGAAACGCAGGCGTGCAACTTCTTTTCAAATGAATATGAGGGAATGGTGCCGGCGGGGGAATCGGAAGCTCGGCGTACGAGTGGCTGCTTAAGTCGCGGCCTGACGCGACGCGCTGCCTGATTCTGCGAGTAAGCTGCGCAGGACGAACCAGCAATTCGCCGGGCGCTCCGAGAGACGCCGCATGAAATACGGGCACCAGTCGGTGCCGAACGGCACGTACACTTGAAGCGTGTCTCCGGCAGAGTGCACCTGCTCCTGAAGATCCCGGCGAATTCCATAAATCATTTGAAATTCGTAGCGAGTCTTGTCCAACTTGAGCCGGGCGGCTTCCGCTTGCGCATGCGCGACCATGTTCCAATCGTGGGAGGCAACGGCGGGCAGAAAATCTCCTTGTGCCGCACCTTCGAGCAAAATTGTGGTCAGCTTCATGTAATTGGCATCGACATCGCTCTTCTTTTGAAGGGCGATCGCTTTGGGCTCGCGATAGGCGCCTTTGACCAGGCGAATCTTCGGCTTGATAGGCGCCAGCCTTTGCAAATCTTTTTCCGTGCGGTAAAGGTAGGCCTGCACCGCCAACCCGCAATTTCCGAGCTCGCGCTGCACGCTTTCGAAGATGTCCAGCGTTGAATCCGTGTACGCGCCGCCTTCCATGTCCATCTCGATGGTTCGGCCGAGCGCGGCGGCGCGTGCGGCGATCTCCTGGGCCATGGATTGGCAAAGCTGTTTGTCGATGTCTAGGCCGAGCTGAGTGAGCTTGATGGAGATGTTGCCGGTGAGATTTTTGGCGTGCAGTTCTTCGATCATGCGAATGTAGCTGGAGCAGACTTCGCGCGCGGCAGCTTCGCTGGTCACGTTTTCGCCAAGATGGTTGAGGCTGACGTTGCGGCCGTGAGAGCAAAGTTCCTGGCTCGCCGAAAGCGCTTCGTCGAGGGATTCGCCGGCGACAAAACGGCGCGCGAAGCCATTTTGCATGCCGCGCCGCGCGATGCGGTTCGTCACGCTGCGCTTGGTGGACAACCAGAAGATAAAATTGCGAACCAGCACTTGACCTCGCAGTCTGAACGAAGAAACAGACCGAGGATACGGGCAGAGTTCCAGTGCGTCAATAGCTGCGCCCTGAGGGAGAATTCGCCGTAGGCATAAGTAAGTGAGCCGGTGTCACTGAACCTGTACGAAGGGGCAAAGTGAACTTTCGGCACCGGTCTTTAATGGGCGCAACTTCCTGGCCTGCGGAGGGTTATTCTATGGAGTCCTAGGTGTTCGCGGGCTATTCCGCCCCGCGGGAGGGCTTCATGAGCGTGCGGCAGAACCTGGCTGGAGAGAAGGCATCCGTTTCGGCGACACCTCGATCATTCCTCGCGGCTGTTCTTTCCGTTGCATGCGTATTCTCGCTGGGGATTGATGTTCCTTCGGCTTCGGCAGCCCCCGCGCCGACAAAGACCAAGAAACCGAAGCACGATCCCGTCCTAAAAAATCTGCCGATTACGGAATTGAGCGAGGATGAGGCGATCGTTCATGCGCTGAACCGGCTGGCGTATGGCCCGCGGCCCGGAGACGTCGAACGCGTCAAGCAGATGGGTCTTGCGAAATGGATTGACGAGCAACTGAATCCGAGTTCAATCGACGACAAAGCGCTGGATGCGCGGCTGGAAGATTTCCCGACACTGAGAATGTCTTCCTCGAAGCTCATAGAAGAGTATCCGCGGCCGAAGCAGGTGGAAAAGCAGGCTTCGCAGCGTGCTCAAGCGCAAGTCGAGCAGGACCAGCAGCGTCGTTCCGACGTGGCGGCAACAGTTGTTGCCAGAGATATGCAGGCGACACCGCCTGCCACGGAAACGGCAACAATGGGCGCGAAGGAAACTTCTTCTTCTGCGTCTGCCGGGCAGTCTGACGCGAGCGATGCAAACGCGCCATCGCCCATGAAGGATGATCCCGCGCAAGAAAATACGGTTGTTAAAGGTGCCGGAAAGCGCCGGGCGCTTGGCGGAGGCGATCCAAACAATTTCGCGCGGGCTTTGGGTCAGGACAGCAAGCGGCCGCAGCGCGTGATCGCGGAATTGGCAATGGCGAAGGTGACGCGAGCGATTTACAGCGAGCGTCAGCTTGAGCAGGTCATGGATGATTTTTGGTTCAATCATTTTAATGTGTTCGCGGGGAAAGGCGAAGACCGCTACTACCTGACTTCTTACGAGCGCGAGGTTATCCAGCCGCACTCGCTCGGCAAATTCAAGGATCTGCTCACTGCAACCGCAAAAAGCCCGGCTATGCTTTTCTATCTGGATAATTTCTTGAGCGTGGATCCGCGCGCGGCGCAGCACCTCGCGCAGGAGCGCGCCATGCGCCAGCAGATGCGATACGGCCGTTTTGGCCAGCCGTTCCCGCCGCAGGGCCAGCAGAAAAAAGGAAACGAACGCGGGCTGAATGAAAATTACGGCCGCGAGCTAATGGAACTGCAAACCCTCGGCGTGGACGGCGGTTATACGCAAAAAGATGTGACCGAGGTCGCGCGCTGCTTTACCGGCTGGACCATCGATAAGCCGCGCAAGGATCCGCAATTCAAATTTGACGATCGTTTGCACGATCCCGACCTGAAAATCGTTCTGGGCAAAAAAATCCATGCCGGCGGGATGAAAGACGGCGAGGATGTGATTAGCCTGCTGGCGCACAACCCCAGCACGGCGAAATTCATTTCCACGAAACTGGCGCGCCGATTCGTTTCGGATAATCCTCCGCCCGAACTTGTAGCCCGTATGGCGCAGACGTTCGAGTCCACCGACGGCGACATTCGAATGGTGATGCGGACGATGATCTATTCTTCGGAGTTCTGGTCGCGGGAAGCGTATCGCGCAAAAATCAAGACGCCGTTCGAATTGGTCGTCTCCGCGGCGCGCGCCTTGGGAACGGACGTGGACATGCCGCAGCCACTGGTCGGCTGGGTGGCGCGCATCGGCGAACCGCTTTATCAGTGCCAGCCCCCTACTGGATACCGGGACAAGGCAGATGCCTGGGTGAATACCGGCGCGTTGCTCAATCGGCTGAATTTTTCGCTGGCGCTGGCGGGGAACAGGATGCGCGGATCGCGCACGGATGTTGGAGCATTATTGGGAGTGGAATCGATTGCGGATGCGAAGGCGGCACTGGAGCGAGCCGTGCAGGTGTTCCTCGGCGGGCAAGCGGCGCCGACGACAGTCGAGACGCTAGAGAAGCAAGTCGATAATCCGGAAGTGGTGCAGGCGAAGTTGGACGACCCTGTAAAGCATGTGGATTTGGGAGTCGTGGCGGGCTTGGTGCTGGGCGCGCCAGAATTTCAGAGACGGTAGTTTTTGGAGTGCGGGAGTTCTGCTCCCGCTTTTGCCGCTTTAGCATATAGGCCAAGCGCAAAAAAGCGGCAGCAAGGCTGCCGCACTCCATAATCGGACATTCGATCTTCGGGAGTGAACTTGAGAGGTTGACATGATCCATGAATGTTGCGAAGGCGTTCGAGGTTTGAAATTTTCGCGGCGGTATTTCTTGAAGCAGGGCGGCGTCGCGCTGGTCGGCCTGAGCGCGATGCCCACATTCTTGCAGCGCGCGGTTGCGGCGACGCCGATGCCGAACAAAAAACAACTCGTCGTGCTGTTTCAGCGCGGCGCGGCGGATGGCTTGAATATCGTGGTCCCCTTTGGCGAGCCGAATTATTACCACATGCGGCCGAGCATTGCGATTCCGCAGCCACAGCGCGGCGGGGCCGCGGCGGCGATTGATCTGGACGGATTTTTTGGGCTGCACCCGAGCCTCGCGCCGCTCGAGCCGTTGTTCCACAGGAATCGGCTAGCCATCGTGCATGCGGCCGGATCGCCCGATCCGACCCGCTCGCATTTCGACGCACAGGATTTCATGGAGTCCGGCACTCCAGGTTTGCGCGCGACGGATGACGGCTGGCTCAACCGCGCTCTCGAAACAGTGCCTGAGCAAGAGGCTTCGCCATTTCGCGCCGTGGCCATGGGACCGAATTTGCCGCTGACGCTGCGCGGCAGCGCGCCGGCCATTGCGCTTCCGGATTTGAAGCAATTCAAAGTGATGGCGCAATCGCCCGGCTCGGGCCAAATCGTCGAAGGCGGATTTGAGGCCATGTACGCGCAGACCGTCGATCACGCTCTACATGGAACGGGCACGGAAACTTTTGAAGCTATCGATCTTTTGCGCAACGCCGATCCGGAAAAATATCAGCCGGAAAACGGCGCGGAGTATCCCAAGAACCGGCTGGGTCAGAGCTTGCAGGAAATCGGCCAGCTGTTGAAAGCGAACATTGGCGTGGAAGTGTTGTTCGTCGATTGCGGCGGCTGGGACAACCACGTCAATGAAGGCGGCGTGCAAGGACAGCTTTCGAATCTTCTGCGCGATCTCGGCCAGGGACTGGCGGCGTTCCATCAGGATATGGGCGACCGCATGGAGAACATCGTTTTTGTGACCATGAGCGAATTCGGCCGCACCGCGCACGAAAACGGCAACCGCGGCACCGACCACGGCCATGCGAATTGCATGTTCGTGATGGGCGGCGACGTCAAGGGCGGCCACGTCTACGGCAAATGGCCAGGGCTCGAGGATCACCAGCTCAATGAAGGGCGCGACCTTGTGCTTACGACGGATTTTCGCAGCGTGCTCGGCGAAATATTGACCAAGCACGTCGGCGTGAAGGATCTTGCGAGCGTGTTCCCGGGATTCGACAATAATCCCAATAAATTCCCCGGGCTGATCAGAGCGTAGGGGCGTTTCAGCGAAAAGCAAAAGCCTGGTGCGCCTCGAACCGCCAAGGCCTACTTGATGTGCTCGACCAGCATCACTTCTTATCAAACTGAAGAAATTCGACTGGGGCTCCATTCTCGATAATAAAAGCGACGGTCACACCCGGTGACGGTGAGTTGGGCGCAATCAGTACCTCTTTTCCGGCGATTTCCGCAGCGAGATCGTCCACTTCGAAGGCCACATGCGGAACCGTACGCACCAGTTCAGGGACCACCGCTTCCGGTTCGAACCGCATCCACTCGATTCCGTAGGCGCTCGTTTCATATCCAGACACGAACGTCGCATAGCCCTTGACCAGGCGTTCCCCTTCGCGACGCTCGGTCGTGGGAATTCCGATGTGGTGGTAGCGCTTCGTGGAAGTTACGGGTGACATTTTCACGTCCATGAGTTTAGCGCTGATGCTCATCCTTATGCTTTTGTTTTAAGCGAGGGCGGGCCTTCGGTTTTTCACCGTGTCCTGCACTTCTCCGGCCTACTTGATCGGCTCGACCAGCATCCATGTACCTAGTGTGTAATGAGCAGCGTTGTATAAGTTACGGTGAATAGTGCACCGTTCGCCGTCCGAAATTGGGCGGCAAGCGAAATCTGCGACACTTCATGCAGTGACTCAAAAAAGGTGGTATGTTACCAAGTGAGGGTTGACAGGCTATCGCGCCCTGAAGCAGTCAAGCTCCTTCGCGAGTGCGTCCGGACAGACAAGGTTATTCCCGGCAAGCACTTTCGCGACGAACTGGCCAACGGAAGTCTGATTCTTCCCGATGCCCTCCGGGCGCTTAAGACCGGGAACATCTTTCAAGAGCCAGAGTGCGACGCCAAGAGCGGTGATTGGAAGTACCGGGTCGAGGGCAGAGAAGTGGACGGCAAATGGCTCGCCATCGTGTTCTGCTTCAGAGCCACGGATACCGCATTTCTGATCACCGTGTTTTCCGTCGAGGTGAAGCGAAAATGAAGAGAGCTCAGTGCAGCAACTGCGGAGCGGACGCCCGAACCGTGCGCGGCGATTACGAGTTTAAGGAAACCGGCCTGCGCGATCTCGTCCTTCTGGATATCGAGCTTATGAAGTGCGGGAAATGCGGCAACGTGGATCCGGTCCTATTCCAGGTGGACGAACTGACGCACATCGCGGCGGTTGCCGTCCTTCAGAAACCTTACCGGCTTCGCGGCGAAGAGCTCCGTTTTCTGCGAAAGCATATTGAGCTGAACCAAGAAGAGTTTGCCAGGCTGCTTCGCGTGAACAAGACGACTCTCTCGAAGTGGGAAAACAACGAGGACCCCATTGGATTGCAGAGTGACCTAGTGGCCAGAGCTCTCGTGATTTCCCGCGACAAACGGTTGGAGAAGCGTGCGGCTGATTACATTCGAGCCTTCGAGAAGGTTGCCGACCAGCAGAAACGCGTGCGGGTCGAAGTGAATGCCGAGAAGCTCGAATACGAATACGCGTGAGCGAATTAGAATCGAGCATTCTGCCTTCAGCAAAGAATGGAAACAGCAGGACCCAGGTTCGAGAAATCTGAACCTGGGGCACCCGCCCCTAATCCGGGCCACCCGCCATCGTCAGTCAGCTTTGGTATCCCTTAACTTGGGGTCAATGCCGAGAGTCTTCTCTGCCAATTTCCAGATTGATCTGTCCGTGCCTTCCATCGTTCTAGTCATTGCCTCCAGCACGCCGATGATTCTTCCCACGACGTCCGACATCCTCCTCAACATCGCCGTCACGGTTGCCATGACAATCGTCGCGGAAAATGTGACCAGGTCCAGCCCGATGGAGAACACTACGCCGCGGGTAACCGGAGTGGTTCGGCTCATATCTCTTACGAGCATGGCGAGGTCAAACACCGCTATCAATATAAAGTACCAGTAGTCTTTGAGGAACAGCGTGACGCGGTGAGGTGGAGGAGTTAGCGCAACCTTGGGGTCTTTGCGGAACAGTTCGATTTGCCGCATCTGCTTCCGCTGGATGTAGGCAACACCGAGCGTGATGGCAGCAGCCACGCCGATTCCGAAGATCGAGATCCATGCGGCAACGGTCATTTGCGGCTGAGTATAGCAAAAAGGTCACATGTCGCAGAATAATGAGGCGGGCGGAGCAGAGGAGTCCGGCGGGGTGCCGGGTACCCCAGGTAGCGCTTTTCTATCTGGGTGTCGACCTCATGGCCTCGGAATTTCCAATTGTTTGCAGATGGACCGAACCATCCCCTCTTTGATTTCGCGATGGCGCGGGACGCTGGCGATTCTGTGCAGGGTAGGGTTGAACCAAATGCTGGGTGCGCCGCCTTCGCGATACAAAACGCAACCTTGAAGAGAGGAAAAAGCAGATTCCTCGCTTCGCTCGGAATGACAATTCGGTGGTGGCGCGGGTGGGTGATCTGAAGGGAAGAATCTCTCAACGAGTGGCAGGGTACAGCCCGAAGCTCTCCTCGACTTGGCGAATCCGCTGACGCCGCGAGTGATTCAGATCGAGGAGCAACACAGATGCGCGACCAGTGGCAGTCAATCCTTCCATTTCATGGCCTTTGAATCGGAAGTGTTCCGACCATTGCTGTTGGAGGGGATGAAACAAGGCGACGTGCTCGCCCGTTAGCGGATCGGGAGCTGTGGTCTTGTCGGCTTTATGTAGGTTGCATCTGGGGCACGCCAAGGCGAGGTTTTCCAAAGTGGACTCGCCGCTCTTCGATCACGGGATGACATGTTCGACGTGAAACGTGGCTCCCTGCAGACTTTCATGCATGAGACAGTATTGGCACCGCCCCTGTGCGCGCGACCGGACGGCCCGCGCCAGCGCCTCTGGCACGGCCATTTACGGCCGCTTGCCCAAAATCTGCAAAGCCTCCCCGCGCACGAGAGACAACTGCTCGCTCAATTCCGCCAGGGCTTCGAGTTCTTCTCGCTCCGATGGGCCAAGCAGTCCTTCGTTGTTGCGGTCCATGAGTTCTTGCAGGCGACGGTCCGCTTTTGATGGAAAATGGAGTTTTCCAACAGCCTCCACCCAGTTCAGAGGGGCCGCAATGGTTGTGCTCATGGAATCATCCTAGGATGGCAGGGCGCTCGCGTCAATGGCCCCTAAAGATACCGGGCGGGCGCCTCAGGCAGCGCGTTTCTATCTGGGTGTCGGCCTTATGGCCGCGGAATTTTCAGTTGTTTGCAGATGGCCTGAACCGTCCCCTCTTTGAATTCGCGATGGCGTGGGACGCTGGCGATCTTGTGCAAGGTAGGGTTGAACCATAAGCTGTGGGCGGTAGCTTCGGGCGGGTGGAGAAGAGGATTCCGGAAGAGTGACCCACGCGCCAAGCGGGCTAAATCGGCGCTGGCGAGAGTTGCTGGTGAAATCACAACCGTCGATTACATTGAAAAACCACTACGACAAGGGGAGAACGCAACCGTGGCAAAGCGCAAAAGTAGTGGAGTCGATGAATACATCGCGGGATGTCCGAAAGAGGCGCAAGGCGATCTGGCGAAGATCAGAGCGGCCGTACGGGCGGCTGCGCCTGGCGCCACGGAACGCACCGATTATTTCCGAATGCCCGGATATTCCTATCCAGAAATTGAATATTATGACGGGATGTTTGCCTGGTTCAGCTTCAAGAAACCACACATACGCCTACATGTACCCCCTTCCGTAATACAAGAATATAGGAAGGAACTTGCAGGTTATGCCACAACGAAAGCCATTGTTAGCTTCCCAATGGGTGAACCAGCACCAATGACGTTGGTGAAGAAGCTGGTGAGAGCAAGTATTAAGGCAATGAAGGAGAAGTCTGCATAGACTTGGCCGTCAGACGTGGGGGCGGAGCAGAGGTCTCGGTCATAAAGGCGAAGAGAGGTCCCTCGACTACGCTCGGGATGACAAGAGGGAAAGAGAGGTCCCTCGACTGCGCTCGGGATGACAATTGACGCGGGCTTGCCGAGGCTTTGACAGAGTACGACTGGGTGAAATTTCGCAGCGGGTTCAATGTACGGACGCGACGTGATGGGGCAGGAGGCTGCCGGATTCGCCTGGACTACTGTGACAGCCTCCTGCTCCTTGCCCGGGGTGTTGGGCATGCGTCGACAGAGCTGACCACTCGTGGGGTTCGCACCAACGGCCGGAGAGAAAAATTACGCTTCTGGCGGCTTTCTTCAGCTCATTCTCCCATTGCCTTCCTTTCCATGGGCACGACTCGCTCGAGATCGAAGGCTAGCGCGCCGCGGGAGGTGGACCGGGCGTACCATCCGACCAGCGGCGCACGGGAATCAGAAACACGGTAAGGCGCTCCTCCGGATTCTGAAAGGTGATAATCGGCGATCCGGGAAGATCCGCGCCCCATGCTTTGGAATCGGTTTTGGGAGTGAAGAACATGAGATGCGGAAGCCAGGGTCCGCCAGCCTCGTCGCCTAGATAGCCTTCCTTCGACAGCATAAAAGACATCGCACCAGGTTCCGGGGCCGACAGTTCCTTTTTGTCGATGGCCGCGGCGATCGCCTCGAAGATCTGCGCTTTGGTCCGCCCGGCAATGACCAACTCGGTCTTTTTAATGGTGCGCGGAAGATAGGTCCGTACCGCTGGAGGATTGAGGCAGAGCGGACCGCGCGTCTTAGGATTCCAAAAGCCGGGATCGTTGATTCCGGCAGTCCACCCTCGTTCTACCAGGCATACGAAACCGTTCTTCCCTTGAACTGCGGTTTCATAGCCATGCCGGCCGAGGACCAAAACCGTGGCGTCCCCGGAAATAGAATCCGGCGCGGCGCTGCGCGCCATCTTTATCTCCTCATTGCGATCGGGCATCAGGTATTGCTCGAGCGGCGCCATAGCCGGATAGGCAGTCTTGGCTTCCTGAGCTTTTACTGGCCACGCCGAGGCGAGCAGGAGAAACGCGGCGATGCAGCCCAAAGCTTTTGTCGGAACTTTTTTTTGTCTCATGATTTTCCTGACTTCGAGGGCGGTGCACCGGCCGGAGCTCGGTTGATATATATATTGATATCAACCTATCACGCGCGGCGCCCGCTTGGCAAGATACGTTGATATCCATATTATTTGAGCATGGCCACCGCGGCGGAGCCGACCTTTGCGACGACATTGCTGGTTTGCGATTGCTGTCTCTGCCTGCATGTTCAGCGCGCGGCAAGAGCGCTGGCGCGGCGTTTTGATGACGCGCTGCGCCCCGTCGGCCTGACCAACGGACAATTCTCGCTCTTGATGTCGCTCAACCGTCCGAAACCGCCGGGGATGACCGCAGTAGCCTCGTTGCTCGCGATGGATCGTACCACCTTGACCGCGGCTCTCAAGCCTTTGCGCCGCCGCAAGCTGGTCCGCATGATGGCCGACCCGGCGGACCGCCGCGGCCGCCTCATGATGCTGACCGCTAAAGGACGAAAGGCGCTGTCGCGTGCCGTGCCGATCTGGAGAAAGACGCACGCGGCCGTCGAAGGGCTTTTGCGCGGCGGCCAGGGCGACCGCCTGCGAAGCGATTTGCGCGCACTCTGCTGATCTTTGGAGTGCAGCAGCCCAGCTGCCGCTTTTCTTCCACCCGCAATCGCCGCCGTAACTCAGGCATGCGAACTCGGGGATAAGTGGGAAGCAGTCTTTTGCACCCGTTGGCCATCAGCCTGGAATATGGTTTGGATTGGGCGCAGAGAAAAAGGGGGGTTGCCGTCCCTAAAATAAAAAAGCGGGAGAGGAAACTCCCGCTGTCGAAACGTCGTTTTCTACAAGATCGACTCCGCACGAACTGTTTGGGCTCCTTCAAGCGAAACTTTCATGGGCTCAGCGCTCTGCGGTCACCTGATAGGCGGCTTTAGCCTGACTTCCGCGGCCGAAAGTCAATTTCTCGCTTTTTAGGCAGACAAATCCTGTCGTTTCAATAAAAACTTGCTGAAAGCCGGAAATAGTGACGAATATTTGTAATATTTGTATTGACACAACTCCGTTATATGATATATGTAGTGGCCTGTGTACATCCGCAAAACCACGACCACGAAGACCCACAAGGGCAAAACCTACACCAACTTTCTCCTCGTCGAGTCTCAGCAAACCCCCAAGGGTCCCCGCCCACTCCCCTTACACAAAAGGTAATTTGGGCCGGATGTCTGGCTTGGCGGTAGGGAACCAGCTTGCGGTGGACCCATCAGGACTGGAATGCTATGGCGAATGGTGATGGTGTCGTCTCCTATCAGGACATCTTTCACTACGAGCCGTACGATGCGCTGGCGTTCCGTGATACTCAGTGTATCAGCAGCGCCGTGGAGCCGCGTGAGGAACGCGGTGAGGGTCTCCGCTAAGCGTAGGAAGTTGGCTTGATCGTTGGCTTGGTCCGCAATGGCTTGCAACTCAGCGCGGAGCGCATGTTCACGCTGGCGTAGTGCAGGCATACGCTCCCGCAACTGTTCGATCGACATGAGTGCTTCCTGGTAGGCGCTGAGAAGGCGTTCGATGCCCTTGCCAACATGCGCTAATTCCCTTTGCAGGCTTTGTTCCCGCTTTTTGGCCGGATCCGCGGAGCGCGCCGCCGTAAGCCGACGGTCAAGTTCCTGCTGGATCAGTGTGGGGTCTTCCAGCAGTCGAATGACTTCGGCCCAGACGATCTGATCGAGCAGATCCTGGCGGACAAAGCGGCCGTTGTCGCAAACCGGACCACCCAGTTTTCGCCAGCTATCGGAACCAATACATTTGTAGTAGTGGATTTTGCGTGCACTCGTTTGCGTGGATGTACGCGAGAAGGCGTAGCCGCACTTCTGACAGCTGACCAGCCCCTGCACGATACTGGGCTCGATGGTTCGACGGCGCGATCGTATTTTGTTCTCCTGAAGGAGTTCCTGGGCACGGGCGAAGCTCTCTTCGCTTACCAGTGCCGGCACGGGGATCTCGATCCATTCTTCGCGCGGGCGCTCGTGGCCGGCTGTGGTGCCGGGCGTAACCACACCGCGCCGACGCAGCGGACGGATGACGCGCGTCCGTGCAGAGGCGCGGGTCTTGCCGAAACATGCGACACCACGATACGCAGAGTTACGCAACACAGCCCAGACCGTCGAGCGTTCCCAGCGGGCACTTGCTTTGCGAGTCGAGATGCCTTCGGCGTTGATCCGGCGAGTGATCTCGCCGATGCTGAGTCCTTCAACCGTATACATCTCATAGATGCGCTCAACCACACGGGCCTCGGCTTCCAGCACGGCGTACGCGGCGGGGACCTCGTCGGTCTTGCGGACATAACGGTATCCATAAGGAGCGCCGCTCATAACGCTGACTTCACCCGCGTGGGCCCGGTGTCGCTTACCACGGCGCGATCGCTCCAGAATCTGAGCCCTTTCGTACTCCGCGATCATTCCCTGGAACTGCACCAGCAGTTGATCTTCCGCGCTGGATCCCTGCGGCGCTTTGATAAACAGCGTTTCTACCCCGTTGCGGGCTAACTCCTCGATCAGCAGAATCTGGTACGCGTACTTGCGGCTTAGCCGGTCCGGCGCGTACGCCAACACGACCTGGATCTGTCCCTCAGCGGCCAGGTCTCTCACACGTTCCAAGCCCGGCCGCTCCAGCGTCGCTCCACTATAGCCGTCATCTTCGAAGACCCACTCTTTGGGCACTTCCAGATCGTGTCCTTGGGCAAACTCGATCAACGACGCCGTCTGGCTCGCAATCGTGTTCGCTTCGCGCTGCTGCTCGGACGAGACCCGTGCGTAGATTGCCGCTATCCTCATGATCGAACTCCTTCACGCTGCCACCGACGGGGCGCTCCCGAACGGGCACAAGAATACCGTAGGCCTGGGCGAGCTTCGAGTCGTGCAGGCGATCAAACAAATAGTCAACGTGAACTTGAAGCCGGCCGCGCGTTCGGCGCGGCTCAGCCATGCCTTCTCTGAGTATTCAGAAACGCGGCCAACGCTCGCGTCACGATCGCACCGATCGTCAGCCCACTGTTTCTCGCATACGCCCGAAGAAGACGTGCTGTTCCCGTCGGGAGTTTGAGCGTCATCGGCACCGTAGCCTCGGAGACTTCGACCGGCCGGTCCAGATGGGTCGCTTCCTCCAGATACCGGTAGGCTTGACGTTCTGACAGGTCGAACTTTCGCGAAAGGCGCTGCATGGCCTCGGGCAGTGGAACCTTGCCCAGCATCGCGAAGGCGGCGTTCAGCTGACGAGCCTTGTCCGGCTTGGTTGATCTGGACATCTGTCATAAACATATTACCTCTTAAGGCGTAAGTCAAGCACTGGGCGGCTAGCTCGCCAACCCCTCACTACCCTCTCAAATTCGAAATTACCTTTTGTGTAAGGGGAGTGGCAGCGCATCCTCTGCTCGCTCGGCGCTCTGGCCCCAGCTCCCCGGGAGCATTGGTTGGATCTGGCTCACCGGCTCGAGGCCGGCTTGCAGGGACAGAGTTCCTTTCCTCCCGCCGAGGTACCCCTCGAGACGCTGGTCAAAAAGGTCCGCCGCGGACGCCCCGCTCCGGCGGAGGAATCGTCCACCATCGCCGTCGATCCGGAGCGCGTGACGATGGAGGAAGCCCGCGAAGCCGGGACCATCCATGCGGCCCATCAGGTGTGGCAACAGTTGGGAGTGCATGAAATTTTACAGCACGCTGGACTGTCCGAGCGAGCCTGTCAGCTCAGTGAAGCGATGACTCTGAACCGTCTGATCTTTCCTCTCTCCGAGCATGCCATGCCGGATTGGATGCGGCGTACGGCGCTGGCCGACATCTTGGGCGTGGATTTCTCCTCGCTGCACGACGATGCTTTGTACCGCAACTTGGATCGACTGTATCCGAACCGTGAGCGGATCGAAACGGAGTTGGCCGAGCGGGAGAAGACGCTGTTTCATCTCGACGACACTTTGTATCTGTACGATTTGACCTCGACTTACTTCGAGGGCGAAGCCGCGAGCAACCCGCAAGCCAAGCGCGGCTACTCGCGGGATAAGCGGCCCGATTGCAAGCAAGTGCTGGTAGGCCTGGTGCTGGACCGCGACGGTTTTCCCAAAGCGCATGAAGTCTTCGATGGCAACCGCCAAGACCGGACGACGGTGGGAGAGATGTTGGATAGTTTGGAGAAGCGCACCGGCTCGAAAGCGGGCGCCACCGTGGTGGTGGATCGCGGCATGGCCTATGAGGAAGACTTGGCTGCGATTCGAGCGCGTGGATTTCACTATCTGGTGGCGGGGCGGCAGCCGGAGCGCAATGCCTGGCTCGGAGAGTTCGAGCCGAGCGACGACTGGGAAGAGGTGCTGCGAGTGCCCTCGCCGCGTAATCCTGCTCAGGAGAAATCGTCGGTGCGCATCAAGCGTCGCCAGCAAGGGGAGGAGGTTTACCTTCTCTGCTTGAGCGAGGGACGCGAAGAGAAGGACCGCGCCATTCGCGAGAGCCACGAGCAGCGCTTGAAGAAAGACTTGGGGAAACTGCAGGCACGCATCGAGAAAGGCCAGTTGCAAGAGGAGAAAAAGATTCACCAAGCGATCGGCCGGCTCAAGGAGCGTTACCCGCGGGTGGCGCGCTACTACCGCATGGACTATGAAGCCCAGCGCAACACCTTAACCTGGCAAGAGGACGGCGAGAAAAAAAGCATCGCTAAAAAGCTGGACGGCGGCTATGTGCTGAAGACCGACCGGCAGGACCTGACCGCGGAGGAGATCTGGCGCACGTACATCTTACTCACGCGCGTGGAGGCCGCCTTCCGGGCGATGAAGAGTCCGTTGCTGGAACGGCCTATCTTCCACCATCTGGAAAAGCGCACGCAAACGCATATCTTCCTCTGTGTCCTGGCCTACCATCTGCTGGTAGCCATCGAGAAGCGCTTCCTGGATCGCGGCGTGCACACCTCCTGGTGGACCTTGCGCGAACAACTCAGCACGCACCAGGTCGTGACGGTGGTGTTGCCGACCAAGGACGGCAAGGTGCTGAAGGTTCGCAAGGGCACGACGCCGGAACCGATGCACCGGGAAATCTATTCGACGCTGCAGATACCGACCGAGGTCATGAAGCCGGTTAAGACTTGGCATGAACCCGCGACATAGTGACGGAATGAAATGGCAACTCCTTGCAAACAAATCAGTTCGCTCCGACGAGCGCGGAAGTTTGGTTAGCCGCAATCCGGCTGGGCGATGACAGGAACGTCTCGGACTTCCTGGCTCAACAGGATGACTCGAATGCATCCAAGTCATAAAAAACGACCGGGTACACTCAGGTCGGAGTGGCCCGCCAGAGACGAAACTTCTCGAAAACTTTCGCCGACGCCGCCGATCTAAATGATCATTTTGAAGTGCGGCCACAATTCGCGAAGAGGAGCGATGGGCTTGTGGCAGACGTACACGGGAATGGAGCGCTCGTTGGGCATGGCGTGCTCGGAGCTGATAACCGCGGCTTGGCGGACTTCGCCGAAAAGTTTGATGTATTCGCTGGAGCGCTCGCCGAAAATGATCATGCAGGAGCCAGAGTAGCGTCCCGGGCCCCAATCGTAGTAGCTGTTATGACCGCTGAGAGCATTCGGAAGGCCGAGAGCAGGGCCATAGTAGTCGATCGCGCCGGCTTCGCCGTAGTTCCCCGCCAGAATGCCGCAGGTGGATCTTTCGGCCGGAGGCAAAGCGTCGTAGACGTGGGAGACGGTCACGGCAATGTTGTCCCAGCCGAACATGTCCGCGTATAGCTGCGGAAGCTGCACCGATTCGGAGTCGCGCTCGGTTTTGGCGATCTCTCCCGCCGGAACGATTCTGTCGTAACGAAGGAACGTATTGATCGGCAAAAAAGGAACGGCGAACGGCGCCATCCCCAGCCCCCCGACGACGATCATGGCCGGAAGGGCTATTCTGACCCAATTGCGGTTGACCGGCGCCGCGAACCGCTCGATGGCAACACCGCCCGCCGCAAGAACGAGCGGGTACGCCGGCAGCACGTAATAGGATTTGCCGTCGAGCACGAGAAAAATGGTGAGCACAATCAAATAGCACCAGCCGAGAAACCGGAAAGGCCTCGCTTCGCGTGAAAGGAAGAGCCAAGCCAACCCGGCGAGCCAAACGGGAAGGGCGAGAGGATTGAGAAATGCGACCTGATCGCCGAGAAAATCCAGCGGCGAAATAGGAATGTTTTTAAGATGCTGCGCGTTGCGCACTACTTCGATTTGCGGCCAGCCGTGGCGCGCTTCCCATAGCAGATTCGGGAGGAACAAGGCGAAGGCTAGCAAAGCACCAATCCAGATCCAATTCGAGCGAAAAACGCGGCTTTCGCTGGCGAGAATCAATCCGGCCACGAGCGCGAAGCCGAAGACAAGCATGGTGTGCTTATTTTCGAGACCCACGCCCGCCAGAGCGCCGAATGCAAGCCACCAACGAGGCGAAGCACCGCTGACAATACGCAGGGTCAGCCAGGCGCAGAGGAGCCAAAACAGCGGCTCGAAGGCGTTCATGGAAAAGAAACTGTCGAAGGCAAGAAACGCCGGAGCGAACAGGACCGAGAGAGCAGCCAGGCATTGGGCGAATGCGTTGCCGCCGAGTTCGCGAGCGAGAATGCCGGTGAGGAATACGACGGCTCCGCCGGTAATCACAGGCAACAGGCGGAGGGCTACGATGGAATGACCGAAGGCGTGGCCCGCGAACCGCGCGAGAAACGCGATCAGCGGCGGCTGGTCAACGTACCCCCAAGCCAAATGCCTGCCGCAGGCCATGTAGTACAGCTCGTCGCGAAAGAAGCCGTAATGGCGGATGCCTGCAAACTGCAGCATCATTTTCGCCAAGGCCAATGCCAAAAGCATGGCCGTAGCGCCCAAAACGGCCTCCCTGACCGAAGGAAAGGTGAGGGGCCGCGCCTCGAGGACTACTTCTGTTTTGCTCATGAGGGCAGAGGCAGCGCGATTAACGAATCGCTGCGGTTAGCTTGGGTTGATCCCTTCCGCGCCTGTATCCGCCTACATCGAAGTGCTTCTTGCACCCACAAGGAAGTGCTGCGCGCATGCAGCGCGTTCATCTTCGGTCGGAATTCCCGATTTGGATTTCTGACTCGCGCATGCTACGCCTCTGGTGCTCTCGACACAACGAATTTTTCGCCAGAGCGGGCCGCAGGGGGAAGAGCACAGAGTTCACGGACACGCCAGGATCGGAAGCGGAGGGCTTGGCCCACGTGCCGAATCCGAAGCTCGCAGCAAGATAGGGCAGAGGCCACAAGCGTCCTAAAATAAAAAAAGCGGGAGAGGTATCTCCCGCTGTCGAAACGTAGTTGTCTACAAAAGTAACCATACACGAAGCGCTGGGGCTGCGTCAAGCAAAATTTTCATACGAAAGCGGCTCAGTTCCGGTTGTGCCGTGGCTCGCAGACTGACAAAGGGCTGCAGTCCCAACAGGACGTTTCGGAAAAGGCGCACACCACGACCGTCGAAAGTTTGGCGCCGTGAAATTGGGACTATGCGGCCTAGTATTTGGCCGCGAAGGAGATCACTCGCCGGGCTTCAGCTCGCGGATCCAGATATTTCTGTAGCGCACGGGGTTGCCGTGATCCTGTAGCGCAAGCGGAAGCTTCTCGGGAGTCGGTTTGTAAGGTGGCCGACTTCCGTTCGCTGTAGGGCCGGTGAGCTCGACGTTGTCCTGCACGAGGACTCCGTTGTGAAAGACGGTGAAGCGTGCTTTGCGCAGGAGCTTGCCACCGGCATCAAATCGCGGGCCGTGGAAAACGATGTCATACCACTGCCATTCGCCCGGCGGCCGCGCGGCGTTCACGAGCGGAGGATACTGGCCGTAGATTGCCGCAGCCTGGCCGTCGGCGTAGGTTCGATTCTCGTAGGAGTCGAGGACTTGCACTTCGTAAAGGCCCTGGAGAAAGACGCCGCTGTTTCCTCGCTCCTGGCTCTCGCCGTGTGGAGGCGTAGGCTCTCGAAACTCAACGTGCAATTGGCAATCGCCGAAGGCTTCCTTTGTACGGAGTTCGCCCGTTTTCGGCACGACCTCGAAATAGCCATTTTCGAGTTTCCATTTTGCCGCGCTGCCGTCGTCCTGTTGCCACTTCGAGAGATCTTTTCCGTTAAATAAAATTGTGGCGTCCGAAGGCGGGCGTCCCGTTTCAGCCTGCGTGCTTGATGTGCCGGGATTGATGACCGGCGGCACCGGGCGGTTCATATCGTGTTGTTTCCAACGCGTATCGACTTGCCCCAGCAAAATGCCTGGGCTTGCAGCAAACACGATTGCGGCAAAAAAAGTTATATGACTAGTTTTCATGTTCGGACCTCGGCTCCGATGCGCGAGGATTCTAACGCTGATTTGTCTGTGAATACAGAGATGTTGTCGGAAGACGCTTCTGTAGTTAGAAACGGCTAGTTGAACGATGCCAGAGCCAAAGGACAAATCCGAGAACTGTACCGAGACTCAGCGATACGGCGAAAAATAGCCGCGACTCCGGGACACCGACGAGCGCCATCAGAATAAAACCAACGGCAATGAAAAGTCCGATCAAATGTCCAGTCCACTGCCCGCCCCCAACCGGACCGAAAGGCACAACATGTGGGTATTGGGGCGACGGTTCTGGCACTTTCACTTTCCGCACTGTTTGCAGACTCGGATAAGAAAACTTGTCCATGGCGGACAGTATACGCCTCAGGTCAGCTCAAGAGAATAGAGCGTCTCTTAGACCGCAACTCTATTCTCTCCCACCAACCCCACCCGTCAGGCTGCGGAACCGCGGATGCGCATGCCGTAGAACGAGCGGTAGACGAAGAAGAAAGAGACGACGAAGAACGCGGCCGCAAGAATATTCGTTAAGCCGTTGCCCTGGCTGGCGGTGAGTTGCACGGCGAGCTCGACGGCCAACAAGCCGAAAAGAGTCGTGAACTTGATCACCGGATTGAGAGCCACGGAAGACGTGTCTTTAAACGGATCGCCAACGGTATCGCCGATGACCGTGGCGTCATGCAGCGGCGTGCCCTTTTGTTTTAATTCGACTTCGACGATTTTCTTGGCGTTGTCCCACGCGCCGCCGGCGTTGGCCATGAAGATGGCCTGGTACAGGCCGAAGATGGCGATGGAGAAAAGGTAGCCGATGAAGAAGAAGGGCTCGATGAACGCAAAGGCTAACGTCGCGAAGAAGACGGCGATGAAAATGTTGAGCATGCCCTTCTGCGCGTATTTGGTGCAAATTTCAACGACCTTTTTGCTGTCCTCGACGCTGGCTTTTTCGACGCCCTCCAGCTTGATATTGGCCTTGATGAATTCGACGGCGCGGTAAGCACCGGTGGTCACGGCTTGCGTGCTGGCGCCCGTAAACCAATAGATCATCGCGCCGCCGGTGACGAGGCCGAGAACGAAAGGCGCGTGAAGAAGCGAAAGACTGTTCACATTGTCCGTAAGGCCGTGCGTAAGCGCCATGATGATCGAGAAAATCATCGTGGTTGCGCCGACGACCGCCGTACCGATGAGCACCGGCTTGGCGGTGGCTTTAAACGTGTTGCCCGCGCCGTCGTTGGCCTCGAGCATTTCCTTGGCGCGCTCGAAGTTCACGTCGATGTTGTAATCTTTTTTCAGTTCCCCTTGAATTCCTGGAATGGTTTCGATGAGGGAGAGTTCGTAGACGGACTGCGCATTGTCCGTGACCGGGCCGTAAGAATCAACCGCAATCGTCACCGGTCCCATGCCCAGGAAGCCAAAAGCCACCAAACCGAAAGCAAACACCGCCGGCGCGAGCATCATCGCACCAAGGTTCAGCGTGCTGATCAGATAGCCGATGGCCATGAGAACGACCATCGCCAAGCCGATGTAATAAGCGGAAAAATTGCCGGCGACGAATCCGGACAGGATGCCGAGGGATGCGCCGCCTTCTTCCGCCGAAGAAACGACCTCCTTCACGTGCCGCGATTCCGTGGAGGTGAAGACTTTCACCAGCTCCGGAATAATCGCGCCGGCCAGTGTGCCGCAAGAAATGATTGTCGCCAGCTTCCACCACTGCGACGGATCGCCGCCAAGCTCGGGAATAATCAGATAGGAGATCGCGTAGGTGAAGGCGATAGAAACGAAGGAGGTGATCCAAACAAGCGAGGTAAGCGGCGCCTCGTAGTTCATCTTGTCCACGTTTCCGTATTTTGCTTTGGCGATGAAGCCGTTGAGGAAATAAGCCGCGGCGCTCGCGACCAGCATTACCACGCGCATCACGAAAATCCAGACCAGCAACTGGACCTGAACTTTTGGATCTTTCACGCCCAGAAGAATAAAAGTGATCAGCGCAACGCCAGTGACGCCATAGGTTTCAAAGCCGTCGGCGCTCGGCCCAACCGAATCCCCCGCGTTATCTCCGGTGCAATCGGCGATGACGCCTGGATTGCGCGCGTCGTCTTCCTTGATTTTGAAGACGATTTTCATCAGGTCGGAGCCGATGTCGGCGATTTTCGTGAAGATGCCGCCCGCGATGCGCAACACAGCCGCGCCAAGCGATTCGCCGATGGCAAAACCGATAAAGCACGGCCCGGCAAAATCGCCGGGGACAAAGAGCAGAATGAAAAGCATCATCAGCAGCTCGACGCTGATGAGCATCATGCCGATGCTCATGCCGGCTTCGAGCGGCGTGTGATAGATCGGATAAGGCTTGCCGCGAAGAGCCGCGAAGGCCGTGCGTGAATTGGCGAATGTGTTTACGCGGATGCCGAACCAGGCCACACCGTAGCTTCCCGCCATGCCGATGACGCTGAAAACGAGAATGATGGGCAAAGTGACAGCGGTCGGATGCACGGGAGCGAGAACGCCGAAATAGAGAACGATGACTACGGCGATGAAAAGCCACAGCAGAATGAGGAACTTGCCCTGCGTCAGGAGGTACGTTTTGCAAGTTTCGTAGATGAGCTCGGAAATGTCGCGCATCGATTTGTGCACGGGCATGTCTTTGAGGCGGCTGTAAATGGTCAGCCCGAAAATGAGGCCGAAAATACAAAACGCGATACCGAAGAGAAGGAGCTTGTGCCCATCGATTCCAAGAAAATTGACTTGCGAAAGATCTGGAACCTTCAGGCTGGCTTCACCGCCGGCCTCTTGAGCCCGTGTTGCGGCTCCCGTCACGAGCGCAAGAAAAGCTGGTATGGAGCTCCATTTGGCGAATCTAAAACTCAGGGACCAGGCACTTGAAAGCCAGGTGCGCATCAAAAATCCTCCATGAAAAAATCGGATTCAGGGCAACGGCAGCCCTGCACACTCGTTTCCGGCACACTATTTCTACCGAACGCTGTTAGGCTAGCGCCGGGGGAATGCCTCGCCGGATTTCAAAAGGCTCCCACCTCAAGACAGGACAGGAACTTGGCTTTTGTGCTGCCCCGGCCGGACCGGGGCTGCTCGAACGCTCGCCCAACCTATCTGCCACCGCAACAACATGAGGCAGCTCCCTGTGGGGTCTGCGAACGGGCAAACACAAAACGTTGATTTATAACATTTCGCAGAGCGGCGGGTCAAACTTTGAGAAGTCCATCCTGAGAGCGCGAAATCGGCGCCGGGAAGGGTCCAAGCAGGCGCGGGTGCAGACCGTTAGTAGCAGGGTACCGCGGCGAATACGGAGCATCAAAACTTTTGCAAAGCGATGGTAACATGCCTGCACTGCTGGAACAGGAAACATCCCGGTTTGGACGGGGGTCCTTGCATTCGGATTAATTGCCGCAGGCAGCAGGGCGCGCTCCGGCTAGCGTCGCAGCTCGCTACGATGAGAAACGTAAAAAGGACGTCTTGGCTCGGGAAATGCATTTAGCACAGCTAAAAACTTCGGCACGGCACCACAACGATCGAGCTGCGGGAAACGCGTGAGAAATCATTTCTTCATAACTGGCACGGATGCGGGTGTCGGAAAGACGACACTGTCCGCGTTACTTTGCGCAGCGCTGGACGCCGTTTACTGGAAACCTATCCAGACGGGGACGCTCGAAGGGTCGGACCGCGTAACCGTGATGCGGCTCGCAGGAATCGGGACGGATCGCACACTGGACGAAGTTTATAAATTTGTGCCGCCGGTTTCGCCGGACTTGGCCGCGCGCTGGGCGGGCGTGGAAATCGATTTGGGCCGCATCAATCTGCCCACCAGTCTGCTGAATGACTGGCTGGTCGTCGAAGGGCTGGGCGGCGTGCTGGTTCCCATCAATCAAAAACAGTTCATGCTGGATATGATGGTCAAGTTCAAGCTGCCGGTAATTCTTGCGGCGCGCAGCGGTGCGGGCACCATCAATCACACGCTACTGACGCTGGCGGCTCTGCACGCGGCAGAACTGCCGGTGCACGGAGTGGTTTTAATTGGCGACCAGAACCGCGAGAATCGCGAGACCATCGAGCGCTTTGGACATGTCAGAGTGATTGGCGAGATTCCCCGGCTGCCGAATCTTCACCGGACGGCGCTCATGCAAATCTTCATGAACCACTTTGATCGCGCGGCGTTTTCGCAATAGGCTCGCGGGACGGCTGCGCCTTTGCGACCTTGAGCTTCGTCATAAACTAGGGTCGCGCGAGACGCTGAAAAAAAGCGGCAGCTGGGCTGCCGCACTCCAAACTCGGGTGGCGATTGCCCTTAAATTTGAACGGCTGGAAGCAAAAGATTGTCGCCTTCGCTGGCGGGCTGGGGGCGCCGGGCCTTTTTCTTATTTCCTTTTTGGATTCCTCGGTGCTCTCGTTTCCCATCATCAACGATTTTCTGCTGATTAATTTGTCTATTGAGCATCCGCAACGGATGCCGCTCTATGCGTTGATGGCCGCGACGGGGTCGGTGCTCGGCTGCGTGCTGCTTTACTATCTGGCGCGCATGGGCGGGGAAGCTTACTTTCACAGGAAGGCGGGAGCGCGCGCTCATGCGATTCGCCATTGGGTCGAACGCAACGGCTTTGGCGGAATGTTGGTAGCTGCGCTGCTGCCGCCGCCGACGCCGTTCAAGGTATTTGTATTCGCGGCTGGAGTTTTTGAAGCGCCGATATTTGAATTTACGTCGGCGATCGCGCTGGCGCGATTGTTTCGTTACTTTGGCGAAGGCTATCTTGCGGTGCGTTATGGCGCGGATGCGATGCCTTATCTCGTCGCGCATAAGTTGCAAGTGACGGTGCTGGCGATTGGGCTTGTCGCTGTGAGCTACGGGCTTTCGCGATGGATCCTGCGGCACAAGCCGCCGGCCGGACAGGCTAACTGAAACAAATCACTTGTGAGCGGCAGAAAGCGGCAGCAGGGCTGCCGCACTCCACATTGTTTTCAGTTGCGCAGGTCGTGAGCCCAGACGAATTCTTGAGATGTGACTTGGCTGTTTCGATCGAGCTCGATGTAAGCGGCAACTTCGTGCTTGGTCTGGCCCGACGCTTCATAACGTAGATCGCGCAGAACTACCACGTAGCCTGTTTCGGTTTTTTCTACGCTGGCTTTGGGAATCTGCGCCGTTGCGAGGAAGCGCGTGGCTGTGTATGTGTTTCTAGCGGCTTGCAGCGCGGGAGAAGGCTCCGGCTTGAAGATTCGCAAGCTGTAGTCCGGGTCGAAATCGCTGGCGGCCGCCTCGTTGACATCGATTTCGTCCAGCGCACTTTCGGTTTCTACCACTCCGCGCCAGGTGAGCGGGGAGAGGGTTTCCGGGTAAGCCCACGCCCGGCGCGCTGTCTCGCCATGAAACGCGCGAGATGCGAGCACAGAGATTGCGTTCGAATGCAGGGTTGCTCGTGCGCCCACATAGACGAGGATTAGAGCGAGGCCGATGAGGGCGCCAGTCTGACCACGCGGCTTTTTTGATTTTGCGCCGATTTCGGAGCCGACCAAACGAAGCAACTCAGGAATTGCGATCGCGCCGATGAGGATGGTGAGAATCCATGGATCGATTCCGGGCAGCCAATCCGCTGCGATTCGACGGGAACTGAATGGCCAGAAAAGCATCACGCCACCGGATTGGCAAGCGTCCATCGCAATGTGCAACAACGCACAACTGAACGGCGCGGCGAGTCCGTAGGTTACGGAGCTGCGGAGCAAGAACCGGCGCCGTACCTTCGGGTCGTCCGACGCGGCTTCGTCTTCCTTCAGACGACCGACAGGGATGATTATTCCTCCCCAGAGGCTGCCCAGGAGCGCGAAGAGGATTACAGGCAGGATAGAGTAAAGAATCGCAGCAAGGATGGAATGAAAATAGGTTCCATGCCAGTTGAGAAAGACGGACGGACTAAAGAAGTTGCTGACCCAGTCTACATCCGCTGCGACGCCGACAACCACGGCCGACGCGGTCGCCGCTTTGCTTGCGCGAGGAAAGAAGCCTCGAGCGACGGCCAGCGATGCCAGTCCATGAGTGACGATGTCCACGGCTAGGTCTGCGCGATTATTTTCGCTTGCGGGGAGAGGCCATTGCGCGGGACGAGCAGTTTCAGGGCGCGCGGCATAATTTTGAATTCAACCGGAAGGCGAGCGAGCGGTTCGCCGTCGACCTGTGCGTAGATCGGGCTTTCGTCGAGCGGCTCGCAGAGCACGTGATCCGCTTTCCAAAAGTGGACGCCCGCGGTCCCGCGAAGTTTTCCCAGCCAGAGAGTCGGCAGATAACTCAGGTAGCGCAAGCCGCTGCGCGTGGTCAGCGTCATCAACTCAAACTGATCTTCATAGAGATCCGCATCGGTGGTGATTTTGAATGGACCGCCGTAATTTTTGGTGCGGCCAACCACGACGAGCGACGAGTCGATTTTCTTGCCCGCGGCGGTGACGCGAAAATGCTGGAACTTATAGCGCAGAGCTTCGCGCGCGCCTTGCCACCAGTACGCCAGGATGCCGACGCGCGCTTTAAGCTCGAGATCGATGGAATACACGATCATGCCATCGGCTCCCGCGCCGGCCACGCTGAGAAAATACTTTTTCTTCTCCGGTTCGTTCAGCGGAGTGGCGAGTCCCAGAGGGATTTCACGCACTTCTCCCCGAACCAGCTTTTCTGCTGCGCTGGGAATGTCCCACGGCAGGTCCAGTTCTTTGGCAAGCACATTGGCGGTTCCGCCGGGAAGCAACGCTAGCGGCACGCGATGTCCATTGGCTTGTCCTGCGAGGCCGTTCACGACTTCATTGAGCGTGCCGTCGCCTCCGCAGGCGATGACGAGCTGACGTCCTTCCACATGCGCGCGCTGCGCGATTTCCGTGGCGTCGCCGACTTTCGTGGTTTCGGCGAGATCCGTTTGAATGCCACCGGCGGCGAAAATCCGGCGCGCTTTATCGAGCAGGTTGCGGCGCCCGTGTCCGCCGTTCCCGGCGTTGGGGTTGTGGATCAACAGCGCGTTTTGGATTTCCGTGGTCATCTCTTGTTCGGGCTAGAGCTCGTGGGCCTCTCCAAATTTAGAGTCGCGCGGGTGGCTGGGAAAAGCGGCAGCAGGGCTGCCGCACTCCACAGGCGGTATTCATTCTATATAATGTCAGGCGAAATTGAGCTATTCCTTCTCAAGAGGGTTTCATGGCCAAAGCCGCTCCTGCCTCCATCAAGAAAGAGATCGAAGGGCTTCGCGAGAAGCTGCGCTACCACGAATACCGCTATTACGTGCTCGACGAGCCGGAAATATCGGACGCGGCTTACGACAAGCTGATGCAGCGGCTGAAGGATCTCGAGGCCGCGCACCCGGAGCTGGCTACGCCGGATTCGCCGACTGTGCGCGTAGGCGGCGCGCCGCGGGAAGGCTTTCAGACGGTGCGCCACGCGCGGCCGATGCTGAGCCTTGACAACGCGTTCTCCTATGACGCGTTGCGCGATTGGGACCGGCGGGTGCGCGAAGGCAGTGGCCGCGAAGAAATCGAATATATCGCTGAGCACAAGTTCGATGGGTTGAGCATTTCGCTTCAATATGAAGATGGCTTGCTGGTGCGCGGCGTGACGCGCGGCGACGGAACGACCGGCGAGGACGTTACACCCAACGTGAAGACCATCCGATCGATTCCGTTGCGCGTCGATGCCGCGGCGCTGAAAAAGGCCAAGCTGCCAGCGGCGTTCGAGGTGCGCGGCGAAACGATGATGACGCGCAAGGCGTTTGAAGCGCTGAACCGGCACCAGGAAGAGATCGGCGGGAAGATTTTTGTCAACGCGCGCAACTCCGCCGCCGGGGCTGTGCGCGTCCTCGATCCTTCGATTACGGCCGCGCGGCGGCTGGACTTTTTCGCCTACTACCTGTTCGTTGACGGCAAAGTGCCTTTCCCGAAACATTCCGATAGCCTGCTGGCTCTTAAGCAATTGCACTTCCGTGCCTCCGATGATTGGAAACTTTGCGATGGAATCGACGAGGTGCTGGCGTATTGCCACGCTTGGGACACGAAGCGCGAGAAGCTGCCCTACGATATCGATGGCGTGGTGATTAAGGTCAATTCCGTTGGAATTCAGAACGAATTGGGCTTTACCTCGCGCGCTCCGCGTTGGGCTATCGCTTACAAATATCCCGCGAGGCAGGAGACCACGGTCGTCAACGACATCATTGTACAGGTGGGGCGCACGGGCACGCTCACGCCCGTCGCCGTTCTTGAGCCGGTGCAAGTAGGAGGTGTCACTGTCAGCCGTTCCACACTCCACAATTTTGACGAAATTCAAAGGCTCGGCTTGCAGATTGGCGATACCGTGCTGATCGAGCGAGCAGGCGAAGTGATTCCGCACGTCCTGAAAGTGGTCAAAGAGGGGAAGAACCGCAAGCCATTTCGAATACCCAAGCATTGCCCGGAATGTCGCAGCGCGATTCATCACGTGGAAGGGGAAGTGGCGTATCGCTGCGTGAATGCGGCGTGCCCGGCGAAGCGGAAGGAGTCTCTGCTTCATTACGCCAGCCGCCACGGCATGAATATCGACGGGCTTGGCGACAAAATCGTCGATCAACTCGTGGACAAGGGCCTGGTGAAGGACGTGGCCGATCTGTATGCCTTGAAGGAGGACGAGGTCGCCGGACTCGAGCGCATGGCGGAAAAATCCGCACAGAATTTGCTCGAGGAGATCGAAGGCAGCAAGAATAATAGCCTGGCACGGCTCATTCATGCGCTCGGCATTCGCAACGTCGGCGAACGAACCGGCCAATTGCTCGCGGAACATTTTTCCTCGCTCGAAGAGCTGGCCGCCGCAAAGGAAGAGGAACTTGTTGCCGTGCCCGAAGTCGGTCCGATCGTTGCCGCGGCCATCGCCGAATTTTTCTCCGAGCCAGCGAATCACCAGCTCATCAAAAGACTTCACAAGGCCGGAGTGCATCCCACCGCCGAAAAGCGCGTTGTCAAAAGCCAGAAGTTCGCAGGCAAATCCTTCGTCTTCACAGGTGGCCTTGCCAATCGGAGCCGCGAAGAAGCCGGCGAATTGGTGCAACAAAACGGCGGAAAAGTTTCCGGGTCCGTCAGCAAGAAAATCGATTACGTGGTCGTCGGCACCGACCCCGGCTCCAAATACGACAAAGCCAAGGAACTCGGAGTTCCCATCCTTACTGAGCCTGAATTTGAAAAACTGATCGGTTTGAAATAAAGCTCCGGGGAAACAAATGAATTAGTTTGCCAGCACCGCTAGCGACTCTCAAAACGAGCAGACAGGTCGCTGAAGAGGTACTGATGTTCGCTCTGCACGCCCCAGCGTTCGAATCGGCCCCAATACCATGTAGGGCTGAGGTTTGAGCGAATCGTCGTCACGCGCGTGATCACCGTGCCGTCCGCATCGGGTTGCAGATCGTACTCCGCGCCGTCGAAGTCGAGCCAGTGCCTCCCGGGCATGTTCGTCCGGTCAATCGAAAGCCGCATACGTCGTGGCGGATTCCATTCGAGGATGGTTTCCTCGATGGAGCCCTGGTCAAAGTAGCAGGTCCGCTTGCTGCCCACAGCGGTCCCTTGCAAGACACATCGCTGTGGGATCGGCAGCCCCAGGTACATGAGCAGCGGTTTCGTACCCGCCAGGCTGTCGAGAGACTGGATGTTGGCCCATACCTGCTCGGGCGTGGCGCGCAGGTGCATGCTGGTTGCAATGCGTTGGACCCGCGGCTCCGGAAAGGTCTTCGTCTCAAGCATATGGCTTCCAAGGATCAACGTCGGCCCGGCTAGAAACACACAGGTGTTCATTACCGCAGTACGAAAGGATCGAGTCAAAGCCCTGATCAAAAGGCCGAGCCCAACGCCGATTAACACCGAGCCAAAAATCAAGGGGAAGGCGATGACAGCACATAGCAGTCCTTCAGCGTGGACGGAAATGAGCGTAACGAGAGCCATGAGCAGGGAAACGGTCCCGGCAAGCAACGCTACAGCAGCGACCCGGCGAGGCGTCACAAAGGCAATTGTTGCGCCCACCACTAGGGGCAACAGTATGAAGAGTGTTGGGCCCATGCGCGGACTTTCAAATAAACGCAAAGCGAAAAATCCGACGAGCCCGTAAAGCAGCCCGGCTCCGACACCCGCAAGAGCACCCTGCCAGGCGGCTGTTTCGTTTGCCGCGCGGTTTGCATCGGTGTCAGTCATCACGTTCCTCCGATTTTCAAAGGCCCAAAATGTACTTTTCTCGACCGTATCGGTGGGGCAGTGGGAAGGCAAGTGTTTTGTGATTTTGAATTTTCCATAACGAAAGTTGAGTTCACTGCGGCCAGATAATACGCATTATTCGACGCGTTTATACACAGCCCCAGCCGGACGAATAACTGACAAGCCCGAAGTGTCCCAAAACGCGGCACGACAGAATGCTGGCCGGGGTATAATAGCCTTGGCGGGTGAGCTGGGTGATCGCTGGCTTGGTCATCGCGAGATGGCTGGGCGGGAGGAAAGTCCGGACACCGTCGTCGTAGGCTCGAGAGAGCCGGTGACGAAATAGGGCAACGCGCCTGGTAACGCCAGGGGAGCGGTGGCACAGACTTGAGTCTGTGCGGCTGGGTTGTGCTTGCGTCGCACCCGGAATCGGGCGACGGAGAAAGAGCACAAGCTGAAGCCTGTGCCACGGTTCACGGAAAGTGCCACAGAGAATATACCGCCGGCTGGGAGAAGCACGGTGGCATCGCGCAGGAAAACCTGCGGGACGTCTTCGAAACGCTCGCCCAGTTAGGCAAGGGTGAAAAGGTGGGGTAAGAGCCCACCGCTCGTTTGGCAACGAACGAGGCACGGAAAACCCCGCGTGGTGCAAGGCCAAATAGGAGGGGAGAGCCGGCCCGGCTCGCCGAGAACGCTTGCGAAAGCCAGCGCTCTTCCTCTGCGATGGAGCAATTCAGCGCAGAGAGCAACCCTCGGGTAGGCTGCTGGAGCCGTGGTGCGAATCACGGCCTAGAGGAATGATCGCCGCAGCGCGCCGTCCTATACGGGAAGGTGCGCCGCACAGAATCCGGCTTACAGGCTCGCCCGCCACTATCTATTTTGTTTTCAGTTAGTTGTTTGTTTCTTGGTCGCTGTTTGCGAGTCACTGTGACCAAACTGTGCCCAGTTTTCCAGGCCTTCTCCATTCTCCATCAGCCGACGCACTCGCTCCCGAAGCTCTCTAACAAACGGCGTGTAATGCTTCTCGATCGTCTCGATGGTGTCCCCGAGCAGTTTGGCTACGTCGTAAGGGCTGCCGCCACGCGCCAGCATGTCCACGGCGAAAGTATCGCGGTACCGGTGCGGGTGGGCGTCTAACACTCCTGCTCGCCGACCCAGGGCGAGCATCCGCTCGTACAGCCGGGGCCGGGTATACGGTTTCCCGGTGTTCGGATTGAGTAGCACCCGCTCTTCAACGCTCGGATTCCGGGCCACGTGCTCAGTCTCAAGCAGGAACAGTAACTCCGGATGTATAGGGAGAATCACGCGCTTGCGGCGCTTCTGCGTGAGCCGATTGATTTCTTTCGCTCCCCAGTCGATCTCTCCCCAATGCAAGCCCACCGCGTCCGATCCTCGTAGCCCGGTCCAACGAAGGAGCAAAAATGCCAGCAGATCGCTGTCGGCAGACTTGCGCAGCTTCGAGAGCTGGTCTGCAGTGAAAGGCTGTGCACCTGATTCCGGTTGATCTCCTGGCCTTCCTTCCATCCTCACGGGATTGCTCTTAAGCAGGTCGCATTCAATTGCATGACGAAAGATGCGGTGCAGGATAGCAGCGTCGAGTACGAGACCTCCTCCTCCGCGTGAGTATTTACGTTTCCGGATTTCTGCCAGTCGCCATACCTTGAAGTTCTCGACAACAGTCTTCGTGATCCGTTCGAGCTCCGCGATGTTTTGTATGGCGAGGAAACCCTCGAAGGCCTTTGCGGTTTGCTGATACCGTTCCCAGGTAGAGGTTTGGAGTTTTCCAATCGCGATGCGCCGCTCTACCTCTGCCTTGAAGGAGTTGTGTAGATCTGCCCACGTGGGTGCTGGAGGGGGAGCGAGATCGGGCTCTTCGGTGTACCCGACGACTTCTGCCAGTTTCTCAAACGTATCAGGCGGAAGCACCCTGCGCAGCTCCGGCCAGTAAGCTGACTCAGGGCCTCTTTCGATTGCGAAATTGACCCTCTGGGCCCACTCGCTGGCGGTCGCGTAATTCTTTGTGCCGAGCGAGAGCCGGATACGCTGGCCGCGGATTCGGCCTTCGAGTTGATAGACGGCCCAGCCCTTCCTCTTGCGCACACTCAGTTCAATCGCGCTCCCCATCAGCGCAGCACCCTCAGCCGTCTCTGTTCGATGACCATTACAGTTTCTCGCGGAATGACTTTATGTCCTCTGCGTCCCGGTCGCGCAAAGTCTAGCACAACCTCGCCACGTAGGCGGTTGTAGACACTGGCCCGTGCAGGAACTTCGCATGGCGCATTTCAGTGGCGTTTAAAAGGTTGTCAGGACGGCACAAGAGCATGGGAAGGGGTGTTGGGCAGATTCGCACTGCGTTTTTCGTGCCATGAGCAGCATACCCCAGGGTCGGAGCGGGTCAACGAGGCGGCGAAAGGGAATACGCGGCCGGACTCAGTGGATGAGTGAAAGAAAGAGAAAGATGGAGAGGGGTGGCCGGGAAGCGACACTCCACTAAGGTGCACGGGTTGGCGGCTGCTGCCAGACCGAGCGGTACAACTGCCGGGCGACCTCGCGCAAGGAAAGATGATAGCGACGAACCAATTTGGAATGGAGCAGGCAAAAGGCCGAACAAACGGTAAACGCCAACAGCAGAACTAGCGTGACGGCGGCCAACCCTCGGTTGGGGACCACCTTCGGAGGGCCATCCGCGGTAGGCTGTTTGGGGCGGTGTTTGCAGGCGTGCAGGAAGCCATGCTTCCAGGCCCAATTCTGAGTTAGATCGTTCCAGCCATTATTCTCCTGCTTCCAGCGACTATGCCCGAGTCGCCACACGACTCGGGGAGAAAATACTTGGGGATTCAGTGTGTCGGTCCACACCCATTTGTGGAGTGTGGTTTCTGTCTGGAGTTGGCCCCGGCGGTAATGGTTTTCGGTGACCGCTTCTTGGGAGTGGACCACACGGACGGGCTTCGGGCACTCCTTGGTAAAAGGAAGGTTAGCCTCGCTCCAAAGCTGCACCTCCCGTCTCTGACTTGGGTTCTGTTCGGTGAAACGATCATCGGCTTCTCGGGTCGAGAAGAGTCCGAAGGCATCCTGGTATAGGTCGCGGTTTTCTTGTTTCAGCGTGATGACCAAACCCCAACCAACTTCCTGGGCCAGATTCAGGACCGGGGCCTGGGCATAGAGGGAATCCAGCAACAAGATGTCGAAGAAGCGGCTGCCGTAGAGATCCGGCAGGCGTGCCAGCAGACGGAGCGCGGCTTTGTCTTCGCCTTCTCCGGGCGCGACCCACTCCAGGCCTAGAAAGGCTTTGACCGGACTGCTGACCATCTGGCAGCCGACCGCACGATGATAATACTGGATGCGCTCGACCGGCTGGCCATCGGCGGCGGTGCAGTTGACCCGCCGTTGCAAACAATCGGAACAGCAACGGCTGAAACTGGAAAGGACCTCGATGCCATCTAGGGCGGCGACGAGATGGCCTTGCACCCGGCCGGGATCCAAGGCCTTATTGCGCTTCAGCTGGCGATTGACGGTCACCAGCATCTGTTCGAGCGGCTCGGTAGCAAAACTAGCCAGGCTGTAGCGCAAGGTGTCGTCGCGAAAGGGGCGCGAGGCCCCGAGGTGTTGTTGGAGCTGGGGCTGGGCCAGATCGGCCTCGAGTTCTTTGAAGCTGCGCAAGCGGAAGACGAAGCCGTAGAACAACGCCCGGAACACAGCGGCGGGAGGGATGTCGGGATGCTGGCGGGCATCGCGGAGTGAGGAGAGGGCCTCCCGAAGATGGAAGACTTTGTCGACGTATGCGTCGAAAGATGGCAACGTGTGGTTTGGTCTATCTTGCATTCTAATGACTGTAAGAAATGCAATCCACCAAAACAACCCTTCCTGATCGGCCCCCGTTTACTTTTTGCGTTTCTTCTTCCGCTCGCGGCGCAGCAATTCGCGGTTGATTTCCGAAATCTTCTCCAGATCGCCTTTAACCTTCCGGTAGTTCTCAATCCAGCGGCGTACCCGTTCCAGAAGTTCGGGCGGCACCACCGCGCCAGTCGTCCGGCCCGGACCCAAGGTGATCGTCAGATACCACACCGGACCATGCCGCTCGCCGCGAGCGCACTTGCAAGATGGATTTCCGCAGGTAAGATAGCGCTCGATCAACGACCCTCGCAGCGTCTCCTCGGCCGGTGGTAACATCTTGGCGAGTCCACGCCGGCGCTGTTGCAACGCCAGGTCCGATAGCTTGGTCAACGACCTACTTGCTTTCATATGACTGTAAGATAATGGCACGGACACACCTAAAGCGCAAGTCCGAAAGTCCTCCGTGCGAATTTCCCTGGCAAGGCTTTGCCAATGAGTGGGTTACGATTTACGTGCGAAGACTCTGCTGGCCCGTGAGCATCGCCATCTCTTCGCCAACTCAGAAATGCTGAAGAAGGTGGGTTCCGAATTGGCCTGGTCCGCAGGCAATCCCTCGGCAGACGGCAATGGCTTCCTCTCGTCAGAAATTCCAGTCTGACTTCCAGATCTTAACGACGACGAATCTACCGTGAGGCGCAAGCCATGCACTCTTGGCGAGTCTGGGTTCTTGCGCGCGCCGAGTTGGATACTGCGGTGTTTCATTGCTTCCTTCCAGAATTCTCCTGATCTTTCTTACGACTTGACTCTAGCCTTGCACCTTGACATAATGTTTGCAAATAGTGTAGCAAGATGCAACTAGATTCGGAAGGGTTGCATCTCACTGCACGAAAAGGAGGCCCTCGATGCGTGAAAAGCCCGAGCAACCCGAAGAGCCGGGAAAATCCAAGAAGCCTCAGCAACAACAAACTATCTCTCTGCGAATCAGCGATGCCTTACTCACACGCCTGGAACGTGTCAAGCAACTCATTTCCTCGAAGACCGGGGAGAAGGTCTCAACATCAGACGCCGTCAAACAGCTTCTCGAATCGACTCGTGAAGACCGCCTCGACGCCGTAGGCCTGATGGCGCAGCCGACCGAGTCCCTTCTCCAGATTCGTAGGAAGGGAGAAGCGCAACATGTTTTGTCGAAGGCTGAGTGGATACTGCTCGCGCACTTTGTGCAGCAGGGATTCGAAACCTTTTCCGGCAGGACGCCGAATCCGATCTCCCGCGAATCTCTCCTCGCAATCCTCGATGCATTCTCAGCCGTTTACGAACTGCGGACCCAGCGCAGTTCTGGATGGGACTCGTATTACTTGAGCAATCTCCCTTCTGAGTTCCGCCCTGCAAGATCGAAGGGTTCCGACGACGATCAAGCGAGTTCAGACGTCGTGCGTCGGACGGTGGCCGAGACTCGCAAGCGTCTGAGTGATCCGGCAGTGAAGGTAGAATCGTTCTTCGCTGCCCGCAATCTGCACATCTTGCTGGAGGACGAAAAGCTTCCGGCGGCGGACACAGTAAGCCGCGCACTCCGCCCTTTTTGGCCCGTGCTCTGGCGGCTCGCCGCACGAGGCCACTACTTCCTCACGGGAGAACCGCTCCGAGCGAAGTCTGCGAGTCAGGATTCCTTCTATCAGCCTCCGATACCATCCATCAAAGAGGGAGATTACACGCTCTCATTTGCCCGTGGCGAGGGCAACGACCTCTCTCTGCTCCTGAGTTTCCCCGGTCCCCGTGGTCCGATGTATCCGCTCAACGGCTATCCCAAGATCACGGAGTTTCGCGCTCTGTTAGCCGCACTGGCCTCGGATAGCCCGATCCCCCGCTGGGAAGCCGAGCACTTTTTCGGTTACGTCGCGGCGTCGGAGGATGGCAAGGGTAAGGACTACTGGTTCCGCGCCAACTCAAACGGCATCACTTTCGGCTTCTCCGAGAAGGAGTGGCGAGCCGTGCATGCTCTGTTTCGCCGCGCGTGGGAACTCCCGGAAATACGCATGGCATGGGATGCGCTGACATTGGAATACGGTGAGCTGTGATGCTCTTCTGCTTCGCCGTAGTAGCCGAACCGGACGCGGCCAAGTGGCCGCATCGTCGGCCTCTGGCCGACCAAGAGCAGAGCGGTGCCTTCGGCACCGGGAGTTGGACGGACACGTCATGTATGAAAGCGCGGCGGGTGTCAAGCTACAAATTCTGTTAGGAGAGGTTTTTTTCTCTTGGTTTTGGCAGTGGGTAGGCACACTACAAGCGGGCATGACAAGAGCATGTCGCGCGCAGACAAAGGTAGCCAGCCTGGTGAGAGATGTTTTTTCTTTAGCTGCTCTGGCGCGGTCCGCTAATCCAAACGATGTTATTGAGCGGAAATGTTTTCTGGTGGAATCTCCTTTTTTGAAAACGGCAGCGGTTGGTTTTTCCTTTTCGCTTTTGGCGACTAGGCCACTGCTGGCGATGGATCGTCCATGGGCTCGACGGACCGTGCGATGAATCGCCGGTAGTCATATATACGCTCTCGATGGAGCAGGAGCATGTTCGTCGCGGGTTTCGCATTCACCCCGAGGCTTCCTTCCTTCCCCTGTGGTTCGCTGGCGGGGGGAAGTGCTCCGGAGGAACCGGAGCGGGCCAGACGTGTCTCGCGCTTACCCGTTGTTGGACGAATCCAGCGTAACGACGAAGTCGCCGTGAGCCGTAGCAGGGTGCCCCGCGTGTTGCCGAGGAACCATCCGCTGCGGTTGGGGAGGCCGGTAGTCCTGGTTTTTGGAAAGCACCCAGAAGCTGGCCTCGGCCAGATGGCGGGCCACGGCGACCACGGCCCGGCCAAACCCTTTGGTGGGAGCAAGACGTGCGAACAATGATTTCACGTGCGCGTAGCGCGGGCCGGAGGGATGCAGGGAGCAAACGGCGGCTTCGACGAAGGCCCACTTGAGAAAGGGATTGATCTTTTTTCCCGGCGTGCGGCCGTGGCGGACGTGGTCGCCAGAGGAGATGAGACGAGGGACTAGGCCGGCATAGCTGGCCAGGCATTCCGCGCGGGAAAAGCGCGCCACATCGCCGATCTCGAAGGCCAGGACGGGGCCGAGGGTTTCGCCGACGCCGGGAAGAGTCATGAGCCGCTGGACGGCAGGAGTGCAAGCGATTTCGGTGCGAATGCGTTTTTCTAGGGCCTCGATTTTGATCTCGAGCTGATCGACAGCGTCGAGCTGCACGACGATCATGCTGGCGGTGACCGGAGGCAGCTTGGCGAGGCAAGTGCTGAGATATTCGCGGCCGCGAAGACCGAAAAGGTCACTGAAACTTTGCGAGTGCAGGTTGTAGCGGTCGATGGAGGCTCCGATGCGGTGCTTGAGAGCGGTGCGCAGATCGCGCAGCGCCATGCGGGTGCGCAGAAGTTCCCGCTGGTCGCGCAGCGGCGCGGGAGGAATCCACACTTCGGGAAGCGTGCCGCAGCGCAGCAGCAGAGAGAGACCGCCGGCGTCGATGGGATCGCTCTTGTGCGTTTTGCCAACGCGCTTTTTCGCTTCTAGCGCATCGGTGAGATGCGGGATGTGCTGGGCGCGTTCCATCTCGTCGACGATCCAATACCAGTGACCGGTGGCCTCGAGGGCGATGTCAGAGTGTTCGGGAAGTTGCGCGAGAAAACGGCGGTAGCTATCCAGATCGTGCGGAATGCGAACGGGCTTGGTCTTCTTTCCATTTTCGTCCATGGCGACGAACACGGAGTAGTGCTTGTGAGCATCACAGCCAAAGAACAGTGTCATGATCGTAGGGCTCCTTGTCCCTAGCGCGGTAACCTATCGCACTTCAAGTACACGCCGCGCTTTCATACGATCACCCCCAAACGGGTGCCGCACAGCAACCAAGGTTGCTGTATGGGAACTTACTGAAAATCCAGCAGCTTGCTTCGAATCGCGGCCCTCAGAGCGCCGCGTAGCATCTTTTGGTTCCCGTATGGGAACTTGTTGATTTTTATGGGGTGAATTGGATGCCCTCCCTTCGCACGAAATCCATTAGCACCAAAGTCACCGACGAAGAATACGCGCAGTTTGAAGTCCTTGCAGGTGGGCAGACAATCAGCGAATGGGCGCGCGATGTTCTGCTGAACGCAACCAAGCTCAATTCAAGCGAGCAAACCGTCCTAGCCGAAGTCTTGGCGTTGCGAACCATTCTGCTAAACGTCCACTTCGCCGTATCCCAAGGGCGACCGCTGACCGCCGAGGAGATGCAGCAACTCATCGAACGGGCGGACCAAAACAAGTTGAGCAAGGCGCTCGCGCGCCTTGCGGAAGCAGCAACAGGGAGCGTGCCATGAAACAGAAATGGGGGAGGCTGGACGATGCAGGAGACTTTCCGAGCGACAAGGCGGCATGGACTATCGGAGCGTTCTGCGTTGCTCTGCTCAGTGTGTTTGCCATTGTTGGCTACCGCTACATGCGGGTGTGGACTCCGCTCCAACGGCACTACATAACGGCCTACATAGGGACGCCAGTAGCAGGAGCCTTCCGCACGGACGGTTGGTACACGTTGTTGATGGTGGTGACGCGAAAGGGTACGCGGATGGCGCTCGACAGCGAAGTAGAGCCTTTCGTCACAGAGAAAGGCGAGGGCACGTTTACGCTGACCGAGGACTCCATAAAGGTAGGTGACTTGAAGCTCGAATGGCAGCGCGCACGCTATGACAATGCGAAGTTGCATGAGTTCCTAGCCCGAGTTTACCGCGCTCGATCGATTTGACGTAGTCCCCGCAACAGCCTACCTCTTCCGCGCCCCATTTGGAGCGGTCCGCAAGCCCACCTTGCCTCAACATACGTAATCGTTGTGTATGACCTAATTCATTGTAAATCCATTCCTTCGCTCTAGGAGCTTGTCGGAGAGAAGTTCGCGACGAAGTCCAAGGCATCGGGTTTATCGATAAACATGGTGGGATTGTTGGGGTAATGGCTTGGTGAGCCGTATTCGGCCTCTGACAGTCTTACTGCACTGCTGTAGAGTGCAAAGGGAGACCGCGGGTTTGGCACTGTTAAGTGCTCAAAGGCTGCATTTTCCATCCTGACCGGAAGAGCTTCAACAGATTGTGTGTGGCACAAATAAGTCTCCACTCGCTGCGCACATTCCCTAAGCCGCGAAAGCTGAACCGGCGAAATCCTCGTCCCTCTTTGATGTATCCAAAAACAGGTTCGACGATTTGTTTCCGCATCTTGTAGAGGGCTTTACCGGCCTCCGTCTTCAGTTTGTCTCGCATCTGCTGTAAGGCCGAACTTCCTTTCGGCCCTCCCTCCACGGGAACGTCCTTGCTCTCGCCGTGCTGCTGTCGTTCTGTGGCCACATGCAGGTCGATGCCTTGCAAGCTTTCCGCGGTGACGTTGGTATCCCGCTTGCCCCCGGCCATCCGGACGATCGTAGGTAGAATAGATGGCCGACAGGTCCAGCTGTTCCGTTACGTCGGCGAGGAACCTCGCCAAGTGCCCTTCGGGAAGCCATTGTTGCAAGGAGGGAGCTAAGAGAAGCGGTTGATCCAACGTGCAGGCTCGGAATTGGAAGCTCATGCACGCATACTAACGAAGCCTCTGAAGAAAGGAAATAGTTCACCGCAAAAAATCTCGCTATCCGACCAATTTTAGGAGATTTCTCTCCGACACCCTCCTAGCGCCAATATTTCCGCATCATTACTTATATATTGGGGGTCATTTTGTCCTTGACATACAAGCTGTGGGGTATGGTATGACCTAACACTATGCCGAGCCTTACCAAGAAGATCATTCGCGGCAAACCCTACTACTACTTGCGTGAATGCCAGCGTGTCGACGGCAAGCCCAAGATTGTTTCGACCATCTACCTCGGCCCTCCGCAAAGCATCCTGGATCGCCTCATGCGCCCCGAACCGGCCCAGGTCGCCATCTATGAATTTGGCGCCTCCGCTGCCGTGTGGGATATGGCTCAGGCCATCGATCTGCTCGCCACCTTGGATCGGCATGTGCCCAAACGCGGTTCCCAGGGTCCCTCGGTCGGTCAGTACCTCCTGATCGCTGCCCTCAACCGCTGCATGGCCCCTTGTAGCAAGGCCCAGATCGCCGCTTGGTACCAGAAGACGGTCTTGCGCCGCCTCCTGCCCCTGTCGAACGGACAACTCACCAGTCAGCGGTTTTGGGACAACATGGAACGCGTCGGTGCCAAGCAAATCACCGCCATCGAACGGGATCTGGCCCGCGCGACGGTTTCGCGTTTCGGTCTGGATCTGCATTGTCTTCTCTTTGACGCCACCAACTTTTTCACCTTCTTGGACAGCTTCAACGCACGCGCCAAGCTACCGCAACGAGGCCATAGCAAGGAGGGGCGAGATAATCTTCGGATTCTGGGCCTGGCCCTGCTGGTTACCTCCGATGGCGAGGTTCCCCTGTTTCATCACACCTATGCCGGGAATCAGCACGACTCAGTGACTTTCCATAGCGTCGCCGAGGAACTGTTGGAACGTTGCCGTTCTCTGGCCCAGGGAGCTTGCGACATCACCCTGGTTTTCGACAAAGGCAACAATTCCGCGGAAAACCTGGAGTGGGTCGGGAACAGCCCCTTTCACTTCGTAGGCTCCTTAGTTCCCACCCAGCACAAGGATCTACTGAGCATCTCGCGGAAAGCGATGCGCAGGCTCGATCCCACGCAGCTCCCCGCGGTGCGCTCCTACCGGACCCGCAAAGTGGTCTTCGGAATCGAGCGCACCATCCTCTGCACCTTCAACCAAGAACTCTTCGACTCCCAGATGCAGACCCTTTCCCGAGAGATCGCCAAGCGCAAACGGAGATTACAGGAACTCAGGACCCGCCTGGAAAATCGCCGAAACGATTCCCCAGGGAAAGCGCCCACCGTCGAGGGGGTTCAGAAGAAGGTGAAGGAGATTCTGCGAGGCCGCCACATGGCGGATCTGTTTGCCGCTCAGGTGCGCAAGAATCGCGCGGGCCTGCCGCGACTCTCTTTCCGCTTTCAAGATAAGGCCTATCAGCATCTCCGCTCGACCCTGCTGGGCAAGACCCTGCTTTTCACCGACCGCACCGACTGGACCGATGAGCAGATCGTTCTTGCCTACCGCGCCCAACACCACGTCGAAGCCGACTTTCGACGTTTGAAGGATCCGCACTATCTGACCTTCCGTCCCGCTTTCCACTGGACGGACCAGAAGCTCAGGGTTCACGCTTTTTACTGCGTGCTCGCTCTGCTGATGCTGAACCTGTTGCGGCGCAAGCTCGCACAGGCAGGCATCCCGCTAAGCACGGCGAAGATGATGGACGCGCTTACCGATATTCACGAGGTGACGCTCCTCTACCCCGGAGCATCTGGTTCCCAGAAGCCCTTTGCTCGAACCGTCCTCGCTGACATGGATCCGATCCAGCGCAAAATCGTCGAGACTCTTGGTCTCGAGCGCTATCGCAGCTCGTAGGTCATACAACACTCCATCAAGCGCGACCGCGCCAGTAGCGACTCAAACTCATATTCGCTCTCTTCGGACGGTAAACTCGGGCTAGGGCACTGGATATACCAGGACCAGACGCTCACCGATCTGGCAGAACCGGCGCTGTGGGGCGGCTTGGGTGTGTTGCTCGTGAGTCTGGTCGTGGCGATCCCGAAGGACGCGGCGCGCAGGAGAATACGCAAACATGGACGTCGGCTGAAAGGACCGGAGCTTGTGACGGCTCTCGCATTTAACCGCCGCAACCGTTCGGACGGTATCGGCAGTTGCAGGAAACCGGAATTCAAACGGCGAAGCTCAATGAGATTGTGCGGCAGAAAGACCCGGCGCTTAAAGAAGTGGTGGAGCAACTCTCGCGTGGCAATGTAAGAGAAGCAATCGAGCGACTTGATACGCAGGGCCGCGTGCATGAATTCCCCGAACGCGATCAGCGGCTAAAGGAAATCGCACGCGAATACGCAGCGAAACCAGAAGGCACGCTGGTAGTATCGCCCGATAACGAATCGCGCAGAGCAATCAATCAGGTTATTCACCGAGAAATGCAAACGCGGGGCCAGGTGGACGCAAACGAACAAAAATATCGCGTGCTCGTAGCCCGGCAAGAGATCACCGGCGTGGACCGGCAGTGGGCCGCGCAATACGAACCGGGAGACGTGGTGCGCTACACGCGAGGCAGCAAGACGCACGGCATCGAAGCCGGAGAGTACGTCCGCGTCGAGTGCGCGAACGAAAAAGAAAATCTGGTTACAGTGAGGCGTGAGAACGGCGAGCAGGTGAGTTACGATTCGCGCCGGTTGCACGGCGTGACGCTCTACCGCGAGATAGAGCGCGCATTCAGTCAGGGCGAGCGCGTGCAGTTCACCGCGCCGAACCGAGAGCTCCACATTGCGAACCGCGAGTTGGGAACGGTCGAGAGAATCGAAGATTCGGGCAACCTGCAAGTGCGCCTCGACTCGGGCCGCACAGTCGCATTCAACATCAAAGAGAACCCGCATCTCGACTACGGCTACGCCGTCACCAGCCATAGCAGCCAGGGACAAACCGCCGACCGCGTGCTTGTTCACGTGGACACCGAACAGGCAGGAGAAAAGCTCGTCAACCGCCGGTTGGCGTATGTAGCCGTGTCGCGCGGGCGCTACGACGCGCAACTCTACACCAACGACAAAACGCATTTGACCGAACACCTGTCGCGCGACGCGTCACACCGATCTGCAATCGAACCGAGCCGTGAGTCCACACCCTCAGCACAGAAGATCGAGCCGTCATCCGCGCCAAGCCAAGTGCATGAACACACGCAGGCTGATGGTCACAGCATCAGCAGATAGGTCCCCGATTCCCTCCGCTTTCGCCGCCGTCAAGGGTCAAGCCCGCTGCGCGGCTCCCCATGGTCGCCCTTGACCGCGTCCACGCTTCGGAAGTGTCCCAGCCATGAGAGGCGTGGCCTCTCTGCACTCAATTAGCCACAGGGCGTTGACAAGCATTCGCAGCCTTTGGACCAGACTGTTCTCATATACGTTGACAAAGACACACAATTAGTTGTATTTAGTGATTGTATATGAGAACAGCGAACCAACTCGTTTGCACGTACACCTAGGAAGGCACACAAATAGTGAGTCTTAAGCAATCTATATGAGAGTAATGAAACCCAGAGTCTCGTTAACGCAATTTGCCCAGTCCTCACCTCTCTTTACGCTAGAGGAGTTGGGCCATCGCTACGGCAAGGGACCAAGCCGCTCAGTTCGCAACATGCTTTATAGGCTCAAACGCCAAGGCCGAGTCCGACAACTAACGAAGGGAGTTTATGCCGGGGCGCTTGCCACTGCATCGGTGAACAGGTACAGCGTGCCGAGCAAACTCCGCGAGGACTCTGTTGTTGCATTTCACTCCGCCCTTGAATTCCACGGCGTAGCGAACCAAGTGTTCCAGACTGTCTACTATCTCTCGGTTCGTCCACGGAGGGACGTGACCTTTGACCGCGTGACTTACCATTGTGTTGCACCGCCGCGCCAACTAGTGCGTGCTCATCGAGTGGATTTTCAAGTCGAGTTGAGCCGCGACAAAGTCCGCGTCACGGGCAGAGAGCGATCTATAGTTGATTGCCTTGCGTTCCTTCCTTACAGCGGCGGAGTAGAGGAGCTAGATCGTTCGCTTGCAATGCTTCCTTCCTTCGATTTTGACGTTGCTCTCGAATATCTCAGACTTCTTCGGATGCCGTGGCTCTACGCACGACTAGGGTTCCTCTTGGACCGTCACGCCGAGAAACTCTTTTTCAAGGGCAAATCGCGGGATGCTCTTCTAAAGAGGCTTCCACGAGGAGTCGCATACCTGGACCGAAAGCGCCCAGGCAATCGCTGGGTTCCCACCTGGAATCTCATGGTGCCCGAAACGCTCGCTCCCTTAGTTGACCGGGCGGTACGCACGTGAAATTGGATGCAGCCTACGTCAAGCGAATCGCGGACGCCACTGGTTTCGACTCTGTGCAACTGGAAAAAGTGATCCGTCTGAGGCAACTACTCATCGAATTCCGCAAACATCCTTTCCTGCGCGAACGATTGGTTCTAAAGGGCGGAACCGCCGTAAACCTTTTCTATCTTGAGCTTGTGCGACTCTCCGTGGACATCGATCTGAATTACATCGGTCAATTGGACCGTGAAGAAATGCAGCGAGAGCGCCCGGAAATCGTTAAAGCAACAGAGCAAGTAACTAAGGCGCTGGAATACAAAGTGCAGAGAAGTGCCGACGACTATGCTCTTAACGAATGGTTTCTTTCGTACCAAAACCACGCTGGCAGTTTCGATCAAATTCAAATCGAGATTAATTTTTTGATGCGCGCGTGTGCGCTCGCACCGCAGCTACGTCAAGCGACGCCAATCGGCGATGAGGCGGCGTGCGAGTTTCCCATCCTGGCAATCGAGGAACTGTTTGCAGGAAAGATCAGGGCGATGATTGACCGCCAGCACCCGCGCGACCTCTACGACATATTCCGCTTCCGCAAAGCTAATCTCAGCTATGACTCTGAGGTGATGCGTAAGCTCGCAGTCCTGTTCGGCAGCACCCTAAACCGAGACCTTCGCAGCTACAACATGTCGCGATTCGCTAATATCGATGACGAGGCCATCAAGCGACTTCTCTATCCGTTATTGAAGGCAGGGGATCGCCCAACAGGAGCCGAGATGTTCGCGATTGCCAAGCCAATTCTGGAAGGCGTTCTGGACCATCGGCGCGAGGCTAATTTCCTCGAAGCAATGGCAGCGGGAAAATATCAGCCTGAGCTTCTATTCCCTCAAGACGATGGCATTGTGAACCGAATCCGCCAACATCCCGCGTTGCTGTGGAAAGCCGAAAATGTCCGCCAGTATCTTTCGAAGCAAAAGCTCTCCTAGTATCAAAAGGGGGCTAAAGCACTGAAGTCGACCCAAAGGTCGGCTTCACTTCCTGCCCACTAAGGGACAGGGGAGATGCCTGCTTGCCCACCAGTTCTCCACAATCCGTGCAAGACGCTAAAGGGTCCTTATTCAAAACCGGTTGGTTCGTAGCCGCCGCGCAGCCCGTCTCTCAGAAAAGGACACCTACATGCTCACGCCGCCGTCAAGGCGCACCTAAGCCCGTAACTGACGTCACAGACAAACTCCTTGTGACCGCTAACTCTGCTTCGTGTGACCACAGACGGTTGGCGATTCGTTACGCCAACTCGACGGTTACGTGTCAACCCATCTTTTGGCGGGTGTAGAGTGGGTAAGGCTTTCGGGGTAGTTTGGAGGCCAAGCCAAGTGATATTCCTTCGCGATTGCATGCGGGACCTCCGCTACGCTTTGCGGCAATTCGCCAGCACGCCCACGGTGACCGCCGTGGCCGTGCTTACCCTGGCCATAGGTATTGGCGCCAACGCCGCGATTTTCAGTTTGCTGGACACCGCGCTATTGCAGACCCTTCCGGTGCGTGACCCAGGGAGTTTGCGGACGGTCGAGGTGGTCACACGCTCGGGCGTCCAGATGTCCAATATCCCTTCTGAGTTTTTCAATGAGTTGCGCAAGGCTCCGCAGTCTTTTTCCGGTGTGTTCGCGTTCTGGCGAGATAAGATGAATTTCGACACCGGCGGAGACATCGACCGTGTTCTGGTCCAACAGGTATCGGGCGGCTACTATTCGACCCTCGGCGTCCCGAGTTCCTTTGGGCGCACCATCGACGAGCAGGATGAGAAGAACGACCAACGCGTTGCAGTGCTCAACTATTCGTTTTGGGCCCGGCGCTTCAACAGCGATCCCCTCATAGTCGGCAAGACCGTCAACTTAAACGGCATCCCGACAAAAGTCATCGGAGTGACGCCACCGGCATTTTTCGGAACGGATCAAGGCGTTTCGCCGGACATCACCATTCCCCTCGGCCATCCGGGGCAGCTTGCGAATGTTTGGACCACGGTAAGGCTCAAGGCAAATGTCAGTGACAAACATGCGCAAGCGGAGGCTGATGTTGCTTTGCAGGGTGCGCTCGAATTGATGCGCCCGGGTCTGGCCAACTATCGGGAAAGCGATCGGGAAGAGATCTTGACGCAGCGCGCGCTGCTGACACGGGGAGATCGAGGCTTGGGAGAGGCGCTGGGGTCCTACACTGACTCGCTGCAGACCCTCATGCTGCTTTCCGGTGTGGTCTTGCTGATCGCCTGCGTAAATATCGCCAACGTGTTGCTCGCACGCTTTGCAGGCCGGACGCATGAGACAGGTGTTCGGCTGGCGCTGGGCGCCAGCCGGCGCCGCCTGGTACAGCAGTTCGTGGTGGAGAGCGCTCTGCTTTCAGCTATAGCGGCTATGGCCGGTCTTGTGCTTGCGTTTTGGATGCAGCGTGCGCTGGTTTTGCTGCTGATGGACGACGAAGCGCGGCAAGCGATCCACTTCACGCTTAACCTACCTTCCGCAGTTTCGAACCAATTGAAAATATTTTGAGCACATTTACGCGCTCGACAGTGGAGAAAGTGCTTTTGTTTGTGTGTGAGGGTTACGGATCCCAGCGTTGCTGGCTCGAAATGTGCGTGTAGTGACGACCAACCCCCTTGCTTTTGTCTCCGCGATTCGTAGCATCGCGGTATGTATCTGCGACGCTGCTATCGGCGCAAAGACGGCAAACGTCACGCCTACTGGGCGTTGGTGGAGAGTTACCGAACCAATCGAGGTCCCCGGCAACGGGTGGTCGCGTGGTTGGGGGTGATGGACGAACGGGGCCGTTTGGGAGTGAAGCGTTGCGCCGAGAAGCGCCCTGGTTATCAATCGGGCTTGTTTTGCACCACGGAACCAGAATGGGTAGAGGTGGATGTAAAGCGCGTGCGCGTGGAACGCAGCCGGAAATTTGGCGGCCCGTGGCTGGGAAGAGAGTTGCTGCGCCGGTTGGAACTGGAGCGCTTTCTGGAAGAGACGCTAGCGAACGGACGCGAGGAGATTCCTTGGTCGACGATGGCGGTGATTTTGATACTCAGCCGGCTGTGTGAGCCTTCCAGCGAACTGCATCTGGCCGAGCACCTCTACGAGGCCAGCGCGTTGTCGGACCTGCTGGGCGTACCGGAGGAGAAGGTCAATGAAGATCGTCTGTACCGAGCGCTGGACACCCTGCTACCACACAAAAAAGCGCTCGAGAAACTCCTGAAGGAGAAGTTGGGCGAACTGTTCGATCTAGAGTACGACCTTCTGCTCTACGACATCACCAGCACCTATTTCGAAGGACAAGCGGAAGGCAACCCGCAGGCGCAGCGGGGATATTCGCGGGATCATCGCCCGGACTGCAAGCAGGTGAACATTGCGTTGGTGGTGAGCCGTTGCGGGATGCCGTTGGGCTATGAGTTGTTCGCCGGCAATCGCAACGACGCCACCACGCTGGAAGAGATCATTGCGCATATGGAGGAGCTCTACGGACGAGCCGGTCGAGTTTGGGTTATGGACCGCGGTTTGGCGAGCGAGAAAAATGTGCAGTTTTTACGGGAAGGCGGGCGGCGCTACATTCTGGGTACGGCGAAGAACTCCTTGCGGAAGTTTGAGCGTGAGTTGCTGAGCGAAGACTGGCAGCAAGTGCATGAGGGGCTGGAGGTGCGGTTGGTTCCGGCCCCGGACGGAGAGGAAGTTTTTATCTTGTGTCGGAGTGCGGAACGCCAAGCCAAGGAACAGGCGATGCACGAACGCTTCGAGAAACGTATCGAAGAAGGTTTACTCAAAATCGCCGCGAGTTGCGACAAACGTCGGCAGAGATCGGGTGCCGTGGAGCGGCGCGTAGGGCGGCTCCTGGAACGAAACACCCGTGCGGCGCGGTTGTTCGATGTGCATGTGGAGCTAAAGGCCCAGGGGTTCACGCAACTGCGCTGGACGAAGGTGGAGAGTTGGCGGGAGTGGGCGCGTCGAAGTGAAGGCTGCTACCTGTTGCGCAGCAACGTGACCGATTGGACGCCGGAAGAGTTGTGGCGCGCCTACGTGCAACTGACGGAAGCGGAAGCCGCCTTTCGCGTGCACAAATCGGACTTACAGATCCGCCCGGTATGGCACCACCGCGAGCATCGCGTGGGCGCACACATCCTGGTGTGTTTTCTGGCCTATGTGTTGTGGAAGACGCTGGCAGCCAGCTGCCAACAAGCGGGTCTCGGTGACGAGCCGCGGCAAGTGTTGGAAGAGCTCTCGGAGATTACTTTGGTCGATGTGGTGTTGCCCACGCGCAGTGGTGTGGAGCTACGGAAGCGCTGCATCAGTCAACCGACCGAGCACCAACGGATCCTGTTGCAACGGCTCGGCATGCGGCTGCCCACAGCGTTAGAACGGGCACAAATGTAGTGGAAACTTTCTGGTACTCACATTGATTCCAAAGACTTTATTCACGTAACTGCGGAAGTTGGGTTAATGCTCACGTACTGGCCTTTAGTGCAGCCGCAGCAATCGCTACGCTGCTGCTCTTTGGGCTCGTTCCCGCACTTCGTGCTACGAATGTTGAGGCATTGTCCTTGCTGAGGCGGGAAACGTCGGGAACTCGCTTGTCGCGTTCAGGTTCGGCCAAGGGACTCATCGTAGTTCAGATCGCCGCATCACTGCTGCTGCTTTCGGGTGCTGGCTTGCTGGTAGGAAGCTTCATCAAATTGAATACCCTGCACACCGGCATGCCCATCGAAAACATGCTGGTTATGAGAATTGGGCTGGGCTGGCGGGAGTATCAGCAGACACATCCCTCATCGGTGTATCAAGAACTTGTGGAGCGCGTCCATGGAGTACCTGGAGTCGTCTCGGCTACTCTAGGAGGGTGTCGGAGAGAAATCTCCTAAAATTGGTCGGATAGCGAGATTTTTTGCGGTGAACTATTTCCTTTCTTCAGAGGCTTCGTTAGTATGCGTGCATGAGCTTCCAATTCCGAGCCTGCACGTTGGATCAACCGCTTCTCTTAGCTCCCTCCTTGCAACAATGGCTTCCCGAAGGGCACTTGGCGAGGTTCCTCGCCGACGTAACGGAACAGCTGGACCTGTCGGCCATCTATTCTACCTACGATCGTCCGGATGGCCGGGGGCAAGCGGGATACCAACGTCACCGCGGAAAGCTTGCAAGGCATCGACCTGCATGTGGCCACAGAACGACAGCAGCACGGCGAGAGCAAGGACGTTCCCGTGGAGGGAGGGCCGAAAGGAAGTTCGGCCTTACAGCAGATGCGAGACAAACTGAAGACGGAGGCCGGTAAAGCCCTCTACAAGATGCGGAAACAAATCGTCGAACCTGTTTTTGGATACATCAAAGAGGGACGAGGATTTCGCCGGTTCAGCTTTCGCGGCTTAGGGAATGTGCGCAGCGAGTGGAGACTTATTTGTGCCACGCACAATCTGTTGAAGCTCTTCCGGTCAGGATGGAAAATGCAGCCTTTGAGCACTTAACAGTGCCAAACCTGCGGTCTCCCTTTGCACTCTACAGCAGTGCAGTAAGACTGTCAGAGGCCGAATACGGCTCACCAAGCCATTACCCCAACAATCCCACCATGTTTATCGATAAACCCGATGCCTTGGACTTCGTCGCGAACTTCTCTCCGACAAGCTCCTAGGCGTCAAGAACATTTATGTGGAAGATCAAAAGACTATCTGAAGGAGAGCGCGTGGTGCTTGGAATAAGTGGGCGCCTGAATGGGGACGGAGTATCGGAACTGCAAAGGGCGTTGTTAACCGAAGGAGCGGCGTGGCCCAAAGTCGAGTTGGACCTGACAGAGGTGAAGCTGGTTGACCAAGAGGTGATTACTTTCTTGGCGTATTGTGAAGAGGGCGGCACCAAGCTGTCCAATTGCCCGCTTTATATTCGTGAATGGATAGACCGAGAGCGAACTGACCATGGGCGCCGAGGGAGTTCGTGACTGTGGAAACGCCATGCGAGCAAACAATGATGACCGCGCATTCGAAGCGTCTACGGTTTCGCACCAGAAAATCTCATCTCATAAGAGAAAGATCCCTAGGGAATACTTACGCGTCGGGGGGGTAGCTTGCCCCCGGACAAAGCCCGGAAGTAATCATTGACTCCTAGTATGCAGGGGGTGAGACTAACTCTACCCTTCAACAATCTGTTTCTCGGGCTGCGCCTTCTCTCTCCCAGCTTTCAGGAACTGAATGTCCCAGATGTAATTCTGCATCCGCCCGCGAACGGGTAAATGCGAGTTGCCTCAGCGTCATTCGACGTTCTGGGAGAGCATATTGAAGACGAGAAGCAGCAAAATCCACCCTGCGATGACAATTGATCTGGCAAAGCCGGCAAAGGCCAAATCTGCGCATCTCTTGTTCCGTAGCGAACCGCGTACTCAGCGCGATGAACGGCGATTGGCCAGAAAATCCCTGCAACCTCCGGACATTCTTTGCGTGTTCACGGCTTCCGAGATTAACAACGGGCATCTCGACGGCCATCGGAGGCCGGCGTGAACTTGAGATCGAGGCGGGGACAAAAACAGCAGGCAACGAGGATCCTCATTGCCGACGATGACGCCATTACACGACGTCTTCTGGAGAAAATGTTGGGGCAAGCTGGTTATGAAGTTGTTGCCGTCGAGAACGGGCGCCAGGCTTTGCAATTCCTGTCCAGAGCGGATGGGCCGCGGTTGGCACTACTGGATTGGCTGATGCCGGGGCTCAACGGGGTCGAAGTTTGCCGTGAGATACGCAGGCATTCCGAACATCCCTACGCGTACATTATTTTGCTGACGGCGAAAACCGCCAAGGTGGACGTCGTCACGGGTCTCGAAGCAGGCGCCGATGACTATATTACGAAGCCCTGCGACGCGGAAGAACTGAAAGCACGCTTGCGTTCCGGTGAACGCATTCTGAGACTGGAAGACAAACTGACCTTCGATGCTCTTCACGACCCGCTCACGCAGCTGCCCAACCGTTCCTTTTTTCTGGAGCGATTGATGCTTTGCGTAAGCTGGGGCATGCTCCATCCGGATTATAAATTTGCGGTGTTATCTGTCGACATGGATCGCTTCAAAGTCGTGAATGACAGTCTGGGCATCTCGGCGGGCGACTGGCTTCTGGTGCAAATCGCGGAACGGCTGCTCGGGTCCATCCGGCGGGATGATGTGATCTCGCGTACGACGGAAACGGGAGGGACGGCCGGTCGACTCGCGGAGCCCGGTATAGTAGCAAGAGTGGGAGGCGATAAATTCACCATCTTGCTGGATAACATCCGGAACGCCAGTGAAGGAATTCGAGTAGCCGAACGAATCCAAAAAAGCATTCAAGCGCCCTTTGATGTCGATGGACAAGCGGTCTTCACCACGGCGAGTGTGGGCATCGCGTTTAGCGGCAGTGGCTATAGCGCGGCGGAAGACATGCTCGGCGATGCAAACACGGCGATGGCGCGAGCCAAGATTCTTGGCAAGGCGCGGTATGAAATGTGCGACCCATCGATGCATGCCACCGCCGCGGGCCGATTCCGGCTGGAGACGGATCTTCGCCGGGCGACAGAAAAACAGGAATTTCTCATCCATTACCAGCCGATCGTCTCGCTGATCGATTTTCGCATCACCGGGTTCGAAGCTCTGGTGCGATGGCAGAGGCCGGGGTTTGGCCTGGTAATGCCGGGAGGGTTCATCTCAGCTGCTGAGGATACCGGCTTGATTCTGTGGATTGGGGAGTGGGTTCTGCGGGAAGCCTGCCGCCGGATCTGCGCCTGGAACCTGCAATTTCCGAGCGCGTCCCCGTTTACAATGGCCGTCAATATCTCTGCCAAGCAGTTTGCGCAGGCCAATTTAGTGAGTCAAATCTCCCAGGTCTTGAGCACCACAGGCCTGGCGCCAGAAATCTTGAGACTGGAACTCACCGAAAGCGTGACCATGCGCGATGGGGAGCGAACCACGCGAATTCTTAGCGAACTTAGAAGTCTGGGGGTGCGTTTGTGCATCGATGACTTCGGAACCGGATATTCGTCTTTGAGTTACTTGCGCCGATTTGCCCTGGATATTTTGAAAATCGACCGGTCCTTCGTGACGGACATGCTAACTAATAACGAAAGCCAGGAAATCGTAAAAACTATTCTGAGCCTTGGGAAAAACCTGCGCATGAAAGTCGTCGCGGAAGGCGTGGAGACTCGCGAACAGATGAATCTGCTGAAGTCGCTTGGCTGCGAATTTGCTCAGGGTTATCTTTTCTCCAGACCGCTGGACTCGGCCGCTGTGGAGCGAACCCTTGCGGCATCCGAAGCGAACTCTTACACCTTGCCGCAGGAATCCGAGGTTCAACTCGTTGCACCGATGAAGTGAGCGGCGGATGAGCATGTAGACCGTTGGACACCTCGCGGCAAAGCTTTTTTTGACCGGGCGTAGGGCCGGTATAAGCTTAGATTCCCTTCGAATAAAATCGGCACGCGGCTACAGGCTGCCCTCTTTCAGCCCTCGGGACCGTGTCCGGACTGGATTCTCCTTTTCCAACTTGGTGTGAAATGAAGACGAAGTCTCCATTGAGCCGCAAGGTTCAGCTTGCATTCGGATCCGCCATTTTGGCGCTGCTCGTCGTGGGTGCGGTTTCCTATCGCGTCATGGCCGATTCCAGTGAAAGCGACCAGTGGGTTCGCCACTCGCACGAGGTTTTGGAAAACCTCCAGGACTTGCTTGCGTCCTTGCAGAGGGTGGAATCGAACGTCCGGGCCGTGGAGCGGCAGTCTATCGAGGAGAACCTGCGGCGCGCCCTCGAACTGAAAGAGTTCTCATTGCATTACCAGCCCAAGGTCAAGCTCGCAACTGGAGAAATAACCGGCGCGGAAGCCCTAATCCGCTGGACCCATCCGACTCGCGGTCCTGTCTCACCCGCGCATTTTATTCCCGTCGGGGAGGATTGCGGTCTGATTCTCCCCATCGGCCAGTGGGTCCTCCGGGAAGCCTGCAAGCAGGCCCGTACTTGGCTGGACGCGGGGCTGCCTCTGGGCACCATCGCGGTAAACATTTCCTCGATGGAGTTCCGTGAAAACAATTTTCTGGAAAGTGTGTTCACGATTCTCGGCGAAACTGGCCTCGATCCGAAGCATCTCGAGCTAGAGCTTACGGAAAGCGTCTCGATGAAGCGCGCCGAGTCCGCAGCATCCGTGCTCAAATCATTGAGAACCCGAGGGGTGCGCATCGCCGTCGATGACTTCGGCACGGGCTATTCCAGCTTGAGCTATCTGAGAAAGTTTCCGATCGATGCGCTGAAGATCGACCAGTCCTTCGTGCGGCAAATCACCTCCGCCCCGGACGATACCACCATCGTGACCGCGGTGATCAGTATGGGACGAAGCCTGAACCTGCGAGTCGTTGCCGAAGGAGTAGAAACGCGGGAACAGCTGGAATTTCTTCGTGCTCACCAATGTGAAGAAGCGCAAGGCTACTATTTCAGCCGGCCGGTGCTTCACCGCCAATTCGGCATCTTGATCAAGACGGGAATACCTGAATCGGCCGTTGTCGTTCATCGATGAGTAGGCATCTTGCAATCGGATCAGCGAAGGAGTGCGGCGGAGTGTTTTTCATAAGTTTGCCGCCGATCCGCGCGCATCTCTTCGCGGCTTGGAACTCGGATCATGGAACTGCTTAACAAGACGTCGCACCGTCTGTCGCCTCCTGCCGTCCAGGAGCCGGTTGAAAAGCGCAGCTGTCCCCGTTTTCCTTTCTCCCCTGCCGTGGAGGCTCTCGATCTTCAGGCGGACACTCGCATTCTGGGCCGGCTTTCCGATATCAGCAGGAACGGCTGCTACGTGGATACCAACAACCCGTTTGCGAAGGGTGCTACCGTCACGCTCACGGTTACAAGGGACAATCAATCTTTCAAAACTCAGGCAAAGGTCGTTTATTCAAAGACGGGCATGGGCATGGGACTGTTGTTCACGACGGCAGAACCCGATCAACTGCGCACCCTGGGCTCCTGGCTGCACGAACTGAATGGCGGCAGAACGCAGGAAGAGGAACAGTCAAACGTTTTTGTGCATCGCGAGACCGCCAAGAGCGCGGATGCTGAACTCCGGGAACTCCGGAAAGTCGTCAGCGAACTGGTTGCCTTGCTCAACGTCAAAAACATCCTCAACGATTCCGAAGGCATGGCCCTGCTGCGAAAGTTGTCCAAGTAACGGAATTCGGAAACGCGTCAGACTCCGCCTGTCCAGACGATCCGTGGTGTAGAATCTCTCACGGAAAGTAGTGCAAAATCTCGGGCCTCAGCTGCCTTCTGAAAAGCTAATGATCACTCTCGCCTCCATCATCGTTCTCGGTTTCTTCCTCGGCATGCGTCACGCCACCGATCCCGACCACGTCATCGCCGTCACCACCATCGTCAGCCGCCAGCGCAGCATCCGCCACGCGGCCCTCATCGGCGTTCTCTGGGGACTCGGCCACACCCTCACCATTCTCGCCGTCGGCTCCGCCATCATTCTCTTCGGCATCGTCATTCCTGCGCGCGTCGGCCTCACCATGGAGCTCTCCGTCGGCCTGATGCTCATCCTCCTCGGAATTCTGAATCTTTCCGGCATCATGCGCTGGCTGACGGAAACCTTCACGCCCGCGCACGCGGTGCAACATTCACACCCTCACGGTCACGGCGACTACGTTCACACTCATCCCCATGGCCACAACCCCGAAACGCACGGCCACGCCGAAACCGCCACTCCGGTCGGCTGGATGGATCGCCATTTCGGCCGCCTCGGTTTCTACCACGTCATCCGCCCGCTCGCCGTGGGAATCGTCCACGGTCTGGCAGGCTCCGCAGCCGTAGCTCTTCTTGTCCTCACCACCATCCGCGTCCCGAGCTGGGCAATTTTGTATCTTCTCGTTTTCGGCCTCGGCACTGTCGCCGGCATGATGCTCATCACCGCCGCCATCGCCATCCCCTTCACGTTCTCCGAAACCCGCTTTGCCCGCCTCAATCGCGGTATGGGCTTGGTTTCCGGACTCGTCAGCCTGGTCTTCGGTCTCTTCATCGTCTACCAAATGGGTTTCGTCAACGGCCTCTTCACCCGCCATCCCAATTGGGTGCCCCGCTAAAATTAAAATTCCTTCCCTGCAGAACGATTGAAATCCCTCGCGGAACTTAGTACAACTCCTTCGCCGTTCTTTATCGCCAAGAGTTCCGTTCGCCACGCACCAGGAGCGCACCAATGAAAACCATCCAAGGCCCCGGCATTTTTCTAGCGCAGTTCGCTTCCGACAAGCCGCCTTTCAACTCCTTCGACTCCATCTGTGCCTGGGCCGCCAACCTCGGTTACATCGCCGTGCAAATCCCCACCTGGGATGCCCGTCTGTTCGATTTAAAGCGCGCCGCCGAAAGCACCGCCTATTGCGACGACCTGCGCGCGATCGCCTCCCGCCACAAACTCGCCATCTCCGAACTCTCCACGCATCTCCAGGGCCAGCTCGTCGCCTGTCATCCCGCCTACGACGCGCTCTTCGCAGGCTTCGCTCCCGCCAGCCTAGCTGGCGATGCCAACTCCGCCGCGCGCCAAAAGTGGGCCGTCGAGCAACTCCTTTACGCTGCTCGCGCCTCCGCCAATCTCGGCGTCAAAGCTCACGTCACTTTTTCCGGCGCTTTCGCTTGGCCGTATATCTATCCCTGGCCCCAACGCCCCGTCGGCCTGATCGAAACCGCCTTCGATGAGCTCGCCAAGCGCTGGCTTCCCATTCTCGACGCCTTCGATAAAGCCGGCGTCGACCTCTGCTTCGAAATTCATCCCGGCGAAGATCTCCACGACGGCGCCACCTTCGAAATGTTTCTCGACCGCGTCCGCAATCATCCTCGCGCCAACATTCTCTTCGACCCCAGTCATTTCGTCCTTCAGCAGCTCGATTACCTCCAGTTCATCGACCTATACCACTCGCGCATCAAAATGTTTCACGTCAAGGACGCCGAGTTTAATCCCACAGGCCGTCAAGGCGTCTACGGCGGCTATCAACCGTGGATTCAGCGCGCCGGACGCTTCCGCTCCACCGGCGACGGCCAAGTCAATTTCCCCGCCATCTTCTGCAAACTCACCCAATACAATTTTCCCGGCTGGGCCATTCTCGAATGGGAATGCTGCATCAAATCCGCCGAACAAGGCGCCGCCGAAGGCGCCCCCTTCATCCAACGCCACATCATCCAAGCCGCCGCCACCTCCTTCGACGACTTCGCCTCCTCCGGCGCCGACAAATCAGCCCTCCGCTCCATCCTCGGCCTTTACGGCTCTCATTCCTAGCGCCAACACTTTCCCGACCCGGAGGCATTCCTTGAAGTGGCGAGGGTCCGAGGGCTTGCAATTTCGCTTTGTATTCGCCAATCATTGCTCAAGGGGACAGCGGCTACCGGCGCTGAAAAGGGGCGAGCCCCGGTGTGGAGCATGATTGTGAGTAAGCATGTCTGGCGTCGGCCCAACTACACCGTTTGACAAATCTGTCCTGCAAAGTCTAACCATCGATGAGTCGGCATGGTTTGACACCTTTTATCTACCATCGATCACGCCCCTATTTTTCGTAGAAGTGCTCGCTGATCTTGAAAAAGATGTACAAAAGAGACTGACTCCCGAGCAGGTTGTTGGAAATCTGGCAGATAAATCGCGCACCGGTGGCGCTGTAAATGTGCATCACCATCGCCTCTCCGTTGCCGAACTCTTCGGTCAAAAGGTCGAGATGCGGCACTTTCCTGTAGTCGAAGGCGGGCGCCCTGTTCGCACACGGGATGGGAAACGCGGCGTGGTCTTCGACCGTTCGCCGGAACAGGCCGCTGTTAGTCGGTGGCAAGCTCGCCAGTTTCTTGAGACTGAGAGGCAGTTCGCGAAAGACTGGCGAAAGGCAATTACGCGAATCGATTTGGAGCAGCTGTTCGGCCAAGGGCGGGAGATCATCCGTAGTACTTGGCGCCCCAAGGACTTGGTTCAGGCCAAAGAGCTCGCCGCAAGCTTGCTTGGCAAGCCGGCGGCCAGATACGTCACGACTTACCTTCAGTCTCTCGAACCCGAGGGCCTCGGCCGCGCCGCGTTTCGCCGATGGGATGCTCATGGCAGGCCCGCAATCTTCACCTACGCGCCGTACACAGCGCATGTCTTACTGGTTGACCTATTCTTCACCATCGCGCTCGGCGCAGACCTTGTTGGCCGGGGGCGCCCTACGAATAGGATCGACATGTCCTACCTCTATTACCTGCCTTTTTGCATGGTGTTCACATCCCGCGACAAGCTCCACGAAAGAACGGCTCCGCTGTTCATGGACGAAGGACAGGTTTTTTTACGCGGTGACGAACTGAAGTTAGATCTGCAAAAGCTGGACGAACACTACGTCCAGCTACCGGACGAGACAAAGGGGCGAGGTGTGATGTCTTTCGCACACCATCCCCCGACCGAGGGAGACTTCCTTATATCCAAGCTCTGGGACAAGTTGATGCGGCCGGAATGGAGGGAGTCAGCAGCCCAACCCAAAGAGCCGCGATCGAAAGAAGAGGACGCAAAAATCATAGCCGAAATAGATCAGATCGAGAAGGCGCCAACGGCCAATAGAAACTATCCAGACGAAGAAGTTGAAGCTATGGTCATCCAGCGCTCGATCCCAGTTCAGCGCGGTAAGTGGAGAATGGTCCCGCCTGAGGCCGAGAAGTGAATGTGGCTACCGCAGGCTTTGGATTTAGGGCTGCGGCTTTTAGCTCTCGCCTCCCGTTCTCACACAGTTTCGAGTTGAACGCCTTCCGAAACGGCTCCGCGAGCCCTCGCAGCAGCGGCCTTCCACGGATCGGATGGGCGAGCCACCGCAATCCAATACATCGTGTCGACAAAAACCTGCTTCATTTTCGAGGAGTGCCGTACAAGTAGTGGTCCAAATCTTCGGTAAGATCAGCAGGCAACTTCTGCCATTCCGCTTGGGGTACATCAGCCGCCAGCGATTGCAGGACCGCCTCAATCGGCTCAGATTTTGATGGCCAGCGGTTCTCAGCGCTTTTTCCAATCAAGTGCTTGCGAGCACCCAGTGCTTTTGAAGGAGCAACACGCGTGCGCCGCGAACCGGAATCTTTCGCGGTCGACTGCTCATTAGTCAGTTTTTTTCGCTTCGGCATAAAGTCACCAACCCCATTTTACCCTATCCGCCGCCGCGCGCTTGCTTCAGCGACCCGATTGGTTCGGTGTGCCCGCGCCGATCGCACCTGAAACCGCACTCCCTCCGCCCGCTGCAAATAATCCACAATTTCAAATAAGTTCCGCGCCTGCGGATTGCCCTTCGGCCCCAGCATCCGCATCAAACTCTTCGCCGGTCGCCGCGTAGCATTGCCCAGCTTGGCAAACCCAACCGTCGCATTGATGAAATCCCGCAGGATGATTTTGCCGGTTTCCACGTCACCCGCTAGAAAATTTTCGATTCCTTCGCGCAGCAGTGCCTTCCGGAAGCCAGGATCGCGCTTCGCACGCGCCCGAATCGTCTCCTCAAATTCTCGTGTTAGCCCCATGCCACCAATGGTAACACATTCGTTACCACGCGTGTAGCGGCCGCGAGCTCCGTGTCTTTCTCTGCCATCCAACACGCAAATTCTAAACTCCGACCCCCGCCTCGATTTCCACAGCTCATTCGAACGTTACCAACGAAGTATTTGACAAGTATTTTATATATTGCTATAATGTTTTATGATCGCGCCGAGGCTCCTGCCATTAGAGTCCAACGCGCCGCTCCTCCGTGTACTCTGGGCCCTCCGCGCCCTCCGTGTCCTCTGTGTTAGGTCTTTTCCCCTACCCCAGCTCGCACTGAACCCAACTCCTTCCGACATTTTCCATAGTCTCACCTCTCAGTGCTCACCACTCGCCACTCATGCGTCCTGCTTGCCCTCAGCAAAGGCGAAGAGAGCGCAGAGAAACGTTCCGTCGCCGCTAATCCGTTTAGAATCCGCAGTTTCGTAAAACACGCCCGTAACCCCTTTAGAATGCGCACTTTCAAAATACAGG
>CAVYFO010000006.1:0-234272 GCA_963767755.1 uncultured Acidobacteriota bacterium | reverse complement strand
CGAAAGTCCGCGGAGAGCACGCTGTCTGCGCTTCGCGCCGAGGGCCATATTGTGGCCGCATGCCTCTACGACAGCCATGGACAGGTCTTCGCGGAATACCGCCGCCCCGGGGTTGGCCCTGAATTTTCCATGCCCTCGGAGCACAAGGCCGGAGCCCGCTTTGAGAAGGACTCACTCCTTCTCTATCAACCGATCTCCTTGGGGAGAGAGAACACTGGCGCTATCGCCATCGTCTCGGATCTTGGCGTTCTCCAGGCGCTTATCCGGCAGTACACGGAAGTTTCCGTAGTCGTGATCGTTTTTTCCATTTTGGTGACGTACCTGGTCTCCTCGCGGCTCCTGAGGCTGATCACGGAGCCCATTCTGCATTTGGCGCAAATCGCGACTCGGGTCACGGAACAGGAGGACTATTCGCCTCGCGCGATTCCGCGTGGCAATGACGAAGTGGGAACACTGATAGTCTCCCTCAACAAGATGTTGGAACAGATTCAGGAGCGCGATGCGGCGCTGGTGAGCGCGAAGCAAGATCTGGAGCTCACTGTCCTCGCCCGGACAAAGGAGCTGCAGTTGGAAGTCGATGAACGAATGCGGGGCGAAGAGAGGCTCTCGGAAGAACGAAAAGTGTTACGGGCCCTGATCGACAACGTTCCAGATTTCATGTACGTGAAAGACGTGAACTGCAAGTTCCTGGTAGCCAACCTCTCGGTGGCTCGGCAGATGGGCGCGAAAACTCCCGAGGAACTCATAGGGAAGAGCGATTTTGACTACTATTCCCGCGAGCTGGCCTCAAAATTCTACGAAGACGAACAGAGAGTGATTCGGTCGGGACAGGCGGAGATCAACCGCGAAGAAACAGGCCTGGACGTTCAAGGGAACGTGAGCCAGGTTATGACCACGCAGGTGCCGTTGCGCGATAAGAATGGCCGAGTGACGGGCCTCGCCGGCGTCGGCCGCGACATCACTCATCTCAAGAAGGCGCAAGAGGAAATGCAAAGAGCGCGGGAAGCGGCCGAGGCGGCCGGCCGCGCTAAGAGTGAATTCCTGGCAAACATGAGCCACGAGATTCGCAAGCCGCTCAACGGCATCATGGGTATGACCGATCTTGCCCTCGAGACAGACCTCACGCCCGAGCAGGGGGAATATCTGGAGACGGTGAAAATGTCGGGCGATTCGTTGCTTACTGTAATTAACGACATTCTGGATTTCTCGAAGATCGAAGCGGGCAAGATCGATCTGGAGTCCGTCGATTTCAATTTGCGAGACAGCTGGGAGGCTACGCTAAAGACGCTGGCGTTGCGGGCCGATGAAAAGGGGCTCGAGTTGCTTTGCGAAGTAGGGCCGGAAGTACCGGAGATGGTGCGGGGAGATTCCGTGCGGCTGCGGCAGATCGTGGTCAACCTGGTAGGCAACGCGATCAAATTTACGGACAGCGGCGAGGTCGCGGTCAAAGTACAAGTCGAGGCCAAGGAAGGCAGCATTTGTATTTGCCAGTTCACGGTATCGGACACGGGAATTGGGATTCCCGAGGAAAAGCGAAAATTGATCTTTGAGCCTTTTTCCCAGGCGGACTCGTCAACGACGCGAAAGTATGGAGGAACCGGCCTGGGTTTGACGATTTCGACGCGGCTGGTGGCCATGATGGGCGGCAAAATTTGGGTCGAGAGCGAAGTGGGACATGGAAGTCAGTTCCACTTTACGGCGCGGTTAGGCGCGGCGGATGCCAAAGAAATTAAATTGGGATCGATCGCTTCGCCGGAACTCTTGCGCGGCGTGAAGGTCCTGGTGGTGGATGACAACCGCACGAACTGCAGAATTCTTGAGGGGATGTTGCTGCGCTGGCAGATGAAGCCGACCTTGGTGAACGGGGCCGCGGCGGCGCTCGCGCAGCTATCCGCGGCGCGCGAGGCGGGAGAGCCCTATGCATTGATTCTAACGGACATGCACATGCCGGACATGGACGGGTTCGCCTTGGTCGAAGAAATCCGGCGCCGGCCGGAATTAGCGACGGCAACCATCATGATGCTCACTTCGGCGGGGCATCGTGGCGACGCGGTGCGTTGTCAGGAGCTAGGAGTAGTCGCGTACTTGTTGAAGCCGATCCGTCAATCGGAATTGCGCGAGGCGGTGGCGCGTGTGCTCGGAGCGCGCGAGCATGACGGCGCCATTCCATTGATTACCCGCTTCTCATTGCAGGATGCGCGCGAGCCTGGCGCGTACTTGAGCGTGCTGCTGGCGGAAGACAATCTGGTGAACCAGCGCCTGGCGGTGCGCTCATTGGAAAAGAGAGGGCATCGAGTTGTGGTTGCGGGCACGGGATTGGAAGCGCTGAAGGCGATGGAGAAGGACAGTTTTGACCTTGTGCTCATGGACGTGCAGATGCCCGAGATGGACGGGTTGGAGGCGACCGCGGCGATTCGTGAAAAAGAAAAAAACTGGGGCACACCAGGCGGTGGTGGCTTTGACGGCGCATGCCATGAAAGGAGATCGCGAGAAATGCCTGGCTGGCGGGATGGATGGTTATCTCACCAAACCGATTCGGCCGCAGGAACTCGATCAGCTTTTGGAGATTTATGTGGGGCGGCAAATGGAAATGAAGAGCGCCACCGAAGGCGTGTTGCCCAAGAGATGAAGCGCGGCAAGGTTTCCGGTGCGCTTTAGCGCGCTCGCTTATCCGGGAGCCGCTTACGGAGCGTTTTGTTTCCTGTATTGCCAGGGCGGGATTCCCGTGAGCCTGCGAAACGCTTTGGTGAAATGGCTTTGGTCGGAAAATCCGCAGGCCAGCGCAATATCCGCGAGACCAAATTCAGTGGAGGTCAGAAAAGACTGAGCGCGCGCGACCCGGAGCCGGCGGACATACTCGCTGATCGTGCAGCCGAAGCGGCGATGAAATTGCCGGCAAACCTGGACGGGGTGACGGCCGGCGCGGCGAGCCAGCTCGGCGAGAGTTAGCCGGCTTTCGAGTTCTTCATGGAGCATTTCTTGAGTTCGCCGCAGCCATGGCGGGATTGGGGTTCCTGGCCACATGGGTTCTTTTTGGCTGGCCAGGAGAAGCTCGAGCGCCAATGTTTCAATCGCTAGTCCTGAAAGCTCGTCGTTTTGATGCAGCTCAGTGCGGAGGAGCTTGCAAAGCATTGCCGCCGTTGGCGTGGCAAGTTCTCCTGGGACCCGCGGCATGAGGCCATGCTCGCCTGCGTGTTGGAGGATGGGGCTTTGTAGTTTCACGAGGAGACATCGCGATCTCGCCGGAAAGTAATTTTCGTGCGGCTCACCCGCGGGAAGAAAGCGAACTGTTCCTGGGCGACAGACATAACCGGCATGGTCATTCGCAGACCAATGGACGCCCGTGATCGTGCAAGCAAGAAAGGGGAAAGACTGAGAGTGTCGCGCCAGGCAGGAACCAGCAACGTACTCGACTTCCTCGATTTTAAGTGTGGAGGTTTCGAGCCGTCCCAAAACGCGCCGCGAGTTACACGGATACAGAGTATTTAGCGGCCGCCGGGATGCGCTACTCGAAGATTTTATGGGCTTGACCGAGGCATACATACGGCCCCACTTTCCCCACTTCCAATAGACGCGGCTGTTTGAATAGCGTTTCCGGCTGGTTTTGCGTGCTCCTCCGCCCTAGCGTCCCGGCAGACGAATGTTCGAGGACGCTAATTCCTGACAAGATTCGTGCGAACGGCTTGTGTCATGGTGCAGCGAGCATGAATGTTCGAGCGTCGATTCCCTGGCCGAATATCCATTAGGAGGTTCTCGTGTCAATCCATCAGGGATACAAACTTTCTGCAGCAAGATCTTTGAGGCGAAGGGCAAGGCTCTTTTTGATTTGCGCTGGCTTTGCGACGGTTATTCCTGTATCGGCGCAGACAACCGAGAAACTGCCCACGGCGCAAGAAGTCTTGGATCGCTATGTAGAGGTCACGGGCGGGAGGGAGGCGTTGCTGCGGTACAAATCCATGACGGTGCACGGGCGCGTGCAGGTTCCGTCGCGCAACATTGACCGGGAGATTGTGGTTTATACGAATGATGGGAAGATGCTCCAGAAGGCTTTCTTGGCCGACGGGAAGGAAGCTTCGTCGGGCTACGATGGCCAGACGGCATGGGACCTTGATGCGGATGGGAAGGCAACGATCACCAAAGGCGACGAAGTGAAATCCATCGCGCGCGATGCGGACATGTATTACCACCTGCAAGTGATGAAATATTTCAAGTCGATGGAAGTTGTGGACGTGAAGGAGTTCAATGGCCGCGCTTGCTACCACCTGAAAGGTGTCAACAATTGGGGGATGGTTAACGAGCACTTTTACGACAAGGAGAACGGGCTGTTGGTGGGCTACGCGTTCAATACGGCGTGGCGCGGCGGGGACGGAGACGCGACGGAGACCTTCGAGGATTACAAGGATTTTGGAGGCGTGCGCATGGCCGCGAAGACTACGCACCGCGAAGGCAAAGACGCGGTGATATTTCTGATCACCGCGGTGACTTACGACGATGTGAGCGACGATGCGTTTGCGCTTCCCGAAGCTGTGAAGCTCGCTATGGCGGCGAAGAAAACGAGCGGATCTTGAGCTCGCACGTTGCTGAACTTTAAAATTTCTGCTCCAATTCTTGAGTGACAGCTTCGAGACTGATTTCACTTCCCAAAATTCTTATCTTTGACGTGGACGGCGTGTTGATGGATGTGCGGCGCTCGTATTGGCTTTCCGCGATCGAAACAATGCGGTTTCTTACGGGCAAACGTGTTTCGTGGGCCGAACTGCACAAGTGGAAGAGCAAACCTGGCAATAACGACGATTGGCGTTTGGTGTCAAACTGGGCCACGGCTCTTGGGAGGCCGACATCGTATGAGGAAGCGCGCGATGCGTTCCAGAAATTTTATTGGGGCCAAGACGGCAAGCCGGGAAATGTTCGCAAGGAAAAGCTGGTCGTTACGCCGAAGCAAATCGGACGGTGGGCGCGGCGATTCGAGCTCAATCTTTTCACGGGGCGCACGCGGCAGGAATTCTCCTACAGCTTTGACCACTGGCCTGCGACGCGGCATTTCCACACGGTTATCACCATGGACGACGTGAAACGCAAGAAGCCCCACCAGGATGGATTGCTGAAGATTCTAGGCAGGCGCGATCCGGCTTCGGCGCTTTACATCGGGGATAACATCGACGACGCTCTCGCGGCCCGCGATGCGCACGTGCCGTTCATGGCTATCTTGCCGCGCGGCGCGCACGAATATCGTAAACATGCGGCGCGTTTTCGTGAACTTGGCGCGCAGGCCCTTCTGCCGCGCGTCGTGGCGATCAACGATTGGCTGCCTTCTCGCTGAGTCTGGCGCCCTGCCAGCGCTGCCCCTCACATTTCCCCGCATTGACGCGATGCGGCGAACGTTCTAATATCCGCCGACGAAACGCGTCTCCCATGCCGAGCCGCCGGAGAATTTCGTGGAAAATGAAAATGCAGCAAATGTTTCATCGCGCCCCGGGCGTCTGAAGCGTTGGGTGGGCCGCATTTTCTTCGCGCTAGTTCTGCTTATCGTTGTGGCTGCGATTGTGGGTGCATCGTACGAGGCGATTGAGAACAATGCGGATGCACGGAGATTTCCGCAGCAAGGCACATCTGTTTCGCTCGGCCCGGCATTCAACAATTTGACTTTGAATCTCGATTGCCGAGGCCAGGGAGGCCCGACCGTCATTTTGGACAGCGGGCTGGGCGTTCCGGCAATCGGCTGGAATCCGGTGCAGACGGAGGTCGCGAAATTTACACGTGTTTGTTCCTACGACCGAGCGGGCTACGGCTGGAGCGGAGCGAGCTCCACACCGAGGACGAGCATGGAGATCGTGAAGGAGCTGCACGCGCTGCTCGAAGCGGCGCACGAGAAAGGGCCGTACATTTTAGTTGGGCATTCCTTCGGCGGGTTTAATGTGCGCGTTTATAACGGGCAATACCCCGGCGAGGTCGTGGGAATGGTGCTTGTGGATGCCTCACACGAAGATCAAGTGAGCCGCATGTCGCCCGCGACTCAAGCATTCATGAAAAAATCGAACGAGGATCTAAAGCGGCAGGAAAAGCTAGCCCCTCTGCTCATCCGCTTTGGCATTGCACGGTTCGCGCAGCGCAACCAGGGCGAAAGTCCGGGCGTTTCAAAGGAATTCGGCCAGGAGATGCTCTACCTGCAGTTGCAGCCGAAGTTTATTGAAGCGGCGGCCTCGGAAATGAGTTTGTTTGATGAGAGCGCGAAGGAGGTGCGCGCCGCCGGCAATCTTGGTGATAAGCCGCTCCTCGTTCTCACGGCGGGCAAACTGGTGCCGGCATCGCAGTTGCCGCCTGGATTTCCAAAGAAGGATTTCGACGACTTCCACGAAATCTGGGTGCATGATTTGCAGATGAAAGAGGCTCATCTTTCGACGCGCGGCAAGCGCATCCTGGTTCCGGACAGCGATCACATGATTCCCTTCGAACGGCCGGACGCGATCGTGGGTGCCATTCGGGAGGTTTCCGATGCTGTGAATGGCGCAGCTACGATGGATGGCGGCAATTCCGGTAAAGCTGGAAGCACAAAGTAGCGTGCGATTCGTCTCCGCGTTATTCCTGGATGAGAAGGATTTCCCGTCTGCCAAGATCAGAGTGGACGGATTTCGAGTCACCTCCCAGGAAAAGCTATCTGGAGCGGCGAGGCGATCAAGAACGGCTAGTTAACAATAACTGCCCCCTGCCCCCGCTTTTTCGTAAACACTGATTCTATTAGACTTACAAGCAAGCTTAACCTGCGCTGTAAAGAACAATTTTTATGACAAGCTGGTTCCCAGAACTGGGCAGCTGAAGCTTTGTCTCGGCGCCGCGCGACAGTCCGAGGGATAGCTTGGGGTGTCTTGGGCGACGGACTTTGGATATTTGTTGGCTTGCGGAGCGGCGCAGAAGAACACAGCCAAGATTGGCTGTGCTACTGGGGTCGAAAATAAAAATGGCAGCCATTGGCTGCCGCCTGAACCTTCCGCAATCCTGCCTGAGAGCATTCTAGCAAAAACAAACGCTAGAACAACTGGCCGGAATGACAGGTTCGGAGGCGAGTCAAGTTTCTGCCCATGTGCCAGGCGTTTTTCAGAATTGGCCGACACCTACATCCATACGCGGGCTTGGTGCTGGAGTTGCAGACGAGTTTACTTTAGGTGGATGCGGTCGGCGTTGTCGTAGGCGGACATGTCGGAGAGGATGATCTTGTCGCCTTCCTTGAGACCGTCCAGGACCTCGATGGCATTCACGGAAGAGCGTCCGAACTTAACATGGACGCGCTCCCCTTCAGAGCCGTCTTTGACAATTTTGAATACAGAAGAAGTGGAATTTGCCGCGACGTGGACGGGCCGTCCGATTTGGAGAATGTTATCGAGCTTTTCGATGTCGATGGTGGCGTCAACCCGTTCTGGCACGGTGCCGCCGAGGATGAAGCCTTTTGGCGGCCCATCAAGAGAAATATCCACCGCGACTGTACCGTTTACAACCTCGCGACTAACGCTGATGACGTGCCCGGTCGCGAGGCGGCCCTTTTGTGAGGATATAACGGCGTTTTGATTCGCATGCACCTCGCTGGCCATGGATTCAGGCAAAGTTATTCTCGCGATCAGACTTCCGGGGTCGGAACCAAGGAGCGTTCCAAGTCCACGGACTTGCCTGACCATGGGGCCTCGCTTCACGGTGTCGGTCCAAATGGTGTTATAGGCTACGGTGGGAATGTCGCCGGAGGCGCTGTTATTAATTCCGCCGGCCACTCCGCCAGCAACACCCCCGCTGACTCCTCCATACACTCCCCCAGTCACGCCTCCAGAGACGCCACCCTTGACGCCGTTTTGCGACGGATTTTGCGGGGAACGCGATGAGGTTTTGAGCGGGAGCGCCCAAACTACAGACACAGCGGCCAACGCGAGAAAGCAGGCAATGACCGTCAATGAAGCAATCAGTCTTATTCGAGACATACGAACCTCCTTCAACATGAGAGCTACACGCTCGGCGAGCTGACGCTCGACGAGAAAGGGCGGAGCGGGAATGGCTGCAAAGCGGGCGCGGCCGGCCGTGAACTCGAGCAGCGCTTCGAGATACGGCTTGCGCGCTTGCGTGAGCCGCACTACTTCGAGATCGACGATCTGTTCCCGGGCCAGACGGACGCGTGCTATGAGCCAGGCGATGGCAGGATGAAACCAGAACGCGGCGCGGAGAATTTCCTCGGAAAGGTGATGCGCCCAATCGCGGCGGCGAACGTGGAGCAATTCGTGGCAGGCAATCGCGGATTGGAATCGCGGGTTCATGGAAGAAAAACGGGCGGGTAGGAGAATTACGGGCACAGTGAAACCAAACGTGACGGGCGAATCCACTTGGGCGGAAATCCGGAACTCGGCGCGGGCATTCACGAGAGCGCGCGTTTTTTCGAGAACGGAGGTGGATTCGAGAGACGTGGAGATTGGGGAAGAGGTTTGCCGAAACTGGCGAAGTTTCAGGAGGCCCAAGGCAAGCAATAGGAATCGCACGGCCATTCCCGCGAGAATTACGAGGCCGACGATCTGGGCGATGATTTGAAAGTTGGGAAAGTGCCAGTGGGTAACGACGGGACCGGCGGGCGGGATGATGCTTGTGGGGGGCATCGGTGTGATGAGAATCGAGCTGGTGATTTGCGGGCGATGCCAAGGCTGGAGGAATGGGAGCGCCAGGCTGAGTACAAGGAGCGCTCGCCAATAAGCGAGGAGCACGCGGGGCTGGCGAATTTGGAAGATTGCCGGCAGAAATCCGACCACCAGGACCAGCAGAGCGCCCTGGGCGCTCCAAAACACGAGATTCGAAAACCACAGGGGCGAGTTCATCGGCAACTCCCAATTACGTTCATCTGCTTCCGAGACATCATTCTATTTCCTCGATCATGCGCGTAATCTTTTGGAGCTCTTTTTGACGAATTTGGCGCGATTTGACCAGATGAACGAGGAGTGGTTCCGCGGAACCGTTGAAAACGCGATCAATGAATTCTCGAAGCATGCCGGCGATGACCTGGCTCTTCGGGCGGGCCGGGCGGTAAACGAATGCGCGGTCCTGGCGGCGCTTTTTCAAATAGCCTTTGGTTTCGAGGATTTTCATCATGGTCATGACGGTGGTATAGGCGATCTTGCGACGCTCGAGAAGCGTTTCGTAGATATCGCGGACGGTAGCGGCATCGCGCTGCCAGACGAGCTTCATAATCTCGAGTTCCTGGGGGGTGAGAGTGGGGTTCTTGGGTCTCATGTCCATCGTTTTATAGTACTAACGAATTCGTATGTCAAGAACACACTTTTCTTGGCGGGCTTTCTTGAGTGAAGCGAGTCGAAGGGAAGTCGGATACAATCTGCCCGGGTGGACGGGCGAACAGCGCAGGAGGACACGGTGAGAACCTCAAGGCGGGAATTTTTAATCGGGAGCGGAGGAGCGCTGGCGGCGACGGCGCTTACATTCGGCGGGGCGGCCGAGTTGTTGGCGAATCCGCTGGGGAAGCCGATCGGGCTGCAGCTGTACACGGTGGGAGCGGAGCTGGAGAAGGATTACGACGGGACACTGCGGCAGATTGCGGCGATTGGCTACAAGGAGATCGAGACGGGCGTGTCACCGAAGCACAAGGCTGCCGACGTGAAAAAATCGTTGGAGGAGGCCGGTTTGCGGTGCCGCTCAATCCACATGGGATTTGGCGGAGTGGAGGAAGCGATTCCCTATGCAAAAGAGATTGGCGCGAAGTACGTAATCTCTTCGGTGACGCTGCCGAGCGCTCCGGAACCTGGAAAATTAAATATGAAGGGCTTTATGGCGATGCTGGCGGCCCTGAATCTGGACGATTTCAAGAAAATTGCCGCGCGTTGCAACGAAATGGGCGAGGAGGCGAAAAAGGAAGGGTTGCAGTTTGGATATCACAACCACAATTTTGAGTTCAAGCCGCTGGAAGGCGGGGCGATTGGATACGACGTGGCGCTGAAGGAGACGGATCCGTCGCTGGTCAAGTTCGAGCTGGATTGCGGATGGATGGCCGCGGCGGGGCATGACCCTGTGGCGTACCTCACGAAATATCCGACTCGCTACCGGTTTCTGCACATCAAGGATTTTCATCCGACCGCAAAGCCTTCCGTCGGATTGGATGAAAGCGAAAGGCCGAAGCCGGCGGAGCTGGGACGCGGACATATCGATTACAGGCCGATCTTCGCGGCGGCGAAAAAGAGCGAAGTGGAGCTCTATTACGTGGAGCAGGAGCCTCCGTTTACGACCACGCCGGCGATGGAAGCGATCAAGATCGATTACGACTATTTGCATGCGATGGCGTAATGGATCGGAAAGAAGCTTTGCGGTGTTCGGAAAGGCCGCAAAATTGAGCCGCTATGGAAGACTTGTCGAAATATCATGAACCGGTAAGCGAGTTGTTTGCGCGTGCGCGCGGAGCGGAAGAGTGGGAGAGGTATCGGTTGAGCGAGGAGCAGGTGGAGTTTTTCCGGGAGAATGGGTATTTGAAGGGTGTGCGGATTTTAACGGATGAGCAGGTGGAGGCGCTGCGCGGGGAGTTGGAGCAATTGATGGATCCGGGGCATGCGGGGCGGGAACTCTTTCACGAGTATCATTCGAATGAGTCGACGGATCCGAATCGCGTAGTGTTTCATGCGCTGGGGGCTTGGCGGGTGATGCCGGGATTTCATGATTTGCTGTGGAATCCGGCGTTCCTTATGCCTGCTTCGCAATTGCTTGGCGGGGCGGTGCGATTTTGGCATGACCAGCTTTTTTGCAAGCCGGCGCGGCATGGGGGAGTGGTGGCTTGGCACCAGGATTATTCGTACTGGACGCGGACGACGCCGCTGGCTCATTTGACTTGCTGGATTGGACTGGACGATTCGACGCGGGAAAACGGTTGCCTGAATTATGTGCCGGGAAGCCACAAGTGGCCGGACTTGCCGAGGCCGGTTTTGACCGGGGAGATGGACGCGATTCGCGGGAGCCTGCCTGAGGAATTGAAGGACAAATTCAAGCCCGTTCCGATCGAGCTGAAAAAAGGGGAGAGCGCGTTTCATCATGCGCGGACGATGCACGGATCGGGCGCGAACGATACGCCGCGGCCGCGGCGGGCGACGGTGATCAATGCATTTCGCGACGGGGTGATGTCGAATACCGATGAGCCGTTGCTTGCTGGAGTGCCGGTGATTCCGCGAGGAGAGAAAATAGGCGGGCAGTTTTTTCCGCTGCTCTACGATGCGTAGGCGGTGAGAGAAGCAGATCCCACGCTGCGCGCGGGATGACAAACCGTGGAGAAGGCCAGCAGGGAGAGAAGTGCTCGCGGGTGTTGACACTTTCCGCGTCCTCGACGACTATAAGCTGCAAATTGTCCTATCATGGGCGCTCGCAGGAGAGCGCTTCGCTATGGAAGAACAACTAAGCCTGGAATTTCTGCGCGTGGTGGAGAACGGCGCGGTGGCGGCTGCGCGGACGATGGGATTTGGCGACCGTCACAAGGCGGATGAAGTGGCTGTCGAGGCAATGCGCAAGACGATGGACGCCGTGCAGATGGACGGGACGATTGTCATCGGCGAGGGGGAGCGCGACGAAGCGCCGATGCTGTACATCGGGGAAAAGGTGGGATTGGCCACGCACGCGCCGAAGGCGCTTTTTCCGGAAGTGGATATTGCCGTCGATCCGCTGGAGGGCACGAACCTTTGCGCGACGGGGGCGCCGAATTCGATAGCGGTGCTGGCGGCGAGCGAGCGCGGCGGGCTCCTGCATGCACCGGATTTGTACATGGAAAAGATCGTGGTGGGGCCGTCATGCAAGGGCGCGGTCGATCTGGATGCTCCGGTTACGGACAATTTGAAATCGATCGCCAAGCGGCTGGATCGCGACGTGGAAGACCTGGTGATCATTGTGCTGGACCGGCCGCGGCATGAAAAATTGATCGAGGAGATTCGCAAAGCGGGAGCGCGGATTCGGCTAATCGGCGACGGAGATTTGTCGGCGGGAATTTCCGCGGCGGTGGTGGGCACGGGAGTGCATGCGGTGATGGGCACGGGAGGCGCGCCGGAAGGCGTCCTGACGGCGGCGGCGCTGCGGTGCTTGAACGGACAGATTCTCGCGCGGCTGGTAATTGGCAAGCCGGAGGATCAGATACGCCTGGAGAAAATGGGCGTGAAGGATCCCAAGAGGATTTACGACACGGAGGATCTGGCCCCGGGAAAGAAAATAATTTTTGCATGCACGGGGGTCACGGACGGAAATATATTGAAAGGCGTGCGGTTTTTTGGTGAGGGAGTGCGGACGTCTTCGATGATATTGACTTTGGATGACCGGCAAGTACGGTTCGTGGATTCGGTGCACCTGGACAAGCGGCCGGATATTAAGGTCCGGTTCAACTGAGGGTGGGACTCGTAACTCATCGCCGGTGACTTTTAGGCAGCGGTTCGTGCAACCCCTCATGGCAACGGACTTCTAGACCTTGTGGCGATAACGTTTCTGGCCTCGCGCTAATCATGCCCCTGAACCTGTGAAAGGCGGCACTGAACGCAAGAACAGGAACGCTTAGAGCACACCTGAACTGCATTGCTGATGGCAGTAGCGGCAATTCTGCCAGACTAAAACCTGGGCGAACTGCGCCCGCTTGGGAGAGACTGGCTATGGCCGAAGAATCATCATCGGGCAATTCGTCATCGTCGAAGTCCCTGATGTGGATGATGATCGCCCTGTTTACAGGGCTGGGCGTGCTCCTGGCCGGCGGTCTGTTTGTGGCGAGCCGGGTGGTGCGGTCCATGGGATTATCAGCGGCCAGCGCGAAAGATACGATTCGGACTCCTGGTGGGACTTTCCGGCTGGAAAAAGAGACCGAAGTGGGGCCCGGCTTGCCGGTTTACCCCCGGTCGTCGCTGCTCGTGCCGGGTGAGAATGACGCGGCGGCGGCCCTCAAACAAGCGCAGAGTGGTATCGAAACGTCCCTCTATCACACGACGGACGTGCGAGATTATGTCGATAACTGGTACACCGGGCATTTGAGTCCGGAGTACACGCGCCACAACCCGGGCGACAAGACGTTTCCCGAGGCACTGAGCGAAGCGCGAGTTTCCGATGGAGACATCACCTTCGTGGCGGAACGCGAGCAAATGGTTCGCATCGTGGCGCTATCGCAGGATTCCGGAGGCACAACGATTTCTCTGATTCGGTTTAAGGACTTGGCGCCAGGTTCCGACGCGCCGCCAGCCCCAACTCCAGCGCAGGCAGCTCCCCCGCAGCAAGACACTCCTCAATAGACAAAGGCCCCGACTTGAAGCGCAGGATGGTGCTCCGTGGTTCTCCGGCTGCAAGGCGCAGGCTTACGGCTGATTTTTGGTGAGCGCCAGAAAAACGCCATCGTCCACGGCGATCGACCGCGTGAAGAGCGTGGCAGTGCTTGCGCCAGCGAGCGCAACGTGATCGGCGCTGCCGCTGATCGCGGGACCCGCCGGCTTAGCGGCAGTTCCAGTTCCCGAGGTATCGCCGGGTTGCTGCGAAATCCGCGTGGTGCTCGGAGCGCAATTGGCCGCGCCGAGACAAGTATCACGGACGAAAACCTGGCTGTAGCTGGTGTTAGATGAGGTCGCGGCGGATTTACTCGTCGAAGAGGACGTTTGCGCCGACGGGCTCGGCGTCACAGCGAGGAATGCGACAAACCTACCCGATGAACTTACAGAGGGCTTGATCGCTTCTGTACCGACGAGTGTTCCATTTGGATCGGTGGAGATGAGTTGAGTTGACGGAGTGCAAGAAGCGGTGACTCCAAAGCAGGTATCGCGTAGATAGACTTGGCGGCCGGTGGTCGACTGGGAAACGAGATTTGCAGCTATGGAGCTGAAAGCCACGTAGCGCCCATCGGAACTCATGGAGGGAGAATGGCTGTCGTCAGCCGCGGCGGTGCCATCCAGAGCGGAAGAAATGAGCACCGTGCTGGGCTGGCAGGAAGCGTCCGCGCCTTGGCAGGTGTCGCGGGCGAAAATCTCGGCGTGGCCGTTTTGAACGGCAGTATACGCCACATAACGGCCGTCCACGCTGACGGCGGGAGTTTCTTCTTGCACAGCGGCGTCGTTTTTGCTGGCGTTATTACCGCCAGGATCAGTAATCGTGAAGTTGGCCGCATTGCTCGTGCCACCGCCGCCAGGACCGATGCAGCTGAACGCGCACGGTGCTGGGAGAGGTGTCGATGCCGGAGGATTGTAGACGGTCACGGTCGGTGACCCGGCGGTGGCAAGCAGCGCAGTGGTCACTGCCGCTTGGATTTGTGTCGCGGTAATGTTCGTTACCGAAAGATTCGTCTGCGACGTCGAGTTCCAACGCACCTGAGAACCACCCGAAGGGTCGGTCGTCAGCAGAAAATTCGTCCCCGTGATGGTTAACGTCATCCCCGTGCCCCCGGCCGGAGCGGTATTAGGGCTGATGTTCGTAATTGTGGGCACGGGATTGGGAGGGAAATAAACTTCGAAGGCCACGGGATTGGAAAGGCCGTTCGTGCCGGCTCCAGAATGAGGCTGGACGGTCTGGACGAAATAGGTTCCCGCCTTTGCCGTCATCGCGGCTGGGAGCACGGCGGTCACGGAAAGAACGGTTCCGGTATCGTTCGCTGGAGCACAAACGTTCGCGGCGGTAGTGGTTACCACACAAGTTTTGAGGTTTTTCTGGTTCCAGGTGGCGACGGTTTGTACAACGAAGCCGCTGCCGGTTAGCGTGAGCGTCAAGTCCGATCCGCCCGCGGTCACGTTGGCGGGAGAAACAAACTGCAAGTACGCGCCAGTATTGCCCTGAAAGGTGTTGCCGTAATCGTTGCAACCTGTGGCGGCGAAAAACGCCGCAATCGCGACAGCCAAAGCTGCCCAAGACCGCTTCATCGAGACTCCTTCATCGTCACTGGTTACCCCGGCACAGCCGGGCAAACCTGTCTGGTCAAACGGTGGGGAACCCCCGGTACCAGTGTTCTTTTGGGGTGAGATGCGCAAACCGCGCAACGCGTTGACCCCAGCCTGGCCGGAGCCACGCGAACCTTGTCCCGTTCCGCCAAGCGCTCATCCTAAGCCGCCTGCCCTGTTAGAACGGGTCCGAACAACCCTACATGAGTACCATTCTCCTTGAAGAAAGGTCAATGAGCAATTGTTTGGCGGGCGGGGAAGGATCGGCGCGGCAGGCCTGCCATTTTCAGCGAGTGGCTGAAGGATTCGCAGCGCCTTGAGCCGCCAGAGACTTACGCACAAGTTCTTGGATGTGGGCGCGGCACTCGAGATCTCGCTCTGGTGCCGCTGCGGCAGCGCGGTAACAAGCGATGGCTTGTTCCTTGCGACCCAGTTTCCCGTACAGGTCGCCTTTGGCCAGTTGAAACAAGGGATTCGAGGGATATTTCTCACCCAAAGGGCCGAGGACGGCAAGTGCTTCTTCATACCGCTGGTCGTAACGGTGCAGGTCTAGAGCCAGATAAAACCGAGCTTCGTCGGAGGTAAGCACGCCATGGGAAATATCGTCTTCGAGTTGCCGGATGCCTTCTTGCTTGTTGCCGCCGGGGATGCCCATGAAGAAGCCAAGGAGCTTGACGATGGCGCTGAGCGTGTCGGCATAATAATTGTAAAGGCCGAGGCCGAAATCGGCGTCCGCGAGTTGCGGATTTAACTGAATAGCGCGGAGAAAATGAGAGCGGGCGTGAACACCGGCGTGAGCGGTGGCGCGATTTTCGCCGCGAAGGCCGTATAGCCGTGCGGCGAAAGCGTCCGCCAACCCTGCATAAAACTGCATTTCTGCGGTTTCGTGTTGTTGGAGGCTGGCCTGCGCGAGCGACGAAGCGGTCGCCACGAGGTCAAAGTAGCGCTGGTCGGCCGCAAGCTTCGCCCTGTGACGCGCGTCGGTCATCCCATATTTGAATTCCGCGGAGGTGCACCAGATCCTCCACCACAAGGCTTCTGCTTCGAGCAAATAGCCCAAAGGGCGGTCAGCATATTCATGCTGCATGCGTTGGGCGTCGGCGATAGCGGCGTCGAGGTTGAAGGAATAGATTTTTTCGATCGCGACAGATGCGCCGGGCGGCAAAGTGAGTTCTTGGGCGCGCGCCTCCGGTGCAAAGAAACAAGCGGTGAGCGCGCAAAGGAAAATTGCACCTGTCGTTAAGGCGCGTCGTCGATTCATGAGGGCACCGTGTGCGTTTCCGAGAAGGCCGTTACTCGTGGCGATCGAGCCAGCCAACCCGGAAACCGATGAGTTTAAGCCGTTCGGCTCGAGTTGCAAACGGAAATGGGCTCGGCAGCCGGGAAGGAATTTGGAACATCGCGAAAAATTGCGCGTTCGCGGCCGCGTGGTGCATTTGCTATTCTCGGCGAGGTGCCAACCATCCAAGACAACGTTGCTCCTGGCAATAATGGGAACCCACCCATAGAGCAGCCCTCCGGGCTGGAGCGCGGGCTGGGCCTCAAAGAGGCCGTCGCGCTCAATATGATCGAGATCGTGGGCATTGGCCCGTTCGTGGTCACGTCGCTGGTGATCAAAGCGATGGGCGGGCCGCAGGCTCTGATTGCCTGGATTGCCGGCGCTGCACTGGCCACCCTCGATGCCTTCGTATGGTCGGAACTTGGCGCGGCCATGCCGAAGGCCGGCGGATCGTATGTATTTCTGCGCGAAGCGTACGGGCCGTGGCGCTGGGGCCGCCTGATGTCATTCCTGTTTGTGTGGCAGACGTTCGTTCAGGCACCGCTCTCGATTGCCTCCGCTTCGATAGGGTTTGCGCGGTACGCGGGATATCTACATCCGCTGACAACACTTGAGGCAAAGGCCGTCTCGGGCGGACTGGTTTTGCTCTTGGTGGTGCTACTTTACCGCCGTATCGGCACGATAGGAAAAATTTCCGTCCTACTCTGGGCGGGGGTGATCGGCACGCTACTCTGGCTGATCTGGGGCGGAGCAACGCATTTCAATGCGAAAATGGCGTTCGATTTTCCTCGAGGCGCTTTTTCTCTTTCCTGGGTGTGGTTCGCGGGCCTGGGGTCGGCGATGGTGAGCACGGTTTACAGCTACTGGGGTTACTACAACATTTGCAATTTGGGCGGAGAAATTCGCAATCCGGAACGCAATATTCCGCGAGGAATTTTTCTTTCCATACTCGGCATCACCGCGCTGTATCTCGCGATGCAGACGAGCATCCTGGGAGTGGTGCCGTGGCGGGAAGCGCAGAACTCGAAATTTATTGTCAGCACGTTCGTCGAAAGACTATACGGACATCATGCGGCGCAAGCGGCGACGTGGATGGTCTTGTGGATCGCGCTGGCCTCAGTGTTCTCTGTCCTGCTGGGATATTCACGCGTGCCTTACTCGGCAGCGCTGGATGGAAATTTCTTCCCGGTGTTCGGACGCTTGCACCCGACAAAACACTTTCCTTATGTTTCTCTTCTGGTGCTTGGAGGCCTGGCCTTCCTTTTCAGCATCACGTTGAAGCTTGAGACGGCCATCGCCGGAATTCTGGCGATGCGGCTGTTGGTTCAGTTTATCGGACAGGCGGTGGGAGTGATATTGTTACGCCGCCGCTGGGGAGTGGCGCGATTGCCGTTCAAAATGTGGCTTTATCCCTGGCCCGCAGTACTCACGATGGTGGGATGGGCCTGGCTCTTCTGGCAGACGGGCCCGGCACGAAAGTGGGGATTGGCGGAAATCGCGCTGGGAGCACTTGCGTTTTTCATTCGGGCCCGTGAAATGCGACAATGGCCGTTCGCAAAAGGGAATGAACCGGAGGCCGCGTGAATCGTCGAGTCCACTTACTAGCTGGAACCATCAGCTTTGGCTTTTTGCTCGTGTCGCTTTTGGCGCCGCCGGCTGCGCCGCAATTTTCGCCCGCTCCGGGAACTGGTCCCGGGCTGCCCGACACGGTCGAGGCCATTGAGAGCGCCCGCGTCACCACGCGGATTCTCTACATCACGGCGCATCCGGACGACGAATCTTCCTCCTTGCTCACGTATCTTGCACGGGCGCTTCATGCGGATGTGGCGCTTTTGACGCTCACGCGCGGCGAGGGCGGACAGAATGACCTCGGACCGGAGCAATCGCCGCAACTTGGGCTGATCCGCACACAGGAATTGCTTGCGGCGACGCGCGGATACGGCGTGAAACTGTTTTTTGCAAATGCGCCAGACTTTGGCTATTCCAAAACTCCGGAGGAAACGGAGAGAGTTTGGGGGCAACCGGTTCTTGGGGAAATGGTTCGCGTGATTCGCACCTTTCGCCCGAACATCGTTGTAAACGGGTGGGGCGGAGTGCACGGCGGCCATGGCCACCACCAGACTTCTGGTTTATGGACGCCCATTGCCGTCGAAAAGGCGGCTGATCCCAAGGCGTTTCCCGAGCAGATTCAAGAAGGGCTCCGTGCTTGGGGCGGGCCATCGAATCCCGTGCAACTTCTTGATACAGAACGCGGCGGGGCGACCGGCGCTGACGGCGTGACGCTTCACGTGGATGAAATATCCTCGCTCTGGGGCAAAACATGGCGCGAAATCGGGCTGGACGCTTTCGCGAACCATCGTTCGCAGGGCGTTACAAATTTTATCGGTTCGCCGTTTCTCAGCAGGCCAGTGGTGCTGATCGAGGAAAATGGCGGCAAGCTGGATGCGTCAAGCCTCGCGGTGAATCTAAAGGAGTGGGCCGGTGCCGTCGCAAAAACTCTCTGTGGCGGGGATAAAACCGGGAGCTGCAAAGTGATGGCCGCAGCCAAAGCGGACGAAAAAATATTGGCCGCGCACAAGGCGGCGCTCAACCTCGACTGGAAAGATGCGCTGGCGCAATTAGCAGGAGCTGCTACTCTCATTTCATCCATATCGCCTCCGGGGCTTTCTGTTAGCTACCTCGGCTATACGCCGGACCAGATGCTCGATCTGCGCGAAATAAGGGAGAGACTGAACAGAGCGCTGACGCTGACAGCGGGACTCGAGCTAAAGGCCGAAGCGGACCGCAGCACGCTCGTAGTGGGCGAATCGTTTGGTATCCACGCTGAAACGCATTGCCGCAAGGAAGACGGCTGCGAACTCGGCCCGCTGCAGTTGAAACTTACGGATGGGTTCAAAGAGGCCAAGCGGGAAGGCGATGCCGAGAAGGGTTACGAATTCACGGTTGAAGTAGCTCGGCCCGTGCCCCCGCTGACAGCCTGGGACAAACTTCTGCCCGAACCGCCGCCGCTCCTCCGCGCCGATCAGGAAGTGACCATCGACGGTTACAAATTTGACGCGGAAGTTCCGGTGACGCACATCTTTGCGAACTCAACAACACTCGACCGCGTCCCATTGCGGATTGTGCCAGCCTATACGCTGGCGGTAGATCCCAAGCAGGCCATTGCGATTCTCGGAAAACCAGGAAAACCGTTTGATGTGCTGTTGCGCGTGCATTCCTATGCCACGCAACCTGCCAAGCTCACGATAGGTCTCGATTTGCCGGCAGGATTCACCGCCAGCGGCCCCGAGCAACTTTCCATCGAAGGCTCCGGGGACCGCTACGCGAAACTGACCGTAACTGCGCCAAACGGGCTGGTGCCGGGAAATTACCCGATCGTCGCCTACGCCAAACGGGGCGACGAGAAATTCTCGAAGTCGCTTGCGCCGCTGCCCTCCTTGCCCACCCAGTTCTGGAGCGAAACGGCACAGTGCGTCGTGCACGCATTAGCCATCAATATTCCCGAGAACCTCCGTGTCGGCTACATCACCGCAGAAGGCGAACCCATCCCGCAGGCGCTGCAAATGCTAGGGATTCAAGTTAAAACTCTCGACGCGCAGGCGCTGGCCTTCGCCGACCTCTCGAAATTCGACGCTATCGTGATCGGAGTCCGCGCCTACGAATTGCGTCCCGAATTGCCCGGCGGGAATCAGCGGCTGCTCGACTATGTCTCGAAAGGCGGCACGCTTGTTGTGCAATACAACCGGGACTTCGCGTGGAACAAAGCGGAATACGCGCCGTATCCAGCGAAAATCTTGACGGAGCAGGGACATTTGCCGCGCATTACGGATGAGAACGCGCCGGTAAAATTTCTGAAGCCAGACGACCCGTTGCTCGACCGGCCGAATAAAATCACGCAAGACGACTTCAAAGGTTGGGTTCAAGAACGCAGTCTCTACGACTGGACGCAGTTCGATCCAAAATACACGGCGCTGCTGGCCATGCACGATCCTGGCGAGCCGGACCTCGATGGCTCGCTGGTCTACACCCACTACGGCAAGGGCATCTACATCTATACGGGCATCGCTTTCTTCCGTCAAATTCCCGAGGGTGTCCCCGGCGCCTACCGGCTCTTCGTCAATTTGCTCAGCGCCACACATTCCGATTGAAACCCGGATATTTCCAGCGCCTCTCAAGCAGCGTCAGCGCCGCAAAAGCTCGGGTAAATCAACTGGACACATGGCTCCCGCACGAAAATCAGCGTGCTATCCTCTTTCACCGGGGGATGAAGACGCATGAAGAATTATTTCTTGACTCATTTTGCTGGCCGCACCATCCAGGCGGCCGTCGCCATCGTGCTAGGGTCGGTGCTACTTTTGGCTTGCGGCTCACCGGCCATCGCGAATCAAAAAGACAAAAAGAAGAAAGACCAGTCCGCGGACAACAATCCCGTACTGCCGGCGGGCGATGAGCAGCAGATTGATTACGTAATTTCGGAGATGCTGGGCGCTTGGCAAATCGGTGACACCGACAGGCTCCACAAGGACTATGCCGACGACGTCATCGTGGTGAACGGAATCTGGGCCCCGCCCGTGGTTGGGTGGACGAACTATCTGGCCGCCTATAAACAACAGCATGCCCGCATGCAGCAGGTGCGCATGGACAGGTCAAACACCTACATCAAGTTCACCGGCAACTTTGCTTGGGCCTGCTACCAGTGGGAGTTTTCAGCCGTGGTGGATGGGCAGCCTTCGGCGGCCTGGGGCCAGACCACGCTCATTTTTGAAAAAAGGGATAACCGCTGGGTGATCGTGCACAACCACACTTCCGTGGTGCCGACGGCGCAATCCACCCCGCCTGCAAACACACCGCAAATAACGCAGCCTAAACCGAACTGATCCTCGACGCCGTAGCGGGCTGAGTGGCCGCCGCGGTTCTCCTCAACAGTTTAGAAGTTCTTCAGACCGTTGTAGAGCCACAGCCCGGCAAGCACCAGCAAAAGCGCTCCGGAAGCAATGCCGCTCGTAAGAAGCGGGCGCGAAAGATTGTTGATCCTGGCAATCAGCTCGCGCTGCTCCCGGGCCATGTGCTCCTGTGCCCCGTCGAGAAAGATTTGATCGTCTTCATGGCTGGCGAGCAGGCTCCGCCGGATTAACAACAGCATGAAGACGGCGGTAACGACTCCCCAGGCGATGAGAACGTACAGGATTGGCCCTGTGATGGCTTCCATGGTGACCTCCCACTAGAACCGGCGCGCGGCCCCTGATTTCGCGAGGACGAGGAAGGTACAAGACCGCGTTCTGAGGCGCAGTATAGCACCAACCATTTAAAATTCAACTAGTTGGCATAGGTCATATTGCTGCTTAAACGCCATCGGGGAGCCGCGGCCGGAGCCCAGCCTAGCCCAGTTTCCTTAGTCTTGATCGATGCCATCGGCCTGGTTTTTCCGTCGATTCCAACCTCCCCATCCTGAAGGGCCCAGGCCCCAGCCAGGATTGCATCTCGGCTGGCTTTGCCGGGCCTTCGTTGACAAAGCGGGAAGCGGCGGGCACAATGAAAAAGCCTCGTTGAAACGAAGTCCCCGGATTTGCCGGGGTTTCACTCACCGCGCTTGTGCCCGAGTGGCGGAACTGGCAGACGCGCTAGCTTCAGGAGCTAGTGATCGCAAGGTCGTGGAGGTTCGAGTCCTCTCTCGGGCACCATCAAAACCAAAGTTTTTCGGCTCTCTCTCAACTTCATTCCGACTTTATCGCACGGATGGGATCCAGCAGCATCGCCCTTCTGGACGGTATCAGCGCAAAGACCAGATTCATGGCTAGCGCAAACCCAACGACGAGTCCTGCATTCGGCCAATCAAAGAAAAATGGCAGCTCCGCCCTCCGCGCGATACTTTCCGTGGTTCGCCAGCCCGCCAGTAGCCCGGCCAAGCAGCCCAAGGCGCTGATCACCACCGCTTCGAAAAAGAATTGAAAAAAGATGTCCGTCTTCGTCGCTCCAAGGGCTCTGCGAATTCCAATTTCTCCGACTCTCTCCCCCACCGCGATCCAGCAGATTGCGAGGATGCCCAGGCCAGAAACGGCCAGGCCGCTCAGTCCCACCCACTTCACGAGAAACGCCAGGCGATTGGAAGAAAGGATCTCCGCATCCATCAAAGCTTTTTGGTTCTGAATCTGGAAGTCCTGCGGCAAATTTCCCTGTGCGCGATGCCTCCGGCTGAGAATTTCGTGGATGTCGTCCGTCACCTCGTCCATCTTGTCCCAGCCTGCCACTTCGAAGAGGATCGAGCTGAAATAGTCCACGTTCGCCAGTCTGTGCATGGCCGTGCTCAGCGGAACGTACACCTGATTATCTTCGTTGGCCGCATCCAGTCCCTGGCCGCGCTCTTCCAGTACTCCGATCACTTCAAAGGGCACTCGATTGATGAAAATACGCTTTCCAATCGTCGATTCGCTGCCAAACAGGTCTCGTCGCACCGTCGAGCCAAGCACGGCCACGCGCGCCAATCTTTGCGTTTCTGCAGACCCATAAAAATCGCCGTCGCTCGTTTGCCAGTGCCGGATGCCTGCGTAGCTAGGCTCGGTTCCCAACACGATGCAATTGTTTTTTGAAAGATCGCCCGCTTTGACCAGAAAAGATGCACTGAACGTCGCGGAAGATTTTTCGATCTCGGGAATCCCGCGCAGAATCTCGGCATAGTCTGCCGCGGTTAGCGTCGTCACAATTGTTCCGGTTTTCGCGCGGCCTCCAACGCTACGGCTCAACTGCGGCGTCACCACGAGCACGTTGGTTCCCAGCCGCCGTATCCGGTTCAGCACTTTCATCCGCCCTTCGGCGGCGTAGTTGATCGCGCAAAGGACGCCAGCCACTCCCACCAGCGCGCTTAAAAGGATGAGGCTGGACCGCAAGCGGAATCGCCAGATCAGCCGCAGCGATCCGGCCATCAACAGGATTGCTTTCCCGGTGCGCATCAGTTTTCTTGCATCTTCGAATTTGCTACTGCTCAGGTTCGCAAGGCCTTTACGGGATCCACTTGTGTCGCTCGCCACGCCGGATAGATCCCAAACACCAACCCAAGCCCAACGGAAAGCCCCGCCGTCCATTCCACGGCCTGCATCGCGAAAATCGGCGGCAGATGCTGCATCCTCGCCGCTAAATTTGTCCCTCCCAAGCCGAGCACGATCCCGATCAGCCCGCCAACACTTGAAATCAACGACGCCTCCATAATGAATTGCACCAGAATGTCCTGCCGGCTCGCACCGACGGATCGCCGCAGGCCAATTTCCTTCCGTCTCTCGGACACGCTGATGAGCATCAGGCTCATGATCACGGCTCCACCGATGAACATGGCGATCGTCGCAATTCCCTTTAGGATCGTCGAGAGCGTGGAGCCCATCTGCGTCACCTGGGCCATCACCGCTTGCGGGCTGGTAATCGTGAAATCATCGAGAGCCGCAGCGGCAACGTGATGGCGCTGTCTCAAAAGCGCCGTGATTTTCGCCACCGCCGCATCACTTTTCTCGGGATCGCGGAGCTGCGCGATAACCATCGTCAGAAAATCCCGGTTGAATAAACGCTTCGACGCCGTGCTTACCGGAATCAGGATGAGGTCGTCGAGACTTCCTCCGCCGGGCCCAGCACCACGCGCTTGCAGCACTCCCTTCACCTGAAACGGAACATCGCCGATGCGAATCGTTTTTCCGATTGCGTCGCCCTCGGGAAAAAGCTCCGGCACCACATCCGCGCCCAGAATGGCAACTCGCGCAAGCGATTGCGTATCCTCCGCGTTTATAAAATCGCCGGCCGCAAGCTCATCTCCACGCAAATCGAGCCAGTTGGCGGAAACGCCAAAAATCGCAGGGTTCGCATTTTTGTCGCGGTATTTCACATCGATGTCGAATGCGTTCTGCAGCAGCGCCACCTGTTTCACTTCCGGAAGCTCCGCCGCGATGGCCGCCGCGTCCTCGAACTTCAAGGTCGGCGGCACATTCGTCAGCGATACCATGCCTCGCGTCCGGCCCGCGCCGGGGCGAATGATGACCGTATCGAACGTGCCGATCATGTTTTTGAAGCGCTTCATCGTCTCGCGCTTGGTGTTTTCTCCGACGGAATCCAGAATCGTCAGAGAGCAAATTCCGATTACCACTCCGGCCATCATAAAAAACGTCCGTAATCGGTTTCGCGTCATGCTGCGCCACGCAATTCCAAGTCCGCCTGTGATTCGCATGTTCAGCTCCCCAATTTGCCGTCAAACATTCTCCGGCGCCAGCCCGGCAATCCTTCTATCCGAAGCCAACATTCCGTCTTTAAACACAATCTCGCGCTCGGCGTACGCCGCCACGGCATCGTCATGCGTCACCAGCACCACCGTCCGTCCGTCGTGATGCAATTGCCTCAGTATCGCCATCACTTCCGTGCCCGCGGCGGAATCTAGATTTCCAGTCGGCTCATCGGCAAGAATAAGCGGCGGATTATTGATTAGCGCGCGCGCAATCGCCACGCGCTGCTGTTCTCCGCCGGAAAGTTCCGTCCCGTAGTGGCGCGCGCGCCCGCCAAGCCCGACGCGTTCCAGCGCCGCCATCGCTCTTTTCCGATCGACGTGCCCGGGGCCATAAATCATGGGAATCTCCACGTTTTCAAGCGCCGTAGTCCGTGGCATCAGGTTGAACGATTGAAATACGAATCCAATTTTCCACGCGCGCACGTGCGAGAGCCTTTTGTCGGAATAGCCGGAGAGTTCTTCGCCATTCAGCCGATACGTTCCACACGTGGGTTTGTCCAGACATCCGAGGATATTCAACATCGAAGATTTTCCGGAGCCTGACGGCCCGCGGATCGTCACGAACTCCGCTCGTTCGATCAAAAAAGAAATGTCTTTCAATGCCTCGACTGGCGTTCCGTCGCCTCGCCGGTACGTTTTTCCGAGATGCGCCACTTCAATCATTGTCCGTCGTCCTTCTTCTCGGGTCCCGCGGTTCGATCCCCAATCACTTTGTCGTTCGCGGTCAAACCCCTTTTAATCTCCGTGAAGGTTCCATCGCGCGCTCCGATTGCCACGACGCGTTTCTCCTCTTTGCCACCCTTCAAAATGAAAACGAATCTCTCTTCCCCATCGCGCTGAATCGCGCTTGTGGGCACGACTAATGTCCTGTGCTCCGCTGTCTTGATCGTGATGTTCGCCGTCATATCCGGCTTCAGAATTCGCTCGTCCTTTCCGATCGCAGCCATCACTGCATAATTCACCACGCCGGAAATAATCGTCGCCACCGGATCGATTCGTTTGACAACGGCTGGGATTTCTCGCGACGGGTAAGCCTCCACCGTAAACATCACCGGGTCGCCGGGCCGGACGTTGGCAATATCGGTCTCATCCACCAGCGCAACCAGTTCCAGCGCGTTGTCCTCGATGATCGTCACAAACGTCGGCGCCGCGAACGACGCCGCTACGGTTTCTCCCTCCTGCGTTGAAACCGAAGCTACAGTTCCCGTAATCGGCGCGTGAATCACCGCATAGGACAAGTCCACTTCCGCCGCCGCCAAATCGCTCTTCGATTTCCCCAGCTTGGCTTGGGCGCTTTTCATCTGCCATTCCAGGTCCTCCTTTTGCTGCGCAGGCAAAACGCCGTCCGCGAAAAGCTGCTGGCCACGGTTCAAGTCTCTTTGCGCCTTCGCAACGCCTACTTCGTCCATTACCGCCTGCGCCCGTGCTTGGTCCACGCGCGCTTCGAGCGGACGCGGATCAATTTCCGCGATGACGTCGCCCTTCAAGATGTGCGAGCCGACCGTCACATTGAGCTTTTTCACGATTCCGGAAACCTGCGAGCCAACGCGCACTTCCGCGCCCGTCCTAAGCCTCACCGTTCCGCTGGTCGTGACCGTCGAATCGATCTCCCTCATTTCCGGCGAGACTGTCGAGGAAGGCGCGATTTTGTTTTCCTCGCCCGAGCGCCGCGGAATCCAATACGCCGCAACGCCCATTGCGATGACGAGAATCAGCCCAAGTGCAAGCCACACCCGCTTGCTCGAACTGCTCTCCTCGCCTCCGCGTGCGGCTTCCTTCAAAGGAATCGCCTCGTCCACGATCATCACTTCTTGTCGAAAACGATCACCATCGGTTCCTTGCCCACGCGCGCCGATTCTAGATACAAGGTCTTCCCGTCTTCCGACAAATAGCGCGTCTCCGTGCGCACAATTTTCGTTCCCGCAATCGCTCCCTCCGTCTCCCAGCTCGTCACCAACTTATTTCCCGACCATTGGCTCGTCGTGTGGCACTTCTCCCCCATCGGTGATTCGTTCGGAACGGTCGCGCCGCTCAAGTCGTACCGCGTCTCGTGGGTTTGCTTCTGTCCGTTGAAAACCGTGGTGTCGACCACCGTGAGCAGTTTCGGAGTCTGCGTGATTTTCGACGTGTATTCAGCGCTCGCCATGATTCCGATGTTTTTGCTTTTACCCGGATTAAAAACCCAAGTCCCCGTAAAATCCGGCGGATTTGCAGCAGCGGCCATGAAGCCAGCTGCAAAAAGCAGCACAGCAGTTCTTCCAAACATGAAGTTCTCTCCCTTCTATCCAATCGTTGAAGTGATCTGCAAATCGTCTAAGAAGCGAGCTGAGCTTCAATCGTTCGTTGTCAGCCTCGTTCCATGCGGAGTGTGAAGTCTGTACCGAGGTATAGAGTCAAGCAGTTTCTTTAGAAGGACGAGATGGCGGGCCGGCGCCGCTTCGGACGGATCTCCGCCCAGGTTTCGCTGCGGGGCGCGCCATCAACGAAGCCGGACACACCATGGCTTTCTCCGCGCCTGCCGGCTCCAGCACCGCCGCAAGCGGTTTCTTCAGCACTTTCAAAAAAGCAATTTTCTGATTGATCAGCGCAAGGCGGTCTTTCGCGATTCGAAATGCTTTTTCCCACTCTTTGGTCTTTGTCTGCGCGCTTCCCGCAAACGATTTCGCGGCTTCGTGAATTTCCAGCAGCTCTTTGATCTCTTTCAGCGAAAATCCCAATTGCTGCGAGTCCTTGATAAATCGCACTCTCTCCAAATCCGCTTCAGTAAATGTGCGATACCCGGATGCCGTCCTCACCGGTCTCCGCAGCAGCTTCTCTCGCTCGTAAAAACGCACCGTCTGCACATTGACGCCCGCCTTCGCTGACAATTCCCCGATTCTCATACCTCATACTGAACCCTATACCCAGGTATAGGGTCAAGTCCTTGATCAGCGCGGCTCTGCAAACCTATTCGACGCGCAGCATCAAAGCCGGATCGATTCGCACAGCCTCAATCACAGGCCGCAGCGCGGCAAGCAACGCCCCCGCGAGAATCTCCGTGAAACCATCCCATGATTGGGAGAAGATGCAGCTCCCTCAACCTGTAACTTCTCAGCCGCCTTCTAACGGCTGCCTAGGCCCCGTCTACCCCGTGCTGGTAATCACTTGTGCAAAAGCGAGCCTCAAGGTCCTTCCCCTGTGCCCCTTTATTGCTACGATAAAAAGAACCTAGGAAATTGCTCCCTTTTGGATTTTGAACCCTCGCCGTTACAAGGCGAGAGCCGTCGGTTTAGAAGATGCCGCCCTCGAAGGCGGCCAAGGAGTCTGACGTGGAAAAGGCATCTTTTTATCTCGCGATGGCCCGTCTCGCGACGGCCTGTGCCATAACGACGGGTATGCTCGGTATTCTTGCGGCCCCTTCGCTTGCCCAAGCGCCAGCCGCGGCTAAGGCGCAAACCACGGCTGCCTCTCAGCCTGCGAGTTCTTCCTCTGCCTCCCGCTTCACCACCGTTTCTCGCACCACAAAAGCGCTGACGTATCGGCGCGGCGGCGGCGCCACCAAGATCGATTTTCAAGGCACCGAACTCCTGCAGGGCGCCAGCGGCGAAGCCAGAGTCGAGAACAAAACTTATCGCACCGAAATTGACGCCAAATTCCAGGGCTTCGACGACGCCACCAAATTCGGCCTCGAATATCTCACCTACGTGCTGTGGGCCGTCACTCCGCAGGGGCGCGCCGTGAATCTGGGAGAAGTTGTCCTGAAAAACGGCAGCGGGCAGGTTAAAGCGACCACCGACCTGCAAACCTTCGGCATGATTGTCACCGCCGAGCCGTATTTCGCGGTTACGCAGCCAGGCAATATGGTGGTTGTCGAGAATGTTCTCGGGCCCGCTACGCAGGGCAGAATCGAAAACATCGACGCGCAATACGAATTGCTCGGCCGCGGCATCTACTCCTCCTCGAACACCAAGATTGAGAACGCCATCTTCGGGATCGACCGCAAAACTCCTCTCGAGCTGTTCGAGGCGCGCAACGCTGTTCGCATCGCGCACATCGCGCAGGCTGATAAGTACGCCGCCGCTTCGCTCGCCAAAGCCGAGCAGCAACTGCAGAGCGCGGAAGACATTTACCGCAACCGCAGCGACAAAAAATCCGTTTCAGCCGCAGCGCGCGAAGTTGTGGAAACGGCGGAAGAAGCGCGCGTGATGGCCGTAAAACAAAAGGCCGAAGAAGATGCGCAAGCCAAAGCGGCCGCGGATAAGAAAGCCGCTGAAGAGCAAGCGGCCGCGGAAATCAAGCGCCGCCAGGATGCGGAACTCGCTCGCCAGCAAGCCGAGCAGGCGAAAGCCGATGCGCTTCGCATGAAGCAAGAAGCAGAAAAGGCCGCCGCCGAAGCGGCGCGCCAAAAGGCGGAAGCCGAAGCTGCAACTGCCGCCGCAATCGCACAGCAGCAAGCTGCACAAGCAGCCGCGGCACAGGCGGCGCGTGACACAGCCGCTGCGGTCGATCAGCAACGTGCGGCGGAGGCAGAGGCCCAGAAAGCACGCCAGGCTGCCGCGCAAGCGGAGGCGGAAAAAGCGCAACTTCGTTCGCAACTCCTCAACCAGCTCAATTCGATTTTGCAAACGCGCGACACAGCACGGGGTTTGATCGTTAACATGTCCGACGTGCTTTTCGATACAGGCAGCTATACGCTGAAGCCCGGCGCGCGCGAGAAGCTGGCGAAAATATCAGGCATCCTCCTGGCTCATCCCGGCTTGAACCTTCAGATTGAAGGCCATACGGACAGCGTGGGCGGCGATGAATTCAATCAGCAGCTTTCCGAACAACGTGCCGGTTCCGTGCGCGATTTTCTCGCGGAACAAGGGGTACCCGTATCGACGATTACCGCGCGGGGCTTTGGAAAAACGCAGCCTGTCGCGGCGAACGACACGCCCGAAGGCCGCCAGCGCAACCGGCGCGTCGAGCTGGTGCTGAATGGCGACGCCATCGGAAATGCGTCCGCGGCAAACGCAACTACCAACCAATAATTTCTATTTCTGTGCGGCGCTTCCGCTGAATTGACGGATTGGCGCGCAATCCGCTACGGTGTTTCTGCAACCGCGGGCCGCGCGAACCGTTTTGAAGCCGGAGGATCTTTATGTTCTTCACATTCCTGGCGCTTACCTTTCCTGCCTGGACGCCGCATTTCACTTTTCTCGAAAGTCCGCTGGCCAACGAAATGATTGTTTTGCGGTGGCTGCATTTGATTTTCGGCGTTATCTGGATCGGGATGCTTTATTTTTTCAATCTCGTGCTGACTCCAGCGATGAAGCAAGTCGATCCGGCGGCGCGGTTGAAAATATATCCGGCACTGATGTCCAAAGCGATGGCCTGGTTTCGGTGGTCGGCGCTCATCACGGTGCTTGTTGGTCTGCGCTACTTTCAGCTGTACCTCGTCTCCGACGCGCGAGCCGCGCATGAGCCTTCGCTGGCTATCCGGTGGCTCGGCTGGTGGCTGCTCGTTTGGGTCGTCGCATATGTTTTCCTCTACGCTTTCCAACTCCCTGCAAAGGGAATTTTGAATAGCCCCTGGGTGCGCGGCATCGGAGTCGCCATTGTGGTGATTGCGGCGTCTTGGCTTGTCATGGCCTTGAACGGCGGGCCAACTGTTTCGAGCGCGCACCTTTCCGTTAGCATCGGCGGAGGGCTGGGGCTCGTCATGCTGCTGAACACCTGGGGCGTGGTCTGGCGCGTACAGAAAAAACTCATTCAGTGGGCGCGGGCCAGCGCGGAGCAGGGAGTGCCGATGCCGCCTGAAGCCGAGCGCATGATGCGCTGGGGCTTTCTGACGGCGCGGGTCTCGTTCTGGCTATCGTTTCCCATGCTTTTCTTCATGGCCGCTTCGAGTCATTACCCTTTCCTGACCACAATGCCCCGCTGAGGGAGACTTCTCGCAGTGTCGGGAATGCCCCCGTTCTGTTCTGTCAGGGATGTGCCCGGTCTGTACTCGTACCACCCCTTCACCCCCCCCACTTTTTTCGTAAGTACTGGTTCTAAAGGACTTTAGGCTTGCGTGCGAGCCACGCTGCCCATGCCAGAAGAATGGCAACGAGCGCGGAAAGCACCATCGGAGCCGGACCAAAATAGAGAAAGCTGAGCACCGCGCCTGCCACCTGCACCACAAAAAATACCCAGCCCAACGCGCCAATCGCCGCTCGAGCCGACCGCGCCAATTCCCCGAGGTGCCAGGAAAGGAACGCCGAGAAAAGCATCGACACGGTGCAAGACAGTCCAAAACCGCGATAAAACCCTCCATAGGTGTAGCTCCGGCCATGCACGGCAAAATGCACAGCATTCATCGCGTCGTATACGGCGCGCCCCTCTGCCGAAGGCGCGCGCAAAGTCAAGAAACCGAATGTGTGGCCCAATGCGAACAGCACAAACACGATCGCCGCTATGCGGTACAGCCTGGTTGCTGCCATGAAGTCTCCTTATCGTGGAATCACAGCCGAATGCAGACAAACATGCCTTGAAAATGCGCGACAGGCCGGGCAAACCATCCTGTCGCGCACGATGGCCTCAACGTCCAACGATTTCTATGATCCGGCCGAATGCACGGCCGCCCGGCGTGGCTAGTTGCTCTTTTCCGCTTCCGTTGCGAAGAGCTGCATGAGTCCGCCCCAGCCGCCCTCGGTATCCACCATGCCGCGCATCGTTTCCCAGCCCGCGCCCATGCGCTCGAAGTTGCGATGCTCGAGGTCCACGCGCGTCGAACCATCACCAAGCGGCGTAAATCGCACTTCCACTTCGCTCGATTTCGCCAGGTCCGGTTCGTATTGCCATTGCGCGGTGATCTTCCAGGCCATCACGAACCGCCGCGGCGGCTCCCACTCCGTGATCTCGCCCCAATCACATTCCGTGCCGTCCGTCTGTTCGCTGTAGCAGCGCCCGCCCGCGCGGCCCTCGATGAGGCAGCGCTTCATCGGCGCCTTACCAATGTGATGGCTGCGCGGCCACCAACGGTCGATTCCCGCAGTGAATACCTCGAAGGCTCGCTCCGCGCTGGCCTTCACCGTGATGCTTCTGCGCACCGGCGCGTCCGGCGTCGCCGGTACACTTGCCGGTGCCCCATCCGATTGCCTTGCTGGTTCCGGGCTGCTCATTTCTCCTCCTTTTTGTCTAGAGGTGCAGCACTTTCCTCTTGCAGTTTTTCTGGCTTCTCGGCTTCGCGGCGGAACGCGCTCAAAGCCTGGCCCCAGAATTGTTCAAAGTATTCGCGCAACGTCTCGAATCCCGCGGGATTTAGCTGGTACAAGCGCCGGGTGCCCACGGCCCGGTCCACCACCAGATTCGCCTCTTTGAGGACACGCAGATGCTGCGAAATCGCCGGTCGGCTGACGGGAAACTCCCGCGCCAATTCGCCCACCGCCATCGGCCCGTCGATCAGGCGTGCCAGTATGCCGCGGCGGGTAGCCTCTCCGAGCGCGTCAAGCTGCTTATCTTGGTAAGCACTCACTTACGGTAAGTTATAGCTTACGTATAGCGATGTCAACACTTTTCTTCCTGGAGCTTGAGGCCGGCAGGTTACTCTCCGCTAGAGCATTTCCATAAATAATGTAGCGTATTTAGCGTTAAAAAAGAAACTCTTGCAGTCGATGATCGTAATGGCTTGGAAGGCCGTTTTGGCAGCCAGGAGCAGATCGGTTTCCGTTCTTGGATCGTGACTGCGGAGGATTTGCTTGACCTTGCTCCACATCGGTTCGATAGGATTGAAGTCAGGAGAATAGGGCGGCAGATACAGAAGCCGGGCTCCTGCGGCCTGGATCGCTTCGCGGACTCCCCGGATTTTGTGCGTGGCCAGATTATCCAGGATCACCAGGTCGCCTGTTCGCAAGGTGGGAGCCAGTCCTTGGGTCACCCAGGCCAGGAACATTTCGCCATTCATAGGCCCTTCAAACAGCCAAGGGGCGCAAGGACCCTCCAGGCGTATGCCCGAGATCAACGTGCTGGTCTGATAGCTTCCGTGTGGGATGCGGGCGACCAGTCTTCGTCCCCCGAGGGCTCGGCCGCGCCACCTCGTCATTTGCGTGTTGGCCCCGCTTTCATCCACAAAGACCAAGCTGGTCAAACGGCTCCACAGCCAACTGTTCATGCCATCGAGCTCTTTTTTCGGCCACGTCCGGCCGGTTTTGTTCGGCGGCCACCAGAGTTTTTTTTATACCTCCAGCCCAGCTGCCGAAGCCATAAATCGATCGTGGAAGTTCGGAAGGGCCGGTCCATGCGAGCACCCAACTCGGCCAGCGTGGCGTCGGGTCGATCCGACAGCAGTTGTTGCAGCCGCTGTTTGCGTTGCTTGGTCAGCAGCGTGCGACGCCCACTCAAATGCGTCTGCGGCTGCAGCGTACCGCGCTGCCGAAACTGCTGGCGCACCCGGCGCACCGCCGCCACGCAAAAACCGAACAATTGGGCAATCTCGCGAGTGCCCTTGCCGCGTTCATAGAGTTGAACAATCCGCTGACGCATCGGAACAGGTATGGCTCTCATAGCAACACACTCTGCCACCAACTTCCCATTCTGACAAGCTACATCATTTATGGAAATGCTCTAGCCGCTCTCGATCCAACACAGGCAATCCTTCAAGGGATGCAAACTGTTGGCGTTCTTAGGTGCTCACGTAAAAGGCAATTGGCGCGCCTTTAGGTTTTCAGGCTCCTCTTGGCTGCCCCAATACGTGGGGACTTTCCAGCGATGCGTTTATTGAGCTTCGACGAGCCTGCAAACCCTCATTAGCCATCTCAAAATTGACGGCTCCTTGCAAGCTACGGTTCATCCTCTTCTTCAAATCCTCCCCGCCCTGTCCTCTGCGGTTCGACCGGCACGATGTGCGGTATCCCCGCCTCATTCATCTTCTTGTTCAGTGCAGGCAAATCCTCTTCTGCGATTTTCTTTACCTGCGCGGAAGCGTCGCTAATGAGCGGTGTAAGCTCCGCAAGCTTTTCCTTCTGCTGTCCTCCCGGCGCCGCCCAGAATCCGTCCAGCTCTCGCAACAATCCTTGCGCTTGATTCGGCAAAGGCTCGGGCTTCCACACAAGCGGCGGCCCCGCATTCCCCAAACCTTGTTGCGCGCGCACATACTTCTCTGCGACCGCATCCACCTTCTTCTGCAATTCATCCGCAGCCTTTTGTATCTCTTCCGGGATCTTCGGCATATCCGGCTTCCCGGCATCCTTTTTCCACTGTTCTCTGGCCGCTTTCAGTCCTCCCTGGATTCCCACGATAATCTTGCGATCCTTGTCCGCGGTCTTGGCCAGCGCATAAAGCTGTTCGATCGCTTCGCGCCGCGCCGCGCGGTCCCCCGCGGATATCTGCATCCGCGGATCATCTTCCACCACCACCTTCTGCGTCGCTTCCTTATCTCCCGCCTTGATTTTTATCGTGTACTCGCCGGGTTCCACGAGCGGTCCCCGCGGCCCAAAATCAAATCCGGCTGCCGCCGCCTCGAGTTGTTCCGGCGTTGGCACTGCCGGCGAGTTCCACCGCAAATCCCAATTCGTCCGGTTCACCCCGGCTTTTCCGGGCCCGTCAAATTCGCGGATCAGCTTGCCATCCTTGTCGTTAACGCTGATCTTTACTTTCCCTTCTTTCTTTGCGGCCTCTTCGGGTTTTGCCGCCTCGTCCGCAACGGCCGTTTCCTTCTTTTCTTTATCCTTTTCGTTTTTAGCCGCCTTCGGCGCTTCCGGCGGCACGGCATCCTTCAGGTAGTAATTCAAAATCGCGCCATACGGCGGATTCTTCGCCGTAAACATCTTCTGACCCGCGCTCCACCGCTTCTGCCGCAAATCCCAAAGCGTCGCGGCTCGTGGAGTGAAAAAGGTAATGTCCGATTTTTCCACGCCAGCGTCGAACTTTTCGATTGGCGTAAGATCATCAAAAATCCAGATCGACCGCCCATGCGTCGCCAGCACCAAATCGTTCTGCTGCGCCTGAATCTCGATGTCATCCACCGGCACTGTCGGCAAATTATTCTTCAGCGCCGTCCAGTTCGCTCCCCGGTCCCATGAAACCCACAATCCAAACTCCGTCCCCGCAAACAGTAAATTTTCGTCCCTGGGATGTTCGCGCACGACATGCACGGTCCCCGCCGAATCCGGAATTCCCTTGCGAATCGCCTTCCAGGTCTCCCCATAATCCGTCGTCGCGAAAATGTAAACGTTGTAGTCGTCGGTCCGATGCCCGTCGAACGTCGCGTAGGCCGTCCCTTCCGCGTACTTCGACGCCAGCACTCGGCTCACGTAAGTCCCCTTCGGCACTCCCGGCACGCGCGAGACCACGTTCTTCCACGTCTTCCCTCCGTCGCGCGTCACCTGCAAATTCCCGTCGTCCGTGCCCACCCACAACACGTCCGCGCTCACCGGCGATTCGCTCAATGTCGTAATCGTCGGATAGTCCTCCACGCCATCAGCGCGCGACAACGTATTCTTGTCCGGCACCTTCCCAAGGATCGGCAGCTTGTCGCGATCCACTCCGGTCGTCAGATCGCCGCCCAGCCGCGTCCACGAATCCCCGCGGTCCGTCGACTTGAACAAATAATTCCCACCGTAATAAATCGTGTTGTGATCGTGCGACGAAACCGCCATCGGCGAATTCCACTGAAAGCGGTAGTGCGGCTCCCCAACCTTCGCCTCCGGCATAATCTCCCGCTGCTGCCCAGTCTTTACGTCCCGCCGCGAAATGTGTCCGTCCTGCGATTCCGTGTAGACAATACTGGGGTCGACGTTATCGATCTCCGCGTAGAATCCGTCGCCTCCCGGCATCAGGGTCCAATCCTCATTGGTAATGCCGTCCCGCGTCAGCGACATGCTCGGCCCGCACCAGCTCCCGTTGTCCTGCAGCCCTCCGCAAATCTGATACGGCTTTTCGTTGTCCAACCCGATCTCGTAATACTGTCCAATCGCAATCGTATTGATGAAGTCCCACGTCCGCCCGTTGTCGTAGCTCCAGTGAATCCCGCCGTCGCATCCCGTGATGATGTGGTTCGAATCCGCGGGATCGATCCACATCGCGTGAAAATCCCCGTGAATGCTCTTTACCCGTGTCGTCGAAAACGTCTTCCCTCCATCCTCCGAATAAAACATCTGCGCCCCAAGCTCCCAAATACGCAAATCGTTATTTGGATCGATCCGCACCTGGCTGTAATACGACGGCCTCGGATCGATGTCCCCCATCTTTTTCCACGTCTCGCCTTTGTCTTCGCTCCTGTAAGTTCCGCCATGCTCGTGCTGCACGATGGCGTAAACGATGTTCGGATCTTTCCGGTAAATATCCAGCCCGATGCGCCCGGTGTCTCCGCCATTTTCGTAGGGCAATCCCTTCGTCAATTTCTTCCACGTCGCCCCGCCGTCCACCGTCTTGTAAATCGCGCTCCCCGGCCCGCCGCCATCAAATCCGAAGGGTGTGCGTCGCCGTTCGTAAGCCGCGGCATACAACGTATCCGGGCTCTCCGGATCCATCGCGATATCGCTCACCCCGGTGTCATCATTAATTTTCAGAACTTGATTCCACGTCTTCCCGCCATCCGTCGTCTTATAAACCCCGCGTTCCGGATTCGGCCCCCACAAGTGCCCGAGCGCTGCCGCGTACACGATGTCCGGATTTTTCGGATGAATCACAATCCGCCCGATGTGGTGCGTCGCCGCCAGACCCATGTTCTGCCACGTCTTGCCTGCGTCCAGCGATTTGTAAATCCCATCTCCCCACGAAGAGCTCTGCCGGTTGTTCGGCTCGCCGCTTCCAACCCACACCACATCGGGATCCGATGGCGCAATAGCCATATCCCCGATCGTCGACACCCCTTCCTTGTCAAACACCGGCTCCCACGTCGTTCCATTATTCGTCGTCTTCCACACGCCCCCCGACGCCGTTCCCACGTACACAATGTTCGGATTGCTCTCCACCACCGCAAAATCATCGATCCGCCCGCCCATCACCGCAGGCCCGATCTCGCGAAACTCAAGATTCTTCAGTTTGTCCGTCGGACTCGTCTGCCCCGCCGATACCGCGGGCAAAGCGAAAGCCAGCGCAAGGCAAACCATCCCCGGCGCCAAGATTATTTTCAATGTAGCCGAAACTCTGCGCATACTATCCCCCCTAGTGGTCAAGGCCGGGCATCATACCTCCTCAATGCCGCGGTGTGCATCAATTGTTTCTGAAATGGCAATCCGACCCGTGCTCAGACAGACGCGCAACATTCATTCCGTGTTTCGTTTCGCTCCATTGCGCGCCGCAGCTTCGCTCCCCGCTTCTATACAGTTCACGTTTTTCGGCTCCGCTACACATCCCCGCACCCGCATGCTAGGCTATCCCACTGTTTTCATCGCCCAAATGTTCCGTCTGATCCGTCACTCCCATGCCCGGATTTCCTCCGCGCTCCGCTTCCTTTTCTTCTTCACATCTCTTTTTTATTCGCTCTGCGGCCCTTCGCTTCATGTTTCCCGCGCGCAGCAGCCCGCCCTGCACTCCGCCAAAGCCGGCGATGTCGAAATCTGGTCCCGTGGCCCCCAGCAAAAGCGCGGCGACCTCTTTATTGCCGACGATGACGTCGACATTCATTACGGCGACGAGCGCCTCCAAGCCGACCATGTCGAATACAACGAGCAAACCTCCGAATCCGTCGCTCGCGGCCACGTCCGCTTCGATTACAACAACGAGCATCTCGAAGCCGATGAAGCCCACTACAACGTCAGCACTGGCCATGGCATTTTCACGAACGTCCATGGCACCGTCAAAATGCAGCGTCGCGCCAACCCCCTGATCTTGATTTCTCAAAACCCTCTCTATTTCCAAGCCCCCGAAGTCGAACGCTTCGCCAACGACATCTATCTCGTCCGTCATGGATGGATCACCATCTGCGATCCTAGCCATCCCACCTGGCAGTTCTTCGCTCCGCGTGCTCGCATTCGCCTCGATAAGACTGTTGCTCTCGTCGACGCCAACTTTCGCCTCTTTCGCGTTCCCTTAATCTGGCTGCCCTACGCCACCGCTCCCGCCGGAGAAAAAATTCGCCAGTCCGGAATCCTCCTCCCCGTAATCAGTCAAACCAACACCAAAGGCTTTGTCTTTGGCGACGCCTTTTATTTCGCGCCCAAGCCTTGGCTGGACACCACTCTGGGCGCCGAGTACCTCTCGAAGCGCGGATCCTCCGAACGCGCCGAATTCCGCGCTCGTCCTTTCGAAAACACTTCCATCCAATACACCTATTACGGTGTGATCGATCGCGGCATTCAGGAGCCCGGGGTGAACGGCACCACCTTTCTCGAAAAACAAGGCGGCCATCAGCAGCAGTTGGAAGTCCAATCTCTCTTACCCGACGGCTGGCGCTTCGTCGCCGACCTCAATGAACTTTCTTCGCTCACCTTCCGCCTTGCTTTCGCCGACTCCTTTGGCGAAGCCATCACTTCCGAAGTCCCCAGCGCCACCTTCCTGACCAACAATTTCCGCGGTTTCAGCCTGAATTTCGCGGGCCTTTCCGACAAAACGTTCCTCAGCATTCCGATTACGTCTGCTACAACCGGCGTCACCACTCCCGCTGTAAGCGTAACGCTCCGCGACGCTCCCGAAGTCCGCTTCGGCTCTGTCGAGCAAGCCCCCTGGCAGAATCTCCCCATCTATTTTTCCTTCGACGCTTTTGCGGACGCTGTGCATCGCCAGGACGACACGCCTGTGAATACTCCGGGATTCGTTCCGCGCACCGAATTTGCCCCCACCGTCACCTTTCCTCTTCACCTCGGCGCTTGGCTCGGTGTCACCACCTCCGCCACTTTTCGCACCACCTACTACGGCGACTCCTACACTCCCACGGGCGTATTAAGCTCTCAGTCGATCACCCGCAACACCGGCGAACTCACGATTGAACTTCGCCCGCCCACTCTCGAGCGCTTTTTCGACCGCTCCTCCCTGGACAAGAACAAACCTCGCAAGCGCTACAAACACACCATCGAGCCCACTATCACTTACCACTACGTCGGCGGCGTGAATAATTTCGCCGACTTTATCCGCTTCGATTCCGACGCCACTCTCACCGACACCAACGAAGTCGAATATGGGCTCACCCAGCGGCTCTTCATCAAAACCGGCGACGATCAACCTCAGGAGTTCATCACCTGGAGCATCCTTCAAAAGCACTATTTCGATCCAACTTTCGGCGGCGCCATCGTCGACGGCCAGCGCAACGTCTTCGAAGCCTTCGACTCCATCTCCCCCTTCGCCTTCGCTTTCGGCCCTCGCAATTGGTCTCCTATTGTCAGCGATTTCAAAGTCACCCCCGGTGGTCCTTACGACCTCGAACAAATCCTTGAGTACGACCCGCAGATTCAGCGCCTCACCACCATCGGTACCCTCCTAAAAGTGAAGCCCTACAGCGAATTTTTCTCCACCATCGCTTTCTTCCGCCTCAACGACAATCCTGTCGCGGCCGATCTGCCCAACCCTCCGCCCCCAAATTTCGTCCCCTTCAATCAACCGCTCTCCAGCCAGGTCCGCGCCCTCCTCGGCTACGGCAACCTGACGCGCAAGGGCTTCAATTTCACCACCGGCATCAGCTACGATTTCACCGACAAAATCTTGCAAAATCAGCTCGTCCAAATCAGCTACAACGGCAGTTGCTGCGGCCTGGCCCTCGAATACCGCCGCATCAACCTCGGCCAGGTCCGCACCGAAAACCGCTTCACCGCCACCTTCATCATCGCCAATATCGGTTCCTTCGGTAATCTCCGCCGCCAGGACAAAATCTTCTAACTCACTGCCTCGTGCCTTCTTGTCGTTACTCATCCCCGGTGCATAAGTTTCCGGCTACGCGGCCAGCCGCCCAAGTGACCAACGACGAGTCGTGTTTTCGCCTAAATCCGAATGACTGACAATCCGACCGGTAGGCATTTTGCCCCCACTTCCGCCACACGCATGAGCCAGAGCGAACGCGGTTCAGCACAGGGGTGAAAACTTACGCGGCGCTTGCTATAACATTCCAATGCGCCTATACGATTACGCACCCCGGTCCGCGCACCTCAAATGGCTCCTCGATTCTGACCCGGCCATCCGTTGGCAGGTCATGCAGGACCTTACCGATGAAGCTCCCAACGCGATTGCGGTCGAGCGGTCGCGCGTCGCAACCGAAGGCTGGGGAGCCGAACTTCTCGCCCGCCAAACTCCTGCCGGGCACTGGGGCGGCGGGCCGAAGTGGGACCTTATCACCCTCTTTAGTCTCGTCGTCTTGAAGGACCTCGGTCTCGACCCCGCCAGCAAGCAGGCTCGCAAAATGATCGACCGCATCGAAAAGCGGCTTCTGTTTAGGTGGCTCAACAACCGGCCTTACCTTCACGGCGAAACGGAGCCCTGCATCAACGGCAGAATTCTGGGCATCGGCGCGTACTTCAAGGAGCCCAACGACGCACTGGCCAAGAAACTCCTCGGCGAGCAGCTCGAAGACGGCGGCTGGAACTGCGAAGCGTGGCCCTTCTTGTCGCCGAAACGCCCCCCCAGCCGGCGGTCTTCGTTCCACACCACCATCTGCGTGCTCGAAGGCCTGCTCGAATACGAACGAGCAGGGCGCAAATCGGCAGCTGTCACGAAGGCCCGCAAACGGGGCGAAAACTATCTGCTCGAGCGCCGCATGTTCCGCTCGCAGCGCACTGGCAAAGTCATCGACGAACGCTGGCTGCGCTTCTCCTACCCGACGTTTTGGCACTACGACGTCTTGCGCGGACTCGATTATCTGCGAAATGCGGGAATCAAACCTGACAGCCGCGTCCGCGAAGCGATCAAAATCGTGATAGCCCGCCGCCACCAGAACGGACGCTGGCCGCTGAACCTGCTTCATCCCGATCTGATTCCATTGAAGATGGAGACCAGCATCGGCAGCGCAAGCCGCTGGAACACACTGCGTGCTCTCCGGGTCCTGCGTTGGTACAACAACTCAACGTGGTAGCTCTGACTTGTGTGATAAATTTCCCATTTCACGCAACCTCCTATGCCCCCAATGACCGACACCGACCTCGCCTTCGCCTCCATCGAAGAAATCTCTCGACTCTTCCGCAAACGCAAACTCTCCCCCGTCGAACTCGTCCGTCTCATGTTCTCTCGCATCACCCAGCTCGATTCCAAACTGAACTCCTACATCACTGTGACGACCGAACTCGCCCTCGCCCAGGCAAAAAAAGCCGAAGCCGAGCTCTTCGCATCACGCCGACGTCATCGCGATCGCGGTCCTCTTCACGGCGTGCCCATCTCTCTGAAAGACAACATCTACACCGAAAACATCCCCACCACCGCCGGTTCCCGCATCCTTGCCAAATACATTCCGCAACACGACGCTACCGTCGTCAAACAACTCAAAGTAGCCGGCGCCGTCATCCTCGGCAAAACCAACATGCACGAATTCGCCTACGGAGTTACCAGCAACAATCCGCATTTCGGCCCGGTCCACAATCCCTGGGACCTCGCACGCATTCCCGGAGGCTCAAGCGGCGGTTCCGCAGCAGCCGTCGCCGCCGGCCTCTGCTACGGCAGTATCGGCACGGACACCGGCGGTTCCATCCGCATTCCCGCTTCCCTCTGCGGCATCGTCGGCCTAAAGCCTACCCTCGGCCGCGTCAGCGTCGAAGGCGTCATTCCGCTTTCCCCCAAGCTCGACTGCGTCGGCCCGCTCGCCCGCACCGTCCAGGACGTGGCTCTTCTCCTGGAGCCCATTCTCCCGCGCGTCAAAGGCGAAACTAGTCCTGGCGCTCTTGAAAAATCTTCCGCCAGTCCTCGCAAGTTCACTCTCGGCATTCCCAAGGAATTTTTTCTTGATGTTGTTTCACACGATGTCTACACGGTGTTCGAAGAAGCTCTTCGTGTCCTGAAAAAGCAACGCGCCACGTTCAAAGAAATCTCACTCTCGCTCCTAAAGGAAACCGAAGACGCCGGAAATCAAATCGCCTGGCCCGAAGCTACCCACTACCATCAGCAAGCCGGTTGGTATCCCTCTCATGCCGCCGACTACGGCGACGATGTTCGCTCGCGCCTCGAAATGGGAACAAAAGTAAGCGCCACGACTTATCTTTCCGCCCTCGAACTCCGCGAAAAGTTCATCCAGCAATACCACCTGGCACTGGAAGACTCAGGCGTCGATGCTCTTGTCGTTCCAACAACTCCGATCACTGCGCCTCGAATCGGCCACGAAACCATCCGCCTCGGCGATAAGGACCATTCCACCCGATCCCTGCTCCTCCGCGCCAACCGCCCCGCCAACCTAGCCGGCGTCCCCGCCATCACGGTCCCCTGCGGCTTCACTCCCGAGGGCCTTCCGGTCGGCCTCCAACTCATCGGTGCCGTCACCGACGAGCATCTCCTCCTTCAAATCGCCCGTGCCTTCGAGCGCGCCCATCGGGCCCAACGCCGCCCCTCCCTCCCGTAGGGGCACGACACGTCGTGCCCTCTTTCTTATCTAAACGCCCGCCCCGAATGCTCAACTCCAACTCCCCGAATGCTAAATTCCAAGATGGGTCCCTCGTACCCCTCCGTATCGCGCGACACGAATCGCGCGATTATGATTGACTCCACCAACAGTGCTTGCTATTCTCTTTTCAGGTAAATCCATCTCCTGCAAAGAGCGGCAGACTTTCTGCCGCTCTTTCGCGTTTGGCCCTTTGACTAGTCCGAAAAGTATTCTTCCCCTTATTCCACCCACGACATTCTTTGCGAGCTTCTTCTTGTGTCTCTTTATATCTAGTTATATAACTAGAGTGCAGGAGGAATGTTTATGGGTTTCCCCACCAAAGTGCAACTCATCCAACGCAAAGAAAGTCAGCAGTGGTATATCAACTTTCCCTCCGCCGTTGCCCAAGCTATGGAGTTTCAACGCGGGGAGATCGTGGAGTGGATCGTTGAAGACAAGAACCGTCTACTTCTCCGTCGTCGCAAGGTTCCCGCTGCGACGCTAAAAAAAACCAACCGCGGCAAGGCGTGATGGTTTGTTGGAATGCGCTGTTCGATCAGGCGCGCGTGGCTTTCGCGCAGCAGCGCTCCGCAGAGCGGGCGCGCGCGCTTGGTCTGTCCGCGCTGACCTGTTTGGGCCGCCACACCTTGGCCGGTTTGCTGTGTACCGCCGGGCAACAGTTCCGCGATTGGTCAGCGGCCTATCGTCTGTTCGAACGCGAGCGGCTCGATCCCCAGGCTCTTTGGCGGGTCCCACTGAATGGCGTGCTGGAAACCCTGCCGCCCGCCAGCCCCGTGGTGGCCTTGCTCGATGACACGCTGATTCGCAAGCGCGGGCACCGTGTCGCCGGCACCTCTTGGCGGCGCGATCCGCTGGGACCGCATTTTGCCGATAATTTCATCTGGGCCAGTCGCTTCCTGCAGATTTCCCTGGCCCTACCCGAGCATCCCGCCGCGCCCGCGAGTTCGGCCCGTGCCATTCCTGTTGATCTGCAGCATGCCCCTTCGCCGCGCAAACCCTCGCGCCGCGCCGATGCCCAACAGTGGCAAAGCTGGCGTGCGCTCTCGGCTGCGGCCACCATCAGCCGTCGCGGAGCCGAACGCCTCACTCATTTGCGGCAGGCCATCGATGAGTTCGCGGGCGGCACCACTCGCCCGCTACTCGTCTGCGCCGATGCCACCTTCACCAACCGCACGGTGCTGCGAGATCTGCCTCCGCGCACCACCCTCATCGGTCGTATTCGCAAGGACGCTCGCCTCTATGCGCTGCCCACCGCCGAAGAGGAGAATCACGGACGTGGCCGTCACCGCTGCTACGGCCAGCTTCGGCCCACTCCCGAACAATGGCGTCGCGATGAATCCATTCCGTGGACCACCGTGCAAGCCTTTGCTGCCGGAAACGTCCATGACTTCGACATCAAATTCATCACGCCCCTGCGCTGGAAGCACGCTGGCGGCGAGCGCCAACTCTCGCTCTTGATCGTCCGCCCGATTGCCTACCGGCTCAGAAAAGGCGCCCACCTCAGCTATCGCAATCCCGCTTACTTGATTTCCAGCGATCCCGCCTTAGCACCGCAGCAAATCCTGCAAGCCTACCTGTGGCGCTGGGAGATCGAGCTCAACTTCCGCGACGAAAAAACTCTGCTGGGTTTCGGGCAGCCACAGGTTCGCAGCGATCCCGCCGTGCGCACCACCGCCACTTTCTTCGTGTTCGTCTACGCATTACTGCTGCTGGCTCTGGAAAATTGTCATCTCGCCCACAGCCCCTTGCCCCGTCCGCGCTGGCAGCGGCTTCGACCTCGCCGACCCCATTCGCGCATCACCACTCCCCAGGCTATTTCGTTGCTGCGCGCTGACCTCTGGACCTCCGCCTTGGGCCTGCAAAATAAAAACGGCTTCGTCGCACGCAATCAACGCGCAACAAAGCCCTTTTTAATTCAAAACAACCTACAATCCGCCGTTCTCTATGCGTCAGGATAGCCAAACGCGAGAGCGGCAGACTTTCTGCCGCTCTTTCGTTTTTAAGGTGCGCAGTTCCAGGCCGGGCCATCTTTAAGGGCGGCCTAGAAGGCAAGAGAATACCTAGATCACTAAGATTCACGTTCACGTAAGTGTTTTAGAATCACTGTTTACAAGGCCACCTCCCAAGGGCATTAATATACTTGACTCAGTAAGGCGTTTCTGGTAGAGTTTTGAGAGTGAGGAACGCCATGAGCGCCAAACCAAAGACTCTCCAGCAAGCTATGGTCTACTTTGCAGACGTGGACAACGGTCTCAAATTCATGGTTGCGTGCCGCTGGCCCAATGGCGTCGAGTGCCCTGCTTGTGGCCGGGATGATGTGCGCTTTATTTCTACTCGCCGGATGTGGGAATGCAAGAGCCAGCACCCCAAGAAACAGTTCAGCGTCAAGATCGGGACTATCTTTGAAGATTCTGCCCTGCCCTTGGACAAGTGGCTCATCGCTATCTGGATGATTGCTAACTGCAAGAACGGAATAAGTTCCTACGAAGTAGCCCGCGCTCTCGGCGTCACTCAGAAATCCGCATGGTTCATGCTCCATCGCATTCGGCTCGCGATGCAAGCCCGCTCGTTTATGAAGCTCGGTGGTCCCGGTAGCGAAGTCGAAGTAGACGAAACCTTTGTCGGTGGCGCTGCGCGATTCATGCACGCCGATAAACACCGTCGCCGAATTACGGAAACGGGCACCAAGGACAAGACTCCCATCTTCGGTATTCTAGAACGTGGCGGGGAAGTCCGGGCAGCGGTCGTTCCTAACCGGAAAAAGAAAGCCTTGCATGGCGAGATTAACAAGCACGTCGCCGCCGGCAGCGCTATCTATTCCGATGCCCTCCTGTCCTATCAGGACTTGAAGCCCACTTTCGCCCACCAAGTCATTGACCATGCTGAGTCTTACGTTGATGGACAGATTCACACCAACGGACTCGAAAACTTCTGGAGTTTGCTCAAGCGTGGAATCAAGGGAACCTACGTGAGCGTGGAACCTTTCCACTTGTTCCGGTATCTGGATGAACAGGTGTTCCGGTATAACTTTCGGGAACTTGCTCACGATGGACTTCGATTTGAGCAGGTTGCCTCGCACCTCCTCGGAAAGCGCCTGACCTATGCCGAACTGACCGGCAAGGTCGCTGCGATGCCTAGCCTGCCCAACTAGACTACCTGCAGGAAGCGGAGGATTTCCTAGCCTTCTTCCGCTCTTTCGCTTTCTTCTCAGCGTCCAGCTTGGCTTTTACCTGGCCATGCGGAACGGCGACTAATTGCCGCGTCAGATTCTCAAAAGTCTTGTATTCCGTACTCTTTTTGCTTTTCATGACAAGGATATAGCCAGAAACCGCATGAAATCACGGACGCGAGCTAGCACCACTTTAGCCCCCGCAGCATTGTAGTGGAACCGCGCGCCTTGAGGGGAGAGGGACCGGTATCGTGGCTCGCTTACTTCACTGAGTCAAGTATATTATTGCCCTCCCAAGTATTGATTCTAAAAGAGTTGTCAAGGTTCTAAGTCCCTTAGAATCAGTGTTTACAAAAAACAGGGGGAGGGTCAGTTCTCCCGAAGTCTCTCAGACCGCGCACCTCGCAGACAAGCTAGGCGGGGAGCATTCGAGACACCCTCGCCCCAAGGCGCCGGTAACGGAAAATGACCAACGGCGACCTATACAGCGGCTAGCGGAATGGAGGAAAGCAAGCATGGGCATACTCGAGTCAGCAAAGCCTGCAATCATCATTTGCACAAGAAACCGCACGCGCGCCACCGCGTTCTACCGCGACACGCTAGGATTGTCCTTCGCCCACGAAGACAACTTGGCCGCCGTTTTCAACACAGGCGGAGTCACTCTGCGCGTCTCCTCAGTGCCCGATTTCACTCCACACGAGCACACCATCCTCGGCTTCCACGTGACGGACGTGCCTGCCGCCGTGAAAGCCCTCCGCGAAAACGGTGTCGCATTCAATATCTACCCGCACTTCCATCAAGATGAATTCGGCATGTTGACCGTCCCTGGGGGAGCCATTCGCGTGGCCTGGTTCAAAGATCCTGATGGCAATGTGCTAAGTGTGACGAACGCTTAAGAAAACTCTCGGGGCTATCAGCTGATGCCGCTGAATACAAAATGCTCTGCCGCCTTTTAGGCGCGCCCGCCAATGTTAGCTGGGCTTGAGCTCGTCTCTTGTCTTCAGCAGCCAGCGACCGATGACATAACCAAGCGTTCCCGTGATCATCCCCCCAAAAATGTCCGCCACATAGTGATATCGCCCCCAGACGGTCGAGACGCACATGCAGGCGACCAGCGGCAGCATCACCCAAAAGAGCCATCTGCGGTGCCGCCAAGCGCCCCATGTCGCCGCAACCGCTCCCGCCACGTGCTCCGAGGGAAACGCCGCGCCGCGCACGCGCCCATAATGCTCAATAAAATTGATTGCCGCGGTTGCCGGCCCGCCCTGCAGCGGACCGTGCCACGCGCCGGCCATCGAAAACCATGGGCTTTCGATCGGGAAAAAAATCGCGATCACATAACCGATCGCATACCCGACCGCCGAGTACGTCATTACCGACCAGTACCCGCGCCAATCGCGCCGGTAATACAAAATTCCGCCGACCGCCAGCAAGTACGTGAAGTACGTCAGATAAACAAACTGCATGAAGTCGTTTCGCGCCGGAGTGGCAAATTGTTCGAACCAGACGGTTGGGTGAACTCCCGTCAGCCAATGGTCGAATGCAATCAGCTTCGCATCCTGCCACCCCGGCTGCACCAAATGGACCAGCCGCCCCAGCTCTTCAAAACAAAATAAAAAATACAAATGCGGATACCAATGCCGCCAAAAATGCCAAAATCTCTGGGCAAATGTAGGACAGACACTCTTGTCTGTCCCTTGTCTTCCGTCGGCAACAAACTCGCTCCGCACTGCAACCCGAGCCTCCACCCGGCACAAAACCAATATCGCCGCCGCCACCAAAACCTGCATTCCAATCAACCACACCGGATGCGCCAGATTCTCGGCAAAAAAAATAATCAAAGCGCCGGAAACTCCAAGGTATCCCAGCGCCACGCACTCGAACGTCCCGCAAGCAGCCCACGCCGCCGCCAATTCCCCCCGCAGCCATTCGCCAACGCCTTGTTCCGGTCCCTTGACCGTCGTGACGGCCGCGCCACCATCCACAACACTGTCGCGCCACTCGATCGCGAATTCCCGCTGCCCGTATGGGTCTCTCGCTATTCTCTTCATGCCCGGTGTCCCGTATTCGCGCTCTCGACCCGCAACCCCTTCTCCATCTTTTCCGTCCTCTGTGTTTTCTCCGTGCGCTCTGTGCAAAATCTTTTTGTCTGCCCCAGCAAAGAACTGGCCAGTCACTCCTCCGCGCAATCCGCGCCAAATTATTCGATGGATTCACCGCTGCCGGTTTTCCCGCCGCTTCAAGCATCCACCCGTCGCTCGTGCTGTCTCCGTACGCAAAGCATTGCAAAAGATCCATATTCATTTCCGCTGCAATTCGCCGGATGGCTCTCGCTTTCGCTTCGCCGAACATTGCCTCTCCAATGGTCCGTCCTGTCCATCGTCCGCCTTCCTCTTCCAACCTCGTAGCGCACACGCGCACCGTGCACGCCCGTTCCCGGGCTCCAAGCTCGGCCTCAAGCGCGCGCGCCGCCAGCAAAGCCAACGGCTCCAGCGTTCCACTCACAATCACAATCGAATCCCCGCGCTCCGCGTGCCAAGCCGCGCGCTCGATCGCCTCAGGGAAAAATGAGGAGAAGCCACTGCCTGCCCCAAAAATGGCTTCATCCACGCGCACGCCTCGCAAATACATCTTGTTCGCGTGCATGATCTGGCTGATCCCACGAGGCGCCAACCGGACTGCCTCCGCGAGCCACCAAAAATAATTCCGAGCCCCAATCAAATGTCGATGGCGAAGCATCGAAAAAAACCTCTTCTCCAGTGAAGGCTTCGGCGTCAGCGTCCCATCCAAGTCAAAAAACGCCGCGACTTGCGCGCCCTCTTCGCTAACCTTGCGAGCGAGTGGCACAGACTTCAGTCTGTGCTCTTGCTTCATCTGCTGATCCTCCGACTCCGCCATCAAATCGCTCCTTGCGCAATTCTCTTTGCCCCGCGAATTGCGCCAACGCCCGCAACATACCTCCAGCCCTCCGCCAGCACCGGCAATCCGCGCAGCAGACAAAATCCCGCCGTCATCCAGGTCAGCACATGAGCTCCCACGCGAATCAGTTCATGCCAATCCGCGGTCATTCCGCCGAGCAATGCCACGGGCCCGCGCGTCAGCGCCAGCTCCAACCCCAGATAGCAGAAGCAAAGGCACTTCATCGCGGCATACAAACCGCGGCTCCAGCGCGAGGCCACCAGCGCGCGTCCCCACCATGTTTTCAGCATCGCGTTCGCGCCCCAACCGGAATGGCCCGCGCGCATCGCCAGCCCGCGCAGAAAATCCGTCGCCGCTCCGCGCACAAAAAAGAACACGGGCAGCCACAAAGAGACCATCCCCACGACGGCAAAGTAGGTGAAATAAACATTTTCGATCATCCGGTCGCCGAGAATGTCGAGCTGCGCGCCGACCGGCGTGGCCAGATTTTTCCGCCGCGCGATGTGACCATCTAACGCATCGAGCGCAATCGTCGTTACCGTCAGTCCGACTGCGGCGAGATTCGCCCACGGCCCTCGCCCGAACAAACTCACCGCCGCAAATCCCACGGCCACCCGCAGCGCCGTCACCCTATTGGGTGTCCATTGCATAGCCACCTGCCAGACGCTCATCGAGCGCCGCTGCCCCTTATGGCAACTACGCTTCCAGTTGTGCTGGATGCAAAGTCTTTGCTTACTGTTACTTGCGACCTACTTCGCAAATCCGTGCGCGTCGTTCTGTCTGCGGAATCTGTCATCTGTCGCCGGTTCGCTGCCGTATACATCGAAGGTAGCCCACGCGCATCTATTGGAGGTGCCGCGGGTCGAGGCGGCGCTAACGGCTGACACTTTTTCGCCGTCTTTGTGGGAGAATGAGGAAGTCCAAGCAAGAAATGCGATTCGTTCCAGGTACCGAACTGGCTTGACTGCTTCTCGCGCCAAGTCCAACACCGGCGACAAAATCTAAGATTGGATGGAAAGGCCAGCCCAGGTCTAAGAACGATGATCGACGTTTCTCTCTCAGCCGCATTCATCGCCGGACTGGTTTCATTTCTGTCGCCGTGCGTGCTTCCCCTGGTTCCCGGGTACATTTCCATGCTCTCCGGCATCGGCATGGAGCAGTTGCGCAGTGGGGAGACGCCGCGCGCCAATCTTTTCGGCTCTTCTATTTCCTTTGTCATCGGCTTCTCCGCGGTTTTCATTTCGTTCGGCGCGGCGGCCAGCGCGGTCGGTTCGTTTCTGCTGCAGCATCGCAACTTTTTGACGCCGATCGCTGGCGCGCTCATCATCCTGTTCGGTCTTCACCTCACCGGCTTGCTCGTCAAGCTCAGCGTCCGCAATGGAGCCATCCTCGGCGGGACATTCGCGGCATTGGGAATTATTTCGATTGTTCGCGGAGGGCCCCTCTTCTGGGAATTCGGCGCCGTTCATTTCTTCTCGCTTGCCGTCGTTGGATTTCTCGGGCCGGTCCTGGCGAAGTGGCTCAATCGCGATGTTCACCTCCGCAGCGCCAGTACGAAGCCGGGCATCTTCAGCGGCTTTTTTCTGGGCTTCGCGTTTGCGTTCGGGTGGACGCCGTGCATTGGTCCAATCTTGCAAAGCGTCTTGGTCCTGGCCGCCGCCAGCGCCACCGTCGCCCGCGGAGTTCTGCTTCTCGCTGTTTACTCTGCCGGCCTGGCTGTACCGTTCCTCCTGACAGCACTCGGTATCGGCCAATTTCTCCGCTTTTACCAGCGCTTCCGAAAATATCTCCACGCCGTCGAACTCCTTAGCGGAGTCTTGTTGCTCTTCGTGGGCTGCCTGGTTTTTGTCAACAAGCTGGCCTGGCTGGCGGGCAAACTCGGCTTCTTGAACAATGCCGTCTTGTGGCTTGAAAAATCTTTGACCGGAGTGAAATAGGCGGCCCATTTTTTTCGCCGCTGTACTCCGGGGATTTCATCTTCGGGTATAATTAGGATTGGGGAATGAAATGAAGAAGATTCTGCTCGTCATTGCAACTGTCTTGGCTCTGATCATCGGTACCTACTTCGCCGACAGGGCTACCCGCCTCCAACCGAGAGCCACCAACTCGGTCGTGAAGGCCGATAACCAAACCACGGGGATTGCCGAGCCCGCGCTCACGCTGAAAGATCTCGACGGCAAAGATGTCTCCCTCAGCGAATACAAGGGCAAAGTCGTCTTGGTCAATTTCTGGGCCACCTGGTGCGACCCCTGCCGCGGCGAAATTCCTTCGCTCATCGAATTGCAGCAAAAATACGGCCCCAAAGGTTTCGCCGTTCTGGGCATCGCCCTCGATGACGAAGGCAAAAGTGTCGTCGCGCCTTTTGTCGCCAAAGAGCGCTTCGATGTGGACGGCAAAGAACTCCCCATGAGCTACGAAATCCTCATCGGCAATGACGAAGCTGCCGATAAATTCGGCGGCCTCTTCGGCTACCCCACAAGCATCCTCATCTCGAAAGACGGCAAGCAAATCAAGCGGATCACCGGCATGATCGACTACGACGAAATCAGCAAAGCCATCGAATCCCAACTCTGATACGCTGAAGCCATGCTCGAAGAAAAAGACTTTCAACGAAAAGCGGATGCGGCCTTCGCGGAATTGATGAAGCGACTGCTAGTTCTTGCGGACGAATACGACTTCGACGTGGAAGGCGAAAGCGGCAAGCTCGAAGTTATTTTCGAAGAGCCGGAAGAGGCTAAATTTGTTGTTTCGCCGAATACGCCAATCCGCGAAATCTGGATTTCCGCTCTCTCCACCTCCTTTAAACTGGGCTGGTCGGATGTGAAGAATACTTTCATCCTGGAGAAAACTGGCGAGGACCTTTTCGAGGTCATGAACCGAGTCGTTTCCCAGCAACTCGGCGCTCCGGTCAAGCTGTGAATCTGGGCAGAAATCCCAAGTCTGAGAAAGTCTCTCGATGAAATTCGCGGCTGCCATATTCGTGGGGGTTGTGCTTATCGTGGCCATCGCCGCGCTTCCTTCGGCGCCGCAGCAGATTCCTTCCCCCAGGGATGTCGTCGCTCCAACAGCTTACGTTTCGCTCGACCCCGTGGGCCGCGGCAGCCATTTCCAAATCGCGGTGGTCGCGAAAATCCGGCCTGGCTTCCACATCAACGCCCGGGAAAAATCGGCAGAATATTTAATCGCTACGGATCTCCGTGCCAACGCTCCCGCGGGCTTTCAACTTGGCGAAGTTTCTTATCCCAAAGGGGCGATGCACACCTTTACCTTTTCCAAAGAGCCGTTGAATGTCTACGAAGGGACGATCATTTTGCGCATGCCGGCAACCGCGCTGGCTAATGCTCCTCTCGGCCCGCAACAAATCCCGCTGAAGCTTCGCTATCAAGCCTGCAGCACGGAAATCTGCTTGCCTCCGGTGACCCTCGCGATTGACGCCTCACTCAACGTCACGGCCTCCGCTGCTTCGAAACCCGCGCACCCCGAGCTCTTTCCGCTGGAATGAGCTCTCGCCGTGGAGTTCATGTTCGAGGCTTCGCTCATCCCTGGCTATCTACGGTCATTCCCCTAGTGCAATTCGGCCACACCCTCTGAGACAATTTTCCAATGACGGAGCATCGAAGTGCTTTGCGAATGTGGCTGTTGGTCCTGGGAATCAGTTTGCTAGCGCTCATCTCTGCCTGCGGAATACTCGCTTGGCGCGCGCGGCACATGGAGAACCGAATACGCATTTGGGTGATTCATTCGCTGAGCGAAGATTTCAATAGCCGTGTGGAACTTAGAGAGCTCCACGTGACCGGCTTTCCTCAACTGGGAGTAGCCGGCGAGGATTTGACGATTTATTTCCACGATCGCACAGACGTTCCGCCGCTCATTCATATCGATAAATTTTCGTTCGTCCTCGGACTGAGCGCCCTACTGCGCCTTCCCAATCACGTTTCCACCGCAAAGATCGAGAGCATGACGATTACCGTCCCGCCGCGCGAAGAAAAGAAAACGCTGAAAAGCAGCGAACCCAAAGAAAAAAACAGCGTGCTCTCCATTTTGATCGTCGATGAGGTGATTTGCAAAAACACCGTTCTAATCATGCTTCCCCGGAAACAAGACCCCGGCAAACCACCTAAAGAGCCGCTGGAATGGGACATTCATGATCTGAAGCTGCATGATGCCGGCATCAGAAAGCCTTTCCGCTTCCACGGAATTCTGACAAACGCCAAACCCAAAGGCGAAATTGACACGAGCGGGGATTTTGGCCCCTGGGATATGGATGATCCCGGGGCAACGCCCGTTTCCGGCTCGTACAAATTCACTGACGCCGATCTTGGGCCCTTTCCGGGCATCGCCGGAATCTTGTCCTCGACCGGAAGGTTTTCCGGCGAACTTTCCGAGCTTCAGGTGAATGGCGAAACAGACACGCCCGATTTCTCCCTGAACAAAATTGGAAAGCCGGTGCCGCTGCACACCGATTTTTCCGCCACGGTGGACGGCACGAATGGGGACACGCTCCTTCACCCCGTGCGCGCCACTCTCGTTCATTCGCTCATCATCGCGGAAGGCAGCGTCATCAACGAACCCGATCACCTAGGGCACAGGATCGTGCTCGACGTGGGCGCGCCCGATGCGCGCATTCAGGACATTCTGAGCCTGGCGATGAATTCAGACACGCCCATTTTGACCGGCCCGGCAAAAATCACGGCGAAACTGGTTCTGCCCCCCGGTAAAGAGAAAGTTCTGGATAAAATGATTCTTGACGGCCAAGTGGGCATCGACGACGCGCGCTGGTCCAGCCCCGAGATTCGCGAAGAGCTTAAATCCCTCAGCAGCCGGGCTGAAGGCAAACCCGAGGACACGGACGCAGGGAGCGCGGTCTCCGATCTGCGGGGCAAATTCCACGTGGAAAAGGGAATCGTTACTTTCTCCGAACTCGCTTTCAGCGTTCCCGGGGCGTCCATCGATCTGTCGGGCACCTATCAGCTCGTTGGCGGCTTGATCGACCTCAAAGGCCACTTGCGTCTGAGGGCCAAGCTCTCTCAAACCGTGACTGGCACCAAATCTGTTTTCCTCAAACTCCTCGATCCATTTTTCGAGAAAAACGGGACTGGCGCTGTCCTTCCCATCAGCATCCGCGGCACCCGCGAACATCCGACGGTTGGCGTTTCTATTTTCCACAAGACCATCAAGACAAATCTTGCAGGCAAGAAATCATCGCCGAGATAAGCCTTACTCTAATCGTCCCTTCAGTGGGAATCCTCCTCAAAGGCTCTTCTTAATTGTCTGGAGAATATGGAACCTTTTTGCGGCCGTACCGTCTTCTACGGCATGAACCTCTACGCCTACCTTCGCACTGCTTTCCGCCAAATGAAGCGCAATCCGGGATTTTTCGCCATAGCGCTGGCCGCTCTGGCGCTTGGGATTGGCGCCAACACCGCTATTTTCAGCGCGGTAGAAGGAGTGCTGCTTCGTCCGCTGCCGTACGCCCAGCCAGGCCAGCTGGTGATAGTCTGGGAAGTGGTGTCGTATGATGGCTTTGCTCACAACACACCGGCCATTGCGAACTACATCGATTGGCGCGCGCAAAACCAGGTTTTCACGGACATGGTGGCGTTGCGTTACCACAATGCCGCGTTCACGGGCGACGGCCATGCGCCGGAGCAGTTGCTTGGACGGCGAGTGACGCCGAACTTTTTCGACGTGCTGGGCGTTCAGCCCGTGGTTGGCCGGCCGTTTACCGCGGAGGAGGATGCCGCCGGGGCCAAGGTCGTGGTGTTGAGCTACGCGCTGTGGCAGCGGCGGTTGGGGGGCGACCCTGCTGTCCTCGGACGCTCCATCTTGATGGATGATGAGCCCACAACGGTTATTGGCGTTATGCCTCGGGGATTTTTCTTTCCTGACATTGCCGCTGAGTTCTGGCAACCGGCTTCTTTCTCGCCCGAGGATCTCGCGCGGCGTAACCGGCACAACCTGGAAGTCGTTGCGCGCCTGAAGCCTGGCGTGACCGTCGTTCGCGCGCAGCACGATATGGACGTGATCGCCAAGCGTCTGCAGCTGCAGTATCCCGACACGAATACGAATATTGGCGCGGTGGTTGTTCCCATTCGCAAGCAATTTGCCGGCGACACCGGCACGGGCCTTTGGGTATTGCAAATTGCGGCTGTGCTGGTGCTGCTGATTGCTTGCTCGAACCTGGCGAATCTGCTTTTGGCTCGCGCCGCGGGACGGCGCCGCGAAATTGCCGTGCGCATCGCACTGGGCGCGAGCCGCGGGCAGATCGCCGCACAGCTCGTTACGGAAAGTCTTTTGCTTTCCGTCGGCGGAGGCTTGGGGGGGCTGCTCGTTGGCAGGCTTTGCTGGGGCATATTTAAGAATCTCGTTCCTGCGCAAATTGCGGGAAAGGGCTTTGCGCTGAACGCGCCGGTGCTGCTGTTTACGGCGGCCGTCTCGATTCTGGCGGGCGTATTTTTTGGGGTGGTGCCGGCTTTGCGGGCGACGGATGTTTCTCTACAGGAATCTCTCAAGGAAGGTGGGCGAGCCGGCGAATCTCGCGGCGGCGTGCGGCTGCGAGACACTTTGGTGGTGGCGCAATTCGCGATGGCCTTTGCGCTTCTGGTGGGCGCGGCTCTGATGATCGAGACGCTGTGGAATTTGCGCCGAGTCGATCTTGGTTTTCGTTCCGACCATCTGTTGACCATGGGCGTGCCACTGCCGGACAAGAAATACAACACGAACGAAAAGATTCGCGCGTTCTATCGAGACGTGCTGGATCGCACGCGGACTCTCCCAGGCGTGAAGAGCGTGGGCTTTGGTTCGGATTTACCGTTCACTTCGGTTGGCGACACGGAAGGCTACGCGATCGAAGGCGCGCCGCCTACTTTGCCGGGGCAGGACAACGATGCGCTGTATCGCGAGGTGACCGCAGGATATCTTGAAACAATTGGCGCGACTCTCGAGGAGGGCCGGCTCCTCGAGGATCGCGACATCGAATCCGGCCAGCCGGTGGTGGTGATCAACGAGTTTCTGGCGAAACGGCATTGGCCCGGTCAGGACGCTGTTGGGAAGCGCTTAAAGCTCACTGGCTCGAAGGAGCCGTGGCGGACCGTGGTGGGAGTCGTGAAAGACATTCGCGAACGCGGGCTCTTGTTGGAGATGAAGCCGGCGGTTTACGTACCGGTGAATCAGGTGGATAGTCCGTCGCCGTATTACCTGGTGGCGAGAACTTCGCAAGAGCCGGCCAGCGTGATTAATGCGTTGCGCGGGGCGGTTTGGTCGGTGGATAGCGAGCGGCCCGTGGCGTTCATTCGCACCATGGATCAGCTGATGGAGCAAAACGTGGCCGACCGCGAACGGCCTATGACGCTGCTCGGCATTTTCGCCGGACTCGCGCTGATTCTGGCTTGCATCGGAGTTTACGGTGTGCTGGCTTACTCCGTGGCGCAACGGACCCGCGAGATCGGCGTGCGTATGGCTTTGGGCGCGAGGCCGGGCGTTGTTACGAGGATGATTCTGGGGCGGGGATTGAAACTCAGCGCTATAGGGCTAGTAGCGGGCGCGGCACTGGCGGGTGCGCTGGGAATCTTGCTGCGATCTCTACTGTTCGGCGTGACGCCAGCGGCTCCTCTTGTGTATGCGGGAACGGCAGCCTCACTGATTGTCGTGGCCCTTGCGGCTTGTGTAATTCCGGCGCAACGAGCGGCGCGAGTCGATCCGGTCGTGGCCTTGCGCGACGAATAAGAAACAAAGAGGAGCTTGAAAGAAGGCGCGGGACAGTCTCTCTTGAAAAATTGTCGGAGGCTCTTTCCCGAGAACTACGCGAATGCCTTTCGCAAGCGGTTGACGACGCGGGCCTGCCCCAGCGCCACCATCGTATCGAAGAGCGGTGGGGCGACCGCTTGGCCCACGATCGCCACGCGGCAAGCATTGATGAGCAGACCGGCCTTTACACCGGCTGCTTCGGCGACGGCACGCGAGGCATGATCGCAGGCGTCATGGTTCCACTCGGGCAGCGCCGCGAGCGCGTCTGCCAGTTTCGCGAGCAACTCGGGGACTTTCGGATCTTTCCAGAACTTGTCCTTGGCCGCCGGATCGATAGGAAACTCGTCACTGAAAAAGGCGCGCGACCACGACGAAAAATCTGGCAGCAGGCGGATGCGCGGGCGCAGCAGATCCACCGTTCGCGAAAACCACGCGTGCTCACGGCCATCGGGGCCTGGAGCGGCGCCTGCAGCCCACTCTTCCTTCCACAGCTTGCTGTGCTTTAGTTCAGCTTCCACTTCCGGCAGCAGCTCCTCGATGGGAAGTTTCTGGAGATACTGCGTGTTGAACCATTCCAGCTTGGGCCGGTCGAACACGCCGTTCGTGCGGCTGACGCCCTCGAGCGAAAATCGTTCGATCAGCTCCTTTGTCCGCAAAAATTCGTCATCGTTCCCAGGCGACCATCCGAGCAGCGCTAGAAAATTCCGGAACGCTTCGGGTAAAAATCCGTCCGAGCGGTACATGTTGACGTCTGTCGCGCCGTGGCGTTTTGAGAGGCGCTTTTTGTCCGGACCGAGAATGAGCGGGACGTGTGCGAAGAGCGGCGGCTCCGCACCGAGGGCGCGATAGAGCAGCACCTGCTTTGGCGTGTTGGAAAGATGGTCCGCGCCGCGAATCACGTGCGTGATGCGCATGTCGATGTCGTCCACCACTACGCCCAACTGGTACATCGACTGGCCGAATTCTTCGTCGCCTTTTCCCGAACGCAGCAGAACGAAATCCTCGATCTCGTCGTTCGCGAATTCCGTTTCGCCGAAGACGACATCTGTGAATTTTGTTGTTCCGCCCAGCGGAACCTTGAAACGCACGGCTGGTTTCGCGCCCGGCGTCGAGGGTTTGCCGTCGCGGCAAGTACAGCGCGTCACGCGCCGAGCGCCGCCGCCCTTCGGCTCTTCATCCTGGCCGGGCTCGGCGTAATCGCCGCCCGCGTATTTTTCCGCCGGGCAATAGCATAAGAAGGCGCTGCCATTCGCGAGGCACTTCTTTGCCGCCTCACGATAAAGCTCGGTGCGCTGCGACTGGTAAAATGGGCCTTCGTCCCATCCGACGCCGAGCCATTTCAGTCCTTCGAGAATACCTGTAACCAGCTCCGGTTTGTTGCGTTCCGCGTCGGTGTCTTCAATGCGCAGAATCATCTTGCCATGATGCCGCCGCGCGAACAGCCAATTGAAAAGTGCCGTGCGCGCTCCACCGACGTGCAAATACCCCGTCGGCGACGGCGCAAAGCGTACTCGTATGCTGTCTTGTGGTTTATCAGTCATCTCGCTCGCGCTTCTAGCCCGCTCTGCGCTCCTGTCTCAAACCTCCAGTTTACCGAATGCCGGATTTTGCGTCCAATCTGCCCTTCGTCCCGGCAAGATGCAATGCGGGCCATGAATCCCCCAGCTTCGGGCCTGGCCCTTTGGGCCAGGTGACCCTGCCCTGGCCGGCAGTATAATTTCCGGGCTGTCGAAATGTCGCTTACTTGTTACCCCCCGGCCTGCTGCCTCTTTGGCAACCGGTACCCCGGTACGCTTGCTTCCTGAAAATTCCATCCTTCATAATCACAAGTACTTTGTTTTGTGCATCGAGGTGACTCCCTCGCGGCGTCGCGCTATTGTCTCCACGCGCGGCCAAGGGGCATTGAGTGCACCTTGATACGCAAACCGGTTCGCCGTCTTTGCACTATGCAAGGGCGCCGTCCACGCGTGGGACGGAGAATTGACCGAGGCCTTGACCAACCAGAGCTTCATCGCACTGGCATTGCTGGCGGCCACCGCTTTGGTGGCGGCTTTCTTCGCCTATATCTACCAGCTCAAGCGCCGGCCCTATCTCCTCTACTGGACTATCGGATGGGCCATCGTAGCACTGAGCTATCTCGGCCCGGTTTTCTCGCCCTTCCTAAACACATGGCCGCTCAAGACGGCGCTCGACCAACTGCTCTATGCGGCTGCCGGACTTATGTTCTTTCTCGGCGCCCAACTCTACGCCCAGTGGCCGCTTTGGAGCGTGCACGCAGCGGCGACCGGCGGCGTGCTCATACTTTGGGCAGTGGCCAACTCTGTGGGCTTGTTTTCCGTTCCCTTGATTCTTCCCGCAGCAGCGATCTTCCTTGCGGTTAGCTACGTTTTCTGGCAAGAAAGCCGCCGCCAGGAAACGCTCGCTGACGGGCTTCTGGCAATCTCATTTGCCTTGTGGGCCGCCGTCGGCCTGGCTTTCTTCTTTCTCCGCAACGCTCCCCTCATACGCGACATCAGTTTCCAAACGGCCGCCACGGTGCCCTCCGCGTTCGTCGCGATGCTCATGGTCATGGCCCTGTACGAAGAGGAAAAACGCCGCGTCGAGCGCAACATGCTCGCTCTGTCCAATCTCAATCTGGCAACCTCGAGTTTCGTCGGCGGGGAAATTCAGCGCATGCTCTCGCAGGCGCTAGACCGCGTGCTGGGCGTCGTACGCCTCCCCGCGGGCGCGCTCTTCCTCCATCACGGCGACCCACAAGGCCCCACATCCGTCGTGGCCGTCGGCCTAAGCGATAATTTTTGCCGCACCGCGCAGGAACAAGGGCTCGATGACTATCTCGTCGGCCTCGTTTCGCGGCTCGGCGGTCTCCTCGGGTTCCGCGATCTGCGCAATGACGATACCGTCGCAGCCCTCGAGCGCGAAGAGCCTATCCGCCGATTCCGTCAGTTGGCGCTCGCGCAGGGTCTTCGCAGCATTGTGGCCATCAGCCTTCAGGCCAAGGAGCAAGCCTTCGGTGTGCTGCTGCTGGGAACGCCGGACAGCCGGCGGTTTACTCCAGCGGAATATAGGCTCTTGCTTGCCCTCGGCCACCAAATCGGCATGGCCGTCGAGAATAGCTACCTCATCCAGCAAACTTCCCGGCGTTCCGAGGAGCTTCACGTTCTGAACGAGATCGGCCGCGCCCTCAGCTCGACGCTCAACAAGGAAGATCTGTTGCGTAAGGTTTGGGAAGAGCTGCGCCGGCTTTTTGACGTTGAGAATTTTTACATCGCTTCGCTCGACCCGCTCCGCGACGAGATGCGCTTTGATCTGGAAGTGATTGACGGCACGCCCAAGCCCCCGCGCAGCCGTCCCGCCGGCAATTACATCACGGAATACATTATCCGCACTCGCCAGCCCGTGCTGATCCGCGACAACTACGTGGCCGAGGTTAAAAAGCTCGGCGTCGATCCTCTCCGCGATCGCGGCTGCTACTGCGGTGTCCCGCTCGTCGCCTACGACCATGCCATTGGCGCGATGGCGGTTTTTTCAGACAACGAGCGTACATTTGACGAAGGGCATCTCGAACTGCTGCGCGTTCTGGCCAGCGAAGCCAGCATCTCGATCGAAAATGCGCGACTCTTTCACGAAGAGCGGACCAAGGCGCGGCATCTCTCGCTGCTCAACACCATTTCCCGGAATGCCATCGCCACTTTGAATCCTGACGAAATGCTCGCCAAGATCGCCGAGCAGCTCGAAGCCGGCCTTAGCTACGATCACATCGGGATCGGCGTGCTGGAATACTCGACGCGCGAGCTCATCATCCAAGCCGAAGCCGGCGCGCGCCGTGGCGCTCTCGGCCAGCGCATTCTCCTCGGACATGGTTTGATCGGCCATGTCGCGCGCACCGGACAGTTGGCGGACTATCAGGCTTCGACCTCCGTGGACTCCCCTCATAAGCCGCTGCTGCCGGATTCTGTTGCGTCTATCGCTCTCCCGGTGTTTTACGCGGAACAGCTTCACGGTGTTTTGTACGTCGAATCCTCTGTTCCCATCGAATTCTCTGAAGAAGGGATTCTGCTTCTGCGCACGCTGGCCGACCTGATTGCCGGAGCTCTTCACAATGCTTTCTCCTTCCAGAAGGCTCAAGAGCAGGCCATCACCGACGGCCTTACCGGCGTCAAGACCCATCGATTCTTCATGGAAGCCCTATCGGCGGAATGGAAGCGCTCGACGCGTGCTGGCCGCGCCTTCGCTCTTGTTCTGATGGACCTCGACCGCTTCAAGTTCGTCAACGATTTTTATGGCCATCTGGAAGGCGATCTTGTTCTGCAGCGCGTCGGCCATATCCTCGAGACGAATTGCCGGCGCTCCGACGTCGTGGCTCGCTACGGCGGCGATGAATTCGTCATTCTGATGCCGGAAACCAATATGGAACACGCGCGCCAGCTTGCCACCAAGTTGCGAGGCTGGGTTTCCGCCGATCCGCTTCTGCGCGAGAAAAATATCAGCGCCAGCTTTGGCATCGCCTGCTATCCGCTTCACGGCTCTTCGCCGCAAGAGCTCATCCAGGTGGCCGACGCTTCGATGTACCTGTCCAAGCATCAGGGCGGAAATGCCGTCTCGACGGCCGATCATTTCGATCCCAACGAAGCGAAAAAGTGGAAGCGCGATGTTCTCGAAGCGTATCTCGGCGTAACCCTCAAGCGCCTCTTTTCCACCGGCCCCGAAGCTTTCGAGGAAATTTATTCGCGCTTGAAACAATTCACGGAGTCGCTGGCCACAACCGAAACTCCAGGCGGTAAACCCACCGTGCCCACTTCCACGCAAGGCCCGGAAGGCCTACCGCAAGCCGTCCTGGACACCGTTACTTCGCTCGCCTTTGCCATCGACGCAAAGGACCACTACACGCAAGGGCATTCCCAAAAGGTTTCGGCTTATGCCGCGCTTATCGCTGAATCTATGGACATGAGCGAAGCAGAGATAGAGGAGATTCGTCTGGGCGGCGTACTACACGACATCGGCAAAGTCGCCATCCCGGAAAACATATTGAACAAGAGCGGCCCTCTGAATCCCGAAGAGTGGGAAACCATGAAGGCCCACGTAAGATTTGGCGCCAAAATTCTGGATCCGCTGAAGCCGCTGGCGCGCATTCGCGAGATGGTCCTCCATCACCACGAATTTTTCGATGGCTCCGGATATCCCGACGCTCTCACCGGCGACGGCATTCCTCTCGGCGCGCGCATCATCGCCGTGGCCGACGCCTACGACACCATTACCAGCGACCGCACGTACAAAAAAGGCCGCAGCTCGCCCGAGGCGCTGGCTGAACTCGAGCGCTGCGCCAACGCCCAGTTTGACGGGGCTATCGTTAAAGTCTTCGTGCGGACCATGCGCCAGCTCCCCAACCCCATCATCGAAGTCGCCGCCACCGGCCCACGCAACTCCTAGGCATCGCCGCAGACGGTCCCATATAAGGAAAGTCTGATTCGCTAAAGTTTGGCCCCGGAAGTGCCGACAACAATGGGGAGAACCAGCGAACATGAGTCTTCCTGATCCGCAAACAAGCAGCAAAACGACACAGTTACGCCGAAGCCAGCGTGTCTGCCTCCGGCTGCCTATTTTGGTGCTGAGAGAAGGGCCGGGAGCGATCGTGGCCTCGGAAGAGACTCATACCCTGATCGTAAACGCACACGGAGCGCTCATTCAGTTGTCCCTCACAGTAGAGATTGGCCAGCTTCTCGGGGTCAAAAACACGCAAACTACGGAACAACTTGCTTGCCGCGTGGTCAATCTGGGCCCTGAACAAGCAGGCAAGCGAGAAGTGGGAATTGAGTTTGAGCATCCTTCGCCGCGATTCTGGCGAATCGCGTTTCCACCATCCGATTGGACCCCGCGCAGCCCAGATGCCAAAGCGCCGACAAAACACTTGCCCGGCGGCCGAGTCCTACAAAGGAAAAAGGAAGCCTTACCTGCCGAAGTTGACAAAAAGCCAATAGACAAACTCCCTGGGCACATCCCGAGCTGAGGATCCTAATCTGTCCCGTTTTGCTGCGGTCGTTCCAATTTGGGACTCTCCCTTGGTCTCATCGACCCCACTCGAATCATCTTAAAATGAAAACGACTGCGTCCTCCCCATCTCCCTTCGATATCCAAATACTCAATCGCCGAATCCGAGTGCCCGACTAGTTTTTCAAATTGACTCTGGTCTCATTTGCGCTTCGGCTGATCCCGGCAGAACTGTTTGATCAGCGCCTCGCTGTCGAAATCGTCACACGCAATGAAGTGTCTCTATAGACGCCGGACTTCTTTGCAGTTTCAGCTCTCCAACATTCGCTTGACCCTTGTTATCCTGTACTCCGCGCAGCGGGTAATCTGTTTCGGAGGCAAAATGCAAACAGCATCTGTAAAATGGGTTGGCGAAGAACAATTTGTAGCCACCAGCCCTTCCGGGCACGCCATCACTATCGACTCCGACCGAACCTCCAACAAAGCCCCCGGCCCGATGGAACTCCTTCTGATGGCCCTCGGAGCCTGCACCGCCACCGACGTCGTTAGCATCCTCAAGAAAAAGCGCCAAAAACTTGAATCTCTCGAAGTGTTCTGCTCCGGAGAGCGTGCCTCCGAACCGCCGAAGGTTTGGATAAAGCTCGACGTTCTGTATCGCCTCCGCGGCTCGCTGGACGAAGCCGCCGTAAAGCGCGCCATCGAACTCAGCGAGCAGAAATATTGTTCCGTCTCCGCCATGCTTCAAAAAACCGCCACGCTCACGTGGCGGCATGAAATTCTGCCGCCGTCGGACTGAGCGATTCTGGCTGGCTGGTTTTACGCGTGCCCAGCCGCTGCGAGACCGCCGCAAATGCTTGTTTCTTTCGTTGTCGCCTTGTAACTTCGCATCCGCTTCGCTTAGAATTTTGGATTCGCCTGGTTGGCAGTGACTTCCAAGGAGAACCATGTCCCACCGCATCGCGGCTAAAATCACAGGCGTCGCAGGCTACGTTCCCCCGAAGGTACTCACCAACGCCGACCTGGAAAAAATGGTCGCGACCAATGACGAATGGATTCGCACCCGCACCGGCATCCGCGAGCGCCACGCCGTCGAACCCGGCACCGCCACTTCCCATCTCGCCACGGAAGCCGCCAAAGCCCTTCTTGCCAAGACCAGGACCGACCCCGCGGAGATTGACCTGATTGTCCTCGCCAGCGTAACGCCGGACATGTTCTTTCCCGCGACCGCCTGCCTCGTGCAGGACCGCATCGGCGCGAAAAAGGCCTGGGGCTTCGATCTTTCCGCCGCGTGCTCCGGTTTTGCTTACGCGCTTACGGTCGGTGCGCAATTCGTCGGTTCCGGCGCTCACAAAAAGGTCTTGGTCATTGGCAGCGACACGATGACTTCTATTTTGGATTACACCGATCGCGCGACTTGCGTGCTATTTGGCGATGGCGCGGGGGCCGTCCTCCTGGAACCATCGGGGCCCGGCGAAGGAATTTTGGATTTTTCGCATGATATTGACGGCTCCGGCGGCCAGTATTTATACATGCCCGGCGGCGGCTCGCTGAACCCCTCGAGCGTCCAAACCGTCGAGAAGCGCATGCATTACGTCCATCAGGAGGGTTCGCAAGTCTTCAAGTACGCCGTGCGACGCATGGCGGAGCTCGCCGTTACATTGCTCGAGCGCAACGGATTCACCAGCGACGATTTGGCTCTCGTCGTTCCCCATCAGGCTAATCTCCGTATTATTCGCGCCATGCAGGAACGGCTCGGCATCGACGACAACAAAGTCATGGTCAACATCGACAAATACGGAAACACAACGGCCGGCACGATTCCCTTGGGCCTCTGCGACGCCGTCGCGCAAGGCCGCTTGCACAAGGGCGATCTCGTGCTGCTCGTGGCCGTCGGCGCAGGCTACACGACCGGCGGCGTCCTCCTCCGCTGGGCGTATTGAGACACAGTCCAACTTACGCTGTGAAAAATGGGAATTTTGCGGTTCGGCGCCGCCGCCGTAAGGCCATCGCATTCATTATTATCCCTCGGCGCGGTGGCGCGAGGAATCGAGTAATTTACTTGGCCTATCGCGCATTGCCAGTTTTGCGGATGTAGATTTGCCCCTGAAAATTTGTGAATTGATACTCCGGCCCGCCTCCGTTGATTGTGCCGTGCACCGTCTTATCAATCCGGACGCGATACTTGCCCCCGTCCTTGCGCCCGTCTTCTACCACCTGCTGCGGCGCGGAGGCTTGCAGCTGCACGTCAAAGTCGCTGAATACATCGCCGCGGTCGGACTTAATGCTTAGATTTGCTTTCACGTCCGCCGGAAATGTCACATCGATGTCCCCATTCAACGAACTGAACGCCATGGGCTTCTGATTCACGCGCACAAACGTCGCCAGAACTTTTCCGTTCAGAGCGTGGGCCACGGCGCTCCCGGAAACATTGTTCAGCGTCACGTTCCCGTTGACGTTGTTGACGTCCATCTCGCCATCCACGCCGGTTACCATGATTTCTCCGTCGTTCACCGCGCCAAGCTTCAGCGAAGTGTGGATGGGCACAGTGAGAGTTACATCAATCGTTCGCGCGTAGGACTCCGTGTTCACGCGCACTTCGTTGTTTTCTTCCTCCACGCTCAACCCCGTCGTCGAAATGTTCAGCCGCTTCAGTCCGCCCGGGCTGCTCTCGCGCTCCCGGTCTTCGTTGCGGTTGCGCGCTTCCACGATCACCTGCTTGCCGTCGTAGGCCTTCACGATGATGCTGCCATTGACCATACTCAGCTTCACGAACGCCGGGCGGGAGGGATCGCTCAGGTTCACGGCAATCTTGTCTCCGCCGGCCTGCCCGTGCGCGCGCGGCGGCATCCCTGTTACGCCAAACACCATCGCGGCGGCTGCAATCCATACTCGTAACTGCGTGTGTTTATTCATGGTTTTCAAGAATGCGAATGTCTCCATTTAGATTTTCAACCTGAATCTGCGGGCCACCGGACTTCAAGCGCACCTCGGAGTAACGATCGGCCCGGTAAATCACCTTGCCGCCTTTGTGTTCTTCCTGCATCTCGTGCACCGGCATCGCCGTCACCGGGAAATCGCTGTAGATGCCGCCGTTGAACGTCTTGAAGCGGAAGTCCGCGGACAAATCCGGCGCAAATTTCAGCTCCACATTGCCGTTAATCGTCTTGAAGTCGGAGTCCTGCTTCGGATTCTGCCGGAACGACACAATGACCGGCCCATTGACTGTCCGCGCTGTCCCCGACCCCGCCACGTCGTCCATTTCGATATCGCCGTTCACGTTCCTCACCAGGAAATTCCCGTTCGTGTCCCGCACCACCACGCGCCCTTCGTTCACCGTTTTCACTTTGATGTCGATGTCGCGCGGCACGTGCACCACGAAATCCATCTTCACTCGGTAGCCCTCGTCGTCGCGCGAATGCCGGCAAGCATCGCACTGGCAGCGGAACGGTCCGTTCACGTACAGCTTCAATGCGCCCTCTTGCTGCGTAATGTCCAAAGTCACTTCCTTCTTCGCCTGCTCCAGTTTTTCCTTCGACTCCGCTCTCGTGGTCCTCTCCACGGACATGTCCACCTTGTCCGCCGCGTCCGCCACAACCTCAATCGATCCCCAAATATTGTCGATCTCCAGCGACTTCTGCCCCTTTGCCGGCATCGCGAAGCTTTTCTGAATTTTTTCCTGATCGCTGGTCCGGAAGTCGTCGTCATCTCCTTCGGTCACCGAAAGAACCTCCGGCACAACCGCCGCGATGGACGGCGCGATATCCAGGTTGAACGACGGCAGCACCACCGGGTTCACCACCGGCTGCACTTCGGGCTGAACATGGGGATGGATCCGCCCCACCGTCACTTCGACCGGTTGCTGCCCCGCGCTTTTCTTCGCGCAAAACGTCGCCAGCAACACCGCGCCCGCCGCGTACGTCGCCAGAATTATCCCCAAGCGTTTTCTCTCCCTGCGCATCGTTCTCTCCTTAATTCAATTTGCTGACCGCCCAATCGGCCCGCTGCTTCACCGTCGGATTCAAATTCGGCGATTCCGCAAAATTGCGCAGCCGCTTCGCTGAGTCCGGATCGCGCCATTCCAGCATCTGGTCGATCAACGCCACCTGCACCAGCGGCGATTGCTGCTCCTGCAGAGCTTCCACAACGTCTCTGTGCACTTGCGGCTGCCCGCCGTGCCGGCTCAGCGCGTCCAGCGCCGCCAACCGCACATCTACGCTGTTGTCGTAGCGCAGCGTATGCACCAGCGCCGCCACAACTTGCGGATCGAGCTGTCCCTCGCGCTGGCTGTAGCTCACGCCCTGCAGCCGCTCGCTGGCCGACTGCTGCTGCAACATCGATAGCACCACCAGTTGGCGCATGTTCGTCAGTTCGGAATGCATCGCCGCGATTTCGCCCTGGTCGGCAATCGAATGCGTCGGCCGGTTCCCGAGAGAGTTGCCCGCGAAAACTCCGATCACCAGCAACGCCGCGCTCCAAGCCACAGCTCCCACAGGAGAGCGCAACCAACTCCACACGCCGCCACGCTTCTCTCGTCCAAGCTCCGCAGCCGCCTTATCGTTCCGCCCCGTTTGATACGCGTGCAGCATCGCCTCAAAGCGCTCGCGCGATTCCGCGCTCGGCTGCTCCACCGGCAAAAGCGATAGCTTCTTCCAGATCGCCACGTCCTCCCGGCAATCCCCGCACTCCGCAATATGCTGTTCCACTAAATCGTCCTGCTCGGCCTTCAAGTTCCCCTGCAAATAGTCCGGCAGGAGTTCTCCCATCTCTTCACACTTCATTTCCGGCCCTCCTGGGAGGCACAAACTTCGCGCCTCCAGAATTCTTGTCGGTCTTGATCACCCCGCGCTCAAGCTGTTTGAAATTCTGCCGCAGCTCCTGAATAGCCCGGTGAATCCGCGTCTTCACCGTCCCCAGCTCACAGCCCAGAAGCCGCGCGATCTCGTCGTACTTCAATTCTTGAAACCGGCTCAAAATCAAAATCTCTCGCTTCTCTTCCGGCATCTGCATCAACGCCCGGTGTAACAGCTCCGCCTCTTCCGATGTCTGCGCCGAATCCTTCGGCATCACCGCGGGCGCCATCTCCGGCTCGAACGTAATGTGCCGCGGTGTTTTCCTGTAATGATCCACGCGCGCATTCCTCGCGATCTGGTAAATCCACGCCCGAAACGGCGTGCCCGGCGCGTAACTCTGCCGGTACTTCAAAATCCGCAAAAACACTTCCTGCACCAAATCCTCGCTCAGCGTCCGATCGCCCGTCAGCTTGGCATAGAAGTTGTAAAGCGGACCGTGATACCGGGCGAACAACACCCCTAGCGTTTCGCCTGTGCCACTGCGCACTTCGAGCATCAGATCCTCGTCCGGAGCCAACTTCATCGCGTGGTCATTTTCCGTATCGGCCCGCTCTTGCTCTTTCATTGAGTGAATACCGCCGTCCCCAGAAAAGGTTACACCCGCATCCTATGCGCAAGCCGCGGGCGTGCCTCGCAAAATCGGGTAGAACGGCAGTCTTTAGGGGAGAGGAATTCAAGCAGAAACTATCGATACTTCTGCGCAAAGGGACGGATCTCTCGCGAAGACCGCCTCTTCGCAGTTAATTTTGGGGAATCGTCCGAGAGAGGATTAGCAGGAGCGCAGTGAGGCAGCCAGTTCGAGATTTGCTTGCAAGCGCAGCCCGATTTGCACCGCGACAAACCGCGCGCAAATCACGCGCTCGCGCTCGCACCATTCCGCCACCGCAGGCATCCGTGTGCCAGACAGCGCGCTGAGCCCTTCGATAGTCTTGTAATAAGCGCGAACGAGAGTCAGACCGCCACCGTTCGTCCGTAGATCAGGAGTCAGTTCGTGCAATCCAGCCAGCGTCTCGAAATCCTGGCCCTTCATGCGCCCGGCCTCGAGATGAGCCGCGCCCAGCACCCGGTCCGAAACCGGTTGCGCTGCCACTCCCGCCAAGACCGCCCGCCAGTAATATAGGGCGAATTGCGAAAGCGCAACGATGGAGATTGCAAGTAGCATAGCGGCGAACATCCCTCAGTAGCCTCTACACACATTCTGACGAGGCGCTCGTTCCGCGCCAATAGACCCGAAGTACCGCCTGTGTAGAACTCTGAGGATTTTCTGTTAACTGTCTTATTTTCAATGTGTTATGAGACAGCAGGGGCGTAGTCCGCATCTCCGGGCTAGCTATGCCTTGCGCATAAATAGACTTCTGGGAGATTTCTTAGGAACAACCCGCCTCCGGCGCATTGTCGCAGCTGAACAACCCCGTAATGGTTGCCGTTTCGATCACGTGCCCGATCATCGCTCGAAACAGCGTTTCGGGAGGCGCCGGATATCCCGGCGGAAACGCGGGAAGATTCAGCTTCGTATCCAGCGCATAGACCGTAAAGAGATACTTGTGAATCCCATTGGGAACGATGTCCGGCGGCGGGCACGGCCCCGCATAGCCTACGTTCCCTGCATCATCTGTAATCTGCGGGTAGCTGGCGGTTGCAATCCCCGCGTTCGCAGGAAGCTCCGTCACGTCCGGCGGAATATTGTAGATGCCCCAGTGCGTAAAGTTCGCCGTCACATCATACGTCACCACGGCGTAGCTCTTCGTCCACGGCACCGCGTTCGTCCATTTCAGCTCCGGCGACATATTTCCGCCAATGCAATTGCTGCCCAGCGTTCCGTTGAACACCATCACGGACGGCACAGTCCCATTGTTCTGAAATGTCGTGCTGGTCACGCGGAATTGTGGCAGGTCATCCGCATCCTCTTGCGGCATGGCCAGCCAGTTAGCCCGCGGAGCGCTTGCGGCCGTCGTCCACGGCCCGGCTTGACCGGGAAAAACCATCAGGTTGAGGATCGCGAACAACGAAAAGAAGAGCAGGATTCGGGTCTTCATAATTCACCCCTTGTCCGTTACCAAAGATTGCCAACACCACGAGTAACGAGAATTCTACGCAGCCACCGTTCCCCGGTCAATATCGGAAAAGTGTGTGTTGGCTTGAATATTACTTCGAGGATCAAAGCGTGCGGTCGACGCTTCACTTCTCGACCGCGCTCGTATGGTCGTGGATAATTTTCCATCCCTCGGGAAAGCGCTGCCACACCAGCGAAAACACCCCGCCAATATCTCCCTTCTCGCGCTTCAGATGCCAACGCCCCAGCACCAGCGCCGCATCCGGCCCCAGAAACCGAAACTCCAGCTCCGAAAAATCCAGCTGTCCCATCGTCGCGCGGTCTGGATAATTCTTCTTGTACCGCGCCAGCACCCCATCCCACCCGCGCGAAATTCCGCTGCTCCCGGAAAACGTCAGCTCCGGCGAATGCCAGTAGCCCACCAGGAATGCATCCACGTCCCCGCGATTCCACGCCTCCTGCTGCGCGTCGAGCACCGCCATTATCGCTGCTCGATCCGCTTCGCGCGCTTCTGCCGCTTTTGTCTGTCTCCCTTCTCTCAAGCCAAGAGCAAATAAAGCGATCAACGCCGCTCCCGCCCCTATCCAACGATTGCTCTTCCTCATGGTCTCGCTCCCTTCTTGTAAACACGGAGCATAGGTTGTGCCAACAAACTCCGCAAGCCCGCCATGGCAAGCCGTGGTTTGTCTTCGCTGGAGCAGGAAAAAGCGGCGCGCGAAGCGGACGGGACGCAGCGCAAGCGGCCCGTGCTGAGCGTCAGGGAAGGAAAACGATGAGAGTATAAATCCCCAGGGTGGTGCCGAACGGAAGGTCGCATAACGAGAGGACGCTCGCAACGATCGCAAGCGAGCGAGCGGAAGATTTGCCGGAGAGCAGCGCCAAGCCAGCAAATAGTCCGACGAGGCCGGAGAGAGCCGTTACTATGACCGCGCAGATGTAAATAACATGGAAAGCCGTCATCAGAGTGTACGGGTCGGGCACGCGCGAAAGCAATGCGCCAAACATTACCGTGGCTGTACCGCTGAAAAGCACGAGCAGGATGACCGCCGCCAGTCGAAGGAGCGCGTAGACGATCCACAACGCTCCCAGGGTGCTCGAGTTGGTGCGCGGATTTGCTGCAGCCGCGGAATTGGTTGCCATGCGAGCCTCCAGATTGTGACTTGTCTTGCACGGAGTGTAGCACCCGGCAAGGCAAAATTGCGCCAGGATGAATCTTGGCGAATCGCAAAGTTTGGCCGAATATGTTGATAGCGAGGACGCTTCGCGTGGAGATTGCTGGCGGCACAACGGAAGGATTTTTTCGCCGGCGGATGGTGCGGCCGATTGTAGAGCTTCTCCGCCAAGGGGTGACGCCGGAAAAGCTGGCGCTGAGCATCGCTCTTGGTATCGCCCTGGGCGTCTTTCCCGTGTTAGGCACGACGACGGCTCTTTGCGCTCTGGCGGCGCTGATCCTGCGTCTGAACCTGCCAGCAATTCAAATCGTGAATTACTTCGTGTACCCCCTGCAAATTGCACTTCTCATCCCATTTTTCCGCGTGGGAGAGAAGCTATTTGGAGCGCCGCATTTGCCACTTTCCGTGGTGCAGATTCTTGGGATGTTTCACGCAAACCTGTGGGGCGCGGCGCAATTTCTGGGGACGACGGTGTGGCACGCGTGCGTGGCATGGTCTTTATTGCGCCTCTGCTTGTGGCCTTGCTTTATGTGATTCTGGCCCCGCTCCTGCGGCGTGTGCCAAGCAGCACACCAAACACCAAGTTGACCGATGGAGGGCCGCCCAACACACTCGGAAAGATACGCTAGAGGAGGTCAAGGACCTCTTCGTAGCGTTTAAACGGCGGGATTAAATACACACCGGCGAGTTCGGTGCGGGACCAGGCCAGCAATTGGCGGGCGAGATCGAAGCCACGTTCGCGCGCGTTGGCCCCGGCAGCTTCCAGCGATGCGAGCACGTCTTGCGGTATGACGATGCCGGGAACCTCGTTATTGAGGCGCAGCGCTTGTTTGTAGCTATTGAGCGGCCAGATTCCCAGCAGCACGGGAATCGACGGCTTGCCGCCGAGTTTTTTCACGAAGGCATGCCAGTGTTCGGGGTCGAAAATCGGCTGGGTCATCGCGAAGTGCGCGCCCGCTTCGATTTTGGCGTGGAAGCGCTCGATCTCGTTGTCCAGATCGTCGGCAACCGGATTGACGGCTACGCCGATCGCAAAATTTGTCGCGCCGCCGAGCGTTTTGCCAGCCCAGTCCGTGCCTTGATTGAGCCGGCTCAGAACCTTGACCAGACCAACGGAATCAACTTCGTACACGCCGCTTGTTTCCGGATAGTCGCCGACGGCAGGCGGGTCGCCAGTGATAGCCAAAACGTTGCGAACGCCGCCGACGGTCCATGCTCCGAGCAATACGGCTTGCAAGCCGATGATGTTGAAGTCGCGCGTGGTCAAATGCGGCACTGTTTCGACTCCGCGAGCTTCAAGCGCTCCCGCGGTGATCAGCGCGTCCATGCCGACGCGCGCCATGGCTCCGCTGTTGATGTCGATGGCATCCACTTTGCCGGAAGCCATGATTTTGTCGACTTGCTCGAAAATGCGGTCGAGCGAAAGGCCTTTCGGCGGATCGATCTCCACGCAGACGGCGAATTCCTTGGTCTGAAGTTTCTTCCAGAATCTGCTTTCCGGCTCGCGCTGCAATACAGGCGCGGGTTTGGCAACAGCTTCGACCGTCGCTGAAGCCCCATGAGTTTTTGCCGGGCGCAGTGATTTGACGGCTTCTGCCATCGCGCGGATATGCGCCGGCGTCGTGCCGCAGCATCCGCCGAGAATGCGCACGCCGAGCGCGGCAGCTTCTCGTGCAAAGAGCGCGAAATATTCCGGCGAGGATTTTGGATAGACGATGCGGTCGCCTTCGCGCTTCGGCAAACCGGCGTTGGGCAGGCCGCTGACCCGGAGATCGTCGACTTCGGTGAGCTCGCGCAGGATTTTGAGTAAAGACTGGGGGCCGAGAGTGCAATTCGCGCCGATCACCTGAACGTTCTTCGCCTTGAGCTGCGCAGCAACATCGGCGGGGCGAAGGTCGCCATACGTCGTGCCTTCTTCCGAGTACGTAAGCTGGGCCACGATGGGCAACCCGGAAAACGAGCGAATGGCGTCGACGGCGAGAAGAATTTCTTCGATATAAGAAAAAGTTTCGAGAATGTAGAAATCGACCCCGCGCTCTTCCAGCGCCAGCGCCTGCTCCTGAAAGACATCAAGAATTTCACCGGGCTCGGGATGGCGAGACTGCACGCCGAGACCGAGCGGGCCGATAGAACCGGCGATGAGCACTTCGCGGGAAGCCGATTCGCGGGCTTCGCGCGCGATTTTTACGCCGCGGGAATTGAGCCGCTGCACCTCGTCGCCGAGCCCAAGCGGCGCAAGCTTGAAGCGGTTCGCCCCAAACGTGTTGGTTTCAATGATTTGCGCGCCGGCCTCGATGTACGCTTGGTGCACGCGAAAAACGGCTTCCGGCTCCGTAGCGTTCAGTTCATCAAAGCACCGCTGCGCACCCACAGCTTCGTGCAGCATCGACCCCATCGCGCCATCCGCGATGAGGATCGAATCTTTTAGCCGTTCATTGAAGTCAAGAATTTTCAATTATTTTCCGCCCTGCGCTTTTGCGTTGGCAAGTTTGATGCAGCGATCAACGCTTTTGTTCCATGAGGCTGGCGACCGTGCTCATTAGATCGTACTTGGTAAGGATTTCGAATTTTGCGCCGTCCATCTCGACGAAGACCGCCGGATTTTCGTGGCTCAGAATGTAGGTGACGCGTTCGACGGGCGACGTGCCGGGAATGCGCGGCAACGGCTTGCTCATCACTTCGCGCACCACAAGTTTTCGCAAGTCTTTGCCTTGAAGCGCCATTGTCAGAATCTGGTCTTCGTAAATCGTACCGATGGGAATATTTTCCTCGAATACCGGAATCTGCGAAATGTCTTGCTCCTGCATCGTTTTCAGCGCGTGGAAAACGGTCTGATATGGCCGCGCAATCACCAGCTCGCGCACTTTTCCGGACTGGTGCTTGGCGTTCACGACTTCGGCGGCGGTAATGTGTACGGCCGCTTCGACGTAGCCGCGTTCGCGCATCCATTCGTCGTTGTACACCTTGCTGAGATAACGCATGCCGGTATCCGGCATGAACGCAACGATAAATGCGTCCGGACCCAGATCTTTGGCGAGACGCAATGCAGCAGACATGCAGCCGCCGCCGGAGCCGCCGGTGAAAATGCCTTCGAGCTTGACGAGGCGTCGCGCCAGCACGAAGCACTCCTCATCGTTCACCTGAATCACGTCGTCGAGAATCTTCATGTTCATGGTGCTTGGAAAAAAATCTTCTCCGATGCCTTCAACGACGTAAGTCTTGGCTTTCACCGTTTCGCCGCGCTTGTGAAAATCGTAATAGAGCGAGCCGACAGGATCGACGCCGATAATTTGCACGCCGGGATTCTTTTCCTTCAGATATTTTCCGACTCCGCTGATGGTCCCGCCCGTCCCCATGCCACAAACGAAATGCGTGATCTTTCCTTGGCTGTCATCCCAGATTTCCGGGCCGGTCGTTTGGTAATGCGCCTCGGGATTCATCGGATTGTCATACTGATTCGGATAAAACGAATTCGGAATTTCGCGCGCCAGTTTTTTCGCAACAGAATAGTAGCTGCGAGGATCATCGGGTTCGACGGCCGTCGGGCAGACAATAACTTCCGCGCCAAGCGCCTTCAGCAAATCCACTTTTTCCTTCGACTGTTTGTCGGTAATGGTGAAAACCATTTTGTAGCCGCGCACGGCGGCCACGAGCGCGAGCCCCATGCCGGTATTTCCGGAGGTGCCTTCGATGATGGTCCCGCCGGGCTTGAGCAGGCCGCGCTTTTCCGCGTCGTCGATCATGGTGATGCCGATGCGGTCTTTCACCGAGCCGCCGGGATTCGTGTAATCGGCTTTGACGTAGATCTGCGGCTTGAGGCTCTGGTTGATGCGATTGAGGCGCACCAGCGGGGTGCGGCCGATGGCTTCGAGGATGTTGTTACAGAGCATGCGATGTTCTCGGACGCGGCCCAAGGAGAATGCTGCGCTTGGGCTGTGCCATAATTCTTTGAGTTTAGCATGCAGCCCCGCGGCGACACAGCCGGCGGAGGCGAAGGAGGCGGAATTGGCACGGGAGAATATTTCGAGCGGGACGCCGTGGGAGCCGATTGTGGGCTACTCGAGGGCGGTGAGAATTGGCAACGTGATTGCGGTTTCGGGGACGACGGCGACCGGTCCGGACGGAAAGATTGTGGGAATTGGAGATGCGCACGCGCAGACGGTGCAAACCATTCACAACATCGAAGCCGCGCTGTCGAGGGCGGGAGCAGGTTTGAAGGACGTGGTGCGGACGCGGATTTTCGTGACCATCATTGCGGAGTGGGAAAAGATCGCTCGGGCGCATGGACAATTCTTTGGCGAGATTCGGCCAGCGACGAGCATGGTGGAAGTGAGCAAGCTGATTTCGCCGGAGATGCTGGTGGAGATTGAGGCGGACGCGATAGTGGAATGAGATAAAGGAAGTAGAGGAAGTAGAGGAAGTACAGGAGGAGAGAGCTCGGCGGGAGCAGTCGCGCGCGGCGGGTTGCTGCGCGGGCCACCATAGCGGGCTTCCGTGGTTAGCGAGAGAACTTTATGAGCATGGCGCTTTACGACGGATTCATTGCGGATTATTACGACGAGTCGCCGCTGGTGCGCGGGCGGACGCGGGACGTGGCGTTTTATCGCGATGCGGTGCACGAGCATGGCGATCCGGTGCTGGAGCTTGGCTGCGGGACGGGCCGGATAACGCTGGCGCTGGCGGAGGCGGGGCATCGCGTGACGGGGCTGGATATTTCGGAGCGTATGCTGGAGCGGTGCACCCAGAAGCGGGCAAAGCTCCCGCGGGAGACGCGCGAGCGAATCCATCTGGTGCAGGGCAATATGGTGCGATTCGATCTTGGCGAGAAATTCCGAGTCATCATCATTCCTTTTAGGCCCATGCAACACCTGCTGGAGATCGACGAGCAGGTCGCCTGCCTGGAGTCTGTGCGCAGGCACTTGCGCATGGAAGGCCGGCGTTTTGGAGAACGAAGCGGAAAGCTGATCCTGGATGTTTTCCAGACGGATGCGGAACGGATGCATGATCCCGCCTACATGAAAGAAGGGCCGGTGACGGAATACTCGACGCCAGACGGGCGACAAGTAAGGATTGCGGAGCGCGTGGCGGCTTTTCACCGGGCCGAGCAGCGGAATGACGTGGAGATGATTTTTTATGTGACGGATGGTCAGGGGAAAGAAGAGCGGCTGGTGTTTGCGTGGACGCTGCGCTATTTCTTCCGGTATGAAGTGGAGCATTTGCTGGCGCGGTGCGGATTTCGGGTGAGAGCGGTGTATGGGGATTTTGACCGGTCGCCGCTGGTGGATGCTTCTCCGGAGATGATTTTTGTGGCGGAGGCGGGGTGAGCAGAGAATGACGAGTGCTGCGTGGCCCGTGCCTCGTGTTCAGTGAAGAAGGAGGTACAGGAGGCAAAGGAACAGTTGCAATCTCGTCGCTGAAATCGCGCCGGGATGCGGAGGGCCTTCCGCCGGGGTCGGAGGGTTCGGTCGGTTGCCTCGGCAAGTTAACAATCATCACCCCTCCCCCCAGGTTTTTCGTAAATATTCATTCTAAAGAAGATGAACTCGCGTGTTTTCCTACAGTTTTGTAAGTATACATTCTAGATAACTTGCCTGCGCACGTTTGCACTGGAATTGTGCATTTTGGCCGTGCCACTAAAGGATTGTGAACAAAGGACTTAACGGCCGAGACGACTTTAGATAAACAAAAACGCCAGCAAGGGTGCTGGCGTTCCAGGATCCGGGCGCTATATTACCCAGTCCGTACTAGACGATGCAAAGTATTTCTTGTCAACAGAAAAGCTGGGAAAAACGAGGCCCAAAAAGCTGCCGATTATGAGCTCTGAAGATCTGTCACTGGAGCGGCATCACTGGAGTAGCCCAAATGAAATTGGGATTACTCCAAACATTGGGTAGTCGTCCGAGACGAGGCAGCTCGCTTGGCTGGAACTTGGCTGGGAACGGGGCCCGATCTTTTGCCGAGCTGCGCCGGATTGCGGTTGGGACTGGTGTGGTAATCTGTCAGGGTGACTCAGATTACTGAGCGCAATTCGACTTCATGGTGCAAAAAGCATTGCTTCCCATTCAGGCCGTCGCCGGAAAACTAGGAATTCCAGAGAAATACATCGAACAAGTTGGGGCATACGGGGCCAAGATTCGCCTCGAGCTCCTCGCCGATCCCGCTTTTGAACCGCGCGGGAAGTTAATCTTGGTTACGGCGACGACTCCTACCGTCTCTGGAGAAGGCAAGACCGTAACCGCCATTGGGCTGACGCAGGGGCTTGCGATGCTCGGGAAGAAGGTGGTCATCACTTCGCGCGAGCCTTCGCTCGGCCCGGTATTCGGGATGAAAGGGGGAGCGACGGGGGGTGGACTTTCCCAGATTCAGCCGAGCGCGAAGATCAATCTACATTTTCATGGGGATTTTCATGCCATTTCTTCCGCGAACAATCTTCTCGCCGCACTCATCGACGCGCATCTCTTCCACGGCAATGATTTAAATCTCGACCCTGAGCGCATCACGTGGCCTAGGGCGCTGGACATGAACGATCGCGCATTGCGCCGGATTGCGGTTTCTCTGGACAGCAAGAGGGAGGGCGGCGGGCGCAAGACCGGATTTGTGATCACCGCCGCCTCGGAGATCATGGCCATTGTGGCACTGGCAAGAGATTTGAAGGACCTGCGGCAGCGGTTGGACGAGATTGTGATTGGGGCCGCGCGCGACGGGAAACCTGTACGGGCCCGAGACCTCGAAGCGACCGGCGGAATGATGGCGTTGCTTACGGATGCCATGCTTCCAAATCTTGTGCAGACGACGGATGGGACGCCGGCGTTCGTACACGCGGGACCTTTTGGCAATATCGCACACGGAACCAGCAGCGTGATCTCCCAGAGGATGGGGCTCGGGCTTGCCGACTACATCGTAAATGAAGCGGGTTTTGCGGCGGATCTGGGCGGTGAAAAATACTTCGATATTGTGATGCAGCAATCGGGGATCACGCCTTCGGCGGCAGTTCTTGTGACTACCGTGCAGAGTATCCGGAATCAGGGCGAGGGGGACCTGGAGCGCGGCTTGCCCAACCTGGGGAAACACCTGGATAACGTCAAGGGGTTTGGAGTGCCGACCATCGCGGCCATCAACCGTTTTCCGAGTGACACGGACGCGGACTTGAAACGCCTGGAAGATTATTGCGCGGAGCATGGAACGCTGGCGGCGCTGTCGGAGGCTTTTACGAAGGGCGGGCCAGGAACCAAAGAGCTCGCGGAAATGGTGGTGGAACTAATCGCCAAGAATCCCGCTCCGGTAGTGCGGGCGGCGTACGCGCTCGAGGAGCCGCTTGTCGAGAAAATTCAAAAGATTTCGCGAAAAATATATGGGGCGGGTGAGGTCAGCTTCAGCGATGAAGCCAGGGCCAAACTGCGGCTGTTCTCGGAATGGGGATACGAGAGACTGCCGGTTTGCATGGCGAAAACCCAGTATTCCTTCACGGACAATCCCAAAATTTTAGGCGCGCCCACGGGATGGACCTTGCACGTGACGGACGCGTCGCTCTCAGCCGGTGCGGGATTTGTCGTCGTAATTGCGGGCAATATTATGTTGATGCCGGGGCTGCCGAAAGTGTCGCGCGCGGTATCGATCGACGTCGATGAGTCGGGGGAGATCCTCGGAGTTTGAAAAGCGGCAGGCGGAATTTTATCCGCTGCGAGATATTGCACAAAGAGACGGTTCCGACCGATTTTTTCCCGTGTGACCCGCGCTAAGTGGATTTCCAACTGATTCTGAGATGATGCGCGGAGCTTAAACCCAGCCGCCATCGATTATATAGCTTTGATTTGTGATGGCGGCGCTGTCGTCGGAAGCGAGAAAGAGGACGAGGCGGGCGACTTCTTCGGGAAGGATCATGCGCTTGAGGGCTTGATTGCGGAGGATTTCGGCGCGGTATTCGTCGGTGAACCAGAGTTTTTGCTGGCGCTCGGTGAGGATGGCGCCGGGAAGGACGGCGTTTACGCGAATGTTGTGCGGGCCGAGTTCGTGGGCGAGGGTGCGGGTGAGGCCGACGATCGCGGCCTTTGCCGAAATATAGACCGGCAAGCCAGTCGAGGGAATGATCCAGCAAATTGAGCTTAAGTTGATAATGGAGCCTTGACCGGCCTTCTTCATCGCGGGGACGACGGCTTGCGTGGCGAAGAATTGATGGCGAAGATTCACGGCCATGGCGCGATCCCAATAGTCCGGAGTTACTTCTTCGAGGGAATGGCGAGCGTCGTTTCCGGCGTTGTTTACAAGGACGCGGACTACGCCGTGTCGAGATTCGATCTCAGCGATCGCGGAGCGCAAGGCGGGAATGTTCGTTAAATCGCAAGGCACGTAAATTGGAGTGTGCGGACACTTCGTCGAGAGCCCGGCGACCAGTTGATCGGCGCTTTTATCATCTACGTCAAGGAATACGACTTGAGAGCCCTGGGAAGCGAAATGCTCGACGACGGAGGCACCGATGCCTGAGGCTCCACCCGTAATGAGGACCAGTTGATCTTGCAAACTTGGATAGACGGCGAAGCGAGGCTGAATGCTCATGGAGCTGTGCTCCATGTAAAGAAATAAGGACTCAATTCATGTTTGGCGGAGATTATTTCACCTGGCCGGCAATCGATGGCTTGAAGCAGCGGAACAACTTCCACAACTATGGCGGCGGAGACGTGCGACGCGGTCTTTGGTACCAAGCTCACGGAGAGAGAGTCTACAACACGTCTCCGCTTGCAAATCTGGAATTGCAAGAGTTGGGTGTTCGATGGCGGTAGTAAGGACCGGATGAGAGTAGGTAGAGCTACAGATCCAAAACGGGTTCAACGGTACGATGTGGTTCGTGCTCGACGCCGCGCCAGCCTACTGGGCGGCCACTGACGGCTTCCTTGACGGAGCGGAACAGAACGACGTACATCAACTGGCGGTAGTAAAAGCGCTGAAGAAGGACGGGCACAAGCAGCGTCCAATCCTCATTTTTCTCCAAAGCAAATGCGAGGACGCAGGTGAGGAGATCGATCAACAAGAAACCTAGGAAGAAGATGACGGACTTTTCGACGTCGGCGGTGGTCCAGAGCTGCGGCACTTTGGTGATGCGGAATTGCGCGAGACCCCAGAGCACCAGGGAGCCGAAGAACATCAAGTCGATGACCGGGGAGATCAGCGGAAGAACGAGCTGAAAGACGAAGATATTCGGGAGCGCGATCCAACCCAGAGTGCCGTATTTGGGGCGGACGAGCGTGTCGCCGTGCTTCCAGAAGGATTGCAGCGTGCCGAAAGTCCAGCGGAATCGCTGGCGAATCAGGGCGCCGGCGGTGTCGGGCGCTTCGGTCCATGCGATGGCATCCTCTTCGTAACTGATGCGCCATCCCAGGCGGCGAATTCCGATGGTAAGGTCCGCGTCTTCGGCGACGGTGTCCGCAGTGATGCCGCCGGCGGCCTCGATGGCCTTTTTTCGCCACGCACCGAGAGCGCCGGGCACGACGGTGATGCAATTCAAAAGATCGAAGGCGCGCTTTTCCATGTTCTGGCTGGTGATGTATTCGAGAGCTTGCCAGCGCGTGAGCCAGCGCGAGCGATTGCCGACTTTTACGTTGCCGGCAACGGCGCCGACGGTGGGGTCGGAGAAATGGCGGAGTAGCTTGCCGATGGCGTCCGGCTCGACTTCCGTGTCCGCGTCGATGGTAACAACGATTTCCGTGGTTGCTTCTCCCAGGGCGCGATGCAAGGCGGCGGCTTTGCCGCGATTCACCTGGTGAATGATGCGCACACGCGGGTCGTGTCCAAAGGATTCATCGAGAAGCGGGCCGGTGTTATCGGTTGAGCCGTCATTGACGACGATGACGCGAAGAGATTTCACGTCGGAGGCCAAGACAGAGGTAATGGTCTGCACGACGACATTTTGCTCATTGTGCGCGGGAATGAGCACGGTCACGGCAGGCTCAGGGACGGGCATCACGGCATGGTCGGGGCGAAGCTTTTCGATCAGCGCGAGGATGCCGATGACCAGAGCGCGCGAGCGCTGACCAGGACGATGCCGACGATGAAAATCGTGGCCATGCCGAAACGGAACCACTGAAACAGGCTGAAGATGAAGCCGTCGGCGCGGGCCTCGAAGCGTTCTTGCGGGGAAAGAGGAAGCATTACTTCAGCGCGCGTTTTGCCAATCAAGTCGGCGACGGACACAAATTGGTAGCCGCGGGCGCGGAGATCGTCGATGACAATGGGAAGCGCGGCGACGGTATGGGCGCGCTCGCCGCCACCGTCATGGAACAGAATGATATTGCCCTTGTCCGCTTGCTCCAGAACGTTGTGGACGATTTCCTCGGTGGGAATCTGATTTTTGCCGTCAGATGTGCTCCAATCGTCGGGATCGACGCGCTGGCCGACGATCAAGTAGCCCATATCTTGAGCGAAGGGAAGCTGAGAGACTTCGGCGGCGTACTCGGGCTGGTGATCGATGCCGTAAGGCGGGCGGAAGAGGATGGACTTCACGCCGACGGTGCTTTCGATGAGGCGCTGAGTGAGATTCAGCTGCCACTTGAGTTCGGTTTTCGAGATTTGATCGAATTCCGGATGAGTAAAGGTGTGATTGCCGATTTCGTGGCCTTCGGCGTACTCGCGCTTGAGAATGTCGGGATATTGATTGGCCTCCTCGCCAACGACGAAGAAGACGGCGGGAGCATGCTTTGCTTTTAGAATATCCAGGATCTTGGGAGTCCAGCGCGGATCAGGGCCATCATCGAAAGAGAGAACGAGTTTCTTCTGCGTCGTGCCGCCAATTTGATCGATGTCATAAGAGAGCGGATATTCTTCGTACGTTTCGTCGGTGAAGAGATCCGTGGCCGCGTCATAAGTGAAACTTCGTTTGCCGGACTTGGGCGTATCGGCGAAATGCCAGATGTCTCCGCTGCCTTCGAGAGTCAAGTCGGGGCCGGGAGGAATGTCCTTGATTTTTTGGCGAGCGGCGTCATCGGGGCGAGTCGCGTCCCAGATGGGCCAGATGGAAGAGTCGGAAGAACCCATGCGCCAGAGAGCAGTGCCCTGCACGCCCATGCGCTCGCTGGCACGAAGCTGGTTGTAGGCCGTCACGGCGTCGAGCAACCAGACTCGGTGAACGTGATTGTCTTCGTCCGAGTAGGAATAGTGTGGATTGAGGGAGGATTCGTCGAATTCGACGTCCGTCTCTGATTCGTAGGCGTGCAAAAGCGCTTCCTGAATGCTATACGGGGCGCCAGACCAGACGCCTTTTTTATTTGTTTCGCCCCAGTCGTAAGCATAGTTGGCGATGCCGACGACGATTTTTTGCGCGGGAACGACTTCGCGAATCTGACGGAGATTTTCAATAAACCAATCCTGCGCAGCGATGGGGCCTGGAGGCGAAGTGAGCCAGTGCTGGTCGTAGTTCATGAGGATGATGGCGTCGCACTGTTTGCCGAAAAATTGGTAATCGTAATCGCCATCGCGGGCGGGGAGGGCGATCATAAGTTTCAGGCCGGCGGAATGGAGAGAGGCAGCGAGTTCCGCGGCGAACTGGCGGAAGTGCGGCTGGCTCTCCTCCGGAACCTCCTCGAAATCCACAACGATGCCAGCCTGATGAGCTTGCAGGGCGAATTCGGTGACATTTTGAATGAGTGTGTGGCGGGCAACGGGACTTGCAAGGAGAGCCGCCATCTCGGGGATGCGCCAGGAGGTGCCGTCGTAATTATCGAGCATGCCCATCATCGGCAATTCCGCAGGGCGATTGAGTGAGCGCAGCCATTCGTGGAGTTCGTCAGCCTTCAGGATGGCGAGGGCTTGCTCCGGGGTCGCTTTGACGGCTTTCGTTTGGTAATGGCGGTAATCAACGATGGTGAGAGCGCCGTCCGGCGTGACGCCGTGCAACTGTTCGGGAATCAGCAAGTCGATATCTTTGTAGTGCTGCTTGAGGGAGGCGAGGCTGTTGGCATCCCAACTGACGTAGAAGGCGGCACGGAGCGGGTCGTAAGTATTCGGGACCTTGCCGATGTTGGCGACGCGGCGTTTGCGGCCTTCGCGCACCACGGGCGATTTTTTCTTGGCCGATTTCAAGGCGTGCAAGGCGGGCTTGATGTCCGGGAGCAAGCCGCCGGGGAGCTCGACGCTGGCAACGACGGTGACGAAGAAATACGCGAGCAGGAGCGTCAAGGCGACGCCCGTGATTTCCAGGACGCGGCGCGTACGGCGCCACCGCGCGCGCTGCGCGTCGTAAAAAATAGGTCCGCGTTCTTTCATTAGCCCCTATCGCAAAAAGTTCAACCTGGCGGCTTGGCAGGGAACTGGGCCGTGGGCGAGCCTAGACCAGCTGCGCGATTCCGTCATCTCTATTGTAAGATGCGATTCGCCCATGAAGCGAATTTTCTCGCATTCTGTCATCGCATTAGCAGCGGGCCTGTGCCTGCGGCTTTTCTTCGTGCTCAAGAACCCCGTCAATTCCGCCAGCGATACGGTGCTCTATGAGCAGATGGCCACAAACTGGCTGGTGCATCACGTTTACGCGATGAATGTCGACGGAGCGATTCCGCCAGTTGACTTGCGCATGCCGGGTTATCCCGCGTTTTTGGCGATTATTTATGCGATTACGGGACGGACCGGGCCGGACGCGCGATTCTACGTCAGGTTGGGGCAGGTGGCAGTGGATTTGTGCACGTGCGTGATCATCGCAGGTCTTGCGGCGCTTTTGTTTTCGATGAGGCAGAAATCCGGCGATTGGAGGCGGGTATTTATCGTCACGTTGTGGATTGCCGCGTTGTGTCCTTTTACGGCGAATTACACGGCTGTTCCACTCACGGAAGTGTTCGCGGGATTTTTTACGGCTGCGGCGTTCGTGGCGGTGGTCGCGCTGATTTGGGCGGCTTATGGCAGTGGGCCGGAGCTGCTCAGGACTCGGTGGGCGGAGAGGCACGCAGAATCAGTCCTGGCTCTCGTGGGCGGTTTCCTGATTGGAATGGGAACACTGTTTCGTCCCGAAACGCCGATGTTGCTTGCGGTGGCTTGGATGGTGATCGCTTTCATCTGGCTGAGAAAGCGGCGAGTTCTTTTTTGTTTGCAGCTTATGGCGCTCTCCGCCATTGGCTGCATCGTGCCGCTTGTTCCTTGGGCTGTGCGGAATGCTATTACGCTCCATGAAGTGCAATTTCTGGCGCCGAGAAATTCAAATTTGCCGGGCGAACTGGTGCCTTACGGCTTTATGGCGTGGGAGAGAACGTGGCTGTTTCGCATCAAGGATTGTTATCTCGTTCCGTGGAAGCTGAACGGGGAGGAGATCCATCTCGATGACATACCGGCGCGGGCCTTTGACACGCCGGAGGAAAGAGAGCGGACTGGAGCTATTCTCGAGCAATACAACGAAGACGCTACGCTCACCCCCGAAGAAGATGCGGCGTTCGGGCGGCTGGCGCAAGAACGGACAGCGCGGCATCCTCTGCGCACTTACGTGTGGTTGCCGATTGCGCGCGCTTTCGTGATCTGGTTTACCCCGCGGATCGAGCTGTTGCCGTACTCTGGCGACGTTTTTCCGCTGGGAGAGGCCTGGGAAAACGATCCCGTGGATCAGCGGGTCACCGCAGGATTTTTCTTGCTGAATGTTTTGTACTTGGGGCTAGCTGCCTGGGGAGCCTGGCGATTGTGGCAGCAGAATTCCGCGCTCCGGCTCGCGGTCGCTTTTCTGGTGGGTTACATGGTGCTGCGGACGGCGTTTCTCACTACGCTGGAGACGCCGGAGCCGCGCTATGTCCTCGAGTGCTTTCCGGCGGTCCTCGCGCTGGCGGGACAGGTTTTTGCGAGGAGGTCTGAGAGTGTTCAGCCTGGGAAGAGTTAACAGCGGCGGTTTCGCTATTTTTCTTCCACGGGCTCAGGATGAATGGTGACCCGGTAGATTTGTGGGAATTTTTCCTTGACGCGGTCTTCCAGCGCGGCCGTCACATCGTGCACCTGAGTAATCGGGAGGGCGCCGCGCATGGTGCAGTGGCACGAAGCCAGGATGTGATGTTCTACCTGGCGAACGCGCACATCGTGGCAATTTTCCAACTCGTCGAATTCGGAAGGCAGGCTGTTTAGAAACTCCTCGATCGCTCTCGAGAGCTGTTTCATTTCGCCGGCGCCGGAATCGGGCGTGGCAATATGGCGCCCTAGCGGTTCGATGTGGATGGTCACGTCGGTTGAGCCGTCGCGCAGCTTGCGGACTTCGTCTTCGAGTTCGGTAGCCTGGCGATGGGCGTCGCGCAAGCTCAGGTTCTCGTCCACTTCCAAATGCAATTCGATGAAGAGTTGGCCATCGTGTTGAAGCGCGGTCACGTCATGTATGGCCAAGCCCATGCGTTGGGCCACGGCGCGAATGGCTTCAAAGAGATGTTCACCCTGGGGAGCGCGGGGTTCGGCGTGGACCATGACGTCCGAAGGGACGATTTCGCCGATGCGTTTTTCGATGGCGTCGCTTAAGGCATGGACCTGCTCGAGGCTGGCGGTGCGTGCGACGCTGACTGTGGCATCGACGAAATGACGGTTGCCGGCGCGACGGACGCGTACGCGGTCCACATCCAGGACGCCGTCCATCCGAGCTACTGCCCGGGCAATTTCCTGCTGCAGGCCTTTGGGAGCCACATCCAGCAGGGCGTCCATGGTGCGCCTGCCGAGTTGGGACCCGACCCAAATAATGACGCCGGCAACGGCGAGGCCCGCGAGGGCGTCCGCGTAGGCCAGCCACGGCACGTTCCACACTTCGCCAGCCCACACGAGGCCGATTCCGGCGATGACCACGACGGTGCTCCATACATCAGTTGAGAAATGAAGAGCGTCGGCTTCGAGCGCTTCGCTCGAATATTTCTGAGCAACGTGCTTGAGCGCGCGGGCGCGGGTCACATCGATGGCCAGCGCCGCAAGCAGGATCACGATGGCGGTGATGCTGGGCTGGATGTGCACGGTACGGAAGAAGAGCCGGCTAAACGCTTCGTAAATGATGTAGAGCGCGGTGAGGAGCAGGAGCCCGGTCTCGACGAATGCGGAGAAATTTTCGAACTTGCCGTGGCCGTAAGGATGGCGCTCGTCGGCCGGTTCATCCGAAACGCGCACGGAGAGAAATGTAATCACGGCCGCGATAAGGTCCAGGCCGGAATGCAGGGCTTCGGAGAGTACGCCCAAGCTGCCCGTACGAAGGACGAGGAAAGTCTTCAGCGAAACCAGCACGACGGCGGAGCCGACGCTCAGCAGCGCCGCCGTTCTCTTTTCGCGTACTTCCTCGTTTTGCCGGGCTGGCATGATCGTCTGACTAGACTACCTTAAGTCCACCGAGTTTCCGCGCGCCACGCAAGGCCCCCTTCCAGGACCTGAAAAGCAATCAGTACCGCGAAGCGCACTCAGCTCGGGAGTTGCGTAGAAGGACCGCCGCTCAGCGACAGGCTGAATGGGTAAAGGCTGAAGTTTAGGCCTCGAGGGAAGTGTCCGCTCGCGCATGCGTATTACTCTTGGTACTTGCCGTAAGCGGCATGATGGGATATTTTCTCGCTGCGTGTTGGGAGCCAGCCCCATGACCTTCGCTGCTCGAAGTGTGTTTCTGATCCTCTCAGGAACTTTACCTTTGGCGCCGCCTGGTCGCGCGCAAGCTGCGGCTGCTTCTCCCGCGGAGACAGTCTGGAATGCTCTTTCCGCCCCGGCGATGGATTCTGGCAAATCGGCGCACGCGGAAAATGTGGATATCATCCGCGACCGCGTTCGGATCAATCTGACGGACGGGACGATTCAGTTCACGGAGCCGGTTAACAGCGTCGTGTTTGGCGCGGCTTTTCACGGCAAAGGTTATCTCCGAGTGGACCCGCCGAATCCTCTGGAGGCTCAACAGCTTCGATTATTCACAAAGCAGGATGTGCTGAATGTGGAGTTCACGGACGCAACATTCAGTTTCACGGACAATCTGCTCGAAGAAGTCGGCAAGCAGGTGAAATGGCAAACCGCGGCCCCCGCCGGCGATGATCTCTATGCCAAGCGCTTGAAAGAACGCGAGGACTTGGGGGAGTCGTCCATGCCGCGCATGCTGCAAACCATTTTGTCGGCGGACCGCGTGCGCAGCGCCTATTTTCTTGCGGACTTGAAGACCGATAGGAGCTGGATAGAAGTGCACGACGATTCGCTGGAACCGGAAGATATCGCTGTGGGCCGGTGGGTGGATGTGGGTCCGTTCAAGATCTTCGACACCTGGATGAGTTTTCCCGCGGGTGGACGCACCGGCGCTGACGCCTGGAAAGATCCGCAGGCCAAGGAAGACTTCGTCATTCGCAGCTATAAGATAGAGGCGGAAGTAACCTCAGGCGCGGAGCTGAACGCAACCGCGCACCTAGATCTTCAGCCGCGCCTCGCGGGGCAGAACGTGCTGATTTTCGAGCTGGATTCAAATCTGCGGCTGGAATCCGTCAAGGATTCCAACAACAATTCACTGGCTTTCTACCAGTCGAGGGAAACGAAGGACCGCTATCAATCGTACGGCGATTATGTGGCGGTGATTCTGGCCAAACCGCTTGCCGTCGGAATGCCGCTCTCGCTCGATTTTCGTTATGGTGGAAAACGGGCGATCCGCAAAGCCGGGGCCGGAAATTACTTTTGCGAAAGCTCGGGCTGGTATCCGGAACGGCCCAATAGCTTTTCCGCGCGCGCCGATTTTGAATTGACGTTCCATAGTCCGAAGAAATCCGTGCTGGTAGCCACGGGCGAGAAAACCAGCGATACGGTCGATGGAAATACCCGGATTACGACATGGAAAAGCGAGATTCCTCTGGCCGTGGCGGGATTCGCTTACGGCGACTACAAGGTTACGAACGATAAGGCCGGCGACGTGGCCATCGACATTTATGCCAACCGTGAGCCCGACGATGTAATGGAGCAAGTCCAGCGCTATTTTGAGGAGGGCCCGGGAAAACAAGAAGCTGCGGTTGGTTCGATGTCTCCCTCTATCATGGCCAAAACCATGGGCACGGAAGTCGCCAATGCCGTGCGTGTTTTTTCCGCGTGGTATGGCCCTTTTCCTTACAAGCATCTCTCCGTCACGAGCCTGCCGATCAGCTATTCCTACGGACAAGGCTGGCCCGGACTTCTCTATTTATGGTCGGCTTTTTTTTTGGATTCCACGCAGCGGAACGCCATCGGCATCAAGGATCAAACAGCAGTAACGGACTTTTTCCGCGGCCACGAGACCTCCCATCAATGGTGGGGGCACCGCGTGGGATGGAAGAGCTACCACGACCAGTGGCTCTCGGAGGGATTTGCGGAATTCTCGGGCAATCTGTACGTGGAGTACCGCCAGAACATGAAGGAATACCTAAACCGCTGGCGCAAGGAGAAGGAGCTGCTGCACACAAAAGACATCCATGGCCACGAAGTGGAATCGCTCGGACCGATCTGGATGGGGCAGCGAATCCGCTCATCCATTACGAATCCGGGTTCCTACCAGAATTTGATCTATTCCAAGGGCGGCTACGTTCTGCAAATGTTGCGCATGCAGATGATGAATCCGCGCGACAAGGATCCCGACGGCCTATTTCAGGCGATGATGCAGGATTACTGCAAAACGTTCGATAACAAGGCTGCCTCCACAGAAGACTTCAAAGCGATCGTGGAGAAACATATGACTCCGGGAATGGACCTCGATAGAAACAACAAGATGGACTGGTTTTTCAACGAGTATGTCTACGGGACGAGCGAGCCGCAGTACACGTTCCATGCCACTGCGGAAGCCACTGCGGACGGGAAGACGCATATCAAGGGAGAAATTACGCGCACCGGAGTCCCGGACAACTGGAAGGATGCAATACCTCTTTACGCCCACATCGGAGACAGAACAGTAAAGATGGGATTGATCTCCGTGACGCACGCCAGCGAGCCGTTCGACTTTGCGATCCAGGGCAAAATCGACCGCGTATCGATCAATGATTACGAAGACCTTTTGGCGGAAGTGAAACAGTAGTCAAAGAAGTTTGTGGGTCTTCGTCAGCCTTCCGGGCGGACGGTATGTCAGTCTGCTGTCATCGGCGGAGGAGGCAGCAACGGCAGGCGCTTGGGCTCGCCGCGGGCGCCTCGCACTTCCAGGTCATCGAAGAGAAGCGAAGGAGCCACGACAGCGGCGGGCAGACCGTTCTGCGCCGAACCGAATGCGCCAAGAGCTGTTCCGGCGAAACCGGAAATTTGGCTCTGCATGTAGTTGTAGACGAAGTCGTCGTTGCCGATGCCACCGAGGTTGCGCAGCATCCGGGTGTTCAGACCGATGATGCGGCTCCCGCGGATCATCTCTTCGCGGCCGTCGTCCGGGTAGATCTTATAGACGATGAGCGGCAAGCGGTCGCCGGTGCCGGCGCCGCCGCCGAAGCTCGCCAGCAATTCGGAGAAATCATCCTGATGAAGCAGGCTGATGGAGGGATTGTCCATCTCGCGGACCACGATGCAATAGGGCAATTTTTCAGAGCGGCATTCGTCGAGGAACTTTTTCTTCAGATCCGCAGGCGATTGCGTATCCGTCGAAGTGAAAAACAGATTGCTCATTGTGGGCTTGGCATCGCTCAGAAACGCGGACCGGCCGTGGCCGTTCGATTGGTCTGAATCTGGCCCGGGCCGGCGCGACATGAGCAGGTCTTTCACAATGCCGTCATCGACGATGGTCACTTTTTGCGCCCGAACGCCTTCGTCATCGATGGCATAACCGCCGAGCAGAGGTGTTCCGTGAAAGTCTTTCGCGGAGGGATCATCGACCAGGGAAACGCTGGTGGGTAACACGCGCGCCCCCATGCGGCCGACCCAGTCGCTCCTGCCGCCAAGTCCGGTGAGAAGCTGGTCCATCACTGGAGTAAAGGAAACCGGAGGACGGGCGCCATTGATATCCGGTGTCAACACTTCGGCGAGAAGCGGAGCGGCGGCTCGCGCTTCAAAGAGCACCGGTCCCGTATAGTCCTGCGCGGGCGATGCGGCGCGCATGGCCATCAGTTCGCTCCCCGTTACATTCAAAGCCTTTCGGACCGTATCCACGTTCGGAAGGCCGGCTGGCTTCGGGGCGTACGCCGCGTACAAATGGTTGATCTGCATGCCATCATCGGCCAGCGTGTCCATGCCCGCTTCGATGGCCGCGTAGCAATGGTTCATGCGAATTTCCGTGCCCTCGCTGGTGAGCAAATACTCGGTGGCATAAACGAGATAGTAGGTGACGCGGGATTCGTAAATTTGCGGAAACGCCCGAAGCGCAGCGGAAGTATCCCGGGCTTCCTGTTCCCAATTGCGATCGCTCCAGTCCGGCGTGACGAGCGGTTCAATCATTTGGAGCGGAGCGACCTTCGCGAAATCGTCGATATCGGATGGTCGGGCGAGGCTGCTCAAATAAGCCTGCTTCCGAGAATAGGTGTCTACAGCTTCCTTGAAGGCCTGGTCGGTGGCGATCCAAAGGTCCTGACGCAAGGAATTGTAGTCGCGGTCGATTCCGACAGAACCGGTCGGGCCGATAAAGCCGCGGAAGCCGTCATCGCTGACGAAATTGGAGCTGTCCAGCTTGTAGTTGCCGATGCGCGCTTCTACGTCCATGAAGCGATTGCGGGTGTGCGCGGAAGAGACTAGAGCGCCGAATTCGGCCACGACTTCACGAACATCGAGATCGAGTAACCGGTATTCCACATAGTACGGGCGCTGTGGGTCGGTTGTCCCGGGAATTTGCAGCTGGAGACGTGTTTTCGAGCGGGCCATTTCGTCGCGCATGGCTTGCAAGGTGTGGTCGTTGTCGTTGGAAGCCTGCGCCTGGACCGACATGGGACTCTGTGCGCGTGCGGGGAAGCTGCACCCGAGCGTTGCGGCGAAAATCGCGAGTCCTGCAAATGCCTGTCCGCGCCTCACTGCCGGCCTCCCGTTGCTAGCGGATCATGCGCGGGCGGCGGCAAAATCGGCGGCCGGTCCGTCGAAGCTTCTTTCTTCTGTACTTCCAATTCAGAGGTCAGGATTGCGGGTGAGGAGGCGGACACGGGAACAGAGCCAGACTCGGCGCCGCAATAGCCGTTGAAGACTTCCGTTTTGTCGCCAGTGGCTACGATTTTCGTAAGCGCGGCGAGGGGAGTTCCAACAATATCGACCCCGCGAACTAACTCATCCGGGCGACCGTCGGGAAACACTTTGTAGACGACGAGCGGTTGAACTTGAAAGGCTTGCGGCTGGCCGCGGCCCGTGAACGTGAAACCGCCGGCGATGTCGTCGATCAGCAGTCCGAACGGTTTTCCCTGTTCCTTGATGAGTTCGATAAATTTTGCGCGGAGCTGCGCGTCCGTCAGGGTCTTGCTGCTCTCGACGATCAGGTTGCCCTGGCGGGAGACCGGCGTAGCGCCCAATTGGCGGCGTCCATGGCCGTTGGAATGGGGAAAGCCCACGAGCGGCGAGCGCGACATTTCAAAATTTTTCAGTACACCGTGGTCAACCAAGGTCACTCGCTGTGCGGGAACGCCCTCATCGTCGAACTGGTAGTATCCCAGCAAGTCTTCCCCTCCAAGCTTCTTCATGGTGGTGTCGTCCACAATGCTCAAAAAACTGGGCAAGATCGGTTGATCCACTTTCTTTGCGAAAGTTTGGCCTTCGTCAGAGTCTTTTTGGCGATGGCCTTCGGCGCGGTGCCCAAACACTTCATGGAAAAAGACGGCGGCGGCGCGGCCGGTCAAGAGAGCAGGCCCAACCGAAGGCTCGACGAGCGGGGCGGCCACAAGTCCTTCCAATTCCTTGCGCATTGTTGCTTCGGCGGCAAAGACGGCTTTGTCATCTGGCGCTTCGGAAGGTTTCACCCAATCGAAATTGTAGTAGCGGTCGAGGTCCATGCCATCCGGAGCTTTGCCCTGGATGAACAACTCGAGGCGGTAGCGGATTTGGCCGAACTGCAGCTCCGTTCCTTCGCTGGTAACTTGAAACACGTTCTGGGCCTGGGCCGTGAAGGTCACGATGGAATTGATGACCGCCGTGGATTGGCGAAAATTGGCGGTGTATGCGCGAACTTTTTCTTCCCACGGTTTGCGGTCCAGCGTGAAGGAAACCGGCTCACTGATATATGTATGAGGCTGTTCGTGCGAAAAATCGGGAGCGCGGTTTTCGACCGAATCGACTTTCACCTCTTTGCTCGACTTGATCTTGATCAGCGCTTCCGCGGCGGCGCGGTATTGGCTGTCCGTCTCGAGCCAAATGGCACGCCGGAGAACATCGGGAGCATCGTCGATGGGAACGGATGTGCCAGGTCCAGCGCTGGTCTGCTGGCGATCGCCGACTTTGTGAGTGTCGTCGAGATCGTAGCTGCCGGTGCGGACGGAAACTTCGAGCCACCGATTGCGGTTTTCGTTGCTGTTGAGGAGAGCACCGTTTGACCCGGAAACCTCGGCGCGCTGCGTGTCGGTGACGGTGTAGCCGATGTAGTACGCCGGAGGATCCTGGGCCTGGAAGGCTTTGATTGAGCGCTCAAGCTCGGTCCGCATGGTCGCCAGCAGCGGAGACTTCTTGGCCGCGAGATCCGGCGGCATAGCTTGCGCTTGAGCCGCCGTGAGCGGCGTCAGCGAAGCGGCCAAACCAATCACGTACAAAATGGAAGCTAGGTAACTAGGGACAGAAATTTTCAAGGATTGCCTCACTTACAATTAGTCGGCACCGCGAAACATCCAGTGTACGCTACCGCGGGTAACGGCACAAAATGCCGGACGCCAGGAAATTACTTGCGACACTAGTTCGACGGCAGCCGGAGCCAGCGAGTTGCATACGCTCGCAGCCAGAAAGGAAGATGGTTCTGAGGGGTTAGAGAGTCTAACCGCAAGAGCTGGGATTCGTCACGCAAGGGTTTGTCGGCGTGGGGAGAGGCGTCGAGGTATTGTGATGGGTTGCGATGACGGTAAAAATCACGACCGGAACCACGGCAATGATGCCCATCGTGATGCCAAAGCCCTTGCCGAGATGAGATGCGGTTTCGAGACCACTGCCGGGCCGCGGGCCGACATCGGTATCTTTGCCCGCCATCACCAGCATGTCGAGCGGGGCCTGCTGCGGCGGAGCGGGAGCCGAGTTGTCGCCATGGCGGACGTTGGTGAACTGGCCGGCTTTCACCAGGACACATACTCCCTGAAGATTACAGACGCGCACGACGCCATCGTAGACGATCACATTCATTACGTCGTTCTCGTAAGCCGAATAAAAATCCGTTCCCACCACGCCGGCCACGCCCGCGGCGGTGTGCACTTCAAATTTGCCATCGGGTTTCGTAATTTTCTGCGCTTGCGTGCGGAGCTTGCCGTAGGCCAGCTCGAGTTCCGTTTGTTGCGCCCCAGCGTCGTGTTTCACGACTTTGACCGAGGAATCCGATCCCACATTGAGAACCGAACCGTCATCCAGGGTTACGCGCGCGCGCGCATCCGCCTTTGTGTTCAGCAGATCTTGCCAGTCAACGACAGTTTTCGCGGAGGCGTTGATGGTCTTCGTGCCGCGGGCGATGGTTACCGCGGGAATCAGGCGAGACACTTCGCCGGCTCGCTGCCCGGTGGTCTGTGGCGCCGCGGAAATGTCCGCCGGGATGGCGATGAACAGCGAAAGCAAAAGGGCTAGACCAAACGCGAAGGGGGACTTCGTCTTCATCGGGGACTCTCCTAAAAGCGTTGCCGAACTTGTCTTATCTATTGTTGTTACTGGAGACCTCTCAGACTGTCAATCGGAAACGCGGATTGGCTTGCGCAGTCGCTACACCCCCATCTGGGCGCTCGCGGAGGAGCGGACGGAGTCGTTAACGGTAACCTATTCGGGCCCATGCCAGCACCACACTCTTGCAGCGCGCTGGGGCTGGCGGCAAAATAAACTCATGCGTGGCTTGGCCGGTATTCTCGTCGCCTGTGCTCTTTTGTTTGGTGTGTACAAGATCTATTTGAAGGAAATGCCGACCACCGACAAGGGCACCTCCCCCACACAAGCAATCAGCCTCGTTGGCGTGCGCGCGAAGCTCTTGCAGGTTGCCGAGGCGGAGCGCGCCTACGTCGCACTGAACGGCAAATGTGGGTCGCTCGACGAGCTACTTTCCGCCAACTCGTTTCCCCTGTCTCGCCCCGAAGGGGACGGCTACTCCTATTCAATCGACTGTTCGGGAGAAGCTTTCAGCATCACGGCACGACATGATCCGGCCCCCGCGAATTCGCCCATCCGTTATCCCACGCTCGCGATCGACCAGACCATGGAGGTCTACGAGGTCAATTAGCGAGTTCGCATTACGGAGTTCGTTTTTGATCGGCGACGAGGACTCCTGATTCCGCATAGTCGGTTGGCGGGACATCGTGGAACGACACATGGATATTTTCACGTTTCGCGCGTCCGTCTTCGATCAGCACCGCGGTGATGCGCTCGGCGATTTTGCGCTTCATCTCCGGCGACCTTCCTTCCACCCAAGTAACCTGCACATGCGGCATCTGGCTTCCTCCTTATAGCGGGCAATTTCTATGACCTTGTGGACAAAACTGGCACATTCTAACGAAACTTGGGTAAGAGAGTGGGCTCCAGGATTGCCCGGAGCATGGCGGGCAAAGCATAGCGCCCCCGTGTTAGTATTACAGGCTCATGCATTCTGCCATTCCTCACCTGATCGAGTTGCAGCGAGTGGACCACCTGATAGCGACCGTGCGCGCCGAAATTGAGGCTTTTCCGAAGCGTGCCCGCGAAGCCGACGCCAAGCTGAATGGCGCTCGCGCTGCCGTCGCCGCGGCCAAAGAGGGCCTTGTCACTAGCCAAAAAGAGCGCAAGAAATTCGAGCTGGACGTGCAGCAGTGGAAAGACCGCGCGAAGAAGTACCGCGACCAGAGCGGCGCGGTCAAGACCAACGAAGCGTACAAAGCGCTTCAACATGAGATCGCCAACGCGGAAGCGGAAGTCGCCAAGGCCGAAGATGCGCAACTCGAAGTGATGATGGCCGGCGAAGAAGCCGAGCGGCGCGTCAGGCATGCCGAAGCGAATCTGAAGGAAGACGAAACGGCGGTCACAAAAGAGAGAAAAGAGATTGAAGCTCAGCAAGCTGAAAAAAAGAAACAACTCGAATCCTTGCTTGCTGAGCGCGAACGGGCTTTGGGTCCGATTCCAGAAGAACTCCGCGAGCTCTACGCGCGCATCGCGAAGCGCCACCATGGCACAGGCGTCGCCGAGGCCAAGGATGGACAATGCCGCGGGTGTGGCATGCGCGTCTTGCCGCATATCCTGCAAGAGCTGCGCCGCGATCCGAACGAAGAGATTTACCGTTGCGAATCCTGTGGCCTGATCTTATACACCCTAGAGCCGATTCCGCTACGGGATCCTTCTTCTGGCTCGGACCGCGCCGCTTCTTCCGCGTCGAATCATTCCTGATGCCACCTCGTCCAAAATCTCCTCGCGCTGCCGCTGCCGCACTCTTCGCAGACTCTCCTGCGGAGCTAAAGGCCTCTGCACCCGCTCATCAGGCAAATATCGACGGCGCCGCGCGTGGGAATCCAGGTCCAGCTTCTTATGGTGTGGTGATCCGCGATGGGCAGGGCGAACTTGTCGCCAAGCTGAAGAAGTATATTGGCCGGATGACGAACAATGTCGCGGAATACTACGGGCTGATCGCAGCGCTCGATTACGCGGAGTCGCACGGCATCCGCGCCTTGCGCGTCGAGAGCGATTCCGAGCTGATGGTCAAGCAGATGCAAGGACAGTACAAAGTGAAGAGCGAGGACCTGCGCCCGCTTTTCGAACGTGCGAAGAAAATGTCGCTGAGTTTCGAATCCTTCCGCATCGATCACGTCTACCGCGAGCAGAACCGCGAAGCGGACGCCCTGGCCAACGAAGCGCTCGATGAAACTTCGGGCGTCCCCAGCGCCGCCGGAGCGCCTCCGAAGCCGGCGGCGACAGATGCCAAACCAGCGCCTAGATGGATACAGGCACGATTCCGCAGCGGGATTCTCTACCCACTGGAAGACATCGATCTCCCCGACGGTACCGAGGTGCAGATCGTGCTTCGTCCGCTACGGCGTCCGACTCCACAAAAATAAAGGTTAAATTGGTTGAGGATTTATTTCAGCGCGTAAGAGCGATAGAGTGTGTCGCGCTGCGCGGGAATGAATCCCGCGTCGGAAATGATCCGGCGCAGTTCGTTTTCATTGGTGCGGTTTCTCACTCCTGCGGCGAACACCACGTTTTCCTCAATAAGAATGCTGCCGACGTCGTCTGCCCCGAATTGCAAACCAATTTGGCAGACTTTGATCCCCGGCGTCAGCCAGCTTGATTGGATGTGATCGATGTTGTGGAGATACAGGCGGCTCACCGCAAGCGTTTTAAGGTAATCAACGGCGGTCGTTTCCTGCACTTTTTTCCCAAGCGCAGTATTCTCCGCAGCGAAGATCCAAGGAATGAACGCCGTGAACCCGCCCGTATCCTCCTGGATGCGCCGCAGCCGCTCGAGATGGTTCACGCGGTGGCGGAGCTCCTCGCCGCACCCGAACATCATCGTCGCGGTGGTGCGCAGGCCGAGAGAATGCGCAACGCGATGGACTTCCTCCCAATCGTCGCTGGTACATTTCAAGCGGGCGATTTTCCCGCGAATTTCGTCGTCGAGAATTTCCGCCCCGCCTCCGGGGATGGATTGCAGTCCGGCGTCCATCAAGCGCTGGATGGTTTCGCGAACACTTAGTTCGCTGACCTCTGCGATGCACAGAATCTCGGGCGCGGAAAAACAGTGCAGATGCACTTGCGGAAAGCGCGCATTCAGCGAGCGCAACAAGTTTTCGTAATAGCCGATCTGCAAATCAGGGTGCAGCCCGCCTTGCAGCAAGACACCTGTGCCGCCGAGCTCGAGCATCTCATCGATTTTCTTGTAGATGTCCTCGAAAGAAAGTATGTAGCCGTCTTTCGCGCCGAGCGGCCGGTAAAACGCACAGAAAGAACAATATTCCGTGCAGAAATTCGTATAGTTGATGTTGCGGTCGATCTGGTACGTCACGACACGCGGATCATTCTTTTTCAGCCGCATTTGATGTGCTGCCATCCCGATGCCCACGAGGTCGTCGGATTGCAGCATCTCGATCGCTTCTTGTTTGGTCAGTCCCACGTCGTTCCTTCGCGTTTCAAACTTTAGATTCTACCGGACTGCCTGCCTAAACTCTAATGGCAGCTATCGGACCGGCACGGCGTGCCGTGCCCCTACTTTGCTAACACACGGGCCGCCTCTATCGATGCGTTTGCCCAGGCAATCTTCTCATTTCCTGGGATCAAGCCCAATTTCGCGGCTTCTTGAAAATAACGTTCGAGGCCGCGCCGATTTTCTTCTCCCAGGGAGAAGTCGATGTTGTGACGCAAATAGGACTCGAGAGTCTGCTGGGGCAAATCCAGCTCACGCGCGGCTTCATGGCTGATCGCCGCAATCCGAGATAGCCCGAACGTTCGTGAAGCCGTGAAATCCGCGAGCACCTCCGGGGTACCAACCTCCGGCTTAGCGGCCCACACGGCCATTACTGCCGGGAGACTGCTCCATTTGCGCCATTCTCCGACCACATCGTATACATGGAAAATTTCTGGCCCCGTGATTCCGAGCGTGGCCGCCTGGCATACAGCGCGTCCTTCCGGGCTGATCGCGCTTTTTCTCTCGATTGCGACTGAAATCCGCAACGCTGGATCGCCAATCAATAGCGCAGCATCCGCTTTCTCCAGCATCGCCGGTAAATTGGGCTCGGCTTCACAAAAGCTCGGGATCAATCTTCCAATGTTCCGCCGCCAGAATTCGCGTCAACGCCTGCGTGCTGCGTGAACTGCGGTCCAGAGCGATACTGCGCACTTGTTCGATCGGCTTCTTCGCGACAATCAACAGGCTGCGCACGCGATTCTGAGACGCAATCGCCAGATCTGGCAGAACGACCAATCCGGGAATCCGCTGATATTCGATCGCTGGAATGATGGCGATGTCGGCCGCGCCGGTACGCAGCGCCTCCGCGCACTGCGACGGCACAGTGAACGACAAATCGTACTTCCCCGCCAGCGGCCCATTCGTGAAACCCCAAACCAGCGGTGCGGTGTTCAAATATTGAACAATCGAGATGCGAAGCTTTTGCACGATTTGCGATGCTCGCGATTTCGACCAAGTATAGCAGAGTGGATTTTCCTCCGCGCCAGCCGTCTTTTGATGTAAAACGTTCCTTTCCTTCGGAGGCTCCGAACATGCTGAAAGCTTTTCGTTATTGCCTTGCGCTCTGTTTTCTGTGCCCGCTCTCGATTTCCGCCGCGGCCCGTCCCGATGCGGCCAAAACGCCGACGATCGCCGAGAAAACCGCTGGCGCGGAAAAGAAGCCCGGCTACTTCACTTTCTATTGGGACGCCAAACAGGGCAAGCTTTGGCTGGAAATTGATAAAGACAAGTGGGACAAGGAATTTCTTTATCAGAGCAGCCTCCCCGCCGGAATCGGTTCGAACGACATCGGACTGGATCGCGGCCAGCTTGGCAAAACCGCCATCGTCCGATTCGAGCGCAGCGGCCCCAAGGTCCTCCTTATCGAACAGAATCTCGAATATCGCGCCGTGACCAACGACGCGGACGAGCGCCGCGCCGTCCACGATTCTTTCGCCGAATCGGCCCTGTGGGGTTTCACGGTGGCCGCTGAAGAAAACGGCGACGTCCTCGTCGACGCCACCGATTTCTTTCTGCGCGACGCCCACAGCATTCCCGAAACTCTTCGCCGCGAAAAGCAAGGCTCTTACAAACTGGACCCCTCGCGCTGCGCCATCTACCTTGGGCGAACCAAGAATTTTCCGCTCAACACGGAAGTTGAAGCCATGCTCACTTTTTCCGGCGACGACCCCGGTCCGTGGGTGCGCGAGGTCACGCCGTCGCCGGAATCCATCACCGTCCGCGAACATCATTCCTTCGTGCAACTTCCGCCTCCGGGCTACAAGCCGCGCGCTTACGATCCGCGCAGCAGCTTCTTCGGGATCGCATATGTGGACTACGCGACGCCGGTAAGCGAGCCCATCGTCAAGCGCTACATCGCTCGCCATCGCCTCGCGAAAAAAGATCCCAAGGCCGCCCTGAGCGAACCGGTCAAACCCATCGTCTACTACCTCGATCGGGGGGCGCCGGAGCCCATTCGCTCCGCGCTTCTGGAGGGCGCGCGCTGGTGGAACCAGGCGTTTGAGGCTGCCGGCTACAAGGATGCGTTCCACGTGGAACTGCTGCCCGAAGGCGCCGATCCGATGGATCTGCGCTACAACGTCATCCAGTGGGTGCATCGCGCCACGCGCGGCTGGTCCTACGGCGGAGGCGTCATTGATCCGCGCACCGGAGAAATTATCAAGGGGCATGTCACCCTCGGCTCGCTTCGCGTCCGCCAGGATTTTCTGATTGCCGAAGGCCTGCTCGCTCCCTACGGCGCGGGCAATGCAGGCTCTCCGGAAATGATGGACATGTCGCTGGCGAGACTCCGCCAACTCGCCGCGCATGAAGTCGGCCACACGCTGGGCCTCATGCACAACTACGCGGCCAGCACCGTCGACCGCTCTTCGGTCATGGACTATCCGCCACCTTACGTGAAACTCAAAGCCGATGGCACGATCGATCTCTCCGAAGCTTATGCCAAAGGCATCGGCGCTTGGGACAAAGTGTCCATCACCTGGGGATACAGCGATTTCGCGCCTGGCACCGACGAGCACGCCGCCCTCGACAAAATTCTTGACCGCGCCTTCAGCAGCGGCCTTCGCTACCTGACCGACCAGGATGCCCGTCCCCCCGGTTCTTCCAGTAGCGTCGCACATCTTTGGGATAGCGGTTCGAATCCGGTAGATGAACTAAATCGCCTGATGCAAGTCCGCGCAGCAGCACTCCGCCGCTTTGGCGAAAACAATATTCGAGAAGGCGCCCCGCTCGCCACCATCGAAGACGTTCTTGCGCCCATCTATCTGTTGCACCGCTACCAGGTGGAAGCTGCCAGCAAGCTGGTCGGCGGAATGGACTACACGTTTGCACTTCGGGGGGATGGAGAAATTCCCACGGAGATCGTCGCCCCCGCCGAGCAGCGGCGCGCCCTCGCTGCGGTTCTCGCCACGCTAAAACCGGATGTGCTCGCGCTCCCCGAGCCGCTGTTAAAGATCATTCCGCCTCGTCCGCCGGAATATCCGCGCGGGCGCGAACTGTTCAAAATTCACACGAGTCCGGCATTCGATGCGCTCGCTCTCGCGGAATCCGCGGCTCAGCACACTTTGCAATTTCTTTTCAATCCTGAACGTGCCGCGCGTCTCGTAGAGTTTCACGCGCGCAACGCAGAGAATCCCGGCCTCGGAGACGTGCTAGATGCTGTCCTCAACGCCACCTGGAAAGCCCCTCATCCCTCGGGCTACGACGGTGAAATCGCCAACACCGTCGACAATGTGGCTTTATACGATCTCATGGCCCTCGCTGCTAACGACCATGCCAGCGACGAAGTTCGCGCTCTCGCTTCTCTCAAGCTGCACGAACTGAAAGATTGGCTCGGCGCGCCGGGGGATACCTCGTCGGTCATTCCCGACAAGGCTCACGTCTTCTTCGCCGCGAGCCAAATCGCCCAGTTTGAAAAAGATCCCAAGCAGATCGATCTCACTCCGCCCGTCGAGCCGCCGGACGGCCCTCCCATCGGCAGCATGGGCATGATGGATTGCGATTGGGACTTCTGAATTTTCGAGGGACGTAAACTCTAGAGCCGGCCGCGTCAGTTTCGCGAAGACATCTTCGCGGAATCTTTTACTTCGACAAAGTTAATCCTGCTCACGCCCCTTCAGGCCAGCCACAAGTTGCCGTCGGGCGTGTGCACCCTGTTCCGCACTACGCCACCGCCAGACGGAATGATCCACGTTTGGAATTTTTCTGTTGCAGGGTCAAAGCGCACCACGGTATTCGGCTTGGTGTTCGATTCGCTGTACCAAATGATGGTTCCCACAGCAGTAATGCCGTAAGGCCTCGAGCGCGGCCCTCCCGGAGAAGCCCATTCGCTTATTTTGCCCGTCGCCGGATCAAGTCGTCCCAGATAGCCCCGTGAGTAATCCGTGTACCAAAGCACGTCGTCCGGTGTGATCGCCACACGCCGCGGGCGCGAATCCACGTGCGGCAGCACATACTCGTGAATCGCCAGCGTATCCGGATCGAGGCTGGCCACCTTGTTGCTCCCAAACTCGACGAAAAATGGAATGCCCTTTGAATTCACCACCATGCCGTAAGGATTCGATTTCGGCGTTGGTGAACTAACCACTTTCACTTCACCCGTTTTCGGATTCAGCCTGCCGACCATGTTCCCGCCTTGCACCGTAAAATAAATGTTACCGTTCGGAGCGAAGAGCAGCGTGTGCGGATCCTTGGCTTGAGCATCCGGCATCGGGTATTCGGTCACATCGCCCGTCTTCGGATCGAGCTTCCCGATGTACGCCTTAAAATTTGCGGTGAACCAAATGTTCCCTTCCTTATCCGGCACAAGCCCATGCGGCCCGGAATCCGCTGTCTTCAAATGGTATTCCTTGAACTGCTGCGTCTTGGGATCGAACCGTCCCAACACATTGGCCATTTGGCCCGTGTACCAAACCGAGCCGTCAGGGGCATACGCCGGATCATGCGGCCGCGACCCGGGTGTTGGCACTTGCCATTCCTTGATGGAAACCGCAACGCTGCCGGGAATCACCACCGCCTCGGGCGCCGACTTCTCAGGAAAATTCTTGGCCAGGTAGTCCGTCACCGTCGCAAATTGATCCTTCGGAACCGGTGCCCCAGCGTTCACCATCATGTGTACGACCGACGTCCACCCCTCTCGGTTGTGCCCGGCGTTTGTTACCGTGGACAGCGCGTGGCACGAACCGCAAGCCTTTTGCACGGCCTCCTTCCCGTTTCCGTCAGGCAGTTGCGGCGGGGCCTGGGCCCGGCCAGCAAGAGCGCTGCCGAGGAGAGTTGCTGCCAACAATATCGTGACTGCCGCACTTGAACCGGCCTCCCTCGCCTGATTGTGCCTGTTGAGATGTGTAGGCTTGTCTCGCCGTCTTATGCAGCTTGATCCGCTCATCGCGAACCTCCCGCTCTTGGCTTCTAACCGGGTAACTTACGCCGGTCTGCTCTTCAGCGCAATCCGCGTCCTTTGCGGATGTTGTCCTAAATTGAGCGGAACTGGCTGTCCCTCATCCGTTCGACACTCAGCGGTTACAGGTAGTCCCGTTTTTTTTCTGCGCCTTGCCATTGACAAACAGTTACTCCTGCCTTATATTCTCTTCCGGGTAAAAGTGCGATTCTAGCCCGGGAACGCCAATCTCCTGATTGGCGTTTTTTCTTTCCGGGGACCGTGTATTCGCTCCAACTCGTTTATTATCAGCGCGTATGGGGAAGTCTCAGCCCCTTGCACAATTTCAGTGCAACTTGACCCTCGCAAGTCATTCAGAATCAACATTTTTGAAACTGATACAAAACAAAGAGCTTTAACCTCCTTTGGAATGAATACTTATACAAAACCCCAGGGGGGCCCCCGGCAGCACAGGGGGTCTCGCAGTGCCGTTGTAACCCCAAGGCCGTCTAAATCCAGAACACCATCCCTTTGCGATGGCCTAAAATTCCCCCCCGGCTGACCAGACCGTTGCTCCGTTTATTCGTCTATGTGACAAGGGAGGGTTTGTCCATGAAATCGCGCTTCAATTCTTTGCTGCTTGTCGCCACTGTGGTCTGCGCCTGTTACGCGCTAAGTTCTCTGGCTGTCGCCCAGGACGCCCCGACACCTCCAACTCCCCCTTCGGCACCCTCGGTAACACCCCAAGTTCCTGCCGTACCAGAAGCCGTCCCGTTCACCCAAGCGCCCGCTGCCCCGGTTATGCCGCCGATGGCCGCCATGCCAGCATTTCCTGCTGCCCCTCCAGCCCCACCCGAGCCCGCAAGTCCTTCCGATTGGAACGACGAACATTCGATGAGCATCTCGGACGGCCACCGTCAGCCCGCGACAGATTGCTCCGATCTGCACATCCGTTTCGATGATCGCGAGGCAGTGATGAAATCAGAAGAGCGCACGCTAACAAAGGCCGAAGCGCCCACTCTCCGCGTTCGTCCGCACAAGAATGGAGGCGTACAAGTGCAAGGCGGGGATAAAGACGTCTATTCGGTGACGGCCTGCAAGGCTGCCGCAAACTACCATGGAGACGCGGACCGGATCCTCTCGCAAATCAAACTCTCCATTCAAAATGGAGAGATCTCGACCAGCGGGCCGAGCGATGAGCGCGATTGGACCGTCTATCTTCTCATTCGCGCGCCCAAGGCCGCGGTGATCGACGTGGAAACCGCCAATGGCCCGCTTTCTCTCTATAACGTGGACGGCAAATTGACCGCTCATGCTACCAACGGCCCCATCACCCTGCGTGATTTCTCCGGCGATGCCGATGTTCAGGCGTCGAACGGTCCCATCACCATCACGGGAGGCAGCGGCAGCCTGCGCATCCACACGCAGAACGGTCCCATCTCCATCAATCTCCAAGGAAAATCCTGGAACGGTTCGGGCTTGACCGCCGATGCGCAAAATGGCCCATTGACGCTTTCCGTCCCGGCTGATTATCAGTCCAGCTTCAGCGTGGAATCCCGGAATTATTCGCCCATGAGCTGCCGCGCAAGCATCTGCGAAAATGCGCGCAAAACCTGGGACGACAACAATCGCCGCATCGAATTCGGAAGCTCGCCGGCGCTGATCCGGCTTTCCACCGTGAACGGTCCGGTTTCTGTTCAGTCGTCGCGCGAAGAAATGTAACGCCGCCTATCTGTTCCGAGACCCATCGAGCGGCCGCGGCGCGTGATTTTCCGGAAGAATCTCGCATCGCGGATCCCGCAGCATGGACGCGCTCCAGCCCTTGCGGATAAGATTCCGCCCATGATGCCCGAAGCGCGTGTGGCCCAGACGGTCACCGGATCGGAAGCCGTTCGGCTCGCGAGCGAAATCTTCAGCTTCGTTGTGTCCGCCAAGTCGCTTCCCGGGGAATACGACGACAACTTTCTTCTCACCTCTGCCGATGGCCGCGAATTCGTCCTGAAAATCATGCACCCGGCGAGGGACCAATCCTTCGTCGAGATGCAGTGCCAGGCGCTGCAACATTTGGCCAAGCGAGCCCCGCAGCTCTCCCTGCCCCGCGTTTGCCAAACACAGAGTGGCGAAGCCTTTACGATCGCGACGCTCTCGGATGGATCAGAGCGTCTTGTTTGGCTTCTCACCTGTGTACGTGGAACGGTTCTCGCCAAAGTAAATCCGACGCTCTCACGAGCTTCTTAAAAGTCTCGGTCAGATTTCTTGGTGAGATGGACGCAGTCCTCGCCAATTTCTCTCATCCCGCAACGCACCGTCAACTAAAATGGGACCTGTCGCGCGCCGGCTGGATTCGAGACTACCTGCACCACATCAGCGACGCTGCTCGCCGTGCACTGGTCGAACAATTTCTGACTCTCTACGAATCAGAAGTAGTTCCGGCGCTGTCATCGCTGCGTCGAAGCGTCATCTATGGCGACGCTAACGATTACAACGTATTGGTGAGTCCGCCATGGCCACAACCTCGAAAAGTAGCCGGCGTGATCGATTTCGGCGACATGCATCACGGCCTCACCGTCTCTGAGGTCGCGATTGCCGCTGCGTACGCAATGTTGGGAGAAAATGATCCTCTAGCCGCGGCAAGCGCCGTTATCGCCGGTTATCACAGCGCTTTACCTCTGAACGAAGCCGAGATCAGCATTCTCTACCCGCTCATTGGAATGCGCCTCGCCGTCAGCGTCACGAATTCCGCGCATCGCAAATCGCTTGTCTCCGATGACCCTTACGTGACAATCAGCGAGGAGCCTGCGTGGGAAGCGTTCGAGAAGCTTGCGTCGCTTCATCCAAGATTTGCGCATTATACGTTTCGCGATGCGTGCGGTCTGCCTGCTGCTCCCCAAAACGAAAAAGTACGTCGGTGGCTGGTATCGAACGCGAATAACGCGTCTTCTATTCTTGGCGCGGATTTGCTCACGGCCCAGAGCCTTGTTTTAGATTTGAGCGTTGGCAGCAGATTTCTCGGCGCTGATCCAAATGCGTCTAAAACGGAAAATCTCGGCGAGGCGATCCGCCGAGAGTTGAAGAAGCACAATGCGATCGTGGGAATTGGCCGCTACAACGAAGCTCGCCTGCTTTACACCTCGCCGCTTTTCGGTGCCAGCGAAAATCCGAGCGACGAGCGGCGAACCATTCATCTCGGCCTGGACTTATTCGCCGCGCCAGGCACGCCGATTCACGCCGCGCTCGATGGCGTCGTTCACACCGTTGCGATCAACACCGCGCCCCTGGATTATGGCCCGCTCGTCATTCTTCGCCACACGACCGGTGAGGGCCTGGAATTCTTCACTCTCTACGGCCACCTCGCTCGTGATGCCTTCGACTCGCTCCAGATCGGCCAATGTATCGCGCGCGGCCAACAATTCGCCGCAATTGGTGATGTTCACGAAAACGGCGGCTGGGTACCCCATCTTCACTTTCAAATCGTTCTGGATCTTCTCGATCGTGGCTCCGATTTCCCGGGCGTAGCTTATCGATCGCAGCGTGCCGTCTGGACTTCTCTTTCGCCCGATCCCAATTTGCTCCTCGGCATTCCCGCCAACCGCTTTCCGCCGCAAGATCCGAATTCCGCAGAAACTCTTTCGGCTAGGCAAGCGCTGCTCGGAAAAAATCTGAGCATTTCGTATAAGCATCCGCTGAAAATTGTACGCGGCTGGATGCAATATCTTTACGACGACACCGGCCGCGCCTTTCTGGACGTGTACAACAACGTGCCGTTAGTCGGCCACAGCCAGCCGCGCGTGGTTCGCGCCGTGCAAGAGCAGATCGCTCTCCTCAATACGAACACACGCTACCTTCACGACAGCGTCAATCGATACGCCGAGCGTCTCGCGCGCCTTCTGCCGGAGCCGCTGCGCGTCTGCTATTTTGTCAACTCCGGGAGCGAAGCGAACGAACTGGCACTACGCCTCGCGCGCGCTCACACCGGCCGCGAAGACGTCATTGTTCTCGAACACGCCTATCATGGCCATACGACTACGCTCACTGACATCAGCCCCTACAAATTTGACGGTCCCGGAGGCCGTGGCCGCAAACCGTGGGTCCACGTCGCGCCGATCCCAGATGATTATCGAGGGCCATATCGGCGTGGCGACGCAGACGCAGGAAAAAAGTACGCTCATCGCGTCGCTGAGATTTTGGAAGGCATGCGAGCGGAAAGCCGCGGTATCGCGGCTTATATCGCCGAAACTCTCCCGAGCGTTGCCGGCCAGATTGTTTTCCCGCCAGGATATCTCGCCGAAGCCTACAAGCACGTTCGCGCAGCGGGCGGCGTTTGCATCGCCGATGAAGTGCAAGTCGGCTTCGGCCGCCTGGGCACTCACTTCTGGGGCTTCGAAACGCAAAACGTCATCCCGGATATTGTGGTCCTTGGAAAACCAATCGGAAACGCATTCCCGCTCGCGGCCGTCGTTACCACCCCGGAACTAGCCGCAAGTTTTGACAACGGGATGGAATTTTTCAGCACTTTCGGCGGCAATCCAGTTGCATGCGCAGCAGGGCTCGCGGTTCTAGATGTACTTGAGGAAGAGCATCTCCAGAATAACGCTCTTGAAGTCGGGCGCTATCTGTTCGCGCGCCTCGAAGCTCTCAAAGAAAAACACGCACTAATTGGCGACGTCCGCGGCTCAGGATTGTTCCTGGGATTGGATTTGGTGCTAGATCGCGAGAACCGCGCACCAGCTCCCAATCAAGCTTCTTACGTCGTCAATCGCCTGCGGGAACGCGGCGTCCTTGCCGGCACCGATGGTCCGCATCACAACGTCATCAAGCTGCGCCCTCCGCTGATTTTTTCGCAAGCCGACGCGGACCTTTTTGTCCGTACGTTAGAAGAACTCCTCAAAGAAGATGCGGCCCTAGCTAATTCCTAGCTCCGATATCAGCTTTTCGTTGCTGCGAACTGACACTCAGGCTTTTAGCAAGACTTTCATCACTCCAGGATTTTGAGCGAAACGCATTGCCGCCGCCGCTTCCTTCAATGAGAATGCGCGCGTGATGAGCGGGCTGGGATCGATCTTGCCTGACTTAAATAGGGCAAGCGCTTTGGCGAACGGGCCACAACGTGATCCGACAACGGTAAGCTCTTTAACAACGATTGGCCACGTTTCGACCGGAGCCGCGCCGTGAAACGTCGATTTCAGCACAAGCGTGCCGCGCGCCTCCGTCATGTGTTGGGCAAGCGCGAATCCGCTCGGCGAGCCCGTCGCTTCGACGAGTAGTGCAAAATTCTCCTTCACGCGCCTCAAGTCGGCGCCGCCTCCGCTTACTTTTTTCGTTTCGATTCCTGCCCGTCGCGCGAGCGCGAGTTTCTTTTCATGCTTCCCGTACATGACGACGCGGCGTACCGCAGTCCGCAAGACCACCGCAATGAGTTGCGCGAGCTTGCCGTCGCCAAGTACCGCCGCTTCGCGGAACCGTCTCGTGTCAACTTGTTCGAGAATTTCGCAGGCCGCGGCCAGCGGTTCGGCAAACACTGCCTGTTCGTCGCTGACAGAATCCGGAACGATGTGCAGATTTTCGAGTGGAAGAGCCAAATATTCCGCGAACGCGCCGTCGTGCGCCACGATGCCAAGCACGGTCCGTCGCGCGCAATGTGTTTTCAATCCGCGCCGACAAAAGGAACAAACCGGCCGGTAGCCGTAAGCCGCACAAGAAACATTGATTTCGCCCACGACCCTCCGCCCCAGCCATTTTCTGCCCAGCGAAGGAGAGACGCTGTTAACCTCGACAACTTCGCCGACGAATTCGTGCCCCGGCGTGCCACGGAACGCGTGATACCCGCGCAAGATCTCGACATCCGTGTTGCAAATGCCCGCCATCCGGACGCGGATGAGCGCCCAGCCAGGACGCAGCTTTGGCAAGGGCTTCGAGGCAGGTCTGAGTTTTCCGTTAGAAGCTGAAAAGGTCAGCACGATCCAATTCTAATCTTTTTTGATTGGATGCTTCAGCTTTCCAGATGCAGCGGGAAGCCCGCGACCGCGGGCCGACCCAAGCTTTTCGATAAGTTCGAATTTCGCCTCGATCCGTAAGAGACGCCGGTCGAGCTCGTTATATGATTCCGCCAATTTCTTTACTTGGTCGGTTAACCCATTCATTCGATCTTCGATTAGCACCATCTTGCGAATGGCGGCGACCGCTTCTCCAGCCCAGCTCACTTGCCATTCCTCCTGGACTTAAGCGCGCGATCCACGTAAGCAATGGTTTCGTCTAGCCGTCTAATCATCCGGTCCGCAGCAAGATTGGCAGCGCGAGCGAGGGCACGCAACTCCTCTTCGGACTCGACAGGGACAGAAAGATAAAGGTCTACCGCGTCACGAACTTCTTGGGAAAAGGATTTTCCGCGCAGGCGCGCGCGCCGGGTGAGGCGCCGCTTTTGTTTTTCGTCGAAGTGGATCAAAGCGGTGGCCATACAGGTGCTCCTATATAACAGCTATATCATACCACCTGATTTGGGCACGTGAACGCTCGCGGCGATATTCCGCGCCGACCCGACTCAGTGCGTGTAGCTCGCGTTGATAAAGTCGTCGACGTCTTTGTGCAGCTTGTGATGCGCTTTTTCGTCGATGTACACCATGTGTCCCGATTCGTAGTAAGCGAAACTGATATTCTTGCGAACCGGAGGCTCGAGATTCATGTGCGCGACCGTGTTTTCAATCCCGTTGAACGGCGTGGCCACGTCGTAGTAGCCGCAGAGCACCAGCACCTTCAAATACGTCTGCTGGGTCATCGCCGCGCGCATCACTTCGGCGACCTCGGTGTTGCCGGTCTGGTCCCACGGGCGAACATTGGCGGTGACCGTGTAATACGCGTCGCTGTCCCACTTCAGTTCGCGCCGCACGTAATCGTGGAAGGTGGCGACGAACGCACCTTCGTAGGAAGCCTCGCTCGGGTCGTATTCGTTACGCTCGCCCGCGGCATCTACGTCCATCCCCTCGAACCGTGAATCGAGCCTGCCAATCGTGCGGCGCTTGCTGCGTTCCAGTTCCTTGAACCAGCGGAACGGGCTGACGCGCAGGTTCGCTTCTTCGATGTAATTCACGGAAAGTCCGGTGAAGTGCGCGAGGTCCTCGGCAACCTTCTGGTGCTCCTCTGGAGAAAGCTGATCGCCTTTCTCCAATGCCTGCGCATATTCGCCGTGCGCGAACTCCCGCGCCTTCTCCGCCACCTGCTCGACCGTCAGGCTCTGCAAATCCGGAGGCAGCAAGTGGTGGTACCAAGCCGTCGTCGTGTACGTGGGCAGGAAGAAAATCGTCCGATCGTCGGCACCCCAGCTCGAGAATGCCACGCTCGAAAGCAGCACAATCCCGCTCATGTAAATCTGATGACGCTCTTGCAGCACTCCGGAAAGCTCGGCGGAACGCGTCGTGCCATAGCTTTCGCCAATCAGGAATTTCGGCGAAGCCCAGCGATCATTGCGCGTGGTGTATTGGTAGATGAAATCGGCAAACCAATTGGCATCCTCGATGATGCCGTGGAATTGCGCCGGGGCTTCGCCCGGGGCGGGGCGGCTGTATCCGGTCGAAATCGCGTCGATGAAAACAAGGTCGGTGGCATCGAGAAAAGAATCTTCATTGTCCGTGATGGTAAACGGCGCAGGCATTCCGTGGCCATCGGCGGTCAGCACCACGCGCTCCGGCCCCATGCCCATGTGCGTAAAAAGCGAAGCCGACCCCGGTCCGCCGTTATACACAAAACTGACAGGGCGCTTGGCCGGATCGGCAACTCCGTCCTTCGTGTAGGCCACATAAAACATCGTCGCCTTCACGGTCCCATCATCGGCCTTGATGTTGTACGTCGCAGCTGTCGCGGTGTAATTGATCACTTGCCCGCCGATGCGCGCGGAGTGATGTGTCACGACGGATTTCTCTTCCGGCGCAGGAGGATGCTGCGCTTGCTTATCGTGCGCGCCCTCGTTCTGAGCCGTCGCCTGTTCTGCGGGCTGACGAGTGCGCCCGCGCATCTGCGGCGGCTGTTGCCCAGGAGGAATCGTTTGTTGCTGTGCCGCAGCCGTGCCCAAGCCAAATAGCATGGCAACTCCCGTGAGAACGCACCTGTTTCTCCACATTTCGCTTCTCTCCTTTTTCACGCAAGACATGATTCGGGCTACCAGGGGTGCACAAATATTCCGGATGAATCCGTCCACTCGCCCGAAACAGTCCGTAGGACGCGCAGCACGCCATCTGAGTTTCATCCGGATCGAAATAGAAACGAGAGGCCGCGCAGGCGGTAAAAAATAGCGAAACGAAATAGAGTGAATGATGCGGGAAGTTCGAGAAAAATCAGTGGAGCGCGGCGGCCAAAGTTTTAACCAGCAACGGTTCCTGCTCGGGGAAAACAGTGCGAAGATCCAAGATCAACCGGTCGTTCTCCACGCGCGCAATCACGGAAATGCCCGCCGGGGCGCGCCGTAGCCGCTGCTCGAGCTGCGCCGCGGAGTAGCGTGCGCTGGCGATGCGAATCACCTTTGTCGGCAGCGCTTGCGCCGGCGTCGAACCTCCCCCCGCAAGCGACTCACCATCGGTAATCTCCATCTCCACTTCGTCGAGAGGAAGCTCGGGCCGGAGTTCGCGCAAAAAATTCTCGGAGCGGCGTTTGATCTCCAGCGCGCTTGTACGAATCATCCGCAATGCCGGAACTTCGTCCCAAGCGCCGCGCAGGTAAGCGCCGAGAGTCACTTCCAGCGCCGCGGTCGTAAGTTTGTCCACGCGCAGCGCTCGGAAGAGCGGATGCCGCCGCACGCGGGTCACAAGGTCTTTCTTCCCTGCGATGATGCCTGCTTGCGGCCCGCCCAGAAGTTTATCGCCGCTAAACATCACCATGGAAACGCCCGCTTCGATGCTCTGGCGAACAACCGGTTCGGAGATTCCGTTCTCGGAAAGATCGACGAGACAACCCGAGCCAAGATCTTCCGCAAGAGGCAATCCGCTCCGCACACTGAGCTCGGCGAGTTCTTTCAGCTCTGGCTTTTCCGCAAAACCAGTAATCCGAAAATTGGATGGATGCACGCGTAACAGCAACCGCGTTTTCTCATTGATGGCGTTTTCGTAGTCCGCCAGGCGCGTGCGGTTCGTCGTGCCGACTTCATGCAGCACGGCGCCGCTTTCCGCCATGATTTCGGGGATGCGGAAGCCGTCGCCGATCTCGATCAGCTCGCCGCGAGACACGATGACCTCGCCGCCTTTTGCCAACGCCGCCAGCACCAGCAGCACCGCCGCAGCGCAATTATTGACCACCACGGCAGCTTCCGTCCCTGTTAGCCGCTCGAGCAAGGATGACGTATGCACGTCCCGCTTGCCCCGCCCGCCAGCCTCCAAGTCATATTCGAGATTCGTGTATTGCGTCGCCGTCCGCCGAAACTCTTCGACCACTGCCGCAGAAAGCGGAGCTCGTCCCAAATTCGTGTGCAGTACAACCCCGGTGGCGTTGATCACCGGCTGGAGCGAGTGCGCAAGAATCCGCTCGACGACGGAACTGATGTGTTCCTCGAGAGCGGCCCGGTCCGCAGCAAGAACGGCAAGCTCGCCCAGCACCGCGAATTTGATCTGGTCGGTAATGCGCGAGCGCAGCTCGGCGAGAACTGTACGAGTCACTTCCACGAGCAGCGTGCGATCGACGCGCCGCGCGAGTGTCGCCAGCTGGGGCTGGGCAAGAAGTTCGTCGACCGATGGTATCTGGCGCAGAAGCTCGGCCTGCTCGGCGGAAAGAGTCTGTTTTGCGCGGGCTTCCATGTCCTTATTTCAGCACAGCGCCTCTTCGTGGGCAATGACGCATTCTCGCGCCGGAGCAGAGCCCATGCGTCCAACCGCCGCGATGAAGGCGGGATGCACAATGCGCAGCGCAGCGCGCCGCGCTGGTTGACGCCCTCGCCCTCACCTCCTAGCATGATACTTCAAGGGGCATTTCCACCCATGGCGACCATCGACGAGGATCTGGGCCAACTCGAGCGCGACATCCGCCAGCTCAAGATCGAATACGACCAGTATTTCGGGGGCGGCAGAAAGCGTCCGCCGACAGAAATCGAATGGCGCATCGAATTGACGATCAAACGCTACGGCGAGCGCGGCGGCGACCTCAAATACGGCCAGCGTTTCCGCCTGAATAACCTCACGCAGACCTACTCCAAGTACAAAGACATTTTCCGCAAGAAAACGCAGCAGAAGGAAGAAGGCAGCGTCCAACGCCATTTCGGTGCCGCCGCGAAAGCCATCGAGGCCGAACGCGCGCAGAAGCGGACCAAGAGCCAGCCGCAAGCTCAGCCGCCCAAGCCTCTCGACCCCCCCGCGCCGGCCGCCGCAGGACCCTTCCGTGTAACATGCTCCGAGCCGGAGCGTGAAAGCGAAAAGGTCGACCAGCTCTACCAGGCCTTCGTGCAAGCGAAGCAACAAGCGGGAGAACAGACCGCCAAGCTTTCGCGCTCGAGCTTTAACGAATTCGTCTTGAAAAAAACGAAAGATCTCCGGAAGCAAAAAAATTGCCGCGATGTCGAGTATGTCGTCGAAGTCGTCGACGGCCAGGTGAAACTCAAAGCTCTCGTAAAGGCTTAAGAATTCCGCAGGCTCGTGGGTCTTTGCCCTCCGCTAAGCCTCTAGATTGGTGATGCCTCGCGTTTTTCTTTTCCGACGCCGCTCTTCCACCCCCAACCCCGATACCTCATCCGCGGCCTTTGCGCTTTGCGAATCCCCCCCGAACGCATAAACTGTTGTGCTTTTCTTTTTCCGGAGGAATACATGGCGGTGCAACGCGCGCTCATCAGCGTGTTTGATAAATCAGGAATCGTCGAGTTTGCGAAACGCCTTGCCGCTTTGCAAATCGAGATTCTTTCCACCGGCGGCACTTCCAAACTGCTGCGCGAAGCCGGCGTGCCCGTTCGCGACGTCGCCGACTTCACCGGATGGCCCGAGATGCTCGGTGGTCGCGTGAAAACGCTCCATCCAAAGGTCCATGGCGGCTTGCTCTACCGCCGCAAACATCCCGACGACCAAAAACAGGCCGCGGAGCACGGCATCGCGCCCATCGATCTCGTCGTCGTAAATCTCTATCCCTTCGAAGCAACGGCCGCGAAACAAGGTTTGGCGGCGGAAGAGTTGATCGAAAATATTGATATCGGCGGACCCACGATGTTGCGCTCCGCCGCAAAGAATCTCGAAAGTGTCACGGTCGTGACCGATCCCGCAGATTACGCACGCGTCGCCGAAGAGTTGGAAGCCGCGCGCGAGACTTCCCTTGCCACGCGTCTCGACCTTGCTCGCAAGGTATTTGCCACCACTTCTCGCTACGACGGCCTGATCACTACCGAACTCGAGCGCTTATCAACCGCCGGGGACCACCTCGAACTAGGAGAGGAACCGTTGCTGCCCCAGCGCGTCCACATCGCGCTGCAAAAGAAAGACTCACTGCGCTACGGCGAAAACCCGCACCAGGCCGCGGCGCTCTATGTCCCCGCCGCAAGCGCACCAAGCGGCCTCGCCGCCGCAAAACAACTCCAGGGCAAGGAGCTTTCCTACAACAATTACGTCGACCTCGAAGCGGCGCGAAGCCTCGCCGCGGAATTCAGCCAGCCCGCCGCCATCATCGTCAAGCACAACAATCCCTGCGGAACAGCCGAGCGCGAAACTCTTTTGGACGCTTACCTAAATGCCCTCGCATGCGACCCGGTGTCTGCCTTCGGCGGCGTTATGGCCTTCAATCGCGTGGTCGACGCCGCAACGGCAGAGGAAATAGCGAAGCTTTTCGCCGAATGCATCGCCGCTCCCGGCTTCGACGAAAAGGCGAGATCCATCTTGGCCGCGAAAAAGAATCTGCGCCTTCTCGAGCTGCCTCGCGGCGGCCTTGAACTCGATCGTGAATTGCAGCTCAAGCGCATCTTGGGAGGAATGCTGGTGCAGCACCCGGACCTCGGCGAAATCAAGGACGATCAACTAAGGACCGTGACCAAGCGCGCCCCCACCCCCGCCGAAATGCAAACCATGTGCTTCGCCTGGAAAGTCTGCAAGCACGTCAAATCCAACGCCATCGTCTTCGCCAGAGACGGCGCGACGCTCGGCGTGGGCGCGGGCCAAATGAGCCGCGTCGATTCCGTCAAGCTCGCCGTGATGAAGGCGCAGTCTTCTCTCGCAGGAAGCGTTGTCGCATCCGACGCGTTTTTCCCCTTCCCCGACGGCGTCGAAGAAGCCGCAAAAGCCGGCGCCGTCGCCGTCATTCAGCCGGGAGGCTCCGTCCGCGATAACGAAGTGATCGCCGCCGCCGACCGCCTCGGAATGGCCATGGTCTTTACCGGCATCCGCCATTTTCTCCACTAAGCGATGTTGCGCAGGGTGCATCAACCGGCAACGCTCGAAATAGGGTTCAACGTTTCGTAATTTTTCTGCATCTTAGATGAGGGCGCGTTTGGGCCTTGGAAACGCCTGAATTTCGCTTTTGACCGCGTTCCAGCCGCATGGGATACTTTTTGTTTCCGGGGCACCTATGAATTTACGAAGATCTAGCTTAGCGATATTCATCACCAGCTTGTTGGCCTGCGCGGCCAGCGCTCAAACTTCTCAGGTCGTGCAGGTCCAGACCGCCGCTCCGCCTCCATCGAACTCGAGCGACACCACTCTGCAAACGGAGGTGGCGCCTTCTCCCCGCGCGGACGCTTACTACAATTACTCTCTGGGACATCTCTTCGAAATCCAGTACGAATCCACCAACGACGCCGAATACGCCACGAAAGCGATCGACGCGTACAAAAAGGCCTACGCCCTAGATCCCGAGTCGCCCATCATCGGCGAACGCCTCGCCGAAATGTACTGGGAATCGCAGCGCGTCAACGAGGCCATCACCGAAGCTCAGGCTCTCCTCAAGCAAAATCCGAACGATCTGCCGACGCGGCGGCTCCTTGGCCGCATCTATCTGCGCCAGCTGGGCGAATTGACTTCGGCCGCGCAATCCGATATGGCCGAGCGCGCCATCGAACAATACAAAGAAGTCTACCGCCTGGATCCGACCGACACGGAGTCCGCTCTCTGGCTTGCGCGGCTCTATCGCTTGCGCAATGAGCACGACAAGGCCGAAGAAGTCCTGCGCGGCCTTCTGAAAGAAGATCCCGAGAACGAAGCCGCGGTCGAACAGCTCACGCAGCTTCTCCTCGACGAAGGCAAATCCGAAGACGCCGTCTCGTTGCTCGAAGGAATCACCGGGCGCAATCCCTCGCCGACGCTGCTCGATCTGCTCGGCGATGCCTACTCGCAAAACCACGATTTGCGGAAGGCCGAAGAGGCTTACCGCAAAGCCGCGGATCTCGATCCCTCCGAGTCTAGCCATTTGCGCGGTCTTGGCCAGACGCTGCTCACGGAAGAGAAATACTCGGACGCTCTCACCGTGTATCAGAAGCTCTCGGATTTAATGCCCGACGATGCCGACGTGTATCTCCGCCTCGGACAAATTTATCGCCAACTGAATAAACTGGATCTGGCGGAACAAAGCCTGTTGAAAGCTCGGCAATACGAACCCGGAAGTCCGGAGGTGATGTACAACGAGGCGATGTTGTACGAAGCGCAGGGCCGCTACGATGACGCGATTCGCGTGCTCTCCGATGCCGTAACCGGCCTCAAGTCCGGTTCCACCGTCCTGCCCTCTCGCCGCCGTTCGCTGGCCATTTTGTACCAGCAACTCGGCCAGCTGTATCGCGATGCTCAGAACTTTTCCGCCGCCCTTAATACCTACGAGGAACTCGGGAACCTCGGTGAGGAAGAGGACCGCCGCGCGCGCATCCTGATCATGGATACTTACCGCGCCGAAAAGAATTTGCCGAAAGCGCTCGAGGCCGGCAAGGACGCCGTGGCGAAGTATCCCAGCGACCCCGGCATCGTTACTTCCAACGCGCTGCTGCTCGGAGAGAATGGCCAAACCGACGAAGCCGTCAAAATCCTTCAGGGACAGCTCACCAAAACGCCCGCGGATCGCGACACCTATTTGAAAATCGCGCAAGTCTACGAGCGCGCTCGCCGCTACAAAGAAGCCGAACAAGCCGCGCTGACCGCCGAAGCCCTCCCCGGCGCTCCCCGCGATAACGAGATGACCTGGTTTATGCTAGGCGCCATCTATGAACGACAGAAGTTTTACGACCGCGCCGAAGTCGAGTTTAAGAAAGCTTTGGCCGTCAATCCGCGCGATGCCGCGGTCCTCAATTATTACGGCTACATGCTCGGCGATCTCGGCATTCGCCTGGATGAAGCCCAATCGCTCGTCCAGCGCGCGCTGAAAGAAGAGCCGAACAGCGGCGCCTATCTCGATAGCCTGGGATGGATTTATTACCGCGAAAATAAACTTGCCGACGCCGAAGCCACGCTGCGCAAAGCCGTCCAGTTTGAAAGCCACGACGCCACTATTCGCTCCCATCTCGCCGATGTCTACGCCAAATCCGGCCGCATGGATCTCGCGGCGACCCAGTGGGAAAAGTCCCTCGAAGAATGGCGCCATTCTCTCCCGGCCGATGTCGAAAACGATAAAGTGGCCGCGATCGAAAAGAAGCTTTCCGAGGTAAAGCACCGCGTGGCGCAAAAATCTTCGCCCGAAGACGCGAAACCGCAATAAGCCGCATGCGCGAAGTTCGCATCCCCGCGTTTGCCAAAATCAATCTGCGCCTCGAAATTCTCGGCAAACGCTCCGACGGCTATCACGAACTGCGCACTATATTCCAGAGCGTTTCGCTGCACGATGAATTGCTTCTGCGCGCTTCCAAGAAGCCGGGTATTTCGTTGTCCATCCAGGGAAACGCCGCTCTTTCCAGCGAACCCTTCCAAAAAAATCTCGTTTACCGCGCCGTCGATGCCCTTCGCCGCGAGCTTAAGATTCGCTCCGGCGTCGAAATCGAACTTCGCAAAAACATTCCCGCGGGCCGCGGTTTGGGAGGCGGTTCAAGCGACGCCGCCGCCGCCCTGCTCGGCTATTTGCGCTTGACTGGCCGCAAGCTGCCTCTCGCTCAACTCCTCGAAATTGCCTCCTCCCTCGGCGCCGACGTCCCTTTTTTCCTTTTCGGAGGCCGCGCTCTCGGCGTCAGCCGCGGCAACGAAATCTACCCTCTCCCCGACATCCCTAAGCTCTCCGTACTCATCGTTTCGCCGCGAAACGTCCACGTTCCCACTCTCGACGCCTATCGATGGCTGAAAGCCCGACCGATGACATTGACAAAACCCGCCGTAGACCCTAAACTTTGGAGGTTCTGTGCTCTATGTTGGAGCGTGCAGGAAAGCGGCCTCTCGAACGATTTCGAGCCGCCCGTCTTCCGGCGTCACCCCCGTCTTGAGAAAATCAAGCGGGCTTTGCTCCAACGAGGAGCCGCAGAAGCCTCGCTGGCGGGTAGCGGTTCGGCGGTGTTTGGTGTTTTCCCGAGCCCAGCGTTGGCGCGCCGAGCCGCTGTTGGGTTTCCGGACGATCAGACCTTTGTTTGCGAGTCACTCTCGCGCGACAGGTACGTTCGTAAAATGCGGGGCACTCGCTAAACTAGAATTGTGTCCTCGCGTTGCCTCCGTTGATCCGCGGCGTCTCCACAGAACCGTTTAAGCCTTGAAATCGATTCCAGGCGAAGAAGTGTGCGGGCCCACAAGCTGAATGGATGGAGCGCGAGTGTCGTGAACGACGACCGGTTTAAAATTTTCTCGGGGACCGCGAATCTGCCGCTGGCGGAGAGCATCTGCCAGCATTTGGAAGTCCCGCTGGGTAAAGCCAGCCTCGGCCGCTTTAGCGACGGCGAGATTTATTTCCAGATTCTCGAAAACGTGCGCGGCGCCGACGTCTTCGTCGTTCAGCCCTGCTGCTACCCCGTCGATAACCATTTGTTCGAGCTGCTTTTGATGATTGACGCCTTCAAGCGCGCCTCCGCCTGGCGTATCACCGCCGTGCTCCCCTACTACTGCTATGCGCGCCAGGACCGCAAAGACAAGCCGCGCGTCCCAATATCAGCAAAACTCGTCGCCGATCTTCTCGAAACCGCCGGCGCAAGCCGCGCCTTGACGCTGGACTTGCACGCTCCGCAGATTCAGGGCTATTTTGACGTTCCGGTCGATCACTTGTACGGCTCGCCCGTGCTCGTCGAACACTTCCGCCAATTGGACCTGCCGAATTTGACCGTCGTCTCTCCCGACGCAGGCGGCGTCGAGCGCGCCCGTTTCTTCGCCAAAAAACTCGATGCCCCTCTCGCCATCGTCGATAAGCGGCGCGTCGATGTCGACGTCAGCGAAGTCATGAACTTAATCGGCGACGTCCGTGGCCGCAGCACCCTGATCGTGGATGACATCATCGACACCGCGGGCACTCTCGTGAAAACCGCCGAAGCGCTGATGCGAGAAGGTGCGACGCAGGTTTTTGCTGCGTGCACCCACGCCGTGCTTTCCGGCCCGGCCATCGAGCGCATCAAGAACTCGTGCATCACCGAAGTGGTCGCCACCGATTCTGTCCCGCTCGGCGAAGCTGCCAAGGGCATGGGCAAAATAAAGATTTTGAGTGTCGCAAGCCTGCTGGCCCGCGGCATTCGTTCGATTCACGAGGAAACTTCGATCAGCGAGCTCTTTATTTAAGTGGGACAGACTTCAGTCTGTCGCTTTTGATATTTGATCAGGTTAAAGATTTTCGAGGAAGGAATGAAAGTATGGCTCAGACTCAAATCGTAGTAGAAGGAGCGCCCCGCTCCGATCGGGGCAAAAACGAGGCCAAGCGCCTCCGCCTGACTGGCAAGGTTCCCGCTGTCCTCTATGGCGGCAAAGGCGAAGCCATCACGCTCGCTTTAAACGCCAAGCAGGTCGGTGCGATTCTCCGCTCCGCCAGCGGCCACAACACGCTCTTTCAGGTGGACCTCGCCGGGAAGCACGAGCCCGCCATCCTCAAAGACTGGCAAGTCGATCCGCTCAGCGGCAACCTCCTTCACGTCGATCTTCTTCGCGTGGCCATGGACGTCCGCATGCGTGTCAAAGTGCCCGTCCATACTTTCGGCGAGGCTGCCGGCGTCAAGCAGCAGGGCGGCGTTTTCGAAGTCGTCACCCGCGAAGTCGAAATCGAGTGCTTGCCCGCCGAAATTCCCACGGAATTCAAGGTGGACGTCACCGGCCTGATGCTCAACCAACAGCTTCGCGCCAAGGATTTGCCGATCGACACCGCCAAGATGAAGCTGCTCACCGATCCGGAGCGCGTGCTCGCTCACGTCGTCGCTCTCAAGGTCGAAGAAGAAAAACCGGCCGAAGTCGCCGCCACGGAAGCTGCCACGCCCGCCGAGCCCGAAGTCATCAAGAAGGGCAAGAAAGAAGTCGAAGGCGAAGAAGGCGCCGAGGGCGAAACCAAAGCCGAGAAAAGCGACAAGGGCGAGAAGAAGAAGTAGTGCGGCAACTTGTTTATCGCGGCGGCTCGCATCAATCAGGCCGCCGAGCAGAGGCCTATGCGGCTCATCGTCGGTCTTGGGAATCCTGATCCGGAGTACCAATGGACGCCGCATAACCTCGGATTTATGGCCGTGGACGAGCTGGCGAATCGCGTCGGGATTCGCGTCGAGCGCCCGGAAGGCAAGGCGCTCGTAGGCAAGGGCAAGATCGCTGGAGAAGATGTGTTGCTGGCAAAGCCGCAGACGTACATGAATCTCAGCGGCATCTCGGTACGCGAGCTGCTGGAAAAGTACGAACTGGGCCCTGCGGATTTGCTGGTGATGTGGGATGAAGTGCAGCTGCCTTTTGGAACGATTCGCATCGACCGCAAAGGCAGCGGTGGGAGCCACAACGGCGCAAATTCGGTGATTAGCGCCGCCGGAACGCAAGAGTTCTCGCGGATTCGATTGGGCTGCGGGCCGGATCATCCGCTTAGCAGCCGCAAAGAATTCGTGCTGCGGCCGATGAAAAAGGCGGAGTTAGAAGTCGCCGCGGAGATGGTTGGCAAAGCCGGCGACGCCGTGGAAATGATTCTCGCGAAGGGAATCGAGCCGGCCATGAACATCTTCAACCGGCGAAAGCCGGCGGAAGCGGAAGAGCCGGAAGAAGAGTGAGAATGTTTTTCCGGCCCAGCACCTGGAATAGATTTTGAAGTGCCGCCGATACCCTCGGCGCAAAGAGGAAAGAGGTCATCATGGAAGAACGTCTGTACGATCTGATTTTCATCGCCCGCCCGGCCACGCCGGAGGACGAAATCAAAAAAGTTGTCACCGGCATTGAGCACACTTGCGCCGAAAAAGGCGCGAAGATCGAAAAGACCGAGTATTGCGGCACGCGCAAGCTCGCCTACCGCGTCGCCAAGCACCGCGAGGGCATCTACATTTATCAGCAAATTCGCACCAATCACGGTGAACTCATCGCCGAGCTCGAGCGCCGTCTGCGCGTTCAGGACGTGGTCATCAAGTATCTGACCGTGCGCCTTGACGAAGATCTCAAGCGCCAAAAGAAACTCGGCGGCAAACGCGAACAGCGCGCCGCGCGGCGTCCGCGCCGCACGGCGCCCGCTTCTGTTCCAGCCGCCGCGGCCGAACACACCGCGGCAGCAAGCTAAATTCGAAATTTTGAGTTAAGAGAGAAAGGCAGGAAGTTATGTCCGAGGAACCAAAGCAAGCACAGTCTCACAGTGGACCGCCGCGTCGCGAAGGCGGCTCAGGCGGCCATGGCGGTCCCGGCGGCGGCCACGGTGGTCCGCGCCGCGAAGGTGGCCCAGGCGGCGGTGGTCCGGGCGGACGTCCCCGCGGCAAGCGCCAGTATTTCCGCAAAAAGAAAGTCTGCAAGTTCTGCGTCGAGAAGATGGACTTCATCGACTACAAGCGCGCCGACATTCTGTCCCAGTTCGTTCAGGAGCGCGGCAAAATCCTTCCACGCCGCATGACCGGAGTTTGCTCGCGCCATCAGCGCTGGCTCGGCGTGGCCATCAAGCGCGCGCGCAACATCGCCATTCTGCCGTTCGCGGGCAGCGCCGCCGGCTCGCAGGCATTGCGCGCCGTTGCGCCGCACGCTGCTCATGCCGCGCCCGCAGCACCGGCTGCCGTTCCTCCACCGCCCACACCGGCCCCCGCGGCCGAAGCCCCGAAGGCCTAGCGCTTTTCGGATCGAAAAAATCAGGAGCCTAGAGAGAAAACATGCAAATCATTCTTCAGGAAGACATCGAAAAGCTCGGCCATCGCGGCGAAGTCGTCACCGTCAAGTCCGGCTATGCGCGCAATTTCCTTTTGCCGCGCAAGCTCGCCATTGAAGCCAGCGTCGGCAATATGAAAGCGCTCGAACGCATCCGCACCTCGCTCGCGAAAAAAACTGCCAACGAACTCGATGCCGCGCAAAAGCAAGCCGCGCTGCTCAACGGCGTCTCGCTCAGCTTCACGCGCAAAACCGGCGAGAACGACCAGATGTTCGGCTCCGTTACCACCGCCGACATCGCCGAATCCCTCGCCGCCCAAAATTTCAAAGTCGATAAGCGCCAGGTTCAGATCGCCGATCCCATCAAAGCCCTCGGCGACTATCCCGTCACCCTCAAAGTCTTCCGCGACGTAACCGCTCAAGTTACTGTCCACGTCGCCAAGGAAGAATAATCTCAGCCTTTTGGGTTTTCTTTTCCGTTGTGGGGCACGATACATCGTGCCCCTCTTTATTTTTCGCCGCACTCGAGCTTGAGACTGTGATTCTCCTTTATTTTTTGTGCCAAATTTTCACCACAACTTTTTTCAACAATTTCCGAAACGATGCACAGCTCTGCACAGACTCTCTTGTTGACGTGCGCCGCTCTCCCGCGCACAATTCACGAACCGTTGATGCAGCACCCAGGGATAAGTCGAGCCTGAAATAATTCTCGCGCCTGAAAATTTCAATGTAACTCAGCCGTGCAATTCACGTTGCGCGGCGGAAGGGCTTGTGTTACCGTAGGCGAATAAAAAGCGAATTGCAAACGCACCGTCATGGCCACCTCTCAAACCGCTCTCGAAAAGCCCCTCCCCAATAATCTCGACGCCGAACGCTCCGTCCTCGGCGCCATTCTCCTTGACAACAATGCCCTCAACGCCGCCATCGAAAATCTCCGCGCGGAAGATTTCTTTTTCGATCAGCATCGCCGCGTTTTCACCCAAATGATTTCTCTCGGCGAAGCCCAGCAAGCCATCGACCTCATCACCCTCACCGAAGAGCTCCATCGCCGCGGCGATCTCGAAGCCGCCGGTGGCGCGCCCTATCTCGCCTCGCTTGCCGATGGCATGCCCAAAGTTTCCAACATCGAGCACTACGCCCGCATCGTCAAGGAAAAAGCTCTCCTCCGCAATCTCATCCACGCAACGCACAACATCCAGCAGCGCGCCTTCGAAGGCGAAGACGGCGCCGACGCCATCCTCGACAACGCCGAATCCTCCATTTTCGCCCTTGCCGAAGACCGTGTTAGAGCCGGCCTCATCCCCGTCAAGGACATCGTCCGCGACAATTTCGAGCGCCTCGAAAAAATCTTCCGCGAAGGCAAAAGCATCACCGGCGTCCCCACCGGCTACGTCGAGCTCGATAAGCTCACGTCCGGCCTCCAGTCCTCCGAACTCCTCATCCTCGCTGCCCGCCCCTCGCAAGGAAAAACCGCTCTAGCCCTGAACCTCGCCGAAAACATCGGCATTCGCGCCGGCCAGCCCGTCGCCATTTTCAGCCTCGAAATGTCCAAGGAATCTCTTCTTCAGCGCCTCGTCGCGTCCGTCGCTCAAATCGACGCCCACAAATTCCGCACCGGCCATCTCAGCCGCGAAGACTGGCGCCGCATGACCGAAGCCCTTGGCACCATCTCTTCCGCGCCTCTCTGGATTGACGACGCCGGCTCCATCAGCGTCCTCGAAATCGGCGCAAAAGCTCGCCGCCTCAAAAAAGAAAAGGGCGGCCTCGCGCTCCTGATCGTCGATTATCTCCAGCTCATCACCGCGCGCGGCCGCTTCAGCAACCGCAACGAAGAAGTCTCCAGCATTTCCCGCAGCTTGAAAGGCCTCGCCAAAGAGCTGCAAATCCCCGTCCTCGTCCTCAGCCAGCTCACCCGCGCTCCCGAGCGCGAAGATCGCGGCCCGCAGCTTTCCGACCTCCGCGAATCCGGCGCGATCGAGCAGGACGCCGACGTGGTCATGTTCATCTACCGCCCCCACTTCTTCAAAAAAGACGCCCAGCCCGACGAGCGCGAACAAACCGAACTCATCATCGCCAAGCAGCGCAACGGCCCCACCGACAAAGTCCGCTTCGTCTTCCGCAGCCGCCTCACGCGTTTCGAGGAAGCCGCCCCCGACGCCTTCTCCCAATTCTCCCCCGGCGATATGTAGAGCACTTAGTATTCTGCCTAGCCCCGCAGACAGCGGAAATTGCAAACACCAGTAGCAGCAGACTTCGGGAGGGAATTTTTTCTCCTCGACTCCGGGCAAAAATTGGGCTCTAATTCCGGCGATGCAGACCCTGAACTTAGCTGACTCGATGCCGCGGAGCGAAGGCCGCATCAAGAGCCTGTTCTGGCCGTCCATTCAGAGTAGCAGTGACGTCGATTACCTGGGGGCGCAAGGATACTGGGTCTGCGCCGCCGTCGGCGTTCTTTCCTCTGTTGTCTTGATTATCTCGGACCAGCCAATCATGGGGACGTTTGTTTTGCTCTTTTACTATTTAGGTGGCGTCGGGGTACGCGAGCGGAGCCGATACGCGGCGGGCTGTGTATCAGTGGCGTACCTTGCCGATCTGCTGGCCTCAGGGCCGAGCATAGTGAGAATTGTTCTTGCGGCGCTTCTGCTTTCCAATTTCCGGGCAACCTGGATCGCTGCACGTTGGAAGCCCGACTCCGAAGAAGCCGCCTCGGTCCCGCGCTGGAGCGAGACATGGACAGACAAGTTCGTTGACAAGCTCCCAACCTTCCTTTGGCCCAAAGTGCGAATCCTCTATTATATTCTCTCTGTTTGTTGTCTGATTCTTGCTGCTGTAGGCCTCACCATCATAATTCACCGACGCATTGGCTAGCCCAAAGACGCCGGTGCCGTACTCTTACGTTGTCTGCAAGCGTGCGGGTTTTGACTTCCGAGTCCTTGTCAGACCGCAGAGAGCGCACTGATCGTAACGTAATATCCGTCTGGATCTCGGAGCGAGAACTCCTTGGTTTGCGTGTTCGGATTCACGTGTGGCTCCTCTTCGAGCCGGGTGACGAGAGAGCGCGCCCTTTGAAGCGCCAGGTCGAAATCATCGACACGGAAGAACAACAGGAGCCCGTTGCCGGGTGTCCCGTGATCGGGCCTCATCAAGGAGGGATGCTCGTGGGCGCCCCACTCGTGGAGGCAGAGCAAAACAGTTCCATCTGAATCGAGGACTTGCGCAAAGTAATCGTGGGCAGGAAGGGTAGCCGGCTGACCGAACAGCGCCTGATACCATTTGAAGCTGCCCGGCACGTTGCCTACCGCTATGATCGTCCACGTGCGCTTCATCGGGTTTCCCTCTGCGGACTAATTCTTGTTTAGACCGGCCTGGATACATCCAGTCATCTCAGAACTGGCCGTACTGTCTTATGCCGCGAGCCGCACTCTTGCATTCTTTGCAAGGGTGCGGGTTTTGATTTTTCCGTTGAGACTTTGTTGGACCACTAGGTTACCGGTGGCTCAAACTCCAAACATACGCCGCCACCGCCTTCACCTGCTCATCCGTCAACTGCGCCCCGCCCTTCGCCGGCATCGGGCTGCGATAGTTCTTCGGCTGCGCCACTCCATCGTTAATCGTCTTCGTAATTCCTGCAAAACTTCCGTCGCTCCACAACCATTTCTTCCCATCGAGCGGCGGTCCAAGCGTCGAGCCTTGCCCGTTCATCCCGTGGCAGCCGGTGCAAGCCGCTCCGCCGACCTGCCCGTGATAAATCCGCCGGCCCAACAACACCATCTCCCGCGTCGCGCCCTCGGGCACGGCCACCTTCGCGTTCGCCGTTGCGCCTGCGTTCGGATGCGTCCCCTCCGGCGGCTTGGCTTGCGCGCCCGCCACCAGACCAGGCGAAGCCGTCGCGCTCTCACACGCGGTAATCGACTTTTCATCAAAAGGCCCGCCGCGATACGTAATCCGGTAAATCGTCCCGCGAATATCATCCGAAACATACAGCGCCCCATCCGGCCCGACCGCCAGCCCGCTAGGACGATGCTCGGCTCCATCCGGCGACATCACCGCTCCCGCAAATCCGCTGGCAAATACTTCGCAACGCCCCGCGGCATGCTCCCCGCTCATCGGCTGAAACACCACGTTGTAGCCCTGCTGCGGATAAGGCGCGCGATCCCACGATCCGTGAAACGCCACAAACAATCCCTTCCTGTAGCGCGCCGGAAATTCCTTCTTGTCGTAATGCGCCATATCGTTCGGCGCCCAGTGCGCCGGAAACGCCGCCGCCGGCTCGCCTTTCTCTGCGCACACTCCGATTTTCTTCCCGTCCCCGCCGTACTCCGGCGCCAGCACCAGCTTCCGCACGAACGAGTCGTAGTAGCACTCCGGCCAGCCATAGTCCCCGCCCTGCTTCAGCAACACCACCTCTTCCGCCGGCAGCGTCGCTTCCTCTTCCGGCTTATAGAACTCCGGCCAATTCGCATGCAGTTGGTCGCGCCCGTGCTGCGTCACAAACATCCGCCCCGCATCGTCGAACGCATACCCTTCTCCATTGCGAATTCCCGTCGCGTACCGTTCCGCCGGAGAAAATGTCTGATTCAGTTTGTTCGCGTCAAAACGCCACGTTCCGCCGCGCGTCTCCAGCTCAACGCAGGGACTGATTCCCGGCGATTTCAACGTCCGGTTTTTCTCCTGGCAGGAATTCGTCGCGCTTCCCACGTCCACGTACAATTCGCCATCCTTGCCAATAATAAAAGGATGCATGGGATGATCGCCGCCCAGCGGCAATCCCGAAACAACCGTCTCCGCCGCCGCGCTCGGCACAATCGATCCGCTCGTCAACGCATACCGCACAATCTTGTCGTTGCTCTCCGCATAAATAAAATCTTTGTAAAGCCCGATTCCCGTCCCGCCATGCCCGCCGCTCGCCTCGGTCGGGCCAAACCGCTCGTTCACATCCGCCTTTCCCGCTCCGCTCTTGTCCTGCAGCGCCACAAGGAATCCCCCCTCGTGCGTCGCAGTATTTCCGTAATACCGCCCCGACCAGGTATTCACGTACAGCACTCCGTTCGCCGCCGCCACCAGATGCCGCGCGTGCCCAATTCCATCCGCAAGCACCGTCGCGCAAAATCCCGCCGGCAGCTTCAACCCGCTCTCATCGTTCGCACACGCCTCGCTAGCCGCCGCCATCGCAGCCTTCGGCTCGCTTCGCCCCGGCACAAGCGACCCAAAAACGCACACCGCCCCAATCACACCAAGCCACGTTACAAGCGCTTTATTCCCGCCGAACCATCCCATGACACTCCTCCAAAACTTCGAGATCAGCAATATCGTGCCCAACTACCACTCAACGGTTAGTCAACGCCAATTAGATACATCCCGTGTGAATTTCGGTCATGTCTTTTTTTTACTTCTGGAACAACTCGCGGGCTCGCCGATCGCTCAGGCGGTCGTTTTCCCTGGCCACGTGATCTGCCCCCCGCGATGATAAGCCAAATTCGCAATATGCCCCGCCCGCGCGGCCGAAACTCCTGTCTCCACCGGCGCGTTCGGCTCCTGCCGCGACCTGACGCACTCAAAAAAATTCTGCATGTGTGAAATCGTTCCGTCCTGAAAACTCCCCGCTCTCATCACCGGATTCTCTCGGTCCGATACGCCCTCATGATAAACGCTAAATCCGCCGCGGTTAATCTTCAGCGTCGCTTCCGTCCCGCGAAACTCCAGCCCGCCGTCGTCAATCGACGACCCCATCATCCCCTCGTACACCACATCAAATCCGGGATAGCGCAACGCCGCCTGCACCGTGTCCGGACAATCCCACTGCTCGAAAAGATATTTGTCCCCCAGCATCTGCGCCTCTTTGGGCGTGTCGGCCTTCATCGCCCAATGCGCCACATCAATCCAGTGAGTAAATAGGTCCGTCATCGCCCCGCCGCCGAAGTTCCAGAACCACCTCCAGCGATAAAATTTTTCTTCGCTGAACGGCTGATCCGGCGCTCCGCCAAGCCACTGTTTCCAATCCAGCGCCTGCGTATCAACCGGTTTAGCAGCCGCTCCATGCGCCAGATAATTTTGCCACCAATACGTCCTCACCTGCGGCACCCGCCCAATGCCTCCGCCCTGAATGATGTCCACCGCATCTCGAAAATGGCTCCAGCTCCGCTGCTGCATCCCGCATTGCAAAATCTGTTTGCCGGAGCGCACCGCCCGCGTCAATGCCGCGCCCTCTTCGATCGTGTGCGTGACCGGCTTCTCCAGGTACACATCTTTGCCAGCCGCCAGCGCCTCCACCGCCATGCGTACATGCCAATGGTCCGGAGCCGCGATCAGCACCGCGTCAATCGGCTGCTCCAGCACTTCGCGATAGTCCGCATGCGTCGTCGCCAGCCCGTTCGTGTGCTGCTTCACCGCGTCCCGCCGCGGCCCATACACGTCGCTCACCGCCACTAACTGGTAGCCGCCCACCTTGTCCGCACACTCGATCAGGTAATTCATTCGCCCGCCCGCACCGATCACACCCACGCGCAGCGTGTCGTTCGCTCCCAGCACTCGCGTCGCCGCGAGCGCCGTCAGCCCGGTCGTCACAATAAAGCTTCGCCGATTCAGTTGGTTTGCCATGCCGGCCATCTTAGCCATTGCCCTTCGGTTTCGCCACCCTCTTTGGTAAAATGTGTTCAGGGAGAATTCCCGATATTGCTAGTGCGGCAGCTACCCTGCCGCTTTTTCCTTTTTTGCTCCGTTGTATTTTGTTTAGTCAGAGGCTCGCAACCTGCGCATTCTCGATGGACTCTGGACCCTCGCTGCTCTCAGCCTTGAAAGCACCCGGACCATGTGGACCTCTCCCCTACCTCGGTCCTCTTGCTGTGAGCTGTCGGCGGTGAGCTGTGAGCCCTTTTTTGAGCCCCTCAGAGTGTCCTGACTCGACATGGGCGACTGTGTTAGAAACCACACGCTCCGTTCCTCCACGCTTTCCGAGAACGGGGTGCCGACCTGCCCAGGAGGAATTGCCGAAAGGAAGCACAGCTGTAAGTTGCCTAGAATCAACACCTACAGAATAGCCCGCAAACACTCATTCTAAAGGATTTACAGATATTGTAACTCCTTTAGATACAACGTTTACAAAAAAACCGGGAGGGGGTCGTTCGACTCCGCGCGCCGCCAAACAGGTCCTCCAGTTGCATTACTGCTCGCTGTTGCCTTTCTCGCGGCATCCAATGTGGCTGTCCGCCGATGGCAACCGATTGGCGTAAACTATTTCCTTTCCGGTGCATGAATGTCACGAGCTGAGAGCAATCCCACAAATTTGAAGAGTCGTCCCATCTGGGCCGAAGTTTCCCTCGGCACACTGGCCGAGAATTTCCGCGTAATCCGCAAGTTCGTGAATCCCCCCGAAGAGAAGCGCAAGACACCGCGCAAGATTCTCAGCATCGTCAAAGGCAACGGCTACGGCCACGGCGGCCCGCAAGTCGCCAAAGCTCTCGAAAAAGCTGGCTCCCATTGGTTTGGCGTAACCTGCACCGAAGAAGGCATCGCCGTCCGCAAAGCCGGCGTTCGCAATCCCGTTCTCGTCCTCACAAGTTTCTGGCCCGGCGAAGAATCGCGTCTCATCGAGCACGATCTCACGGCCGTAATCCATCGCTGCGAGCAGCTTCAGCAACTCGATAAAGCCGCCGCACGCCTCCATGCCAAAAAAGGCGACAAAAAATCACGCGCAAAAGTTTCCTTCCATCTAAAGATGGACACCGGCATGAACCGCCTCGGCATCGCCCCCGGCGACGTCGAATGTTTCGCGCGCCAACTCGCAAAATGCACGCATCTCGAACTAGGCGGCGTCTTCACGCACTTCGCTTCTTCTGAAGTCCTAACGAACACGCGCACCGGCGAACAAACGCGCCAGCAAGAAGAGCGCTTCTACGCCGCGCTCGATCGTCTCCGTGCGCTGGGAATCGATCCCGGCATCGTGCATCTCGCTAACAGCGCCGCCATCGCCACTCGTCCTGAAACCTGGGCCGATATGGTCCGCCCCGGCGCCATCCTCTATGGCTACCATCCCGGCTACGACCCGGTCGAGCAGCGCGCCGAAATTGAGAAGCGCCTTCCGCTGAAACCGGTCCTAAGCCTGCGCTCGCGCATCATCAGCATTCGCCAAATCCCCGTCGGAGCCGGCGTCGGCTACAATGAAAAATTCATCGCCAAGCGCCCCTCGCGCATCGCGGTGCTAGCCGCTGGCTATGGCGACGGCATTCATCGCTCGCTCGGCAATCGCGGCACCGTCCTCCTCCGCGGCGCGTTCGCCCCCATCGTCGGCATCATCTCGATGGACGTCACCATGATCGACGTCACCGACATTCCGGCCGCCGAAATCGGCGACGTCGTCACCATCCACGGCACCGATGGCCAGCACGTGCATCCCGCCAACGTTATCGCCCGCAGCATTGGCACCGTGACCTCCGATCTTCTCTGCGCCATCAGCCAGCGCGTGCCGCGCCTCTATTTTCAATAAGTGATAACTCGAACTCGTCTTATTAATCTTTCGTTGTCGTATTGACACCCACTTATTGTCGGAGTATATACACCGCGGGAACGCGAACCGGCGTTCTCGTTCCGCACCAGCTTAAGTTCCCCGCGCTCTTGCGGGACTGCGGCACCGATTTTGCAGTGATCGTTTTACTGTGAGGTCGTATGAGCCGGACCGTTCCAGAAGTGCAGCGCCATCCGAGTCCTGTCCCCTCGCACAAATCAGATCCCGCCACGGAAGCTCGGCGGCCGCGATCGATTCTTCCGGCGAGGCCCAGCTTCGAATTCTGGCTCGTGCGCCTGTTTCTCGTAGCTTGCGCGATCGCGCTCTGCTACAAACTCGAGCCATTTAGCTTGCGTGGCCTCTACGCTGCCGGCGTCGGCTTTCTCCTGGCTCTCGCAATTCTGCTCGCCGAGCTGCGCCTTCGTCGCGCGGGCACAGGCGGTTTGCTGGGGGCCGCGCTCGGCGTCGTCTGGGGCATGTTTTCCGCCCTTATCGTAACGCTCATCATTTCCCGCACCGGGCAATCGGAACCCACAAAATCTTTTTTGGAGTATGCGGCGCTCTTTGCGTTTGGCTATCTCGGCCTGATGCTTGGCTCCGAAAGAGGCGCTGAACTGAAGACCGGCTCTCTATCCGCGATTCCCTCCGCGCCACCTTCTGCCGTCGAGCCCATAAAGCTTCTCGACACCAGCGTGCTCATCGATGGCCGTATCGCGGACGTTTGCGAAGCCCATTTTCTCGATGGCGTCGTCGCCGTGCCGCAATTCGTCCTGCACGAATTGCAGCTCGTCGCCGATTCTTCCGATTCCCTCAAACGCCAGCGCGGCCGCCGCGGCCTCGAAGTTCTCCAGCGCATGCAAAAGATGCCGCACGTCGATGTGCGCATCCTCGATCAGGACATCACACAGGCTGCCGACGTCGATAACAAGCTGGTCGAACTCGCCCGCCGCCTCGGCGCGAAGATCGTCACCAACGATTTCAATCTCAACAAAGTCGCCACCGTGCAAGGCCTCGCCGTCCTGAATGTCAATCAGCTCGCAAACGCCTTGAAGCCCGTCGTTTTGCCTGGCGAACCCATGCGCGTCCTGATTCTCCGCGAAGGCAAAGAACCCAACCAAGGCGTCGCTTATCTCGACGACGGCACCATGGTGGTCGTCGATGGCGCTCGCCGCTTCATCAACAAGAGCGTCGACATCCAGGTCACTTCCGTTCATCAAACGACCGCCGGCAAAATGATTTTTGGCCGCCTCGAGGATCGCCCCGAACAGCCCAGTTCCATGCCCCGCCAATCCGCTTCTGCCGCTGGCCGAGGCGAGATCAGCGGCAGCGCCCGCGCGGATTTTCCGTCACGCGTGGAAACCGGTTCGCGCCTCCCGGAGCCGCCCCAATTCGAGCGCGGACACAGGCCTGTCTTCCCCGACCCAGACCCTGATTGAAGTTCGCGCGCCCGACAAAACAGTGCTCGAGCAAAGTTTGTAAGCGAAATTTCCAAGAGCTCTTTCGATAGCCTTCGTCGCGAGCGTGCGCCTAATCAGCCTATTTTTTGCGTTCGTGCATTCGCCTGACACGCCAGCTTGAGGTACACTCTGAAGTTTGCGCCCCGTCGTTCGTTCCACCCAGACGGGTCGCGCCTAAAATGAGCCGCATTGCCGCCATTCTTCCCGCTGCAGGTCTCGGCACGCGCATGGGCGCCGAGACGCCTAAGCAATTTCTCGAGCTCGAAGGAACGCCGATCGTCATTCACAGCGTGCGCCGCATCGCTTCCTGCCCGCTGATTACGGACATCATCGTCGCCACGCGCGCCGATGTCGTCGAATCGCTCGAGGACCGTCTTCGCGACGAACGATTTATGCAATCCGTCCGCGTCGTACGCGGCGGCGACTCGCGCCAGGATTCCGTCGCGCTCGCACTCAGCGAAGTTCCCGACGACACGGAAATCGTCCTCGTTCACGACGCCGTCCGCCCTTTCGTCACTCGTGAACAAATCGTCCGCGTCATCGAAGAAGCGCGCCGCTGCCAGGCCGCGATTCTCGGCATCCCCGCGATGGACACGGTCAAAGAAGTAAAGCGCGCCAGCCTGCCGGAAGACGTCGCGCTCATCACCGGCACGATACCGCGCGAACGCGTCGTGCTGGCGCAGACGCCGCAGGCGTTTGCAACCAAGCTCATTAAGGAAGCCTTCGCCCGCGCGCAAGCCGACGGCGTCAACGCCTCCGACGAAGCCGGCCTCGTCGAGCGCCTCGGCCACGACGTCCACGTCGTGCTCGGCTCCGAGCGCAACATCAAAATCACCAAGCCCGCCGACATGTCCCTCGCCCGCTTCTACCTCGAGCAAGAGCGCCAGAAAACATGAGCGTGCGCTGCGGCATTGGCTACGATCTTCACCGGCTCGCGGAAGGCCGCAAGCTAATCGTCGGCGGCATCGAACTTCCTTTCGACAAAGGTCCCGTCGGCCATTCTGACGGCGACGTCCTCGCTCACGCGATATGCGACGCGCTGCTTGGCGCGGCTGGGCTCGGCGATATCGGCAAGCTGTTTCCGGATACGGATCCAGAATGGAAAGGCGCGGACAGCCTGCTCTTCCTGGAACACACGCGAAAACTGCTAGGCGGGAAGAACTTTGTGATTGAGTATGTCGATGCGGTGGTCATTCTGGAAAAACCCAAGCTCGGCCCGCACTTCCCGAAAATGCGCGAAGCTCTCGCTCGCTCCCTTGGCGTTTCCACGGAACAGATTTCGCTCAAGGCCAAGACCAACGAAGGCGTCGACGCCGTGGGCCGCGGCGAAGCCATCGCCGCACACGTCGTCGCCACACTTTCTCAGCGATAGACATGCCGTTACTCCCGAGTCCGTCTCCTAACCTGCGCTAGAATTCCTCTGATGGCTCCTCCAGAAACGCCGAATCCCTCTTCCGTGGCCGCCGCGAGCGCGTTCACAGCCCGCGACGTAGCCGAAATTCTGCGCGAAAAAGGCTGGCTCCTCGCCGATGCCTCTCCGCAGCAATTCGCCTGGTGCGAACGCGCCGCCGCGATTCTCGGCCCGCAAGTTCAGGACCGCCGCTCACTTTCCGACCTGTTGCAAATTGTATTTCACTACGACGCGCCAGAAATCCTCGCCAAAGTCGAAACCCACGCCGTCCTATCCCGCTACGCTGCCCGCGACGTGCTCCGCCATCTCGCGCTTCTCCTGCTCGACGGCGCGCCCGTCACCACGGAGCGATTCAAAGAAATCATCGCGGCATTGAAAGACCGCGTGGGCCTGGGCAGCCGCGAACTTTTTCATCCCCTCCGCCTCGCGCTTACCGGCCGCGCCGGCGAAGGCGCTCTCGACCGCGTCATCCTGCTCCTCGATGAAGCCGCCGCTCTCAACTTCGCCGTCCCCGTAAAATCCGCTCGCGAGCGCATCGTCGAATTCTGCGCCGCCCTCGATTGAGAGCCTCGCCGTTTCCGTCGCACGGGTTTGATATATCTTGCCCGTTCTTCTCTTCTCTGTGACCTCTGTGCCGGCGTTCACCCCGAACGGGTCGGGGTGGACCTTTGCGTAAAAATTCCTTCTTTTGTCTTAATCTTTACCTCCTTACTTCCCTATCTCATTCCTTCCTCCAACTTGACTCCTATACCCATCTGATCAACGATCCCGATCGATCAATGTGGCACAGACTTCAGTCTGTGCTCTTGGTTTGTTCCCAGTCAATGTCCACTCTCTCCACCCCCGCCTCGCCCGACGCCCTTAAGGCCGCGCTCGCCTTCAACGACGAAAAGCACCACCTCCGCATCTACCAATCCGACTGCCTCGCCCTCACGCAAAACCTCCCGGCCTCCTCCGTCGACCTCAGCTTCGCCGACCCGCCCTACTTCCTCTCCAACGGCGGCATCACCTGCCACGCCGGCAAAATGGTCTCCGTCAATAAAGGCGCCTGGGACAAATCCCAAGGCCCCGACGCCAACCACGAATTCAACCGCTCCTGGCTCTCCGCCTGCCAACGCCTGTTAAAGCCCAACGGCTCCATCTGGGTTTCCGGCACCGCCCACGTCATCCACAGCGTCGGCTTCGCCATGCAGCAGCTCGGCTTCAAGCTCCTCAACGACATCTCCTGGGTCAAACCCAATCCGCCTCCCAACCTCTCCTGCCGCTATTTCACCCACGCCACCGAAACCATCATGTGGGCCGCCAAAGACAAAAAGTCCCGCCACACCTTCAATTACAAGGACATGAAGCAAATCAATCGCGGCAAGCAAGTGAAATCCGTCTGGACCGATATCCGTCCCCCCGAACCCTGGGAGAAAAAATTCGGCAAACACCCCACCCAAAAGCCCGTCGCCCTCCTAGAACGCATCCTCCTCGCCTCCACTAACGAAGGCGACACAGTCCTCGATCCTTTTGTAGGAGGTGGCACCACGCTCCTCAGCGCTTTGCGTCTCAATCGCCACGCGATCGGCTGCGAACTCTTCCTCGACCACATCAACCTGAGCGTCCGCCGCCTCTGTTCCAATCTGGTACAGCTCGATCTTTCCGTTTCGTCTTTCGAAATTTCTCCCGACTGCCTCCACTTTTCAGTTGATCCGCCACTCGTTTCCGTGGATCGATCCAAATGCGTGCCATCTTCACTCCAACTCGTCCAACAAGAATGTCGCTTCTATTTCATCGGTCGCGCCGACCGCCGCGTCATCTTTTCCGTCCTTGCCGACTCCCTCGACGAAGCCCGCCAAAAATTCCACGCCTCCGGCTACCCCGACTCCGACGCCCTCTTCATCATCAAAACCGAAACCTCCATCTACCTAACCTAATGTAGTGGCCGATCTTCAGATCGGCCACCCGCATCATAATTCTCGTTATGCTATATTAATGTTCAGTATGCCATTCGACCGCAAGAACATCCGCCTATCCCCTGAAAACTACCTCGGTCCGCGCGCCTACTTTGTTACCATCTGTTGCGATAGGCGCCAAAACCATCTTGCAATTCCTCGCACGGCGGACCGCGTCATCGCGCTGCTGCGAGAATGCGCCGCCCGCCTGTCCTTTGTACTTCACGCGTATTGCCTCATGCCAGACCATCTTCACTTGCTAGCAGAGGGCAGCGAGCCCCTAGCTGACCTGCTCGAACTGGTGCGCGTCTTCAAGTTGCGAACGGCCTTCGAGTTTCGGAAAGCGGAAGGTCACCGTCTTTGGGAAATGAGCTATTACGACCATATTCTCAGGCCAAATGACGTAACTGAGAATGTTGACTGCTATATCTGGTGGAATCCCGTGCGCAAAGGACTTTGTTCCTCGCCCCACGAATTCCCATACTCCGGCTCCCAAACCATTCCCTGGATAAGCCGCGCTTTACGCGCGCCTTCCTGGTCGGCGCCCTGGAAACCGAAAAGGCCAATCTAAAGACTGGCCACTACAACGCCATCACACCCTCGACGCGCGCCCCTCTCCGATGTAGTGGCCGATCTTTAGATCGGCCACCGAAATCGCGGCGGCCTTCCTTCCGACGGACGCCCTATGATCTAATTCCTGGGTGGCTTTGACACCGCCCAGGGAGGGCCTCGGCCGATACAAAAGCGCGTCCCAACGCGCCCGCGTCGGGACCGAATCCTGGGGCGCCTCAAATTTCTTCTGTCCTGTTTGTGATTCCCCGCGTCTTGACGTGGCCCCACATGGAACTGCAACACTCGACTACACCTGCCCAAAGTGCGATTCGCCTTTCCAACTAAAGAGCCAATCCAAACCGTTCGGAACGAAGATTCTCGATTCCGCGTACTCGCAAATGAAGCGCGCGATCCTCACCGACCACCCACCCAATCTCTACGTCCTGCACTACGACCTGACCGCCTGGGCCGTCCGTACCGTCATTCTGATTCCGCACTTTGCGTTCGCGCTCTCAGCCATCGAGCGCCGCCCGCCTCTCGCACCAACCGCCCGCCGCGCCGGCTGGGTCGGCTGCAATATCCTGTTGGATAAGATTCCCGCGCACGCCCGCATCCCCGTCGTGAGCGAAGGAACTCCTCACGCCCCGCGTGAAGTGCGCGCCGGCTACAACCGCCTTCGCCCCCTCGAAAAATTGCACGCAGAAAAACGAGGCGGACCCTCGACCTGCTCCAAGTCGTGCAATCCCTGGGCAAATCCGCATTCACTCTCTCCGACGTCTACGCCCACTCCGGCAAGTTGGCGAAGCTCCATCCCAACAACGCCCACGTCCGCCCCAAAATCCGCCAACAACTCCAATTCCTCCGCGACCTCGGCCTCCTCACCTTCCTCGGCTCCGGAGAATATCCACTGACCTAGTCCAAGTTAGGTTCACGGTTCGGCTCTTCGCCCTTCAACTTTGAACTTTCAACTCTCCGGCCGTGCTTTTCACCGGTTCTTCCAGTATCCTGAAGCATGCAACACGTCACCATCTCTCTTCCAGACGAGCTCCTCGCGGCTTTCTCCGCCCAGGGCCAGGATTTCTCCCGTGCGGCCCTGGAAGCCTACCGCACCCGCAAAATCTCCACAGCCCTCTTGCGCCAGCTCCTCGGCTTCCAGACGCGCATGCAAGTCGACGCTTTCCTGAAAGACCACGGCGTCGAGCTGGAATATACCCTGGAAGACCTCGATCGCGACCGCGAGACTCATCGCCAGCTCGGCCTCTAAATGCCGCTGATTGTCGCTGACACGACGCCACTCAATTATCTTGTCTTGATTGAAGCGATCGAAGTTCTTCCTCAATTGTACGGGCGCATACTCATTCCTCCTGCCGTGCACAAAGAACTCTCTGATTTCCACGCCCCGGCCCAAGTCCGCGAGCGGGTGATGCAATCTCATACTTGGCTCGAAGTTGTGCCTCTGCCAAGGCCTGCAGATTCCTCTCTGATGTATCTCGATCCGGGCGAGCGAGATGCCATAGCCCTCGCGGCTGAACTACAAGCCAGTCTTCTTCTCGTGGACGAGCGCGATGGTGCCGATGCAGCCCGTCCTCGCAACTTGAAGGTGATCGGTACGCTTGGCGTTTTGGATGCCGCCGCTCACGGATGGATTGATTTGCCGTCTATGTTTGATCGCTTGCGCCAAACCACGTTTCGCTCACCGCACCGCCTGATGGTCACCATGCTCGAACAAGATGCCCAGCGCAAGAAACTTCTCAAAAAAGACCAGACTCCCAGCACTTCCCCCAGGCCTAGTCAAAATCCTCGGGCCATTCCGGCGCGGCATGAAGCACGGCAAGTATCCGCACTTCCTTCTTTTCGATCCGGTAAGCGACGAGGAACGGCGTGCCTGAAATAACCAGCTCGCGCGTACCCGCCACGCGCCCCTCCCTGCCCGCCATGGGGTGACGGGCAAGCATCTGCGTGCTCTCCCAGATTTGATCCGCGGTTCGGGCCGCGGCTCTGCGATTTTCCTCGGCGATGAATTCAAACGCGCTGACAAACTGCTCCCGGGCCGGAGTCGCCCACCGCACGCGCATCGCAGCGCGCTACTTCGCTCGCCGCATTCGGGCGACCAGCTTCTTCATTTCCGCGTCCGTCACAAAGTCCCCTCGCTCGGCCGCGCGCAAGCCCTTTTTGATGAGCTTGAGGTGATGTTCGTTAAGCCGCAGATAATTTTCCACCGCCTCGTTCAACACGTGGCTGCGGTCCCGGTCCATGCTCTCGGCCAGTTCATCCAGCGACTCCACCGTATCTGACGGAATCCGGAAACTGATGGTCTTCAGCGCGCTCATGATGTGGCACACATAATACGCCATATTACGCTGCATTACGCCGAGTAACAATGGTCCGCACCGCAGCTTTGATACAAACGTCCCGCGTTCTGGCGTTTTCTAAGCCGCGCGCGGGACTTCGCTCATCAGTTGGTGGAAGTTTCCTTCGCTGTCCTTGAACGCGGTCATCCACAAATCGTGCGTCGGCATCGGCGCGATCAGCCGGGGCGGCGCAACGATGTCCACACCCTGCTGCACCAGCCGCTGGTAGCCGGCCTGAATGTCCGCCACCCGGAAATAGAGGATCGAGCTGGGATGGTCGTATTCCGGCGAGGAGGCGGTGCCCACCATCAGCCGCACGCCGCCGCAATCAAAGAACGCCATGCTCGGCACCGTGAACAGCAGCGGCAATCCCAGCACGTCGCGGTAGAACGCCGTCGCGCGCTCCACGTCCTTCACGATGATCGAAATCTGCCCGATGTTTTGAATTCCCAGGACTGGGGCGGTTGCGCTCATTTTGCTTTACCTCCGGGGGAAGATTAGTTAGCATAGCTAACTATCTTCCATGCCTCCTGTCAAGCACAAAAAAACGCCTGCTCCAAAAACCTCTGCCATCGCTCCTCCGCCTCTTCCGCCGGTTACATCTTCCGCTGCTTCCGCCGCTGTTGACTCGTCAACTCCTGTGGCGCCGGCTTCGACGGCCATCGATGTCGCCGATCAACTCCACTCCGCCGCCATTCACCTGCTGCGCCGGCTCCGTATTCGCGACCGCGAAAGCGGAATCGGTCCCGCCCAGCTTTCCGCACTTTCCGTGCTTGTCTTCGGTGGTCCAAGGTCGCTCGGCGAACTGGCCGATGCCGAACAGGTCCGCCCGCCCACGATGAGCCGCATCGTCGCCGGCCTGGAGCGCTCCCGGCTGGTGCGCCGCCATGCCACCGAAGACGGCCGCCGCGTCCGCCTTTCCGCGACAGCCAAAGGAACCAAAATCCTGTGGGAGGGGCGTCGGCTCCGCGTAGAATCACTCGCCAAAGCGCTCGCCGCACTGAACGAAAACGAAACGCAAAAGCTCCGCGAAGCCGTAACACTGCTGCAGCACGTCATTCGCGCGCTCTAGCACTCTTTACGCCGCAAATGCTTTTCAAAATCTGGTGATCGCGGCACGACCCTCAGCAAAGCGAAGAGTTCTAGAGGATTGCGGTGCTCAGGATTGTTGAGCAGGGGAGCGGAACGTGTATTCGACGCCGTAGCGGAAGACCTCGCCACCTGAGAGCGCTTCGACGCGTTTGATCTGGGACGGAACAAATAGACAGGGTTCCCCGGGCGAGAAGGGCGCGGCAATTTCAAGGAACGAATCCAGAGCGTACTGCCTCAGGCTGTGGAAGCACAGACCGCCTTTGGATATGTTCTCGCACTCGACGATTTCGTCCGCGTGGGCCGGGTGACGCACGCACGCGGTGAAACTCACGCGGATGCGGACGTGGCGCCGCTTGTTGATGCGCCGGCCATTTGCATCCAGCTCTCGGGTGGCAGCGTCCCTAGCCTTGACTGCGGGAAGCGCAAGTTGTCTGGAAGAAGGAGAAAGCTGGGGTGCCGGCAGCACAGCAGTCGCGACGGCCTCCATGGTGGAACTTTGAATATCGGATAAGGAAGCAAAATCGGAGATGGTTGACGCGGCGGAATACGGTGACTCCTGAGCATCTGAGGCAGACAGAAGAGATGCGGAGAGCGTCGGTTCCATGGACCGTGCGAAGGATGATCCAGCGGAGTTTAACTCGGGCTTTGAGAGGCTCGGCAAGGGCGGAGGCGCCCTGAGATTTAATTTGGCTCCTTTTGCGGCAGACGCCGGCGGGGGCTCGCCTTGAGTTTTTTTCCACGGCGTAGAGATGCCGCAGTCCGGGCAGAAGCGCAGGATGTTCCCGAGGACGGAGTAAACGTCGTCTTCGATATCGCCTTGTTGGACGTCCTGGCGCGCGTGGCAGAAGCTGCATTTGAAGGAGACGCTGTGGTTAGCCGAATCGAACGACTCGGGAGGGGGGAATTCCATCGGCCAGAAATGCGGATCTGGATCGACGAATGCGAGGCCGTACACGTGGCGGCCAGGTTCGCCGCCGAACTGGCCGACGAGGCGGACCACCGCCTCTTTCGTAGAATCGGGCAGCCGAAGCGTCAGGACTTCGTCAGGGGTAAACCGGTAACGAGACAAAACTCCTGCCCCGTGCCAGCTGAGCACCACCGTTTTCGTTTCTTCCGAAAACACTTTGCCGGTCGTGTCCGTGCCAAGCAGAACGATAGCGAGTTCTTTCGTGATGCGTCCGCTGCGGCGTTTCGAGTGCATAGGGGAGCAGGCACACGATGTCCCAACGCGGGAATGCCCAATACGCTTATCGGCAGCGCGGCTGGAATCTTTAGCTATTTCAGGGACCAAGTTCGAAGACCGAACAGTCCAGCAGCCAGAAAAGGCGAAACGATCAAAGGATGAGCGGTGAAGAAGCTGCGAGGTACGGAGGTACCAAAACGAGGGTGTAGAAAATGGCGGGAAGTACTGAGAAGAATGAACCGGTCGGGCTATCGACGCGACAGAGGGCGAAGGGCAGAATCGCAAGTGTAGTCGGGAGTTGGTTGCGGCTTCCGGGGCAGAAAGGTTTGGGCCTGATTGCTCCTGTAGAACGTTTTGCTGCTCGCGAGCGCAGCCAAACGCGCGGAAGAATCGAACCGGCTTCTGGTTACAAGACCCTCCATCCCCCACGCCCGAGCGGCCGGTCCCCCCACCGGCCGCTCATTTTTTTGGTGGCGACTCTCGCCGAGTAAGGGCGTCGAGTCTAAAGTTTAAAGTTAAAGCAAGAGCGGGCCATGGGCGCTAGCGCCAGTGGTCCATGATTGGGAGCCTGTTTTATGTACGCGAGATCCTTGACGGTAGGATTTCGCAGGGTAGCCTGACTGATGAGCGGGGAGGGCACGGCGTGCCGTGCCCCTACGACCGGACCGGGCCAACAGAGGAACTCAAGAAAAGAGAAGGGCCCGAACTAGATAGGGCCCCAGCGGCTAAATCACTTCGATGACACACTCGCGGGAAGCGAAGCTCCCGAACAAGCCAACCACCAAGAGGCACCCAAAGAAATGAAAAAGGGGGCTGGTGCAAGCCCCCTTAATCGAACTGACCCCCCAATAAACCAGAACCGAGTCGAGGTTCGGTTCCGGCCACCCCGGGAAGCCAATCTTGTAAGTTGCAGGGGAAGAGAGCAATAGTTGTGCCAGCGAAAGGGGGCGGTAACGCTTCGGTCCAGGCTCATGATTCAAAAGAATTTACAAGAATTTCAAATCGGAATGACCAAAGTATGCTTGCAGGATTCTACAAAATTTCACATAAACCGGGGAATCCCCTACATTCTTTAGGAGTATTGCATCGAAAAATGCGATTGTGAGTGGCTGTGGAAATTGCAGCAGGGCAAGTTCAGTGAACCGGGCGGAAGTCGGTAACGTTAACGTGTATCCTGCGCGCTTTGCCGGGCCGGGCATGCTTTAAGAGCCTTGAAAGAGTGCATTAAATTGCGATGGAACGCTGGAAGGGTTGGCGGGCGAGTCGCTCATGGGGTGGCGAGGAAGCGCCTCCGAGTTTGGAACGAGAGCTGGGAGCGCGTCTTGCATGAAGGGTGGCTTGACACTCCACTAACGGTGATTTCGCGAAAGGGGGAAAACTTCCCTGGACAGCGAAGAGACCAAAGACAGAAAGCCTGCCCTACTTTGTCGCAGCGGGGCCGGCAGCAGGCTTAAGAATTGGAGCGGGAAGCGGATGGTCCTTGATGTTCTGGATGGTGCCGGTCCACTGCTGGACGTATTTGCCCGAGGACCATTGGGCCATGACAAAGGTGTAAGAGTTATAGGGATCCCAAGTGATCTCGGACAGCCGTTTGCCAAGGACGCCGGCTTGCACAGAATAGGCGTAAATATGGTAGTCAGCATTTTTTGGGTTGGTGATCAGGACCGCGTAGTCGCCGAGCGGGGAGAGAAAGAAATCGGAAAGATGCGGGAGAGCGGCGGCAAAAGCCGGCCAGAGAGCGGCTTTAGAAGCCTCGCCCGTCACGTTTTTCGGGAGCGTCAGATCCATCGTGTGGCTAAAAGCGCATTCGCCTTGCCACTCATCGAGGGACGCGGTGGGTGACCAAACACCTCGGTCGTGCGTGATGGCCCAGCTTTTCATGTCATAGTTTTGATGATTGGGTTCAGGGCAATTGAAATCCTTCGTGACTTCGGCAAATCCTTTCCTGGCGGCCACGCCGTAGGCCTTCGCGGCTTGCGCGCCAAAGAATTCATCGAGGCTGAGAGGTACGTCTGTGTCGAAAGTGCGCACCTCGTTACGGGTCACATCATGCCCGCCGCGACCGTCGCAGTCGGCCTGACCGCTGTTGAATTCTTCCGAAATATAGGCGGGAGCGACAAAGAGAAGCTTCACCGCGTTGTGAGTGCACGCATTGAGGCCAGCCTCTTCGGATGTTGCGCTGTCGCCAGTCGTATCGCTGTTCGCAGTTTCCTCGTCCTTGCAGGGCACCCCCTCAATAAGCGGTGTTTTTTCGACAGGAGTCTGCCACAAGACTTCTCGCGTCGTGCCCCAACTATCGCGCTGGTAATCACACACTTGCGCCGTTCCAATACGCCAAAAACCTGTCGAACGGGGAACAATGACATCGGGAACTGTCGCGACGATCTGAGCTTCAGCGGGAGAAAACACGACCCAGACCGTTTTGTACTCGTAGTTGATGTCCGAGGTCGGGTGCCCGTAAGTGAGGAGGACGCCGGCCTGTTGGCCCTCTACGGGTGAGCCGGCTAAAAGGAGCAGGAAGACGCACGTCGCGGCCACGCGATAAAAAAAGAGTGGAAGTCTGCAACGCAAGCGAAACCTCCGGCGGGCCGAGTGATCTCCCGTACGCTGCTTCGCTTCCATGATAGGCCGAAAATTGCACAATTTCGGCGCATTTTCGCGATGCTGTGCGCTAAAAAGAATCAGGAAATGGCACTCGCCGAAAAAACGAGCTACAGGCAGGACTACCTGTTCCACCAGGGGAGTGCCCTTGAAGCTCCAGAAAGATCTGCGAGAGACAGCAAGAATGCCAGTCCTAACCAAGCCAAGAAAGAGATAACTCAGAGACGCAGAAGGCGCGGAGGCGAACGGAGAATTTCCGCGCCGGGCGGGAGTTTCGGGGGAAGGAAAAAAGGGCTTTACATATTCCCATATAGGCATGTATTGTTGGAGCATGGCACGAGCGGCGACAACTTCCGATGCGTTTAATGCGGTGGCGGAGCCGCGGCGGCGGGAGATATTGAATTACCTGGCGCTGCAGGAGCGGCCGGTGGGAGAGATCGTGGATGCGCTGGAGATGGAGCAGCCTTCCGTTTCGAAGCATTTGCGCGTCTTAAAGGATGTCGGGCTGGTGCATGCGCGAAGGGATGGGCGGCAGATGTTTTACCGGACGAACGCGGACGCGATACGGCCCTTGCATGAATGGGCGGGGACGTTCGAGCGGTTTTGGCGGCACCAACTGATTCGCGTGAAGGAGCGGGCGGAGGAAAAGAGCGGCGCGGCGAAGAAAACTTGAAGCGAGACTTTTGGGAGCAATTCCAATTTCGAGCAAACACAAGGAGGAAAGATGAGTTCGATGGCAGCAGGGGTCGTAGCACTTGAAAATTTGACGTTGAACATTACGCAGGAAATTCATGTGAAGGCATCGCTGGAAACGACGTTTGAAGCGTTGCTGGAGCAGCTTGGGCCGGGAACCGAAAGGGGAGATGGCACGCCGATGCCGATGAAGATTGAGGCGTGGCCGGGCGGGCGGTGGTACCGCGACCTGGGCGAGGGGAACGGACATTTCTGGGGACATGTGCAGGCGATCAAGCGGCCGACGCTGCTGGAGATCTACGGGCCGCTGTTCATGTCGTACCCGGTGGCGTCGAATGTGCAATACCGGTTGAGCGAAACGGAGGGCGGGACGCTGATCAAGTTTCATCACACGGCGCTGGGATTGATTATCGACGAACACCGGAAAGGCGTGACGACGGGATGGGGGTCCATTAACGAGCGGGTGCGGAAAGCGGCGGAAGCACACGCCGCGTTTACGGCGGGAGGCGGGAAGAAGCAGTAAGACCTGGAGCGAGTGCGCTCCAGTTAGTTGCGGCCAATTGGGCGGTTTTTTGAGTACGCAAAATATTTCAGAACACTATTTTTTTCATAAGAAAAGGAGAACCGAGATGTCCATCGCACAAATCTTTCTCGCAGAGTTTGAAACGCAGGCGCCGGTAACACAGAAATTTCTGGAGCGGCTGCCGGAGGATAAATTGACCTGGAGGCCGCACGAAAAATCGATGACCGCGGGACAATTGGCCTATCATCTGGCGACCGTGCCGGGCGGAATCGTTCGCTTCGTGCAGAATAATCCGGCGCAAGCTCCAGAGTCGTTCAACTTTCCACAGCCCGCGAGCCGAAAAGAGATTCTCAAAGCTTTGGAGGAAAGCATTGGCACGGTGCGGGACTTGCTTCCCAAGTTCGATGATGCAGCCATGAAAGAAACCTGGCGAATGGTTGCGGCTGGGCGGGAGATCATCGCGCAGCCACGAGAAGAGTTCGTGCGCGACATCATGTTCAGTCATTGGTACCAACACCGCGGGCAGTTCAGCGTGTACCTGCGCATGTGGAACGTGGCGGTGCCGGCGAGTTGGGGACCGAGCGCGGACGAGCCGCCGCTTTTTGCGCAGCGAGCTAAATCGGCCTAGGGGCCGTTCAGGAGGAATTATGTGCCCGGCATGCATGGCGGCAACGGCGATGTTGATTGCGTCGGCAGTTTCAAGCGGCGGAGTGGCAGCGGTGTTGGTGACAAAGCTTCGCGCGAAAGGGATGGCGCGGAAGATGTCGGAGAGTCGAAACCCAAAGGGGGAAAAATGGGAACAGCAACCCACGAGCAGGTGAACTTGATGTTGAGGCTGTATGAGGAAAGGCGCGAGCCGAAATTGCGCGATGCTCGTGATTGGTTCGCGGCGAACTTTCATGTGAACAATGCGGAGGACGTGATGCGGCTGTGTCCTCCGGGAAGCAAGGAAAACACGTATATGCGGATGGTGCTCGGGTATTGGGAGATGGTGGCCGGCATCGTGAATCGCGGACTGATCGACGAGGACCTGTTCTTCGAAAGTACCGGGGAACAGTGGATGGTGTGGGAACAGGTCAAGCCGGTGCTTGGAGCCTGGCGGACAACGTTCGGAAACCAGAAGCTTTTCGCGAACATGGAGGAGCAGTGCAAGAGGCTGGAGGCGTGGCGGGAAAAGAACAGCCCAGGCTCGAATGAAGCCACCCGCAAAATGCGCGCGGAAATGCTGCAAGCAGCGCAGGCGGCGAAAGCACAGTCAGCCGGAGCATAGACCGAAGCACGAGCGAGGAAATGCTGCGGGAGCCTGCGGCGGATGGAGCCGCGAGGTCCCCAAGAGTGAGAGTGGTCGAGGACAAAATTCACAGGCGGGAGAAAAGGTGATGAATCAGAGCACATTGGAACAACCAAGAGTAGTTTCGCAGGCAGAATGGATTGCCGCGCGGAAGGAATTGCTGGCGAAAGAGAAGGATCTGACGCGGCAGAGAGACGCACTGGCTGAGGAGCGGCGGAAGCTGCCATGGGTGAAAGTCGAAAAGAAGTACGTGTTTGAGACGGCGAGCGGGAAGAAAAGCTTGGCGGAATTGTTCGGCGGCAGGAGCCAACTGGCAATTTATCACTTCATGCTGGGGCCGGAGTGGGAGCAAGGCTGCCCGGGCTGCTCTTTGCTGGGGGATCACATGGATGGCATCGGAATTCATCTCGAGCAGCGGGACGTGAGGTTGATGATTGTTTCGAGGGCGCCGCTGGCGAAAATCGAAACGTTCAAGGAACGGATGGGATGGAAGTTTCCGTGGGCTTCGTCGTACGGGAGTGAGTTTAATTTTGACTATGGAGTTTCCGTGGCGAAAGAGGAGATGGGAAAAGAGAATATCTACAACTATGCGCCGGTGAAGTTTCCGAGCGAAGAGCGGCCAGGGCTGAGCGTGTTCTACAAGAACGCGGACGGCGAGGTGTTTCACACGTATTCGATGTATGGGCGCGGGCTGGAAGACTTGATGGGTGTGTACGTGATTCTCGACCGCGTGCCGAAAGGACGGGATGAAGGGGGACTGCCGACTCCGATGGCATGGCTGCGGCATCACGACCGGTATGCACAGAGCAACAGCGTTGAAGTGAAAAGTGCGAAGGGTTAGGCGAAAGCTTACAAGCCGGTGCCCAAAGGGCTGTCACGAAATGCGGCGGCTGTTTGGGCACCTTTTTTCTTACACGCCGATGGAGGAGCGGAGGGCGTTGGCGAGGGACTGGGAGAAGCGCTGGACGTCGGCGTCGCGTTCGGCTTCGACCATGACGCGGGCGAGCTGTTCGGTGCCGGAATAGCGCAGGACGATGCGGCCATTTTCGCCGAGAGCAGATTCGGCTTCGGCAAGCGCGCGAGAGACTTCGGGAAGAGAATCGAGCGGTGGCTTGGATTTCACTTTTACGTTAACGATGACTTGCGGGTAGTCCTTGAGGCCCTCAACGAGGGATTCGATTTTGCCGTGCATGGAAACCAGCGATGCGATTTTTATGGCGGTGAGCAAGCCGTCGCCAGCAGGGCTGTCTCCGAGAAAAATGACGTGGCCGGATTGTTCGCCGCCGATGACGTTGCCGCTGCGGAGCATTTCTTCGAGAACGTAGCGGTCGCCGACGGAGGCGCGAGCGAGCGAAATGCCTTCGCGGGCGAGCGCGCGTTCGAGGCCGAGATTGGACATGGAAGTGGCGACCACGCGATTCCCTTTGAGCTTGTTTTGAGATTTGAGGTGACGCGCGACGGCAAGGAGAACGCCATCGCCGTTGACGATTTTGCCGGTTTCGCAAACGAAGAGGGCTCTGTCGGCATCGCCATCGAAGGCGACACCGAGTTGGGCGCGCTCGGCGACGACGCGCTTTTGCAAGCCTTCGAGATGGAGCGAACCGCAGCCGGCATTGATGTTGCGGCCATCGGGGGAGACGCCCATCTCGATGACGTGGGCGCCGAGCGAGCGGAAGAGTTCGGGGCCGAGCTTGTAGGCGGCGCCATTGGCACAGTCAAGAACAATGCGGAAACTGGAAAGTTTGGCGCCGGGAAGGACACGGCTGCGAAGAAAATCCAGATACTCCGCGTCCAGAGATTCGTCAGCGTCGAGAAGAAGTGGATTTTTCGGCGGCGCATCGGAGCGGTGTTTGAAAATGTCGGCTTCCAGCTCTTCTTCGACAGAGTCGGGGAACTTCATGCCGGCGTGAGAGAAAAGCTTGACGCCATTGTCCTGATAGGGATTGTGAGATGCGGAGATGACGACACCTGCCTGAAAATCATTTTGGCGAACGAGGCAGGCGACGCCTGGGGTGGTGATTACACCAGCGAAAGCTACGGTCGCCCCAGCGTGCTGGAGGCCTGCAGCGAGGAGAGCGGCGATGTGCGGGCCGGATTCGCGGGTATCCATGCCAATGAGGGCGTGGGCAGCGGAGTGCTCGCGGAGGAGATAGGCGGCGAGAGAACGGCCGGTGGCAAAAAGAGTCGCGTCGTCGAGCGGCGGGGTGCCGGGAACGCCGCGAATGCCGTCGGTACCGAAAAGCTCTTTGGGCATGAGAGGCTCACGTTCAATTCCTGAACGCCTGAGGACAAGAAAGTTTAGCACACGGCCGGGAGGACACCTGGCAGAGATGCTGCAAGGAGTCGCTTGGGTGAATAGCGAACTGAGGGGCAGGAAGAGTGCAGCCGGCGGCCCAAGGCCGATTTGAAATGCGAAACGTGAATGCGCGAGGACATCCGCAATTTGCGCGAGTGTGTTAACGTGATGGGAACGGAGCGCCTCGTGCCCGAGACTGAAACGCCGCCATCGACAGTTCGAATCGCCGGGTCAACCTTTAGCTTGCGGATACTGGCAGCAGCAATCATCCTTCTGTTCTTCTATTACGCAGCGGGAGTCGTGATCACCGTGTTGCTCTCCATTTTGCTTGCCTACTTTCTGGACCCCGCGGTGGAATTGCTTGAAAGAATGCATGTGGCGCGGACGGTAGGGGCGATGATCATGGTGCTTCTGCTGATTGCGATTCTGTTTGCGGTGGGCTACGGATTGGCGACGCGAACGGAGGATTTTGCGGCGAATTGGCCGCGCTACGGCGCGCTGCTGAAGCAAGCGGCCGGCGCCGTGGAGGGCAAGATCAAAGGGATCGAGGGCCAGGTCTCAGAGATCGCGCCGGAGACCGTCCCACAACAGACGGGGGGAGAGCGGCCGGAGGAGGCCATTGTGCGCTCGCTCTTGTTTCGTGGGATCGGGTCTCTCTACGCGTTGTTTCTGGAAATTACGTTTGTGCCATTCCTGGTGTTTTTTATGCTGGCGGGAAAACGGGAGGTCTGGCACGGGACGCTGCAACTGTTTCCGGCGTCGCAACGAACACGCGTGAAAGAGACGCTGGAAGATTTGCGCGATGTCTTGCGGGACTATCTAGCGGGAATGACGCTTCTGACTTTGATGGTGATTTTGGCGAGCAGCTTGTTCTTCTGGTTCCTTGGGCTGGACTTTCCTATGCTGACGGGAATCGCGTCGGGATTGCTGAATATGGTGCCGTACATCGGAGCGGTGCTGGCGTGGCTGCCGGCTTTTATCATTGCGCTTGCCAAATGGAAAACATTTGGGGAGTTCGCGCTGATCGCCGGGGGATTGATGAGCATTCACGTGCTGGCGCTGAATTTAGTGGCGCCGCAACTGGTGGGTAGGCGCGTGCGTCTGAACGCCGTGGCGATTACGATTTCACTGCTTTTCTGGGGTTGGGTGTGGGGCGGCATGGGATTGATATTGGCGATTCCGATTACGGCGGCGCTGCGGGTGATTTGCGACCACACAGAGTCCTGGCGGCCCGTCGGGCGGTGGTTGAGCGCTTGAGGACTGGGCAAGTAACTGGCAGAAACCCTCTCTCGCGAGGGTTTGCGCGAGTCCTTCAGAAATCTGTCTTTTCTCCTTGTGCTTCGAAAGCTTACGACTATTCTTAGATTCGCATTGGATTGCGCAGAGCGTTCCGTCGGAGAATTCGATGAGACGAGTGGCATTTTACTTTGTAGCACTTGGATTATTTGCGGAATTCGCGGTTGTTCCTTCGGCGCTCGCGTGGGGCTGCAAGGGACACCAGACCGTGGCGCTGATCGCGGAGAAACATTTAACACCCGAAACGCGCGAATGGGTGTTGAAACTTTTAAGCGAAAATCCGATCGATCCGAAATTCAAGCGATATTGCGGAGAAGCGACGCGGGACGCGATGGCGGACGCCGCAACCTGGGCGGATGACGTGCGCGGAGAGCGGAAGAATGGACCCTGGCATTACATCGACATCCCGCGGGGGTCGAAGCACGGACCGCTCGAGCCGTACTGCGGGCGAGAAGGGTGCGTGACAAGCGCGATCACCGAGCAACTCGCCATCTTGAAGAATAAGAATGCCGACGCGGCCGAACGCGCCGAGGCATTGCGTTACGTAATCCATTTCGTCGGAGACCTGCACCAGCCGCTGCACACCATAACGAATTCGGACGAAGGCGGAAATTGCGTGCCACTTAAATATTTGCGGCGCAATCCGCGTGAACACAATCATTCGTTTTCGCCCAACCTCCACAGCATCTGGGACACCGCGATTCCCGAACGCGACGCGGAAGGCGCGGAGGCATTGGAATATGCCGATACGCTCGACAATTTGTTTTCGGCGGATATCGTGGGCTGGCAGAAGGCGGGGATTCATGTCGATGACTGGGTATGGGAAGGTTACGACTTTGCGGAAAGCATGACCTATGGAGATCTGACGCCAAAGATTGACATCGAGCCGAATGTCGCCGTGCATAGCTGCTCGGACGACAACAATATCGGCGAGCGCATGCTGCAACTCAAAATCGTGGCGGGCGAGGCGTACCAGGAAAAGGCGGCGCCAGTGGCCGAAAGACGCCTCGCCGAAGGCGGTGTGCGGCTGGCGATGATTCTGAACGAAGCGGCAAAGGCGATTCAATAGCCGAATCTGCCGGCAATTTGGGCGAAGGAACACTAGCGGCCGACTCTAGCCCCAGCCAACTGAGAAGTGTGCAATTCGATACACGGCCCAGCTTACGGGTTGTATGAAGAGAGGAGAATGGTAATCTTAGTCTCGCACTGGACGTAAAGATTCTTTGTTTGTTGGACCACTCGCAGGTCCCTCCTCTCGCCTGCGGAAACCTGGCTTCACAACTTAAACAACCTCCCCTTCCGGAAAGTACATCAGCTACCCATGCTGCCCAGCGCGCGGTGCGAGCAGGTGCTTACGGCCATTTAGGAGTCGGCCGAGGATGCGATCGTCGGAATTGCGCTTGACGGCTCGATTGAACTATGGAGCCGGGGAGCGGAGCGTTTGTACGGCTACGCGGCGGAGGAGGTTATAGGACGAGCCCTGACGCCGCTGCTGCCGATTTCCGAAATTTCGAATTCAAAGGCAGTTCTGGAACGGCACGCGACGGCCAGGTGACGGAAAGCGAGACGGTCGAGCGGATGCACAAGAATGGTTCAAAGCTGAGTGTAGCCGTGAAGCGAACGCCGATGAGGGACGACCAGGGAGTGGTGACTGGCATTCTAGAGAGCGGGCGGGTCCTGCGCCTCAAGACGGAAGATACGCCGTCAGAGACGCAACTGCGGCTTCTGGTGGAACAAATGCCGGTGCTTCTCTGGACGACAGAGCGGAATTTGCGGATCACGTCGAATTGGGGCTCAGGTTTGGAACACTCCGAAATAAATGCCGGAGATCTGGTAGGGCAGACGGTATCTGAATACTGGAATTGCGATGATGCGAATACGGCGCCCATGGGACACCATCGTGCGGCATTGCGGGGAGAGTCGGTGCGATTCGAGTACGAGCGGCAAGACTGCGTACTGGAAATTCAGCTGCAGCCATTGCGGGCGCCGTCGGGGGAGATCATCGGGTGCATTGGGGTGGGCCTGGATATCACGAAGCGAAAGAGGACGGAAGAGCAGATCCGTTACCAGGCGACGCACGACGCACTCACCGGACTAGCTAACTACCGCGAATTCATGGACACGCTCGTGCGTGAATTGCGCCGTGCCGAACGCAGCCACCATTCGTTCACTGTCTTGCTACTGGATCTTGACGATCTGAAACTGATCAATGACCGGCAAGGGCATCTGGCGGGGAATAAGGCGCTAAACCGGCTCGCCAAGGTCATGAAGGAGCAGTGCCGTGTGACGGACCTGGCGGCACGATACGGTGGCGACGAATTTGCAGTGCTGTTAATCGATTCCGATCAACCAATGGCAGAACATATGGCGCAACGAATCGAAGCTTGCGTGCGCGACGACGGGGAAGATCCGTCCATTAGCGTAAGCATCGGCATGGCGGTGTATCCCGGAGATGGACGAACGACGCAAGAACTGCTTGAGGCCGCCGACCGGCAACTATATGGGCAAAAAAAACAGGACGAATCCGGAATATGGCCGTCGGGTAGGCCAAATGGGAATGGCACAGTTGAGGTTGACACAGCGGGGCATGACCTGTGACGCGTGACCCCGACAAGGTCAGGACAAGCTGGTGACTAATGCAAACCCCGTCTGCCAGATGCTGCCAATCCCGGAATTCCACTTACAATTGAGGACGATTCCGCCGGACCGGCGTCGCGCGGGCACGAAGCGGATTGGCGGAAGCGTGGCCGGTAATCTTCTGCTGAAGAGAGGACACCGTGAAGAACAGGCAACTACTATTGGCGTTGCTCGATGAAGCGTATGAAAAGAAAACCTGGCACGGCCCCAATCTGAAAGAAGCGCTTCGGGGAGTGAGCGCGAAGGAGGCCGCGTGGAGGCCGGGTGCGGGGCGGCACAACATTTGGGAAGAGACACTGCACGCCGCGTATTGGAAGTGGGCGGCACGCAGGCGGATGGAAGGCGGGAAAAGGGGATCGTTCGCGCTGAAGGGAAGCAATTTTTTCCCGCGTCCTGAAAAGGGCAGGGCAGATGAGGCTTCGTGGCGCGCGGATCGGGAATTGCTGGAGCGGGAACACCGCGCGTTACGAAAGACGATTGAAAAAGTTGTGAGCACTCCGCGAGGAACGAAATTTCTCCGGCACATCTACGGGGTGGCATTGCACGATGTTTATCATGCGGGACAAATTCGCCTGCTGCGCCGCTTGATGGAGCGTTGAGGCGGGCGCAAACCGGACGCAGTTTAGAAAGGAAGCGAGCGAAGTTTGCGGACGAGTTCGGCGGGATCAGCGGAATCTTGAAAAAGGCGGATGGCGGCGATGCCGGAGGCGCCTGCGGAAAAACAGTAAGCGGCATTTTCCAGAGTAATTCCGCCAATAGCCAGGACCGGAATCGGAGCGGCGCCGCAGACTTCAGCGAGGCGATCGAGGCCCTGGGGCGCACCGTAGGCGGCTTTTGAGGGCGTAGCGAAGACGGGGCCGAAGAAAATGTAATCGGCGCCAGCAGAGGCGGCCAACTGGGCCGCTTTCAGGGAATGACAGGAAACGCCGATAAGAAAATCGTGCGAGGGAATTTTCGCGGAGAGAGAGCCCACCAGACGCTTCGCTTCTTCTGGCGGCAGGGAGTTTTCGCCTAAGTGGACGCCGCCGGCGTGTTCGGCAAGTGCCACATCCAGACGGTCATTCACCAGAATGCGGGCGGGAGGGCGTGTCACAGCCTTCTCGTGAGGGGCCTGGTTGGAAATGCGAACTAGCGTCTCGCGCGTGAGCGCGGCGAGATCCTGGCCCGTTAAATCCTTCTCGCGAAGCTGAATCCAATCGACCCCAGCCGCGGCTACACTCTCGATTTTCTCGAGAATAGCCTCGATCAAGCTTGTTTGCGGCTTGCTTTGCAAAGCTCTGCGATCCGTGAGGTAAGAAAGGATTGGCCCGGCGTGCGCGCGCAGCTTGGAGCCGGGAACGGAGTTATTGAGGAGGGACACGGGCAGGACCTGGACGAGAACCGATGAAGCTGAGTGCCAGGATGATGTCCAGGACGCCGAGACCGCTTACGGCGCCCCGAAAGGAGGGGTGAAGCACCACGGGAATGATCGCTGGAAAGTGGAGAAGAAAAAAGTTTTGCTCCCACAAGCCAGACCAGGGAAGGTAGAGGAGCAAAGCTCCCATTTCGAAGCAAACTACAACCACCAGAGCGCGCAAGACACGGTTCATAGGTAAGAGTGGGCCCCTGTTTTCGTGAATGCCAGAACTCAGCGGATGGGCTTCTGGAGAGCAGCGATGCGATCAGCGACGTCGCGATAGTCGATGTTCATCGCGTAGACCTGGGAAAAACTCTTCAGCGCCGCTTCCGGCTCACCCGCGGATTCCTGGGCAACGCCCAAATCATACCGCAATGCGAGGATGCTTTCCGGCTCAATGCCCGGGATGCGCAGCGCGCGCTCGTACCAGATGGCGGCGATGCCCGGCTGGCCTTTTTCCATGAAGGCGAGACCGAGAAGAGTGCAGCACTGCATGCCGTAGCGGAAAGGCTTGCCGTTGTCGGTGGCCTTGGCGACTTTCTGGAATTCGCTGATGGCCTCATCGACAAGGCCCATTTCGCGGAACGCGGTCCCCAGATTGTAGTGGGTTTCGAGGTCTTCGTCCTCGACGCCCATCTCCCCGAGCTCGGCGCGAAAATCGTCAAAAACTTCCTTAAGCGGGCTTGGTTCGCCTTGAGCAGCGGGCTTCACTTCCGGCTTAGGCGGAGCGGCTGGCGACGCGGCTTCAGAATGGGAGGGTACCAATTCGTCGAGGCCAAGGTCGTCGATCTCTTTCGCCAAGTCCGCAAGAAACTGGTCAGAGGCAAAACCCCCCGCAGCAGGGGCAGCGGCGGAATCCCTAGCGGTCGGTGCAGGTTCGGGTTCGGGCGGCTGCACGACGATCGGTGTGGCGGGCGGCTTCTGATCGTATGCAGGAACCAAGGGTTCGGGCTCGATCACCAGCTCGTAATCCTGCTCGAGCTCGAACTCGGGTTCCGGTTCAGGTGCGGGCTTAGATTTGGGCTTGACGGGCGCAGGAGGCTCCGCATGGACCGGCGGCTTCTTCGGGGCCGCAGGAGCTGGTGCTTGGCTCTGCTTAACCGGCGTTGGTACGCTCGGCGGCTCGACAGGCGGAGGAAGCTCGGCGGAAATCTCCGCAAAGGCGTTCGGCTGCTCTTCCACTTCGGGAGCGGCCTCGACGGGAAGTTCCAATTCCGCGACTTCGGGGGAGGCGGAAGCTTCCGCCGATACCGGCTCCTCTGAAATGGAAAACTCTTCGGCGGCTACCGGTTCCGCAGCAACTTCGGGTGGGGAGGGAGGAGGAGGAGCATCGGGCCGCGCGGGAGGTGGTTTTACAGCAGGCTCAGCTGGATGCGTGTCTTCCAGCATGGAGGCCCATTCATCGGAAAGATCCACTTCTTCCTGAACGGTGGAGGCTTCAGAGGGGGCTTCCGCTTCGACAGTCTCCGCAGGAGGCGGTTCGGCAGGAGCAGGTTCCTCAAACTCCGGCGCTTCTTCTTCAACGGCGGCTGCAGGTTCGGCGGAGGCCTCCATAACGGGAATCTCGGGGATCGTTGCCGTGGGAGTCTCGCGCATGGCAGGCGCAGTGCTGGCGGCCAACTCCGCATCCGTGAGGCCGGCGGCGCGCTGGAATCTACGGCGAAGTTCGCCGAAGCGTTCCGCGCTGCGCTGGTCATTTCGCTCCGTGTGAATTATCTCCAACTGGGCAGCAAGCTCGGCGGTGCGGCGGTCATCGCCCGCGCCAAGAACAAAATCGAGAAGCTTTTCGAGTGTGGGCGTGTGGCGAGGGGCGCGCCGCAAAATGGCTTCCAGCAGGCCGATAGCTTTTTGCGTCAAGCCGTAACTGGCAAAGAGATCGACATCGGTGAGGGACTGGGCAATGAACTTCTCGGTTTCTTCGTCCAGCTGAGGCTCGGCATGGCCCGAGGCGGCCGCAGACGGATCGCCAGCGGCGGACCCAACGGTCTCCATGTCGGGACGCAATTTCGGCGCGGGAGCCTTGGGAATTTGCGCTTGCAAATGCTCTTCGGGAGGAAGCGGCGGAGGTGGCGGCGGAGCTTCTAAACCTGGCGTTCCCATTCTCCGGAGAACACCCTCGAGTTTGCGCTTGGCGGAGTCGCTGTCCGGCTGGCGATCGACGAGCTGCTCAAAAGTGGCTTTGGCGAGTTCAAGTTGATTCGCGTTGGCTTGGGCGTCGCCCAAATTGGCAAGGGCGTCGGGGAGACGGAAGGAATCACTGGTGCGGCCGTAGAAATCGACGAGCCACTCGAGCGGCTCGAGGCGTCCAGGCATCCGGGCCGCGAGATCGTTCTGCAGGCGGCCAATCACTTCATGTTCGCCGCCATCAATCATGGGCAAGCGAATCTGGCCAATGACGGACATGGCGCGCTCGCTCTGGCCGGACTCGAGAAGCGCTTCGACGATTTTTTGCGCGGGGCCGACGTTTTTATTGTCGGCTTCCAGAACGCCGAGAGCGAGGGCGGTGGCTTTATCCCAATTTGCGCTTTTGACATAAAGATCGAGGAGCAACTCCGTTTGCTCGCCGCCCTTTTCGAGATCCGGCACGTGTTCGAGCAACTCCGCAGCCTTGGTGAGATTGCCTTGCGAGGAAAAAGACCGCGCCCGCACGATGTTGGCGGCGATGCATTTGGCGTCGATTTTCAGGGCCTTATCGGCAAGTTTTTCGGATTCGGCCTGGTCTCCGCGGGCCAGGGCTCGCTGCGCCGCGGAAACGTAGGCGTCGACGGCTTCCCTGGACTGCCCCATCGCCTGGTAGAGATCCGCAAGGCGAACCTGGATGCGGAGATTGTCCGGCTCGGCAAGCAGAAGTTTCTTCAGCAGGCCAACCGCTTCCGGCTGGCGGTTATTCTTGAGGTGGAGTTCCGCAAGCTGCAAGAAAAGCGGGCGGGCTTCGCTCATGACCCCTTGCTGGACGTACAGGTCAGCCAGCTTTTCGAGGGGACGAATCTCTTCCGGCGCTAGTTTTGCGATGCGTTTGTAAACGGCGATTGCTTTGGTCAGAAATCCGTCGCCGACAAAAATCTGGGCGAGGCGCTCAAAATAATCGATGGCCTGAAAAGTTTCGCCCTGGCGAATATAAAGCTCGCCGATAGTCATCAGAGTGACCTGATCGCGCGGCTCGAACTTCAGAATTTGCTGATACTCCGCGATGGCCTGAGGGACCTTGCCCTGATTCAGCAGCTTCTGCGCGGATTCGACAAATTTGCTCTTGTTATAGGCCATTCGTGTTCCCGGACAATACGCGGCCCACGCCTGCAGGAGGAGAAGCCCTCCGTCCCAAGTGTTGGAAAGGCAGACAGAAGCCGTGCTTGTTAACGCTAGCAGGCAGGGAAAAGGCAAGTCAACGAAGCCAGAGAACAGTGTGAGCAGCCAGTTATCCCCATAAGGACTAGGAAACTAGTTGGCGAAGACGGGGCGAAGCGGGGGAGAGGCGATTTTTGAGCTTTGTCGCGAGGATGGTCTGGAAGGACAGCCAGCCGAAGGGAGCCGCGCAATGGGGATCGTGAAGATGAAATTGATGACTTGCGGTTGGAGCTCGCAGATCGCACTAGCCAATTGAATCGCGCGTTAGCGTTCGGAGGCCCAATAGATCGCGGATCCGTGAGCGGGAAGCGTCACGTCGACGAATTCTTTCGAGCCTAAGTCTTCATGTTCCCAAAGATCGCGGAGGTTGTACCTCTCGCGCTTCAGGCCCAAGTCCTTCCAAATATAGTGAAACGACTGGGGCGCTGCATCGAGATTGAAAACGGCAATGTAGGCGCCATCGCCGGATTCGGGAGTGGACAGCCAGACGGCAGCTTTGCCGGTCGAGAGGACGGGGTGGCTGCCATGAGAATGCTGATCGACGCCAATCAACTCCGCATTCGTCAGCGCGGACTCGGTCCAGTCGTCGCACAAAGTGAGATTGCCCCCCATGATCAACGGTGAGCGAAAAATCGACCACAGGGTGAGCAGGGTCCTCTGCTCGTCGTGCGTGAGGCGCGTTGCGCGTGGCTTCTCCCAGCCTGCGGCGGGCTCGAGACGTCCGAGCGGAAGCATATCCGCGTCGGGCCAATGTCCTGGTCCTGAAAACTCGGCCCATTTCGCGGCGCGGGCAAATTGATTTTCGACGCCCTGCGGAAAATCCTTGTCGCTGTGCCAGACATCCCAAACATCATCCGAAATACGCCACATTTGCGCATAGCGGCGCAACTCGAGGGCTTTATCGAGGGGAGCCGGGCCGGGGGAGAGGCTGAGAACGATAGGCCGACGAACCGTGTGAAGCGCGCGGCTGATCATGCGAATCTCGTCGCCCTTGTAAGGATGGCTCGAAATGCAGTCGACTTTCAGGAAGTCTACGCCCCATTCGGCGTAGAGCTTGGCAATGGAATCGTAATAGGCCTGTCCGGCAACGGAATGACCGTTTACGCCGTAGTTGTAGGGATTCCAGGGACAGGTGTCTGAAACATCCGCGGCTGCTTTGGCGTGAAACGAAGACCCAGCAATCGCAAGGTTTTTTGCAACCGCTTCCCGGGGGATGCCACGCAAGATGTGCATACCAAACTTGAGGCCGAGGGAGTGCACGTAATCAGCGAGTGGTTTGAAGCCGGCGCCGTGTTCGGCCGAGGGAACGGAGTTGATCGCGGGAATGTAGCGGCCGTTGGCGTCGAGGCTAAATTGCGCGGCGGCGGACTGCGTCCCGACGGAATGATTCGTCACGTACCAGCCTTCATCCACCACCACGTATTCCCAGCCGTAGGCTTTCAAGTGCTCCGCCATCCAGGCCGCATTCGCTCGGATGTCGGATTCGCTGACGGTCTCGCCATAAGAGTCCCAACTGTTCCAGCCCATCGGCGGCGTGGCCGCAAGCAGGGTTTGTGCCTCGGCTTCCGGTGAATTGCTCCCTGGTACGGCGGAGACCATACACAAACAAAAAATTACGGACGTAACCGCAAGTAGAGCAGCGGCGTGGCGCATAAACCAATTCCATTGCATCGGAATGACCTCTGGAATGTCCCGCGGAGATTTTATGCGAGACGCTAGAAAAGCGGTAGCGGAGTTTGCGTGGCACCGGTGGCCCAGCAATTCGCTTCGCGAACGGGCGCAAAGGAATAACGGTGAAGCGGAGACGGGCCGTGCTGGCGCAGAGCCTCCAAATGATCGGGCGTAGCATAACCTTTGTGGCGGGCGAGACCGTATTGCGGATAGACGGCATCCCATTTTTCCATGCAGGCGTCGCGATGAGTTTTTGCCAGGATGGAAGCAGCGGCAATGGAAACGCTGCGCGCGTCGCCTTTGATGAGCGACTTCTGCTCAATCAGCACATCGAGTTGCATGGCGTCGATGAGCAGATAATCTGGCTGAATAGAAAGTTGTTGCAGCGCGGCGGCCATGGCCTGGCGGCTGGCTTGATAGATATTCCACGCGTCGATGCGCTGGGCATCGATTTCCGCGACGGCCCAGGCGATGGCATGTTCGCGAATGCGCTCGGCAAGTTCGGTGCGGCGCTCTGCGGCAAGTCTTTTTGAATCGTCGAGGCCGACAATGCGGCGCTTGGGATTGAGAATCACCGCGGCCGCGACGACGGGGCCGAAGAGCGCGCCGCGGCCGGCCTCATCGAGACCGGCAATGCGCATCCAGCCCAATTGTCGCGCCGCTCGCTCGAAACGGGAAGAGCAGAGACGGCCCATTGAGCGGAGATTTTAGCACGGTGAGCGGCAGAAATGCGGCGGCTCGTAAAATCTATCGACACAAGATCGGAGCTTCCGACAAGCCGAGTCTGTGGGAGTTTCTGACAAGTTTCGTTGACCGGAGCGGGCTGCGGGACCTACCATGGCCGGGCAAATTATGCAGCGAATAAATTCTGGGGAGAATTCCATGCATCCACGTGCTCAGTCTGCTTGGCATCTCGCAGGTCTTTGGGCTTTAAATGTGGCGGTCCTTCTGGCGCTTGCCCCGATCAGCCGGGCGCAAGGTCTGACCAGCAGTGACCTAACCCGCTTCCGCTTTGTCGGCGACGCCGTTCTATCGCCTGACAGCCATCGCATCGCTTACACGGTAATCTTGCACGATGGCCCCGGCCGGCCGTCGCCGCAACTTTGGATCATGGACCTTTCCACAAAAAAATCGATTCTCATCGGCGGAGAAAAGGATGTTGCTGGCAATCCGCATTGGTCGCCCGACGGGAAATGGCTGGCGTTCCAGGGCAGCGTGGGAGAAAACCACGGCTTGTTACTGGCGCGCGCAGACGGCTCCGACGTTAGGGAGCTTGCGATCATGCACGGTACGAACAGCCCCTTGCCGGGCGAAGGACAGGACATCACCTGGTCGCCTGATAACAAGCAGGTCGCTTTCATTTCTTCGACTCCGGATGAAAGAGCCGCCGACGCCGACGGCGATCCCCGGGTCATCACGCGTTATTTGTACAAGCCTGACGCGGGCGAAGGCATGACTCGCTTCAACGACAATCAGCGGCTGCACATTTTCGCCGTGGACGTGGCTAGCAAGCAGGTGAGGCAGCTCACGCAGGGCATCTATGACGAGCACTCGATTGACTGGTCGCCGGACGGCAAGGAGATTCTCTTTGCTTCGAACCGCGAACCGAACCAGGACGAGTTTTTCAACTACGACATTTTCGCGCTCAACGTGGCGGACAACAGCATTCGCCGCCTGACCGCGACGGAATACAACGAATACGATCCGCTCTGGTCGCCGGACGGAAAGCACATTGTCTATCGCGGCACAACGCGCGGCTTAACCGACCGCGAAACGACCATGGAAGATACGCACGTCTGGATAATAAACGCTGACGGCAGCGACCGCCACGAAATTGGCGGCGTGATTGACGATCGCCAGGGCGCGCCGAAGTGGGCGCCCGACAGCAACGCTGTCTATTTCACGGTCCAGCAGCGCGGAAGCAATCATTTGGTGCGGCTGCCGATCGGCGGGGCGCCGGAATATATCGTGAAGGATCTTGGCAGCGTCGGTAGCTTCTCCGTCGGCAAAGACGGAACGCTGGCCTACACATTCTCGTCTCCTCGCGATGCGACCGAGCTTTTCGTCAAGAATGGCGCCGGCGCGGCGCGCCAGATCACGGACTTGAACGCGGAAGTTCTCGCAGGAAAGCAAATCGCGGAAGTCGAACCCTTTACCTTCGTAAGCAACGACAACAAATTCGAAGTCGAGGCGTTTCTCACCAAGCCTTTGGGAATGACCGCGACCTCCAAGCATCCGCTCATCGTAAACATTCACGGCGGCCCACATGGGCAGAACGGACCAGCATTCAATTTTAAAAATCAAGTCTACGCCGCGCTCGGTTGGGCGGTTCTCAATGTGAACTATCGCGGCTCGACAGGCTACGGACAAAAATTTGCCGATGCCGTCTTTGGCGACCAGGATGGAAACGAAGGCCAGGACGTTTTGTATGGCGTGAGCGCGGCGGTGCGCCGTTATTTGTGGATTGACCGCGAACGCATGGGCATCGAAGGCGTGAGTTATGGCGGGCAGCTTACGGACTGGCTGATCACGCAGACCAACGAGTTCAAAGCGGCGATTCCCACGGCGGGCATATCGAATCTCATCAGCTACAACTACATGACTTACTACAACCAATACGAAGAAATGGAATTCGGCCAGTTCTTCCACCAGGGCACGCTAATGGACGAAGCCTGGAAGCGCTCTGCATTGCGTTTCGTGGCACAGGCGCACACGCCAACATTGCTCTGCCACGGCGAAAACGACAACGATGTGCCCATCGCGGAAGCTGAGCAGTTTTTTATCGCTCTAAAAGATGTGGGAACGGAAGCGGTGTTTGTGCGCTACCCACGCGAAGGCCACGGCATACGGGAAACGAAGCATGTCATCGACTGGACCGACCGCTCCATCGCCTGGTACCAGAAGCATTTTCCAAAGCCCGGCTCGGAAGGCGTGACCAACGTGCAGCCCTGATGGGCGGCAGCCGCGGAAGGCGGCGGCCTGACGGGGCAATCGGGCACGCCGCACAAGCGAACGCAGAACGAGCCCCGAATTAGCCGGGGCTCGTTGGTGATGGTCCTTCGTATTTCGCGTTTCAGAACGGAAAGTTGCGCTTACGACTTGGTCTCGGCGCCAGCTGTCGCAACGGCGGCCACTTCTTCTCGAGCGGCGCGCTTAATGCGTGCAGCCTTGCCGCGCAGATCGCGCAGGTAATAAAGGCGCGCGCGCCGGACTTTGCCCTTGCCGACCACTTCAATCGAGTTGATCGAGGGCGAATGCAGCGGGAAAATGCGCTCGATGCCCACGCCGAAGCTCACGCGGCGCACGGTGAACGTAGCGCCGGATGCCCGGCCTTTCTTGGAGATCACGACCCCTTCGAACGCCTGGAGGCGCTCCTTTTCCTTCTCGCCCTCGCCTTCCTTCAGGCGGACGTTGACGCGCACCGTGTCTCCGGGACGAAATTCGGGGAGGTCTTTGCGCAGTTGCGCTTCATGGAGTTTAGCTATAATCGGATTCATGTTCGTATTCCCTGCAGACCCACTCAGGCGGGGCCAGCTCTTCAAAACAAACCCCAATTATAGCCAAATGTTCACAATTAACCTAGCGCATTCCGCTTGCGGGTGTGACCTGCGTTTGACTTCTGGTGCTCCTCAAAGTTATGAATTTGCTGGCCCTGGCAGGGTAGGAGGTCCTCAGATGAGTGCCGAAAGGAAGAACCAGACCAATGTTAAGCAAGCCGTGCCATTTTTCGGTGTTTCCAGCATGGAGGCATCGCTCCGCTTTTATGTGGATGGCCTTGGCTTCGTGATGACCAAGAAGTGCATCGACGAAGGCAAACTGCGCTGGTGCTGTGTGGAGATCGGAGATGCAGCGCTCATGTTGCAGGAGTTTCGGAAAGAAGGGCACGATTCCTGGAATCCCAGCAGCAAAGTCGGAGAGGGTGTAACCGTTTGCTTCATGTGCGAAGATGCGCTCGCCATCTATCACGAAGCGGCAGAGCGCGGAATCAAGGCCAAGCGAAATCCATTTGTCGGAAACGCCTTGTGGGTGGTGTCTTTTTCGGACCCGGACGGTTACAGGATCGACTTCGAGAGTCCTACGGACGTCCCTGAGGAGACGGAATACTCAGGGCAAGTTAAATGACAGGCGACTCTGCAAACACTTAAGCCTGCGCGGGAGCTGAAACCCCTCGGCGGACTACGCTCTCGGCGAAGCGCTCCATTTCCTCGAGTTGCGGGCTGAATTGGAGTAGGACAAGATCGACGCCTATGGCTTCAAATTGCGCGAGCCGTTCTGAAACCTGTTCGGGAGTGCCCACCAAGCCCGAACGCAGGCCACGATTGGAAACGGAGTAGTCTTCGATCGAAACGCGCTGTTCAAGCTGCGTTCCCGCGAGCCACTGCTGATAATTCGCATTGCCGGCGGCGGATTGCTTGACGTCAGTTATGCGCTGCAGTTCATCTTGCGCTTCGTGCTCGGTTTCGCGGACGATGGCGTAGCCCGCGACGCCGAATTTCAAAGGCGGCAAATTGTGCCGGGCGCGACGTTCGCGCAGATCCGCGATCTTTTCGCCGACGCGTTCCGGCGGATCGCCATGCATCAGATAAGCGTCGCACTTCTCGGCGATCAGGTCTTTCGCCGCCGGCGATTCGCCTCCTGCATAAAGAATCGGATGCGGCTGAGCCACGGGCTTTGGTTCCAGCACATTGTCTTCGACACGGTAATACTTCCCGGCATAGGAAAAGTGATCTTTGGCCCACACGCCGTGCAGCACGTCGAGCCATTCGCTGGTGCGCGCATAGCGGTCATCATGCTGCTCAAATCCCACGCCGTACTTCTTCGCTTCATCTGCCCACCAGGACGACACCACGTTCAAGGTAAGCCTGCCGCCGCTGATGTGATCGATGTTCGCGGCTTGCTTGGCGAGCAGCGCGGGCAGATGAAAGGTCGGCCGCACGGCGACCATAAGCTCGAGCCGCTCGGTAACAGCAGCGAGCGCAGCCGCCGTCGACCACGCGTCAAGCGAGGGCGCCTCCACGCCCTTGATGTCATTCAGATTCAGCTCGGCAATGAGCGTGAGGTCGAAGCCGATCTGTTCGCTGCGCTGCGCAAGTTTTTTCACGTACGACCAGCTGGCCTCCATGTTTTCGTCCGGTACGTTGCGCAGCCAGCCGCCAAAAACGGGGAGCCAATAACCGTATCTCATCGGATGCTCCCGGTGGAAACCAAACCGCCGCTTCGAGTGGCTTCGTGAATCCGCGCTTCGCTGATCAGATAATCCGCAAGCCTGGCGTAAGGATTGAAGCCAATCATGCGCTCGGGGTCGGACACAAAATTCGAGAGCGCATTGATGTCGTAATAAAGCAGCCGCCCGGTGCGGTCGTCGATGACGTACTCGATGCCGCCGACTTCGATGCCCGCAACTTCCATGATGCGCTCGACGTCGTCGATAATTTGCCTCGGCGGCTCGTAAGCTTCGACAGTCAGGCCCGACTTAGGCGCGTCCACCGGGCAAGCCAAGCGCGTCAGCTCTTCGCCCTTCGTGTTCTTGCAAATGTCCGCCGGGCAGAGGTCAAAAGTGTCGCCGGTGATGTGAATCTGAATCGCGTAAAGATATTCGCCGCCGAGAACTTCCACCCGCGTGATCACACCGTCGCGCGCCGAGAAAAACTCCTGCACCAGCGCCGTGTTGTCGATTCCAAACGACAAGCTGTTTTCTTCGACTGCCCCGCGTAATTCGGCCGGCGAATTGAACTTCTTTATTCCGGCACCGCTTCCGCCGATGTTGGGCTTGAGGATCAGCGGATATCCGATCGATTCCGCGGCGCTTACGGCTTGCGATGGATGGTTGATCACCAGCGATCTCGGATATTGGAGACCCAGAGTTTCAAGGACCGTGTATTGCAGTGCCTTGGAAGTTTCGTGCGTGAAGGCCCGGGAGCCGTTCACCACGCGAACGCCTTTTTCTTCCAAATGAGCCAAATAGTTAAGCGTGTAGAAGATTCCGTGGCCAATGCCGCGCTGCCATGCCGAAGGACTCATGCGATTGAAGAGCAGCGAATACTCGCGCTCCTTCGCAGCGACATCATATCGATGATTCCTCGCGTCAACCCTGACCCAATTCGCGCCCTTCGCGTCGAGTTGCTCGAAGAGCGGCTTGAACCAGTGCTGCTGTTCGTAGTAAATGGCGATAGGCTTTCCCGGCCCGTGCTCTTTGCCGTTTCCGCTAGCTGCGTTGCTCATGTCACTCTGCTCCTCAATGGCTTTGCAATAAAAAAGGGCCGCCTATTCCGAGCGGCCCTGGATTCCTTTTGGCTTAAGACTTGCGCTACACCGAAGGATTTCCCATGCCGCTTGCAGCGGTACACATACAAGCACAGCATGGACACGCGCAGGCCCGCTTGCGGCTGGAAAAGCCGGGTACCGCGCGCGAATAATCGGTCTGGATCGCTGGTTTCACAGAACCTTCAGTATACCGCCGCGAAATATCAGCGCAACAATAAATCCGGGCGGTTCCGCTGGGTCTTCTCAAGCGCCGCGGCCCGCCGCCAGTTCGCGACTTCCGCATGATTGCCACCGATCAAAAGGTCGGGCACTTTCCACCCGCGAAAATCGGCAGGCCTGGTGTAATGCGGAAAATCCAGTAGCAGGGGACTCGTATGCCGAGAGTGAGCTTGTAGGGATAGAGCAGGTTGCGCTCCTCCAAGAGAAGAATCCGGCGACGAAGCAAGATTTGTGCTGAACGATTCGTTCTGCGATGACGCTTCATTCCCCAGCGCGCCTGGGATCAACCGCGTCACGGCATCGATGATCAACATCGCGGGCAGTTCCCCGCCGCTAAGAACATAATCGCCGATGGAAATTTCTTCGGTGGCGAGATAATCGGCCACACGTTCGTCCACACCTTCATACCGGCCGCAAATCAAAACGATGCGCTCGAGGCTTGCATACCGCCGCGCCGTTTCCTGCCGAAAAAGTGTTCCTGCGGCAGACATCAGAATGATGGCTGTCTTCGGATCCAGCGAGATTGGCTGCTCCGCGCTGCCCAAGCTGCACCCTAGGAGAGCTTCGGCAGCTTCAAATAGCGGCTCTGGCTTGAGGACCATTCCCTCGCCGCCGCCAAACGGCCGATCATCAACGCTACGATGACGATCCTTGGTGAACACCCGCAGGTCCTGTACCTGAACATCGACGAGTCTAGTTTCGCGCGCTCGCCGCAGAATGCCATGGTCGAGCGGCCCGGTAAAAAACTCCGGAAAAATCGTGATCAAATCGAATCGCATCGGCAGTCAGTGTAGCCAAACTGCGCAGCCCTGGCCATCGACTCCTTTCGCCGCCGGCCCCGGGCGACGCTCCTCTCTCGGTGCTGCAGAGGGCAGGGTCGGTTTCTGTACCTCCGGACAGCTTGTGCCACCCGCGTTCGCGCCGTAGCCTTGCCCCAACGGTTCACTACTCTAATCCAGCCCGCTTGAGGAGTCTCGCGATGGCGTTCTCTCGGCGAGTTCGCGAAATCCTGCGCATCTTCCTGATGGGCCTTTTCTTGGTCCAGCTTACGGGTTGCGCCGGTCTGAGCCAGGGAAGTGGCGGCAAGAACGGCAATGGCGGAGGCGGCGCGACCGTTCCTTCCACGCCCAGCGGTTTAGCGGTAACAGCGGGGAACGCCCAAGTGAGTCTGAGTTGGAGCGCGAGCAGCGGCGCGACGGGTTACTACGTCAAACGCTCATCCGCAAGCGGCGGGCCTTACACGCAAATCGCATCACCTCAGACGAACAGTTATACGGACGGGGGTCTCACAAACGGAGCAATCTACTATTACGTCGTGTCCGCATTCAATTCGGCAGGCCAAAGCGCAAACTCCAATCAGGTGAGCGCGACTCCCACGGCTCCTCCCGCGCCGCCCGCGACACCGACGGGCCTGCAAGCGACAGCCGGAAACGCTCAAGCGAGCCTGACTTGGACCACAAGCTCCGGAGCGACGAGCTACCACGTCCAGCGCAGCACCACCAGCGGCGGTCCCTATACACAAATCTCAGCTCCGACGGCGCCAAACTTCACCGACCCGAGCCTCACAAACGGGACCACCTACTACTACGTTGTGTCGGCGCTCAACTCCGCAGGAGAAAGCGCCAATTCTTCCCAAGTGAGCGCCACACCCACCGCTCCTGCCTCGCCTCCTGCAGCGCCCGCGGGACTGCAAGCTGCCGCAGGGAACGCGCAAGTGCTTCTGACGTGGACTGCGAGTTCTGGCGCGACAAGTTATCACGTCAAGCGCGGCACAACGAGCGGGGGTCCATATACGCAAGTCGCCGCGCCAACAGCAACGAGCGATACGGACTCAGGTCTGACGAACGGCACGACGTACTACTATGTAGTCTCCGCACTCAACTCCGCGGGCGAGAGCGCCAACTCTTCTCAGGTTTCCGCCACGCCCGTAAATGCGACAGCTGACGTGACGATCACCGTCAATCCGGCCGTCACCAAACCCATCTCTCCGTACATCTACGGCATCAATTTCTATTCCGGCGTCACCGGCGCGCCGCCTCTTTTAACTTTCGACCGCGACGGCGGCAACCGCTGGACGGCCTACAACTGGATTACCAACGCCTCGAACGCCGGTAGCGACTATCTCTACGAAAATGACGACTATCTCAGTTCGAGCAATGTCCCCGCCGAAGCAGTCCGCGAATTTATTGCCGGGGATCAAGCCAACGGCATGGCCAGCCTGGTGACCTTTCAACTGCAAGGCCTGGTGTCCGCGGACGAGAACGGCCCCGTCAGCGTCGCGAATCCTCCCGATCTCTCTCGCTTCCGGCCGGTCGTCGACCAGAAAAGCACGGCGTCCGCTGCCCCGTTCACACTTACCCCGCCTCCGGCAACGACCGACAACAATGTATACATGGACGAATTCATTTGGGCGCTGGATCAAAAGTTTTCAGGCATGGGAATTTTCGGAGCTTCCCCCACGCACCCAACCTTCATCAGCCTGGACAATGAACCTGAACTTTGGAACTCAACGCACCTCGAAGTGCAAGGCCCCAATCCGGTCACTTCGGACGCGTACATCACCAAAACCATCAACCTTGCGGAAGCTTTAAAGGATCAGTTTCCCAATGCTGTGATTTTCGGGCCCGTCCATTACGGCTTCCAGGGCATCTACAATTGGCAAGGCGAACTGAGCGCCACGCCCAACGGCTCGAACTGGTTTCCGGACAAATATCTCACGGCTTTGAAGACTGCTTCGACAACCTACGGGAAGCCGCTGGTGGACGTTTACGATTTCCATTGGTACGTCGAGGAATACGACGCCAATGGCACGCGCGCGCTTGACCTCACCGGCACGACCCTCACTCCCGCTCAAGTCCAACTCATCGTGCAGAGCCCTCGCGCCTTGTGGGATCCGACCTTCACGGACTCCACCAACGGCAATCCCTGGATTTACGAGGAGCTTGGCAACACTCCCGTCAATCTTCTCGGCCGGCTGCAAGCCAAAATCAACGCCGAGAATCCCGGCATGAAAATCTCCATCACCGAATACGAGAATGGCGGCTGGAATCACATCGCAGGAACCATCGCCCAAGCAGACAACCTTGGAATCTTCGCCAGCCAGGGCCTTTTTGCCGCCAGCTTCTGGCCCCCGAACGGAACTTATTCGTACGCACTCGCGGGATTCCGTGCCTATCGCGGGTTCGACGGCGCCAACGCCTGTTTCGGCGACACCTCGCTCCAAACGACTTCTAGCAACGTGGCGAATGTGGTGGTTTACGCCAGCACGGACAGTTCGACGGCAGGCCGAACTGTCTTCGTAGCCATCAATCGCTCTGCTACCACGCAGGTGACAGCAATCAACGGCCAGCCTCTCGGCGGCACCGCCTACTTGTACCAAATGACGGCAACTTCTGCGCAAGGGCAAAATCCAGTCGCACCGGTCTCGATTGGGACGATGCCAGTAAGCGGATCCTCAATGACCATCACGCTCCCGCCGTTGAGCGTCACGACCATCGACGTTCACTAACTCATCGAACGGGGATGCGCGCAGGTTTATGACGAGCTATTTAAATCGCGCAGGCCGTCCGGAAGCACGACATCGATGCGTCTTGCCGTAGTATTGATTCCAGTGCAAATGTCTTCGGCGAGCGGAATGAGCAATTCGCCTCCAGGCGCATCGACGGCAAGCAGCGGCGTGCCGGCGACACCTTCTCCGGTGAATTGAACCTCTCTGACGATGCCAAGCAAAAAAGGGGCAGTTGCCAGCGAACACGGCGAGGAAGAAACAATGGAAGGCTCTGGAGAGCTTTCGAAGACCGCACATCCGATCAGATCATCCACAAAATACTGGCCCGCTGCGAGCGTCACCCGCTGCTCGATTGGCAGTAAAACATCGAGGCCTCGAAACCTCTCCGCCTCCGAGATCGAATTGCATCCTGCAAAGTGAAAAACAGCCTGGCCTTTGTGATTCTGGCTGAGCCAACAGGACTTCAGCGCAATCGGCCGCGGCTCCGTCACCCCAGCTCTTTCACCTGCGCCAAGAAAAACCTCCGTCATTCGTGTCAACCGTTCGGGAAAGTCCGTGAGGAGTCCCGCAGCCACTTCGCCCTTATTGCCGCGGGGACGGAGAATCCTCGCGACAGCCACCCAACGCTGCGGTTCGCCGCTCAATCTTCCAGTATCTCGAGCGTATAGCGCTTCTTCACTTTCATGCCTGCGGCGCCGAGAAGCGTGCGCACTGCCTTCGCCGTGCGCCCTTGCCTCCCAATCACCTTTCCCAGGTCCTCGGGATGCACCCGTAGCTCAAGGACGGTCACCTGCGAGCCGTCGACCGGCCTGACCTGCACATCTTCGGGGTGGTCCACTAGAGCCTTGGCAATGGCTTCGACCAGCTCTTTCATCCTTCACCTCCTCGTGCTCCACTCTCCACTGGTCGTGGAAAAAACGCCCCCGCTCTGACCGGGGACGCGCAAGAGATGGGGATTTCGCTGGAATTACGCGATTTTCTGTTGGCGGATGAAGCTTCGCACGGTGTCGCTGGGCTGCGCACCAACCCCGAGCCAGTGCTTGATGCGCTCGGAATCCAGCTTGATCTCCGCGGGCTTCTTCAGCGGATCATACGTCCCCACCGCTTCCACAACTCGCCCATTGCGGGGCCGCGTCCTCTCGATGACGACGACGCGGTAAAACGGCTTCTTCTTCTTCCCAATCCTGGCCAAACGAATAGTGAGCACTAACCAATGCCTCCATCACTATCTTAGCCTGTCCAGGCGGCTTGCGGCAATCGGAGAGTCAGTTTGTTTGCTGGCCTCTCGAGTCATCAGACCCGTACACGGTTCCTGCATCCCGAGCGTGGCGTGAGGTATCCACCACCGAACTCATCCTCGTGGCCGGCCATTCCCATCTTATCATTCGCAATGTGCCCTCGAGAGCGCGATAATGCCCCGAACACCACGGAGAAGCCATGAGCGAAAAAAAAGAAGTCTCGCGCCGCGAATTCTTGACCAACGTAGCCGCCGGCGCCGCCACGATCAGCATCGTGCCAAGGCGCGTCCTGGGACGCGGCTTTACTCCTCCCAGCGATCTGCTGAATATCGCCGGAGTCGGTATCGGCGGCATGGGCCGTACCAATCTCCTTAATCTTTCCAGCCAAAATATCGTTGCTCTTTGCGACGTTGACTGGGGCTACGCCCAAAAAGGCTTCGACCATCTCGACACGGAAATCCCCAATCTCCAAAAGCGCCTCGACCAGCCTGATCCAGAGCCCGCTCCTGGCAAGCCGCCTGTCGAATTCGATCGTGCAAAAGCCAAAGCCCGCCTCGACGGCATGATCCGTCTGAAAAATGAGCATCTCCCCAAAGCCAAGCGCTATCAAGACTATCGCTTGATGCTCGAACAACAGAAGGACATCGACGCCGTCCTCGTCGCCACCCCCGATCACATGCACGCGCACGTTGCCCTCGCGGCCATGGCTCTCGGCAAGCACGTCTACGTGCAAAAGCCGCTCACCTGGTCGATTGCGGAAGCCCGGCAGTTGGCCCAGCGCGCCAAGGAAACCAAAGTTGCCACGCAAATGGGCAATCAAGGCCATTCTCTGAACGACGCGCGCACCACCGTCGAATACATTCAAGCCGGCGCTATCGGCGAAGTGCGCGAAGTTCACGTATGGACTAACCGCCCCCTCGGCTTCTGGCCGCAAGGCGTCCCGCGTCCGGAACCTCTCAAAGAGCCCGCCGACACGCTTCGCTGGAACGGTCCGGGCGTTAACGCTCGCTTGGCCGCAGCTCTTGCAGGCAATTACCCTGTTCCCGACAAACTATCCTGGGATCTTTTTCTGGGGGTCTCGCCACAGGTGGTATATCACCCCATCTACCATCCTTTTAACTGGCGCGGCTGGTCGGATTGGGGCGTAGGCGCTATCGGCGACATGGGCGCGCACTTGATCGATCACTCCATGTGGGCGCTTGACCTCGGCTTGCCCACTACAATCGAGACCGTGTCCACGCCATTCAATGGCGTCTCCTATCCGCACGCCACGCAAACCTTCTACGAATTCCCTGCTCGCGGCTCGATGCCCTCCGTCAAAATGACCTGGTACGACGGCGGCCTCATGCCCGACAAGCCCGAAGAACTCGGCGATGAAGATCTCGACAAAGGCGGCGGCGCGCTGCTCATCGGCAGCAAAGGCAAATTGCTCCACGACACTTACGGATTGAAGCCTCGTCTCCTGCCCAAGTCGCTCAACGATTCCTACGGCAAACCGCCCCAGAAGCTCCCGCGCATCGAAAACGAGGACCACGAAATGAATTGGGTCAATGCCGCCAAGGGCAAAACGGAAGCTTCCTGCCCGTTCGAATATGCCGCGCGACTCACTGAGGTCATGCTCCTCGGCGTCGTCGCTCTCCGCGCCGGCAAAAAAATCAACTACGACGGCGCCAACATGCGCGTCACCAACGTCGCCGCCGCCAACGACTTCCTGCGCCGCGAATACCGCCAGGGCTGGGCCTGACGGGTCGGCCCTGCCGGACGCTGAACATGTTTTGCCCCTCCCAATAGGGTTGTTGCAGAATCCCTAGGGATGTCCTATGCTTTTCCTAGGGCAACCCTATGCCTACACTTTACGTCGAAAACGTGCCCCGCGACCTCTACGAGGCCTTGCGCAAACGCGCCAAAAGCCAGCGCCGTTCCATCGCCGCCGAAGTGCTCGCCCTTCTTGAGCGAAATTTCCCCACTCAGAAGGAACTCAAGCGCCGCCGTGAATTCGTTGATAAGTTGAGGAAGCTCGACGCTGCCATTCCGCCTTTGTCCGGCGAGTCCCCCACGTCCGACGAAATGATTCGTGAGGACCGGGCGCGGTGATCGGCTTTGTTGTAGATGCCAGTGTCGCGATCAAATGGCTCTCTCCGTTTCGTTTGGAGGTTCTAGCGCCACAAGCACGCGGATTGCTCGATAGTTGGCAGCAAGGGGCGGTTGAATTGATTGCCCCAGACCTTATTTGGCTGGAAATCGGTAACGCGCACTGGAAGGCGGTGGGCCAGAACCGTTGTACTGCTTCTGACGCGCAGACATCGCTGGCCTTTCTGCATGGGCAAGAGCTTCCGACGGTCCCCGCGGAAGAATTCATTGATCTTGCGCTACGGATTGCTCTACGGCATAGCCGAACGGTCTACGACAGCCTATATGTGGCGCTGGCCGTCACTCTAAACTCGCAGCTAGTGACTGCTGACGAAAAGCTAGTCAACACGCTTTCGAGCTATTTCCCGGTCAAATGGTTGGGTGCAATCTGAAAGCTATTGCGCCGGGTCAGACGGTCAACCCAAGCGGTTGAGGCCGTTAAACGCCGCCGTCTTATAGCATTCGGCCAGCGTCGGATAGTTGAAGACCGTGTTGATGAAATACGTAATCTTGCCCTTCAGCTTGAACACCGCTTGCCCAATATGCAGCAGTTCCGCCGCGTCCTCCCCAAAAATATGCACCCCGAGCAACTCGAGCGTCTCCCGGTGAAATAGCAGCTTGAGCCGCCCCTCTGTGTGCCCGGTAATTTGCCCCCGCGCGATCTCGCGGTAATACGCCACGCCAACCTCATAGGGAACATCGGCATCTGTCAGTTGCTCTTCTGTTTTCCCGATGAAAGAAATCTGCGGAATGGTGTAGATCCCATACGGATAGCTCGCCGGATCCGTCTGCACCTGCACCCCAAACGCCCGCGCCGACGCGATTCTCCCTTGCTCCATCGAGACCGACGCCAGGCTCGGAAACCCGATGACGTCGCCGACCGCGAAGATGTGCGGCTGCGACGTATGAAAATCCGCGTCGACCTTTATCCTGCCGCGGTTGTCGGCTTCTATCCCTGCCGCAGCGAGGTCAAGCTGGTCCACATTGCCCTGCCGCCCAACTGCGTACAGCAAAGCATCTCCATTGATCCGTTTTTTGCTGACCAGATTCGCCGCCACTTTCCCGTCCGGCAATTCCTCCACGCTCTCGACTTCCTCATTCAGCCGCAACGTGGCCCGGTGGTCCCGCATGTGGTAAGTCAGCGCCTCGACCATCTCCGTATCCGCAAATTCCAGCAGCCTCGGCCGCTTTTCCACGATAATCACGCGCACGCCGAGCGTCGCGAACATGCATGCGTACTCGACCCCGATCACGCCGCCGCCCACCACGATCAGCGTCCGCGGAACCTGCGGCATGGTCAAAATTTGGTCGCTGTCGATGATTGTCCGGCCGTTGATGGGCACTTTCGGGTTGAGCGCTGGCTTCGTGCCAGTCGCGATCACGAAGTATTGCCCTTCCAATTCCGCGTAACCATTCCCGTTCTCTACGCGAAGGTGGTGCGCATCCAGGAACTTCCCGAATCCGTGGAGGACGTCTACGCCGTTCCGTCGAAGCTGGTCCTGTGTGACCGCTACTTCGTTCTCGATCACCCGCTGCACGCGGAAATTCAGGTCCCCCATCGTCACGTTTTCTTTGACGTTATAGTTGGATCCATAAAAGCTCTTCGAATAAAAGCCGGAAAGATGCAGCACGGCTTCGCGCATCGTCTTGCTCGGAATTGTCCCTGTGTTGATGCACACGCCGCCGACCGCGGCGCGCTTTTCGACGACCGCGACGCGCTTTCCGGCCTTCGCTCCCTGGATGGCGGCGCGCTGCCCGCCCGGTCCGGAGCCGATTACGATCAGGTCATACGCTTGCATTCGACGAGTCCAACGAGCCTCCTTCTTCGGGGGCGCCACTTGGCGGGGTTTTCATCGCCGCAGAAGTATAAACGACGCACTGGTTTCGCAGCGCGGGAATGTGTTGAGGGTCGGTCGTTTCACCGGCCAGCCGCATGAAGTGATCTTGTGCCGAAAATCCATGACCATTCCGCACTGCGCGCGGGCGCGAATAAGCTCCATCCGGCCCCAGTATACGTGCTTTGCGTGTGTCGGCTAGATAGGAGGCAAGAATCTCATTACACACTCGCGCGCAATTCTGCGGATCCTTCAATGGAAAGAGAACTTCCACTCGTTCATACAAATTTCTTGGCATCCAGTCCGCGCTGCCAAGGTATACATCCGGTTTCCCGCCATTCTCGAAATAAAAAATCCGGCTGTGCTCCAAAAACCGCCCCACAATGCTGCGCACGTGGATCCGGCTGCTCACTCCTCGCAACCCCGGCACCAGAGCGCATTGCCCTCGCACGATCAGATCGATGTCCACCCCCGCCCGCGAAGCCCGGTACAGCGCCTGAATGATCGGCGGATCGATTACGGCGTTCACCTTCGCAATGATTCGCGCAGGCCGTTTGCGCCGCGCAGGCCGCGCTTCTCGTTCGATCAGCGCAATGCACGTCTTCGCCATGTCCCGCGGTGCCAGCAGGAGCGGCTTGTAACTTGGCTGCTCTGCATACGCCGTCAGAAAATTGAACACGTTATGTACAGCAGCGCTGATGGCCTCGTCGTGCGTCAGCAAACTCAGATCGCTGTAGAACCGCGCCGTCGAAGGATTGTAATTACCTGTGCCGAGATGCGCATATCGCCGAATTTTCCCGTCGGGATCGTTCCGCACGATCAGCGCGAGCTTTGCGTGCGTCTTCAAACCCACAAGCCCATGAAATACTTGCACTCCCGCGTCCTCAAAACTCCGCGCCCACCGGATATTGGTCGCCTCATCAAAACTGGCTTTCAGCTCCACTACCACCGTCACTTCCTTTTTCCCTGCCGCCTCCAAAAGCGCCATCGCCACCGGCGAATCCGAATTCGTCCGGTAAAGCGTCTGCTTAATGGACAAAACGCGCGGATCCTTGGCCGCCGTGTGAAGGAAATTCACCACCGCGTCGTACGAATCGTACGGATGGTGCAGCAGATAATCCTGCCGCCGAATTGCTTCAAACATCGAATCGGCATCGTGCCCCACGTGCACTTGCTTCGGAGTGAACGGCGCAAATTTTAAGTCCGGCCGCGGCGTTTCTTCATACAAATGAAACAGCCGCTGCAAATTCACGGGGCCTTGCGCGCGAAAGACAAGTGATTCATGCACTTCAAACATCGAGATCAGCCGGTCAACTATTTCCGGATGCGCGTTGGCGTCGATTTCCAGGCGCACTGCATCGCCCTTGCGCCGCTGGGATACCTGGGAGTCCACCGCATCAAGCAAGCTGCGCGCCTCTTCTTCTTCCAGATATAGATTGCTGTTCCGCGTGATTCGAAAGGGAGCAGAAGCCAAAATCTCATACCCGCGATAAAGTTTGGCCGCGTATGCAGAGACAATCTCCTGAAGCGGCACGTAGTGAATTCCGTCGTCCGAAGCAGGCACTCGCAAGAGCCGCGGCAGCGCCCGCGGCACGGTCACCACCCCAAAATATGGTTTCCCGTTCCCGCTCTTCCGCCTCCTCAATAGAAACGCGATACACAGCGCTTTGTTCAGCACGTGCGGAAATGGATGCGATGGATCCACCGTGACCGGCGTCAGCATCGGAGACACGCGCCGCTCGAAAAATGTTTTCGCCCCTTGCGCCGCCTTACCCTCGACTTCGCTCACCGGCAGAACGCGGATCCCCTCCTTCGCCAGCGCCGGCAGCAGCTCCTCGTTCCAGCATTTGTACTGGTCGCGAACCAGCACCTGCATCGCCGCCGAAACCTTCTCCAGCTCTTGTTCCGCTGTCAATCCATCGGGGCTTATCTCCCGCGCGCCATGTTCGATTCGCTGTAGAAAGCTGGCCACCCGCACCTCGACAAATTCATCCAGGTTGTTGGCCGTAATCGCCAGAAACTTCACTCGCTCGAGCAGTGGATTCCCGATATCCCGCGCCTCTTCCAGCACGCGCCGGTTGAACTCCAGCCACTCCAAGTGCCGGTTGAAATACAACCGCGGATCGTCAAGCGCAATGCGTGTCATAAGCTTTCTCGGGGGACCAAGACTGATAGCGCAGCCGTGTTACGGAGAGATGAACGCCGCAAGAGAATGGTATCCTCCCACCGTTGCTTCGAGGTGCGGCTTGCGACGCAAGACTCTTTGGATGCATATCTCCGTTCTGTGCGTGGCCCTCTTCTCCGCTGTCCAAAACCCGGCTCAAACCCAAGGGCCGGATAAGAGTTTGCTGGACTCCATCTTCGGAGGGCTGGTGAAGCCCGATGAACCGGGTTTCGCACTCTTAATTCGTTACGGCGGAAAGGATGTCTATACACAAGCCGAAGGGGTGCGCGACCTCCGTTCAAAAACGAAGATCGACGCAGATACAAATTTCCGCCTCGCTTCCTTCACCAAACAGTTTACCGCCATGGCCATCATGCTGCTCGTCCATGATGGAAAGCTGCGCTACGACGAAACTCTCACGCAAATATTCCCGGATTTCCCCGCTTACGGCAAGCACATCACCATTCGCAATCTCCTCAATCACACCGGCGGCTTGCCCGACTACGAAGACCTGATGGATGCCGCCGAAAAAACCAAAGGCCCCATCTGGTCGCCCGAGCACCAGATCCAGGACAGCGAAGTGCTCTCCCTCCTCGAGAAAGAATCGAAAGGCAAATTTGCTGCCGGCACCAGCTGGTCTTACAGCAATTCCGGATACGTCGTTCTTGGCCTAATCGTCGCGAAGGCGCCGGGCCAATCTTATGGTAATTTTCTCCACGCCCGAATCTTCGCGCCTTTGCACATGGATCACACCATCGTCTATCAAAAAGGGAAGAATGAGGTTGAGAACCGCGCCTTTGGTCACTCAAAAGAAGGCGATGCTCTGAAGGAAACCGACCAAAGCTCCACGTCCGCCACGCTAGGCGACGGCGGCATCTATTCCAATCTCGAAGACTTAGCCAAGTGGGACGACGCTCTCCGCGACCACGCTCTTTTGAGCGCAGACGAAATGGCTGTCGCCCTCGTCCCCGCAAAACTCAAGGATGGCTCACCTACGTTCTGGCCCACCGCGCCGAACGACGACAACTTGCATCCGGGCAAGCCCGTCTCCTACGGCTTCGGCTGGTTCCTCGACCCCTTCGAAGCCGTTCCGGGTGCATCCCATGGAAGACACCCACGGATGTGGCATACGGGCAGCACGATGGGATTCCGAACGGTGATTGAGAGATTCACCGAAGGAGATGGCTTGACTATCATTATTCTCTGCAATCGGACCGATCTTGATCCCGAAAAATTGGCTCTGGAATTTGTAAACTATTACGCGCACATGAATTGATTTGATTTTGGGAGGATGCTGTCACATTCCACGAGGTGGGTTACAGCACAATTCTCACGACAATCCAGCGAGTTTCCCCAATCCCTTCATCTTCGCCCGCGCCGCCATCGCCCCGTACTGCTTCATCATCGTCCGCATCTGCAGATACTGCTTCAAAACCTGATTCACATCCTGCACGGTCGTCCCGCTCCCCTTCGCAATCCTTTTTCGCCGCTTGCCATCAATAATATTGTGATCCTGCCGCTCCTGGTTCGTCATCGAGTTGATGATCGCCTCAACCTGCTTCAGCTTCCCCTCATCGACTTTCGCATCCTTTGGAATATGCTGCAGCGGCCCCATCTTCGGCAGCATGTCCACAAGCTGCTCCAGCGGCCCCATCTTGCGAATCTGCTTCAGTTGATCGCGAAAATCCTCCAGCGTAAATCCCTCTTTGCGCAGCTTGCGTTCGAGCTCGATAGCCGCCTTCCGGTCAACCGTCTGCTCCGCCCGCTCGATCAGCGACATGATGTCGCCCATCCCCAGCACGCGCGAAACAATCCGCTCCGGATAAAATCCTTCCAGCGCGTCGTATTTTTCCCCAAGCCCCACGAACTTCACCGGCGCTCCCGACACCTTGGCAATGCTCAACGCCGCCCCGCCGCGCGCATCGCCGTCCAATTTCGTCAGAATGACCCCGGTCAGCCCGAGCCGTTTGTGAAACTCCCCCGCCGACCGCACCGCATCCTGCCCGATCATCGCGTCCGCAATAAACAAAATCTCGCTCGGCTGAAGCTCTTTCTTCAGCGTGCTCAATTCGTTCATCAATTCGTCGTCGATGTGCAAGCGTCCGGCCGTATCCACCAGGATCACGTCGCTCGCGGAAAGTTTCGCTTCTTTGATCGCGCCCTTCACAATTTCGAGCGGTTTGTCCGTTCCCGCTCCGGGCCACAGTGCCGTCCCCACCGCCTTAGCCACTTGCGCAAGCTGCTCCCGCGCCGCTGGCCTGTAAACGTCCGTCGAAACCACCAGCGGCCGGTGCCCATGTTCCACCAGCCATTTCGCCAGCTTGCCTGTCGTTGTCGTCTTACCGGAACCCTGCAACCCCACAATCATCCACACCGATGGCGGCCGCGAAGCAAACAGCGGCTTGGCATGCTTCCCCAGCATCGCCGAAAGCTCGTCGCGCACCACTTTCACCACTTGCTGGTCCGGCGATAGCTGCAGCATCACCTCGCTGCCCAGCGACTTCGCGCGAATATTCGCCAGCAGCTCGTCCACCACGCCCACATTGACGTCGCCTTCGAGCAGCGCCTCGCGAATCTCCGCCAGCGCCGCGTCCAGGTGCTCGTCCGTGAGCTTCCCCTGCCCGCGCAAATTCTTAAATGTCCGCTGCAGCTTCTCTGTCAGATTCTCAAACATGGCCTATCCCAAATCCCCAATCTGAAACTCACACTCATCCAGCATACCGCGCAAACCACGCGTATGCACTGTTGCGCCCCGTTCCGTTCCTGTACCCCCTCTACCTCATTTACGTCCTTTATCTCCTTTCATTAGTAATGCCACTGCTTCGTATCCTCTCCCCCCGCATTTTTCTCCACATGCTCCGCCATCCACTTCACCAAATTCGCCGTCGAAGTCGGCTGCCACCCATGGCCCTTCATCGGCCTTCCATACTGAAAATCGCAATCGCACGGCGGATTCTTCAGCGCTTTCATCGCCTCTTCCAGCTTATACACCGCCAAATTCAAATAAAAATTGTCCATGTCCCCGACATACACATGAATCTTCCCCCGCAGCTTCGGCCCCAGCGTCGCCCAATTCGTCCGGATGTTGTGGCTCAAATCATACCCGTGGTCCCGCATGTACAAAGCCACGCTGTGATCGATCTTCCCCGTCTCTTTATCCCACAGCGGTTTCGGATAACCGTCATCCCCGATCGGTCCGTACGCCGCGTCCCAAATTTCAAGCTGCTCCCCCGACCGGTTGTGGCTTCCCAACACGCTCTCCATCTGGCTGAACTGCTGTATCGTAATTTCCGGCTGTCCCGCCGACGTTCGCATGACGTACCGTGGCACCTGCACCCACGTATGCCCTGGCTCCCAAAACGCGTTCTCATCTTCATACGCGTTCACCGTCCCATAACTCCGAAAATCAATCGAGTCCGGATACAGCGTCCAGGTCCCTCCAAAAAAGTCCGGATAAAACACCTGCGCCCCCAGCGATTCCCATCCTCCCGTCGACCCGCCCGTCAGCACTCGCGCATAAGGCTTCGCAATCATCCGAAAATGCGCCTCCAGGTACGGAATCATCTCCTTCACCAGCGCATCCCCATAAGGCCCGTTGTTCACCGAATTCACCGCATAGGAATCGTCGTAATACGGCGTCGGGTGCTGAAACGTCACCGCGATCATCCGCGGAAAATTCTCCGACGTCCAAGCTTCATAAACCTCGTGCCCCGACTCGCGATTCAAGTCCGCCATTCGCGCGCGCATCTCCGCAGGAATCGGCGGATCCTCCGGGTTGAATCCCAGCGGGTTCCGCAAACTGAAATGGCTTTGCTCATAAATCACCGGATAATGCGCGTCCGGATGCTCGTCATACCCCTTCGGCAGCAGCACGATCGCGCCGATATACATAGGGTGTCCCCAGAATTTCGTCAGCATCGCGCTCTGAATCTTGATGTGCTTCACCCACGCCGTGTCCGCCGGCTCTTCGATCGGCGCAATCACTTTCGCCAAGCTCAGCTTCACGTCGTATCCCGCCGCCGCATCCAAATGCACCCTCTGCACTTCGCTGCACAAATTTCCCGGAGACCGATTGAAATGCTGCCCTTCCCACTGATCCATGTGCAGCCACACCGTGTGCCCGTCCGCCCGGTGAAATTCCGTATAAATGTTCACGATCGCCTGCACGTAATAATCCCCCGCCGGAATCTCGCGCAAACTCCGCACAGGCGATCCCGGCGTGCTCGCATCAATCACCGCCGCCTGCTCCGGCGCCAGCCCATTCACATCCACGCCATACAGCGGCCCCGAATCCCCCCAGGCTCCCGCCACCATTCGTGGCTCCGGCTTATCCTTCGTCGTGATCACCACAAACACGCGCCCCGTAATCGCCCCCGCATGCGCCGATGCCGGAAACGACACCTCAAATTTTTCCCCACCCGCTTGCGGAATCGCCTCCGCACATACGCCCGCACTCAGCGAAAATACCGCCGCGCAAATAACGCCACACAAAATTGCTCTCAGATTTATTTTCATGTCGCCCCCCGCAGGCGCGGAGAGCGTACTACACCACGCGCTCGCCATCCAAAAACTTCCACATGCGGACGTGCTGCGGTCAGATACTTCTCACGATTCCTCTTGATACAGCCCCATCAAATTTCCCACCGGGTCTCGAAACGTCGCGATCTTGCTCGTCCCGCCTGGCGAGTCTGCATGCGCACTTTCAACAACCACGCCGCCCTCCGCCGCGACCTTCGCAAGCGTCGCATCAATATTGTCCACCCAGATGTAAGCCAGCAGCCCCGGCTCCCGCGCGCTCTCTCGCCCCGTCACCCACGCTCCGCTCACATTTCCTGTCGCATCATCGAAACTAGGCCTCTCGCTCTCCCGGTGCCGGATGTTCCACCCAAACACCTTCTCGTAAAAATCCGCCGACCGATGCACATCCTTCGCCGGAATCTCGTCAAAACAAACGCGTGGCCGCGACAAAAATGCCAGCCGATAAGCCGCTTTCGTAATCGTCGCGCCCCACGCATCCGGACTCAAGTCCCGCGCATGCCTCGAAAACAACCAATCATGCCCATCCAAATCCTCCGCCGCATACTGAAATTCCCCGTACATCGTCTCATGCGGCTCCTCCAAAATGTTCGCCCCCGCCGCCTTCGCCCTCCGATAGTGCCCCTCCACGTCCTCCACAAACACCGTCAAGCTCTGCGTCCCGTATCCCAGTTTCGCCGGGCTGGCGCACCCCGCCTTTGCCTGCTTCACCATGATCCACGCATTCCCCAAATGCACCTGCGCCCCGCTCAGCGGCTCCCCATACCGGTAATGCTCCTCGAATCCAAACGCCTTCCCCAGCCAGTCAATCGCCCCGCCCAATTCCTGATACTCCACATGCGACAAAACCGTGTCCGTAGGCAAAGACCGATTCCCAATCATGGCATTTTCTCCCCGCGTGATTTTATTAGAAAAAAGCCCGCCAAATTGGCCGTTATTTACGTTTGGAAGCACCGGGCATCCTGCCGCCTCTCGAAGTGCACACCTCACCGTCATTTCGTCTATAACGACGTCGGTCGATGCATTTTCTTTCATCATCGTTCCGGCGATGATGTCGGCCCATGAAGCGAGAACCGCTGCCTCATCGCTCACGTTTCACTGTCGGCGGTGAAATCTCTCTTCCTCGTCGCCGCCGCTCACCGCAAAGCCTCCCCCGTCATCTGCGACTCTTCTATGCAAGCGAGGAATCGTGGATAATAGCCGCAGACAATGCACGTAGCCGCCAAGAGCAAGTTTCAACAAGATGTGCCAGCGTGTGAGGGCGCGGACCTTTCTCCCTATGTCCCTGAGGAGCTCGCCCAGCTCGGCGACCCGCAGACCGCTATCCCCCGCATCGCCAAGGACCTGCAATCCATCCGTCTCATTGAGCGTGCAGTCCATCAGGTTCCCACCTCGCATTCCCTCCATCGCGGGGACGCGCGTGAAATGCCCGGACTAGAGCCCAATAGCGTTCACTTGGTACTGACCTCCCCTCCCTATTGGACCCTCAAGGAATATCGTGACTCCGATGGGCAGCTTGGTCACATCGAAGATTACGACGAGTTTCTCGGCGAACTAGACAAGGTCTGGAAGCACTGCTTCCAAGCGTTAGTCCCCGGCGGCCGATTGATTTGCGTCGTCGGCGACGTCTGCCTCTCCCGAAGAGAAAACGGCGGGCGACACACCGTTGTGCCTCTCCATTCCTCTATCCAGGAGCACTGCCGAAAGCTCGGCTTCGACAACCTCGCGCCGATCATCTGGCACAAAATCTCCAACGCCGCATACGAGGTCGAAGGTGGCTCATCTTTTCTCGGGAAGCCTTACGAGCCAAATTCCGTCATCAAAAACGACATCGAATTCATCCTGATGGAAAGGAAACCAGGAGGATATCGCGCTCCTGATATTTCCACGAAAGTCTTAAGCGTGATCTCGGTCGAGAATCACAAGAAATGGTTCCAGCAGATCTGGAGCGGTGTCACCGGAGCATCGACAAAGCTACACCCCGCACCCTATCCCATCGAGCTCGCCGAACGATTAGTCCGCATGTTCAGTTTCGTTGGGGACACGGTTCTCGATCCCTTCATGGGTACCGGCACGACCACGGTAGCCGCTGCGAAATGGGGAAGAAATAGCATTGGATTCGAAATAGACCTCCACTATTACAAGCTGGCCCAAAAGCGCGTCTCAGAAGAAACGTCCTCCCTCTTCAGCAAGGCGGCTATTCACTCGGCACATATCGATTAACCGCGGACATGGCACTTCATCCCGAGATCGAAAAAGACCTGCGCCGGGCAATCAGGCATTTCTGGTCAACGCGTCATAGACAAGCCAAGAATCAGGGTTCCAAGTCAGGTTCCCGCGACGCTGGTGCGAGAACAGCAGTAACGGGCGGCCAGCAGATGAACGGCTTTGTCCACCTGGTCCGTGACTATTTGTCGGCAAACGGTCTCCCCAAGACACAAGTTTTCTGCGGAAGCGCCGTCGAGATACCGGGATGGTATCGCCCGGAGAAAAAATGGGACTTGCTGGTTATCTCGGACCGTGAACTCATCGCCGGAATTGAATTCAAATCCCAAGTTGGATCCTTCGGAAACAATTACAACAATCGCACTGAAGAAGCCATCGGCAGCGCAACTGACATCTGGGCCGCCTATCGCGAAGGCGCTTTCAAGCCATCTTCACGCCCCTGGCTTGGCTACATGATGCTCCTCGAAGAAGCTCCCGGCTCGATGAATCCCGTCAAAGCCCGAGAACCGCATTTCAAGGTTTTTCCGGAATTCAAAGACGCGTCCTACGGAAAGCGCTACGAGATACTTCTTACAAAACTGGTGCGGGAACGGCTCTATGATTCGGCGTGCTTCCTGCTCTCCACTTCAAAAGCTGGCGTGAAGGGCGACTACCGTGAACCAGACACGGAACTCACGTTCGAGAAGTTCATTGCATCCCTGTTAGCCCGCGCCACAGCAATAGCAAAAACTCGAAGACCAAGCTGAGCATTTGAAGGGCGGAAGGTTTAGGATCGTCGAGTCTTGACTTTTCCACACATTTCCACAGTCTCACCAAACCGTCTCAGCCCCGCCAACTCCCTCAAATCTCTCGACTTCCGCCACTCCCCTTCCCTTCCGCACCTCCCCGTTCGAATGACCTTCTGAGTAAACAAAAGAATTATTTACAACCAGTAACTAACCCTGCTACTATATTCGATGCTCGCCCCGAACAAATCCGAAGGGCTTCCCTCGCGAACCGCCCCGTCTCTCGCCCCTTCGCCCAATCCTTCCTCCCTCCGTGCGCCCAGCACCTCTGCGTTCAGCTTTGCTGTTTCGCCTTTCAACTTTGAACTTTCGCCCTTCAACCCTCTTGTTCCTGAGAGTCCGCATCAAGTTCATTCCGTGGGGCTTGCGTTTCCTTTGTTTTCATACTCTTACGCACTCTTTTGCACTGCGCAATCCGCCAACCCTTTTGCCTTCAATGCCTTGCGCACTCTTTACGCAAAACACCCGGGGTGGGGTACCCCTCCATTTAACCCAATCACTTCCTCTTTTTTCCACACTGCACACGCATCCGACTCACCGTGTCGCCCGCAACTCCAATCCCTTCATGCAATTGCGCACGCTTTCCGTCACACACGGGGGGTGGGGCATTCAGCTTTCAAGCCAAGTGCCTCGGTTCGCGTCCTGGGACAGATCTTTACCTCGTTATTTCATTACCTCACTACGTCGTCCTCTGTTCCTCATGGAACAAAACCCCCGCCCGCGCGTCTTCACAGGTGCGGAGGTGATGTCCATGCGTAAATTCATGATGGCGCTCGGAGTCGTAATGTTCGCGGCCGCGGTCTTGACCATGCGCCCGCTGCGGAGCCGCGCCGACGACAGCATTCAGGGCGACTGGTCGGCAAGAATCACGAATACATCCGACGGCCCCTGCGTCCAGCTCGAGCTCGATCGCTCCAGTTGGGGACACCACAACCGCTGGGGCAACTCGCACAAGCTCTCCGACTTCACTGGCCTCGACACCAGCTTCGCGACCGCGAAAGATTCCCCCATTCACTTCGAGCTGCGCCGCGACGCCGGAACCATCAGCTTTGACGGCCGTTTCCGCGACGGCGAAGGCACCGGCAAATTCAGTTTTGCATCCAGCCCGGATTACGTTCAGGGCATGAAAGCCCTCGGTTACTCGGCCCTCTCGAATGAACAGCTCTTCGCCTTCACCATGCAGGACGTCTCCCGCCAATTCGTCAAAGATATGGCCGACGCCGGCTATCCGCATCAGGATCCCGACCAGCTGGTCGCCTTCCGCATTCATGGCGTCTCCCCAGAATTTGCGCGCGCCATGCAGCAGCTCCTGCCAACAAAACCCTCTGCCGATGATCTCGTCGCGTTTCGTATCCACGGCGTCTCGCCGGAATTCACCAAGGCCATGATGGACGTTCTCCCCGGAAAGCCTTCCGCCGACGACCTGGTCGCCATGCGCATTCATGGCGTAAATCCGGACGACACCAAGGAAATCAATTCGCTTCTCGGCAAGCGCTTTGATACAGATCAGCTCGTCGCCTTCCGCATTCACGGTGTCTCGCCCGATTTCGTCCGCGGCGTTCAGAATTCCGTCTCGAAGGATGTTTCCGCCGACGATCTCGTCGCCATGCGCATTCATGGCGCCAGCCCGGAATTTTCAAAATCGATGAGCGCTCTGTTCGGCCGCAAACTCGCCGTCGATGACCTCGTCGCTCTCCGCATTCACGGCGTGAGCCCCGAATTCACGGAACAAATGCAGCGGCTCGTGCAAAAAGATATCTCCTCGGACGATTTCGTCTCGTTCCGCATCCACGGCGTAAGCCCCGAATTTGTGCGCAGCATGAAGGACGCCGGCTATCCGAAAATTTCGCCGGATGATCTCGTTTCCATGCGTATTCATGGCGTCGATGCCGATTTCGTGAAGGAAGTCCGCGACCACGGCTACAAAAATCCATCCATCGACGACCTGATCGACCTGCGCATCCACGGCCTTCGCAGCCACGATTCGCCGTAAGAGGTATCTAGCTATTGTGGGAGTTTGATTGAGTTTTCTGCAGCGGGCGCAATGCCCCGCTGCGCTTCACCTTCCGAGTTGCCGTTTTGGGAGAGTAGGCAATCAGAAGGTGAAGCGCACGCCGACCTGGGCGGCAAAAGGAATACCAACCGTTGTGCCAGGCCCGAAGAAATCGCCCAGCCCTCCCGCCGGAACGGCCAGTTGGCTGAGCCGAGTAACCGGCGTCGTCGTGGTGCAGGCCGCGTTGGTGCAAATGTCCATCACATTGCCGGACGCCGCCTGCGCCGCTGGAACGGGCAAGGCCGCGACATTGGTCACGTAATTCGCACCGGGGTTGTTGCGGTTGAAGAGGTTGAAAAATTCGATGAACGGCGAAACGTTCCATCGTTCGTGAAAGGTGAACGGACGGCTCACCCGCAGATCGGCCTGAATATACGGCGTTCCGCGAAATTCATCTAGCGAGGTCGGCACTCCATTGACCGAAATGCGCGCGCTGTTATCCGCCGTGGTGATCACAAACGGCCGCGCGCTTTCCGCTTGAATCAAGGTGGTCAGCTCGAAGCCGCCCGGCGCGTGAAAAGTTCCGGCAACCACGCCGCGATGAGTGACGTCTTCTCCGGAAGGCCCGTAATCGCCGGGACCGAACGGGTTTGACGTGTCGCACACACCGTTGACGTAATCGAAAAGTTCGCCAAGCACGCAGCCCCACGTTTTTGCGGAAGATAGCGTGTAGTTCGCGACGAGGCTCAAACGCTTCGCGACATTTCCCTGCAAATGCAGCGCCAGCCCTTTGTAGCTCGAGCGATTGTCGCTGCGAAATACCGAAATTCCCCTCGGATAATCGTAGCGGCGGTAACCGTGCATCCCAGTTTCGAGAGTGAAGTCCGCGCTTAAAATCCAGTTGGCATTGAAAGCATGCTCGACCCCGGCTGTCGCATGCAGCGCGTACGGCGTGTGGTAGTTGGGATCGATCAACGATGGCGGCCCGGATGTATTCTGGATGTTGTAGTTGTTCACCGCGTTGAAAGCTTCCACCCATCCGTTTTGCGCGAGGTCGTTGTAATAAAGTCCGACGCCTCCGCGAAGAACCGTTCTCCCGGAAGAGCCGAGGCCGTACGCAACTCCGAGCCGAGGAGCAAATGCCTTGCGATAGTCGTGAGGAATTCCGGAAACGATGCCGTTTCCGGCGAGAGCGGGATTGAAACTTTGATCGTGGCCGGAAGCGATGAAAAGGCCGAACGTGGTGTCGTAGCGCAGACCATAATTGATAGTGAGATTTCGCGTGAAGCGCCAGGAATCTTCCGCGTAGAAGCCGAGGCGCTGCACATTTTGAGAGAAACTGCCGTCGCCATCCGGAGTGGAAGTACACGACGTGCCGGGAGTGATATTTGGTGAAGGCGTTGCGGAGCAAACCGTCAGATCGTTGGCGAATTGCTGCTCGCTCGCAGCGTCGGTCGTGTAGTCCGTGGGATTCAAGACGAGCGCAACGAGATTTTCTGCGTTGGCAGTGAGCGCGCCGCTCAAAACCGGCTCGTGGATGAAATTAATTCCGAAGCGAGGAGCGTGCTTGCCGGAGACGTGGCTGACGTCGTAGCGAAGCTGGTATTTTTCCTGATTGCGGAGGACGGGAAACGCGGTGATGGCGGTAACGAACTGCTGGTCGCCAAACGTTTCGAACCCCGAAGTAGTTGCGGAGGTTGAACTGAAAGGAAAGGCAAGAGCGAAACCGAGATCGGAATTGCGCGATTGCGTGAGATGCAAGCCACTGTAACCCAAAACGAGCGAACCAACCCAATCCGGATTGAAGGCGAACTGGTTGCTGAGAACGATATTTTCGTAATTGTTGTGGGTTGTCGCGCCGGTGGATGGAAGCGTGGCCTGTTGGACGAGGGCGTTGCGCGTGATGTAGCTGTCGGCGGCGGCGCGAAAGAACCACTGCGAACGCGAACTTTGGTCCCAGTCGAAGCGAATGAGGCCCATGTAGTCGCGGAACGGGATGGGAACACTTGTGGGGACGGGAATGGAAGTGACCGTGGTGTTGCCGACGGTGAGAAGTCCTTCTTCGGCAAGCTGGGACAAGGCATCGAACTGAGTTTGACTTTCGGGACTATAGGCGATGCTGGCGTTTTCGTGGACGTATTCGAATGAGGAAAAGAACCAGAGCTTGTCTTTGACGATGGGGCCCCCGAGCGTGCCGACATAATTCTGGCGGGAGAAGGGCTGTTTGGGATTGGGCGCGGGATTTTCGATCGGGAAGCGCGCGTTGAGGGAAGCGGCGCGTTCGTAGAAAGCTTCATCGCCGTGCCATTGATTGGTGCCGTGCTTGGTGGTGGTGACGACGGAGGCAGCGGTGGTGCGGCCGGTGTCGGCGTCTTCCTGGGCGGTTCGAACGGCGAATTCCTGAATGGATTCCGGAGAGAAATTTTGGAGGAAGCCGCCGATCCAGTCATCGGAATTGTCAGCGCCATCGACGGAAAGATCGTTGTTCAAGCCGGAACTCCCGCCAGTGGAAACGGCGGTGATGCGTGCTTTGGTGGGATCGGAAGGCTCGACGGGCTCGGTGCCGGGCGCCAAGTACGCGATATTTGCAAAGCTTCGCGCGGCAAGTGGGATGGTGTCCAAATCTTGCGAAGTGATAATCGCTTGATGAACGGCGCTCGCGGAGTCGATCGACTGGGTGGTGATGGAAGACGCCTGGCCTTGAACGCTTACGGATTGGCGCACGGTCTGAGGTTTCAGGATTATGGTGATTCCCTGAACTGAACTGATGATGACCTTCACGTTGGATTTGGCCTCGGCAAATCCGTCGGCTGTGACCATGACGTGATAGGTACCAGGGAAGAGATCATCGATACGAAAGTCGCCGTCGGGACCGGTGGAGGCTTCGCGCTCGAGGGAAGAGTCCGGCGCTTGAACGACTACTTTCGCGGAGGAGATTCTGCCGCCGCTCGCGTCTTGAACGGTGCCGCGAAGAGCGCCGCGGGGATTCTGTGCGAAAGAATCGAAAGGCAGGAATAGGAGGAGGATTAAAAGCAGGAGGGAGGTAGGAAAAGGGCGATGCGGGAAAAGCAGTGTCCTGGCCAGCGAATCATAAGGTTTCATGTCGGGCGATAGGCTACTGGAGAGGTGGGACTACTACCATAAGTCGTAGAGGATGATGGGGTGACGGGCGGCCAGCCTCAGAAAGCGTGCTTTCCACTGCAGCCAGCTTGCTCAGCAGCACGGCTTGGCTCGCTCGGGCGCAACGTGCGGCGAGGTTAAAAGAAGAAAGCAGGGAAAAAGAAAGAGGGGCGATGTATCGTGCCCCTACAAGGGATGCGGGGATTACGGTATTCTGCTACGACTATGCATGACTTGAACTATTTCAGAGACCACTTGGATGTGTTTGCGGAGATGGCGAAGAAGCGCGGGGCAGCGCTGGACTTGGAGGGATTTCGCGCGCTGGACAAGGAACGGCGCGAGCTGATCACCGCGAACGAAGCGCGCAAGGCGCAGAGGAACAAGGCGAGCGACGAGATTGCGCGGCTGAAGAAGGCGAAAGAGAACGCGGACGGCTTGATTGGCGAGATGAAGAGCGTGTCCGAGCGGATTAAGGCGGCGGACGAGCGGATTGCGGCATTGAACGCAACGCAGAGCGAATTGTTGATGACGATTCCGAATGTGCCGCATGCGTCGGTGCCGGTGGGGCATAGCGCGGCGGACAATGTGGAGGTGCGGCGATGGGGGACGGCGCCGAAGTTTGATTTTACGCCGAAGCCACACTGGGAAGTAGGCGAACGCGCGGGAATTTTGGACACTGGCGTAGCGGCCAAGATTACTGGCGCGAGATTCGCGGTCTACAAAGGTTGGGGAGCACGGCTGGAGCGGGCGCTGGCGAACTTTTTTCTGGATGTACACACGCGGGAGCACGGGTACACGGAGATTTTGCCGCCATTTTTGGTGAATACGGCTTCGCTGATGGGAGCGGGGCAATTACCGAAATTTGCGGCGGATTTATTCAAGGTTGAGAACACGGATTTTTGGTTGACGCCGACGTCGGAGGTGGAGCTGCACAATCTGCACCGCGACGAGACGATCGCCGAGGAGAAACTGCCGATTTGCGTGACGGCATGGACGGCGTGTTTCCGGAGTGAGGCCGGGGCAGCGGGGAAAGATACGCGCGGGATTTTGCGGCAGCACCAATTTCAGAAGGTGGAGCTGTTCAAGTTTACGCATCCGGAGAAGAGTTACCAGGAGCATGAAGCGTTGGTGCGGAACGCGGAGACGATTTTGCAGAAGCTCGGGCTGCACTACCGGACCATGCTGCTGTGCACGGGAGACATGGGATTTGCGTCGGCGAAAACGTATGACATCGAAGTGTGGCTGCCGTCGAGCGGGGAGTTTCGCGAGATTTCGTCGTGCTCGAACTGCGAAGCGTTTCAGGCGAGGCGCGCGGGGATACGATTCAAGCCGAAAGGCGGAGGGAAAAGCGATTTTGTGCACACACTGAACGGGTCCGGGCTGGCGGTGGGGCGGACATGGATCGCGGTGGTGGAGAATTATCAGCAGGCGGATGGGTCGATAATAGTGCCGGAGGTTTTGCGGCCGTATATGGGGATTGATAAGATTGAGGCGAGGGAGTAAGGAAGTAGAAGTAAAGGAAGTAAAGGATGTAGAGGAAGTAAAGGATTGGACTTCCGGCGAAGCTTGGTGACTAAAGAGTTGGGCTTCCGGTGTCCTGCGTGAGGCGCGCGTGTCGCGCCCCTTAACGCATTGAAACTAAACAGTTTAGATGAAAATGGAGGTTTTGAGCGGCTAATTGCGGCATTCCTAAAGCCGCGCAAAGTGTTGAAAGTAGAGCTTTTCGTTTGACCTGCCTTTTCGCCTTGCATACACTCGCCTCAGTACTATTTGGCACAGCAATGTGCGGACCCAGGGGGATTTACGGGCCGCAAGAAGAGAAGTGCTCCCGAACGAGCGAAAAATGGGGATGGGGCCTCTGGGCGTTTTGGGGCCGTCGTTGGAATAGTCTTACGCTGAAAGAAGAAATGAACTTTGTGGGCAGAGTGATGAGATTTTTGTTTTGGGTGCTGATCGTGTCGTGGAGCGTGGCTTTGCTGCGACGGCTGGCGAGGTGGATGTTGCGCGAGGTCGTGCCGACGCAGACGGATCAAAATGCGGCTGGCGACGGGGCTGGCGCAGGGCCGACGCCGGAGAACACGCAAGGCGGATCGACGGCGCGGAAACTGGTGCGCGACCCGGTGTGCGGAATGCATGTGGCAGAGGAGCTTTCGATTCCGCTGCGCGAGAGCGGGGAGTTGGTGAATTTTTGCTCGGTGGAATGCCGGGACGAGTATGTGAAGAGCATCCAGAGGAAGGCAGCAAGCGCTTAGAAGCGTTACAAGCCCCGGGAAGTTGAAGATCTACACCAAAAGAAGTCGAGACTAGACACGAAGAGGAAAGGACCGAAGCCGATGGCCACGGTCGCAAAGCCCACAGGGCCGCTAAGACAGATTGGCGCACCGCCAATGGTGCCGCGCATCGCGCCGCGAGAGGACTTAAACCCGTTTCGCATCGCGCAGATCCAGTTTGATATGGCGGCGGAGTTTTTGAAGCTGGAGCCGGGATTGCGGCAGATTTTGCGAACGCCCAAGCGCGTGCTGGAAGTTTCCATTCCCACGAAGATGGACAACGGGCAGGTGAAAGTCCATACCGGATTTCGCGTGCAGCACAATATTTCGCGCGGGCCGGGCAAGGGCGGAATTCGCTATCACCCGAACGTAACGCTGGACGAAGTGAAGGCGCTGGCGGCGTGGATGACGTGGAAGACGGCGGTGCTGAACGTGCCGTTTGGCGGCGCGAAGGGCGGAGTGATCTGCGACCCGAAGCGGATGTCCAAGACCGAGCTGGAGCGGATGACGCGGCGCTATGCCAGCGAGATATTGCCGATCATCGGGCCGACGATGGACATTCCGGCGCCGGATGTGTACACGGACGCGCAGACGATGGCGTGGATCATGGACACGTACTCGATGACGGTGGGGCATTCCGTGCATGGAGTGGTGACGGGCAAGCCGGTTTCGATCGGCGGGTCGGAGGGACGGAGCGAGGCCACGGCGCGCGGGTTGCTGTATGTGGTGGAAGAAGCGTGCAAGCTGAAGAAAATTCCGCTGCGCGGCGCGACGGTGGCGATCCAGGGATTTGGCAATGCGGGCGCTACGGCGGCGCGGCTATTCGCGGAGAAAAAGGCGAAGATTATCGCGCTGAGCGATACGCGGGGCGGAGTCACGAATTCGCGCGGGATCGATCCGATCAAAGCGATTCGGTATAAGGAACGGTCGGGGACGGTGGTGGGGATGCCTGGGGCGTCGCGCATCACAAACGATGATTTGCTGACGATGAAGTGCGACATCCTGGTGCCTGCGGCGCTCGAAAATGTGATTACGCTGCACAACGCCGAAGCGATTAAGGCGCGGATTGTGGCTGAAGCGGCGAACGGGCCGACGACGCCTCACGCGGATGAGATTTTGGCGCGGCGCGGGATCACCGTGTTGCCGGATATTCTGGCAAACGCCGGCGGTGTTACCGTGAGCTACTTCGAGTGGGTGCAAAACATGGAAGGGCTCATGTGGGACGCCGAAGAAGTGAACGCGCGTTTGCAAAAGAGCATGGTGCGGGCATTCCATGAAATGGTGGAGACGATGCGGAAGCATCATGTGCCGCCGCGGGCAGGAGCGATGATTCTTGCGGTCGGACGCGTGGCGGAAGCCACGCTAGTTCGCGGGCTGTTTCCTTGATAGCCGCTCGATAGCCTGCCAAAGAACAGAAAACTCCGGGCCATTCCTTTGAAGAAAGTTGTTCCTGTCGCGCACTGGTGGAATCTCGCGCTATTGATTTGCTTGCTCGCAGGCCCCGCAGACGCCCAACATCGCGGCAAAATCGCCATCACCGTGGATGACCTGCCCACGCATGGCAACATGCCGCCTGGAATGACGCGTTCCGAAATCGCCAAGAACATGATTGCCGCTTTGAAGGCGAAAGGAGTTCTGCCGGTCTACGGCTTTGTGAATGCCAGCAAGCTAGACACCGCCTGGGACAAGGCCGACGTTCTGAAAATCTGGACCGACGCCGAATTTCTGCTGGGCAATCACACTTACTCGCACATGGACATCACACCGAATACCGTAAGCGCATTTGAAGAGGACATCGCGCTAAATGAAGGCACGCTGGAGGGCTTTATGGCGAGTCGGGACTGGCACTGGTTCCGCTATCCCTACTTGAACGAAGGCGACACGCTCGAAAAAAGACACGCAATCAGAAAATATCTGCGCGAGCGCGGTTACCGGGTGGCCCAGGTCACCATCGATTTTCAGGATTGGGCATGGAACGACCCGTATGCGCGTTGCATGGAAAAACATGATGCGCAGGCGGTCGAATGGCTGAAGACAAGCTACTTGAACATGGCTATGGAGTACGTCGGGCTAGCGCAGAAAATGGCGGTGATGCTGTTTGGAAGAGACATCCGGCATGTGCTGCTGCTGCATATCGGGGCGTTTGACAGCGTGATGCTTCCAGCGCTTCTGGATTCGTTGCAGAGGCAAGGCTTCGAGTTTATATCGCTGCAAGATGCGGAAGACGACGCGGCCTACCAAACCGACCCCGACGCGGCCTTAAGCACTGGTGGGACGCTGCTCGAGCAAATGGTGGAGAGCAAGCACCTGGATTATCCGCCGCATGCCGAAGAGCCGCTCGATAAACTCAACACCATTTGCCGCTAGAACCCACTTGCGCCTCAAACGTCTCTCCAGTCCGAGTGGATCCCGCCAATACCTAATTTTAGACTTGCGCGAAGGAAATAGCGCGCGTACATTCACAATTGCCGGTGCGCCTGCGTGGCGCGACCGGCTATTTTCTTCGAGGGGTGCTGCGAAGCACGAAAAATGAGCACGAACGGACATACACATGCCGCGCCACCGATTTTGCTGACGATTTCCGGATTTGACCCGTCGTGCGGCGCGGGAACGGCGGCGGATTTGAAGACGTTCGCGGCGCATGGATGTTATGGCGTGGCGGCCATTACTTCGCTGACGGTGCAGAACACGCAGGGCGTGGAAGATGTACACAACATTCCTAGCGCGACGCTGAAGGCACAGCTCGAGGTGCTGGCGAAAGATTGCAACATCGCAGCGGTGAAAATCGGGATGCTGGGGAATCGCGGGAATGCGGCGACCGTGGCGGAATTTCTGGATGCGCACACATTCGCGCATGTAGTGCACGATCCGGTGATGAAATCGTCGAGCGGGCCGAGAGTTGCTGGACGCGGCCGGAGTGAAATATCTTCGCGGCGGAGTTGTTGAAGCGCGCGAGCGTGATTACGCCAAACGTGCCGGAAGCCGAGATTCTGACTGGGTTGACGATTAAAGATGTGGCCGATATGGAAGCGGCGGCGCGAAAGATTGTGGAGATGGGGGCGCGCGCGGTGATCGTCAAGGGCGGGCACATGGGGCGGCCGACGGACGTGCTGTTTGACGGCACGGAGATGGTGACGCTGCCCGGGGAACGTGTGAACGAAGAGCAGCTGCATGGAACCGGCTGCACATTCGCGTCGGCGCTGGCGGCGCACTTGGCGGTCGGACGAGGACTGCTCGAATCGGCGACGCTCGCGAAAGCGTACGCTACGAAAGCCATTGAGAAAGCCTATCCGGTCGGGAAAGGGCGGATACCGCTCGACCATTTCTACCGGCAGCGCATCGAACCGCCTGCGCGTGGCATCCACGAAGTGCCGCAGCATGGCATGCATCCGGCGGCGGAGCCTACGGCTCACTAGTGTTTTTTCCGCTGCCGCGAGAGGTTTGCAATCGGATTCTTGGGTAGCGGCCGATCTAAAGCAAACGAGCCTGGCATTTCAGCATGAACCCCAAGCGCAAAATCATTGTCTACATTGCGACTAGCGTGGACGGCTACATCGCGCGACCCGATGGAGATGTGGAATGGCTCGACCGCCCGAGACCAAAGGGAAATTACGGGATGGGCGAATTCTTCAAGAGCATCGACACGATCCTGTGGGGACGCAAGACATACAGCAAGGGAATCGAGATGGGGATGGAGAAGAGGATGGCGTCGGGATTCGGCGCCGGCATCCAGAACTACGTTTTTTCGCGGGAAGCGCAGGAATCGAAGGTGGCAGGATTCCAGTTTGTCGACGAGCCGATTAGAGCGTTCGCGCAGGGACTGCGGAAGAAGCGGGGCAAGAGCATCTGGATGATGGGCGGCGGCGAGATCATCGCATCGTTTTTGGACGACGGAGAAATCGACGAATTCATCATCAATGTGGTTCCGATTTTGATTGGCGAAGGCATTCCATTGATTCAGCCTCGGCCCCGGTTGATTCGGCTCAAGTTGTTGTCGAGCAAAAAGTTTCCCGACGGCGTGGTGACCTTGCATTATCTGGTGCCGCGCGAAAAGTAAACAAGGATTCACGACGTTAGGTACAGATTTTCCCTTGCGCCCGATAGAACTCAAGATATTGCTTTGCCAATGACGGGAAAATTTGCTCGGTGGCGCTCCGATTCTGCGTCAACCCTGCTCAAGCGGTGTGGTTTAGTGTTTGCGTTGCGCGAGAGACGCGGCAATGCGGCGGTGGGCTCGCAGTTCAATACTATATTGCCCAAGTGTGGTGGACCCGTTTCTTGCCGCACGCAGGCGCGTGCGAGGGAAATCATGGGCTCCCCGCGCTGCGCCCTTGTGCGAAGACACTAAAAATGGACGGGGATCCGGCTGATTCATGGCGGTCATCGGGGCGCGCGAACGGCGGGAGAGGCCTCTGCGTTTTTCTCCGTAGGTCCATTGGAACAAGGCGTAGAGAAGGAAGTCACATCCCAGGATGCAAAACGCCAAAAATAATGTAGCTGACATGTCTCGCTCGCTTCTTTGACTGACTTAGTTCGGATAGCAAAGCGACTGCCCGCACAAGCAGCAGATTAGAGACAGAGGGGCAAGAAAATCCTGAGGGGTTTGTTAGGAATTTATTAAACTGCGTGCGGAGCAAGGGCAGCTCGGCATGTAGCGAGGGCGGATTGATTTCTCGGCGAACAGGCGTGTGGATCCTAATCGCGTTTCCGATTGCCGTGGCGGCTACGGCGGCGCTGGTGCCTCGCGTTCCTCAGCCTCTGTCCTACCATAATTTTGCCGATCAGCGCGCCTGGCTTGGAATTCATAATTTTGGAGACGTGGCTTCGAACCTGCTCTTCGCGGTGGCTGGCGCATGGGGGTTGGTTTTCTTGAATGGACAGCGGGGCCGAGAGCAATTCATTGACCCACGCGAGCGGTGGGCGTATATCTTCGTTTTTCTTGGGTTGCTCTTCACCGCCTTCGGCTCGACTTATTACCATCTAGCTCCGGACAATGCGCGATTAGTGTGGGATCGCCTGCCGATGACCCTGGCCTTCATGGGCTTGGTATCCGCGATGATTTCGGAAAGGGTAAGCGTGCCGGCCGGTTTCTATTTGCTTCCGGTGCTACTGCTGATCGGCACGGGCAGCGTGGTGTGGTGGTGGCACACCGAAGCGGTTGGCGCTGGAGATTTGCGATTTTATGCGGCAGTGCAGGTATACGCGGTGCTGGTGCTGCCCATTTTGCTCCTGATGACGCCGCGTTACACGCGAAGTTGGGATTTCGGCGTAGTTTTCGGTTTCTACGTACTTGCGAAAATCTTCGAAACTGCGGATCGGCAGATATTCTCGCTTGACCGGCATTTAATGAGCGGACACACGCTGAAGCACCTGGCGGCGGGATTCGCTGGTCTCTGGATTTTGCGGACCCTTCAGAAAAGACAGCCGTTCCCAGTTCATCGAACCTCTTAAGCAACCCACCTAAAGCGCGGAAAGTGTCCGTTGTGCGCTGTGCATAATGCGGCCGGCGACGATGGTGGCGACCGGGCCACCTTTGAAAGTGTGTCCGTCGAACGGAGAATTGCGGGATTTGCTGGGGGATTGCTTTACGTCGTAGGTCCATTCGCGCGTCGTGGAAAAAAAGGTCAGGTCGGCGGGTTGGCCGGCGGCGATTTTGCGTTCGATTCCGAGGACGCGCGCGGGGCCGGTGGTGAAAAGTTCAATCATTCGCATCAGCGAGATTTTCCCCGCATGCACAAGCTGTTCGAGCGCAAGCGCTATGCCTGTTTCAAAACCGAGAATGCCGAAGGGGGCGCGATCGAACTCGACATCTTTGAGGGCTGGCTCGTGCGGAGCGTGATCCGTGGCGATGGCATCGACGGTGCCGTCGGCGAGGCCGGCGATCAGTGCTTCGCGGTCTTCGCGCGCGGCCAGCGGCGGATTCATTTTGTAGCGCGAGTCGTACTCCACATCCTCATCGATCAAAGTGAAGTGGTGCGGCGTGACTTCGCAGGTGACGGGCAAACCGCGCTGCTTGGCCCAGCGGACTTGTTCGAGAGAAGCTTTTGCGGATAGGTGCGCGACGTGAAGACGCGCGCCGGTCAGCTCGACGAGCTGAACATCGCGCGCTACGCAAACGGATTCCGCGGCGGCGGGCATTCCGGACAAACCGAGTCTTGTGGAGGTGACGCCTTCGCGCATCACGGCGCCGGCGGCGAGCGACACATCTTCCGAATGCTCGATGACCACGAGATCGAGCGAGCGGCAATAGTCCATCACCTGGCGCGTGAGTTTCGCAGTGGCAATGGGTTTGCCGTCGTCGGAAACGGCGACGATGCCAGCTTGCTTCATCGCGGCAATTTCTGCGATCGCTTCGCCTTTGCTGCCGACGCTGGCGGCGCCGATGGGCCAGACACGGACACTGGCCGTCGCTTTGGCGCGATCGAGAATGAAGCGCGTGACGCTGGCGTTGTCGTTGACGGGCCTGGTGTTCGGCATGCAGCAGACGGCGGTGAAACCGCCTCGCGCCGCCGCGCGCGTCCCCGTCTCGATCGTTTCGGAAGATTCCTGTCCGGGCTCGCGGAGATGCGCGTGAAGGTCGATGAAGCCGGGGGCGACAATAAGGCCGGTGGCGTCGAAAATTTCGGTGGAGGCATTCTGGGAGATTTTTCCGGCTGGCGCGACTTCGACGATTTTGTCGCCGTCGAGAAGCACATCGCGCGTCGCGTCCGTCTGCGAGGCTGCGTCGACAACGCGCCCGCCCTTAATCAGTAGCATTGGCAGATTCCTTGGGTTGAGCTTCCGCCAATTGCGCGTTCGATTCTTCCGCGGGTCCGGAAGTGAGGAGAAAAAGCAGCGACATGCGCACAGCGATTCCGTTGGTGACTTGCTCGAGCACGCAGGACTGCGGGCTGTCGGCGACTTCGGGAGTAATTTCGACGCCGCGATTCATCGGGCCGGGATGGAGCACGATGGCGTCGGACTTGGCGTGGCGAAGGCGCTCGGCGTTGAGCTGATAGAGAAGGATGTAGTCGGCGGCGGAAAGCGCGGGCTCGTGAAGGCGCTCGGTTTGCACTCGCAGGACGAGAACCACGTCCGCATCTTCAAGAGCTTCTTCGATGCGAAAAACACGGCGAATGGACGCGTCCGATGGACCAATGCTTTCAAGCTCGCGCGGAACCCACATTGCCGGGCCGCAGAGCGTGAAGCGGCAGCCGAATTTCGAGAGCAAGTGAATGTTCGAGCGAGCGACCCGGCTGTGCGAAATATCGCCAAGAATAGTGACGTTCAGATTTTCGAGCGTGCCTTTGCGGTCGCGGATCGTCAGCGCATCGAGCAAACCCTGCGAGGGATGTTCGTGGGTCCCATCGCCGGCGTTGATGACGGGAATATCGAGATGACGCGCGACAAAATCGGCGGCGCCGGAAGCGGCGTGGCGCATCACCAAGCAATCGGGTTTCATGGCATCCAGCGTGTGAACGGTGTCGAGAAGCGACTCGCCTTTTTTCACGCTGGAAGATTCCGCCTGGAGGTTCATGGTGTCCGCACCGAGACGTGCGGCTGCGGTGCCAAAGCTGATCCGAGTGCGCGTCGAATTCTCAAAAAAGGCCAGCGCCACGGTTTTGCCGCGGAGGGTGGCGAGCTTTTTAAGAGGATTGCGCTGAATGGCCTGGAAAGGCCTGCTTTGATCGAGAAGAAAAGTAAGTTCGTCCGCGGAGAGCGGTTCGAGAGCCAGAAGGTCGCGGAAACGAAAAGTCACATTTGCACTTTCTGATTATAGCGCGAAAAATCCTGATTCAACTACGGCTCCTGTCGGTCGACGAGAACGACGCGCTCTTCATTGTCAATCTCGCGGAGGCGCACCTCGATGATTTCCGTGTCGCTGGTCTGCACAGTTCGACCGACGAATTGGGCTTCAATGGGCATTTCGCGATGTCCGCGGTCGATCAGCACGCAGAGAGAAACCCGCTGGGGGCGGCCAAGGTCGAACAGACCATTCATAGCGGCGCGAATGGTGCGGCCGGTGTAAAGCACGTCGTCAACGAGGACGAGGTCCATGCCGTCAACGCCGAAAGTGATGTCGGAAGACTGCAAGACCGCCTGGGGCGCGACTTTCGAGAGATCGTCGCGGTAGAGCGTAATATCCAGCGTGCCGACGGGCACGTCCACGCCGTCGATCCCGCGCATGGCCTGCGCGATGCGCTGAGCCAAAGGCACCCCGCGCCGCCGGACGCCGATGAGCGCAAGATGCTTCGTCCCGCCGCTTTTTTCGACAATTTGATGCGCCAGGCGACGCAGGGTGCGGTCGATCTCGGGAGCGGACATCAATTGGGCTTTTTCGACGATGCGCATGTTCGGGTAATCCTAGCATAGTGACTGGCGACTAGTGACCAGTGACTCGTGGAGAACGTCGCTCGGGCTTTCGACGCGATGGGGTACTCGGCCAGCGTGATAAACTGCCGCGCGTTCTATTTTGCGAGGTGGATATGTTTCTCAGAAAGACGCGGCGCGCCGGTTGGAAAGAATTGGGAATGTTTTGCGGGCTGATTTTGCTCCTGTCCATCGGAATGGCGCGCGCGCCTTACGCTGTTGCGCAGCCACAGAAAGCCGCGGGAACAAAATCTCCGGCAAAGGTTACAGCAAAAGATCCTGCGCGGCCGAGGCTGGTCGTGATGCTGGTCGTGGACCAGATGCGCGGAGATTACGTCGACAAATTTCAGGGGCAATGGACCGGAGGATTGAAGCGGTTGATTGAAGATGGCGCGTGGTTCCGCGATGCGGCGTATCCATATGCCGCCACGGAGACCTGCGTGGGCCACTCCACGGTTTCGACGGGAGCGCTTCCTGCGACTCACGGAATGGTCGCGAACGCTTGGTGGGACCGCGAAACGCAGAAAATGGTGACATGCACGTCGGACCCGAATGCCAAGAATATTGGTTACGCAGGTGCGAGCGTGAAAGGCGGAGACTCCGATTGGCGGATGCAGATTCCCGCATTTGCCGAAGAGCTGAAGTTTCAAAGCGGGAGCGGAACGCGTGTGGTTACAATCTCGCTGAAGGCGCGCGCGGCGATCACGATGGCTGGTCACAAGGCAGACTCCGCCACTTGGTTTGACGCCGGCGCGGGGGCTTGGGAAACATCGAGTGCGTATCCTCAGGCGGGATTTGTGGAGGCTTACGCGAAAGCACACCCAGCCAAAGAGGACTACGGCAAAAACTGGAACCTCACTTTGCCGGAAAGCCGGTATTTGTATGCAGCCAAAGCCCTTGGAGCTGTCCCGCCTCAGGGCTGGGAACTCGAATTTCCTCATCCCCTCCACGGAAAAACAGAGGACAAACAGCCAGACCAAGCTTTTTACGAACAATGGGCGGCCAGCCCGTTCGCCGATACGGCATTGACGGAACTCGCGGAATCGGCGGTCGACGCGCTGAAACTCGGGGAAGGTCCCGGAACCGATTATCTCGGAGTGAGCTATTCGTCGCCGGATTATGTAGGTCATGCCTTTGGTCCGCGAAGCTGGGAAATACAGGACGTGTTGGTTCGCCTGGATCGGGATCTCGGGGGATTGTTCGAGGACCTCGACAGAAAAGTGGGGCGCGAAAATTATGTCGTTGCGCTGAGCGCCGACCATGGGGTTGTGCCCATTCCGGAAGACATGATGGAGACCGGCGCGGATGCCGGCGTTTTGCACTTGCCCGAAGTGCAACAGCGAGTCGAAAAAGCGCTCGAGCCGTTCAACTACCCGATACCTGCGGTTGCCAGGATTACCGGAAGCGACATCTATTTTGTGCCCGGTCTATACGATCGATTGAAAAGCGATGCACCCGCCATGAGCGCTGTGCTGGAAGCCATCAAAAGCACGCCTGGAGTCGGAGGCGTCTATCGCGCTGAGGAATTAGCGGATCGTCCTCCCACCCGAAGCCCTCTCCGCTCTGCCATGTCTGCCAGCTATTTCCCTTCGCGAAGCGGCGACCTGTTCATCGTTCCGAAAGCCTATTGGCTGATGGATTCGACGCCGCTCGGGCAAGCCCGGCACTACGGGACAGGCCACGGCACTCCATGGAACTACGATCAACATGTCCCGGTCTTGTTGATGGGATTTGGGATTAGGCCTGGCGAATACTTCGATGCGATCACCCCGGCTGATATCGCTCCGACGCTCGCCGCCCTCTGCGGAATAACGCTGGCTCCGCGAGACGGGCACGTCCTGGGTGAAGCCCTCGCACGGGCAATTGAGAATCCAGCGGCAAGAAGATCGTCCGCACACGCGGGTGCCGAGGCTGCGAAGCACTAGAATAGTCGGGGCGTTCGGCGACTGACGGGCGCCGGAGAATTTCTGCGGGCCCCGAGGGCTTCGTGATATCCTCTCCCGAAGTGACTTCCGCGGGAGCTGTTGATCTGACCGTGCAAATTGGCGCGGTGCGCCTGCGGAATCCCATTCTCGCAGCCAGCGGAACCTTCGGTTACGGCGTCGAGTTTGCCCACCTGGTGGACCTCGACCGCCTCGGCGGTGTGGTCGTCAAAGGACTGTCCCGCGAACCCATGGAAGGCGCCCCTGCCCCTCGGCTTTGCGAGACCCCTTCCGGGATGCTCAATGCGGTGGGACTTCAGAACATAGGGGTCCGGGCCTTCGTCGCCGAAAAACTCCCGGTACTGAGAAAATACGATACAGCGATCATCGCTAACGTCTTTGGTTATAGCGTCGAGGACTACGTCGAGGTCATCCGGGTCCTGGAGGACGCCGAAGGTCTGGATGGCTATGAGCTGAACATCTCCTGCCCCAACGTCAAGAAGGGGGGGATGCAATTTGGGGTCGACCCTGGACTGGTGGCCGAGGTTGTCGGGTCAGCAAGGAAGGCAGCGGCAAAGCGACCTCTATGGGTCAAGCTCTCGCCGATGGTTGCAGACATTGGACTTATTGCCCAGACAGCGGAAGGAGCGGGAGCCGATGCCTTGACGGTGGCAAACACCTATCCGGCCATGGCCGTCGATCCGCGGACCGGCAAGTCTTGCCTTGGGAACCAGACCGGGGGCCTCTCGGGTCCGTCTATAAAGCCGATCACATTGCGGCTCGTCTGGGAAACGAGGAAGGCCGTGAAGACACCAATTATAGGTGTCGGAGGCATCGAGACGGCGAAAGACGTGCTTGAATACCTTGCGGTAGGCGCGACTGCCGTACAGGTAGGGACGGCCAGCTTTACTGACCCTCGGGCCAGTCAGCGACTTGTAGACGATCTTGAGAGGGCTCTATTTTATGCTAACACGTTTACTATCAATGAGATGAAAGGAAAAATTTCCGCAGATTTTGGTTGACATAACGACCATTTTTAGCTACACTTTTTTGGATATGCGTAGCACAAAGAACACACTATGAGACGACCACTCTTTGTTATCTGGGCCGCTTTCCGTTGGGTGCTCTTAATGTTCCTAGTTGTGCCCGTGATGGACGCCCCCCTGGTGGCGCATCTGAGCGCCCCGGTCAAGCCAATCAAGACTTGGGTCGGGAATGCCAGTTGGTATGGCCCCGGCTTCAATGGAAAGAAAACCGCCGATGGGGAGCGCTTTGACTGCGAGGCGCTTACGGCCGCACACCCGAACCTGCCTTTCGGGTCCATCGTCCGGGTGGTCAACCCCCGGAACGGGAAGTTTGAACTAGTACGTATCAATGACCGAGGTCCCTATCAAGAAGGGCGCGAAATTGATGTATCCTATCGTGTCGCCCGGAAGATCGGTCTGATCCATTCGGGCGTCAAGCAAGTTCGGCTAGAATTGTTACAGGTGCCGCTGAAACACTGACCCCGCCGAAGTCGGGGTCGCCTATGACCTTGAGCTTCGACGCCCATCCGCGCAGCAGCTTGATCGTGGCCCTGGATTTTGATTCTCTATCCTCTGCCGCGAAATTCGCCACACAGGTTTCCGATCTTGTGGGGATGTTCAAGATCGGCAATCAATTGTTTACGGCTGCGGGCCCTTCGGCGGTGAAGGAAATTGCTGCGCTGGGCCCGGGCATCTTTCTTGACCTGAAATTCCACGACATTCCGAATACGGTTGCAGGCGCGGTGCTGTCGGCTGCGGCCATGAGCGGAGTGCAGTTGGTTAATGTGCACGCTCTGGGAGGCCCGGCGATGCTCGAGGCGGCGGTGCAAGCGATTAGCGCTGGAGTCCCGATGGGAGCAGACCGGCCGCGGCTGCTTGCTGTCACTCTTCTGACGAGCATGGACCACAAGTCCATGAAAGAAGTGGGAATCGGCGGAACACCCAAAATGCGCGTGGTGAAGCTGGCGCAGCTCGCCAAGCAATCCGGCGTGGACGGCGTCGTGGCGTCCGTGCAAGAAGCGAAAGCCATACGTAAGGCCTGCGGACGCGAATTCTTGATTGTGACGCCGGGAGTGCGGCCCAAGCTGAAAGAGGACGCCGCGCCGAAACACGACGACCAGGCGCGTACGGCGACGCCGACGGAAGCAATCAAAGCCGGCGCCGACTATATCGTTGTCGGAAGGCCCATTCTAGCCGCTCAAGATCCTCGCGCTGCCGCCCAATCCATCGTCGACGAAATCGCCGCCGCGAAGTAACCTCGTAATCGTGCGCGTTGACCGGACCTCGATGTGATGCTAACATGAGTCACATATGAAACGGGCTACTGTTCGCGATCTCCGGTATAACTTCCGCGAAATCGAAGCACGCCTAAGCAAGGGCGAAGAGATCGAAGTCTACAAGCGAAACAAGCCGATCGGCCGATTGATCCCGATACGGCCCAAGCCCGAAGCGTATCCCGATTTTGCTGCCATACGGCGCCGAATCTTTGGCAAAAAGAAGGCTCGGATGACAGGTACCCAGCTCGTGTCGGAGCAGAGAGAGCCTTATTGATTGCCTATCCAGATACCGGATTCTTGGTGTCACTTTACGGCGAAGACGATTACTCGCCGGCTGCCACAGAGTTAGTGAAGTCCGATCCTGTTTTCGTTCTGACCTCTCTGGGCGAGGCGGAATTCATCAACGCGCTGGAGCTTCGGGTGTTCCGAAAGCAATGGACGCGCCAAGAAGCTCGACAGGTCTATAACGAGTTTTTGGCAAGTCAAAACGCCGCGGTAATTCGCAGTGAGCCCTTTCCGGTGGAGGCTTGGGAGCGGGCCGTGATTCTTTCGCGCCGCCATGGCGCGACATTGGGCACAAGGACTCTTGACGTGTTGCATGTCGCGTCCGCTCTCGTTCTCAAACCCGACGTGTTCTTCACATTCGATAAACGCCAAAGCCAACTCGCGAGGGCTGAGGGTCTCCGCGTGCTCCCCAGATGAGGGCAACGAAACCAGAAGACTCTCGCAATTTGATCCGATGACCGATTCATCGAAGAGTGTAATTGTTGGAACCGCGGGGCACATTGACCACGGCAAGTCGGCGCTTGTGGAGGCTTTGACGGGCACTCATCCGGACCGGCTCGCGGAAGAAAAACGGCGCGGGATTACGATTGATCTTGGATTTGCGTTTCTCGAAGAGGACGGCGTGCGTTTTGGTTTTGTCGACGTGCCGGGGCATGAGCGATTTGTGAGCAACATGCTGGCGGGAGCAGCGGGAATCGACCTGGTGCTGCTGGTGATTGCCGCGGATGAATCGATCAAGCCGCAGACGCGGGAGCATTTTGATATTTGCCGGTTGCTGGGTGTTACGCGCGGCGTGGTGGCGCTGACGAAAAGCGATTTGGTCGATGCGGACGTGCTCGGGTTGGTGCGGCTCGAAGTCGAAGAGTTTCTGCGCGGATCGTTTCTCGAACGGGCGCCAATTGTTTCCGTGAGCTCGAAAACGGGAACTGGACTCGCGGAGCTGACGAAGGCGCTTCACGCAATAGCCTCAGAACTTCCGGGGAAAGACGCGGTGCGCCATTTCCGGCTGCCCATTGACCGGGCGTTTGCCATGAAAGGATTTGGGACGGTAGTCACGGGAACACTCGTTTCGGGAAGCATCGGCGCGGAAGATGAAGTCGAACTGTTTCCGGGAGGAAAGCGGCTACGCGTGCGCGGCGTGCATTCGGGCGGGAAGTCTGTCGAGCGCGCCCTCGCGGGGCAGCGAACAGCTGTGAATCTCGCGGGAATCGATCACACCGACGTGAAACGTGGCATGACGCTTGCGGCGCCGGGACGTTTCCGCACGACACGGCGCGTGGATGTGCGGCTTACTCTTCTGCCGTCCGCGCGCAAGTTGAAACATCGCGCGCGCGTGCATTTTCATGCGGGGACAGCGGAGACGATCGCGGAGATTCTTCTTTATGGCGAAAACGTGCTTGCGGCCGGTCAGAGCGCGCTTGCCCATCTGAGGCTGCAGGATGAGGTGCTGCTGTTGCCCGGCGACCGGTTCATCGTGAGGCAATTTTCGCCGGTGATTACGATTGGCGGAGGCGTGGTGTTGGATCCGCTCGCGAGGCGGCCGACGGTGCGAGACTCAGGACGCACGGGATTTCTCGAAACACTGGAAAGCGCCGGCCGAGAGGAGAAGCTCGGTGCGATGACGGAGCGCGCGTTCCTTGGGCTGACGCTGGAGGAAATCGTGGCGCGCACGGGCTGGTTCGAGAATGAGGTTCGAGAGGCCGCTCGGAGGCTCACCGCCAGCGGCAGGATAAAAATTATCTCGAGCGAGCCACTGATTTTGCTGGGCCGCAAAGTGTTCGATGACGTGCGCCGGAAGATTGCGGAAAGAGTCGAGCGCTTTCACAAAGAAAATCCGTTGTCTCCGGGAATCGCGCGAGAAGATTTACGCGCGAATCTGGGAAAACGGATACGTGCAGAAACGTTTCGCGCCGCGCTCGAGGACCTGGCAAGCGACAAAAAGCTGGATGTGCAAGGCGAGCTCGTGAAGCGTGCCGGAGCCGAAATTGCGTTGCAACCCGAGGAGACGCGCGCGAAAGAACAGATCGAGAAGGCCTTTGCTGAAGCAGGCTTGGCGGTGCCCTCGTTGAAGGAAGTGCTGGCAAAGCTTTCGGTCGAATCGAAACGCGCTGAGAAGCTGCTGCAAATTTTGTTGCGAGAAAAGACCCTTGTCCGCGTGAGCCCGGACCTCATTTTTCATCGGGATGCGCTGGCCCAACTGAAGGTACAGCTTGCTGCATTTAAGAAATCGAAAGGCGAGCGGATTACCGTGCCCGTTTTCAAAGACTTGACGGGTATTACTCGCAAGTATGCCATCCCCCTTCTGGAGTACCTGGACCGGGAGCGGGTGACACGGCGAGCCGGGGACGAGCGTGTTATACTTTAGATTCCTGCCGGTATTCACTGCCCGGGTTTGTAGCAGCGTGGTAAGGTGTGGTTGGCAGGTGTAGGAGGCAATATGGAATTTCCAATGCACTGGCTGATCATTTTGGTCGTCGTGCTGATTTTGTTTGGCGGGCGCAAGATACCCGAGCTGATGCGCGGCCTCGGCGAGGGCGTGCGCGGATTCAAGGAAGGGATGTCCGGCGCATCGCATGCGCAGTCCACACCGCCTCCCGCACCACCAGCGTCGCCTGCGGATAAGCCGGCTGAAGAGAAGAAAGCCTAGCGAACAACCATAATTTTGAGCTTATTGGAGAAGGGCGGCCCGAGCGGCCGCCCTTCTTATTTTGGTGTGAACTTCGAAATTGTGTTCCAAGAGTGGCGGAAACTCCTTTCCAGATGCGAAACACCTGCACTTTCGACCAGTAGTGCGACCGCAACTTTCTGGTCAGGCTAGGGTATTACCCAGTGTCCCGGACAACCCAGAACCCGAGCGGAAATTTACAGGAGAGAAATATGAGACTCAGATGGGTGAAGTGGAGCGCCTTGCCGATTGCAGTTTTGATGGTGGGAACTGTGGCAATGGCACAAGATCAGACGTCTTCGCAGGGATCGAGCGCACCAGCGGCGCAATCTTCGACACCAGCAGCGAAGCCAGATCCGACAATCGCGCAGCGGAAAGAAAACCAGCAGGACCGCATCGCGAACGGCGTGAAGAGCGGGCAACTGACCGCCGGTGAAACCGCGAACCTGGAGAACAAGGAAGCGGCGATCAACGGTGAGACCAAGGCAGACCGCGCGGCGGACGGCGGAAAGCTGACAGGTGCCGAGAAGCAGCAGATCAACCAGCAACAGAACGGCCTCTCGAAGCAGATTTATCAAGACAAGCACAACGCCAACACCGCGCACTACGGCAACAACGAAGTCGGCCAGCGCCGCGAGAACCAACAGGACCGCATCGCGCAGGGCGTCAAGAGCGGGCAATTGACAGCGGGCGAGACGGCGAAGCTGGAAAATCAGCAGCGCGGGATCAACCAGCAGGTCAAGGCGGACCGCTCAGCGAACGGCGGGAAGCTGACCAACGGCGAAAGGCGCCAGGTCAACCGGGAACAGAACCGGGCGTCGCGGAATATCTACAATAAAAAGCACAACGGCCGAACGCAAGCTGGCGCGAAGCCGAAGTAGTCACGTTTTTCCACCCCCTGAAGCATAAGAGGTGCTCTCCGAGAGGAGAGCACCTCTCTCGCGTTTGGCTATCCTGACGCATAGAGAACGGCGGATTGTAGGTTGTTTTGAATTAAAAAGGGCTTTGTTGCGCGTTGATTGCGTGCGACGAAGCCGTTTTTATTTTGCAGGCCCAAGGCGGAGGTCCAGAGGTCAGCGCGCAGCAACGAAATAGCCTGGGGAGTGGTGATGCGCGAATGGGGTCGGCGAGGTCGAAGCCGCTGCCAGCGCGGACGGGGCAAGGGGCTGTGGGCGAGATGACAATTTTCCAGAGCCAGCAGCAGTAATGCGTAGACGAACACGAAGAAAGTGGCGGTGGTGCGCACGGCGGGATCGCTGCGAACCTGTGGCTGCCCGAAACCCAGCAGAGTTTTTTCGTCGCGGAAGTTGAGCTCGATCTCCCAGCGCCACAGGTAGGCTTGCAGGATTTGCTGCGGTGCTAAGGCGGGATCGCTGGAAATCAAGTAAGCGGGATTGCGATAGCTGAGGTGGGCGCCTTTTCTGAGCCGGTAGGCAATCGGGCGGACGATCAAGAGCGAGAGTTGGCGCTCGCCGCCAGCGTGCTTCCAGCGCAGGGGCGTGATGAATTTGATGTCGAAGTCATGGACGTTTCCGGCAGCAAAGGCTTGCACGGTGGTCCACGGAATGGATTCATCGCGACGCCATTGTTCGGGAGTGGGCCGAAGCTGGCCGTAGCAGCGGTGACGGCCACGTCCGTGATTCTCCTCTTCGGCGGTGGGCAGCGCATAGAGGCGAGCGTCCTTGCGAATACGACCGATGAGGGTGGTGCGCGGAGGCAGATCTCGCAGCACCGTGCGGTTGGTGAAGGTGGCATCGGCGCAGACGAGTAGCGGGCGAGTGGTGCCGCCCGCGAACTCATCGATGGCCTGCCGCAAATGAGTGAGGCGTTCGGCTCCGCGACGGCTGATGGTGGCCGCAGCCGAGAGCGCACGCCAGCTTTGCCACTGTTGGGCATCGGCGCGGCGCGAGGGTTTGCGCGGCGAAGGGGCATGCTGCAGATCAACAGGAATGGCACGGGCCGAACTCGCGGGCGCGGCGGGATGCTCGGGTAGGGCCAGGGAAATCTGCAGGAAGCGACTGGCCCAGATGAAATTATCGGCAAAATGCGGTCCCAGCGGATCGCGCCGCCAAGAGGTGCCGGCGACACGGTGCCCGCGCTTGCGAATCAGCGTGTCATCGAGCAAGGCCACCACGGGGCTGGCGGGCGGCAGGGTTTCCAGCACGCCATTCAGTGGGACCCGCCAAAGAGCCTGGGGATCGAGCCGCTCGCGTTCGAACAGACGATAGGCCGCTGACCAATCGCGGAACTGTTGCCCGGCGGTACACAGCAAACCGGCCAAGGTGTGGCGGCCCAAACAGGTCAGCGCGGACAGACCAAGCGCGCGCGCCCGCTCTGCGGAGCGCTGCTGCGCGAAAGCCACGCGCGCCTGATCGAACAGCGCATTCCAACAAACCATCACGCCTTGCCGCGGTTGGTTTTTTTTAGCGTCGCAGCGGGAACCTTGCGACGACGGAGAAGTAGACGGTTCTTGTCTTCAACGATCCACTCCACGATCTCCCCGCGTTGAAACTCCATAGCTTGGGCAACGGCGGAGGGAAAGTTGATATACCACTGCTGACTTTCTTTGCGTTGGATGAGTTGCACTTTGGTGGGGAAACCCATAAACATTCCTCCTGCACTCTAGTTATATAACTAGATATAAAGAGACACAAGAAGAAGCTCGCAAAGAATGTCGTGGGTGAAATAAGGGGAAGAATACTTTTCGGACTAGTCAAAGGGCCAAACGCGAGAGAGCGGCAGACAGTCTGCCGCTCTTTCACAAGCCGGAATTACCCAGAAAGATTGTACCAAACACCGCCCACTGCGTCGAGAGAAATTGAGGGCTACTTTATCCCTCACCAGTGGACGCGGACGCGGTATTTGAGGACAGACGTGGCGTTGGCGGCGACGGGAACCTGGAATTGGGCGGCGAATGCGGCGGTTTTGGTGAATTTGTAGGTGGAGCTGAGCATTTCCCATTCGCCGCCGATGGGCTCGTTGACTTCGACGGTGATGGGCGAGTCCTTGTGATTGCGGAGAGTAATTTCGTATTCGAATTCCCATGTGTGGGTGTCCACGTGTTTGTAGTCGGTTTGTTTGCGCTCAGCGACGACGTCGAAGGCGTTGCCGATGTGGACGGTGACGTTTTCGTCCTTGGGAGTGTGGTCGATGCGGTCTTCGCCGATGAAGAGGATGCCGCCGTGGGAATCTTTTTGGTAGACGCGAACGTTGCCGGCGGGAAGCGGAATGCCGAGGCCGGATTTTTCTTCGTTCTTGAACTTGTAATAAACCATGACGGGATCTTTGATGGGCGAGCCGGGAGCTTGCGGGTTGCGGTAGTAGTAGTTGTTGGCCATTGACGACGAAGATTTTCTGGACGGGGACGCCGGAACCTTCGAGGAGGCTGATTTGCTTGGTTTCCTGGTTTTCGACGGAGGTGCGGCGGCCGAGCGTGTAGAGATGATACTCGGAGAAATTTTCCTGCTGGAATTGGGGAGCGGCGGCTTCTTTTGCCAGCATAGCGCGGGCGTTGATACCCCCCATAACGCCACCCTGCTGGATGCGATTTAGATCGCCGGCGACGAGTTGGAGGCGGGCGTTGTGGAAAGCGGTGCCGGAGTTGTTGGTGAGAGTGACCCAGCCGTCGAGGTCGGCAGCTTTGTCGTCGCGAGCGACGGTGAGGACGTAATCGGCGTTCCAGGAGAGATTGTTGGCAAGATAGCTGGCTTCGATTTGCTGTTTGCGGGGGCCGGAATTTTCTAGCGACATGAGAAGCGTGGGGCGGTCGTAGAGATTGGCGGGGATGTCGGGGAAGCGATAGCTTTCGGCGTAGGTGCCGGTGACGATGTCGTTGCCGATTTTCCAGACCTGGCCGTTGTTGTCGGAGAGAAGCGTGGCCTTGATTTCTTCGTGCTTGGTGGTGCCGCTGTCCTGATAAGTGCGGACGAGAGTGACTTCGCGGCCGACATATTTGTGGAGGAGCTTGGCGGGTTCGAGGAGATCGTATTCGTAATTCTGCTCGAGGACGGAGAGCTTATCGGGATCGGTGAGCGAGCGGAAATGGACAGTGGCGGGATTGACGGTGGCGGCGATGTCCATGAATTTGAGGCGGAAGGAGCCGTCCGGGAGAGTGAGATTGCGGACATCGCGGATGAGAGCGATGTTGGAATTGTAGACGGTGACGTTGAGGTCGGTCTGATCGTTGAGGCTGGTGGATTGGTCGGGCGCGGTGGAACGGGGGGCTTCCTTTTCCTGCGCGGACTTGTCTTGCGCGGCGAAGACGTGTTGCCAGCGGCACGCGGGGTAAAAGAATGCGGCAGCGGCGAGCGCGAGAGCCGTGCCGGAAAGAATCCAAGGCAGGCGGCGCTGAACTTTTAGATTGCGGTTTTCCATGATGTGCACCTCGACCAAGATTTGGCTTCCAGCTTAGAACGATGGGGCGGGAATTTCTTGCACGTTGCGGGGGCGGATGCTTGTTGTGTACTACTTCGGAGGAATCGGCGACCAGGTCGCTCCGCCGTCCATTGTTGCGTAGGTCTTGGTGGCGCCGGTTTGCGGATCGGCGACAAACCAAATTGTTGCGTGGAAGGCGTCGGTGGCGCGAACGCCGGTTAGATCGTTGGCGACGGGCGAGTCGAGTTTTGCCCAGTGCGCGCCGGCGTCGGTGGTGCGGAGGATGGTGCCAGAAGCGCCGACGATCCAGGCGACTCTTGCGGAGGGCGCGGAGCCGGCGGTGAGATCTACATTGACGCCGCTGGTTTGGAGCTTCCACTTGACGCCTTCGTCTTTGGAGCGTTCGAGCGACCCAGCTGGGCCCACGCGCCAGAGATGCTTTCCATCCGGGGCGACGAAGACATGAGGATTTTGCAGAGCGGCGGAGCGAAGCATTGCTTTGGTCTGCGCTTGGTGTTGGCGGATTCAGCGGAAACTTCGACCGGACTCGGTAGCCGCATGAAATTGCATCCGCGTTTGCGGCTTTTCTTTGGGTACTTCTTTCGGTGTCGGCGACATTCGATGCCGGAGCAGGAGAGGCGGGCGACACTCGGCTCGGTGAGGGAGTTGCTGCGGCGCGTTCATCAATAAAGCCGGTTCGGAAGCTTGCTGGAGGCGGAGGGGGCGGCGGGAAGTTGCGACGCCGACTGCTTTCCTTCTTGTTTCAACTCGGGACGTAGCTTGTGCTTCGGACTTCTTCGCGTCAACGACGGGCCCGCCGAGAAGAAGGGGCGAAGTTTGTTGCCGCTGTTGCTGTTGAATGCCAACGGAGGGGCCATGATGGGGAAGGGCTGTGAGCTGATTCGGAGCTTCTTGAGATAGCTGTAGAGCGTGCTGAGACTGGTTGGCGGTGGCATCGCGGTTCGGCGAGATGGCGCCGCCGACAGCTCCTGCAGTGGGCGAAACAGATTGCACCTTTTCGTTCCGGTCGCTCGGAGCGACTAGAGCGGGTTTCGGTTGAGAGGGCAATGGCGGAGCTGGCTGATTTTCGGCCGTTTGAACCGAGGGCGCGGTCGAAACGGGGGGGGGTATCGAGTTGCGCAAGGAAACCCACGCGACCAGGCTTGCGGCAATGGCGCCAGCAGGAAGAAGCAAAACCCAGCGCCAGCTAGGGGGACGGCGCTCGCGGTTGAGGAAGCGGGAATCGCGTGGGCGCTCCTTGCTGGAAGGAGCAGGCTCGCTGAGGAGGAGCGGATCTTTGGCGGGTGCCACTTCGAGAGCGATATTGTCGGTCGCTGTGAGTTCAGCAAGCACGAATTGGCAATGGCTGCAGGTGACAACGTGCGGTTTCCAGAAGCTTAGCTCATCGGAAGAAAGAGACTGCTCGTGGTAAGCAGCGAGAATCTCCGGATCGGGGCAGAGTTGCAACGATGCGCCAGCCGGGAGGCCGGCTTCGGGCACGGAGGGAGCGATGTAGCGCAGCTGGTGCGCGAGCGCTTTTTCAAAATTCCGGTCGCGGTCATCATGCGCCATGGCTTTCTCCTTTCTTAGAACGAGGGCTGGCGGGGTTCTTGCATTTACGTGCAAGACGGATTTGCATGCGGCGGTGGATCATGGGTCGGGCCTCCCGGCTGCGGGGCTTGAAGGGGCGCGATGATCGAGGAGCTTTTCGAGGTCGAAGGAAGCATCCGCGGCAGCGTATTCGAAACAGAGAGCGACTTGTGCGTCGCTAAGGCCTTGCTCGGCAGCGAAGCCGTTGACCGCGGGGCAGCCGTTGCGAAGCGTCTCTTCTACGGTGCGGCGTAGAGCGAGACGAATGCGGTCAAGATTGCGCGAGACGCTGGATTCATGTTCGCCGAGCTGTTTGCCGATTTCGGCGAGAGTTTGCTCCTTGGCGTAGTACAAGCGCAACCGCTGTTCCTCGCGCGCATCGAGGCCTGCGAGCGCGGCTTGCAAGGCGCGGACGAAAAGCGCGTTGTAACGCTCGCGGTGAGGATCGGAGACGGGAGTGGAAACGCGCGCCACATTTTGAAGAGCGGCATTTTTTGGCTCGTCGCCATCGAGAGATTCAAAGCGGCGGCCAGCGCGAATGCCATCAATGTGGCGCTGAGCGAGAACGGCGCGAAGCCAGGTTTTCAGCGAGCTGCGGCCATGGAAATAACGGAAGAGGGAGCGCTCGCGGCGATGGCCGTCCTCGAGGCCAAAGAGTTCCGCGAATAAAGAATCGGCGAGCTCGGAAGCTTCGGCAGAAGCAGAACCGCAGCGCAGAATCGCGGCGGCGGCGGAATGCAAATAGCCGCGATATACGGCAAAGAAATGTTCCCATGCGGCTTCGCAATTTTCGATGCAGGCCGTGGCGAGGGCCAGATCCTCGAGGTGCAAAGAAGCGAGATGATCGTCAAGTTTATCGGGAGAGAGGGCACCGCTGGCAAGGCGCTTTCCCGCGCAACGTTCTAGACACGCCGCGAAGCTGGCCCGGGAGAGATACCAACGCGCGGCCTTGGACTGCGTGTAAAACCACTCCAGACGGGCCGAAGAAACGCGCGGAGCCTGGGCCGCGGCGACGAGGCCGCCGGCCTTATTCGATTGCGGCCGAACTGGAGGGTCTTCCTTCATGGTGCGGCTGAGTGCCTGTCGTTTCCCCATCCCAACACGTCCAACGTCGGGAGGAATCCTGGCATCTATGAGTTTAATCCAGCCAGGGGGCCCCGGTGCGCAAAAGTAGACGTGCGAGGACGCCGGTATGCGGTATGCTATACAGGTTGCGAGCAAACCCAACCCCGCAACAAGAACCGCCTCGCCGGGTTTACAGACCGTGCGCGAACCGAGAGCCCGGGGGGGACCATTAGCGAGTTCGCGACGCTAGTACGAAAGTTCTATTCGGACGCCCTCAGCCCCGTCAGTACCCTAGTACTGGCAAAGCGCACGTTCTAAATAACTGGCGAACTTGGGAACGCTAGGCCTACCTAGAAGTCCAAGGTTCCCGAGAACGAAACTACCTGAGGCGGCACGCGGATGACAATGATGATTGCAGATCCACCAAAAAAGGCGACGCAGTTGGGCGTCGGCTTGGACGCGAACCGGCGTCAACACCCGAATTCAGACGCGTGGAAGACAGCTATCGGGACAAAGCCAATTGCGGCCCGTCTTGCGTTATTGCCAGAGTCAAAACCGCGCTGGGACCGAATCGGGGTAAGCGCGGCGTTCCAACTGAGCTTGCTGATTTTTTGCGTGTTGATTCCGCTGATTTATCCGGATCAATTGAAGACGGCGCTGAACGCGCGAATGGTGGAGCTCTCGTCGCCGGTGACGGAGGTTCCCGTGGCGCCGCCGCCCCCGCCGCCAAAGGCGATGAAGGCAAAAGCGCCGGCTGCGAAACCGAAAGAGATTGAACCGGTGAAGCTGGATCCGAAGAAGCCACACATTTTTGAAATACCCAAGGCATTGGTTCCCAAGGAACGGAAACTGGAAGCGGTAGCGCCCGAGCTGAAGGACCATCTGGAAGCAGCGAAGATCGAAACCACAACGGACCAGCCGAAACGGCCAAGAGAAGACGTTAAACTGAACAATATTGGTTCGGGAAGCGCCGCGCCGGCGACTGTGAAAGCGCCCATCGAAAAAGTGCAAACCGGAGGATTTGGAGATCCGAACGGAATGCCCGGCAAAGGTGATCCGAAACACGCGACGACTGTGAACCGGTTGGGTTCGCTGGATTTGCCCGGCGGGGAAGGCTATGGCAACGGCACGGGCGGAGCGAAGGGAATTCGCGGGACGGTGGCGAGCTCTGGTTTCGGAAATGGCGTCGCGAACCCGCCGGCCGGCGGAGGCAGACAGGGCAAAGTGGAATCTTCCGGTTTCGGAAGCCAAACGGTAGCCGATGCACCGAAGAAAAAGGCGGGACCGGAAGGACCAATCGACTCGCCTGTTGACATCATAGACAAGCCCAAACCAGAGTACACAGCGGAAGGGCGTAATCTTAAGTTAGAAGGAGACGTGGTTCTCGACGTGGTGTTCCTCTCGAATGGCACCATGAAAGTCAATCGCGTCATCAGCGGATTGGGCCACGGCCTCGATGAAGCTGCGGTCCGAGCGGCCGAACGAATCAGATTCAAACCAGCAAAACGCGAAGGCCAGCCGGTAGATTTTCCGGCACGCGTGCGGATTGAGTTCCGCATGGCCTATTGAGGGGAGAGAGAAATGCGTCAGCTAGCTACAGTTGTCCTCGGATTCGTCTTGGGTGGATCCGTGGCCATCGGAACCGCGGCGGCAGAACCGCAACAACCGCGAACGATGGATCAAGTGATCGACCGAGTCATCACGAACGAAAACCGTCTGAACCAGCAGATACGGCAGTACTCGCCGCTGGTGGAGACGTACATTCAAAACCTGAAACCCGATAAAGAACTCGGCTACGTCCCCGCGGGCGACAAATATTTCCTGGGACGCGCCGACTTTTCGAAGGGTATCGCGCTCGTTGGATTGAGCGACACGGGAAACAAGGGAAAGAGGATCTTTGGGACGGTTGGGAATTTCTTTTCGTTTGCGATGCAGTTCCTGCCGGACGGATTCCTGCAGATGATCTTCATCGACACGAATGGGTTCGACAAGCAGCACTACAAGTTTGACTATGTGCGCCGGGAATTTCTGGGCGAAGTGCGGTGCCTGGTGTTCGACGTGACGCCGCAGGAAAAATCGGGAAAGGGCCGGTTTCTCGGGCGCATCTGGGTCGAGGACCAGGGCTTTAATATCGTGCGATTCAACGGCGCATACAGCGGCGGAGGGCACTCGAGCTGGTACTTCCACTTCGACAGCTGGAGGACCAACGTGCAGCCAGGGATGTGGATGCCGTCGTTTGTCTACAGCGAAGAGAAGGATTTGCATTACGCGGTGACCAAGAAGCTGGACTTCAAGGCACAGACAAGGCTGTGGGGATACAACCTGGGTCACGCGCAGCAAGAACAGGAACTGAGCAAGATCCTGGTCGAATCGTCCGTGCAGGATGACACGAAAACAGCGAATGATCTGACGCCGGTGCAGGCGCAGCGCACATGGGACCGGCAAGCGGAAGATAACGTGGCGGATCGCCTGGAGCGCATCGGACTGATGGCGCCGAAAGGCGAAGTGGACAAAGCGCTCGATACGATCGTAAACAACCTGGAGGTCACGAACAATCTGGATATCGAACCGGAAATACAATGCCGGGTGCTGATGACCTCGACGCTGGAGTCTTTCACTCTCGGCCACACTATCGTGTTGAGCCGTGGATTGATCGACGTGCTGCCGGATGAGGCGAGCTTTGCGACCATTCTTGCGCATGAGATGGGGCACGTGATACTTGGCCACCGGATGGACTCGAACTTTGCGTTCTTTGACCAGTTGCTGGTGGATGACAAGGATACGTTCCGCCATTTTGGTTTTGGGCGCACGCCCGCAGAGGAAGACGCCGCGAACGCCGAAGCCTCCAAGCTGCTGGCCAACTCGCCGTACAAGAATCAGCTTGGAAACGCGGCACTGTTTCTAGCGGCATTGCAAACGCGGCAGAAGGAAATACCGAACCTCATCAGCGCGCACTTGGGTGACCGAGTGCCAGCGATCGCCGACCTGAAGTCGGCCACGCCCGCGGATCCCACGAAAAACCCGCAGATGGTGGCGGCGTTGCCGATCGGTGGCCGCGTGAAGCTGGACCCTTGGAATGACAAGCTGGAGTTGATCAAGAGCAAACCTGTGGCGGGCATCGTTGCCGAGCGGGAGAAGATGCCCTTCGAGGTGACGCCGTTTATGCCGTACCTGACGCGCTTCGGCGCGGATGCGGGTAAGCCGATCGCGGCAAGCGCTGCCGCGCCGGGCGATCCCAAGGCCGGCGATCCACCCAATAAACCGAACAATTAGATTCAAGAGCTCAGAAGCGTAAGAAAAGGCCCGGCGAAGAGGCACCGCCGGGCCTTTTCTCTTGCTGGCGGAGTGGTTTTCTTCCCCATCGCCAGAGATTGCGCTAGCGACTGACCGCGTTCAACTCCTGGGTAGAAATCGCGGACTTATGCTCGCCCGTCCCGGTCCGGCACCCAGCCAGAACTCCTGGAGCGATTTTATTGTGCCGAAGGCGGCGGGCCTGCGGCTGGTATTGGCGGCAAAGCAAAGGCCCGGCGGAAACAAGCTGAGATGTACGAAGCCGCCATGAAGAATGCGATGAGTCCCAAGCCAGGATCAAACAAAAGGCTGATAACAAAGCCGGAGAGGATTATGGAGCCTGCCAAATAGGGTTTCATAACTGGCTGCTGAAATCTCCAGTTCACATATTTGGAAATCTCCTTGGGCCACTTAAAGATCCAATAGAGATAATAAATAGGAATGAAATGAAAGCCGACGGATCGCGCGGGCGAGACGGGATGCTTCCAGCCAGGCACACGCTGCAGAATCACGTGATAGCGGTGGACGCAGACCAACCAATAGACGATGCCAACGAACATCGATAGGAACAAATACAAAGGAGGAATAGCTAATTCAGCTTTGGCCAGTTCTGGATGCAGCGAAAGCGCGATGTATTCCGAGACGACGGTGGCAAGTCCAAGAAGATAGCCGATCCACAGCTGCGGGAGGCGAGGAAGCTCTGATGGCTGCGACCGATCAACTGGCACATCTGCGGGAGAAAAGTCCATTCCGTCCTCGGCGGGCGTGCTTTGGCAGCGTAACGGTCGCAAGACGGGTCCGTCAAATAGTATGGCACGCGGAGCAGCGCGGCGAGTCTGCAGGGATGCTCGCGGCAAGTTGCTTCGTGGCCCGTGCATTTCATAGACTGGCTGAGTGGGAACAACGGGAGGGTCACGTGACATCAACCAAAACACGCGTGGGGCAAATCGCTTTGGGCGCGGCTTTATTTATCGCGGGGATCGCGGCGGGTTCGCTGCATGCCCGAAGCGTTGCGGCGCAAAACCGGTTTGGCCAGCCGAAAACGGTGCTGCACTTCGTGATTTACAAATTCAAGGACACGACCTCGAATTATGACCGCGAGAACGCCATCAACGGGATCAAGGAAATGGCCGGGAAAATTCCAGGGATCAAGAATATTTGGATCAAGACGGAACGCAACCAATTGAAGGACTTCAGCGGCGTCTACGCGATCGAGTTCACGAGCGCGGAAGCCGCGGCCGATTATGCGGAGAGCCCCGTTCACGAAGCCTGGTCCAAAAAATGGCAGGAACTGCGAGAGAATAGTCTTTCTTTCCAGGTTTCGAATCCGTAGGGATTACGCCGGGAGCGTTGCATTCATTGCGCATTGCTGGGCCGGTCGCGGATTATTTCGCTCGCACGATTCCGAACCTGCGGCGGAAAACGGCGTCGACCGCTTTATCCGACAACAGCCGCTTGCACCATTTCGCGACGTGAGCTAACTGCGTTACGAGGTAGCGAACTTTTGGAGCGGGCGCTTCCATTGCTTGCAGGATCACACGCGCGCAATCTTCCGGCGAGGTTTTCGATTGGGCGCGGGCGCCGGTGACGCTTTCGAAGAACCTGGCATAGAGCGGAGCATAAGGACCAGTGTTCATTTGGCTGAGATAAGGCTTGGAGAGCTCCAAGAGCGGCTTGTTGGATGCCGGTCACGATGTACCCGGGCTCAATCAAGATTACTTGCACGCCGAAGGGATATAGTTCGAGACGAAGGGCGTTGCTCATGGCTTCGAGAGCGAATTTGCTGCTGCTGTAGGCGCCTTGCGTGGGCGCGGTGACGAATCCGGAGACGGAGCTCATCATGATGATTCGCCCGCGGCGGCGCTCGCGCATGTGCGGAAGAACGGCTTGCGTCACGCGCAGGACGCCGAAGAAATTCGTTTCGAACTGCCGGCGCCAGTCCTCTAGACGCAAGTCTTCGACGGCGGCGGTGAAGTTGACACCGGCATTGTTGATCAGAAAATCGATGGCGCCAGCTTTTGCGAAGACTTCGCGGACTGCGCGCTGAACGGATGCATCCTCGCATACATCGAGTTCTAGAGTTTCGAGCGGCAACGTTTTCTCTTGAGCCAGTACATCAAGCAGAGCACGTTTTTCCGCCGAGCGGCCTGCCGCGAATACGCGATAGCCGCGCTGCGCCAGCAACAGCGCTGTTGCCCTTCCTAACCCGTCCGTAGCGCCAGTGATTAAGACAGTTTTCAGTGGCGCCCTCGCCTTTGTCATTTCGTCCTCCAACTTCCCTCTAAGCGAGAGAAGCATTATGCTACGCCGGTTCTGCAATAGCGCGGCCGGGCGGAAAAACGATTGAAACGTTTGTTGCGAACTGCCCGTCACATGGTCCAGCGGACGGTTGTGCGCCAGGTAAAATCTAAAGCGAGGCGATGATGAGAATCCAGCGTGGGAACTTGCGTGAAGTTTGGGAGACGGGGCGCAAATCGGCGCGGAAAATATGGCTGCCGGTAGTCGGTGGCGCTCTTTTCCTCGGACTCGTGGCAGGGTTTGCGCGCGCGCAGGGTACTCCGGCGAACGACGAGGAATACGGGAAGAAAATTCACGAATATACGACGGAGCCATTTTTCAGCACTGCGCTTGTCGATCATCTGCCGGCTTCCGCAAAGGTGCCCTCGCCGGACAAAATCCTCGGCCACATCGTGGGCGCGCCGGGCTTTCTCACCTATTCGAAGGACATCTACCGCTATTACGACGAGCTGGCCAAGGCCAGTCCAAGAGTGAAAGTGTTCCGCGTGGGCAAATCAGAGGAGGGACGCGATTTTCTGCTGGTCGCGGTGAGCGATGAAGCCAACATCGCACAGCTCGATCATCTGCGCGACATCACCGCCAAGCTGGCCGATCCGCGCAAGATCACCGACGCCGATGCGCAGCAGCTTATTTCCATCGGCAAGCCGTTCTATTGGGCTTCCGGTTCGATCCACTCGCCGGAGACGGGGTCGCCGGAAATGCTGATGGAGTTGGCTTATCGCCTGGCAGTGGAAAATACACCGTTTATTGAGAACATCCGCAAGAACGCTATTTTTCTGATCACGCCGATGGTGGAAGTGGACGGGCACGACCGCATGGTGGATTCGTGGAATTATAAAAAAGCCAATCCCGATAAACCGCAGCCGGATCTCGTTTATTGGGGACACTACGTGCAGCACGACAACAACCGCGACGGCATCGCCATGGGCCTGAAGCTTTCGCAGATGATGATGAGCACGTTTTTCTACTGGCATCCGCAGGTGCTGCACGATCTGCACGAGTCCGTTCCTTATCTTTATGTTTCGACGGGAACGGGGCCATACAACGCGTGGCTCGACCCGATTGTGATTAACGAGTGGCAGAAGTTTGCGTACAACGACATTCAGGGGCTGACAGAACGCGGCGTGGTCGGTGTGTGGACGCACGGCTTTTATGATGGCTGGGCGCCGAACTACATGTTTTACGTCGCGAACGGACACAACTCGATCGGGCGCTTCTACGAGACGTATGGAAACAGCACGCCGGAGACGAAGGAAGCCGAGCTGGGGCCGGGTTCGACGAGCCGCACGTGGTTCCGGCCCAACCCGCCGCTGCCAAAAGTAATGTGGTCGTTGCGCGACAACACCAACCTCGAGGAAAGCGGTGTACTTCTTTCCCTGGACTACACGGCGAAGCACGGGCAGGAACTGCTGAAAGATTTTTACGAGAAGAGCAAACGTTCCGTTGCGAAAGCGACCACGGAAGGTCCGGCGGCTTGGGCCATCGTGAATGACGGGAGGCGTCCTGCACTTGCTGCGCAACTGGCGAATTTGTTGCAAAGGCAAGGCGTCGAAGTGCAAAAGCTCGAACAAGATTTCGAATTGAAAGATACGACGTCTGGCGCTGCGAAATCGGCCGATGCAAAATCCGAAGCCAAGCCGGAAAGCAAGGACGGCGAGAGGACGAAACGAGAGAAATCTCGCAAGTCCAAAGAAGAGGCCGTCGAAGAAAAGCCGGCGGAGGCAAAGGGCACGGTGCTCCCGCTGGGCAGCTACATCATTCGGATGGATCAGCCTTACAGCCGCATGGCGGATATGCTGCTCGACACGCAGTATTACTCGACGAACGACCCGCGCCCGTATGACGACACGGGTTGGACGCTCGGGCCGCTGCGCAATGTGAAAACCGTGCGCATCACGGACGCGGCAATCCTCAAAGCCCCGATGACGCTAGTGGACACGCCTGCGCGGTACGACGGCGGCGGCGTGATTCCTCCGCACTCGGAAAAGGGCAGAGCTGCGGCACGGGCGAAATTCTACGTGATTAACGCCACCGGAGAGCCAAACCTCGCGACGCTGCGTTTTCGCCTGAAAGACGTGAAGTTTTTCGCTGCCGAGGACGGCTTCGAGGCCGGCGGGCAGAAATTTGTCCCGGGCACATTTATTCTTCCGATCGAAGGCAATCCGGCCGATCTGGATTTGCGGCTGAACGCCGTCGCGCGGGAACTGGGCGTGCGTGTGACGAGCGCGGAATCCGTTCCCGATGTAGCGCGCCATGAGGTCGGCGTGCCGCGCATCGCGTTGATGCACAACTGGACAGACACGCAAAATGAAGGCTGGTTCCGGCTTGCGCTTGAGGAAACCGGCGTGCCCTATTCCTACATTTCCGATATCACCGTTCGCACTACGCCTAACTTACGCGAAAAGTGCGACGTGATTTTATTCCCGCCTACCTTTCTACGGCCTCGAACAGATTCTGAACGGCATTCCCGCACGCACCAACGCGGATGGCAGCGAAGCTGGCGGGCCGATTCCCTGGGAGACGACTCCCACGACGCCCAACTGGGGCTTAATTGACCATGCCGCGGACATCCGAGGTGGTTTAGGCTTCGATGGCGTCGCGCATCTCAAACAATTTATCGAAAGTGGGGGGCTTTTCATTCCTATCGGCCCTAGCACACACCTTCCAATCGATCTCGGAATTACAGACACGGTGAGCATCAAAGACACGCATCAACTGCAAGCTAGAGGAATGATCGCTCGCGCGACCGTCGAGGAAAAGAGCGACCCGATCACGTACGGATATGACGATTCTGTAGGCATTTATTTCAATCAAGGGCCGGTGTTCAACGTTTCTGTCGCAGGAAGATTCGGAAGATTTTTTGGCGACGAGGGACCTGGTTCGCGGACGAGCGGCAGAGGTTCGCTGACCGATCCCGACATTCCGCAGGGCCGTCCGTGGACGGCGCCCGAGCCTCCCGTTCATCGGAGCAAAGCGGAGCAGGAAGTTTACGTCAACCCGGACATGAGGTCTTACCTCAGCTCGTTCCTGCCGCCGCCGGCGCTTTACCCGCGCGTGGTGCTGCGCTTCGCGGATGAAAAGAGTTTGTGGATCAGCGGAATGCTGGCGGGCGCACCTGAATTGGCGGACGCCCCGGCCATTGTTGACGTGCCCGTCGGACGCGGGCACGTCGTTCTCTTCGCCACGAATCCCATGTGGCGGCAGGAGACGCAAGGAGAATTCATGCTCCTGCTCAATGCCGCGCTAAATTTCGATCACCTCAACGCTGGGCGAAAAATGCCGCCAGCTGCGGCGGAAAAGGCTTCGGCCCCGGCGGCAAAACCCTAATCTAGCGTTCCTAACAGACAAGCGTCTCGCTTTCGGCACAGCCATTTGCCGCCGAGCACCTGCGTGCAAGCAGGGCTGCTAACATCGTTCTAACACGGTAGCGGCCATTTAAGCGCGTGGGTGCGCCTGCATGTCAGACGACGCAAGTCTCTTAATACAAGAGCGCGGCGGAAAGTGGCGGCTCAGCTTTTGGAGCCTGATCGCCACGCAATTTCAGGGTGCGTTCAATGAGAACGGCCTGAAACAACTCGTCATTTTCCTTATCCTCGCATTGAATCTTGCCAAGGAGGACCGCGACCGGCTCGTGCCGATTGTCGGTTTTCTTTTCGCGGCGCCCTTTATTCTCTTCTCCATGACGGGCGGCTTCTTCGCCGATCGCTTCAGCAAGCGCAGCGTAACCATTTGGACCAAGGTTTTCGAGATTGGCGTGATGGCGTTTGCGCTGGTGGCGCTTGCCGCTCGGTATCTTCCGCTCGAAATGGCCGCCGTGTTTCTCGCCAGCACGCAAGCGGCGATTTTCGGACCTTCAAAATATGGATTGCTGCCTGAGTTGCTTCCTCAAGAGAGATTGTCTTGGGGAAACGGCGTTATCGAGCTGGGAACTTTTATCGCCATTATCGCGGGCAGCGTGGCAGCCGGGTTCATGGCCCAAAGCTTCGGCGAACATCAGGGCTATTCCGGGGCGATTCTTGTGGGCTGCGCTTTTCTGGGGCTGCTGTTCAGCCAGGGAATTGCGCACGTACCGGCTGCCGACCCTTCGAAGAAATTCCGCGCGAACTTTGTTGGAGACCTGTGGTCGCAGGGAAAGCTAATTCGCACCGATCGCGTGCTATGGCTGGCGATGCTGGGCAACACTTATTTTTGGTTTCTGGGAGCGCTGCTGCAGTTTGACATCATCGTTTATGGGCAGGACGTCCTCCACCTTCGCCCTTCCTCGAATGCCATTCTTCAGGCGGCCATCGCGATCGGGATTGGCGTCGGCAGCCTTGTGGCGGGTTATCTTTCTGCGGGCAAAATCGAATATGGACTGATTCCCCTCGGCTCGCTCGGCATGACCGTCCTTGGAATTGTGCTGTCCATGCACGGGCTCACGTTCGAAGGTGTGCTGGCGCTCTTGGCTGGATTGGGATTCTTCGGCGGGTTCTTTATTGTGCCGATCAACGCTCTCATCCAGCACCGTCCCGAAGAGGATAAGAAGGGCGGAGTCATCGCCGCGGCTAATTTGCTTTCCTTTGTCGGGATTGGCGGAGCTTCTGCCGCTTTTTATCTTCTGACGCGTTTTGCTCATCTGGGGCCGGCATCGATCTTTCTGTGGACGTCTCTGGCAACACTTGCAGCGACAGCTTACGTGCTGTGGCTGTTGCCGGATTCACTGCTGCGGCTGCTGCTCTGGATGCTGACTCACACGCTCTACCGGCTCGACGTTGCGGGCCGTGAACGCGTTCCAGCGCGGGGCGGCGCCCTGCTCGTTCCGAATCACGTTTCCATGGCCGACGCTGTACTGCTCCTCGCTGCGCTCGATCGTCCCGTGCGGTTCCTGATGTTCAAAGGCTCGTACGACCATCCACTGGTGAAACCCTTCGCCAAAATCTTGGGCGTGATTCCGATCTCTTCCGATCAAGGCCCGCGCGAAATGATTCATTCCCTGCGGCGTGCCACGCAGGCGTTGCAAGACGGCGAACTGGTCTGCATTTTCCCCGAGGGGCAAATGACGCGCATCGGCCAGATGATGCCGTTCCGCCGCGGCATGGAGCGCATCGTCAAAGGCGTGGACGTGCCGATTATTCCCGTGAATCTCGACGGCGTGTGGGGCTCGATCTTTAGTTTTGCCGGTGGGCGTTTTCTTTGGAAGTTGCCGCGCCATCTGCCTTATCCCGTGCGCGTGACATTTGGCGCGCCGTTGCCTTCGACCGCGTCGGCGCAGGAGGCGCGGCAAGCCGTGCAGGACTTGAGCGCGGAGGCGTTCGAGCGCCGCAAACGCCACATGAAACCTCTGCCGCAGACTTTTCTCTACACGGCGCGGAGGCATCCGTTTCGCTTTGCCATGGCGGATGGACAAACGCCGAAGCTGACTTTTTTCGCGGTGCTGGCGAGGACGCTTTTCCTGGCACGTCGCTTGCGGAAAACGTGGAAAGGCCAGGAAATGGTGGGCATTTTGCTTCCCCCTTCGATTCCCGGCGCGCTAGTAAATATTGCGGCGATGTTGATGGGCAAAGTGCCCGTGAACTTGAACTATACGGCCTCCAACGAAACTCTGGAGTCTTGCGCCAAACAATGCAACTTAAAAACGGTGATTACGGCGCGGCAATTTCTTGAGCGCTTGCACGTCCAGCCGCCGGCTGAGACGATCTTTCTCGAAGACCTTGCACAGAAGCCACGTTTCACCGAACGACTAGGCGCTGCTCTTGCGTTTTTGCTTCCGGCGCACCTCATTGAAAAACACGCCGGCGCGGAGCGCAAGACGCAACTCCAAGACATCGCCACGATCATTTTTTCCAGCGGGTCCACGGGCGAACCCAAGGGCGTCGTGCTGACGCATTACAACGTGGCTGCGAACGTCGAGCAGCTCAACCAAGTCTTTCTATTGCATTCCAACGATCGCATCATGGGGATTCTGCCCTTCTTTCATTCCTTCGGCTTCACCGGCACTCTGTGCCTCCCCGCTGCGACGGGAATCGGCGTCGTGTTTCATCCAAATCCGCTCGATTCACGCGTCATCGGAGCGCTCGTCGAGAAGTACGCCGTCACCATGCTCCTTGCGACGCCAACTTTTCTCAATGCTTATACCCGCCGCTGCGAGCCGGAGCAATTCGGCAGCCTGCGTTTTGTGATGGCCGGCGCGGAAAAATTGCCGGAGCGCATCTCGCAGGCATTCGAGGACCGCTTCGGTATCCGCCCGCTCGAAGGTTACGGCTGCACCGAATGTTCACCCGCCGTCACCGTGAACACCATTGATTTTCGCGCGGCCTCGTTTCGGCAAGTGGGCGCAAAGCGCGGCAGCATCGGGCATCCGCTTCCGGGGATGACGGTGAAGATTATCGATCCAGAAACGCAGCAACCATTGGGAATCAATCAACCAGGCTTGCTGCTCGTGCGCGGCCCGAATGTGATGCAGGGCTATTTGAACCAGCCGGAAAAAACGGCCGCCGTCTTGCGCGATGGCTGGTACAACACGGGTGACATCGCGATGCTCGATGAGGATGGTTTCCTGCGCGTCACCGACCGTCTGAGCCGTTTCAGCAAAATCGGCGGCGAAATGGTGCCGCATATCAAGGTCGAGGACAAGCTGCACGAGCTCGCCCAAGCGACGGAGCAGGTGTTTGTCGTGACCGCCGTTCCCGACGAACGAAAAGGCGAACGCCTGATGGTCTTGCACACGCTTCCCGAGGATAAATTGAAGGAAACTCTGGAACTGCTTGCCAAATGCGATTTACCGGCGCTTTGGAGACCCCGCCCGGATCAATTCCTGAACGTTGAGAGATTGCCATATCTCGGCACAGGCAAGCTTGATTTGCGAAAGGCGCGCGAGCTCGCCCTGGAAGTCGCGAAACCGGCATGAGCGTCTCGTTACACGTTCCGCCCACCCCAAACAGGGAATCCCCGCAACTGACGAACGTCAGCAGCCCTCGCAATTGGCGCCGCTTAATCCGTAGGTTAATCTTAACAGCGGTCGCCTTGGGAATTTGGTTCTGGACGCAGTCGCTCATCGCGCAGCGAGCCGCGCCTGCTTCCGGCATTGGCGACGCATTGCACACCTTGACGGCCGGCCTCAACTCCTATTTCTATCACTCCCATGCTGCCGCTAATGCCTTGTTGATTGTCAGTTCCGCTTTGATCGATGGCCTGGGCCTCTTTCTTCTCGCGCGGTGGCTCTTCGGGCCGAGTGTGCGCCCCTTCCTCGGACTTGTGCTGTTGTTGGGGCTGCGCCAAATCATCCAAGCCATTTGCGCGCTACCGGCGCCGCCGAACATGATTTGGCACTATCCGGGTTTTCCGTCGCTTCTGGTCACTTACAATGTGGGCGACGATTTTTTCTTTTCCGGGCACACCGCCATCGCTGTTTTTGGGGGCATCGAATTGGCCCGCCTCGGCAAGCGCTGGCTCACTTTTTTAGCTGTGGGAATCGTGCTGTTTGAAATCGCCGCCGTGTTGGTCTTGCGAGCTCACTACACCATGGACGTTTTTACCGGACTCCTCGCGGCGCTCTGTGTTGCGCAGTTCTGCACCAAGGTCGCGCCTCGTATTGACGCCTGGCTAGCCGCGGCTTACTGATCTCCGCCGCAATCACCCAAAATCCGTTTCATTCGTATCTCAAAGCAACCATGGGGTCGACCTGCATGGCGCGCCGGGCGGGAATATAGCACGCCGCAAGCGCCACAATGGCGAGCAGCAGCGCCACGGCGGCAGAACGTCAGTGGGTCCGTCGCGCTCACGCCGAACAGAAGCCCCGCCATCAGCCGTGTAAGGCCAAGTGCAGCCACCAACCCGATCAGCAGGCCGAGCGCGACCATCTTCATTCCCGTGCCCAAAACCAAACGCAACACATCCGCCCGCTTTGCACCGAGAGCCATGCGAATGCCGATCTCCTGTGTACGCTGCCCAACCAGATACGAAATCACGCCATAGATTCCGATGGAGGCAAGTCCGAGCGCCAAGGCCGCAAATACTCCCAGCAGAATCATGGAAACCTTCCGAGTGGCAAGTGAATCGGAAATCATTTCGTCCATCGTCTCCGCGCCGTACATCACATGCCTGGCGCTCAGTCTCCTCACCGCCGCGCCGACAGCGTCGGCTATTCCCGGAGTGTTTGGATCGTAGCGCACCAGCGCGCCGGTGCCGCTCCAGGAGGAAGCGTCCATGGCTTGATCGGGGAGCTGCATGTAAGGGAAATAGAGCTGCGCACGCAAGGACTCCTTGTCGTCCGTGTCCAGCCCCCACTGTTTTACGTGCCCGACAATGCCAATGATTTCCGCGCGCCCTCCTTTGTTCGTCAAGAAAACGTGCTGTCCGACGGGATCTTCACCCGGAAAGTATTGCTTCGCAAAAACATCATCGACGACGATGACGTGCGGAGAATTTTCATCATCGTGGGCGGTGAAAAATCTTCCGCGTTCGAGCGGAACCTTCATCACCTGCAAGTAGCTCTCTTGAACCACGTAACTCAGGGCCCAATCCATGTCGTTCTCAGTAGCTGGCTTTGGTTTTCCTTCGATCCAAAACAAATCTTCGTCGTCGCTGCTCATTGGTATGGCGCCCCAAGAGAGCGATGAAGCAGTGACTCCTCGAACCGCTGCCAGCGTGTCATTCAATTGGCGCAACTCAGCCCGTGCTGCGGCTGGGCCGGTACTGTTTGCCACTGGGGGAAAAGCGACACCAAACGTCAATACATTGTGCGAATCGAATCCCGGATTGACGTTCCAGAGTGCGCTGAGACTGCGGATCATCAACCCCGCCGCAATCAGCAGGACCAGGGCCATGGCCATTTCAACGACAACAAAGATTCCTTGCGCGCGGTGGCGCGAGCCGCTGCCGCCCCGCCCTCCTTCCTTGAGTGTGTCGTGCAAATTTGCACGTCCCGACTTTAATGCAGGCGCCAGGCCGAAGAAAATGCCGCATGCCAGGGAAAGAACCAACGTGAAGATTAGCACGCGCGCGTCCAGCGCGACTTCGCTAGCGCGTGGAAGGCTGACCGGCAACTGATGCAGCGCAGCTTTAGTGCCCCAAGCCGCCAGCAACAATCCGAGCACTCCTCCTGTAAGTGAGAGCAAAATGCTCTCCGTGAGAAGCTGGCGAAGCAGCCTGGCCCGGCTTGCACCCAGTGCGGTGCGAATGGCGAATTCGCGCGTCCGCGCGGAGGCACGGGCCACCATAAGATTGGCGACGTTGACGCAAGCGATCAAGAGAACAAAACCGACGGCAGCCAGCAGCACTAACAAAAATAATTGCAGGTCTCCGACCATTTCGTGTTTCAAGGATATGACGGCGGCGCCGATGCCCTTGTCGGCATCGGGATATTCTGCAGCGAGACTCTGCGTTACGGTCTGCATGTCCGCGCGAGCCTGCGCGACGGTGACGCCCGGCTTGAGCCGGCCGATGCCGTGAATTCCAAGCCCCGCGCCCCGCTTCGGCAGCAAAGGATTACTCCATTGGCCTAGTGGCACGTAAAGGTCGACGTTGCGAAAGCTCCCCAAGCCAAGCTCAAACCCCGCTGGAAGCACGCCAACGATCGTGAAATCCTTGCCGTCCAGATTGAGTGTCTTCCCGACCGCATCGGTGGAGGAGCCAAACTTGCGCTTCCACAACCCGGCGCTGATCATTGCGATGGGCGCCGCGCCGATGTCGTCCTCACCGGAAACAAACGATCGTCCGGCCTGTGGATTCACCCCCAGGACCGAAAAGAAGTCGGAAGTGATCAGCATGGCGCGAACCTGTTCCGCATCTCCCAAACCGGTCAGACTGTAGGAAAAGGGCCGGTAAGCCCCCATTACGGAGAATGTCCGATTGTTTTTATCCCAGTCGCGAAAGTTCGGAAAAGAAATGGAACCGGTCGCGAAATTCGGTTTGCTTTCCGCGATCCAAACGAGTTGCTCCGAGTGTGGATACGGCAAGGGATTGAAGAGCACGCCGTTGACGACAGAGAAGAGCGCAGTATTCGCGCCAATCCCCAGCGCCAGCGTAAGAATGGTGATAGCCGCAAATCCCGGCGATTTAGCCAACATCCGCAATCCGAAGCGCAGGTCCTGCATCAGCCTCTCCACTGACGCCCATCCCCACATCTCTCGCGTGACCTCCTTGATCAGCCCGACGTTTCCCAACTCTCGCCGGGCGCTCCCATTAGCTTGCTCCGGCGTTTCGCCGCGATCCGTGCGGTCCTGTGCCGCCATCTTCAAATGACTCTGGAGTTCCTCCTCCAGTTCGCCTTCACGCTTTTGACGACGCCGAAAGGAAAATGTCATGCCTCGCTCTCTCTCTTCGCGGGGTTCAGCACTCCCGCGATGGCATCCGAAACTTGAGCCCATCGCGAGCGCTCAGATTCCAGTTTCTTCTTGCCATTGGCCGTCAAGCGGTAGACTCTGACTCGCTGCTTGTTTTCAGAAACCTCCCAGTCTGCAGCGACCCATTTCTGCCGCTCGAGCCGGTGCAACGCGGGATAGAGCGAACCTGTATCAACCTTCAGAATGTCGCCAGAGCTTACGCGAATGGCCTGGCTGATGCCGTAGCCGTGCTGGGGTCCCCCGCGAAGGGTCTGCAGGATCAGCAAGTCGAGCGTTCCCTGCAACAACTCGATACGGTCTTGGTAGCGCGGGGCCATATTCACCTCAGGATGTAGATGTTCTACACCCAATGCAGGTAGAGTGTCTACACCCATGAGCCGTGCAAGCGGAGGCCCGAAAGCCATCCCCAACTAAGCCCTTCTTGTTCAACCACTTAGCATGTGCCACGGGCGCCTGCGCCCCTCGATCACTGGCCGCTTTCAGGAGCGTCTGTCGCGAATCCGGTCACTTGCCCTCTGTGCCGTTTACTCTTGGTCCGCTCCACGCGCTTATCGGATTGTTACTCCGGCCACCCGATGTTACGGTTTTATTTATACGGTGGTGTGGAATTTATGATGGCTCTCGGGCGCCGACTTTCCTTTTCCATTTTGATGATTGTGCTACTGGCTTCGCCGATCTGCATGGCGCAAACGAAGCCTGATTCAGCTCCTAGTGCACCTCTGAAAATCGGTTACCTGATGGACTCTCTCAAGGTCGAACGCTGGCAAACCGATCTCGACATTTTCCAAAAACGCGCCAGCGAGTTAGGCGCACAAGTCCTGGTGGAAACCGCCGAAGGAGATGACGACCTTCAGTTTCAACAGTCCCAAAAACTGATGGATGCCGGGGTGAAAGCATTGGTGCTCGTCGCGCATGACACCACCAAGGCCGCGCGCATCGTGAAAGCGGCAAACGCAAGACACATCCCCGTGCTTTGTTACGAACGCCTGGTACGCAACAGCGGTGTGGACTTCTTTGTAGGGACCAATCCCGAAATGATCGGCGAACTGCAAGCCTCGTGGCTCGCACGGCTAGCCCCAAAGGGGAACTATGTCCTGATCGGGGGCTCGCCCGCCGATAACAATGCTCGCGTCTTGCGCCAAGGACAGATGCGTGTCCTGCAACCGTACATCGATCGCGGCGATATAAGGATCGTGAGCGATTCGTGGGCCAAGGATTGGGATCCTGCCGAAGCTTACGCCATCATGGCCAAGGCGATTGCGTCCACGAACGGCGATATCACTGCCGTGGTCGCCTCCAATGACGGTACTGCGGGAGGCGCGATTCAGGCCTTACAAGAACACCAGCTCGCTGGCAAAGTTCTGGTCTCAGGCCAAGATGCGGACTTGGCTGCCATTATTCGCATTTTGAACGGCACTCAAACCATGACGGTTTATAAACCGCTGCGCCTCCAAGCGAGAGAGGCCGCGGAAGCCACCGTGAGTTTGGCGGCGGGCGCTCCAGTCAAGAATGCGGTTCCCTACGCCAACGGGGCAACTACGGTCGAGGCCAACTTGTTGACGCCCGTCGTAGTCACCAAGGACAACGTGATGCAAACTGTCATTAAGGACGGCTTTCAAAACTTGGACACCATCAAGAAGAGTCTGCCCCAGGATAAATGGCCGAATTAAGCTCATAACAGGCCGTGAACGGCCGCCATCGCTCTCGAATGCCCACTGCTATATAGAATATGCGGAAGGCTCCGAAGAATCTCTGGCCCGTCGAAGGATCAAACAAAAGCACGCCGAAGTTTAGAACTTCACGCCCCAGAAGCTCGCATCTGGCTTAATTAACTCAAGCCCGACGTCCCAAGCTTCATGATCGCGCCAAACAACTTGAGCTTCCGCCGTGCGCCCGCTGGTGGGATTGATCAATCGAACCAGCTTTCGCAAGGGTAATCCAGCCCCCACAACCGCCAAGCACCCGGATTTACTAACATCCACGGTCACGCCGTTGGCGCGCTGTCGTTCGGAGCCTTCTTCCCATTCGACCTGGAATTTCACACGAGAAACGATACGCCGGTGGTTGCGTAGTTTCTCCCATCTCTCTTCAAGTGCCTTACCGGAGGGAATGCTGACGGTGTTAACTGCAGTATCGGTGGCCATGCCTGACCTCGCAGCGTGTGGGTTTGGAATTTGGCCGGGTCCAGCAAAAATCAGGATATTTCGGCGCACCGGCGCAGTCAATAGTACTTCTCAGAGTATGATGCGCGGCGGAGCCCAGATGTTTACACGGAGACTGCTCGAAAGGCTGAATGCATCTTACTTCCATAACGCTGCTAATCGCATGCAGGCAAAGACTTTAGCTGAGCATCAATCGTTCGCGCCCTTCTCACTTTCCCTTTTTCTTCTCTAGAAATTCGCCCGAACCGCGAAACGCCCTGAGGCCTGAAACAAATACTTGCTAGCAAGAAAATGAATGCAAAAAGAAGGCCCCCGGCTCCCGGTTCATGGTAGCTTGTCTCGAGCCAGCTCGCCCCTGCGAGCCCAATATTTGGAGGTATGTCATGCCAATGGAAGAAAATCCCGCCTGTCGTTCCCGTCGCTCATTCTTGCAGGTTTCTGCAACCGTAGCCGCCGTCGCGGCCGGTTTCAGGATCGTCACCGAGCCAATGCTGGCCGCCGCCGCGTCGCGCCCGTATCCGAAAGATGCCGTGCTCATCAACGCCAACGAGAACCCTCTGGGTCCCTGCGGCGTGGCTTGTGGTGCCGTCAATGACGCAGCGTCGCAAGGCGGCCGCTACTCGATGTGGATGACCGACGATCTTGTAAAAGCTTTTTCCGATTTGGCAGGGCTCAAGCCTCAGTACATTCGCCCATTCCCGGGCTCGAGCGAACCTTTGCATTTCTCCGTTCTTGCTTTTACATCGCCAACGAAGAGCTATGTGACCGCCGACCCAGGTTATGAGGCCGGTGCGCACGCCGCGAGAATCTCCGGCGCTCGCATCGTCAAAGTACCTTTGACCAAAACGTATTCACACGATATGAAAGCCATGCTAGCGGCGGCGCCAGATGCCGGCGTGTTTTATATCTGCTCGCCGAACAACCCTACCGGCACTTTGACCAGCCATTCCGACATCGAATATCTGCTGGCCAACAAGCCCAATGATTCCATCCTGCTGGTGGACGAGGCGTACATTCATTTCTCCGACGGCACTTCCGCGCTTGATCTCGTGAAGGCCGACAAAGACGTGGTGGTTTTGCGCACGTTCTCGAAAATCTACGGAATGGCCGGGCTGCGCTGCGGATTCGCCCTTGCGCGTCCTGAGCTGCTCGAAAAAATCGAGGCTTTCTCCGGCTGGAGTGCCATGCCCATCACGGCTGTAGCAGCTGCGACGGCCAGCTTGAAAGATCCGCAGCTGGTCCCGGAGCGGAAGCAAATTAACGCCAAGGTCCGTGAAGCGACCTTTGAATGGCTTTCGAAGAACGGCTATTCTTTCGTCCCTTCGCAGTCCAACTGCTTCATGGTGGACGCCAAGCGGCCTGCAAAGGACATCATTGCCGCCATGGCTGCGCAGAATGTTTTCATCGGCCGTCCGTGGCCCGTTTGGCCGACGCATGTTCGCGTTACCGTCGGAACGCAATCCGAAATGGAACATTTCCAGGCCGCTTTCGATCGCGTCATGAAAAACCAATCCGCTGCGCTGCGTCCGGTTCCGCAGCTTACTGCTTCAAATTATCTGGATGGTTTGCGGATTCCCGAAGGCGCCTAAGCTTTTTTCAAGCCTGCCGGCGCTAGCCGCCGCCGCCGTCTTGCAGGACGGCGTTCCCGTCCGGTGGCACAATGCCCAGGTCCACGTAAATAGGCCGGATCACCTTGCGCACCGCTTTCAACTGCGTGAAAAACCAGAATGCCCCGGCCAGACAACAGACCCCACTGACCATTACAGTCTTCGCGGCACCGATGGCGTGGGCAAGCGTGCCTGCCAGCAAACTTCCGAACGGCGCCATACCGACGAAAGCCGCCGTGTAGTAGCTCATCACGCGCCCGCGCTTGTCCTCTTCTACGATCGTTTGGATGATCGTGTTGCTAGCCGCCATCTGCTGCATCATTCCGAAGCCGCAAACCAAGAGCAGTAAAAGAGACAGCCAGACAAATTTTGACAGGCCGAAAAGTATCAATCCTGCTCCAAACATGGCGGATGAAAGCGGAATCATCTTGGTCAATCCCCGCACGTTCGGACGAAGCGCCAGCGAGTAAGCGGAAATAAGCGCTCCCACGCCCACAGCGCCCATCAAGAATCCGTACGTATGCGGACCGCCGTGCAGGATGTTTATCGCAAAGATCGGCATCAGCACCGTGAAAGGCCAGCCCATCAGGCTGATGATACCGAAGAGCAAAAGAATCGTGCGGATTGGCGTTGACTTCGACACGTAATCCCAGCCTTCCCTCAATTGCTGAAACATAGGCGCAGGAAACTGTGAAGTCGAAAAGGGTTTCAAGCGCATCATGAGCAGCGAGGCAATCACCGCGAGATAGCTCAGCCCGTCGATCAGAAAACAATAGCCGGTGCCGAAAAGTGCGATGACGAATCCTGCGAGCGACGGCCCCAGGAGCCGCGCCATATTCACCATCGAGGAATTCAGCGCGATCGCATTCCCCAGATCCCGCTTGTCGTCGACCATCTGGACCATGAACGCTTGCCGCCCCGGCATATCGAACGCGTTGATCAACCCTTGAAAGGCGCTCAGCCAGATGATTTCGTGGATAGTGATCTTGCCGCTGAGGGTCAGAACAGCCAGCGCCAGCGATTGCAACATCGCCAGAGCTTGCGTAACAACCAGCACTTTCTGCCGGTCCAACCGGTCGACCCATACGCCGGCGAACGGCGCCACAAGAAACGTGGGGATCTGCCCCGCAAATCCGACCACGCCGAGCAGCAAGGCCGATTTAGTGAGCTTGTAAACCAGCCAGGCCGTGGCAATGCGCGTCATCCAAGTGCCAATCAGCGAAACGCTCTGCCCCGTGAAGAACAGCCGGAAATTCCGGTGACGCAATGCCCGCCATGCCCGCAAAATTCGCTCTTGCTTCGTTGTTGGGTCGCTAGTTTCTCGGTCGCTCGCCACGCTGGCAGGTTCACTCAATCTTGATCGCTCCTGGCTCCTCGCCGGCAGGTTCAGCAGAACATGGTGTTAGATGCCCCCATACCCCGGGGGGTATAGCAGATTGTCCGCATCCGCATGAATTGAAAGATGTTGCGGCATTTTGTGTGTGGGTCAAAGGATAGCCGGAGAGTGGCCGAGAGTGCGCGGCTACCCCCCACCCCGTTTTTTTGTAAGTGTTCATTCTAAAGAGTTTTAAGTCCTGCGTTTTGGAAGTGCTCATTCTGAAGAGGTTACGGGCCGGTTTTGGGTAAGTGCGGATTCTGAAAGATTTAGTGACGAGTGGTGAGAGCCTAGTGGCGAGAATCGGGAGGAAAGCAGATCCTTCGCTACGCTCAGGATGACACCCAATGGAGCGGAGCAACTCGGCGCGGAGGGCGGCAAAAGAGCGAGGGGAGAGAAGGATGGGGTTGGCGGCGAGCATGGGGAATGGTAGCATGGAATTTGATTGCTGTCAAGGTAACAGTACCATTATTTTATCATTCGAACGCGAGACGGGGAAGTGGAGTGGATGGAAGGGGTTGGCGGGAATTTGGGAGTTTGGTGAGACGGTGATCGGTCGGTTGTAAAACTCTCGAATAGGCGTATCTTCCCTTATGCGTTAATTATAGTGGGAAGCATTACGTATGCCAGCAATACCTCAGCGGTTTGCAATTCCCAAGAACGAAGATGTCTTTGAGGAAATATGTCTAAAGCTGCTCCAGCTTTACTGGTCTCGCCCGGGTCTGGAGCTCGAAATGACGGAGGGAGTAGGGAGGACACCTCCACTGCGGTCGGCATGACAGATTAAGAGGGAACGCTGGCAGGAAAACAAAAAGGCCGTCTTGATTGCTCAAGACGGCCTTTGATATTAATCCCGGCGACGACCTACGTTCCCACACAGTTGCCCGTGCAGTATCATCGGCCCGGCGAGGCTTAACTTCCGTGTTCGGGATGGGAACGGGTGTGACCCTCGCGGTATGATCACCAGGAAACTTTTGAGAAGTCGAAAGTCGAAAGTTGAAGGTCGAAAGGACCTTCAAAATCCGACCACGACTGCAAACTTTTTAGCCGTCGCAACCAGAGAACCGCCGATAAGGATATCGGCGTTCCCGGGAGCGATGGCGACAACAGAATTGCGTTAGCCGCGCTAAGCGACTTGCACATTAAGCGTTGAAGCCGCGTTTGCTGGCATTTACAAGTTCGACTCGAAGTCGAACATACTGCGAAAGAGAAGGCGATCTTCTCTTTTTTGGAACTCTTACCGAGTTCCTCTTCCTCAAAGACAGAATGAGAAAGTTTTATGATTAAGCCGAACGGGCGATTAGTACTGGTCAGCTTCACGCATTGCTGCGCTTCTACCTCCAGCCTATCAAAGTCGTAGTCTTCGACTGCCCTTCTTAGGTCTTAAACCTTGGGAGAACTTATCTTAGGGCGAGCTTCATGCTTAGATGCATTCAGCATTTATCTCTACCAGACTTCGCTACCGAGCTATGCCCCTGGCGGGACAACTCGTACACAAGAGGTCTGTTCATCCCGGTCCTCTCGTACTAGGGACAACTCCCTTCAATTCTCCTGCGCCCACACCAGATAGGGACCGAACTGTCTCGCGACGTTCTGAACCCAGCTCACGTACCGCTTTAATAGGCGAACAGCCTAACCCTTGGGACCTTCTACAGCCCCAGGATGCGATGAGCCGACATCGAGGTGCCAAACCTAAGCGTCGATGTGAACTCTTGGCTTAGATCAGCCTGTTATCCCCGGCGTACCTTTTATCCGTTGAGCGATGGCCCTTCCACGCGGGACCACCGGATCACTAGACCCAACTTTCGTTCCTGCTCGACTTGTAAGTCTCACAGTCAAACCGGCTTATGCTCTTGCACTCCACAGCGGGTTTCCAATCCGCTTGAGCCGATCTTTGGGCGCCTCCGTTACAGTTTAGGAGGCGACCGCCCCAGTCAAACTACCCGTCTGGCCGTGTCTCCCCACCCGTCGCGGGTGGTAGGTTAGAGCGACAGATTAGTCAGGGTAGTATTTCACTGTTGCCTCCTCCTCAGCCGAAACCAAGGGCTCACAGGCTCCTACCTATTCTACGCAGATCAATCCGTTACTCATGGCCAGAGTGCAGTTAAGGTGCACGGGGTCTTTCCGTCTAGATGCGGGCATCCGGCGTCTTCACCGGAACCACAAATTCGCCGAGTCACTCGCCAAGACAGTCGCTCTATCATTCCACCATTCGTGCAGGTC
>CAVYFO010000005.1:0-276375 GCA_963767755.1 uncultured Acidobacteriota bacterium | reverse complement strand
ATCTACACAAACAGAGCGAGCCGCTCAAATGAATCATCTTGCCCAAGCCGTCCCCAGACCCGACTTGGACAAACTCCGTCGCGGGTGCCGGTCGGGTCGCGACGCCTCGAAAAATTTCTACCAGGTATTGTACGGGGTCCCATCGAACGGCGAAGTGCGCCCAGAGCTCGAATGCACATCCACAATCCCCGTGGTCACTTGGTCGGGGCTCATCACCACGTTGTCGAATTGCGGCACCCAGTCTTTGGCCCGCGTGATCGGATCGACAGGAATATCCCGTAGATATCCGGCCTGCTGTAGGTCGTCCAGAGATTGTGGCGCCGCCTGCTTGTCCAGTGTGTAATTGTCGATCGCTTCCCGCATGACTTGCAAGTCATGTTTCAACACTGCTTCGCGCGAGTGCTCGATCGTCAACCCGTATCGTTGCGCCGCCATGCCGATGAGGATGAGGATGATCGTGATGACGATCATCAACTCGATGAGTGTGAATCCAGCGTTCGAGGAATCCTGCCGGCGTTTTCTCCGTATAACTTCGCCACTCATTTGTTGCTCGAATCCCTTCATTTCGTGACCTCAACATCCACTACCAGTCGCTATACTTTGTTCCGTTCAGCGCCGTGCCCATCGACTTCGTGTACACGTCGAACACATTGTTGCCGCACCAGCTCGTCGAATCCGGATCGTCCGACACGCACCGCAATCCCCAGTCCGCCCGTCCCGTCATCGGGTCCACGGGAACTTTCCGCAGGAAACGAAGCTTCTTATCGTCCCCCGCTCCCAATTGAACGCCTTTCACCAGCGTGTCCAAGTCCGGAGGATAATTCTCGCTGCCCACCTCTGTCCGGAACTTGTGCTGATCGGCCAGATCTTTATACCGGTCGATGGCGTCCCGCATGGTCCGTAGATCATAGTTAAGGTCCGACTCTTTTTGCCGCATCACCGTATAACGAAACACCGGCAGCGCCATCGAGGACAGAACCAGAAGAATCGAACACGCAATGATCAATTCGAGGAGAGTCATTCCGGCTGCCGAGGCAAGCTGGCGCCGACGATGACTTTCCTTCACTCTGAGCGCGCGCCTCAACATCTTTGCTTTCCTCTATAAAATTTGACTACGGCTGAACCTGCACGGTTGCTTCGCTGGTGACCAGCGGAATCGGTCTCTGCTGCGAATCCTTCGCGTTCTGTTGCACGATCGACAAGTTCGTAGATCCCGCCGCGATCCCTTTGATCACAATTCCCAGCAATGTTCCGCTGCCGCTCACCCCCGCCGTATTCGGCTGCCGCGTTGCGGAAATGATCGCCTGGCCCTTCTCCTTATTCACATTGGAAACGATCGCGATTTCTTGTGTGCCGCCGGAAAGGAATCCGCCGTGTTGCTCTTCGCCCACGGCATGTTGCACCTCTTCAATGCTGATTACCGCCGGGTTGTATTGCAGCAGCATGGGGATCGAAAACAGATCGTTCACGTTGTCCACAACCACGCCAATCGTTTTTGTTTCTCCCAATTTCAGCGTGATCCCCGCTGGCTCGAATCTCAGTTTGCCCGGTTGTCCTTGCGGCGGATTCATTCCCGGCGCGCTCGCAGCGGCGCTCGTACCGCCCGCCGGCGCAGACCCTCCGGGAACGATGCCTGCTGGCGTAAGTGCCGTGGATTTCGGCTTTTCCTGGGTCGGCGCGCGCACCTCACTCTCACGCCTCACTTCGATGTCCTGATCCGGCCCCGTATAGATCGCCCGCAGATTCTCCTTCGTCCATTGCGGCAAACGCACGATGTGCGGAATCAGCATGATCAACACTTCGTCTTCCTGGTGTTCAATGCTGTCGCTCGAGAACAGGTAACGAATAATCGGAATCTTTGCCAAACCCGGCCACCCGTTTAGCGTCCTTGTGTCTGTTCTCTGAATAAGGCCGCCGAGAATGTAGGCTTGGCCGTCCCCGAGTCGGATGTCGTGCTCCACAACGCGCTGGCTGATGATCGGCTGGCTAATTCCGCCGATCGTCGATGTGCCCGTGACCGAAGACACTTCGATCTTCATTTTCAGGCTGACCTCGTGGTCCGGATGGACTCGCGGTGTCATGTGAATATTCACGCCAACGTCCTGATATTGGAATTGCGTATTGACCAGCGGGTTCACCAATCCTGCCGAGCCCACCGCGCCTACACCGACTCCGGCCTGAAAGCTTCCCGTCGCGATCGGAATTCGGTCCCCGATTTTTAGTGTCGCTTCTTGCCCCTCAACGGACCGCAACTCCGGGTCCTGGATAATCTTCGTGTATGTATCGGTAAGGACCGCGTTGGCCGTGAAATTCGGTAACGTCACCGTGTAATCGCTGCTGTTGAGATGGTTGAGCGTATTCAGGGTTATGTTGTTCGTTGTCGTTGTGGTTGTCGTTGACGAGGTGCTTGTTGTGGCATTTGGGTTGATCGCGATCGACGCGCTCTGGCCCGGAGTTATTCCCAGGTTGCGCAGGCGGTCCGTGCGCGCCTCCAGCACTTCCACCTGAACCATCACTTCGGGCTTCGCTTTATCAACGTCATCGATGATCTTGCCCACGAGCGTTAGAACGTCTGGACTCGCGCGAACGATAATCGCATTCTGCGAATTGAGTTGCTGGATGCGCTTCACTTCGAGCAACGACCGCAATCCCGTCACAATTTCCGTCAAATCCTGCGGCGTCACTGTATTCGCAAGATAAAACGTCTTCATCGATTCTTCTTCGTAATCGCGCCTTTTTTGCGGCTGGTCTGGCGCAATCAAGATGATGTTTTGCGTAACCGGTTTCCAGAAGGCTTTGCTTTCCAGACAAACCACTTCCAGCGCTTGCTCCAGCGTCAAATTATTCAAATCCACCGAGATTCGCCGCGCGGGAAAATCCGGGTCGTAAATCATTGTGATTCCCGCCAGCTTCCCGATTGTGTCGAATAGAATTTTTGCATCCCCGGTCGCTTTATACGTGATCGCCACATTCGAAATGGGCTTCAACTGGGGCGGCCCCGATATGTACTGCTCGCTGTCGTCCGCCGCAGTCGGCGGTGTTCCATCCGACGCGTGCGTTTGCTCCGCGATCATGGCCAGTGTTTTCTTTAGTTCGTCCGCCGCGATGGCGCTGGAAGGATCATCGATTTGGGCACGTTGGAATTGCGCTGCGGCCCCTTGCAGATCTCCATTTTCCCTCTGCTTCTGGCCCAGTTGAATGTGCATTTCCCCGGCTTCAAAACGCGTCTGATTCAGCCGGATTTTGTAACCCGCATTATTCGGGTCGGACTTCAGCGCCTTTTGGTAGAATTCCAGCGCGGCGTCGTAGTCTTGCAGCGTCTCTGCTTTTCGGCCTTTGTTATAATTCGCGTCGCCCTTTGGGCAGCCCACTGCGAACAGACCCATTCCCAAACACAAAATGACAACACTACACCGTCGCATGGACTCTCCGGGGCCTCGACACGAAGCCTTTGCAGTCTAACACCCGGTTTAGAACACGGGCAAGACGCGGAAGGTTGGCTGTCCTTCTTCCGATAACTATGCTGGTTGGACGGCCCGTTTTTCAACCGGGTAGCCAGAATTCAACACTCCAGTTATGATGGATTGTGCCGAAGACTGCCAAAAAATCCGAGAAGAGCGCCAAGACCGGCGACCAAATTGTGGCTCAGAATCGCGCCGCCTCGTATAATTTCCATCTGCTCGAGAGGTTTGAGGCCGGTCTCGTGCTGCACGGCACGGAAGTGAAGGCTCTGCGCGAAGGAAAAGCGAATATCCGCGATGCTTATGTCGACTTCAAGCCCACTGGCGCCTGGCTCGTTAACGCGCACATTGCACAGTACATGCCGGGCGGACCCTGGAACCACGAGCCCCTCGGCTCCCGCAAACTTCTTCTCCATAAGAACGAAATCTACAAGCTCGCTGGGAAAACGCAGGCGAAAGGATTGACGGTAATTCCGACGAAGATTTACTTTCGCGATGGACTCGCAAAGGTCGAACTTGCCCTGGCGCAAGGCAAGAAATCGCGGGATCGCCGCCAGGACGAGCGCGACAAAGAAGCTCGCAGGGAAACTGAAAAAGCGATGTACAACAACCGGAGGCGATAAGGAACAATGCGAATCACACTCGACGCAAAACCGCTCGCAGCGCTGGAGACCGAAGCGCTGGTCACTTATGTTTTTGAGGAAGCCGATCCCGTGCAAGGCCGCATCGCGGAAATCGATCAGACGGCCAACGGCTTGCTTCGCAAGCTCGCAAAGGGTGGAGAACTGACAGGCAAGACGCTCGAAATGACCCTGATTCACGCACCCGCGGGCCTCAAGGCTTCGCGATTGCTGCTCGTTGGAGCAGGGAAGCGGGAGAAATTTGACTCCGCGGTGTTGCGCAAGATCTCTGGCTCGGCGCTGCGCTATCTGAAATCGCGCGGCGTGCATAATTTCGCGTTTGTCGTTCGCGAAACCAACGCCACCGAAGATACGGCGCAGGCAGTTGTCGAGGGCGCGATCGCTGCGGACTTTGAATCGGACAAATACAAGACCGACAAGAAAAACGAAAAGTCCATCGAGACGGTTCTGCTGGCCGGCTATTCCGAGGCCGAGCGCGGCGCGGGAGAGAAGGGATTAACGCGCGGGCGAATCATCGCGGAATCGCAGAATTTTGCTCGCGACCTGATTAACGAGCCCGCCAACAAGCTGACGCCGAAAATACTCGCTGAAAAAGCCGAAGCCATGGCCAAGCAAGCTGGCCTGGCAGTGGAGATTCTTGACGAGAAGAAAATCGCCGATCTAAAGATGGGCGCGCTGCTCAGCGTCGCGCAAGGAGGGCCCGAGCCGCCCCGCATGATTGTCATAACTTATACTCCTGCGAACCCCAAGCCAGGTGCGCCGGTGATTGGCCTCGTCGGAAAGGCGGTGACGTTTGATACAGGAGGAATTTCCATCAAGCCTTCTGAAGGCATGGAAAAAATGAAGTACGACATGGCCGGCGGGGCCACGATGATCGGCGTGATGCGCGCGCTAGCGGCGCTGAAGCCGAACGTGAAAGTGATCTGCGTCGTGCCATCCACGGAAAACATGCCTGGCGGCAAAGCCCAGAAGCCCGGCGACATTCAAACCGCCATGTCCGGCAAAACGATTGAGGTGCTGAACACCGACGCCGAGGGGCGGCTGATTCTCGCCGACGGTGTGCACTACGCGAAGCAGCTCGGAGCGACCCATCTTGTGGATGCCGCGACGCTCACGGGCGCGATTGTCGTGGCCCTTGCGAGCATCAACGTCGGCGTGTTTGGCGGCACAGACCAGGCTTGGACGGATAAAGTGCTTGCTTCCGCGAAAGCGGCCGGCGAAAAAATGTGGCAGATGCCGATGGACGACGAGTACCGCGAATTCATCAAGGGCACCGTCGCGGATATACAGAATATCGGGAGCGGCAAAGGCGGCGGCTCGATCACCGGAGCGTGGTTCATCCGCGAATTTGCTGGCGACACCCCGTGGGTGCATCTTGATATCGCCGGAACCGCCTGGAACGACGACGCCAAATCCTGGCTCGCCAAAGGCCCCACCGGCGTCGCCCTTCGCACCCTGGTCCACCTCGCCATGTCCTACTGATCTTCCTTCGCGCCCGTAGTTTCTTAATCCCGATCGGTCGGCGAATTTAGTTCGCCCACTTTTCTTGCGCTAAGTCGTTTGCCACTTCCGCGCCCTTTGCAGGCTGCGTTCGTTGACTTCGTTCTTGGCGTACCCTAATATGCCTGCGCGCCTGTGACCGAACCTCAATCTATCCTCGGCCAAACTTTTTCTCACTATCGCATTCTTGAACAGCTCGGCGGCGGCGGGATGGGCATCGTCTACAAAGCCGAAGACACTACGCTCGGCCGCATGGTCGCTCTCAAGTTTCTCCCCGAGGAACTCTCCCGCGACAAAGCCGCGCTGGATCGTTTCCTTCGCGAAGCGCGCGCCGCTGCTGCCCTCAACCATCCGAATATTTGCACCATTCACGAAATCGGCGAATATGAGGACGGCCGCCGCTTCATCGTCATAGAGCTTCTCAAAGGCCAAACCTTGAAGCACCGGATTGCCGGCGGCCCTCTGCCGCTCGACTCTCTCGTCGAGCTTGGCATTCAATCCGCCGACGCGCTCGACGCCGCGCACTCCGAAAACATCGTCCATCGCGACATCAAGCCGGCGAATATTTTTGTCACCGATCGCGGCCAGGCCAAAATTCTCGATTTCGGCCTCGCCAAAGTTCTTCTTACCGGCAGCGATGGCGGCACTCACGGCACCGCCACCATCGATGAAGCGAATCTCACCAGCCCTGGCGTGGCGCTCGGCACAGTGGCCTATATGTCTCCCGAGCAAACGCTCGGCAAAGATCTTGATGCGCGCACTGATCTTTTTTCCTTCGGAGTCGTTCTCTATGAAATGAGCACAGGCCGGCCCGCGTTTTCTGGGTCCACTTCGGCCGCCATTTTCGACGCCATCTTAAATCGCTCGCCCATAGCTCCCGTTCGCCTGAATCCCGAGCTGCCCGTCGAACTCGAGCGCATCGTCAGCAAATCGCTCGAGAAAGATCGCACTCTTCGCTATCAAAGCGCCGCCGAACTTCGCGCCGACCTCAAGCGTCTCCAGCGGGACACCAGCTCCAGCCGCGTCCAGGCCGCGTCCAGCGCCCAGCAAGCCGGCAATGCCGCCGCAGCCTCGCCCGCACAACCTGCCAGCAGCTCAGGTGGCGTTCCTGTTGTTCCTTGCACCGGAACGACTTCCGCGGGAACTCCAATTGCCGCTCCGCGCAACCGCTGGCTCGTTCCCGGTCTACTCGGCGCGCTAGTAGTTGCCGCGGCGATTATTTTTACCGCCTACAAATTTTCTCCGCGAAAAATCATGCTCGACATCCAAAGCATGCAGATTTCTCCGCTGACGCAATCCGGCAAAGCGACTTCTGTAACGATTTCGCCGAATGGCCAGTACGTTGTGTACGTCCTCGCGGAGAGCGGCAAACAAAGCCTCAATGTTCGTCAAGTGGCCACTGGGAGCGACGTTCAGGTTCTTGCCCCGGACGAAACAAATTAGAACAGCCTGACATTCTCTTCCGATGGCAACTACGTCTACTTCAGCCGTTTGAGCAAGCAAATCGCGGGCTACAGCGACATTTACAAAATGCCCGTCCTCGGCGGCCAGCCTCAGCCCGTCGCACACGACGCGGACACTGCGCCCGCTATTTCTCCTGACGTCAAGCACATTGCCTTTTTGCGCGGCGACCCGGCGAAATTCGAGATGCACGTTGTGCTCACCGATATCGATGGCAGCGGGGAAAAGATTCTTACTTCCTTTCCGGCGGTTTCTAATGCTGTCAGCCTGTCTGCTCCTGCCTGGTCTCCGGATGGGAAGACGCTTGTGGTCGCGGACTGGAAAAGTTCTGGAGAACGATTTCTCTACGCCGTTTCGCCCACGGATGGATCCTCGCAGCAGCTTTACAAGACTCCCAACTTTATAGGCCGCTCCGTTTGGCTTCCCGACGGTTCTGGCCTCCTTTTCGTGATGGCCGAGCCCGGCGCGAATACTCCCGGCCAGCTCTGGTATATCTCCTATCCCGGCGGCGAAGTCCGCCGCCTGACAAATGATTTAACCAACTACGACCTCGCATCCATCGGCCTCACCCAGGACGCCAAAACAATCGCCGTCGTCCAGACGTCAGTCAATCTTGAACTTTGGGTCGCTCCGGGCGGCGACTCCAGCCGTGCCATGCAAATTCCCTTCAATGGCGAGCCCGGCCGCATCGACGCGGCCATTCCAGACCGCCTTATTATTCAGGATCGCCGCGGGCAAATTTTTGCTTTGCGTCCCGATGGTTCCCAACCGACCGAGCTGCTTTCCGGGCAGTACATCGGCAACCTGCTCGAATGCGGGCCAGCCGGCACGCTATTCTTAACCGAACAGCGCGATGGCGCCGTCAACGTGTGGAAAGCGGATGCCGACGGCAGCAACCCAGTTCAGTTAACTCACTCGAAACGCGCGACGCTCTCCGCGTGTACACCGGACGGCAAGTCGTTCATTTCCTGGCAACCGCCGGACCTGTTCCTCGAGGACATCGATGGGAAAGCGCCGGCCACCAAGGTCAATATGGAATCGAAATATGGGCGCGTCCGTGTTTCGCCCGATGGCCAAACGCTCGGCGCCATCGATTTCGTTGCTGGCCCGCCGGAAAGGATGGCGTTCATCACCGGTCCGCTTCACGGCGGCAAGCCGAACTACCTTTTCGAGAATGTTCCTTCTGCCGCGACGTGGGCGGATTGGGCGCCCGACGGCAAAGCGATGGACTACGCGTTGCTGCGCAAGGGCGCGGCGAACGTTTGGAGACAGCCGATGGCCGGTGGGCCGTACCAGCAAATCACGAAATTCACGACGCCAGTGATGAGCAGTTTCCGCTGGTCTCCCGACGGCAAAATGCTTTATGTGACTCGCGGGACGCGCTCCGCGGATATTGTCCTGCTGCGAGATACGAAATAATTCAAACACTTTCGCACGATAATTTTGTGTGATGCGGGGCGCAGCATGCTGCGCCCCTACAAACGGCACGATGAATCGTGTCCCTACAAACGCCAAAACTTCTTGGGTTTTCATTCCTACATTTTTTCCGGGGCTTCGATCCCCAGCATTTCAAGCGTCTCAGCCAACCTTGCTTCCACGAGTTCAGTTAAGCGCAATAGGTACGCGCGTTTTTGTTCGTCGGGCTCGGTCAAGATGTGGTGCTTGTGGTAGAAATTGTTGAATTCTTGGGCCAATTGAAAGGCGTATTTCGCCACGAAGGCAGGTTCCTGCGCGCCGATGGCGGCGTCCACTGCCAGATCAAGGGAACCGACGCTTAGCAATAATTCCCAAAAGCCGTTTCCATCCGGCCCTCCGAATAACGCCGCCACCGTTTCTTGCGTCACGGAAACATTTGTCGCGCCGGCTTCGGCGCCTTTGCGGCGGATGCCGCGGATGCGGACTACGGCGTATTGGCAATAGGGGCCGGTTTCGCCTTCAAAGCTGAGGGCGTCCTTGAAATCGAAGGCGATGATGGCGTTGCGCGTGAATTTCAGGAGGAAAAATCGGAGCGCGCCTACCGCGATCTCATGCGCGGTTTTCTTTTGCTCGGCTTCGCTCATTTCCGCATGGCGCTGCTGGACTTCGGCTAGCGTGGCGGCTTCGAGTTTGTCGATCAGGTCGTCGGCTTTGACTCCGAAGCCTTTGCGGCCGCTGACTTGGATGAAGGGGAGCTTGGCTTCTTCGGGAGTGAGTTCGTAGCCGAGTTTGGCGGCGCAGCGAGGAGTGAGTACGACGAAGGCGTAGGACAGGTGAATGGAGTGGTCGGCGGCTTCGGCGTGGCCGAGGCGGCGCAGGGCTTCCGCGACTACATCTTGCACGTAAGACTGGCGCGCGTCGATGACGTTGTAAACTGCCGAGGCGGGCTCGGCGAAATACGGGGCGCCGGGATCGCTTTTGAAACTTGTCGTTGCCCAAACTGTCTGGCCTTCGGGTGCGCCTGGCCATTTGCGATAGTTGAAATCCTTGCCGAGAAGGCCGAATTTCCATAGCTGGTAGGCGATGTCTTTGCCGACGTAAGTTACGGTGCCATTCGAGCGGACAATAATTTTGTCTTGGATCTTTTCGTCCTCGGCGGAATCGGAGGTTAAGGAGGTAGAGGAAGTTGACGAGGTAAAGGATGTGGAACCTGCTGGAGCAGCGGCTTGTGCGGGCGTGGTGTTTTCCTTTACTTCCTTTACTTCCTTTGCGTCCTTTACTTCTTCCTTCCACGGCATGATCCAGCAGCCGGCCATGGTGCCACTGGTTGCCAGTTGAATCGTGCCGGAGGATTTCAGTTTCTCAAACGCGGCGTCCCAAAATTTGAGGTGGAGGATTTCGCTCTCGCGCGCGAGCAGTTCGTACGAAATTCCAAGCCGCGCCATGGTGCGCAAATGCAGGGTGACAATGGCATCCGCTACGACTTGGGCCACTTCGGCTTCTTCGCCGCGATCTTCTTCAATGGCTTTTAACGTGCGTCCCCGTAATTCGGCGGCGCGAGCTTTGTCTTCTTCAAAAAAGTGCGTGGCTTTGGCGTACAAATCCCAGCAGTAATAGTCGAAGCGCGGCTCCATGGCGAACATCTTTACGCTGACCGGTGTCCGGCGCTCCATGTCGAGGAAGCCGATGACGACGTCGGCGACTTGCACGCCGGTGTTGTCGATGTAGTTTTGAATTTGTACCGGATGGCCTGCGTGGCGGAGGACGCGAGCCATCGTGTCGCCGAGGACGGCGTTGCGGACGTGGCCAATGTGAGCGGCTTTGTTGGGATTGATGCTGGTGTGCTCGACGATGACTTTTCCGGATTGTTTTTGGAGAGGAAGTGGCGAGTGACGAGTGACCAGTGGCGAGAGATCGGACCAGAAAGCCGCGCGGTCGAAGTAGGCGTTGAGGTAGCCGGCGCCGGCGACTTCGACGCGGGCGATGCCTTCGATTTTGGGAAGAGCATTGGCAATCTCCTGAGCGATCATGCGCGGGGCTTTTTTGAGGCGTTTGGCTAGCTCGAAGCAGACGGGGGAGGCGGCTTCGCCCATTTCGATTTTGGGCGGCCGATCAATGATGATGTCCAGCTTGACGGCGTAGGTCTGCTGTATGTGTCGAGCGAGAGCTTCGCGCAGCCGATTTGTGAGCGTTAGATACACATGACCTCGAGGAAGAAGAGAACTGAGTATATGTGTTGGCGGGCAGATGGGTCAAAAGGTGACGACGGGCAGGGGATTGGGTAGGCATGCCCCCCTACCCCCCGGTCTACAGAAAATTGTCCCGAGGCATTTGAAAACAGGATGGTTAGGTGCGATTCGTGTGTGGGCCGACGTCTGTAAGCGATAGTAAGTAAAGGAGATGCTGCGTACTGTGCGGAACGGTGCGGGGAGCTGGAGATGGCGCGGCGGTTTCTTAAGCGACCAGCCACGCGAGACATGAGGAATAGTACCGCGAAGATAAATAAATGTCAAGTATTACTTTATATATAATAGAAAGGAAAGGGGTTAGGCTTGACCAGCGAAGAGAGAAGATTGTGAGGAAAACGGGATGGGCCAAATCCGGGATGACTTTCGTGCTATTCTGCGGAGACGATGAAGCTTAACCCCTTGATACGACTCCGCCAGACGGTGGGTAGCACCAGCCGTGCGGCGGGGCCTTATAAGCCCCGGTAAACGCCAGATTAGCGTGCCGGGAGGGGGCAGCACCCTCACCCACCACCAATTTTCAGAACAAAGCAGAATCGAGTCTGGCTGATTGAAGGCCACGCGGAGGCGTGAGCTTGTTTGACACTCTTTCGTTGCGCCGATAGTATCGAAAGACTCCGACGGAACGTGCGGGCACTGCGGTTCCTGCGGCGGCGATTCCTATGAAACTGGCTTATTTTGATTGCTTTTCGGGGATTAGCGGAGACATGACGCTCGGTGCGCTCGTGGATGCGGGTTGTCCAGTGGAGCATTTGCGCGGGGAGTTGCGCGGTTTGCAGGTTCCCGGATGGGAGTTGACGGCCGAGAAGGTTTGGAAGAATGGGATGGCGGCGACGTACGTGAAGGTTGAGACGGAGGATCGATCCAAGCACAGGCCGCTCGCGGCGATTTTGGAGATTTTGGAGAAGTCGGAGCTGGCGGCGGGGGTGAGGGAGCGGGCGTCGGCGATTTTTCGGGAGCTGGGCGAGGCAGAGGCTGCGGTTCACGACGTGCCGGTGGAAAAGATTCATTTTCATGAGGTTGGGGCGGTGGACGCGATTGTGGATATTGTGGGCGCGTGCATCGGGTTTGAGGCTTTGGGGATCGAGAAGTTTGCTTGCTCGCCGCTGAATGTGGGAGGGGGGACGGCGAAGATGGCGCATGGCGTTTTGCCCGTGCCTGCGCCGGCTACCGCTCGATTGCTCCAAGGTCGGCCTACTTACTCTAATGGCGTGTTGAAAGAGTTGGTGACGCCTACCGGGGCGGCAATCGTGGCGACGCTTTGCGAGGCGTTTGGGCCGCAGCCGGGAATGAGCGTGGCGGCAATCGGGTATGGGGCGGGGACGGCGGATTTGGAGGGGCAGCCGAATGTTTTGAGGATTATGGTGGGGGAGGAAGTTGGGGTTGGGAGAGGAAAAGAAAGAGCACAGACTGAAGTCTGTGCCACTGGGACAGAAAAAGAGAGAGCACAGGCAGGAGTGCCTGTGCTGCTGGGACTCGATGAAGAGATTGCGGTCATTGAAGCGAATTTGGATGATATGAATCCGCAGATTTATGGATATTTTTTGGAGAAGGCGCTCGGAGCGGGGGCTTTGGATGTTTATACGACGCCGGTGCAAATGAAGAAAAATAGGCCGGGGACTTTGCTGACGGTTTTGTGCAAGCCGGGGGATACGGACGCGTTGATGACGTTGATTTTTGCGGAGACGACTACGTTTGGGGCGCGGACGTATCGGGCGGAGCGTCGCGTGTTGCCGAGGGAATGGGTCAGCGTGGGGACGGAGTTTGGGGATGTGCGGATTAAGGTTTCGCGGGTGAATGGGCGGATTTTGCATGTGGCGCCGGAGTTTGAGGATTGTCGCAAATTGGCGGCGGAGAAGAATGTGCCTTTGCAGCGAGTGCTCGCGTCGGCGATGCGGAGTTACGAGAAGAGTTGAACGGGTTTTCTTAGCACCCCGACCGAGTCGGGGTAAACGCCGTTCACAGAGGGCACAGAGAAGAAAGAGAAAAGAACGGAGCAGAATGGCGGGGAAACCTAAATATTATTTGACTACGCCGATTTATTACACGAACGGGTTGCCGCATATCGGGCACACGTATTCGACGATTGTGTGCGACACGATCCGGCGATACAAGCGGATGCTCGGGTATGACGTGGTGATGACGACGGGGACGGACGAGCATGGCGTGAATGTGGAGCGCTCGGCGAAGAAGGCGGGGATTCCGGAGTCGGAGTTTGTGGCGAAGATGGCGGCGCAGTGGAAGGCGCTGTGGGAAGAGCTAGGGGTGCAGGGCGACGAGTTTATTCGCACAACGGATTTGAAACATGCGCATACAGTACAGTGGCTTTTTAAATTGTGCCGGGAGAATGGATACGTTTATCCGGGATATTACACGGGGCAGTACTGCATTTATGACAATGCGTATGTGGACGTGAAGCCGGGGGAGAATTGTCCGGATTGCGGGCGGCCTACGGAAACTGTCACGGAGCCAAATTACTTTTTCAAACTTTCCGCGTTTCAGAAGCCGCTCCTGGATTTTTACGCTAAGAATCCGAACTTTATTCAGCCGGAGACGAGGCGGAATGAGGTGTTGAGTTTTGTCGAAGGCGGGCTGCGGGATTTGAGCATTACGCGAACGACGATTCGCTGGGGAATTCCGGTGCCTGGCGAAGAGCCGCATGTGTTTTACGTGTGGTTTGACGCGCTGACGGCCTATTTGAGCGCAGTGGGCGGGCCGCAGTATGAGAAGAGCGGTTATTGGCCGGCGGATTTGCATTTGGTGGGGAAGGAGATCATCCGGTTTCATGCGGTGTATTGGCCGGCGTTTTTGATGGCGGCGGGATTGCCTTTGCCGAAGCAAATTTGGGCGCACGGCTGGCTTTTGATGGACAGCGCGAAGATGAGCAAGTCGCTGGGGAATGTCGTGCGGCCGCGGCCGATTGTGCACGTGCTGGGGATGGATGCGCTGCGGTATTATTTGCTGCGCGAGACGGTGTTTGGACAGGACGGGAATTTTAGTTATGACGCGCTGGTGACGCGATACAACAGCGATTTGGCGAATGGGCTGGGGAATCTTGCGAGCCGCACGGCGGCGATGATCGAGAAAAATTGCGGCGGGAAGATTCCGAAGCCGAGCGAGCGGTTGCCGCAAGATGACGAGCTGGCCAAAATCGCGCAGGCGACCATCGGCGATGTGATGGAGCACTACAACAATCTGGAGTTTTCGCGGACGCTGGAAGCGATTTGGGCCTTGATTTCCGCGGCGGACAAATATTTGACGGTGGAGAAACCGTGGTCGCTGGGAGAATCAGCAGGCGATCAGGAGCGGCGCGCAACCGTGTTGTGGACTAGTGCTGAGGTTCTGCGCATCGTCAGCGTACTGGCGCATCCGGTATTGCCGGGAAGCACGACAAGGGTTTGGGCGCAGTTGGGGCAATCCGAGGGGCTCGGGGCACTCGCCATCGACGGGTTGCGATGGGGACAGCTCGCGCCTGGACGCACGCTTGGGAAATCGCAAGCGCTATTTCCGCGAATCGAGAAAGCAGAAGCGATTGAGAGGATGGAAACCATGGAAAAAGAAGCACAGAACGCACCTTCACCAGTTGCAGCGACAGCACCAACGACCGCGCCCGCTTCGACGGGAGCAGCTGCTGCCGCGGCTTCCGCGCCTGCGGTGGCGGAGAAGATTGGGATTGAGGATTTCGCGAAAGTCGAAATGCGCGTGGGCCAGATCAAGACGGCGGAGCGCATTGTGGGCGCGGACAAATTGCTGAAGCTGACCGTGGATATCGGGACGGAGATTCGGCAGATTTGCGCGGGGATCGCGCAGTTTTATGAGCCGGAGAAATTGGTGGGGCGGAAAGTGGCGGTGGTGGTGAATTTGGCGCCGCGGAAATTGCGGGGAGTGGAGTCGAACGGGATGATTATGGCGGCGGCGGTGGGGCCGGAAGGAAGGCCGGTGCTGGTGGGATTTCCGGATGAGGACGTGGAGGTGGGAGCGAGATTGAAATAAAGGAAGTAAATGAGGCAGGGGAAGTAAAGGAAAAGAAAGAACGAACGAGAAAGCGGGCGGGGCGATTGTGGAAAGAAAGAGCACAGGCTGAAGTCTGTGCTACCTAAGAATGGACCTGATTGATTCACATGCGCACATTGATGATGCGCGATTCGCGGAAGATCGCGAGACGATGTTGGAGCGGGCGCGGGCGGCGGGCGTAACGACGCTGCTCGCGATTGGGACGGGGCCTGGGCCGCACAAGTTAGACGCGGCGATGCCGTTTGCGGACGCGTATGAGTGGATTTACACCACCGTGGGGATTCATCCGCATGAGGCGAAGGAAGTAACGCAGGGGCATCTGGATGAATTGGCGCGGTTGGCTCGGCATCCGAAAGTGATTGCGTGGGGCGAGATCGGGCTCGATTACTTTTACGATCATTCGCCCCGGGATGTGCAGGAACGCGTTTTTCGCGAACAGATGGCGCTGGCTGCGACCGCGAAGTTGCCGATTATTATTCATTGCCGGGACGCCTGGGCCGATTGTTTGCGATTGATTGAGGAAGCTTGGCGGCCTACGGGGCTTGGTGGGATTTTGCATTGCTTCACTAGCACGCTGGAAGACGCGCGGCGGGGGATCGAGATGGGATTTATGGTTTCGTTTGCGGGGAATTCGACTTATCCGAAAACGCAGAATTTGCGGGAAGTGGCGAAGGTTTTGCCGCTGGAGAACATTTTGATTGAGACGGACTCGCCGTATCTTGCACCGCAGCCATACCGGGGGAAACGGAACGAACCGGCGTACGTTGCGGAAGTAGCGCGCACGCTCGCGAGTGTGAGAGACTTACCCGCGGAAGAATTCGCCGCCCGGACAGCAGGGAATTTCCGGCGATTTTTCCACCTTGCCCAGCCGACGATGAGCGCGGCTGCGGAGTCCCAAAGATGATTGCAGGCCAAGGGAGAAAGACTATCGCGCTACTAACCGCCAAAGAGATTTTTGACCTCGTGCGAGACGATTTAGTTTTGGTGGAGGAAGAGCTCGCGCGGCAGAGCGCTGTTGCGTTCGAACCGGTCGCGGAAATTACGAGCTATTTGCTGGGCGGCGGAGGGAAGCGGCTCCGGCCGGCGCTGCTGCTCCTTTGCAATTCGTATACGGGTCGGCGGAGCGAAGGAGCGATTCGGTTGGCGGCGGTGGTCGAGCTGCTGCACAGCGCGACGTTGATTCACGACGACGTGATCGACAGCGCGAACACGCGGAGGGGGCGGCCTTCGGCAAATTCGCGGTGGGGGAATCATCGCAGCGTGCTCGCGGGGGATTGGCTGTACATGCAGTCGTTCCAGATGGCGCTCGAGGAGAGAAATTTTCGGATTTTGGATATTCTGATCGACCTGACGCAAAAGATGGTGGAAGGCGAGCTGATTCAACTGGCGAAGATTGGACGGATTGACGTTACGGAAGAGGATGCGCTGCGTCTGGCGACGTATAAGACCGCGTGCTTGTTTAGCGGATGCGCGCGATTGGGTGCGGTGTTGGGCGGACTCGAAGGTGCGGAGGAAGAGGCGCTGGCGGATTACGGGCGGTATGCGGGGCTGGCGTTTCAGTTGGTGGATGATCTTTTGGATTTTACGGCTTCGACGGAGCAGCTTGGAAAGCCGGTGCTGAGCGATTTGAAAGAGGGGAAAGTCACGCTGCCGCTGATTTATGCGATGGATAACGGGCATCGCGAGGCGCGGGGGCTGGTGGCGCAAGTGCTCGAGGAGAAGGAGTTTAATTCGGTGCGACCGGAAACGATTGTTTCGCTGGTGCACGATTCGGGAGCGCTGGAGCGGGCGCGGAATTTGGCGCACGAGTATGCGCGGCGGGCCAAGGCTTGCCTTGAAGGGCGCGGGGATTCGGAATACGCGCGGGCGTTGCTGACCTTGCCGGATTTTATTTTGGAGCGCGAGAATTAGCGGATTTCAATAGCGAAGACGGGCACGGCGTGCCGTGCCCCTACGGAAATGCTGCCTTTCAAACTGGTCTATCACAAAGGCTACGACTTAAACCTGGGCGAGCACGTTTTTCCATCACAGAAATTTCATTTGATTGCGGAAACGCTGGTGCGAGAGGGAATCGCTGCGGCGGAGGATTTTCTTACGCCGGAGGCTGCTTCTGACGACGATATTCTGCGCGTGCATACGGCGGACTGGGTGCGGAAGTTGCAGACTGGAACTCTGACGGCCAGCGACATTATGAAATTGGAGATTCCGTATTCGCGGGAAGCGGTAGAAGCTTGTTGGTTGGCGGCGGGAGGAGCGATTCTGGCGGGGCAGTCGGCGCTGCGGGATGGATTTGGATGCAATTTGGGCGGCGGTTTTCACCATGCTTATCCGGGGCATGGCGAGGGGTTTTGCGCAATTCATGATGTTGCGGTGGCGATTCGAAAGCTGCAGCAAGATGGCGCGATTCGAAAGGCGATGGTTGTGGATACGGATGTACACCAAGGGAACGGAACGGCGGCGATTTTTGCGAAGGACGAATCTGTTTTCACAGTTTCGATCCACCAGGAGAATAATTATCCGGCTTACAAGCCGCCGTCGGATGTGGACCTCGAGATGGCGGACCGGGCGGATGATGATGAATATCTTGGAGTATTGATTCCGGCCGTTCAGAGAGCGCTGGATGAAATTCAGCCGGAAATCCTCTTTTATATTGGCGGGGCAGATCCGTATTGCGAGGACCAGCTTGGCGGATTGTCGCTTACGAAAAAGGGATTACAGGAGCGCGACCGGAGGGTGTTTGAAGAGGCGCGCCGGCGGGGAATCCCTGTCGCGACGGCGCTTGCTGGCGGATACGCGCGGCGGGTCGAAGATACGATTCGCATTCACGTGAACACCATTGTTGCGGCGCGCGAAGTCGCGATGGCCTTCCCTTCGGTTTCGGCGGCAGGTCAGAAATAAACTTGCGATCGAGTCGAAGTCCAAAGTCATTCAAGGAAATGTGAGGTGTTCATGACGCGTTTCAGGTCGTCGGTCAAAGTGGGCTTATTTTTCGTTGCAACCGCGTTCATGCTGGGTTTCATTGGCCCACGCGGCGTGTGGGCGCAGACCGGAGCGGATTCGGCGAAGAAATTGAAAGTGTATATTTCGGTGGACATGGAAGGCGTGGCGGGCGTGGTGACTGCGGATCAGCTTATTCCAGGCGGATTTGAATACGAGCGCTTTCGGCATTTCATGACTGATGAGACGCTCGCGGCCGTGCGGGCGGCGAAAGAATTGGGCGCTGGCGAGATTGTCGTCAGCGACTCACACGGAAACGGCGAGAACTTGCTGGTGGAGGAGTTTCCGAAGGATGTGCGCATCGTACGTGGCTGGCCGCGGCACGGCGGAATGATGGCTGGGCTGGATTCGAGTTTCAAAGCTGCTATTTTCATCGGCTATCACGCTTCGACGACAAATCCTAATGGGGTTCGAGCGCATACGTTTTCCAGCGCGCATTACGCGCGTGTGGCCCTGAATGGGTATCCGGTGACTGAGGGCGAGTACAACGCGGCCTACGCGGGAGCGAAGGGTGTTCCAGTGGTTTTTGCGTCAGGCGATGACGCCGCAGTCGAGGAGCTCAGATCGAGACTTGGAAACATCGAAACCGTGGAAACCAAGAAGGCGCTGAGTTTTCATTCGGCGGAGACGCTTACACCTGCGGCGTCGTGTGACAAAATATTCACGGGCGTAAAATCGGCGCTGAGCCGGCTCCAGGAGTTCAAACCCTACGTTATTACAACACCGGTGACGCTGGAGATTACGTTCAAAAATTACATGCCGGCGGAAGTGCTGAGTTATCTGCGGACCGTGCAGCGCGTGGACTCGCATACGATACGATTTGTGGGCAAGGATATGGATGAAGTGGACGACTTCGAAGAATTTATCTCGAACTATAACGGCGATTTAACTCCCTGAGAGCGCTTGGCAGCGCTTTCCTTTTGACCCGAGAGCACACGGCGGACCGCATCGCTCAATTCTGTTTCCACCCCATCCGGGTCGAAGCCTTCCGCGCGATAGGCGATCTTTCCTGTGCGGTCGAGAATGACGAGAGTGGGGAAGGCGTTCACGGCGAGGAGGCGGTCCAGGCCATCGGCGAACACGACGGTCGTGTGAGGCTTTACTTCTTCGAGATATTGCGGGACCAAGGATTCATCCTCATCACAATCGGCGGCAAGAAAAACGACGTCGGGGATGCCCTGGAATTGCGCGGCGACGCGTTCGAAGTGGGGCTCCATCGCGCGGCACGGGCCGCACCACGTGGCCCAGAAACTCAAGACGACGATTTTCCCCTTCTCATCGGCCAGCGCGTAGGGCGAACCGTCTTGCGCGTTGCGCAATTTGAAATCGTAGGGCTCCTTGGCGTCCGCGTTTCTTGCCGGTTTCGGCGCTTCCGAAGCGGCCGTGACCTCGTCGTAGGTGCGCAACAGATAATCACCAAGCCCTGCATCGGAGCCGTGAGCGAGTCGCCAGACATTGCCGAGCTTTTGGCGAATTTCGCGACGTGTTGCGGCGCTAGTGCCGTTCGCCAGAGCAAACGCTCTGGCGTATTCGTGGATGGCGCCGGGCAAGTCCTTGTTTAGTTCTGCAATTTCGCCGAGTTTCTCTCCGGCGGAAGCGCTCGGCGAGAGCGCCATGCCGGCGCGGAAATCTTTTTCGGCAGCAGCGGTATCGTGCAGTTTGAGATCCAGCCTTCCGCGAAGGATGAAGATGTTTTCCTCGTCCCGCTTTTGTTCGGCCTCCCACTCGTCTTTCGAGACTTTGGGCGATTTGTCTTCGACTGTGTTGCGTTGGATGTAGCTCAGGACGCGTGTGGAATAATTCACGGCGCGGCGAAGGCCGGCCTCATCGCCGTTGCGCTCCAGGAGCTGAATGGCGAGAACGGTCATGGAGATGTCGTCTGGCGCAAGGGCGACGAGGCGCTCGGCATAATCGGTGGCGCGGGCGGAATCGCGCAACTGCAGACTTGCTTCGACTAGAGCGCGATAGATTTGAGGGCGTTGCTGCGACTCCGGATATTTTTGCAGGAAATTCTCGAGATTACGGACGAGCGCTGCGCGGTCATTGCCAGAATTATCGATGGCTTGCTGCAAATCTTCAGCTTCGGATGGCGCTGGCGCATCGGAAGACTTTTTGGAAGACGCTGATTTTGACGTTTGCGACGGCGTCTTTTGGTTTTGGCTTTGCCGGGCGTGGGCAGGACAGGCAGCCAAATACGTGAAGAGAATCGCGGCGTAGGTGAGAGCAAAGGCCAAGCGTTGGAACACACGGTTCACAGGGAGAATTCTAGTCTGTTTCCAGAGAAATTGCCGAAGGCATTGAGGTTCGTAGGCGTCCTCTAGGACTGGGGATGCAGAGCTGCCTGTTGCACGCCTTGAACGTCGATGTCGCCGGACACGGTGTGAATCTCGACGCGGCCGCCGCCTTCACCCATGTGGGCTCGCAAGGAATGCTTGCCCTGCTCTTCAATCATGATGGGAATTTGCGCGCGGATTTGGCCGGAGACGGCGCCAGCGGAGAAGTGAAAGTTCGCGTTTGAAGGCACGGCGATCTGCACGGAGCCAGAAACGGTCCGCAACTCCCAATAGCTGTTGCCGCTCGGATTGCCCTGGACGGTCAGGCGTCCCGCGCTGGCGTTGGCCTTGACGTCGGCGTTGGCACCGCGAACGTCAATCGAACCGCTCGAGGAACCGGTATCCACGCGGCCGCCGGGATTGTTCACCTGAACATCTCCTGAAACCGAATGGGCCACGACGTCTCCTTTGGCGTTCGTGACGGTGACGGTCCCGGAGACGCTGTTAGCATGGACGTCATCGCCGCAATTCTCGACTTCGACGGTTCCGCTTGTGGAAGAAAGCCTGACTTCGTGGCCGATTTTTTGCACACGCACCGATCCTGACACGGATTCTGCGCGGATGGGGCCGGCGACATCTCGAATGGTTTCGGAACCGGACACGCTCGAGGCGCTGACTTCGGTTTGCCGGGGTACTTGAACGTCATAGGAAATCGAGACATTGTGCAAGCGCGAGAATTCAGTGCCTACGCGAAGGGTGTCGCCTTTGAGTTCCACGGGCGGGTTGGCGACAATGTCGGCCAGACGTTTTTCCGGGCTGCCAAAACCAAATCCGGAAACGCGCACGTCGCCGTGAACGTGGACTTTGCCGTCGGCGCTGCCGACTATGGAAACGTCTCCAGAGACGTTGGCCAGCTCCAGGCGGATGGGCCCGGAAACGTCGAGCGAGCGGTCAAAGCTGCCGGAGACGGAAGGGCCCATCTGGCAGCCTGCGAGAGCCGCGCTGAGAGCGAGCAGCCCGATGGATGCGGCCAATCTGTGGTGTCGCGTCATTCTTCCTCCAGCTTCCTCAGGCGCTCTGCGTAGCGCGTCGTCGAAGTTTCCTGACAGAAGATACGCAAAAACGGGGAAGTATGTTCCGGCGACGTAACGCCGGAACGTCGCCTAGCGTGCAAGAGCCTCGTTCAGCGAACCTTGCCGGTAGCCTTCCAAATCCAATGCGACGTACGCGAAGCCAGCCGCCTTCAAACTAGCCGAGATGGAGGCGGCCATTTCCGGGGACATCGCGCGTGGCATCTCGTCCGGGCGCGATTTCGACGCGCGCCAGCTTGTCGTGCAAGCGCACGCGGAATTGCTGGAAACCAAGTTCGCGAAGGGCTGCTTCGCCGCGCTCGACTAAAGCGAGGCGCTCTGGCGTCACTTCCGTGCCGTAGGGAAGGCGCGAGGCTAGACAAGCAGAGGCGGGACGGTCCCATGTGGGCAGACCCACGCGTTGGGAGAGCTCGCGAATTTCCAACTTGTGTAATCCGGCATCGAGAAGCGGCGCGAGCACGCGATGCTCGGTTGCAGCGCGGTGGCCGGGACGAAAATCCAATGTGTCATCGGCATTGACGCCGTACGCTACAGCCGCGAAGCCACGCTCTTGCGCCAAGACATCGAGAACACTGAACAATTCATCTTTGCAGAAATAGCAGCGATCCGGCGCGTTCGCGCGATACTTGGGATTTTCCATTTCGTGCGTTTCGATAAATTCATGGCGCAGGCCGAGCTTGCGGACAAATTCCTCGACCACGGCGCGGTCATGCGCGGAATAGCTGGGCGAAAGCGCCGTGACAGATAGCGCGTGTTCGCCGAGCGCGCAATGCGCGGCCCAGGCCAGGTACGCGGAATCGGTGCCACCAGAGAGCGCGACGACTACGGCAGGGAACTCGGCCAATTGCTTTAGCAGGAGCAACTCTTTTTCGGCAGCAGGGAGTTCCGCGTGCTCCGCCGAACGGATGCGCACAAGGGTATTCATTTCCATCGAGAGTATACCGCACCGCAGCCGTAATTTCGTTGGCGGGCTACGCTTAAACGCGGGCTCATTTGAAGTCCAGCAAAACGTCGACGGACTGTTTGGCGGGGTCCGTGCGCAGCCAATGGCCGACAGTGTCGTAGTGGAGCGGCAAATCGCCAAAAATCTCTGAGGGGTGAGACTCCAGCTTGATCAGAAATTGTTCGAAGAGCGCTTTGTCGAAAATGGCGCCCATTTCCGTCGGCCACTTCTGCTGGAGAAGGTGCTCAGCATCGAGAGACAGCCCCGTCAAAACCATGGTGTTGTAGTGATATTGCACGCCCTCGACAACTGAGACGGCGTAGGAAACGGTGTGCCCCTGGTCGTCGTAAGAAACAACAGGATCGATCTTTGCATCGAGGTAGCCGCGGTGGCCGTACTCTTCGCGTGCCCGATCCCAGCCGGCTTCGATTTGCACGCCGTTGGCGACGTCGCCTGGCTTTAGGCCGAGCTCATTGGAAAGCGTAATCGAGGACAACACGGAGTTGCCAGACCATTGCGGTTCCTTCCAATGATAAATGCCGCCCGCCGTCACGGGGACGAAGACGGGAAGTTGCTCGGGGAGTTTTTGGCTGGGATTACCAGTCAATCGAATTTGTGGCGGGCCGAGCTTCACGCGCAGATAGCCGCGTTGAAGATAGAGGGGGCGAACCTGTTCCGAGAGGAAAAGATCGATGGTCATCCGCGAATACGGTTTCCCCTGCACGGCGGAAAGCGCTTGCTCCACCACATGGGAAGCGGACAAGGAAGGATCGCCGAATTCGACGCTGGCGATCTGGAAGGAAACATCCTGAACGTGGAATTCCTGCACGTTGCCATCTCCAATGGGATTGGCGATCAGTTCGTGCTCCACGGTTTCTTTCAGTTGGCGGCTGGCAAGCAAATCGTTGACTGCTGCGGCTGCTTGACCGAGAGCGGCGCCAGCTTCGGGGAGAGTGCCGTCGAAGAGTGGAAGTTTCGCGCGGATGGCGTCGTTGAGCTCGCTATCTGCAAACCACGGGAGATTGTCGTAGTAAACGGGCACGCGCTGGGCCTCTTCGAGCTGAAATGTCACTGTGAGCTCTTCCGCGCGTGTCGAGAACTTGTAATTCACCTTGGCGAATAGACCGGTTTGCAGCAGGCGGTCCGCGGCGGCTTGCAGGGCGGCTTTGCCGACTTGGGCGCCTTGTTGGAGGCCGGAAAGCGCGATGACCTGGGCTTCCGGAAGCGTCTTCAGCCCTTCGATATGGATTTCGTTGAGAAGCGCGGTGGGAGCGGCCGGGGTTTGCGCATAAGCGGGAAACGAATAAAGCAGGGCGAGAAAAAAAGAGAGTTGCAAGCGGGTGCGCAAAACGCGGGCCATGTTTTTATATTAGCGGAAAAGGGGATTCTGGACTATGCATTGGCAGCGCTCCACCGAGGAATTGTGGCGAAAGGTTGGCAGGAGCGCTAGCGGGCTATTCGACTGTCACCGATTTTGCCAAATTGCGTGGCTGGTCGACATCGCAGCCACGGCGCACTGCGATGTGGTAGGCCAGAAGCTGCAAGGGAATAATTTCCAAGAGCGGGGCGAGAATTTCCGGCGCCGGGGGAAGCTCGATGATGTGGTCGGATGCTTCGCGAGCGAGATGGTCGTTTTCGGTGGCAATAGATATGACGATGCCGTCGCGGGCTTTCACTTCCTTGATATTCGAGACGCTTTTTTCGTAGCGCGTGACGGATTCTGGGTCGGTGTCGTCGCGGGTGGCCAGAACGACGACCGGGAGATTTTCATCGATGAGCGCGTTCGGTCCGTGCTTCATTTCGCCGGCGGGATAGCCTTCGGCGTGAATGTAGGAAATTTCTTTTAGTTTTAAGGCGCCTTCTAGGGCAATCGGATAGTGAATGCCGCGGCCAAGATAAAGAAAATCGGTAAAACGGAAAAACTGCCTGGCGAGACTTTCGTAGAATCCAGAGACGTCGGTTTGCAAAATCGTTTCCATTTTGTGGGGGATACGCGTGAACTCCTGCATGAGTTTCACCGCGTCAGCCGGCGCTAGTTTTCCGCGAACTTGGCCGAGATAGGAAGCGAGAAGCAGGAGAGCGGCCAGTTGTGCGGTGAAGGCCTTCGTCGAGGCCACGCCGATTTCGGGTCCGGCGTGGGTTATGAGAGTTCCGGCCGCTTCGCGCGTAATCATCGAGCCCATGACATTGCAGATCGCGAGGGTGGGCGAACCTTTCAACTTTGCTTCGCGTTGCGCCGCCAGAGTGTCCGCGGTTTCGCCGGATTGACTGATGCAAACGGTCAAGGTTTTCGAATCCACGAGGGGATCGCGATAGCGGAATTCGCTGCCGTAGTCGACCTCGACTTGCAAACGGGCCAGCCGCTCGATCATGAATTTCCCGGCTAGGGCGGCGTGCCAACTCGTTCCGCAGGCGACAATGCGCACCTGCTGAAAATCGCGGAACTGCTGCTCAGTGATCTGCATTTCGTCGAGGAAAACCTTGCCGGAATCTTGCGAGATGCGGCCGAGCAGAGTGTCGCGGACAGCGCGCGGCTGCTCGAAAATTTCTTTTTGCATGAAATGCTTGTAGCCGCCCTTTTCGGCCATGATGGGGTCCCAGGCGACGTGGTGCGCGGGGCGGTCGACTGGGCGGCCTTCGTGATCCATGACGCGCACGCCATTCTGGGTTAGCACGGCGATGTCGCCATCGGCTAGAAAAAAGATCTGCCTGGTGTGCTCGAGGAGCGCGGGAATATCGCTGGCGACAAAGTATTCGTCATCGCCAAGGCCAATCACGGAAGGCGGTCCAATGCGCGCGGCGACGATTTTTTGCGGGTCGCGGGAAGATAGAAAAACCAGGGAATAGATACCGCGCAGCTCCTTCAGTGATTTGCGAACAGCTTCTTCGAGCGGCACTCCGCCTTGCGAATTCTTTTCGACGAGGTGCGCTACAACTTCTGTATCGGTTTCGGTGACGAACTTATGGCCCTCGCGCTGGAGCTGTTCCTTCAGCTCGAGATAGTTTTCGATGATGCCGTTGTGAACGACGACGATTTCGCCGCTGCAGTCGCGATGCGGGTGGGCATTTTCTTCCGTGGGGCGGCCATGCGTGGCCCAGCGGGTGTGGCCGATCCCATACGTGCCCTCGATGGGCGACTTTTGGATGACCTCTTCGAGATTGCGGAGCTTGCCCGGCGCGCGGCGAATCTCAAGTTTTCCGGCAGGATTGACGACCGCGATGCCTGCGGAATCGTAGCCGCGGTACTCCAGTTTTCGCAGGCCCTCAATGATGACAGGCACTACCTTCTTAGGCCCGATATACCCGACAATTCCGCACATGCGAGGGGTCTCCTGAAATTGCTATTTTCTTAGACTAGCACGGACTTGCGGCCCAGCGGGTTCCTGCGGCGATTATGGCGAATTGCTTCAAGGCTGGGGCGGAGTGTCGGGAGCAGGCTGCAAATCGTAGGAAAGCAGCTTGCTGTTCGAATCGAAATGGAAGGTGACGCGCGCCGTGGCAGGCTGCAGGGTTTCGGTATCGATATGCCGCACGATGGCGACGACAGCGGTTTTGTCGGGGGAATCCTCGATGAGATACCCTCGCGATTTGAGGAAGAACTCGACTCGTCCTCTCTCTGTGCCATTCGGAAGCTGCGCGCTGAGCATCGCGTCGATCTTTTTCAGGCGCGGGTCGGAAGTGTGACCCTCGCTCCTGCATCCAGCCGCAGAAATCGTGAGTAGAACCGCGAGGAGCATCAAAAACAGATGCCTCGGAAGACTTGCCGGCAGCCACGCGTGGTTGCGACGACGCATCATTTCGCGAGGCGTTTACTCCACAAGTTCAAAGCGGGATTCTTCGATCACCGGGTTGGTCAGCACCTCGTTAGTGATGTGCTCGAGCTGCTTTAGGGCTTCGTCGCGCGTCAGGCCCTCAACATTGAGTACGAAAAATTTGCCCTGACGCACGTCCTTGACCGAGGCATAGCCCAGCCCAGAGAGCGCATGCTGGATCGTCTGCCCCTGGGGATCTAGTACCGTGCGTTTCGGCATCACCCAAACGTGAGCTTTCATGGGCCAAGTATAACATTGGAGCCGGCGCCAAAGGATGTTCGGCGTGGGGCGGGGCGGAACTGCATGGCTCTGCGGTGGACTAGGAACTGCGTCTCCTCCTGAGCGCGAGCTTGTCGGAATCGGGAAGGAAAGCGTGCTCGAAGCTCATTTCCGCGAGCTGTGCGAGTTCGGACTCGTTCAAGCCCATAGCCGCGGCATTCTCGTATTCGGCTAGCAGGGTAGTGTGAAACATAGCGGGATCATCGGTGGACAGGACGACGGGAATGCCATGCCTCCAAAGCCGAGGGAGGGGATGCTGGGCCAGACCCGCATCGGGCATGCGTAGCTGTTTCGCCAGGGCGCCAGTGCGAATGTTGCTTTGGGGACAAATTTCAAGCGGGATGCAGCGGTCGACCAATAAATCCATGAGCGCGGGATCCTGTGCGGCGGCTATGCCATGGCCAATGCGCTCTACATGGAGCAACTCGATGGCCTCGCGGATTTTCTCCGGGCCGCCGACTTCTCCGGCATGCATCAGCAGGTGCAAGCCATTGTTTGCAGCTTGCTCATACACGGGGCGAAAATCCTTCGTGGCGACACTCATCTCGTCTCCGCCAATGCCGAACGCGACAATGGACTTCGAGACGCAGCGCTTTGCTGCGGACACAACCTCCATAGCCGCTTCAGGTCCAAACTGACGCGCGGCGTCGAAAATCCAGTTTAGGCGCAGGCCGCGATTCTCGAACGGTCCGGTAGCCTGCAGTATGGCTTCGAAATTAGCTTCTGGCCGCTGCCTGCGAAGTAGCATCACTCCGATTGAGAGAGTGACCTCAGCGTAGACCACGCCCTGAGATAGCAGGTGCTCGCACAAGTCTTGAGCAATTAGCCCGTAATCGCGCGGCTCCCGCAAGAAAGAAGTGACCCATTTGAACGCATCGATGAAACCGGAGAAATCGGAATACATATAACGATGCCGCACCTCTTCTTCCGTAAGAAGAATGTTGTGGCGCGCCGTGAGAGCACATACAGTCGCGGGCTGAATCGAGCCCTCGAGATGCAGATGCAGTTCGGCTTTGGGAAGGGAAACAATGCGGGCCGGGAGGGAAGACGGATTCATCCGAAGGCGTCAGTGCGGCAGTGCTGGCCGGCCGGCGTTGATCCAGGCCGTCAGCCAATACGAGCCGACGTCGCTGGACGCTTCGGAGAGCTGCCGAATCAAAATGGCCGCGGATTGGTTGTAAAAGCGATCGTAGTATTCGTCGTTGTAGGAATATGACTTTCCCGCGAGATAAGCGTTGCGATCCGCCAGAAGAATCGGTTCGAGCCAGCTATGCGAACTTAGACAGTCCTCGAAGGCGTGATCCGTGGGATCACTGATAAATGTGGCATCGCTTGGCCGCATGGGGAAAAACGAAGAGTAACGATCGATCAGGGCGGTCCCAAATCGTTCATTGACGCCGCGCTGCTCGGTCAATTTTCCGTCAAAATTCTCCGTGGTGCTGAAGGGATCGTGGGCGTCGGCGACATAATTGGCGAGAATCGCGGCGTCCAGTCTGGCCTCGTCCCAATGGCCCAATTTCATATCTTCCGTCAGCTTTTGACTGTAGACGCCAATCTGCCAGGGAAGCACGCCATTCGCTTGCAGCTTTGATTTTCCGTATTTATCCAATGCGGCTTTGTAGTCGCGCGGAAGCAAATCGAAAGGAAAGCGACCGTACTTATCGAGATAAAGATGATTATTGCGCTTCTCGGCAGGAGTTTTTGCCAGTTCATCCAGGGGGTCGGTAACGTGCTGGAGAAGAATCGTTCGGCTGGCATCGAAGAACCCCCGAACGTCCGGCGGAAGCGTGTCAATCGCCTGATTGACAATCAGCTTGTTGGCGTTGCGCCCCCAGGCCGCGACGTACCGTGGCAAGAGCAAAACGACGGCCACGACCGCGAGCAGCATGGCGGCCCGTCCGTGCGACGCCTTGGCGAGTCCCTGGTGCATCTCACCTTATTCCCTAGGCTCGATTCATAATTCGCAGCGTGCTGTGCTTGCGGCTATACAAGAGATAGATCACGAGGCCGATAACCATCCACACAAAAAACCGGATCCAGTTTTCCAGCGTCAGGCTGGCCATCAAGATCAGGCACGATGCAATGGCAAGGATGGGCAGCACCGGCACGAAAGGCACCCGGAATCCGCGCTTCCGGTCGGGCTGAGTCTTGCGCAAAATCAGGACGGCAATGGCGACAAGGACGAAGGCAAAAAGTGTTCCGATGTTGGAAAGATCCGCCAGCGTTCCAATATCAAAAATTCCCGCGGGGATGCCCACAAAAATTCCAGCCACCCACGTAGCAACATGCGGCGTGCGGAATTTTTTGTGCACTTTCGAAAACGCTCCCGGAAGCAATCCGTCGCGCGACATCGCGAACCACACACGGGCTTGCCCGAGCTGATAGACCAGCAGGGATGAAATCATGCCCATCAGAGCGCCGACCGTGACCCATTGCTCGAGCCTGTCCAGGCCAATGTTTCTCAAAGCGGTGGCTACCGGCGCGGCATCGCCTTTGAAGATGGTGTACGGCTGGATTCCAGTGAGCACCACGGCCACTCCAACGTAAAGGATGGCGCAGACCAAAAGAGATGACATGATTCCCAGCGGCAAATCGCGACTCGGGTTTTTGCATTCCTCCGCGGCTGTCGAGACGGAGTCAAATCCAATATAGCTGAAAAAAACGATGGCTCCGCCGGTAAGAACGCCCTGCCATCCGTTGGGCATAAACGGATGCCAATTGACGGGTTTGATGTACTTCGAGGCGAACAGAAGGAAGAGACAGATGGCCACCAGTTTGATCGCCACCATAATTCCATTGGCGCCGGCGGATTCTCTGATTCCCACCACCAGAAGAACGGTGAGCATCATGACGATGACGAAGCCCACCAGATTGAAATGCAGCAGCCATCCTGTTCCGGGAGTGTACGCTGGCGTGCTGAGCGCGGGAGGCAGGTGAATTCCGAAGGTTTGTAGCAGGCTGTCTATATATGCGGAAAATCCGACGGCGACCGCCATATTCGAGACGGCATATTCCAAAATCAAATCCCAGCCGATGATCCAGGCGACCAACTCTCCTAGCGTCGCGTAGGTGTAAGTGTACGCGCTCCCCGCGATAGGAATCATGGACGACAGTTCCGCATAACACAGCCCGGCAAAGCCGCAGACGATGGCGACCAAAAAAAACGACAGCGCGATGGCCGGGCCAGCCCCCGGCCGCCCCGTGACTCCAGCGGCGTGAGAGCCGTGGAATAGAACTTCAAGAACCGGAGCCTTCAATATGGACGGGTAACGCACGTCTTCACCGGCGGCTGCGGTGCCGGTCAGCACGAAAATTCCAGTCCCGATAATCGCGCCGATCCCGAGCGCGGTCAGGCTGATCCAGCCCAGGGTTTTTTTCAGGCGTCTTTCCGGCTGATCTGCATCCGAGAGAAGTTGGTCGATGCTTTTGCACTGGAAGAGATCTGATCCCACCCATGCTCTCCGATCGCGTCCGGATAAACCGGAAGCCTGGAATTACCGCATACAGTGTTCAGGAATGATTGTCTGGCTCAATTTACCCTGAGATGCCCGGTTTCGCAACAAAGTCTCGTGCGTGGTTTGAAGTGAAATTTGTACCGGGTTAAGCCGGCTCAAGTTGGGCATAACGCTCGATGAATTTCTTTGTTCCGCGACCCGGAAAGCTCACGGAGACACGGCGGTCTTCCTCGTCGCCTTCCACGCCAACGATGGTGCCTACTCCGTAGCTGGGATGGCGAACCTTGCGCCCAAGCATGGGATCCGCTTCGGCGCCGCGGCGCGAAGCCGGTCTGCCAAAGGTGCTCACGGTTCGAGCGGGCTTTAGCTTCGGCGCCGCGGGCTCTGGCTTGCCGCGCACTCGCCGCAAAAATTCGTCAGCTGAATAGGAATACTCCGGATCGGGCTCGTAACGCCGCGTTTCGCCGATCTCGGCCATCGAGCCGCGGACCGTTTCCACCAACTCACCGGGTATCTCCGCCAAAAAGCGCGAGGGAAGGGATGCGCGCAACTGTTGCTCGTTGCCAAAAATACGCCTGTAAACGGCGCGCGTCAGCGTCAGAGACGTGCGCGCCCGCGTCATACCCACATAAACGAGGCGTCGTTCCTCTTCAATCCCTTTTTCTTCGTTCAAGGAACGCCCATGCGGGCAAATGCCTTCTTCCATCCCCGTCAGGAAAACGTGATCAAATTCGAGCCCTTTCGTGCTGTGGAGTGTGATTAAGGTGACGCCTGGCTTGCCTTCGAAAGAATCCGCGTCGCTGACCAGCGCCGCCGCGTCCAAGAAATCTGTGAACGTCTCGCCGGCTTCCATACTCTCCGCAACCGCGCGGGTCAATTCTTCCAGATTCTCCAGCCGTGCGACATCTTCCGGGGCGTTGCGGTCTTTCAACATGTCCATGTAGCCGCTCTCTGCTAGCACGCTACGCAGAAACTCCGCCGGTTCTTTCGTGGCCAGCGACTCCTGTAATTTTCCGATAAGCTCTTGAAATGAGCGTAGCGGTGTCACCGCGCGTCCACGCGCCGCTCCGGAGACGAATTTCTCAATCGCCGCCCAAAGGGGAGTGCCTTCCACGCGAGCCGTCTCACGCAAAGAGTCAACGGTGGTCTTGCCGATGCCGCGCGGAGGCACATTCAGGACGCGCAGCAGCGAGATGTCGTCTTCCGGATGCATCGCCAGCCGGACGTAAGCCAGGGCATCTTTCACCTCGGCCCGATTGTAAAAGCTAAAACCTCCGACCAGCTTGTAGCGTAATCCCTGGCGGCGGAAGACTTCCTCGAAGGCGCGCGATTGAAAATTCGTCCGGTATTCGACGGCACATGTTTGCGCCGAATCCTCGTTTAGAATTCGTTCCAACTCCCCCGCCACAAACTCCGCCTCCGCCTGGGCATCGCGCGCCTCAAAATAGCGGAGATTCGCGCCCGTTCCCTTCGTCGCGCTTAGCGACTTGCCCAACCGTTCGGGATTGTTCGCGACGACCGCACCCGCAGCATCCAAAATGTTTTGCGTAGACCGGTAGTTCCGCTCCAGCTTCACAATCCTCGCGGCGGGGAAATCACGCGAAAAGCTCAGCAGAATCGAAACGTCCGCGCCGCGCCACCGATAGATCGATTGATCTTCGTCGCCCACAACGCACAGATTCTGTTGCGGCCCCGTCAGCTGCCGCAGCAAGTCGTACTGCACGCGGTTGGTGTCCTGATATTCATCAACGTGGATGTACTGAAAACGTGCCTGCCATTTATCTCGCACCGCAGGCACTTCGCGGAGCAGGCGGACTGAGCGCAGCAACAGATCGTCAAAGTCCAGCGCATTGCTTTGATGCAAAAGCTTTTCGTAGGCCGCAAAAACATCCGCGGCGCGGCGTCCGTCCTGCCCAATCGCTTCACCGCGCAGCATTTCCGGCGTTTGCGCATGATTTTTCGCATAGCTAATGCGGCTCAGGATATTCCGCGGCGTAAGGCTATCATCGTCGATTGCCAGTTTGCTCATGGCCAGCTTTACCGCGGCGAGTTGGTCGTCGTCATCATAAATCGCAAAATCTCGCGGCAATCCCGCGCTCGGCGCTTCTCGCCTCAAGAACCGCGCGCAAAGAGAATGAAAAGTCGAAAGCCAGGGTTGTGCGGGCAACACGCCAGCACGCAGCAACAGATCAGACACGCGCGTGCGCATCTCCTCGGCGGCCTTATTGGTGAAGGTGACCGCCAGGATCGCTTCGGCCGGCACGCCCTTGGAGATCAGGTTGGCCATCCGGAAGGTAATCGCGCGCGTCTTGCCCGTTCCAGCTCCGGCAAGGATCAGCACCGGGCCTTCCGTTGTTTCCGCCGCCAACCGCTGTTCCGGGTTCAGTTCATCGAGGAGATTCAACATTTACCTGCAGTGGTCGAAGATGCGATGCCTTGCGATGGTAGCCGACTGCTCGTGCGCGCGCAAATTTCTGAACTTTTGCCTATGAATTGAGAAGGAGCGGCCGGCGATGACTCGTGCAGCGCGCACCGGCCACCGCGCATGCTTTATCGGCTCAGGTCAATCTCAAAGAACAACAAGGGATGATCCTTCTCCAGTTCTCGGACATCAGGAATGTAGAGATGCGCGGTGTTCAACAAATCGAATTGGCCCTGCATATCGAAGTACAGCAGCCCCTCCATCGAATGATGCGGAGCCACTACGCTTCCCGGAATCCCCGCGTCGGCCGCCGCCTTTTGCATTTGTACCCAATGCTTGTCGCGTCCAACTTTCGGGCCGCTGGATGGAATCGGGAACGGCGTCCTGAGACTCCTCGTGGGGTCCTTTCCATTCGCGGCCATCACCACATCAGCCACATCATCGGGCGTGAGCGAGTGCAACGCTTGACGGTTGTCTTCGTCGAGCGTGATGTTCAGCCGAATCTGCTCCAAGTCGATTTTCATGCTGTCGTCCGTATCATTTCGGATGATCGTATCGATCGCCACAATGCCCGCCGTAAGCGGAGACTTCTTGGGAAATTTCGCTTTGTAGCTGGAGGCGTCCATCCAAGGCTGTGCGGAGATGGTGACGCCCTCATGGGACTCGACTGCTGCCGCCTTCATCGTGGCTTGTGGAACTTGAGCCGCAGGCCCGCCCGAAAAAAGTGCGGCCGCAAGAAAGGGAACTATGATGGCTAGGTTTCGCATCGGGTTATAATAGACCTTTCTTATCTCGACGCCTTCGATTCCTGGGGGAAGTGCAAGGTTGCCCGCACCGCGCACCGCCTGTTCGCGGCGGTGCGGAAGAAAGACCGGAGCCACGTTTAGTGTACTTTGTTTACAGCCTATTGCTGGGCCTCGCCGCCCTTCTGCTCACGCCCTACTGGTTGTGGCAGGGAATTCGCCACGGCAAATATTTTTCAAACCTCAGGCCGCGGTTGGGTTTTTCGTTCCCCTCGCTGAGCAAACTTCCTGAGAATCGTCCTGGCGCTATCTGGATTCATGCTGTTTCCGTTGGCGAGGCGCTTTCGGGCGTCACGCTTGCCAGACGTTTGAAGCAAGCATATCCCGATCGCCCGCTCGTGGTTTCAACGACGACTCTGACGGGCCAGGCTCTGGCTCGCGAGCGTATGCCCTTTGCCGATGCGATTTTTTATTTTCCCTTGGATTGGGCTTTCTGCGTTCGCCGCGCTTTGCGTGTGGTTCGGCCATCCATCGTCATCGTGCTGGAGACGGAAATCTGGCCTAATTTTCTGCGCGAAGCGCGACGCCGCGACGTTCCGGTTTTGTTTGTCAGCGGGCGCATTTCGGATCGCTCGTTCGCCCGCTATCAGCGCTACCTGGGCGTTTTTGGATTTTTCCTTCGGCCATTTTTGCGGAGCGCGCTTGCGAATGCCGCGGCTTTTCTCATGCAGAGCGAACGAGACGCAGAGCGAATTCGCTCGTTGGGAGCCCCGGCGGACCATGTGTGTGTGAGCGGTAATCTGAAATATGACCTGGAACTGCCCGCCCCGACACCAATTTCCCATTGGCTTGCCACGGAAGCACAGCGCCGCGGGCGCGCACCGATTATTGTTGCTGGTAGCGTCGTTGCAACTGAGGAGCCGCTAGCGCTCATCGCCTTTGGCACACTCCAAGGCGAGCATCCCAAAGCGCTTCTCGTCCTGGCGCCACGCAAACCAGAATGTTTTGAGTCCGCGGCCCAGTTCATCGATGAATCCCACCGCAAATTCATTCGCCGCTCGCAACTTCCCATTCCAGCACCTTCGGCAAATGGCGCGCCGCACGGGGAGTTTTCAATTCCCGATGATGTGACCGTCATCCTGCTCGACTCGATCGGCGAGCTCGCTTCGCTCTACCGCGTTGCCGACGGTGCGTTCGTCGGAGGTTCGCTCGTTCCGAGCGGAGGGCACAACATCCTCGAGCCCGCCACATTCGGCAAAATTCCCGTGTTTGGCCCTTCGATGGAAAACTTTGCGGAAATCGCGGAGCGTTTCACCGCAGCCGGAGCGGCCGTGCAAGTCGAGAGTCCCGAAGATGCTGGAGTAGCGTGGATCGAGTTCCTGCGTGACCCGGAGCGGGCGGCGCGGATGGGCGAAGCCGCTCGCAACCTCGTCGAAAGCAGCCGCGGCGCAACGGATCGAGCCATCGCGGAAATAGGCCGGCAGCTTAATGCGGCCGCACGAGAAAACGGATGAATCTTCCACCGCTCGTGCGACTTCTGCTCTGGCCGCTGTCTGTCGTGTACGGCGGTTACGTTCGGCTTCGCGCCTGGCTTTATGCAAAGGGCTGGCTAAAGCAGGAGCGACTGCGTGGAAAAGTGATCAGCGTTGGAAATTTGACCGTCGGCGGCACCGGCAAAACGCCAATGGTTATATGGCTCGCGGAGAGATTTCTCTCGGAAGGGAAGCGCGTTGCGATTCTCAGCCGCGGTTATCGCGGTTCCGGCGGCACCAGCGATGAGATCGAACTGATGAAGCAGCGTCTCCACGACAAAGTGACGTTTGGGGTCGGCAAAAACCGCTTTGCGGAGGGCCACCGCATCGAGCAACAACACCCTGTCGATATTTTCCTGCTCGATGACGGCTTCCAGCATTTTCCTCTCGCGCGCGATTTGGATATTCTGTTGATGGATGCGTCACGCCCAGTCCATCGAGCTTCGCTCTTACCTGCGGGTTCTCTGCGCGAACCAGTTTCTGCCATGAGCCGCGCCGACCTTTTGGTTTTTACGCGGGTGGAAGCTCAGGCAGGTACTCTGGAAGCGATTGAAAAACTAAACGACTATCCGGTTTTTGCAGCGGTAACGAACCTCATAGGGTTTCACCTGCAAGGAGACGCCGCGCTTCTGCAAATCGACGAAATTGGCACAGGACCGTTTTTTGCGTTTTGCGCGATCGGAAACCCGGACGCTTTCCTTCGTGATCTTCAAAGTTGGAACGTGCTTTTAGCTGGAAAAATGTATTTTGCAGACCACCACCGCTACACCGCCTCTGATGTAAAATCCCTCGAAGAGGCCGCTCAATCAGTCGCGGCGAGGGCGTTCGTCACCACCGAAAAAGATGTCCAAAATTTGCCAGGTATAAATTTCAAGGCATTACCCCTGTATGTTGTTGCAATCGACCTGAAAATCGAGCCAGAAGGCGAATTTCGGACCGCCATCGACAGCTTCCTGCAGTTAGAATCAGGGGCTCCTGGATGAAAATCCTCATTCGCGCCACGAACTGGGTCGGCGACGCCATCATGGCTCTGCCCGCTCTGCGCGCCCTGCGCTCGCGCTTTCCGGAATCGCAAATCACCATCCTCGCGCGTCCCTATGTCGCCGCCATCTATAAAAACCAACAAATCTGCGACGACTTGATGTTTGTGGATGACAAAGTAGATGTGCTGAACGAACTCCGCGCCCAGAAATTCGACGCGGCCTTGTTACTTCAAAATGCCTTTCAAGCGGCTTGGCTTGTCTGGCGCGCCGGAATTCCCGAACGTATCGGTTACGCGCGCGATGGCCGCAGTCTTCTCTTGACCAAAGCCTTGCCCGTTCCGAGGTTCGGCGAAATCCCGGCTCATGAGCAGTTCTACTATCTTGAATTGCTCCGCCGCGCCGGCTGGCTCGACACTTTGCCGAATGAGGCTTTCATCAGACTCGATGTGCCAGAAGAAGCTCACCAGCGTGCCGCTGAATTTCTTTATTCTGCCGGCGCGCAGCCCAACAATCTATGGGTTGCCATTGGCGCAGGCGCATCCTACGGCTCCGCCAAATGCTGGCCGCCGGATCGCTTTGCGGAATTGGCGAATCGCCTCCAAGCGCAGCAGGGCGTTGACGTTATTCTCTTCGGGACATCCACAGAAGCTGCCGTTTCGTCCGCAATCGCCGCCGGCATGCGTCGCCCACCAATCGATCTCACTGGAAAAACGTCCATCGCCGATTTGCCCGCGATGCTCTCGCAGTGCCATCTTTTCATCGGCAACGATTCCGGAGCGATGCACGTCGCCGCAGCCGTTGGTCTCCCCGTTGTCGCCGTATTCGGACCGACCGATCCCTTCGGCACCGCGCCCGTCACTCCCCGTTGCACGGTCGTCCAAGAAAAACCATACTGCAGCCCTTGTTTTCTGCGCCGCTGTCCAACCGACCATCGCTGCATGACCCACATCACGCCTGCCGCCGTCGAATCCGCCGCGCGCCATTGGATTTCCTCACTGGAGGTGCGTCCTGCCTGAAACCCGCCCGCTGCGTCCCGCCGTTTTTCTCGATCGCGACGGCACTATTTGCGAAGAAGTCGGCTATTTGAATCACGTCAGCCGATTCCGAATCATGCCCCGCGTCGCGGAATCGATCCGCCGTCTGAATGAAGCCGGCTTTCCCGTGATTGTCGTCACGAACCAATCGGGCATCGGCCGCGGCTACTTTCCCGAATCGCTTGTACAATCTGTCCACGAGCTCATGACCCAGCAACTCGCCGCCGCAGGTGCGCATCTAGATGCTATTTACTATTGTCCGCACTCTACGGACGAAGGCTGTGATTGCCGCAAGCCAAACACAGGAATGCTCGATCGCGCGGCCCGGGAGCACGCTATTGACCTGCGTCAATCCATCGTCGTCGGGGATCGTCACGGCGATATCGCGCTTGCCTATCGCGCCGGCGCGCGCAGCATCCTTGTGCGCACCGGCTACGGCGAAGGCGAACATCTGTGGAACGCCGCTAAGTGGCCAGTTCAACCGGATTTTGTCGCCGCCGACCTTGCCGACGCCGTTCACTGGATTCTGAGGCCAACGAAATGAAGCGCTCGCCAATAAATTCCGGGCACTCGGCTTCCGTCGACCTCCTCGCGCTCGCAGACTATGTCGAGCAGTTCTCCTCGAAAACGGTGATTCTCTTCGGTGATTTCGTTGCCGACGAGTATCAGTACGGCGACATTTCCCGCGTTTCACGCGAGGCCCCTGTCCTGATCCTCCGCCATCGCGAGACTCACTTTGCTCCCGGCGGCGGTGCCAATGCCGCCAACAATTTTGCCGCCCTCGGGGCACGAGTGTTTCCCATCAGCGCAGTCGGCGATGATCCGGCTGGCGACGCACTCGTCGCCTACTTCAAAAGTAAGCGGGTCGACGTCTCTGGCATTCTCCGCGTCAAAGGCCGGACGACTCCCACGAAGTCGCGCATTCTTGCGGGCTGGGCCCACACTGTCGGCCAGCAAGTCTTGCGCGTCGATCGCGAACCGCAATCGCCGATCCCTGAGGCAGTGCACAAGAAGCTCCAGGCAAAGTTGCAATCCAAGCTTCGTTCCGCGCATGCGCTAGCCATTTCCGATTATGGCTTCGGCGTCGCCGCTCCAGCGCTGGTGCGCCAAGCCATTTCGCGGCAAAAAAGCGCGCCGCCCGTAACGCTCGACGCGCGACACAGTCTTCACGCCTACGCGAAAGCTGGCATCACATCGGCAACACCCAACGAAGCGGAGCTCGAGGCCGTTCATCACGTGTCCATCGGTCAGAATCTCGCCGAACTGACGCGCGCCGGCGCCGCAACGCTCGCTGAAATGAAACTCCGCGCTCTTCTCGTCACTCGCGGTCGCGACGGGATGGCGCTCTTCGAGCCCGGTGGCCGGCTCTCACAAATATCCGTCTATGGAAGCGATCAAGCCGTCGACGTCACTGGCGCCGGCGATACAGTCCTCGCCACTTATACGGTCGCCCTGGCCTGCGGCGCTTCTCCTCTCGAAGCCGCGCATATCGCCAATATCGCGGGCGGCCTCGTCGTCATGAAACGCGGCACCGCGAGCGTCACCCGCGAGGAACTTCTCGCCGCCATCCGCCACCAAGCCGGTGGCTCTGCTTCCTAAAACATGCGCAACGCCGCATCCAAAATCGTCCAGCGCGAGTGGCTCCGCAACAAATTAGCGGAGCATAAAAAGCATGGCGATCAAATCGTTTTCGCCAACGGCTGCTTCGATACGCTTCACGTCGGCCACATCCGCTATCTCGAAGGCGCCCGTCACGAAGGGAACATTCTCGTCGTAGGAGTGAACGCGGATTTGAGCGTTTGCGCGCTGAAGGGTCCCGGCCGTCCCATCCTCGACGAAAATGCACGTGCTCTCCTCGTCGCCGCGCTTCGCTCCGTAGACTACGTTGTCCTCTTTAGTGAGCCGAGCGTCGAATCTCTCCTTGAATATCTCCGACCCGACGTTCACGCAAAAGGAACGGATTACTCGACGGAGACGGTGCCCGAGCGCGCCACCGCCGCTCGTCTCGGCATCCGTGTCGCCATCGTCGGCGACCCAAAAAACCATTCCACGCGCGAACTTCTCGAATCCGTCCGCAAGGCTCCGCATGTCTGAGCCGCGCTTCCTGGTTCTGCGCCTCGGTTCGCTTGGCGACATCGTGCATACATTTCCCGCCGTTTCCGCTCTGCGCGAATCCTTTGCAAACGCGGAAATCGTCTGGCTCACACATCCTCGCTGGAAGCTCCTGGTCGAGAGCAGCGGACTGGCCTCGCAAGTCTGGGCCACGGAAACGCGCTCCATCCACTCGCTGCGTAAAATCATTGACGATCTCAGAAGCTCCCGCTGGGACGCCGCGATCGACTATCAGGGCCTCTGGAAATCCGCTGGCTTGGCCTACCTCGGGGGTATCAAGCGCAGAATCGGTTTCTCTTCTGAAACGATTCGCGAATTTGGCGTTCCCATCCTCTACACAGACCGGGTTCGCTGCGTCACGACGCACATTGCCGATCAAAATGGTGAGCTCTCTCTGCGCGCGGGAGCGAGCAATCCGGTGGCTCCCTTTACTCTGCAAATTCCGCATCAAGCGGAAAGAGAACTTCAGGATTTTCTGCACAAGCACGGCCTGGACCGCTACATTGTCTTGAGTCCCGGCGGTGGCTGGCGCTCAAAATGTTGGCCTCCCGAACGCTTCGCGGAACTCAGCAAAATGATTCGAGACTCCCTGGGCATCCGCTGCGTGGTGAATCACGGCCCCGGCGAGGATGATCTTGCGCTCGCCATCCGCGATTGCAGCGGTGACGCTGATCCCGTGCCTTACAATGGAGAGCTTGGACCCTTGATGGCCCTCTTGCGCGGTGCCGCGTGCATCGTCGGCGGCGACACCGGCCCGCTGCATCTTGCCATCGCTCTCGGCACTCACGCTGTCGCCCTCTTTGGCCCCACCGATCCTGCGCGCAACGGCCCCTATCGAACCGAGGATATCGTCTTACGCGCTTCCGGCGCCGTTCGCACACACAGCCGTGTCGACCGGGTTCACCCTTCAATGTTGCAAATTCAAGTGAGCGACGTCTTCGACGCCGTTCGACGCCGCCTCGGAGTTTCTGCTTGAGTTCCGTCGCCGATTTCTTTGCTCGCTGGCGCGTGCGCTTGAGCTACCCTCTAGCCATTCTAGTTCTGTGGTTTGCCCGTCCAACTCCCCGCTGCATTCTGTTGGCTATTCCAATTGGTTTGCTCGGCCTGTTGATTCGCGCGCGCGCCGCAGGCTATCTTCACAAACAAGAAGTTCTCACCGTCACCGGCCCCTACGGTTACACGCGTAATCCGCTCTATCTCGGCAGCGCTGTGCTCACTCTGGCTGCCGCAGTCGCCGCGCACTCCTGGATATCCGCTGTCCTCGTGTGCGTGTACTTTGCGGTGGTTTACTCGTTGGTGATGCGCCGTGAAGAAGTCGAGCTCGGGCGCCAACATGGCGCCGAGTTTGATGAGTATGCCCGCGCCGTTCCGTTATTTTTCCCTAGATTTTTGCCTGCGAAACTATCCTTTGCCGCTACCGGTGCCTTCTCTTTCGCCCAGTACAAAAAAAATCACGAATACCAAGCAGCTGTCGGCTTTGTTCTACTGCTCGCCGTGCTTCTCGCGATCTGGTGGCTGCGCTTGCGCTGAAGCCGCACTCCCGCTCTTCCCCGCGCACGCCACGAAACAGCTCACTTCTATATTTTTTCCGTCCATCAAAACGTGCACTGCCCCGTCGCGGTCCGTCCGCAGAATCCGCACTCCTGCATTTTCCAAACGCGTTAGCAACTCAGGATGGGGGTGGCCATACGGATTGTCTTCGCCGGCGCTGATCACCGCCACGCTCGGGTGCATCACCGCCAGAAATGCCGGCGTCGTCGAGTTCTTGCTTCCATGATGGCCCACTTTCAAAACATCCGAGCGCAACTCGGCGGGGCTGTCATCCGCCAGTATCGAACTCTCGACTTGTTTTTCCGCGTCTCCCGGCAACATCATCGAGCGCTCTCCATACCGCATCCGCAGCACAAGCGAGTCGTTCTTCTGCGGCGATGGTCCAACCTCCTGCGGTGGAATCTCCGGCCACAGCACTTCTGTCTCAACGCCACCCCACGAAAAAGGCATCCCGTGCATCTCGTGCACAATCGGAATGTTCTCTTCGCGAGCCAGCTTTTCCAGATTCGCCAGCGCCTGCGATTTCACTTCCCGCCCAATCCAAAGTGTGCCGACTAGAAAATTCTCCAGGATCGCCCTCAATCCGCCGATGTGGTCCTGATGGGCGTGCGTCAGCGCCACGATATCCAATTTCTGAATGCCGCGCGACCACAAGTATGGCGACACCGCTTCTTCACCCGGATCAATGCCATTATGTTCCTCACGCCCGGGAAATCCGCCGAATGCTCCTCCGCCATCAATCAGGAGAGTTCTTCCATGTGGCGAAATGACAAACAAAGAGTCTCCTTGTCCCACATCCAGAACCGTCAATTCGAGCTTTCCCTTAGACCAGCGCGGCGCAAAAGGATAGATCGCCATCGCGAGCGCGCTTAGTGCAAGAATTCCAATCGCGCTCCGCGACCCCCATCCGCTCCAAAAGTTGCCTCTCCGCGCCGTCGCGGTCAGAAACACTGCCGCCCCGAGAAACAGCAGGGCTAACCACGCCGGCGGCCCTGGGATTCGATAGCTCCACCGCGGAAATAGCGCGAACCAGTGCACGATATGCAGAAGCAACAGCGTGACCCAGGCCAGCGGTGCGGCCAGCAGTTTTCCCAGGGAAGGCAAAGCCAGCCCGCTGCCCAGGGTCAGAAATCCCAGCGGCACAACAATGCCTGTAATCGGCACCGCCGCCAGATTCACCAACGGCGCTCAGCGTCACGCGGTGAAAATCGCTCGCCATCAACGGCGGCATACCAATCTGCAACGCCACCGTGATAACCAGCGATTCCCACACGCGAAGCGAAACGCCAATGCCCCGCGCCAGCGCGTCTCCCGCCGTATTTCCCAATCGCCTGGGCAAACGCAAGTCAATCCAACGCGCCATCCCGCGCAAATCAATCCGAAACTGCGCCGCCCGAGGCTCATGCGACCCGTCGCGCGTAACATCGCGCCACCCGCGCAAGGCCTTCACATATGGCTGCACTATCTTCGTAAGCCAAGGCGCGGCCAGTCCCGCGATGCATCCAATCGCCAAGAATGTGAGCTGAAAGCTTGAATCTTTGACAGCCAGCGGTTTAGCGACCAGCAAGATCAGCGCCGCGATACCCGCGGAATTCAGTAAATCCAGCCGCCGGAAAAATAATCCGCCCAGCACGACGATTGCCGTCATCAACGCGGCCCGCAATACCGGTGGCCTCTGTTCCAGCACCGCGACGTAGGCAAGCAACACGATAAGAGTTGTCAGCGCTGTCCACACAGGTGTGAGTTTCAGCGCCCGACCGATCCAAAACAAGAACACCGCCAGCGCCCCAACATGCAGCCCCGCCACGACCAGCACATGAAACACGCCCGTTTTCTGAAAATCCGTTGATTCTGTCTGCTCGACGAAACTCCGGTCGCCCAAAAGCATGGCGCGCAAAACGCCGTCAACTTGTGGCCTGCCGGGAAATAGCGTGTCCACCTCGTCTTGCAATCTTCGCCGAGCGTGCGCCAAGAGTGTCGCCGCCGTCAGATGCGCCGCAGCCGTCCGTTCCATCAATTCCGGCGCGCGCAACGAAGCCGTCAAATCAATGTTCTGCTGCTCCGAGTACGCTCGCCGATCAAACGCGCCATCGTCTCGGAAAACCTGTGGCAACCTCGCCTGCGCAACCACCACAACTTCGTCTCCCGCATGAACGTCCGGCGGCGTGTGGGTCTCTTCTGGATTGTCAGTAAAGCTTACGCGCAGTCCTCCGCGCGCCGAGACGAACGAGCCCTCGTACTCCACTCCCGTCAATTCGATCTCGTACCCATACCCCCAGGGCAATCGCGCTGGTTCGTCCCGCAAACGCCCATGCCATCGCAAAGGCGTCCTAAGACTCACGCGTCCCTCATTCACGAGCGACAGCACGTAGTCCGTGGGCCGCGGCTGATCTGCGATGCCTGCGCCCAGCACACCCAGCAGGAACCAACTCAATAGGGAAGAGGCGGCAGCAGGGAAGAGGCGGCCCACCTTTACAAGACAGACACCGGCGAAGATCAGCAGGGACGCGCAGGCGAAACCAATCACGATGTAAGGGTGAGTGGAAACTCGTGGCGAAAACCAAGGCGCCTGGCCGAGCACAACGCCGCAAGCAAATAACACGGCGAGCGCAACGGCCGGCAGTTTCATGAAATTCTTCGCAACCTCACCAGTGTCTCGATGTGGTACGTCTGTGGAAACAGATCGAACAAATGCATCTCGCTTACTTCATAGCGCACACTGGGAGCCTCAATTTCTTTCGGTTTTCGCGGCGAGTTTGTCAGCACAGCCAAGTCCCGTGCCAAAGTGGACGGATCGCACGACAAATATGCGATTTCCGCGGCTCCCAACACTGCCAGCTTTGCCGCCGTTCCCGCACCCAACCCCGCTCGTGGAGGATCGAGCACCACAAATTCCGGACGCCCCTTCGTTTTGTTAAGAAAATCTTCTGCGTGCTCGTTGTGCGAGGTAACCGAAACTCCCGCGGCTTCAGCATTCGCATAAAGATCGCGCGTAGCCGCCAAATTTGCGTCCACGCTAACCACTTTCTCGAACGCCCTTGCCAGCGGGAGCGTAAACAATCCCACGCCCGCATACATATCCAGCGCCAGCTTGCCCTTAGCGCCCGCCGTCACCGTCTTCAGCAAATCCTCGATCAAAAACCGGTTCACCTGAAAGAAGGACAAATGGCTCACGCGAAACTTGAACCCGCCCGCTTCATGTAACAAATAGCCAGGCCCCGTCAACTCCAACTTATCCTTCTTCTGGTCCAGCAGCAGCAAGCTTTCCACTTGCGGCATCGCCTCTCTCAATATCGCAGCCAGTTCCGCCGCCGGTTTCGGAAATCGTTCGAACGCCACATTCAAAGCAATCTTTTCGTCCGCCGAATCCGCAAACGCTTCAATCTCCAGAATCCCCTCCGGCAACCTTCCGGACCTCGCCATTTCCTGCAATTGTCCAAATGTTTTCGCCAATTGCCGCGAAAGCACTGGACATTCGTCGATCGGCACAATGAAGGAACTCTCCGGCAAAAAATATCCCAGCGCCCGCGGCATCCCGCTCTTTACCGCCCACTGCGCACGATTCCGGTAGCCGTATGGCTCCGCTGTATGCTCCTGAATCTCGCCTTCCCAGGAAATTCCTCCCAGCCGGGAAAGCGTCTCGCGCAGAATCTCTTTCTTCAGGCGAACTTGTTCGCCAGCCGTTATGTGTTGATAGTGGCACCCGCCGCAAGTCTGAAAGTGTGGGCATGGCGCTTTGATGCGTTCCTTCGATGCGGACGTCACTTCCAGCAACTTCGCCCAAATCACTTTTTTCTTATTCGACCTTTCCGCTGCCCGCACTTCCTCCCCCGGCAGCACGTAGGGCACAAAAATCGTGTTCCCGTCGGCGTGCCCAAGCCCATCCCCGCCGTACACAAGCTTCTCAATCGATAATCGTAACTCGTCTGACATAATTGCAGGCCCCATTCTGCGATTTTTCGCGTGCTAAGAAAAGGTATTTGCTTCCGGAAAGCCCAATTCAGGAAAAGTAGTACAAGCTCAACCGTGGCAAGCCAAACTCCTCGAGCAGCCGCTTCTGCAAATATTGTTTTTCCACCAGCGCAATCTGCTCCGCCTTCATCTTCCGCCGGTACGCCGCAAGCTGCCGGTCCATCTCGCGCCGAATTGTCAGCATCGTTTCTTCGTTCGCGTGGCTCATCAGCAGCGTCTGCAACTTGTCGTCCAGAATCGTAAGCCGTCTCTCCAAATCCTCCAGGTCCAGCGCACCCGGAACATCAAGCAGCGCCGTTATCGCGGCGAGCGACTCCCCGATCTCGCGCAAGCGCCCGACGAATTCCGCGCGAATCGACCCCATGCTTCCCAGCGCACGAACAATATGCGCAACATTCTTCGCGAAGTACTCCTTCAACTCTTTCCGCGAGAACGGCTCCTTCGCCCCTGCGCTCCCATTCTTCGGCGCGCTCCCAGCCGCCGCCTCCAACTGTTCTGCCGCCGCCTCCAGCACCGCATCCGTGCAGTAGGCCAAACTCTTCAACGGTTTTCCCGCTCCTCGTCGCGAGCGCTGATAGCTTTCAAATGCATGATCGATCCCCTTCAACACCGCGTCCAACGGGACTCCCGCCTTTTGCCACGCCTCCATGATCGCCCAGTCCAGCGGCGACACCAGCAGATTCGCCCCACGTTTCTTCCAGAAATAATTTTCGATTTCCGTGAAGTAGTTGAAATAATTCCAGCTGTCCATGTGATCTGCCATTGCGAAGCGAAGCATCAAGGCGGCACGCTTTTTGCGGGTGCAGCGCGCCGGAGCGCCTTCCTATCTCTGGGCTTTCTTTGCGGGAATCGCTGCCGGCGCCGCAGTCAGCGCGCCCCGATTTGCCGCCGCGCCCTTTCCTGCCTCCGCCGGCTGATTTTTCTCCCAAATCAGCCGCAGCCCCGTTAACGTCAAAAACTCATCCGTCTCTTGAATCTGCTTCGACCCCGCCGCCACCAATTGCGCCTGCCCGCCCGTGGCCACCACTTTCACTTCGCCGCCAAGTTCCGCCTTCATTCGCGTCAGCATCCCGTCCACCATGTCCACGGCGCCGTAATAAAGCCCCGCCTGCATGTGCGTCACGGTGTTCGTTCCGATCACCTTGCCCGGGTCTTTGATTTCCACCCGCGGCAATCTCGCCGCCCTCGCAAAGAGCGCCTCCGATGCAATTCCCAGCCCCGGCGCAATCACTCCGCCCAAATATTCCCCGCGCGCAGAAATTGCGTCAAACGTAATCGCCGTTCCAAAATCCACAACAATGCACGGCCCGCCATATTTGTGAAACGCCGCCACGCCATTCACGATCCGGTCCGCGCCCACTTCCAGCGGATTATCCACCAGCACCGCCATCCCCGTTTTCACGCCCGCTTCAACAAACAACGCCTTCTGCCCAAAATAAATCCGCGACATTTCCGCCAGCGTCCAATTCACCGGCGGCACCACCGAACTGATAATCACGCCGTTGATCGCGTCGCGATCCAATTCCGCCAAAGTAAATAAATTTCGCGTCAGCACGCCATATTCATCAATCGTCTGCTGCCGTGCCGTCGTCAGCCGCCAATTCGCAATCAACTCCTCGCCACGGAAAACGCCTAGCACTGTGTTCGTGTTCCCGACATCGATCGTCAGCAGCATCTACCGCGCCTCCGCCACGTCCCCCGAAATCACCGTCACCACCTGCCCGTCATCCCGTTTCACTTGCAGCAGTCCCTCCGGCCCGAGCCCCGCCGTCGTCCCCGCAAAGCTTTCCGTCCCGTTCGTCACCCGCACACGTTTCCCTTGCGCGTAGCTAGACACCGCTTCGAATCTTCGCGTCACTCCCGCCGGCCCCTCGCGCAAAAATCGATTGTAATCGTTCTCGAATTCGCGCAGCAACCGCACGAGCAATTCCAGCCGCGACACTTGCTTACCCGTTTCGATCCGCAACGAAGTCGCCGTCGTCCCCAACTCCCCCGGAAACTTTTGCTGATTCACATTCAATCCAATTCCCACAATTACAAATCGTACCAGCGACGGCTCCGCGTGCATCTCCGTCAAAATCCCGCCCGTTTTCTTCCCTCGCAGCAGCAAATCATTCGGCCATTTCAAGTCCGCCGTCAGCCCCGTCTGCGCTTCAATCGCCGCGCGCGCTGAAAGCCCCGCCATCATGGTCAAGAGCGGCGCCTGCACCGGCGCCAGCCGCGGCCGCAAAAGCAGCGTCACGTAAATCCCCGCTGCTCGATCCGACTGCCACGACCGTCCCGCGCGTCCTCGCCCAGCCGTTTGTTCCTCCGCCAGCACGACCGCGCCTTCCGGCTCGCCCGCATGCCCCAACTCCAGCGCCACTCGATTCGTCGAATCCGTTCTAAAAAAATGATAAATGTGTTTCCCGAAAAGGCTCCCCTTCAATCGCTGCCGCAGCATGTCCGGCGTCAAAAGGTCCGGCATTTTTTCCAGAAAATATCCCGCTCCGCCTTTGCCCTTCACGCGCACGCCCAGCCCGCGCAATTGCTTCACCCACTGCCACACCATCGATCGCGACACGCCAATTTCCCGCGCAATCCGCGCCCCGCTGATCATGATCGTGGCATTTTCCGCCAGCAGCGTCAGCAACGCCGCGAGCCGTCTGTCGGTGATTCCCGGAAGTGTCTCTTGAGCCATCGATGTGGCACAGACTTCAGTCTGTGCAAACTCAACTCAACTCAACTTAACTACAGAGCCCCACGCCGCCTATTTTCTCCCGCCGCACTCCACAAGCTCCTGTGCGTCCGCCTCAGGCGCACCGCTCACGCTCGTTCCCCTAAACGAACCCACCTAAGCTGTCCCAGCCGTTCCACAATCTTCTGCATTTCGATCCGCTGTTCCGCCAGCGTCGCCTCCAACCCGTGAACAATCTTCTCCGGCGCCCGGCTCCGAAACGTCTCATTCCCCAGCTGACTCTCTTTCGAAGATATTGCTTTCTGCAATCCCTCCAACTCTTTCTTCAGCCGCGCCTTCTCCCCCGCCACGTCCACCACATCCGAATTCGCCACCCGCACATCGAACTCCGCCGTCGAGCGCATCGTCCCGCCCGCTTGCTCCAGCGGCTTGCTGGAAATCGCCAAGTCGGAAAGTAATCCCAGTCGAACGATGCCATCCTTGCTCCGCTCAATCGCATCTCGCGTCATAGCGTCGGAACTAGACATATTCCTCCGCAATCGCCCTTTTTTGGATCGAGTTTCATCTCGGCCCGGATGTTCCGCAACGCCACCACAATCTCTTGCATCATCTGAAACTGACCCATCAGACCAATTTCTTTACCGCCATTCGCCCAGTGTTTTCGGGGTGCAGGGAACTGATCCAGCGCAATTGACTTCGCCCCCGCCGCTTGCGGCAACTGGTGCCACAACTCCTCCGTCAAAAACGGCATGAACGGATGCAGCAGCCGCAACGCATCGTTGAACACCGCAAACAGGTTCTTCCACGCAACGATGGCGCGTTCCCGGTTCCGCTCACCAGTTCCGGCTTTACCCACTCAATGTACCAGTCGCAGAAATCGCCCCAGAAAAATTGATACACATTCTGAGCCGCTTCATGAAACCGATAATTTCTCAGCGCCTCATTCACCGTCTCAATCGTGATCGTCAGCCGCGAGTATAGCCACTGATCCACCAGCGGCACGCTTCCATCGAACGCATAAGGCGCTCCCGCCCGCACTTCCGGCCCAGCCAACTCCCCAATCCCGGTCCCGCCCTGCTCAAACTTCTCCAAATTCACAAACAAAAACCGCGCCGCATTCCAAATCTTATTTGCGAAGTTTCGCGCCCCCGCCAGCCGGTTGTCCGACAAAACAATATCCGTCCCCGGCGCCGCCATCGACGCCAGGCAAAACCGCATCGCATCCGTCCCGTACTGTTGGTTCAGCACCACCGGGTCGAGCCCCGTGCCCTTCGACTTGGACATCTTCTCGCCGCTTCCCGTCCTCACCAGCGAATGCAAATACACCGCGCGAAACGGCACTTTCCCCGTGAAATGAATCCCTAACATCGCCTCCGCGCCACCCAGAAAAACAAAATGTCATACCCGGTAATCAGCAAGCTTGTTGGGTAGTATTTTTCAAGATCTGCCGTCTTCTCCGGCCAACCCAGAGTCGAAAACGGCCACAGCCCCGAGCTGAACCACGTATCCAGCACGTCCGGATCCTTTGTCAACTTCCCCGATCCGCACTTCGTGCATTTCGCCGGCGCTTCTTCCGCCACGATCATCTCGCTGCAATCCGTGCAATACCATGCCGGGATCCGGTGCCCCCACCAAAGCTGCCGCGACAAGGTCCAAACGCGTATATTGTCCAGCCAATTCAGAACTCTTGCCGCCGGTTGTCCGGCACAATCTGAATCGTATTTTCTTTTCCGGCTCGTACTCCCGCACCGCCCGCAGTGCCGGCTCCGCCAACCCCTTCATCTTGCAGAACCACTGCGTCATAATTCGCGGCTCGACCACCGTCTTGCTGCGCTCGCACAGTCCAATCGCGCTCGCGTGAGGCATGATTTTCTCCATCAGCCCGTGTGCTTCCAGATCCGCAACCACTTTCTTCCGCGCCTCGAACCGGTCCAGCCCCGCGTAAGCCCCCGCCGCAGCGCTCATCTTCCCTTCGGGCGTCATCACGTCAATCTCGGCCAACCCGTGCCGTTTGCCCACTTCGAAGTCGTTCGGGTCGTGCGCCGGCGTGATCTTCACCGCGCCCGTGCCGAATTCCCGGTCCACCATCGCATCCGCAATAATCGGTATCCTTCGCTGCAGCAGCGGTAAAATCACGATCTTCCCGATCAAATGTTTGTAGCGCTCATCTTCCGGGTTCACCGCCACGGCCGTATCGCCTAGCATCGTCTCCGGTCGCGTCGTGGCCACGACAATCGACTCCGTCGTGCCATCCACCGGATACTTGATTAAAGGCTCCCGCCGCTCTTCGTGCAGCACTTCCAGGTCGCTCAGCACCGTCCGGCACTCCGGGCACCAGTTCACCAGCCGTGTAGCCCGGTAAATCAGGTCCTCGAGCGATACAGCAGCACAAAAACCTTCCCGCACCGCGCGTGACAATTCCGGCGACGGCGTGAACTTTTCCCGCGACCAGTCGCAGCTCTCCCCGATCTGCTTCATCTGTTCGGTAATCTGTCCCGCCGCTCTCTTCTTTTTCCATCTCCAAACGCGTCGCTCAAACTCCTCGCGCCCCAGCCTCCGGTAATCGATTCCTTGTTCTGCCAGCTGCCGCACCACCACCCGCTGTGTCGAAATCCCAGCGTGATCCGTTCCCGGCAGATAAAGTGTGTTGTAGCCGCGCATCCTGTGCCACCGCGTCAGAATGTCGATCTCCGTGTGGTCGAGCATGTGCCCGATATGCAGCGATCCCGTCACATTCGGCGGCGGAATCACAATCGAAAACACCGGTCCCGGCGCATTAGGGTCCGCCTCGAACAATTCCTCTTTGACCCAGTATTCCGCCCAGCGCGGCTCGATCTGCTGCGGTTCGTATGCTTTGGCGATCTCGCGAGCCATTAAGGATGCATCTCCATTCTTGTCGGGTCCTACTGTTGCACGTGCACCATTGCTCTAGGGGTGGGGCTTGCCAGGCCCTCCGTTTCTTCTGCGGTCGCAAATCGTTCAGAACAATCTTCGACTATACGGGGAGAAAACCAGCTCCGTCAATTCAGCGCCAATCCGTCAGATTTTCTCGCAGCCGCATCCTGCGAACGCACACGCGCAGCACCGCCGTGCCTCAGCTCGCAGCAGTGATTTCCAGGGATGTTTTTTAGGGCAGGGAACTGCTACTTCTTCGTTTTCAATTCGTCGCGAACCATCGCTTCCACAACAGGCTTCAGAATCTCTCGCGTGACCGCCTGCAGCATTTCCGGGCTCATTTTCGAGAGCACCTTCGCCACCATGTCTTCCATGCTGGTCTCCGGCGCCTTTGCATCTGCTTCCACGGCTGACGTAACTTGCACTGCCGTTTCCGCAACGTACTGCGCCTCTTCGCGAATCGCTTCCACAGTCGCCGCTGGCAAAGATGCCTCTTCCACTTTTACTTTCACCGCTTCGCTCAAGCTCGGCGTCAACGCGTCGACGGTCGCTTCGGAATCTTCCGGCAACGACACTTCCCGCACCACTTCTTCTTCCACCCCGGCGTACGCTCCGCTTGGAGCCTGTATTTCCTCCGGCTCGGGCACCGCACTCACTTCAGGCTCGCTTTTCACCGGATCATCCCACGTCGATGCCAACCGGTTTGCTTTCTGCGCTTCCGCGTCCCACGGGCTGGACGCCACGGAAAACCAGGAATTCCCGGCCGCCGGTTTTTGCTGCCCCGGAGATTGCTCGACCGTCGTCGGGATGTTGACCTCAGCCTCTGCAGCAACAGCTGTCGGCACTCGTTCCTCTGCTGCCGGCGCCGGTTCCGGAGGCGCGGGCGCTTCCATCGTTGCCGCCTCAACTCCCGTCTTCGGATTCAGCGCAGCCGCCCACGCTTCCTGTGTGAATGAAGTGACCGCCGCAGGTGCCAATTTCGTTTCCGCCGCAGGCGCTTCCTTCACCATCGCGCCCACGCTCTGCTCTGCTTCTGCGGCTTCTTCAAATCTCGAAATCTCTTTCTGCGGCGCCCACGATTCATTCTTCATTCTTCGCGCCGGCGCTTCCGCAAACGCCGTCTCGCGCCAATCCTTCACCGGCCCCGTCGCTTCTTCCTCGGCTTCCAAGGCCTCGTCGCCTGCATCCCGCCGCCACGATGCGCTTTGCTTATCCTCTTCTTCCTCGGCAACCTCGTCCTCTTCTTCCTCTCCGGACTTCCAATCCCGTTCCAGCTCTGGGCGCGCCGTCGTAGCATAACCAAGCTCTTGCTCTTGCTCGGTTTCGCTCGTGTCCAAAAGGTTTCCAAACGCCAGCGGCTGCGAACCCGCCGCAATTCTCACTGGCTCTGGTCCTCCGCGCATCCCTTCCTGCATCGGCTCGCTCTCCACCGAAGGAATCTCCGACAAAGTTGCAGGCGAGCTCATGCTCGAATGCCCGCTGGCAGCCGGCGCTGGCCGTGACGCAATCATTTCGGCCACGCGTGGGGGCTCTTCATGCACTCGCGGTGCCGGCGCTGCGGCGCCAATCTGCACGCCCGCCCTCGCCAGCGCGGATTTCACCATCGAGATCAGCGGATCTGGCGGCACAAACGGCTTCTTCAAAACTCCGTCCGCTCCAACTCTCTGCGCTTCTTGTTCATCCAGCGGATCGAACGCACCCACCAGCAGGATCACCGGAATGTGCGCAAGCGAAGGGTCGGACTTCACGTATTGGCAAACTTCGTATCCGTTCCGCACCGGCATGAACACATCGGCAAGCACCAGGTCCGGTCGTATATCGGAAATCTTTCGCACCGCTGCTTCGCCATTGCCCACGGCAACAACGTCGATGCCCTGATCTTTCAGGGCAAGCCCCACCATCTTTTGTATGTTACTGTTATCGTCGGCAACGAGAATCTTGGCCACCAAACGCCCTCCGGATGTAATTCACCCGTATCCCGCTCTTCCGCCTCTACTCGCCGCATCCACCTGCGATCGGCCGACGGTCGCTTCTTCTTTATGACTCTTCAGTATTGGAGCATTCAGCGCAGGTCGCGTCAATCTTATCGCGGTGTCTGTGTGTCGGAAGTAAATATGCCCTTTCCGCCCCCTGGAAAACCTTTTCCAGCCAAAAAGAAAGGGGTGCAGCCCTCGCCGCACCCCTTCGTACTTCCAATCTTAGTTTCCTCTTAAACCGGTCTGCCTGGCTTACCAGGGAATCAGCTTGTGCAACCCCTTCTTTTTGCTGCTGGACTCCTTCTTCTTATCCTTCGAGTCCTTTGAATCGCCGGTGCTCTGCGCATCCCCGCTCTTTGCCGCATCCGACGTGGGAGCCGCATCGCTCTTTGATTCCGCTCCACTCGTCGCTGGATCGCTCTTCGCTGGCGTTTCCGTGGCGCTTGCCGCCGCTGGCGGATCCTTTGCGGGATCGCTGGCCGCTGGGCTTGCCGCTGCCGGCGCCACAGTTGTTGCTGGTGCAGGTGTCGCATCCTTCGGTGGATCGCTCACTGCCGCAGGAGGGCCACCCACTACCCCAACGTCCGCCCCACCGTTTTCAGCCGGAGCCACGTTCTCGGAACCACTCGTCGTCTCAGCCGTGCCCGTTGCTCCTCCTGGTGTTACCGTCGTCACAAGTGCCGTCGATCCGGGGCCCCCTTCGCCAACCTTGATTCCACCTCCCGGCGTCAGCAACTCCCCCGGGGTAAACGTGTTCGATTCCGGCTCAAGGTTCGGATTCCCGACCCTCGCCGCTGCGGTCAACTCGGTTCCCGGCCCGCTCTTCACCAATGCCAGCGGCTTCTTGACCAGGCTGGTATGCGGCCTGGGCGCATTTTCATCCGCTTTCATCCACGCCAAAGCCGTCGGATCAGGCTGCGGTATCGGCGCTCCAAGCTCCTTCAATTTCTGCTTCGCGTCCGGCACCAGGTCCGACAACGGATAATCCCTCACGATCCTCGTGTAGTACCTCGCCGCGACATCTTTGTGCTCGCTCTTCGCGAAAATATCTCCCATCATCCACAGCGCGCTGTCCGACTTGCTGTACAGCGGATACCGCGTCGTCACCGTCATCAAACGTCCCGCCGCCGCTCTCTTGTCTCCCTTGATGTAGTAGTAGTAGCCAATCCGGTAGTCGCCCTCCGCGAGCACTTCCTGCACTTCTCTCAGGTCCTGCTTCGCTTGCGGCGCCAGCGGATCATTTGGATATTTCTCCAAAAACGTCTGGAACTCTTCCTCCGCATCCAGCGCTTGCGTCCTATCCCGATCCGGCTTTTCCATCTGCCGGAAGTGCGCCATCGCCACTTGCATCTGCGCGTACGTCGCCTCTGGTAGGAAAGGGAAGAACACGATGAAATCTTTATATCCAGAAACCGCCAGCGCCAGATTCGACGTCCCGCCCTCTTTGTAGTACGAATCCGCGATCGCCAGCTTCGCCTTCGCCAGGTACTCGCTATCCGGGTACGTATTGATCAGCGTCTGCATGTTCAGACGCCCAATTTCGTGCCGCCCGTGCTTGATATCGTCGACCGCGCGGTCGTACAAAATCTTGTCCGGCTGCGCGTTGTTGTCGGCGCTCGTCGATTTATCGAGCTTCTTCTTTTTGTGGAAAATTAATTGGGCGTTGCAGGTCGCGGCTCCTAGCAAAAAGGCTGCGCCCAACGCGCAGCACGCCACTCCACTCAGTTCCGCATTAAATCTTGAGGTCGCACTTCTCACAGTTCGGCCCAAACGTCACCTCTCTCGCGAATTTCTGGTTCCTCGGCGCAATTCCCGTACACACCCGCTAGCCACTGGCCCGCTTCACACCGAAACGTTCCAGCTCTTCGACCGGCGCGAACGCCCAAGTATAACCTGAACCAAAGGCCAGGAGCAGCAAGAACTTTGCCCCTTCGGACAGGTCCCCGTCACACCCGGCTCCGCCATCCTCATCCCCCTGTGATGCACCCTCTCGCTCGTCCCGGTTTCCCGTCCGCCCTCCCGCCCTTCATTATTTTTCAACGAAATGTAACAATCTCCCTGCCCATCATGGCTACTATGAGTTCCGCCCCAACGAGGAGCCGCCGCCGCCGCCCACTCATCCAAATCGATAAACGCAAATTTCTCTTCGTCTCTCTTTCCGGCCTCATCGGCGATATCGCCTGGCAAGTCCTCGAAGAAGGTCACGACGTCCGCTACTTCATCGAAGCCGAAAAAGAGCGCGACATCGCCGACGGCTTCGTCCCCAAATCCAAAGATTGGGAGCGCGACACCAAGTGGGCCGACATCGTCGTCTTCGACGACACTCTGGCCAGGGCGCCGGAGCGAAAGCTCTCCGCGACGCCGGCAAGCCCGTCATCGGCGGCACTGAATACACCGACCGCCTCGAAGACGACCGCTCTTTCGGCCAGGAAGAGCTGAAAAAAGCCGGCGTCAACATCATCCCCTACCAGCGATTTCGAATCATTCGATCGCCGCGATCGAATACGTCATGAAAAATCCCGACCGCTACGTCATCAAGCCCAGCGGCGAAGCCCAAAACGTCAAGCGCCGCCTCTTCGTCGGCGAAGAAGAAGACGGCGACGACGTTATCCGCATGTTGGAAGCTTGCCAACCCACGCAGCTCCTCTGACGGAATCAGGGTCTTCCCGGCTCCAGCGCCGCGTCACCGGCGTCGAAGTCGCCGTAGGCACCTTGTTGAACAGCAAAAAATCATCTTCCCCGTCAACATGGATTCAGAGCACCAAAGAAGCTTTTTCCCGGCGACATCAGCCAGCCCACAGGTGAAATCGAGCACCTCCATGTATCAAGAGGCGAGGCCAACCGCTGCTTCAACCAAACGCTGCGCTCGGAATGGAGCCCAGAGCTCGCCGAAGAAGGCTACATCGGCTACATCGATCTCAACTGCATCGTCAACAACAACAACAGTCTGTCCGTTTCGGATTCCGCCAAGCCACTTCGGCTATCCACACGATCCGAGCATCCGAGCAGGAAGGCGTGCTCACTCCCATCGACGACGTTCTCCCGGAACTCGCCACCGGCGCCCGACCCCGAATGGCGCAGCCAGGGCGGCTTCCAGTTCGGCGTTCGTATCGTCGTTCCCCCGTTCCCCTTCAACGACGAGCACCAGCCTCGATCCTTCTCCGGAATCGACGCCATCGTCTTCGAAAAGCCAGAACTACAACGGCGTCCACATCGAGGCCGTGAAAGAAGTCTGGAAGAGCCCGATGGCTGATCCCCAGCGCCAGCGGCGTCCGTAGCCATCGTATCCGGCACCAGCCGAACCATGCTCCAAGCCGAAGCCCCAGCCTGCTCCCGCATCGGAGACGTCGTCGATGGCCGGACGTCTGCTTCGCCGCCGACGTCGGCGGACCCGCTGGGTCGAAGACTCCGTTTTTTTTTTTTTTTTTTTTTTTTTTTTTTTTTTTTTTTTTTTTTTTTTTTTGACAAAGTCCGCGACTCAGGGTCTGCTGGTTTCATGGCACCGACTTCGGTCTCTGCTCTTTGTCTTCCGCGGCCGACCTTGCCTGTCCGTTTCCGAGCGCCAGCGAGGGATCTGTCTTCTTCCTCTCTTCTTCTCATTACTCTACTGCCTCTCGTTTCACCTTTCTCACCTCCAGACTTGAGCTTAACTTCGGTTTTTTGACTCGTCCCTTTTCTTCTCGTCTTCCCGAGAGGAATACCCATACAGCACCCCACGGCCTGAGCTCTCGTAAAATCTACCATCGGCACCACCCGCAAGATCACATCAAAATCCCCACGACCTACTGAAAAAAGCCCAGCGCGCCAGCGGCAAAGGCATCGCGCAAACCGTCCGCACCGGCCTCCAACTCCTCGCCGCCTCGCACGCCTACGACCGCCTGGTGCATTTCCAGGAAAAGGTCCGCTTCTCCCGTTCCTGGCAGGCTCTGAAAGATGATCGATGATCACCGCCGACACCAGCACCTGGGTTGCCTTCCTCGGCGGCGCCTCGGGTGACGACGTTCTGCTCCTAAAAAGGGCCCTTCAAGACCATCAGTTGGTAATGCTCCCCGTCGTCCTGACCGAACTCCTCAGCGACCCCCATCTCCCGCCCGATGTTGCCGCCAGTCTCGCTGCTCTACCTCTCATCGATCTCGAACCCGGCTTCTGGCAACGCGCCGCCGCCCTCCGCTCCAAAGTTCTCGCCAAACGCCGCCGCGCCCGCCTGGCCGACTCCCTAATCGCCCAACTCTGCCTCGACGCCCACCTTTCCCTAATCACCCGCGACCACGACTTCCGCTCTTCGCCCAGGTTTCCAACCTCCTCTCCTCCTCTCCCGTTAACCGGAAACCCGCAAATCTCTCACCGTGCGCCCATCCCTGTAGGGTCCGCCTTCCGAGGCGGACCATCGCCATCCTTCGCCGCGCTTCTCCTTTTCGCGGTCTCCCGCCTAGAACTCCGTTCCTCTTGGAAGCTGCCCGTTTGCCGCGCTCCTCGACCGCCCACCGCGCTGCCCAGCCGCGCCGCCATCCATTTCTTCGATCCCAGAAATCCTTCCAGAATCGCTGGCACATAAAGATCCGCATCCAGCTTCGGAAAGTGAATGCCGAACCCCGAAGGAGTCACCTCAATGTCCCGAAGTTTTGCCGGCGTAGCGTGTTCCAAACCTTGCGCGTCGTGCGGCGAAAAGCTCACCTCCAGACGGGAGCTCGGTCGAATCACAATCCGCCCGCTTCGCCGGTCGTATCGCGCCGATAGCGCTCGGGGAGTAGATGCCCGAATCGCCTTCCCGCGCCGGTTCGCCAATTCGAATAGATCATTGGATTCCATGTATCTCCTCCCAAGCACCGCAAAGCAACCTCAGCGACGCCGTCAGGTTGGCTTCGATGGTAGCGATGTCGCGCCGCAAAAATCCGTAATTCTCACGCACCTCCGGCGGCCCATCCGGACACTGCAAATCGAATCCGCCTCACATCCTCGCCCAATTACATGAACGTGAGCGGGGCGGTGAACGTTGAAATAGATCACCACGCGCAGGCCCGCAAACCTGAGCACCGTGGGCACAACCCCAGCCTATCATATCCCAACCGCTTAGGATAATACGCGGCGCCGCCCTTCAGGGCGGTGTCTGTTGGGTTGACTCCGGCCTACCCCCCGACTTCACGCCGGCATCCCGCTCTGCCACACCGTGCCGTGTGAGAGAGTCGCGAGCAGTCCACTCGCCCACGCCAAAGAAACTTCCGTAGCTTCTTCGCGCCTTAGTGACTCTTTTCAACTTCAGAAAGGAGCTTCTGGGTCTTTTCGTCCGGAGCGAAAGTATCGTCATTACGGATAAATACCGCTATCGCTTCAAATTTCTTGAGGTTGGAAATTATGGAAGTGGTGATATCGCTCTCGTCACAAACGATCGGAGGGTCTACATCAAAGGAATTGGAAAAATCGAAATTTCAATGGAATGGAGAGAAACGCTTTTTACGTCTGCTTCCAAAGAGGAACAATGTTTTTGTTTTTCGATAGACCTGAAGGGAAATGTCCACAGTCTTGAACGAGCACTGACTGTGTTTTCACTTTTCCATCGGCGTCAAAACCAACCACACTGATAGCGCCCGCTCCCCAATCTCCATAGTTGCAGATGACTAAATCTCGCCTTCTCGCCCTGTCCGGGTATCTTCTGGCAGTTCCCCACCGGGCCGTCATTATGGAAAAAGGACAGCATCCGCCACGGAGTCTTGTTCCTTGCGGAGAAGGAAGGCGCTAGCAAAGCCATCCGCATGGCTAAAACAAGAAGCATCAACCTAATAAGAGAGCCTCGGTTTTGCCGACCGCCGTAAAACTCCCCAACAAAACGAGGTTAATTCCCAAACCGCCGTGTAACCCTAAGCTAGCGCTCTTTGCCATAAATTCGGGGCAAACTCTGCAGCCGGTTTCAATAAAATCGCTTGGTTTGTCGCACAGAGCCGATCTCATGGAAGGAAATTCTTGCGGCAGCTTCTCGTTCCCCGCAGCCTGGATTCCACTCCACAAAAGAATGGCGATGTTTAAAAGCGAAAAAACTCCCATGCGCCAACTTTAGCACGCCCCAAGAACACAAGAATCCTTGAGAAGGACCCCGATTTCTAACGCCCGAGCGGGCGCCGTGTACTCCGCCGGCGCACTCCGGCTCCCCGCCGCCACCCCCACACCGTCATTTCGAACGCAGCACCCCGACGCTCCTTTACGCTCACACCCCACCTGCGCCGGCCACGCCCCCCACCGTCATTTCGAACGTAGCAAGCCGACGCCTTTTTCACCATGCACGAACTAACACGCCACGCCCCCCCACGGTCATTTCGCTTTGCCAAACGCCGCTGGCAGCTTTCATGGATTTTGCAGCCAAGCACGGCGTCCCCCCGCTGCGCTACAGTTTTGAGGACCTGGAAGAAGATCCCCGGACCGCCGAACATCTAACCGCGTACTAGTGTCCCGCCACCAACTCGTTTGTCACCACCCCTGCCCTGCGCTCCCCTTCCTTCTGCACCCCGCAACTGCAGGCTCAATCCCCGCTATATCCCTCTCCGTTCGGTCGCTCCACCACATCCATCCTTCAGTTGACAAAAATATAGTGATATCACTATACTTGGAATCTCCTTATGGACGAGGAACCCGTCTTAAAGCCCGTCATCTGGGTAGGGTCGAGCCGAGAAGATTTGCGCGGATTTCCGGACCCGGTTCAGGACCACATCGGCTACGCCCTTTACCTCGCCCAGCGGGGCGGAAAACATGCTGCGGCGAAAGTCTTGAGTGGGTTCGGCAGCGCCGGTGTCCTGGAAGTGGTTAAGGATTTTCGCGGCGATACTTTTCGCGCCGTCTACACACTTTTCGTTATGCAGGAACCGTTTATGTGCTTCACGCATTTCAGAAGAAGTCGAAGTCGGGCCGCGAGACTCCGCGCCGTGACCTGGAACTAATCCGGCGGCGGCCCGCCGAGGCCGAACGCATCGCCAAAGAGAGGGAAACGTGAAAAAGCACCGGTGTGAAGTCGGAAGCGGAAACGTATTCAAGGATCTCGGCATCCCCAATGCTGAAGAACACCTGATCAAGGCGCAACTCCTCTACAAGATCCATACAATCCTGAAAAGCCGTCGTCTGAAACAGTCTCAAGCCGCCGCTCTGCTCGGCATCAAGCAGCCCGACGTCTCCAAAATGCTCCGCGGCGAGTTCCGCCAATTTTCCGTCGAGCGCCTTCTCCGCTTCCTCGTAGCCCTCGGCCACGACGTCAAAATCCTAATCGAGCCTCATCGCTCCCGCCACGCCCCGGCCGCCCTCCACGTCTCCTGATTCCCCCTACTCACTATTCACCACCCACTGCCAACTTCCCGCATCATTTGTCACCACCCCCGCCCTGCGGTATCCTTCCCTCTGTACCCCGCAACTGGAGGCCCCTAATCAACCCACCCCTGCCGTCTCTCGACTCGATCTTCCAAAGCATCGTACTCGCCACGCTGGCCATCGGCCTGCCGATTCTATTCGTCCTGGCCATCCGCTTTCTGTGGGACCGCAACCTAAAACTCGCCCGCTCCAAAGACCTCGAAAAGCTCATCTGGCAAATGCACCGCGTCGCCACCGCCCTTGAGCATCAACTGAGCTTGCCGTCCACACCCGTCCAACCCGGCACAGAAGAGCCCCGCGATCTAATCTATCTCCAGCAGCTCCCCACCCAACAATCTCCGCTCCAAGCGCCGTAGCTCCCCAAGCCGCTGCCGCGACCGCCGCCGCCGGCTCAACGCCCGCCGCTGGCCAGCCTGCCGCTCAACAGCCCGCCGCCCCGGCCAACCCTCCGGGCAACAACCCCCGCGCGCCGGCGTCAACTCCATGTTCGGCATGTAGCTCTTGTCAGTTTCCTCCAGGGTCTTTGTCTGGTGCAGTTAGCTCGGTCGTCTGGGATTTGGCATTTTGGTGACACAGCCATTCCTGGCTGTGCTCTTTCTGATGCAGTCCTAAAGATCAACTTACAGGGCCCGGCCCACCAGTCACCAATCACGAGCCGCCAGTCACTTCCCCAATCCGTCTCACCGAACTCCCAATTTCTCCCCAACTCATTCTATCCATTCCACTTTCCCGTCTCACGTTCGAATCATTCCGCCAGAGTACTATGCCTTGACAGTAAGAATAAATCGTGGTAGTATTCCTTATGTTTCGCCTACGTCCCAGCCTTGCTGCCTCCGCTCTTTCTTGCTATAGAAGGGTTCGCCCGGGCTTCAAGCCAACCTTAGTGCTGACGCAAAAATAACTTTCCTACAATAGTCGTTTCTTGATCATTAAAAAGCGATTGGCAAATGGCTGTTTCGTACGGCTTGGTTGCTTCCTGATCAATGAAGAAGCGGTCTGTGCGTTCTCCAGCCGTTGTGGACGTCCGTCTGTTTGTTTTGTTATAGTGTCGATAGAGAGATGCTCTTAGTCGGTACTATAACATTATGATACGAACCTTCTTTCACGCCGATGTCTTGCGTCAGTACCTGCTCCAAGACAAGATGGCCACCCTCGATGAACTCAAGCGCGCGCTCGGTACCCAGGTCGACCTGACCGTCTTCCGAAAACTCAAACAACTCGACTATCTCACCAGCTATTCCCATCGCGCTCGCTACTACACGCTGCGTCAAATCCCCCGCTTCGCCGCCGATGGACTTTGGTCTCAGGAGGGAGTGTGGTTCTCCCGTCACGGCACGCTGCTCGCCACCGCCGAGGTCTGGGTGCAGCACTCCTCTCAGGGCTATTTTGCCGAAGAACTGGCCGAGTGCCTGCATGTCGAAGTGCAGGACGCGCTCTATCACCTCGTTGAGCAGCGCCGGATAGCACGGCAACTCGTGTCCGGCCTGTATCTCTATTGCTCCAGCGATCCGGTCCGCCGCCGCCGACAACTCCTGACACGCCGCAGCGTCCAGACCGTCCCCACCCTGGTGGATGCGTCGCGACTGGAGATTTCTCCGGACGAACTAAAAGCCGCGATCCTCCTGTTTTATAGCCTGCTCGACGAACAGCAGCGTCGGCTCTACGCCGGACTGGAATCTCTCAAACTGGGGCATGGCGGGGATCATCAACTGGCCGAGTTTCTTAATCTGGACACGCATACCGTAGCTCGCGGACGACAGCAGCTCTTAGACCAGGACGTAGCCCTCGCTCGGGTACGCAAACTGGGTGGCGGACGCCAACGGACCGAAAAAAAAACGTCGAAATAGTCGACGCCATCGAAATCCTGTTGGAACACGATACCGCGGGAGATCCCACCACCGGACTGAAATGGACCCGCAAGACCCCCCAGAAGATCGCCCAACTCCTCGAGCAAGTCGATATCCCTGTCTCCGCCAACACCGTGGCCCGCCTATTGCACAGCATGAACTACTCTCTACGCGCCAATCACAAGAATCTTGCCTCCGCCGCCAGCCCCTTCCGCGACCAACAGTTCCAATATATCTCCTCGCTTCGCCATAGCTTCCAGCGTCACGGTCTTCCGATGATCAGCGTGGACACCAAAAAGCGCGAACTAGTGGGCAACTTCAACAACGCCGGGGTCAAGTGGGATCGCTCTCCGGTGCTGGTCAACGACCACGACTTCCGCTCCGATTCCACCGGTGTGGCCATTCCTTACGGCATCTACGATCTGTTGGCCAATCGCGGCTCCGTCTTTCTCGGAGTCTCTCACGATACCTCCGCATTCGCCGCTCATTCCATCGCCGGCTGGTGGAAACGGGAAGGCTCACTCCGTTACCGTCGCGCCCGCCAACTCCTCATTCTCGCCGACACCGGTGGCAGCAATAGTTGTCGACGCCATGCCTGGAAGACCGAACTCCAAGCGCAGCTCTCCAACCCCTTCGCTCTGGCCGTGACTGTGGCTCACTATCCGACGGGCACTTCCAAATGGAATCCCATCGAACATCGCTTGTTTTCCGAAATTTCCAAGAACTGGGCCGCCGAACCGTTGAACAGCTATCAGAAGATTCTCAACTTCCTTCGCACCACCACAACCAAGACCGGTTTGGCAGTGTCCGCCTACCTCGACCGTGCTCACTATCCTACCGGCCTCGATGCCGATCCCGCACTCTTTCGCTCACTTCGTCTTCGCCCCCATAAGACACTGCCCGCTTGGAACTACACGATCACTCCCAATCTGTGAAGTTATTTTTGCGTGGGCCCTTAGCAGCCAGGCGGCCCGCTCTCCTCCCTCTCCGGGCCCGTCAGAATTCGCCTGATCCGTCATCGACCACCCCGTGCGTGCACCTCGACACGCAGGAATTGCCGCAATCCCTTTCCCATCAAAAGCTTGCGCACAACTTCCGTCACACAGGGAGGTGTACCCTCCCACCCGATCTCCCCTTCGTCGCCCCCGCTGTGCTCGCCACCAGCGATTCGCCGCTATCCCCTTCGAAATGAACATTTGCAAAACTGATACAAAACAAATAACTTTAACTATCTTTAGTATGAACACTTGTGCAAAGCCCAGGGGGAGGGTCTTAGGAATAATTTCAGGTTCTTTGCCGCATCACATGATGGTAGGTTGTATGCGTCGTCGAAGTCTGCAACCCATCCTCAAGGAGAGTGCGCATGAAACGTGCTTTGGCTCTGCTAGCTGCGCTGGCCTTTATTCCCATGGCTCCGCCGCTCGCGCAAGAAGTGCAAAAACCGGAATTGGCAAAAGTCTCGCTGAAAGTAGGTGATGTCGCGCCTGACTTCACCCTGCTCAGCGATCAATGGAAAACCGTAAAGCTCAGCGACTTCCGCGGCAAGCAGAATGTCTTTCTCGCCGTCTACGTCCTAGCCTTCACAGGTGGTTGAACGAAACAACTTCAGGCGGTCCAGGCTGGAATCGCCTCGGGTAAGATAGACACTTCGGATACCGCAGTTTTCGGCATTAGCATGGATTCCCCCGCCGCCAATGCCGCCTTCGCCAAGCAAATCAGCATCAACTTCCCGCTCCTCAGCGACATGAACCACAAGATGCTCACCACCTACGGCATCTTGAAGGGCTACAACGTGCAGGATCAAACCTACGAGTGGGCCCAGCGCGCCAACATCGTCATCGACAAAGAGGGCATCATCCGCCACATCGAAGAAGGCGACAGCGCCGTCAACCCCAACACCGCCGTCTCCGTCTGTACCGACCTGCACAAAAAGGACGCGTCAAAATAAATGTCTTTAACTCTCACTTGGGCCAGCTTCGAGTTGCTGGATGCTCCGACCCGCAGCTCGAAGCTAATCATCGTTCCTCAACTCGGACGCGAATACAGCACGCGATATCGTCGAGCGGGCGGCTCTTCGTTGTCGAAATATTCCTCGAAACTCTGTTCCGAAAGACCCGCACGCGCAAACTCCGCCAGCTCTTCGCGCGTCAGCGGCCAGGGAAGTTGTCCTTCCGGCTCATGCGGCTCCCGGCCCCTGACGATGGCCAGCAATTTGCCTCCGGGCCGCACAAACGAAGCGATGTTGCGAATCGCTCCGGAACGAACGTTGCCCGGCAATGCTTGCACGGTATTCGCCTCAAAAACAAAGTCGAAGTTTTGGTTCCATTCCGCCGGCGGTTGGAACAAGTTTGCGACAGCATATTCCACCGCGCTCTTCGGAAACCGCTTACGAGCCATGCGAATCGCTGTTTCGGAAATGTCGAACGCCGTGGTCGCAAAACCCCACGCTGCCAACTGCTCCGCATCGTCTCCCAACCCGCACGCGATCACGAGCGCTTTCTTTCCCGCCGTCGTTTGGGGATGCGCGCTCCAGAATTCGAGCAGACTCGAATTCGCGCCGCGGTCCGCCCAGGGGATGACACTTCTCCCTTCTTCTCCCTCGCGGTATAGGTGCTCGAACCACCCCGTCGGATCACCCTTTCGGATGAATTCCGTGGCCAGCTCCTTGGCTCTTGTTCGGTCTCCTGACATTACTCCCCTTTATACCGCTCTGACGCACCCGATGGCACCTTATCCTAGCACTTGGCTTTCTTGAGCAAGCTAGTGAAATTCGCCAAATGCTCATTCCATGGCGCGATCACGCGGCGGCACTCAACCGGAGTGTGCGTAGTTATGACTTGGGCGAACGGCGAACAACATTTACTCCATCTGTCGTACCATCATAGGAAGGGCATCCTTCCGGAGGGACTCATTGGGATCTGAACGCCGTCGCGTGCCAAGATATACCTTCATCGCCAGCGCCGAACTGATCGAGGAAGCTTCGGATGTGCGCATTGCCACGCGCGTAAGCGAATTGAGCCTCCACGGCTGTTATCTGGATATGATGAATCCGTTCCCGGTAGGAACGCTGGTGCTCGTCAAGATTTCCGCCGGCGACGCCTATTTCCAAGCCAGGGCGAAAATCGTCTATGCCCAGACCAACATGGGAGCGGGCGTGGCCTTCCTCGCCGTCGAAGCCGAATACCAGCCCGTTCTCGATCGCTGGCTGGATGAAGTCGGCAAGGGCAAGCAAAACCTCGTCGGTTGATTCGTCTACAGCAAGACGTTTTCCAACGCATGAAGTTCCTAAAGAGCTTTCAAAATTTCCACGCGCCGGCATTATTCGCTGCTTACTTCGTAGAGTTCGACGAAATGACATCGCGGGCACTTATAGACTTCCACGGCGAGGCCTATCGTTTCGCTTGTTTTTGATAGGTATTGATTGTCCATTACCGTGGGTATCCTCGCATGCATGCCATCGACTTTGTCCATTCTCGGAAAACTCGCACACTTCGGACACGTCTTTTCAGATTCCATCTGGAATTCCTTTTTACCTAGATTACAACCGGAGGAGCGATTTCGCCCAACGGCTCGGTACTCGTCACGGATTCGTCGATGGCCCCCATGAATCCCAGGCCGTTCAGCGACAGGGTAAACTCGCTGCCAACGGTAAGACCCACGCGCTGATCGTTCGGCAGGTTGAGCTGCGCCGTTCCGTATTTGCCATGAAGTTCAACCGACAAATGGGTGTCACTTGCTTGGACTATCCCGGTCACTTTCATAATCATTCTCATTGTCTAGATTCCTTTCCTATCGTCTCGAACACTTGCTCATCCACGTTTTTATGCGTCTCCGCGCAACTTCTCGCTCTTCTCAGGTCTTACCGGACAGTCTGCACCCCCTTTGCGAATGGTTCGGTCTTGCAAGATAAAGGTCCGGACGAGGAGCCCGGACGTATTCTGCCTCGCGGTTCAAGATAGGCCATCGCCTCTATGCCATCAGAAGCCACGAGCCGAGTTACGGGATTATTGACGCCGAGCAGGACATCTTTCGTCAAACGTACGTCGCCACAATTGCCTTCTACAAAAAGAATTTCCATGGGCATTTGCTCTCTCGAACGAATGCGTTTCCTAACCACGCTGGGTTATTCACTGAGAGGGGAAGCAAGCTGCCAGTGGACAATTTCGGAAGGGACTCTAATTCTGACGGATTAGGCGTCAAAGTCAACGACTACCTGCCGGATTATTTGAATGTAGCTAACAAAGTGAATGTTGAAAGGCAGCCTGCTTTGCCTGAACATTTTCGCTTGGACGTATAGACCGAAACCGGCCATCTGGAATGGCAAGACCGTTTCCGATATTTCTCGCGCGTTTGGCATTCATTCGAGCAATCGCCTAGGATCACAGTCCATGACATGCCCCAATTGCGGGAAAGAGATGACCGACTGGACGCTGGATGGGCGCTTGGGCACACAAGTCATTGTGGACGTGTGCACGGGATGCCAGGCGTTCTGGTTTGACGAGCACGAGAGTCTGCAACTCTCGCCGGGCTCGACGCTAAAGCTGATGAAGTTTATCGGCGAACACTCGTCCACGGTCAAGGCGACGTTGTCGGACGTGCTCCGCTGCCCGCGATGCGGGAGCGGGTTGTCGCTGATGCACGATATGGTTCGAAACATGCGGTTCATCTATTGGGGATGTGAAAAGGATCGCGGACGATTCATCGGGTTTTTCGACTTCCTGAAAGAGAAGAACTTCATTCATGCGCTCTCGCCGCAAGAGATCCAGCAGTTGAAACAGAACGTGCAGAGCGTGAATTGCTGCAACTGCGGGGCAGCCATCGACCTGCAAACCAACTCGGTTTGTCCCTACTGCCATTCCCCCATTTCGATGCTGGACATGAAGCAGCAGCAACAGATGCTGGCGCAACTCAAGGAGGCCGCCGCGCCGCGGCCGGTTGATGCGGCATTGCCGCTCAAGCTGGCGCTGGCCACGGAGCAAACATCGGCCCTGTTCAAGAGAGGATGATACCGAGTGGTGGGAGGACGCGCGCGCGGGCGACTTGGTCTCGTCTGGTTTGAAGGCGGTGGCGCGATGGATCACCAGCAACATGTAAGTCGACGAGCAGCTTGACGGAATATGGGCAATGCTTACGGCCTGCGCGCGAGCTTGGCTCGCTCAATTAAATGGTTGGAGGGCAAGCGGGGGTTGGCCAGCTTTTTCGCGGTTTCTGAACCGGCGACGGGCAGGGTGGATGAATCGAGAAGCCCGATCTGCACAAGCACCGAAGCTTGATCCCAGTAGATATGTTCGTTGGAAAGCTTGCCATCGCGGAAGTGGACGATGACGACGAGCGGGCACTCGACGCGCTTGCCCGTGGGAGCAATGCCAGGAAGCATCCAGTCCATTTCGATGGTGTGGGTAAACTTAAAAATCATTTCGTCCACCAGCCGCTCCGAGCCGATGGTCCGGGAGATCGGAACGATCTGCGTATCGGGAGGCATTTTGGGGATGAAGTGTTGCGAATAAAATTCGCGTAATTGGTCGTGGCCGACACCGCCGGTCAGCACGGGGATGTGGTTCACGTAGGCATCGGGCACCATGGTGTCAATCGTGGCATCGGTGTCCCGGGTCGTGAATTCTTCGCCGAGGTGTTGCTCCCAAAGGTCGGTAAGCGACTGCTCCGCGGGAGTTAGCCGGGCTTCTGGGCTTGGGTTTTCCTTCATCCTGACTGCCTTTCTATGCCACGGATTCGGCCCTATGGGCGAGGCGCGCAATTATACTGGGAACAGTCTGAATCAGGCGATACCAGACTTTTTCTTGGTAGCGCGTTGAGTGGCCTCGGGCGGCTTATTCGGAGACGGTGAGCTCGACGATGGTGGAGGGAGTGATGCGCTGGCCGGCGAGCGGAGTTTGGTCGATGACGGCGTCGTGCGGCCACTGAGGCGCGGATACGCGGTTGATTTTGCAGTGGAGGCCGCCGGAATCGATGCGGCGCTGGGCGTCGGCGTCATTCAGGCCGACGAGATGGGGCATGACGAAGGCGGGCTCGCGCGGGCCGTCGGAGACGAGGACGTCTACGCGCGGGCTGGCGGCGCCGGCACCGGGAAGTGGCGTTTGAAGAATGACGGTGTCGACGGGATCGTCGGGCGTGGTCAGACCGGAAACTTCGCCGACTTGCAGGCCGGCGCGGAGCAATTCGATACGCGAGGCGCGGAGAGAATTTCCTTCGAGAAGAGGGATTTGCAATTGGCGCTGGCCGAGACTGAGGATGACGTTGGCTTGCTGCGAAACTTTCATGAGCATGCCGGGCGGCGGGCTTTGGCGCACGACAACGTTGATGGGAAGTTCGCTATAGATGCGATCGGCAACGCGTAAGACCAGTCCATGTGAGCGCAACATACCGTTGGCTTCCGACACGCTCTTTCCCACGAGATTGGGCATGGTCACTTCGCGGCCGTGAATGGCGATGCGCATGGCCGTGATGGCGCTGAGGAATGCAGCGGAGGCCAGGATGAAGACGAGCAGGGCCATCCGGGTTACCCATTCGAGTCGTTCGCGGAGCGTCATAAGAGCGGACCGTTCTCGGGTTCCAGGTTTAAGTGTAAAACCGGGACCGGCCTGGCGGAAAGACTATTTAGTTTTTAGTGGCGGAGGAGGATAGTCCGGCAACTTGTCTTTGCTGGTGTCGGCGCGCTTGACTTCGAGCTCGTCGAAGAGCAGCGACGGGGAAATGACCGTCGTGGGCACGCCTCCGGTGCGATTGCTGACGAGCGGGTCGTTGCCGACGGCGACGAGATCGCTGCGCAGAGCGCGAACATCCAGCTCATTGAAGACCGCGCCGCGGACGAGTTGCTCATGGCCATCGGCGTAGACGCGATAGAGAAGCCGCGGCGAATTACCCGGACCGAGCGTTTCCACGCGGTACGCGTAAGGCATTCCTTGCGCGGCGACCATTTCGATGATTTTTTTCCTAAGCGCATCCGGAGTTTGCGCTTCGGAGCTCTTCAGGAGCAGCACGCCGAGGCTCGGAGAAGGGAAAGAGCCAGGAGCGGCGCGGCCATGGCCATTGGAAAAAGGAAAATCGCGGACCGGCTCGCGGCCGAGCAAATAATTGTCGAGCACGCCGTTTTCGACGATGTTAACGCTTTGGGCTTTCACGCCTTCGTTGTCGATATCGTAGCTGCCGACGAGGCTGTGGCCTTCAAAGTCTTTGAGAGTGGGGTCGTCGACGATGGAAAGAAAGCTGGGAAGCACGCGCATTTTGTAACTGGTGGCGAAGGCCCCGACGGTGCGGTTGAGCTTGCCAAGTTGCGGCTTGCGGCCAACGATGTTGGAACCGACGAGCGAGGCGACCACGTCGGTGGCCGCATCGGGCGCAAACAGAACGGGGCCGCGATACTCTTCCTCGACAATGGGGGCTTTGCGGAGCGCGACGACAGTTTCGAGTGTTTGCTGCGCTTCGGCGAGCAATTTATCGCGCGTGGGAAGTTCCTCGGACCGGCCAACCGTCCAATAAGGATTGCGGCTGAGGCGCATGCCATCGTCAGCTTGCGCGGAGCCGTTCAATTGTAAGTTATAAGTCGTTTGGCCGCTGCGCGTGACGGTGCCTTCGGAATCCACAAAGTATTCATTCACCGCGGTAAAGCGCGCGGAAGCGCTGACGGATTGAATGTCGGGATACTGGCGGTAAAGATTGGTGACGTCCTCGAGCGTTTTGCCCCACGCAGCTTCATCGACTTTCAGCGAGACGATGGGCTCGAGCGAATTGACGACAGGCTCTTTGGAAAAATCGGCGACAGGATTCGGGTCGGGGTTGAAGCGCTTCAGATCGGCCTGTTTATCGGCGAGGGCTTCGCCGGCGGCTTTGTAGGCTTCGTCGGTGGTGAGCCAGATTTGGTGGCGAAGGGCGATGGGATCGTTATCGAGGGGAAGAATGTTGGTTTCGCCCATGCCTTGGCCGTAGTAGCTGTCCTGCGAATAATCGCCGACACGAACGACGACGCGGAGGATACGGAGACGGACGCGCTGGCTTTCCCGAAGCGCGCCGAATGCCGCTTCGGCGTCGTAATCATCCACATCGTTCACGCGATATTCGATGTAGTAGGGCGCGGGGACCTGGTCCATCTTCAGATGTGCTTTGGAGCGGTCCAGTTCGGTGAGCAGGGCATCGAGCAGCGCATCGCCGCCGGCGGCGGGATGCGGCACCGAAGCAGCGGACGCATCGAACTTCCCGGACGCGTTCTTCAACGCCGAACGATGGGTAGCTGCGTGAAGCTGCGCGGCGCCGAAGAGCAATGCCGCAGCGAGGAGAGACGCCGTGTATGCGCGGTGGTTTTTCATGGCTTCACCGGCGGACTGGCTTGGGCCGTTTTGGTTGGAGCGAGATCTTCGAAACCTGGCGGAGGCAAGATGGGCGGCCGGTCGTGAGAATGCTGGCGCTTCTGGACTTCCATTTCCGAAAAGAGCATCGCAGGCGCGACTGCGGAGACGGGCACCTGGCCGCTTTCCGCGCCGCAAACCCCGTTGAAGACGTGTTCTTTGTCGCCCGTCAAGAGGATGCGCGTGAGAGAGGCGAGGGGAGTGCCGACAATGTCGACGCCGCGAACGAGCTCATCTGGCCGTCCGTCAGCGTAGACTTTGTAGACGATCACGGGAAGAACCTGGAACGCTTGCGGGAGAGAACGTGTGGTGAGTGTGAAACCTCCCTGAATGTCGTCGAAATACAGGCCGTAAGGCTTATTTTGTTTTTTGATTTCGTCGATGAGCTTTTGCCGCAGCTCGGATTCCGGAACGGTCTGCGTGGAAGTGACGATCAAATTGCCCTGGCGCCCCGTCGGCATCAGGCCGGGCTGATCGCGGCCGTGGCCATTGGACTTGCTGAAATCCTTGATGGGCATACGGGACAGCAGAAAATTCTTCAGAATGCCGTTCTGGATGACGTCGACGCGCTGTGCGGGAACGCCTTCATCGTCGAACTCGTAAGAACCGGCAAGTTTCACTCCATCCAATTCGTGAGTGGTGGGATCATCTGAAACGCTAAGAAATTTCGGCAGAACTTCCTGTCCCACTTTTTTCGTGAAGGTTTGTCCTTCGTCTTCATCGCGCTGGCGGTGGCCTTCGAGGCGATGGCCAAGCACTTCATGGAAGAAGACGGCGGCGGCGCGGCCGCTCAAGAGGGCGGGGCCGTCGTACGGTTCCGCGACGGGAGCGGCCTTCAAAGCTTTCAAGTCGTCGGCCATTTTGACGATTTTGGCAGAGAGGTCGGCTTCGCTCGGCAAGCCGCTGGCGGACGGCGCCTGAAAGGTCTCGACGCGAAGCAACTCCATTCCATCATCGGCGCGAGTTTGCGCTTCCATGACGAGCCGCGAGCTCGAGCTGGGAGTTTCGATGGCGCTGCCCTCGCTGGAGACCATGCGGGAGTTGGAGTCCGTAACCTGCAGAACGACGGTCGCGAAATAGACATCGGGATACTTGCGGAAATTGGCGGATAGACGGCGAATTTCATCGCTCCACGCGGCGCGATCGAAGCGCGGCGGCGGCGCGGGGTTGTCGACATGAACTTCAGGCGTTTCCTTCGAGAAGTCCGGCGACTTGTCTTCCTCTTCGGCGCGAACGGCGGTATTAGTTTTCACGTTGAGGAAGGCCGGCGCCGCGCGCTTGTATTCGCGATCGGTCAATTCCCAGAGGACGCGGGCGATGGCATCCTGGTCGTCGCCGAGGGGCAGCGTGCCAGAAGTCATTCCACTAAACCGGCTCTGGCCGTGTGTATTGTCCAGAGCTGGGCTGCCGACCCGCATGGTCACGTCGGCCTGACGGCGATCGAGAGAAGCATCGGTGAGAAGGCTGCCGTACGCGCCGACGAGCACGGTGAGATTTTGATCATAGACCGTGTAGCTCATGTAATAAGGCGGGGAATCCGCTTTGCCGAGGTCCGTGGATGCGCGAGCGAGTTCGGCTTGCATCACTTTCATGACCGGGTCGCTCACAATTTTTGGTGCAGGTTTTGCGGCGGCCTCGGGCGAAGATGTGTTGCCCGCTGCGGAGGCGACGGGCAACGAGACGAGTTGCACGGCGAGAACCCAACAAGCGGCGAAGCGCGAAAATTGTCTGGGGCAAATTTGCAAGCTTCCGCGGGTGCGGATTGATTCCAAATTCTTCATGTAGCATGAACTCCCGAGGCGGATATCGCTTTCATTCGTGGGTCAATTTGCGAGTATGCCTGAGCGATGCGTCGCGCGCAAACTAGCTTTTGCCGAAGTGTTCACCAGAAAGCAAGTGGGCGCCATTGAGAAACTCCGAGGCCGTAACTTGTCTGCGCCCCTCCAGTTTGACGGCATGGAGGCGCAAATAGGTTGTGCCGCCGCACAGGATCAGCAGTTCGCTGCCTTGAGCCAGCAAAGAGCCGGGGACAGCGCCTGAAACGGCGTGCGAGCTTCTATCGCCCAAGCCATTAGACGCCGGTTCGCCCCAAATGTGGCAGTTCTGACCGCGGAAAGTGCTGTAAGCGCCGGGCCAGGGGGCGAAGCCACGAATCCGATGGAAGATTTCCTGGGCGGTGCGAGACCAGTCAATGAGGCCGTCCTGTTTCTTGAGCAGGGGGGCTAAGGATGCCTGCTCGTGATTTTGGGGGCGCGGAAAGATCGAGCCTGCGGCCAACCCGCGCAGCGTTTCTGCCATGAGCGGTGCGCCTAGCTCGGACATGCGAGCGGCAAGTTCGGGAGCGGTTTCGGCAGGGCCAATCTCCATTTCTTTTTGCAGCAGTATTTCGCCGGTGTCCATGCCTGCATCGATGCGCATCGAAGTGACACCAGTTTTTGTTTCGCCGTTCGCGATGGCCCAGTTGATGGGAGCGGCGCCGCGATATTTTGGCAGTAGCGAGGCGTGAAGGTTGATCCAGCCCAATTTTGGGATGGGCAGAAGTCGCGCGGGAATGATTTGGCCGTAGGCGATGATGACGATCACGTCGGGGACGAGTTTCTGCAAAAGCTCTTGCACTTCCGGCGCGCGAATTTTCTCCGGTTGGTGCACGGGAATGCCAGCGGCGACGGCGGTTTCTTTCACCGGGGAAAAAGAGACTTCCTGGCCTCGGCCGCGCGGCCGGTCCGGCTGCGTAATTACCGCGGCGATCTCAAAATCAGGCTGGGCGAGGAGCTGTCTGAGCGTGGGTACGGAGAATTGGGGAGTGCCGCAGAAGATTATGCGCATGGGGAAAAAGCGGCAGCGGGGCTGCCGCACTCCACATTACCACTCGCCTTGCTTCTTGAGCTTTTTGATTTTGCGGCGGATGAGGTCGCGCTTCAGCATGCTGAGATGCTGCAGGAATAGGATGCCGTTTAGGTGATCGATTTCGTGGCAGAAAGCGCGCGCGAGGAGATTTTCGCCGCGAATCTCGAAGGACTCGCCTTTGACGTTTTGCGCGCGCACGGTGACGAACTGCGGCCGGATGACATAGCCGCGAAAACCGGGCACGGAGAGGCAGCCCTCTTCCTCGCGGACTTCGCCTTCCGCATGAATAAGTTCTGGATTGGCGAGCACGATTTTCGCTTCGGGGTTTTTCCCCGTGGTCACGTCGACGACCGTGAGACGCAGGCTCAAGCCGATTTGCGGAGCGGCCAGCCCGACGCCTTGCGCCGCGTACATCGAAGCGAACATGTCTTCGGTGAGCTGCTCGAGTTCGGCGCCAAACTTCGTCACCGGCGGGGTCGGCTTTTCGAGAATGGGATCGCCGTATTTGACGATGGGATAGATTTTGCGCACGGGGGCAACGGCGTCGGTCGTGGCGGGTGCCGGAGCCTCCACTGGAGCCGGAGTTACCACGACTTTAGAACTCTTCGATTTGTCTGACATAATTGTCAAAATTCCGCCGCATCTCGGAAAGGGAATCTCCTCCAAATTTTTGCAGAAAAGCATCCGCTAACACAAGTGCAACCATGGCTTCGCCGGCAACCGCGCCAGCAGGTACGACGCACCAGTCCGAGCGCTCGTAGGCCGCCGAAACGGGCTCCTTGGTGACCATATCCGCGGTGTGCAGCGCCTGCCGCAGCGTCGAGATAGGCTTCAGATAGCCGCGAATGACCACGTCTTCGCCGTTGGTGATGCCCCCTTCGAGCCCGCCCGCGCGATTGCTCGAGCGATGGAAACGCCGAGCCGCTTTGTCATACGAAATTTCATCCTGCACTTCGCTCCCATAAGACCCAGCCGCTGCGACGCCCGCACCGATTTCTACCGCTTTGACGGCCTGCACGCTCATCAGCGCCTGCGCCAGCCGTCCATCCAGCTTTTCGTCCCACTGCGCGTGGCTGCCGAGCCCGACGGGAACATTGTGCGCAACAATTTCAAAAATCCCGCCGACGGTGTTGCCCGCTTTGAGCGCCGCATCCACTTCGACTTTCATTTTTTCTTGCGCCGCGGCATCAACGCAGCGCAACGGCGATTCAAGATCGCCCGTGACCTCTTGAATTTCTTCCCAGGTCGCTGCGCGCCCGATCCGAACGTGGCCAACTTGAATCGTATGGCTCGCGACTTCCGCGCCGAATTCGCGCAGCAGCAATTTCGCAAACGCTCCGGCCGCGACACGCGCCGCCGTTTCGCGGGCGGAGGCGCGCTCGAGCACGTAGCGCGCGTCGTGAAAATTAAATTTCTGCGAACCTGCCAGGTCGGCGTGTCCCGGTCGAGGTGCGAGCAGTTTCCGCTCGTTCGCCGGGGACTCTGCCGTCGCTTCAACGGGCAGGATTTTTTCCCAATTCGCCCAATCCCGGTTCTCAATACGCAGCGCGATCGGCGCGCCAATGGTCTGTCCATGCCGCACGCCCGCGAAAATATCAGCCCGATCCTTTTCGATTTTCTGTCGCCCGCCGCGCCCGTACCCAAGCTGCCGCCGGTGCAGTTCGTGATTAATGAATTTCAGATCGACAGGCAGCGAAGCCGGCAGCCCAGAAACAAACGCCAGCAGCGCCTGCCCGTGCGATTCACCCGCCGTGTAGAACTTCAGCATCGTCGCAAACACCCTCGCTCATCCGAAAACCTGTTCCAGTGGAAACAAGCAGTGTAGCCGCCGTCACGTCATGCGTCCAGCGTGTGAGCCCGACAGTTTACTTGACGTGCCTATGCCGCGCGGTTAGGCTTTCCTTCCAGAAATTTTACCGCGGAATTCGGCGGAGCGCAGGCGAAACGGGTACTCGTGGCAGACACACCTCTCCAGGTCGCAAGTCCGGAAGCCAAGACGGAAGAGCGGTTCACCGTCACGGGAGTGATTGTCAACGCGGCGAAAAACGCCGTGGCCGACGTGCAGAACTACGCCATACTCTGCGGCCGCACGCTGTACTGCATTTTTACCCCGCCTTACTACCTCCAGGATATTTTGCAGCAGATGGACAACATCGGCGCCGGATCGCTTCCGATTATCCTGCTCTCCGGATTTTTTATCGGTGCCGTCATGGTGCTTCAGACCGGATCGCAATTTACCCGCTTTGGGCAAAGTTCGCTGACCGGCGACGTGGTGGCCATCGCGCTGGTCCGGGAATTAGGGCCTTCGATGACCGGCCTGCTGGTGACTGGCCGCTGCGCCACGGGGATCGCGTCCGAGCTTGGCTCTATGTTGGTGACCGAACAAGTGGACGCCATGCGCGCGATGGGAACCGATCCGATCCGCAAACTGGTGGCGCCGAGGGCCATTGCCACGATTTTGATGCTTCCGCTTCTGACGGCCATGACGGATTTCACTGGATTGATCGGCGGCTGTGTAGCCTCGGTTTTCTCGCTCCAACTGACCGCCATTGAATTCTGGCGGCGGGCCATCGACGCTCTTGATTTTGCGGACTTGATGCAGGGATTCACCAAGCCTTTCTTTTTCGCATTCATTCTCGCGACCATTGGCTGTTACAAAGGACTGTCGGTCCGCGGAGGCACGCAGGGCGTTGGCCGGGCCACGACGCAAGCAGCCGTGCTCTCTTCCGTGATGATCATCGTGGCCGACGCTTTTCTCACCAAAGTCGCGCTGTACCTCGCGGGCAAGCTTTTCTAATCCTTGCCATACCCTGGCCGAGGCTCGTCTCCTCGATCGACACGGCGGATTTCTTCATGTTCGGCGGGAGCGCACGATTGCCGCTATAATGGCGGGCACACCCGATGCCTAACGTTGCCACACCGAGTTCAGGCTCCCATCCGGCTATCACATTCGAGAACGTGCGTATCGGCTTCGAAGAAGGCGACATCTTGCGTGGAGTGTCGTTCCAAGTACAGGAGAGAGAGACACTCGTGCTCTTGGGAGAAACAGGCACGGGGAAAACTCTGTCGTTGAAACTGGCGGCGGGACTGCTCCGGCCATCCGAAGGCACAATTCGAGTGCTGGGCAAGGAAATCTCCACCATGCAGGAGCGGGAACTGCTCGAATTCCGGCGGCACATTGGTTTTGTTTTTCAAGAGGGAGCGCTGTTCGATTCCATGACCGTCGGCGACAATGTGGCCTACCGGCTGCTGGAGGACGGCGTAAAGGGCGATGAGTTGGAGTCGCGGGTGCTCGAGGTGCTGCGATTCGTGGAACTCGAACATACGGTGGACCTGTTTCCGTCCGAGCTTTCCGGAGGGATGCGGCGGCGGGTTTCCATCGCGCGGGCGTTGATCAATCAGCCGCCCATCGTGCTGTATGATTCGCCGACGGCGGGTCTTGATCCCGTTACTTCGCAAACGATTATCACGTTGATTTTGCGCCTGCGCGACGTGTACGGCGTGACGGCGCTGCTTGCCACGCAGCGGTTGCAGGACGGTTTCGCGCTGGCGAACTTTCGATTCGATCCGGCGACGAAGAAGGTAGTGCATAGTGTTTCCAACGGAAATGCGGCCGCGGGAGCGAAAATGGCGGCGACACGGTTTCTGGTGTTGCGGGAAGGCGCGGCTTACTTCGAGGGCGGACAGCAGGAGCTCTCAGCCACGAAAGATGATTATCTGAAACGGTTTTTGGTGTGAATCGTCGGTAGTTCTTCAGGAGAAAGAAAGGGAGGGAAGGAAAATGGCGCAGCGCAAACAATTGACGTGGACGGAACTGCGCGTGGGGCTCTTCGTGCTGGTGGGGCTGTCGGTGCTGGCCGCCGGCATTTTCTATGTGACGGGGGCGGGAACACTGGGGCCAAAGTACCGGCTGGTTACGTATTTGCCGGAAGCGTCGCTGTTGTCGGACGGAGCTCCGGTCCGCCTGGATGGAGTGGAGGTGGGAAATGTCGAGGACATCCGGATCGCTCCCCTTGCTCCGGGAAAGCCCGCTAATAAGAACCGAAACATCGAGGTCGTGATGCGCGTGGGTGAAAATAATCAGAAATATATTTTGACGGACTCCGCGGCCAGTCTGGTCACCGAGGGGTTGCTGGGGAACCGCTATGTCAACATCACCCGCGGAATCACGGGTGTGCCGCTGAAGGATGGGCAAGAAGTGCCGGGACACGAAGAAAAGGCGCTGACGCAGGTGGTGGAGCGAAGCGCCGATTTACTCGGCAATCTCCAAGCGCTGTCGGATGAGGTCCAGGATTTGATCAACGGCGTGAAGCAAGGAAAAGGTTCGCTGGGCAAAATGCTGACCGACGATCAGGCTTATAACCACTTGAACGGCATACTTACGAAGGGCGACGCGATGATGGCGGACGTTCGAGAAGGCAAGGGAACGGTAGGGAAGCTGATGACCTCGGACGAGCTCTACAACAAAGTGGATAAAGGGGTGGACAACGTAAACGTGATTCTGTCGGATGTGCGCTCGCAGAAGGGGACGATTGGGAAACTGCTTTACGATCCGTCGCTTTATGATGAATTTAAGCAAGCGGCCACAAATGGCAACGCCATGATCCGAGACGTGCGCGCAGGCAAAGGCACGCTTGGCAAATTAGTGACCGACGATTCGCTGTACACCAAGCTGCGTGAAACCACCGACAACGTGGCGAACGCTACCGCGAAACTGAACGACAATACGACGACGGTCGGAAAACTGTTCTCCGATCCGAAACTCTACGACAGCATGACCGGGCTAACGGGAGACCTGCGATTGCTCATCGGAGATTTCCGGCAGAACCCGAAGAAATTCCTGCGAATTAAACTTTCCGTTTTCTGAGCCGAGCTTCGGCGTGCTTTGCGGCGCGTCGCGAGGTGTGCTGTAATGAGTTTGTAACAATGCGGGTCTACGCTGAGTTGCCAGACCGCTTCTCGCAAAGAACTTCATGGAAAATCAGGACATCGCTCAAAAGTTGCCTCGTCCGGAAGCGGGCAAATCCACACTTCCGCAGCCGGGAAAGCCGGTGCCGAGCCGCGCATATCCCGGCGCGCTCATCGTTGTGGAAGGAACGGACGGCTCGGGGAAAAGCACGCAGCTTTATTTGTTGAAGCGCTGGCTCGAAATTGGCGGCTACCGGCTGCATTTTACGGAGTGGAATTCATCGCCGCTGGTGAAGTCCGCGACGCGGCGGGGAAAACAGAGGCGCCTGCTGACGCCGACCACGTTTTCGCTTTTGCATGCGGCGGACTTTGCGGATCGCTGCGAGCGGCAGATCATGCCGCTGCTGCAAGGCGATTATCTGGTGCTTGCCGACAGGTATATTTACACGGCGTTCGCGCGCGACGCGGCTCGCGGGTGCCCGGGGCGATGGCTGAGAAATCTTTACCGGTTTGCGCCGGTGCCGGACATCACGTTTTATTTTCGCGCGCCGCTGGATGTTGCGGTCCATCGCATCCTGAGCGGGCGTCCGAAATTGAAGTATTACGAAGCCGGAATGGATATGGCGCTGTCCTACGACCGCGCGGAGAGTTTTCGGCTTTTCCAAGCGCGCATACTCGAAGAGTACGACAAGATGGTGGACTCGGATAATTTTGTCGTGCTGGATGGAACGCTGCCGGTGAACAAGCTGCAGAAGCAGATGAGAGACATCGTGGCTTCCAAAATCGATTTGAAACGCTTTGCGCCGCGGGTTTCGGTCCCGGAGTGAGCATGCCCGATCAGGAAAAAGATAAAGAGAAGCCGAGCGCGCCGGTTCTTTCCGTGGACCCGCCGCAGGCGCCTGGCGCCGCGCCGCCGGCGGTTTTGCCGCCGACCAAAGCGCCTGTGCCTGGCGAGGATGGCGCGGCGCAGTTTTTTTACGGCGAAGCGCTGGTCGGATTTGATCCGAGCGAGATCACCGGGAACCTGATCGTTATCGAAGGGATGGATGGCTCGGGACGCTCGACGCAGATCGCGCTGCTTCAGGAATGGCTGGAGTCCGAAGGGTTTGCGGTGCAGACAAGCGGATTGCGGCGATCGAATCTCGTGGGGCGCGACATCGATGAATTGCTCGCCAAAAACGCGGTAACGCGGCTCACGCTGGCGCTGATGTACGCGACGGATTTTTTCGACCAAGTCGAGCATCGGATTTTGCCGGCACTGCGTTCGGGAACAGTCGTGCTCGCAGACAGGTTTATTTTTACGCTGGTGGCGCGCGGCGTGGTGCGCGGAATCAACCGGGATTATTTGAACGGTTTGTACGCCATGGCGCTGCGGCCGCATTTAACTTTCTGGCTGAACGTGCGCCCGGAAACGGCGTTTGCGCGCGAGTTCAAAAAGGCGCAGGCCATCAGCTACTGGGAAGCGGGGCGCGACATGTCGCTATCGCACGATCTGTATTGGTCGTTCATTCGATACCAGACGATGATCAAGCGCGAATTTGAAGTGATGGCCAAGCGGCACTCCTTCATTGAGCTGGATGGCGAAGCCAGCGTTTCCGCCGTGAACAAGCAGCTGCGCCTGCGGATCGGCGAGCAGTTGGGGATTCGCGCGACGAAGTACACGCCCTCCGCCGCGCTTGCGCATCTCTGGCGGTAACTTCCGAAATGTCCGATCCGGTCCACATTGCCGCCATCGACGCGGGCTCAAATGCGCTGCGCCTCGCTGTGGCGCGGGCCTATTCGGCGCTGGATATCGAGCCGCTGGTGAACGAGCGATATTCGCTGCGGCTTGGCGAAAGCGTATTTCTGCGGCACCGCTTCAGCGAAGAGCTCTTCAAGAGAGGCGTCAAGGCGTTCCGCCACTTCCACGAAATCATGGATGAGTTTGGAGTCACGCGCTACCGCGCGGTGGCCACCAGCGCTTCGCGCGAGGCGCGCAATCGCGATGCATTCGTGCGGCAGATCAAACAGAAAACGGGAATCGCGCTGCAAGTGATCAGTTCCGCGGAGGAATCGCGGCTTGGGCGGGTTGCGGTGCTGGCGGCGCTGGGGCCGGAATCGCCCCCGCGGTGCATCGCGGATTTGGGCGGCGGAAGCCTGGAACTCAGCATCCTTCGCGATCACACCGTGGAGCTCGGCGCGCAGTTGCCCGTGGGCACGGTGCGGCTGATGAGCACTCTCAATATTCCAGGCGTGATCCGGCCGGCGCAAGCGGAGCAGGTGCGGAGATACGTGCGCGCGTTGCTGGAATCGCGGATACCGTCGCGGCCAAATCTTGGCGAACGAATCGCCGTGGCGCTCGGAGGGAATGCGGAAACTTTGGCGAACATCGCGCCCGGCCCGCGACTGCACGGATTGCAGACGTTGGAGCTTTCGTTGTTGCGCGAGAGGCTCCCCGATCTTTTGGAACGCGATGTTCGCGAGCGGATGAAAAGCTACGCCATCCGGCGAGACCGCGCAGACGTGATTGGGATAGCGGCGATTACTTTTGTGACGCTGGGGCGTTACTTGAACATTCGCAATTTTTCTATCCCCGGAGTAGGTCTGCGGGAGGGAGTGACCCAGGAGATTGCGCGCGAGGCATTTTCGCGGACGGAGCCGCACCGGTACGACGCGGCCGCGCGGCAATTGCTTGTTGGAACACGCAGTTACGCGCGCCGTTTGCAAAAGGATCAGACGCACGCCGAGCACGTACGCGAGCTGAGTATTCTGCTTTTCGACCAGCTTCAGCCGGTGCACCATCTGCCGGCGCAAGCTCGAGTCTTGCTGGAGGCGGGAGCCCTGCTGCATGACACGGGGCACATGATCAGCCATCACGGGCATCACAAGCATGGCGAATACCTGGTGATGAATGGCGATGTCCCGGGCCTCGAAGGCCGGGACCGCGCGATCGTTGCGGCGCTGGCGCGTTATCACAATCGAAAATCGGAGCCGGCGAGCCATCATGCGGCGTATTCTTCGCTGAACAATAACGACAAGAGGATCGCGCGACGGCTCGCGGCGATTTTGCGGATCGCCGAAGCGCTGGACCATTCGCACCGGCAGAGAGTGATGCAAGTACACGCAACGTTTCAAGGCGGAGCGGTGGGCCTGCAAATCAAGGCGCGGGGCGACGCGGCGGAAGATTTGCTGGACGCGAACCGCAGCGCGGAACTCTTTGAAAAGGAATTTCATGTGCGGCTCTATTTCCGGCAAGCTGCTTCGTAGGAAACGCGGCCGCGAGTTTCGCGCGCGAGCGGCTGAGACATGGTTTAGATTCGCGAAAGGGAGAACACGCTGATGGAAATATATGTCGTGCGCCATGGCATCGCGATCGACCGGGAAGATCCCAAATGTCCGCCCGATCCGGAAAGATACCTGACCGAGGAAGGCATCGAGAAAACGAAGCGAGTGGCTGCAGGCGTTGCGACGCTGAGCGCGGCGCCAGACTTGCTGCTCTCGAGTCCCTATGTGAGGGCGATGCAGACGGCGGAGATTTTCGCGGCGGCGCTCGACTATCCCAAGCAGAAGATCCGTCGAACGGATTTGCTGCTGCCGGGAGCGGAGCCGACCCTCTTTTTCCGCGAACTGGTGAAGGACAAGCAAAGTTCGACGCTCTTTATTTTTGGGCATGCGCCTCAACTGGACGATGTGATTGCGACGGCGCTGGGCTCGAAACATCACATTACGTCCCTCAAGAAGGCCGGAGTCGCTTTGCTGGAATTGAAGCGGGTTTCACCTCCGAGCGGACAGTTGCTTTGGCTGGCGCCGCCAAAACTGCTTCGCCGGGCGGGGAAATAGCGCGGATCACCGACAGGCGACGCTTTCCACCGGCGCCTGGCTGAATGCTGGTTCAAGCGGCACCTGCTCATAGCCGTAGGTCCTGGAACGATTCCTCCTTGAGATACACCTCGGAGTACACATCCGGCAGAAATAGGCTCGGTCGGCTGGGGCCCCTCCCCCCGCGTTTTTTGTAAACACTTGGATATAAAGGACTTACAGATCGTGTAAGTCTTTTAGAATGAGCGTTTGCGGGATGATCTGCAAGTGCTGATGCTAAAGGCGATGCCGGGACCTGGCGTGCAGCGGAGAACGGCTCAATGGGGGAACAGGCTCGGGCTGCTCTTGACACAGAGTTCACAGAGTTCACGAAGCAGGACGAGATACCCCACCCCGGGTGTTTTCTGTAAGAGAGGCAGACAAAGGACTTATGATCGACGCGGTTCGTAAGAGTGACAAATGCAGGAGCTAATACGGCCGTGTTTTTAGCGATTTGCGAAGGGCTGATCAGAACGGCAGGGAACGGGGTCGGCGAGGGGCAGTTGGCACCTGACAGGCGCACGCAAAAGATGACGACATAGGAATGCACCGCCGGAACGCTTGGCGTTGGGCGGCCAACAAGCCAGGATCCTTCGCTACGCTCAGGATGACATCGTGTGAGGCGGGGCTGGGAGCCAAAGTTCACTAAGTATGGTACCGCAGCGTTTGATTATTTATCAAGTATTTTCTTCTGTAGTAATGATTCGAATGGCGTGTGTTGCGGGCGTAAGTTGATGGGAGGACTGGGGATACGCGGAAATTTGGTGCTCAAAATTGGTCTCTGTGTGAGGGCCGGATAAGGCCGGTAGGTCTCGATCGGAAGCGAAGTCAAGACCCGCGCCCTCAAGACGGCAGAAACCCAGCATCCGGGAGGGGTGTTTCATGCACGGGGCAAGACGACTTCACGTTCTTGCGCTCGCCATGCCGCGTAGCGTAGCGCTTGCAGAACGTCTTCGCGCTCGAGATAAGGATAGTCTGCGAGAACTTGCTCGATGGTATGACCGGCGCCGATTTGGCCGACGACCATGCCAACGGTGACGCGCATACCGCGTATGCATGGTTTTCCGCCCATGACGGCGGGGTCCAGGGTGATTCGGTCGAGTTGTGGCATGTTCACCGTCCTGCGAAGCCGTTAAGGTTTGAGAATATCATGCCTGAAGAAAGATTCAGGAGACAGCGCTCATTCGGGTGGTGTCTCAGTTTGAATTTCCGGGCAACTGAAAGACAAAGGTCTTCCCGCGAGAGGCTGGCTTCCAACCTGAATCTATGGCTTGACGGACGCCAGCCTCAACTGCTTTCTCGGAAAACTTGGGGCGCTGAGGAAGTTGCCGCATTCCGTTCGGTCTGCATTTCTTTGGAAATGGGTATTCCAGAACAAGTTCCCGATGGCGACCGTCTTCCGTCCGAACGGAAATGCACAATCCTTTATATCCATGCTCCGACGTCCACTGAGGCTCACTAAGCAGCCGCCAATAAAGGCTAACTCCATCGACCGTGATCGAGCCGTCTAAAGAACGCTTGCGCCTTTTCTTTTGGCCGTGCATCTCTCACCACATCCCTCTTTTTCTTGATTAAAGTGCTCTGCTCCGCTAGTTTGCCAGGAGAACGATTTCTTCTAAGCTCCAAACGTGATCGGTCAATCCCGCTGCCATTGCTGGCGTCACTCTCAATGTCTTGTGAATCCTTCCGAAGTTATAATACAGGAAATGAATCGCAACCATCGCGGCATGATTCTCGACCTTCTTGCTGAATGCGTTGGTTAGCCGAGTGAAGCGTCGCATCCCCATGCGCATCGTAAGATTCTGGCGCTCAACGTAGCTTGTGCTGACGTGCTTTGGGTCGGGGTCACCGCACACAACCTTGAGATCGCACCCGATGCAGATGGCAGGAGAATAACGCGTGTCCGGCTCCTCCGAAGCCCCGTAAATCTTTTGGAGTTGCGCATAGTCAACGTCAGCGCCGAACGCATCCTCTACCGCGTCCAGATAAACTCTGTGGCCATCTGTGGTGATCTGAATGCGTCCCTTCACGCGGACAGCACAATCGTTCATAAATTCGCGTGCCCACCAGCCATCACGACCGCCAACCAAATAGCTGACGCAGAGTTTCGTATCGGCATCGAGCGCAACCCATGTCCAAGTATCCCCCCACCCTTCGGCTCTGCGCTCCGGCCTAACGTGCTTCGCCTTTGCGCCGACAAAGCTCCAAATTTCGTCACACTGTAGGCGGCGAACGCGGAGATTCTTGACGTTCTTGTAGTGGTACTCAGCGCAGACCTCACCAATCTCAACGAGGAGTTTGGTCACAGTGTTAATGGAAACGTCTGCGAGGCGGCTTGTGGCTCTCAGGCTGTTCCCCTCGACAAGCATCCCCAGAATGGCGGTTCTCTTGGTTAGTGGTAGGCGATTCATGGTGAGCCGAAGATAGCAGGTCCAACGTTATTTGGCAAGCATATAATGCAGTTTAACAACTTACGCTAATTAGGTCTTGACAACCTACTATCAGTTGGTTACGATCTCTTTCGGGCGGATATGCCGCATGGACGTCGAGTTTCGGGACAAGACACTTGCACTTATAGAGACGGACCGTGCGGCAGAGACGCGGTTGCCGATATCGGTGATCAACTCGCTGAGACAGAAACTGGTCGTAATTCGGGCTGCACCGGACGAGAGAACGTTGAGAAATTGGAAAAGTCTTCATTACGAAAAGATGGACGACGACGAGCGGTCCATCCGAATCAACAAACAATTTCGTTTGATTTTCACGCTCAACACTGAATGCAAGCCGAACAAAATGACCATCCTGAGGGTATGGAATCATGATTAGCGAGGTGGAAAACATGGCGACAGCAAGCGCAAGTTGGATTAAGCATCCTGGTAGTTACATCAAGGAGGAAATGGAAGAGCGGGATTGGAGCCAGCGTGATCTGGCTTTCATTCTCGGTTGTTCAGAACAGGCGATTAACCCCATTTTGAATGGAAAGCGTGGAATTAGTCCTGAGATGGCAAAAGCTCTTGGAGAGGCGTTCGACGTCCCCGCAGAGTTTTTTGCAAATCTTCAACAAGCCTACGATTTGGCACAGGCTCGTAAACCGGACCCCAGCGTAGCAGCAAGGCGTCAAATGCAGACAGCGTATCCTATCCGCGAAATGATTAAGCGCGGATGGATTGAACAAACCGATGCCCCAATGCTCACGATACAACTTACAAGATTCTTCGAGGTTTCTGACGAAAACGCAATTCCGTACTTTGCACATGCGGCGAAGAAATCGACCTACGAAGAGCGGGACGTTCCACCGTCTCAATTGGCATGGCTTTACCGGGTACGCCAAATTGCAAAATCAATCAGCGTGCCGAAGTATTCTGAAAAAGCCTTGCGTCAGGCCGTTAGGGACGATTTCCCGGCATTGCTGCACGCGCCTGACGAAGTTAGACAAGTGCCAAAAATTCTCATGGAATGCGGAATACGATTTGTTCTTGTCGAAAGACTCCCGAACGCAAAAATCGACGGGGTGTGTTTCTGGCTTGACGGCTCGCCTGTTATCGGCATGTCTGTTCAGCACGACAGAATCGATAATTTTTGGTTCGTAGTTCGACATGAAATCGAGCACGTCCTAAATGGACATGGCCAAAAGGAAGAGATTATTGACGGCGATCTGGAAACTGTCAGTACTTCAATGTCCGAGGAGGAGCGTATCGCAAACGATGCCGCGTCCAACTTTTGCGCTCCGAAAGACAGGTTGGATTCATTCATCCTGCGGAAAAAACCTTTCTACTACGAAAAGGACGTTGTAGCTTTTGCGCGTGTATTGGAGAGGCATCCCGGCATCGTCATTGGACAAATGCGGAGACGGCTAAACAGATACGACTATCTGACTCGGTACTTGGTGAAAATTCGGCAGTATTTGCTTCCAGGTTCAATTGCGGATGGATGGGGGCAGACGGTTCAAGTCTCGTTATGAGCTGGAGGTAAAGCAATGGTCAGCAGAAAAGAAAGACTGCAAAAGATTTGGCACCAATACGATTCTAGGCGTGACCATAAACCATCCAGCATGAGACAGGCGGCTGCATGGGCTGTCTCAGATGGATTGCTCCAGTTGCCAGAGGTTGAACCAATTGACATTCTGGCGGACCAAATGGCCCAAGCAGTTCGCGAAGAGTACAAAACTGACTCGGAAGGACGGCGCTATCGTGTGAACCATGCCGTCCGAGCCACGAAGAGCGGCGTACAGTACACATTTTGGGGTGTCATGGGGTATGCGCCTCACGACCACATGGAAAAAGCATTTGCTCAGCGCCGTGAGCTGATAGTAGGTGAAAACTTTCAACTCAAGGTGGATATTGACGTATACAACGAAATGAATGCTGGAAAAAACCCGGCCATTCAATTGGTTCTAGATTACAGAGATGACGTTGCTGAGCGCGAAGAATTGATGCGCCTTCATTTCAGAAGGCATGTAGCCTAGTCTTTTTTCTTCCAGCGAGCACGCGCAGCCATCTTAGCGATCTCGTGCCGTTCATTTGGTCCTAAAGATTTGGCTCGCGCTTTGCCGCCTCTCAGACCACCCGCACGCCTCTTGGAAGGGTGCCGTTTTGAGTCGCTAACCGTGTCCTGTTCTTGACCAATGGCAATATCCACGATCGCTTTGGCTAATTGGTTCGGGTCGCGTGGACGCTTCGCCATGCGCCAAGTATGCCACAATCCAGAGCGCCTATTTCAGCGTCTCGAAACCAAACTGAGACACTACCCTCATTCGAGAGCGGAAGCGGGACTAATGAAAGCTGGCACCCTGAAAACCGCAGGGGTGCAGGACCCGGCGGCGCAACGTGTGGTAACATTTCGGAAGGCGGACTCTACACCTTACCAGCCAGTGTGCCCTCGCCTGCGACTGTCAATGTGATTGTGACCAGCGTGGCGAACCCCCGAAGTAAAAATTCACATATTAAAATTGTTCGCGCGATTCGAGAAGCTCTGGAGGTGCTGAGCGCTCTCGAAGTGTTGGTTGTGAGAGTGTTCGCGTTCGCAGGGTTGGTGTATTTGCTCCTCCGGGCAATTCGGTACGCTGCGTTAATTTTGTACCACTCTCGTCAGTTGTTCGTCTGTCTGGACAACTCTGACCTTCGCCCGGGTGTGGCCGAGCCAGTCGCTAATTTTGTCTCTTGGGGCACTTCACGAATGTCGTGGACACCTTGAACTTAACCGACGGGCATGACCATAATGGCCCGACCATCCGGGATGCCCATCGTCACTCGAGCAGGGGATCAACGGCGACCTTGACCAAGTCGCGTTCATAGTAGAGCAACTGGACGCCAATTCCTGAAAGTCCCGGAGGCATATTCTCCGGTTCGATGTGGGCGACGCGGCCAGCGAAACGACGAATGCCTGCTTTCACTCCGGTGACACGCTTGGGCATTTTTAGCAGAACTTCCACGGCTTCACCAACACACAGGATGACATTCGTGGCGAAGTAAACGCCTCTCGTGGAGATATTAATAGCTTTGGCCTGGTGCTCGCCTTCGGATGGCGTCTCCAAACGATGGAAGGATAGAGGAGTGTGTAGTTTGAAGCGCGGGGTGATTCGATGATCGTGCGCGGCCATACCTTCTCCTTCGTGCGCCTGAGAAGGGTATGGCAGGCAGCGTCACCCAATTGACGGAAGTAAACCTTGGCACAGTGCTGAGCGCAGAACTGTCCAAAAGAGCACAGTCGGATGAACCTTAAGAAGATGGTTCCATCTTGGGAGGCGGGCTAATCGGGGGACTTGGACCTTTTTGGGAAATTCCTCACGACCCACTGTCTGACAAACGCGGTTAAGGGAGACTGACTGGCCAGCTTAGAGGGTTGAGCGCCGTGCGTTCGGCGAGTGTTAGAGGGTTTTGGAGAAGAGGGGCTTGGCGTCGAGGTGCTGCTTTTCCAGGTAGGGGTCGAAGATCATGGCCAGGTTGCGGATGAAGATGCGGCCTAGCTGGGTGGTGCGGATTTCGTTGGAGGTGAGGAGGACCAGGCCGTCTTCGCGGAAGGGTTGGAGGCGTGCTAGTTCACCTGCGAAGTAGGAGTCGAAGTCGATGTGGAATTCCTGCGAAATTTCATCCTTAAGGACAATCATGTGGCAGAGGAGGCGGCTGATGACCGCGCGGCGGAGGCGGTCGTCTTCGGAGAGGTGGTAGCCGCGCATGGTGGCGATGCCGCGAGCGTTGACAGCTTTTTCCCAACTGGGGATGTCGCGGTGATTTTGGGCGTAGGCGTTCTGGATGCCGCTGATGGCGGTGATGCCCATGCCGTAGAGGTCGGCGCCGGCTTTGGTGGTGTAGCCCTGAAAATTGCGATGGAGGGTGCGATTTTGCTGAGAGACGGCGAGCTCGTCGCCGGGCTTGGCGAAGTGGTCCATGCCGATATAGAGATAGCCGGCTTCGAGGAATTTGAGGAGGCCGGTGCGGAAGATTTCGAATTTGGTCATGCCTTCGGGGAGATGGCCGGAGAACGAGCCTTGCTGCTTTTTTAGCCAGGGGACGTGGGCGTAGCTGAAGAGAGCGATGCGGTCGGGGGTGAGGGTGAGGATTTGGTCGACGGTATGGGCGAAGGTTTCGGCGGTTTGGTAGGGGAGACCGTAGATTAGGTCGACGTTGACGGAGTCGAAGCCGAGGTCGCGCGCGGATTGGATCAGGTCGCGCGTGAGTTCGTAGGGCTGGACGCGATTGATGGTTTTTTGGACTAAGGGATGGAAATCCTGGATGCCCATGCTGAGGCGGTTGAAGCCTAGCTTGCGAAGAGTTTCCAGGTGCTCGCGGCTGGTGACGCGCGGGTCGACTTCGATACCTATTTCGGCGTCGGGGGCGAAGGTGAAGTGATCGCGGGTGAAGCCGAAGAGATCTTCGATTTGTGGGGGAGTGAGATAGGTGGGAGTGCCACCGCCCCAGTGGAATTGGGTGACGGGTCGTGCGCGGGAGACGTTGCGGCTGACGCTGGTGATTTCGCGCTTTAGGATTTCGAGGTAGGGAGGCGAGACAGCTTTGTCTTTTTGGATGATGACGTTACAGGCGCAAAAGAGGCAGAGGCTTTCGCAGAAAGGGATGTGCATGTAGAGGGAGACGGGGGATTTGGCGGCATCGGCTTGCTCGTGGACTTTTTGGAGGTCGGCGGGGCCGAAGGAGTCGTTCCAGACGGGCGCGGTAGGGTAGCTGGTGTAGCGGGGGCCGGGGCGATTGTAGCGGGCTAGGAATTCTTCGCTAACGCGAAGTTCGTCGCGCACGGTGTGGAGAGTGGGATTCGCATGCGTCATGATCGGGTTCCGATGGGATAGGGTGGGGCAACGTCGAGGCGCGCGGCGGCAGCCGCAGGTTCGGCTGCGGCCGAGGGTGGGGCAAGCCCCACCCCTATGGGGATGGGTTGCTGGCCGGTTTCGATGAAAAGCTTGGCATTCTCCACGGGAGTTTGTTGGAGGATGCCGTGGCCGAGATTGAGGATGTGGCCTGTGCCGGCGAGAGAGGCGATGGCTTTTTGGGTGGCCCGGCGAATCGTTTCGGGCGGGCCGAGGAGAACGGCGGGATCGACATTGCCTTGGATGGCGATGCGGGGGCCGAGTTGGGCGCGGAGGGCACGCAAGTCGATGCGCCAGTCGACGCTTAGGACGTTTGCGCCGGAGCGGGCGATAGCGGGGAGGAGATGATGAGAGGCTTTCGTGTAGTAGATGACAGGAGTTTGTGAAGCTTCGGACGCTAGGGCGGAAATGATCTCTTGTGTGGCAGGGAGGGCAAACTCTTCGTAGTCGCGCAGAGACAATTCGCCGCACCAGGTGTCGAAGAGCTGGACGGCGGCGGCTCCGGCGGCGATTTGAGCTTTCAAATAGGGAATTGTGGCTTGCGCGATGCGGTGCAGGAGTTCGCGGAAGGTGGTTGGTTCGCGGAGGAGGAAATTCTTGACGGTGGCGAAACCTTCGCCGGTGCGGCCTTCGACCATGTAGCAGCCGAGAGTCCAGGGAGCGGCGGCGAAACCGAGGACGGGAACGGTGGGGCCGAGTTCGCGGGCGAGGCGACGAATAGCTTCGGGGAGAAAAGCGGTTTCGATTTCGGGATCGAATAGTTTTAGATTATCGACATCGCGTTTGGAGCGGACAGGATTTGGCAAGTTGGGGCCGGCGTCGCCAAGTTCGAGTTTTAGCCCCATGGCCTCAGCGGGAATGAGGATGTCGGAGAAAACGATGACGGCGTCGACGCCGAGGAGGCGGAACGGCTGGAGGGAGACTTCGACGGCGAGATCGGGAGTCTTGCAAACTTCGAGGAAGGCATGATTGGCGCGGATGGCGCGGTATTCGGGGAGATAGCGGCCGGCTTGGCGCATCATCCAAACGGGAAGGCGCGAAACGGAATCGCCGCGGCATGCGCGGAGGAATAAATCCTTGCGATTGAGAGGAGCGGAATTTGCTGTCATCTTGCGCCTGAGGAAGAGAATAGCAAATCCTGCGAGATGATTGCAGATAGAGGGATGCGGTTCGCCGGAGATTTGAGGGTGGGCTATACTCTGAGTGCCGCTGAAGAAACTGAAGTCAACATTGGAGTTGGTTTGGTTGACGGGCGCGAAGACGCGAGGGCGATAGGTTCGCAGGGCCAATGGAACATTTATTCTTTATTTTGACGATAGTCGCTTATGCCGTGAGCCTGGGCGGGTATCTCTATTTTCTGACGTCGGGTAAAGAGATTTCCGGACGGATTGGGTCGGTGTTCCTCGGGCTGGGGCTGATTGCGCATTATTTTGCGCTTTTGGAGCGTTCGCGAGGATTGCATACCGTGCCTTATCACGATCTTTATGGATCGATGTCGCTGTTTGGGTGGCTGCTGGCGCTGACGTATTTAGGCCTGGAGCTTTTTCACCGGCAACGGTCCGTGGGGGCGTTTGTTTTGCCATTTATTTTGGTGTTTTTTGTGACCGCTCATTTGGCGCCAGCGGACCGGTTGTCACCTACGCCGGCTCACGGCGCGGCGTTTGCGTTTCATGTGACGCTGAGCATTTTGGCGTATGCGGCATTCGCGCTTATCGTTTGTTTTAGCTTGATTTTTTTGGGGGAGGAACGGCATCTGCGAAGCCATAAGATTGGCAGCATGGTATGGAGGCTTCCGCCGCTGGAGCTGCTGGAGCGGATGAGCCGGTCGAGCGTGCTGATTGGGTTGGTGTCGATTGCGATTGGGACGGTTTTGGGATTTGTGTGGGTGGACAGGATCCACGGAGAGGTTTGGTACTACGATCCGAAATATGTGATCACGCTGGTGGTGCTGCTGCTTTACGTGGTGTATTTCCAGTTGGCGCGGACGGCGGCGTGGCGCGGGGCGCGGGCATCGAAACTGTGCATTTTTAACTTTTTTGTGGTGGTGATGAGCTTTACGGTGGTGAATTTGTACTTGTCGCAGAGCCACCGGTATTTTTAAGAAGAAAGTGGATACTAAGTAGCGGTTAGTAATAGAAGGGAGCGCTGCGCGCCCCGGGACACAAGCGCCTGGAGAGTGCAGGTTTGGCCGCAAAGGAAGTTGCGGAGTAGGATGGAAATTGTCCTCGTTGGGTTGAATCACCGGACGGCGCCAGTCGAGGTGCGAGAGCGGGTGTCCTTCACCGCGGAGCAATCGCGAAAGGCGGCGGAAGAATTGCGGGCGCGGGGGATTTTGCAGGAAACGCTGGTGCTTTCGACGTGCAATCGGAGCGAGATTTATGGTGTGCCGCCGGAGTCGTCGCATGAATGCGCGCCGGGGCTGTCTTCTTTTCTGAGCGAATTTCATGCGGTGAGGGCGGATGTGCTTGGGGTGTCGCTCTACCATCACTATGACCGGCACGCGGTGAGACATCTTTTTCGCGTGGCCGCTGGGCTGGACTCGATGTTGTTGGGCGAGGCGGAGATTTTGGGGCAGGTGAGGGAAGCGTATCGCTACGCGCACGAAAATGGCGCGACCGGGCCGGTGCTGAACCGATTGTTTCAGGGGGCGCTGGAAGTCGGGAAACGCGTGCGGTCGGAGACGGAATTGGGAACGCGGCCGATGTCCGTGGCGTCGGCCGGGGTGAAATTGGCGGAGCGGATTTTTGGGAAGATGAATGACCGGAGCGCGCTGGTGCTGGGCGCGGGGACGATCAGCGAGCAGGTGGTCAATCAACTGAGGGATCGCGGTATTGCGCGGCTGTTTATTATGAACCGTTCGCGCGAACGGGCCGATGAGCTGGCGGGACGCTTTGGCGGGAAAGTCGTCGAGTGGGGCGAATGGGAAACGGCGTTGAAGCTGCCGGATGTAGTGGTTTCTTCGGTGGCTTCGGAAGAACCGGTGCTGTTGCGGGAGATGTTGCAATCGGCGATGGCCGCGCGCGGCAACCGCGCGCTTTTTTTGATGGATTTGGGGCTGCCGCGAAACATCGAAGCCGCTGCTACGGAGCTCTATAACGTCTATGTTTACAACATCGATGACCTGACGGAAATTGTGGAGCAAAACCGTCACGCGAGGGAGAGTGAAGTGCCGCGGGCGGAGATCGATCGTGGATGAGCACCTGGGAAAGTTTCTTTCGTGGCAGGCGAGCGTCGAGTTGGTTGGGTTGGTGGATGCATTGCGCGCGAGATTGCGCGAGGAGCGAGCGGCCTTCATTCATGCACGAATGGATTCCATGAATCACCTGGGCGCGGCGGAGCGCGAACGCATGGAGTCCATGATGGACGAATTGCTGGAGAAACTGCTGGTGGAACCGGCGCAGCGTCTGCGGGGAGAGAAAGAGCTTCGGCGCAAGATTCAAAACGTGGAAGCATTGCGTGATCTTTTTCTTTCGCATCGGGAGAAGCCGTGAGGCACTTGCGCATAGGGACGCGAGGCAGCTTGCTAGCGAAATGGCAGGCGGAGTTTGTGCGGAAGCAGCTTTTTGCTGGGGCGGGAGTGGAAACGGAAATTGTAATTATCAAGACATCGGGCGACAAGCTACAGATGTCGCCGCTATCGCAAATCGGCGGGAAGGGAATCTTCGTCAAGGAGTTGGAAGAGGCGCTGCTTGAGGAAAGGATCGATCTGGCGGTGCACAGCGTCAAGGACGTGCCCACGGACACGCCATCGAGATTGATGTTTCCGGCAGTGTGCCGGAGGGAAGACGTGCGAGATTGTTTGGTTGGGGCAAATGGGGCGACGCTTGCGACGCTGCGGCAGGGTGCGCGAATTGGCACGGGCAGTTTGCGGCGGCAAGCTCAGTTGCGGCACCTCCGGCCGGATTTAGATGTGCGCGATTTGCGCGGGAATGTGGATACGCGGCTGCGCAAAGTGGAGAGTGGAGAATACGAGGCGGTCATGCTGGCGAAAGCGGGGCTCGACCGGTTGGGATGGAGCGCACGCATTACAGAGATTATGGCGCCGGAGACTTTCTTACCTGCCGTGGGGCAGGGAGCCGTTGCCGTGGAGTGCCGGCTGAGAGATACGGAAGCGGCGGAAATGGTGGCGGGGTTGGACGACGCTGAAACGCGGACCGCCATTATTGCGGAGCGGTCGCTGCTTGCCGCGCTTCATGGCGGATGCCAAGTGCCGCTGGGCGCTTGGGCGCGGATGGAGCGCGGGGAATTGGTGATGGAAGCGTGCGTGTGTTCCGTCGATGGATTGCAGTACGTGAAACAGAGGGCGACATCCGCGCCGGAGCAAGCGGCGGAGTTGGGCGGGCAGATGGCCAACTTGCTGGTGGAAGCAGGCGCACAGGAAATCTTGGAAGAAGTGAGCCGGCAGCGTGGGTAGCGAAATGGCTTCTCCGCTGGCCGGAAAAACGGTGATCGTCACACGTGCGGCTGAGCAGAGTGGAAAACTGGTTGATGAACTGACCGCGCGCAATGTCAAAGTCAAAGTTGTGCCGCTAATCTCGTTCGCTCCGCCGGAAGATTTTGCGGAACTGGATACCGCATTGGCGCGAGTCAGTTCTTTTGACTGGATTCTTTTCACGAGCGCGAATGCGGTTCATGCAGTAGATCGGCGCAGACGGCAGCTAGTGGGTGATCCGCCTTCGACGGAGAGCTTGCCGCGCACGGCTGCGGTGGGACCAGCCACGGCTGATGAAGCGGAGCACGCGGGGTTTTCGGTAGACTATGTGGCGACAAACCATAGCGGCACGGCACTTGCAAAGGAATTGGAAGAAGAATTGAAAGGGCGGAGCGTACTTTTGCCGCGCAGCGATCGTGCGAACTCTGACTTGCCTGAGGCTCTGCGGCGGAATGGCGCTCTGGTGACGGAAGTGATTGCCTATAGGACGCTGCCGCCAAGTGATGAAGTTCGCGGGCAGATGAAGGAGAGTTTGAAAGATGGAGTGGATGGCATCTTGTTTTTCAGCCCGAGCGCGGTGCACGGCTTCGTGGAATTAGTTGGACGAGAGCGCTTGACGGCGTTGCAAGGGCGGGCGGTGATGGTTGCGATAGGGCCGACGACGGCGAGGGCGCTGAGCGCGGCCGGGGCGCAGAGAATTGCGTGGGCGGCGGATACGACGCCGGGCGCGGTGATCGAGGCACTTGAGGGACATTTAGCGCGGAGCCGCAAGCGCGGCACAGGCGGAGTAATCGAAGGATGAGCTTTCCTACTCAACGTCCGCGGCGTTTACGGCGAAGCGAGTCGCTGCGCGGATTGGTTCTCGAGACGCGGCTTACGACGGCGGGATTCATCTATCCCATGTTTGTGTGTCCGGGGACGAAGGTTCGGAAGGAAGTCGGGTCGATGCCGGGTGTGCATCAACAATCCGTGGACCAGATTGTCGAAGAGTGTAAGGAAGTGGAAGCGTTGGGAATTCCTGGCGTGATTCTGTTTCGGATTACCGGAGTCGAAAGATGCGCGCGGAAGCAGTTCGACATCGGCGCAGGGCGTGGTTCAGCGGGCGATTGAGGCGATTCGGAAGGCGAATCTGAAACTGCTGGTAATCACGGATGTTTGTTTGTGCGAGTACACGGATCACGGGCACTGCGGCGTGATCGAGAATGGGGAAGTGGCGAACGACGCGACGCTGCCGATTCTTGCGGCACAGGCGTTGTCTCATGCGCGGGCGGGCACGGATATTGTTGCGCCTTCCGATATGATGGACGGGCGAGTGGCTGCGATTCGCGAAACGCTCGATCAGCACAAGTTTCAGGACACTGCCATTCTTGCGTACGCCGCAAAATACTGCTCGGGATTTTATGGGCCGTTTCGTGAGGCTGCGGATTCGGCGCCGCAATTCGGAGACCGGCGCAGCTACCAGATGGATCCAGGGAATGCGCGAGAGGCGCTTAAGGAAGTTGCGCTGGATGTCGAAGAGGGCGCTGATATGGTGATGGTGAAGCCGGCGTTGCCGTATCTCGACGTGATTCGGCGGGTGCGCGATGCGTTTGACGTTCCGGTGGGAGCGTATAACGTGAGCGGGGAGTACGCGATGGTAAAAGCGGCTGCCCAAAAGGGCTGGCTGGACGAGAAGCGCGTGGTGCTGGAAATTCTGACGGGAATTCAGCGAGCGGGCGCGGACATTATATTGACGTATCACGCGAAGGATGCGGCGCGGTGGCTGAAAGCCTAACGGAGTTGGCTGAGATTCCATGAGCGCATCACCGACAAAAATAAAAATTGAGCGGCGGCGTTCGAGAGAGATTTTCGAACGCGCGGAAAAGGTATTGGTCGGCGGAGTGAACAGCCCGGTGCGGGCGTTTCGTTCCGTCGGCGGCGAACCGCTGATCATCGAGAGTGGAAGCGGACAATATCTTTACGATGCGGACGGCAACCAGCTGCTGGATTACGTGTGCTCATGGGGAGCCATGCTGCTGGGGCACGCGCATCCCGCGGTGACGCAGGCGATTACGGAGCAGGCGCAACGAGGGACGAGTTACGGCGCGACGACGGAACTCGAAGTCGAGCTGGCGGGCATCATTACCACGGCAATTCCGTCGATTGAGAAGATTCGGTTTGTTTCGAGCGGAACAGAAGCGACCATGAGCGCGGTGAGGCTGGCTCGCGGGTTTACCAAGCGCGATTTCATTCTGAAATTCCAAGGTTGTTACCACGGGCACGCGGATAGTTTTCTTTCGCAGGCGGGGTCGGGGCTGGCGACATTGGGAATTGCGGAATGCCCGGGCGTTCCGCAGGCGCTTGCCGAACTGACGTTGAACGCGCCTTACAACGATCTCGATGCGGTCGAGCGTTTGTTTGCGCAACATAAAAATGAAGATCGCGGCGGTGATTCTTGAGCCGATCGCAGCGAACATGGGAGTTGTTGAGCCGGAGCCGGGATTTCTCGCCGGGTTGCGAGAAATTACCTGGAGCAATGGCGCGCTGCTCATCGCCGATGAAGTGATTACCGGATTCCGGATGCATTATGGCGCGGCGCAGCAACTTGCGGGAGTGCAGGCTGACTTGACCACACTGGGAAAGATTATTGGTGGTGGTTTGCCGGTTGCTGCCTACGGCGGCATGGCGGAAATCATGAATCAGGTGGCGCCGCTTGGGCCGGTCTATCAGGCGGGAACGCTAGCGGGGAATCCATTGGCGATGCGCGCCGGGATTGCCACGCTGAAGCAACTGATGCACGCGGAAGTGTATGAGCGAATAAACGAACAAGCCCATCGCTTGACGACAGGGCTGTGTCAAGCGCTAGCGGAGAGCGGAATTGCGGGGCGGGTGAACGCCGTTGGATCATTGGCGACTCTCTTTTTCTCGTCCGAGCCGGTCCGCAACTACGCGGATGCAAAGCGGTCCGATACAAAACGATATGCCAGATTTTTTCGAGAGATGCTGGATCGCGGTGTATTTCTTGCTCCTTCGCAGTTTGAAGCTGCTTTTGTTTCCGCAGCGCACAGTACTGAAGACATAACAAGGACGATCGCGGCCGCGCGAGACTCCTTGCAGGCCATTGCGGCGGACGCGGCTGGTTGAATGCTGCTGGTTAATCGCTAAAGGAGAAACCACACCATGGCTGAGGGTTTCGAACTGCCAGAAGGGCATCACGAACACGAGCACGAGAGCAACCCACTTCTAGTTCCCGTTTCCGTGACCATCTCGATTCTCGCGGTGCTGGTAGCGGGAGTGACATTGCTGGGGCATCGCGCGCACACCGAGGAGTTGCTGCTGCAAGCGCAAGCGACGGATCAATGGGCGTACTATCAGGCGAAAAATATTCGTCTGCATGAGATGCAGTTCGTGACCGATATATTCGCGACGCTCGCTCCCGCGGACAAAGAGAAAGCCGCCGCCATGGAGGAGAAGTACGCGAAAGAAGTGGAGCGATACAGCAGCGACAAGGACGACATCAGCGAGAAAGCCAAGGATTTGGAGAAGGAGCGGGATTTTGTGAGCCGACGGGCGGATCGTTTTGATGGAGGAGAGGGTTTGCTGGAGGTCGGACTGGTGATTTGCTCGATGACGCTGCTCACAAAACGGCGAGGATACTGGTTTGCTGGGATGTTGATTGCGGCCGGAGGCGTAGCGTTTGCGCTGACTGCTTATCTGGTGCGCTAGCAGCGCAGCTTCTAGGGACGGAGTGGCTAGGCACTTGCCGGCGGCTGGGATGCTCTCAGTCGCGTCACTTCTTCCATTAATTTTTCCAGGCGGCCGAGCAATTCCTGGTGCCTGACCTCTTCGGAAGCGGGCTTTTTGCCGACGAAGGAGAGCGTGCCTCCGGGTTCCAGGATGCATTTGTCGACGTCACGGAGGGAGTCAAAGCCCTGTTTTCTGGCGGCCGCTTCCAGCTGCGTGGTGGTAATCAGTTCTTTCTTCAAACGGTCCATTTTCAGCTGTCCGTTCTCGATTAAAACATCCGATTGACCTTCGACGATTTCGCTCGAGCTTGCCGTGTCCATACAGGAAGCGGACAACGAGGTAGTTGATGGCGAGCAGAGAAGTGGCGCCGATTAAGCCGCCGGAGACGCTGTTGTCTTCGCCGATGATGGCGTTTTGCACGGTATTGGAGAGAGTGAGCAAGACGACGAGGTCGAAGGGGTTGAGCTGAACCAGTTCGCGTTTTCCGGAAAGCCTGAGACTCACCACTAGGAACGCGTAAACGATGATGGGGCGGAGGATTTTCTCCAGCAGAGGAAGGCCGAGGACGAACATATCTTTCCAAATGTCATGCGATGGCACGTTGCCTCCTAGCACGCAGCAGAATTGTGAAGACTTGTGGCGCCCGATTTAAGCGGAAACGAAAAGGGAGGTTAACACGCTGCCTGCAGGGTGGAAAGAACGGATGGATTAGAACGGAGCGGGATTGAACCGCTTTACCTGTACTTCCGTACAGTCATGTTTTCGCAACACCGCGGAACCGATCATCTGGTCAGATACCGCCAATCCGGTATAATTAAATCGTTTCGCAAAACTACTGCCAGTTAGGTCGTTCTAGAACGCGATCGTAAGGCGGAGGAGTTCGCATCCTCCGCAGTCCTTTGGGGTACGAAAACGTTTACGCTCGCTGCGACCCTATGTCACAACGCCCTTCTCTCGCTCAAAATGTGACGGCCAGTCCAGAGCAGCTTCTCGCGTTGCTGGATTACGCGCGCGAGCTTCTAGTCATTCTCAGCACAGATGGAATCGTGTTACAGGCGAGCGGGGGAGCCGCGAACATACAAGGCTTGCGGCCGGAGGAACTGGCTGGACGGGCCGTGACGGACTTTATCCATCCGGACGACCTGGAGGATATGCAGGAGTGTCTGGAGGGAGTTGCTAGTGCACGGCACGGTTCGCGGAAAGGACGCTGGCGGCTGCGAAGCAAGTCTGGTGAGTGGCGATGGTACGAAGCAACGATCACCCATATTCAAGACAGTCCCGTTTTAGACGGATTGGCCGCGAGTCTTCTTGACGTGACTGCGTTACAGCGCATGGAAGCGGAGCGGCAGGTTATCTCGGAAGTGGTGCACGCCTTAAATCAGACAGCCAACCTCGATGAACTGCTCGAGGGCATTCACCAGGCTCTAAAGAAAGTTTTGTACGCAGAAAATTGCTTCGTGGCACTCCACAACCCGAAGGACGATACGTTTTCCTTTCCGTTTTTTGTAGACCAGTTCGATACCGCGCCACCGCCGCAGAAGGTCGGGCGCAGCTGCACGGCGTTCGTGTTTCGAACCGGAAGCGGGATGCTCATTCCGCAATCGGAGTTCGACCGCCTTGTTGAGGAAGACGAGGTCGAACTAGTGGGTTCGCCGTCGCCGGCCTGGCTGGGAGTGCCGTTGAAAACTCCGACCGAAACCATTGGAGTTCTCGTTGTACAGCACTATCAGAATGAGAGCGCTTACGACATGCGCGATCTCGAGTTCTTGGATTCCGTGGGAGGCCACATTGCTCTGGCAATCGAACGGCGGCGTTCCGAGGAAGCGTTGCGCAAGAGCGAAGCTGTGTTTCGGCTGCTTTTTTCGCATAACCCGCTGCCAACGTGGGTGATGGACGATGAAACGCTTCAGTTTATCCAGGTGAACGATGCAGCGATTCGGCAATATGGTTTTGGAGCGGAAGAATTCAGCCGGATGACCTTGCACGACATTCGTCCCGAAGATCCACGCGCCGTGGGCAAGGAAGAGGCGGAGGAAAATGGTGGTGCGGGCCGTTTTCAGGGCGTCTGCAAGCATCGCAAAAAAGATGGAACGCAATTTGAAGCCGAGGTGATTTCGCACCAGCTCGACTACGCGGGATGGAAAGTGCGGCTGGTGGTGGCGCAAGACATCAGCGAGCGGCACATCCTGGAGCAGCAGTTACGGCAGGCGCAAAAGATGGAGGCTGTCGGACGTTTGGCCGGTGGCGTGGCGCACGATTTCAATAATCTTTTGATGGTCATCAAGGGGCATACCGAGCTGCTGATGAATGCGCTGCCGCCGGCGGACCGGATGTCGCGAAAAATTGTGCAGATCGATCGGGCGGCGGACCGCGCGGCGGCGTTGACGAAACAGTTGCTGGCTTTCAGCCGGATGCAGGTGCTGCAACCTCGCGTGATGAATTTGAACGGCGTCGTTGAAGATATGGGGAAGCTTCTGCCGCGGCTGATCGGCGAGGACGTCGAGCTTGGGATTCGCATAGCGCCGGACCTGGGTGCAATTCGCGCGGACGCTAGCCAGATGGAACAGATCATTATGAATTTGGCGGTGAACGCGCGAGACGCCATGCCCGCCGGCGGGAGGCTGCTTATCGAGACTTCGAATGCGGAGCTGGATCGCACCTACAACACGATGCATCCGATTGTGCAACCTGGAAGGTACGTGTTGCTCGCTGTGTCCGACACCGGGACGGGGATGGACGCGGAAACGCAGGCGCACATTTTCGAGCCTTTTTTTACGACCAAAGAACCCGGCAGAGGAACAGGGCTCGGCCTCGCGACTGTATATGGCGTTGTGAAGCAGAGCGGCGGGTTTATTTGGGTGTATAGCGAGGTGGGCAAGGGGACATCCTTCAAAATTTATCTGCCGCGCGTGGACCAGCCCGAAGACAAAGCCAGCATACCAACAGCTCTTGCGGAGGCGCCACACGGGACGGAGACGATCTTGCTTGCGGAAGACGAGCAGGACGTGCGCGAAGTGGCGCGAGAATTTCTCGAATCGGGAGGATACACGGTCATTGAAGCGTTCAATGGCGCGGAGGCGTTGCGTCTCGCGACGGAGCACAAAGCCGCAATCGACCTGCTGGTGACGGATATGGTGATGCCGGGCATGACCGGCCGAGAACTTGCGCGACGCTTACAGCATCAGCATTCTGGCGTTGGAGTGATTTACATGTCCGGCTACACGGAACAGACGGCCGCCGAAACGGCGCAGGCCGATGCGGATATGCGGCTGCTCACGAAGCCTTTCAGTCGCGGAAGTATTCTTCGCGCAGTACGGGAAGCTCTCAACGACTCCGGCAGCGTCTAGCGTCCGCGTTACTTCCAATTCATTTAAATGTAATCAGGCAATTCTTGGATGTTTGTGGTGCCATTCGGTATGAAGCTGAAAAGTGTGCGCAGCCTTAATCACCGCAAAGTCGTCTCCAGCACGCCCCACGAACTGCAACCCAACGGGAAGATTTGCTTCTGTGAACCCGCAGGGCACGGAAAGCGCGGGAAGACCGCAGAGATTGCCGATGCCGCCGAGAGGATCCGGAAAAGAGAGGTCGGTCTCCAGGTTGGTCTCGAGCGGCGAAGCGGGAACGGGTTGGGCGGCAGTCACCAGGACGTCATAAGAGTCAAAAAGTGCTTCCATCTTTTTCTGTAAAATCTCACGGATGCTCAGCGCTCGCAGATAGTCAGCGGCCGAATATTGTTCGTTGACGTAGCCCGCGAGTTGCCCCAGAGGATCCGCCAATTCGCTGACGTTTCCGGAACGAATCAACGTACGAAACGAAGCGGCGAACTCGGCCGCCACGATAATATTGCCAGCATCTTCAAACGGGCCTTCGGGGAGGACGGCTGCTCTCGTGCTTGCATAATGTTTGCGGACGACTCTTTCGGCCGCGAGGAGAACTTTTGCTACTCCCGGATCCAATTGTTTCCATGCGTTTGTGAGCCAGCCGACTCTAATCGGCCGCGCCTTCAAGTCGAGAGAGGGTGAATAGGTGAAGGCAGCCTTGTCAATTGGCAGGGTACTGCGGTCTTTGGGGTCGTGGCCGGCGATCGCAGCGAAAACACGCGCGCAATCTTCGGCGCTTCGCGCGAGAGGACCGATCTTGTCCATCGAAGGCGCCAGCGCCATCGCGCCGTAGCGGCTCACGCGCCCGTAGGTGGGCCGCAGGCCGCTGACGCCGCAGAAGGCGGCGGGGCAGATGATCGACCCCCACGTTTCGCTGCCGATGGCGAATGCCGCGAGACTGGCGGCAACGATCGCTGCAGAACCGGAGGAAGAGCCGCATGTCCAGCAGTTTGTGTTCCAGGGATTTTTCGCAGCGCCTTGCAACGAAGCGGAAGCAAACCGGTAGCCCATTCCGCCAGCCAATTCGATCATGGCGGCTTTTCCAATGAGAATGGCTCCAACGCGATTTAAATGTTCAATGACTGTTGCATTGTAGGGGAAGATTTGATTCGCGTAGGGCTTTGCTCCCCAGGTTGTCGGGATGTCTTTGACGGCCAATAAATCTTTTGCCGCATACGGAATTCCGTGTAGTGGCCCGCGGTAGTGGCCGTGCTGGATTTCTATTTCCGCTGCTTTCGCCTGATCCAGCGCGATTTCGGGAGTCAAACGAGCATACGCATTGAAACGAGGACCGAGCTTCGTGCTCCGGTCGAGGTACATTTGTGTCAGCTCGACGGGAGAAAGCTTCTTTGCTTCGATTCGCTTAGAGAGTTCGCTGAGCGGCAGATAGAAGATTTCTTCGGCGGGCATGGCTCGTTCCCCTAGGGCTTCCTCGCGGGCTCAGCGCTATTGTGGGAAATCGTCGTTGGCTCGGGATTCTTTTCCCTTTCGACGAGCGGTTTTAAGTAGAGTGCCTGGCCATCGCTATTTTCGATCTTGTATGTGCGCAAGCGGTCGAGCGGGGGCTGCGCCAGGAAACTTAGCCGCCGCAGCTCGGCCTTTTGCGAATCGGAAAATCGGGAGCCATAAACGGAGAGGATTGCCTGAAAGCGAGCTTCTGATTCTGCCTGACTTGCCGGCGGCAATAGCGGCGTTTCGGAAGGTTGCTGCGGAGAGGACGGTCGGACGGTGGAGTACGTGGTCGTTGCACTGGGCGGCACGAGAGAGGCGGCAGAAACGATGGCTGCGCGACGGGCAAACTCACGCCGCGAGATTGAAGTTCCGCTCTTCTCATCCATGGTAGTCCCCCGGCCTGGGATGTGTGCTCGAAGCGCCTTTGGCGAAACTACAGAACTGGCAAGTCACCGTCAACTTTGTGGACGATCACGACGAACGCAAAAGTAACTCCGCAGCGATCGCTCAGTCCAGCCGCGTGAGCGTCTGTATCTGGAGTTCCAGCGCCTGCGTGTACTGCCGCTCGATCTGCATTTCGGTCTGCAATTTCTTTACGAGTAAATCGAGGCGAGCGATTTCCGCACGCAGTTTTTGAATATCTGAGGCTGTGGCAGGGCGAGCTGCGGCAGCCCCGGGCTGTTGCAAATTTTGCTGGGAGAATGAGGCGTCGCTCGGACGAGGCGCAACAAAAGCTTCGGCCAGCGCGCGCGGCCAGATGGACTCCGCAGCTCGTTGATCGGCGGCGGAAGGCTGCGGAGCGAGTGGATGGGGCGCAACCGGAGCAGGAGGCGGCGCGAAAAGGTTGTTGAGAGCACTCGAGGTGGCAGGCCGCTCGACGGCTGGCGCGTCTGCTGCGCGTTTTGGCTCGAGCAAGCTCTTTACGCGTCCAATCAGCTCCTGCGGCTGGAACGGTTTGCGAATGAGTTCGTCGGCTTTCACCGCGACAGCTTTGTCGGCCACCGTCTTATTGACGACCCCGGACATCAGCACCACGGGAGTCGCGCCATACTCGGGATGTTGCTTGATCTGGCTGCAAACGGAATAGCCGTCCTGATCCGGCATGATGACGTCTGTAATGACGACGTCAGGCTTGTTTTGATCAAACTGGGCCAGAGCCGATGCCGCGTCGGCGCAGGTAATCACATTGATGCTCTCGCGACGGAACGCGATCTTGATGACTTCGCGCATCGTCGCGCTGTCATCGATGAAATAAACCGTCGGTATTCGCTTCGCTTCCGTTTCTTCCAGCGGTGGAAAAGTCATCGCCTCGCTCATAGCGCTTCCTTGTCCGCCATGTCGCGCTCTCCTTCGTCGTACTCGCGCATGGCATCGAGCATTAGATCCGTCGCCGACCTCAAAACAGTGCGTTGGGGCGAAGTGGTCCCATAAGCAAACTTGTAGACGCCGGGGGCGCCTTGCACGCAGCTTTTGAGAATGTGAATCACCGCTTCGTCACCGAAAAGGCTGCCGCATTCCGCGTGAGCAATCTCTCCCGCGTCAAAAAAGAGCACTGCGTCAGTTTCGCCGGCGTTGACGTGCAGAGCGCCAGTTTGGTGTGCGTGTCCGAGCATCTGCATGACGCCGGTAAGATCGTGGTGCGTCAAGCTGCCGCTGAGGCTGGTGTCCGACTGCGTAAGCATTTGCGTCGGCTGAAAACCTTCCGATTTACTGACGATGATGCTTTTGATATGCGAGGCGATGACCGCCGGCGCGCTTTGCCGGTCGATATAGTCGTCGCAACCCGCTTGAAATGCTTCCATGAGGGCGCGCTGGCTGCCATCGCCAAGCGCGATGATTTGGAGCGCGGCATTCTTCGGATCCGCGTGAATAATTTTGGCGATTTTCAAGGCCCCCATCTCGCGCATATTCGTTGAGCAAAGAATCGCGGAAGGAGCGTCGTACTCTAGGGTTGTCAGCGCATAAGCGGCTTGCGTGCTCGATACAACTTCAAAGCCTTCGCGCTTCAGGGCGTCGCCAAGCCGCTTCGCGAAATACACGTTGCTGTCGATCAGCAGAATTTTCGGTCCGCGTCCCGGAGGCATCACGGTCTGGCCTCCAGAACAACGGCAGCCGGCTTAGGGGCGGACGATGCCTCGCCGCCCGGCGTGAGTGCATCCAAGTTCAAAACCTCAATCACTTCGCCGTTGTGTGATATCCAGCCGGCGACGTGTGGAGCGTCCGCTTCCGCCGAACCGATCATCTCCGCGGTAATCAGTTCGCAATCGCCCGTTACAGGAAGAGCCACCCACTCGGACTTATCTCCGTAGTGGCGCACAGCAATCAAATAGAAACGACGCGACGTAAGGCCCTTGCCAAGCAGTTTCTCCGCGACATCGCACACCGGGACGATTCGGCCGCGGCGCAGAATCACGCCTTCGAGTTTCGGAGTGCGGTGCGGAAATCGAAAAATGCGGCTCGGCGCCACGAGTTCCGAAATTTGCGTGGCAGCCACGGCGAAACGGCGCTCCCCTAGGCGCAGCAAGACGAACGATTGTGCCGCGAGCTCGGTGCCCTGGGTCATTGCGGCAACTCCGGGCCACCAGTCAGTGTTTCTTCGCCCGGCTCAAGGGGAGGCAGCGAAGCATCGAGTAATGCGAACTCTTCGACGGTCAAAAATCCTTCCGGATTCACCACGGGAATCACGTTTTGATCGAGAGCCGTCAATCCGCGGTACCACTGCCGCTCTTCGTGGCAGTACGCCAAGGGCAGGGCCTGCAATCGCGTCATCGTGGCCATCTTATCCATGCCATCGACCAACAATGCGGTTCGTGTTTTTCTCAACACAAAAACAAGGCCGGCGGAAGATCCCGGCAACCCAAAATGAGCGGCTGCGTTGATGACATAGAGCGCCTTGTCGCCGCGCCGCAACACATGGCGCACCTTGCGAATTGTTGGCTGATTGATTTCCAATGCAGCGCCCGAAAGACTGTCCACGCTGCGGACTTCTTGGACCGAAGCGGAGGACACGGCGAGAAGCTGGCCGGATACGCGAAACAGGATGATCTGTTCCGTGCGCCCTGCTTGCTGCTTGGCGGGAGGCGGGGCCGGGCGCATCAGCGGACTCCCACGGGAGTGGAACGGCAAATCCCGATCACTCGCTTCTCGATGGCGGGATAAATGTCATCGATCCCAAGCACTTGATCCACCGCTTTAGCCTTGATCGCTTCCGCAGGCATTCCAAAGATCACGCAGGTCGCTTCGTCCTGCGCAAGCACCAATCCGCCGGCTGATTTGATCGCTTTCGCACCGATCGCCCCGTCGTTGCCCATGCCGGTTAGAATCGCGCCGATGCTCATGGCGCCCGCATAGGCTGCCACCGATTCCATGGTCACATCGATGTTAGGCAAGTAACCGTTGATGCGGCCGCTAGAGGCGTCGAGTTGAAGCCGGCCAGATGGCGTGACGCGCAAATGCTGGCCACCGGGACAAATATAAAATGTGCCGGGTTGCAGGGATTCGTTGGGCTCCGCTTCCTTGACGCGAATGCCAGTGAACTCCGCGAGCTGTGTTGCATACTGCGTCGTGAAAGAGGCCGGCATATGCTGCACCAAAATGACCGCAGCGGGGAACTCGCGCGTGAAGCCCGGCGCCAGACGCATGACCGTCGCTGGTCCTCCCGTCGAGGCAGCCAAGACAACAACAGGAAAACGTTGATCGAGTCCGGAGCTGGAAGTAGGGCGGGGCGCCGCAGGGGCTGGTGCCGTTTTCGGAGCGCCGTCACCATTGGATTTTTGGAGGGTGGAAGCGAGCCGTGAAGCCGTGCGCACGACGCGCACTTTTGCCGCCATGCGTACCTTGCGCAACAAATCCTCTTTCACACTCTGCATATCTAGGTCGATGCCGCTCGAAGGTTTGGCAACAAATTCAATCGCTCCGAGCTCGAGCGCTTTCAGCGTGCTTGCTGCGCCTTCCTTGGATTCGGAACTTACAATCACGATCGGCCGGGGGTTCGTGGTCATGATTTCCGATGTCGCCTGCAAGCCATCGACATGCGGCATGTTGATGTCCATGGTGATGACGTCGGGCTTGAGCGATTCAGCGAGGGCTACGGCCTCGCGGCCATCCTTCGCGTGGCCGGCAACCTGTAATTGATCGTCGCCGTTGAAAATCGTTTCGAGCACCTTTCGCATGAAGGCGGAGTCGTCCACGATCAGCACGCGGAATTTTTTGTGTGCGCTGGTGGCCATGGCGGTCTACGCAACCGGTACGTTTGGTCGCGCCTCCGTTCCCATCAATTGTTCCACGGCGGCGATCAGCTGATCTTCCTGAACGGGTTTCGTGAGGAAGGCAGATGCGCCCTCTTTCATCGCGCGATCGCGATGCTTTGCTCCTGCGCGAGACGTAACGACCATCACGGGGATGCGGCGCGTAGTGGGGCTCTGCCTCAATTGCACCATCAGTTCGTAGCCTGTCATGCGCGGCATTTCGAGGTCTGTGATCACCAGGTGGCAGCCGTGCTGCGTGACGAGCTCTGCGGCTTCCATGCCATCGGCAGCGAGCTTCACGCGGTAGCCGTTCTTTTCCAGCATGCGTCCGACGAACTTGCGCACGCTGATGGAGTCGTCTGCGACAACGATGAGACGCTCTTGCTCGACGCGGTCGATCGCTTCGGCGGGAATCGTGCCGCGTGCAACAGCTGCGGAACCCGGGGCAAAAATACGCGCGGCGCTGGCGCTGGCTTGAAGCGGACGGCGGTCGGTCGGTTCGTTGGCCACCATACGGTTCAAATCGATCAGCAGAATGAGGCTGCCGTCCGGCGCGATCGTTGTACCGGGAAAGAGTTTTACTCGGCGCAGATATTCGCCGAGATTCTTGATAACGATTTCGTCTTTGCCGAGAACTTCCTCTACGACAAGGCCAATCTGGCGGTTGCCCGCATTTGCAACAACCATGCGGAAATATCCGTTCACTGGTTCGAGCGGGGGCAGGCCCAAATAGGTGTCGAGCCGCACGACTTCGGTCACGACGTCGCGAACTTTGGTAAGAAGCTTTCCGCCAACGTCCTCGATTTCATCTGCACGCAAGCGGCGAATTTCTTCGACGACCGCGAGCGGCAGGGCGAAGTTCGTCACTCCGCAGCGCACGAAGAGCGCCGGAGAAATGATCAAAGTTAAGGGCACTTTCAGAGTAAACTTTGTGCCTTGCCCAGAGACGCTCTGAATGTCGATTTCACCATTCAATGCGTTCAGGTTTGCGCGGACCACGTCAAGGCCGACGCCGCGTCCGGCAAGCTCTGTCTTAACCGGGGCGGTAGTAAAGCCGGGATGGAAGAGCATTTCGCGAAGATCGCGCTCGGTGAGGCGATCCGCAGTTTCCGGCGAAACGAGCCCGCGTTCGATAGCGCTTTGTTTCACGCGCTCGTAATCGATGCCGCGGCCGTCGTCTTCCACTTCGATATAAATATGATTGCCGCGGTGATAAGCGCGCAGAGAGACTTTGCCCAATTCCGGCTTGCCAGCTGCAATGCGATCCTCGGGGCGCTCGATGCCATGCGCCACTGAGTTCCGAACCAAATGCACCAACGGGTCGGAAATCTGCTGAATGATGTTGTTGTCGAGTTCCGTCTCGCTGCCGGAAAGATCAAGATCGACCAGTTTGGCCGCCGATTTCGCGGCATCGCGTACCGCGCGCGAAAGCCGTGAATACAGCGTCCCGATCGGCACCATGCGGGCTGCCGTGATTTCGTCCTGAAGGTGGTGCGCGAGTTTTGTGAATTCGTCGATGTCGCCTTCGACGCGTCCGATGAAGCCCTCAAGCTGCGAGAGGACTTCGTTCACGTCCGCGGAGATTTCCGCCATGGACCGCGACAAAATATTGAAATCATCGTACCGGTCCATCTCCAGTTCGCTAAAATCCGACCAGAACGAGGTATCGCCCGAGGCAGCGCTCGTAAGCGTCTGCCGCGCAGTTGACGGGCTCCACGGACCGGTCTGCCGCGTGGAGCTGATGCGGTTGAACTCGTACTTTTCCTGGAACTCTCCCACTTTTCCTTGCAGTCGCTCCTTGGAAAAGCTCAGCGTATCGACGAGCTTTTCCAGTTCGGCCACGCGCCCGACCATACGCGTACGGTTGATCACCAGTTCGCCGACCGTGTTCATCATTCGGTCGAGCCGCGACAGCGCGATGCGAACCGACTTCGCCGCCGCCGCGGCTGTGCCTGGGAGCTTGATGGGCTTCTTGGCTGGCGCAGCAACGGTAGCGGCTTCTTCCGATGCCTCGGCGGGTGCGCCTTCGCTGCCGACTGGCAGGGTGACCGCGTCCGAATCCTCCACCTCGATCGGCGCAAATTCGGCAATTCGTCCGAGCAGCGAATCGACGCCCGTACGCATTGCTTTTTCGTCGGCCCACTGGCGGTGCAAAGTTTTTTTCAGAACGTCAACAGATTCGAGGCAAATGTCAACGACGGCTAGTGAAGGCTCGAGCTCACCGTCGCGCAAACGTCCGATCAGGTCTTCCACGCGGTGGGCGATCGCTCCAAGCCTGCTTAGCCCAACCTGGGCCGCTGATCCCTTCACGGTATGGATCGCGCGAAAGAGCTTATTGATTTCTTCAGGATTGTTGTTGCCCTCGAGCGAAATCAGGCAATCGCTGACCACTTGCAAATGCTCTTCGGCTTCCGGCTGGAAGAATTCCAATATTTCGTCAGGCACTTCTTCGTCCGAGGGGAGTGCGTCAAAATAGGAACCCGTCGCGGCCGCTACGACAGTTTCGTGAGCAGAGGGCTTGGCCGTCTCCGCGTAGGGCTGAGACTGAGGATAGTTCAGCGGCGGCGGCTCCGTTGGGAACGCAAAACGATAGCGCTCCTTGAAGGCCGCAATGTCGTCCAGGCTTTCCTTCCCCGTATCGCTGATCTCCAAAAGATCCGTCTCCAGCAGGGAAATGCCGTCCGACAAGAATTCCGTCAGCGGACCGTGCAGATCGTCGCCGAGCGTCGCGTTCATTGCGTACTGGAAAACGTGTGCCAGCTTTGCCGCGATTTCGGAGAAGCGCGGAAATCCGTAGCTCGCCGAAGTTCCGCTCAGGGTATGCGCCGAAATATAGAGCCGCTCCAGATCTTCCCGGCGCGGCGATATCTCCTGCAATACACTTACGTATTCCCGCAAATACTGCAGGTGTTCGGAAGCTTCCTGAAGGAACATCTCGACGGCTTCGCGGTCCGGCATGCTCACGCGCGTCCCTCCGTTACGAGTTCCGGCTTTTGCAATTCTTCGGCCGTGGGCTTGCGATACAGGATGCAGTCGTTCAGTACGATCGCTTGAAACTTGACTGGCATTTTCGAGATGGACTCCGAATGGCCGAGAAAGAGGTAGCCGCCCGGCTCAAGCGTGTCGTAAAAGCGCTGCACGAGCGCCCGCCGGCGGTCCTCGGAAAAATAGATCAGCACGTTCATGCAGAAAATCATGTCCATGCGCCCGACATAAACAGCCGATGCCAGATTTATCGGCGCGAAGGTTACGAGCTTCCGCAGCCTGGGCTTCACCTGATGCCCGCCGTGCGCCTGGGTGAAGTGTGTCTCCAATTGTTGCGGGCTTACGCTGGCGAGACTTCGTCCTGCATAAACACCGCGTTCCGCCCGCTTCAGAGCGAGCCTTCCTACGTCCGTAGCGAGAATTTCCACATTCCAGGAATCGGAGAAGGTAAGCGAATCAGCGATGGTTATCGCGATGGAGTAAGGCTCTTCGCCAGTCGAGCAGCCCGCGCTCCAAATGCGCAGCGTGCGCGGGTTCTTCCAAAACTTCTTCACGTGCAATTCCGGCAGCACCCGCTTTTCGAAGGCCTCATACACGCTTGGGTACCGGAAGAAGCTGGTCTCCTGCGTAAGGAGTCCTTCGAGCAGAGCTTCGTATTCGACATTCGATTTGCGCATCGCCCGCAACAAGTCCGTGCCGCGCTCCAAGCCTTTGGCGCGCAAATGTTCCTTCACGCGCGTCGAGAAAAACCGTTCGCGCGATTCATCGAAGCAAATGCCCGTCCGCTCTTCGATCAGCATGCGGATCTCGCTCAATTCGTGTTCACTAAGACCTTGCGCCGGTCCTTGCCGTTCGCTCATTCCAGTCCCGCTTTAGCTCTGGCCTCTTGCCCGAGCAGAAAATCACCGCTTATCGCAGAGCGCCGGCTGGGACGGGCCGCTCGGAATCTTCCAACGTATTGCCGGATTTCGAGTTCGCGCGGAACTGCGCCAACGCTTCGTTCAATTGGTCAGAGAGTTTCACGAGCTGGCTCACCGTCGCGACGGTTCCGCGTGTGCCTTGGGACGTTTGGCGCGTGATGCTCGAAATGATTTGCATCGCGTGTGCTACGCCTTCCGTTCCGCGCACCTGCTGTTTCGAGGCCAGTGAAATTTCCTGGACAAGTTCCGCCGATTGGCGCACGACGTTCGAAATGGCGTCCAGCGCGCGTCCGGCCTGATCGGCCAGCGTTGCCCCACCTTCCACTTCCTTCGTGCCTTCTTCCATGACCACCACGGCTTCGTTCGTCTCCGCCTGAATGGCTTTAATGAGCGCTGCAATGTCCTTCGTTGCGCTGCGGCTGTGTTCCGCCAGCTTGCGGACCTCGTCGGCGACAACCGCGAAACCGCGCCCCGCTTCACCAGCGCGAGCCGCCTCAATGGCCGCGTTCAACGCGAGCAAGTTCGTCTGTTCCGTGATGTCGTTAATAACGTTGATGATTTCTGAAATTTCCAGAGAGCGATCGCCCAGCGATTTGATTTTCTTGGCCGTCGCTTGCACAGATGCGCGAATGCGCTGCATGCCTTCCAGCGTGTCGCGCACGGCGCGGTTGCCCTGTTCGGCGGCGTCCAGCGCACGGCGCGCTGCTTCCGCGCTCGCTTCCGCGTTGTTGGACACCTGTTTCATCGAAACCGTCAGCTCTTCCACCGCGCTCGACGTGTTCGTGATTTCCTGATCCTGTTGGGTCGCGCCAGCTTGCATTTGGTCGGCGGCAACAAGAATGTTGTTCGAGCAAGCAGTAACTTCCATAGCCGCTTTGCGCACCCGCTCGAGAACTTTGGTGAAGTTGTCGAGCATGTAGTTGATGGAGTCCGCCACGTTTCCCAACGCGTCGTTGGTGACTTTTCCGCGCAGCGTCAAGTCGCCGCGAGCCACCTGGTTGATGACCGTCAAAAGCTCGGTGATGCTCCGCTGCAACGCGTCGTTCGCATCCTGATTGCTCGTCGCCTTAGAGACTTTTGCCACCGCGCGATTCAAATTCTCAGCAATGTACCCAAGTTCATCGCCCGTGTTAATTTCCACGCGTGCGCGAGGGTCACCCGCGGCGATGCGCTCGGAAAACTGCGCAAGTTCCTGCACCGGCGTCAAGAGCTTGCTTCCCAGCCGCCATGCCAGGAAGATGGCCATGCCGAGTGCCAGCAGGAAAGCCAGCATGACGGAGCCGCTCGCCCCGCTCGGCAACGCGCCGAAATCAAACAATGACGCTCCGCCAGATTGCCGCCCGGCGCTGTAAGCCAGGCCCAGCACGGCGAAAAGAATGACGCCATTCATCAATACCAGCGTCCAGATTGTCGAACTCAGTCGCGATTTCATGCCTTCCTCCAAATCTCTACTGCAGCGTCCCCACCCGCTTGCGGCTGGGTCCGCGCAAACTCAAAAGTGCAAGCTCAGATGCTGGGCCCCGGAAAAACCTCGAGCATTCTCCGCAAATCTATGATCAGCGCCAGCCGGTCGTCGTGCCGGAGCATTCCGGTGCAGTGCGGCACATTCTCCGGCGCCTGTTCCAGCAAATCCTCGGCATTCACCGAATACGTTCCAATCACTTCATCGGCGGCAATTCCAATCCGCAAATCGTCATGCGCGCCCTCGCCGCGCAGCGACGCCACCACCACGTGCTTTGGCAGCAGCCCAGGCCGCCGTCCTTCCGTAATAGCGATATCAATCAACGGCACAATCGCCCCTCGCAAATTGAAAATTCCCGCAAGGTACGCCGGACCAAGCGGCAGCTTCGTCAATAACGGCCAGTCCAAAACTTCCTCGACGTCCAGCACCGGCAAACAGAATCGTTCACGGCCGCTCCGAAAAACACAGTACTGCGACTCCGGCGGCCGCTCTACCATCGGCCCAAGAGCTTCGAGCAGGTCGTCCGCATCCGCTGGCAACGGCACCAGATGAAAGTCTTCGTTCATCGCCAAATCGTCCTCAAAATTGCTCTAAGCAAATCGCCGCACAGCCCGCAACAACTCTTCCCGCGTAAAAGGCTTGGTCACATATCCGTCCGCGCCCTGCTGCTGGCCCCAAAATCTGTCGCTCTCGGTGTTCTTCGACGTCACCAAAATCACCGGTATCGCGTTGTAGTCCGAATGATTCTTCAACTCCCGGCAAACCTGAAATCCATTCCGCTTCGGCATCACCACGTCCAGCAAAATCACGCTTGGCCGCTCAAACGCGATCGCCTCTTCCACTCGTTCCGGATCGTTCAATCCCACTAGCCGGTAACCCTCGTGCTCCAGATAGCCCTCGATCAGCTTCACTTGCGAGGGCGAATCATCGACGATGAGTACTTTTTTCTGCAGCACCGACATCTCCCCGTAATTCTCCGCAGACCAAAGGTGCACGTCAGCAGCCAGGCCATCGATTCCGCTAGACCCGTTGCCTAAATTGTATAAGGGCTTAGTTATGAGCGGGTTGCAAGGCGTCTGGGTCCGCCTAGTGGCGCGTTAGGGGAGAAGCGGGCACTACTTCCGTCTCACCTTGAGAAGCATTCTCAGCCTCCCTCATCTCGCTCGCCAGCGATGAGAATCTTTGCATGATCTCGTTGATGCGCATCGCCATGCTGTGAATCGTCTTAATCTGCGCGAGTGACTGGGATGAGAGCTGGCCCGGCTCCAAAAGAAGCAGCTCGGCGTTGCCCAGCATGGAGGTCAGCGCATTGTTCACGCTATGTTTCATGTCCATCATGTAGCGGCCCAGCGTGGCGTGATTTTCGTTCTTTGCCGCGCGTCGCTCGGCCTGCTTCGAGACTCGGAGCGCTTCGGCGCGCCGCAGCGATTCGCCGGCGACGAGCAGCAGCGTTTGCGCCCAATCTTCCCGCAAAGGAATGTGAACCAGCCGCGGATACCGCGAGCGTAATTGTCCTAGCTCTTGGGAATCGGCGGGCACGCACAAAATAACCGCCGCCGCTGGTTCAAAGGAGCGCAAAACGCCAGGCAATTTTCCCTCGAGTACAGGACCAACCACCACGAGATCGTAAGGCGCCCCTTCATGATCTTTCCAGAGCTCGCTGCTGAGGACGGTAATCCCGGGGGCCTGCCGTTCCGCTTGCCAACAAGCGGTGAGCAGCCGGGCGAATTCCGGTTCATCGGTAAGAATCAGGACGCTTGCATTTCTCACAGAAAACCTGCTCCCGGGTGGCTCATCCGGCATGAACCGGCTCGAGTCCAAATTTCTAAATTTTCTCGGCCTCGTCCAGCGCCGAGAGTAACCGTTTCGTGCTGATGCCCAAGTTCACCGCCGCTTCCGTGTCCTTCGCTTGCTTGGCGATGTCCACGCGTTCTTGGAGGCGGGAGACTTCTATCCGCGCAATGGAGAGTGCCTTATCCATGGAAGTCGCATTTCCCGTTTCCTTGGCGGATTCCACGGCAGCGGTCACCATCGCTCGCGCAACGACCGCACGCCGCAGATCCTCCGCGGACGGCCCGTCTTCGCTCACGAACGCGGCTACTTCCCACGAAGACATCAAAATGCGTGCCGCGCCGATTTTCACGGTGGTCATGGAACGGCCGCGCGTTGGCGGCGTGGCAATCAATTGTTCCCAAATTTTCTCGAGGCACGATTCAAAATCGATGGAAAGGGAAGCCGACGACTTGCTCGCGCCCGGTGCGGCAGGTTTCTGCGTGCTGTGTGCCCCCGCTTCAACTTTTCCGGCGCCGCTCCCCAAATCGCCCGGCCGTTCAGCAGCGCGAGGGCTCGTGGCTTTCCCGGCGGGAGCCGCTTTTTCAGGTGCTTTCGGAGCAATCTTCGCCAAGCCGCGTTCCACATCCGAGCGCAGTCCTAGCAGCTTTTCAAACGTCTGATTCACCGCGCGTTCGGTGTATTCCTTCTGAAATGGCTGTTTCCACTCGTCGGCTATGTCCCGAATCTTTGCAAGAGGCTCCGCTCCGGAGAGGCCGAAATGCTGGCAATCGATAGTTCTCACCCCAGAAGTTTCCAATTGAGCCAGACCTGAGCGGATCGCGATCAGATCGGCATGCATCAGCTCAATAAACGTCCGCCGCAGCAGAAAATTAAACCGAACGAATGACAGCAACGCCGCGGGGTCATAAAACATTCCGCCTGCTGTCTCTTTCACTTTGCGGCCCTGCTCGATGAAATTGGTTTTGAGAATTTCCCGCAGGCTGCGGAAAGTTCCCAACGTGTCAATCATGTTTTCCAGCGGCTCGCACCACTCTAGGTGTGTAGCAGGCACATCGCCCAGGACCGGTTTCATGACCTGTGCGACATCCATCGGCTCAATCTGCTTGTGGTAAATCTTTGGAGGCGCGCAAAGTGCGAAGTATTGCACCAGGAGAAAGTCGATCTTGTCGCGGTCGACGTTTGTTTTCGAAGGTTTCTTGAGTTGGCGATGAATCAGCGCGCACAAACTGTTCTCGTTGGCGTTCAGTGTCGTCGTCTGGAGCAGCTTGCGCAATTCATGGACGGCGACCCGCTGGTCCATTTCGTCCAGCCAGCTTTCGACTTCGTCAAACAGCTCCAGGTCCGGCTTCTCGGGGAGATTCCTTTTTTCCGCCGGAACCGGAATTTCAAGTTCGAGCTGCTTTGCAAGCGCCAGATAGATCGGAAAAACGGAGCGATCCTCGGCCCACTTTGCCTGCCGCGAGTTTGCGGGCTTCGCAGGCGTCGGAGTGTTGAGTGTTGTAGTCGTCTTGTTCACGGCTGTGTCACCCACGCGCAGGGCCCCTCTAGGAACCGGACGGCCACCGCTTTGTTTCCTTCGTGATATTGCACGGCGATGACTGTCGCCTCCGCCGTACATCCTTTCCGATCGCGTTCTATGCGTACCTTGTCATCGAATTCAAGCGGCAAGCTCGAAAGAAAGATGGCATGTTCCGAGCCGCCATATTCCACCACCGTCGCTTCTCGCAGACGTGTGCTCCCGGATCGGAGCGCAGTAATCTGCACGGGAACGCGAACGGGAGTGGCGCGAGGAAAAAAACGGGCCAACCGCTCCGCGCATCCCTGCTCGTTCGCGGTAACGGTCGCTTCGTTTGGTACGTTCACGTCGCCTCTCCAGCCGCCGTGCGAGAATCGCGCACACGGCGCGCCATGGCACACTGACTCCCGCGAAGGGACACAACGTCCCCGCAGTAGAGAAGCACGCTGCACGCCAAAGGAGTAAAAATGGTTAGGGCTCAGAAAGCGAAGAAAGAGAAAGACTTAAAATTTTCCCGTTCGTCTCGATTGGCTCACGCGTCTCACGCTGAAACGCCCTCGTCTCAGCTCCATAGTACTTTCGCGTCTCGCCGCCGGGCTTGAGACGTTATTCCACCTGGTGAGCTGTTTCTTCCGGGGCATCTTCTGCTTCGCCGGGGCCGGACCTCAGCGGGATGCTGTACCGCTTCAATTTCCGGTAGAGAGTCGCGCGGCTGATCCCCAACATACGTCCCGCAAGCGCTTTGTCGCCGTTTGCCTGCTCGAACACGCGCAGAATGGTCATCTTCTCCATTTCCGCGAGGGCTGTCGTCGATAACGACGCTGCATTCTGAATCGTGGCGCCGGAACCCTCCGATTGGTCGCTGCGGATAGAGGGCGGAAGATCGATCACGTCGATGACTTGCCGGTCGCCTAGCGTGATTGCGCGCGCGATGCAGTTTTCCAGCTCGCGGATATTTCCCGGCCATTCGTAGTTCAGCAAACTCTTCATCGCCGCGGGCGTCACCTGCAGATGCGAATCCGGCGCATAGCGGTCCAGGAAGTGATGGACGAGCATCGGAATGTCCGAACGTCGATCGCGCAAAGGAGGCAGATGCACCGTCACCACATTCAGCCTGAAATAGAGGTCTTTCCGAAATGTTCCCTCGCGATAGGCCGCTTCGAGATCGCGATTCGTGGCTGCAATCACGCGCACATCCACGTTCACTTTTTCATTGCTTCCGACGGGCCGGACTTCTTTCTCCTGTAATACTCTCAAGAGTTTGGCCTGCATTTCGAGCGGTAGTTCGCCGATTTCGTCCAGAAAAATAGTTCCGCCGTTGGCCGCCTGGAATAGGCCTGCTTTGGTTTTAATGGCTCCCGTAAATGCGCCCTTCTCGTAGCCAAACAGTTCGCTTTCCATCAGCGTTGGCACCAGCGACCCGCAATCCACCGCGACAAATGGAGTCTGCGCCAGCGCGCCGCGGAAGTGAATCGCGCGCGCCACAAGTTCCTTGCCGGTACCGCTTTCGCCAGAAATTAAGACCGGCGTCCGCGTATCTTTCAGCCTGGAAACCATCCGCAGGACATCCTGAATGTTCGCCGAAGTGCCGATGATCCCATCCAGATTGTCTTCCGTGCTCACGCGCTCGCGCAAAAACTCATTTTCCGTAATCAGCCTGACTTTTTCGGCCATGCGCTGCAGCAGCAGCCGCATTTTTTCTACGCGAAATGGTTTCTCGATGTAGTCGTATGCGCCCAATTTCATCGCATCGACCGCCGATTCAATCGAGCCGTGCCCGGTCATGATCGCGATTTCCGCCCGCGGCAGCACCAGCTTTGCCTGCTTCAATAGGCCGACTCCCGAAAGCGTCGGAAGCTTCAAATCGGTCAGAATGAGATCGGGAGCGTCAGCGTCCAATTTCGCCAGCGCCGCTTCCGCGCTTTCCGCTTCCGTGCAGGCATATCCCAAGGTATTTCCGATGGTCATGCAAAGTTTGCGTATGCTCTGCTCGTCATCCACGACCAGCAATCGTATTTTTAAGTCGTCACTCATGGTTTCCCGAATGTTTTCTCCACAATGGACATTAATTGGTGTACACGGAACGGCTTTTCGATGCAAGGCGTTCCGCTTCGTGCCAGCAAGGCCTGCGTCTCGCTATTGGCAGTGTCACCGCTAATCAGAATGATTTTTGCTCCCAGCTCTGGTCTGTTTTTTTGGATCCAGGCGTGCACCTCCGCGCCGTTTATTTCTCCTGGCATTCGAATGTCGGAGATCACTCCGCCATATTGCCCGCCGGCGAGATGCTTCAGTCCTTCCGTGCCGGAAGAGGCGTTTACCACCGTGTATCCCTTGCGCTCCAATGCCGCCCTAAGAAAAGCGATCACGGACGGTTCATCCTCAATCAACAGAATCGGAGCCGATTGACGAATAGCCGCTGGCAATTTCATCGCCCAGCCTCTTTCGCTGCCATGGCAGGCAGTTCCGCCGCGATCGGAATCCGTACGACGAACGTGCTCCCGCCGCTTTCCGCGTTGTTCCAGCACAAAATCTCGCCGCCATGCGCTCGCACTATCCCGTAACAAATGCTCAGTCCCAGGCCCGTGCCCTTGCCCGGTTGTTTCGTCGTGTAAAACGGGTCGAAAATATGCTGCGGATCAGTAATGCCGGTGCCGTTATCAGTAACCACGACTTGCACGGTATTCCCGCCGCGCTCTGTGCGAATCGCAATTCGCCCGCGCCGCCCCGTCTCCTGCACCGCGTCGTACGCATTGTTCAAAATATTCAGGAACACCTGCTGAAGCTGTTGCGCGTCTCCCAGGGCCGGCGCGAGCGACTCGTCGAATTCCTCCGTCACTTCAACGCCATGGCTCGCAAAATCGTAGCTGCGGAGCTTGATCGTTTGCCGCAGAACGGTGTTCACCTGTACCGGCTCACGCTGTACCGGCCGCTGCCGGGCGAAACTCAGCAAGTCCTGCACAATGTCCTTCGTTCTCTGCGTTTCTTGCAAAATAATCTGCAAATCTTCCCGCGCCGAAACCGGCACTTCCGGATTCTCCAGCAGCAGGTCCGTAAAACCCAAAATCGCCGCGAGCGGATTATTCACCTCGTGCGCCACTCCGGAAACCAATCGCCCGATCGTCGCCATTCTTTCCGAGTGCGCTAACTTGGCTTGCAGCAGCACTGCATCCGTAATATCCGTCATCACCACGACCACGCTGTTCACTGCGCTCTGCTCGTCGCGCATCGGGCTCAGGCTTATCGAAAAGTGCCCCATCGATCCGTCGCTTCTCCTCACCTGCAACTCCAGATTCTCCACTTGCTGCCCGTTAGCGGTCGTCTCCAGCGCGGCCTCAAAGTCGTTGCTGTGAGACGGCTCGACCCAGTCGACAAGCCGATGCCCGATCAATTCATCTTCGCGATAGCCTGCCTCGTAGCACCTTCGGTTCGCATAGCTGATCAGCCCCGCCGTATCCAGCACCAGAATCATGCTCTGCGTGGTATTCAGAATCTTCTGGTTGAAATCCCGTTCCCGCTGCAATTGCGATTGAAACGATTTTTGCTCCGTCACATCCAGCATCAGCCCGCGAATCTGCGCGATGCGACCTTGCGCGTCCCGTACCGCCGTAATGTTTTGCAGCGTGTGCAGCAGCGCCCCATCTTTTCGCCTGAGCGTCTCTTCGTAGTTGCGCAATACGCCCCGCTCGGCCAGCGCCTGCAGGAACCTTTCCCGCGCCGAAGGTGCTGGATAAAGGTGCGGGCTCACGTCCGCCCGCAGCATTTCTTCCCGCGATGCATACCCAAGCATGCGCACCATAGCGTCATTCACATCCAAGAATCGCCCGTCCGGCGTAGCGAAAAAAAGCCCTTCCTGGATACTGTCAAACAGCTCTCGATACTTCCGCTCTGCTTCGCGCCGATCCGTTATGTCCTTCAGAACGTGGATCGTCCTGGTATCGTCTTCCGCTGCTCCCGGCGCTCGCGAGGTTGACACCAGAAAAATGCGCTCCGCCGAGGCCGCCACGTACTCCTCGCGCGCCCTCTGCGTATCCCGGCAAAAAGGGCAGGGAAGATCGCTCCCAGTTTCCGCGATTTGCCGCAATCCGCTCATCGCCTCGCCCACCAGCGCAACCGGTGGCACTCCGAGATGCGACGCCAGCGAGCGGTTCGTGCGCACGATCTTCCACGCGCGATCATGCACCACGATGTAATCGCTAATCGCATCAATATCTTCGACCCACTGCCGCTTGGATTTTTCCAGCTGCGAGAACCGCCGAAAATTTTCCAGCGAAAGCGCCGCGTGGCTCGCCAAAGCATGAAGAAGCTTCTTTTCTTTGGCGTCCAAACTCTTACGCACCCGCAGCAGGCACACCATCCCCAGCCGCTCCCCATCGCTAGCGCCGATGGGCACGAATACCGCATTCATCGCTGCTGTCCACCCACTGGACGACGACGCCTCCTCAGGCGGCAAGGCTCGGATAGCCGCGGCAGCCCGGCTCTCTCGCGCCGACGAAATAATCCAGCTCTTGAGCCCCGCGCTCATCCCTGTTTCGTTCCCGCCCGCCGAATACAGGTCCGTTTCCCGCCCGCGAAAGACAGCTACTCCGCCCCATGCCGCGTTGAGCATCCGTGCCGCCCGTCCAGCAAACCGCTCCAAAAACTCCGGCAAGTGCCGCGACTGCGCGGCATCAACTGCTAATTCCATCAATTCTTCCGCTTGTTTTGACGAGTGTGGCACAAGGTCGGGCTTATTTAACCGGGTGGTTAAACGCGAGGTCCGGTTGGTTTTCGTGTTCCGCATCACGGGTTGGGGGTGGACGCGCGTCTCAATTTGAGTGCAATCGTTCGCTACCACCCTAGCGAGCCATCTCATTCTGAGTCAACCGCCGTTCTCAACGAGGTTGCCGAATCGTCCACTCACCGTTCGCGTTCTCCGTCACCCTCGTCTCAGCCTGAGACCTCGCCGTAAGAAGACCGCGCCGCCTGAGACACACTTGCTTCCAGGAATAATTTCTGTATCTGTCCGGCAAACGCTCTATCTCCTCATTCTAAGCCACTTGCCCACGTTCGAATGCGTAGCTCACGCGTCCAGGAAGCCGTCGCTAGCATGGCCCACGACGTGCCTTTCCTCCCATGGGGTTTTCCCATTCTTAGGAGGGGTGGTGTCCATGAGATCCGGATGGAGTCGGACAATCCGCGCAATCGCAGTCGCTCTCGTCGGCCTCGGTTTGGTGGCTTCCAGCTTTGGGCAATCGGGCACAACGGACGAAGGGAAGCGCAAAGTCAAAACCAGGGTCGCTCCCGAATATCCCGAACTCGCCAAACGCATGGGCGTGAGCGGCAAAGTGAAAATCGAGGTGGTCATTACACCCGATGGCCGGGTCAAGAGCACTCGAGTGATCGGTGGTCATCCATTGCTAGTGCAAGCTTGCCAGGACGCGGTGAAGGAGTGGAAATTCGCGCCGGCGCCGCAGGAGACCACTCAGATCGTTGAATTTGATTTTAGCGGGACGAACAACTAAGGGAATCGCAGAAAACGGCAGGAGTGGCTTGGACTAAGCCGCGCCACCGGGGGAGTGGAGGCATTTTGCAATGACGATCGGGAAGAGACTTTATTTAGGTTTTGGTGTGATTCTGGGCATTCTGGCGGTGCTGTTCATCGTCAACTTTGGCGCGGGATTCAGAGAACAGTCTGCCCGCAAGGATGCCACTTCCGCGCTCGAGAACGTTCGCACCATTGAGGCTGTGCGCTATCAGATCATGTTGAACCGCCACAACATGGATACCTTCCTCTTAAGCGGCGACCCTCGCGACGAAGAAAAGGTCAACAAAGGCTTTTCTGACATCAATGACCTAGTCAAACGTGGCGAATCGCAGACCAGCAGCGACAGCGTCAAGACCGCCCTCATCCAGGTGGAAAGCACGGAAGCCAGCTGGGCCGACAATTTCGCGAAGCCTCTTCTCGCCAAACGTCACCAAGTTGATTCTGGCGATGCCACCGTCTCCGACCTGCAGATTTTCTATCTGCAAAAAGATCCGGCTTCCTGGCTCACAAAATCCTCCGTCATCCTGGATCAGACCAACGCGGACATCACCAAATCGCTGGACGAGACGACCAACTCGGCAGCTCGGGCCAGCTACATTAGCCAGGGTGTGACGACCATTGGTACTTTGCTTGCGCTCGGCATCGGTATTTTCGCGGCCATGAAGACGGCCAAGTCAATCTCCGAGCCATTGACTCACCTCATCACCGTCGCCCGCGAAATTGGCGATTCCGGGGACCTCGACCAAAACATCGATATTCACCGCAACGACGAAATCGGAGCGTTAGCGACTACCTTCAATAATATGGTCGCGTACTTAAAGGAGATGGCTAACGTTTCCATGTCGGTCGCCGAAGGCGACTTGACGGTGGAGGTTGTACCTCGTTCGAAGCGCGACACTCTCGGCAACGCTTTCCTTCGCATGTCCCACGGCCTCCAGGAACTTGTCCGCACCACGCGCGATTCCGCCGGCCAGGTCTCCGCTGGCTCCAACCAGGTCGCCGGCGCCGCGGACGAATCCGCCAAAGTCAGCGTTCAGGCTTCCTCCGCCATCGAAGAAGTCACCAGCACGATGCACGAGATGAGCATCAACGTGCAGAACGTCGTGAAAAACACGCAAGTCCAGGCTTCCAGCGTCGCGGAAACCTCCGCCTCCATCGATCAGATGGTGACCTCGATTCAGCGCGTCGCGGACACAGCAAAAGTCCTCCTCGATATCGCCAATCGCTCCCGCGAAGAAGTCGTCACCGGCATCCAGACCATGGAAAAAGCCACCGATGGCCTGAACCGCACCAACAAAGCCATTCAATCCTCGGCGGAAATCATCAACATTCTCGGCCATCGCGCCGACGATATCGGCAAGATCATCGAGGTTATCGACGACCTTGCCGAGCAAACCAACCTTCTCGCCTTGAACGCGGCCATCGAAGCGGCCCGCGCCGGCGAACACGGACTGGGTTTCGCCGTCGTCGCCGACGAAGTTCGCAAACTCGCCGAAAAATCCACGCAATCCACCAAGGAAATCGCCGACCTCATCCAGAGCATCCAGCGCGAAGCGCGCCAGGCCGTCGAAAACATGGAGCGCAGCACGCGCATCGTCGAAGAAGGCTTGAGCCTCGGAAACGAGCTCGGCACCGCCTTACACAAAATCTCCAACGTGGTTACCGAAGTCTACAAGTTCTCTCAGGAAATCGGCGCGGCCACCAACGAACAGTCGGTCGGCTCTTCGCAAATCGCGAAGGCCACCAGCCGCCTCACCGAAATCACCCAGGAAATCAATTCCGCCGTTGAAGAGCAGGCTTCCGGAGCTCAAGCCGTCGTCCGCGCCATGGACAAAATGCGCGAGCTCGTGCAGCAGTCGGCTTCCAGCTCCACCGAGCTTTCCGCCGCCGCCGAGCAAATGCTCAAACTTTCTCGCAACTTGCTCGACAGCATGGACCGCTTTGTCCTGGATCGCTCCGCGCAAGGCCGTGGCCGTCAAGCAGAGCAGACCGCTCCACGCCGCGGACATCAGAGCTCACAACGCGAACGAGAACTCGAATACGCCGAGCTTGCACGTTCCTGAGGAGGCGGAGATCGCTTGATGGAAAAGGAATTACAAATTGTCGGTTTCCGCATCGGAAATGAGACATACGGCGTGCGCATCGCTGCCGTCCGCGAAATAGTCCGTGTTCCGGAAATCACCTCCGTTCCCAGCGCTCCGGACACGGTCGAAGGCGTCATCAATCTACGAGGAAAGATTATTCCCGTGATGGATCTTCGCAAACGGTTCGGCCACACGGAAATCAAGCCAGACAAGAAAAACCGTATTTTGGTGGTCGAGCTCGAAAACAAGCTACTCGGCCTGATCGTCAACTCCGCTTCCGAAGTTTTGAAGATACCGCCTTCGGAAATTGCGGCTCCGGGCTCCGTTTTCGCCGATGGAGAGTCCGGTTACGTCACCGGTGTTGGCAAACTCAACGGCCGACTGATCATCTTGCTCGATATTTCCAAGCTTTTGCATCGGCCGGAACTCAAACGACTCGAGGAGGCCGCGGAAACCGTCTCTACCGCAAAGTAACGCTCTCCCCAATTCTATCGGGGCCAGCCGAAATGCCGGGTTGCCGCTCATTTCATGGGAACGCTAACCGCTCAGATCCAGCTTACGGAAGCTGAACTCAAGCTTTTGCAGACCCTCGTCTACCAGGAATGCGGCATGTTTTTTGATGAGCGCCGCTCCCACTTCCTGAAGGACCGTCTGCAGCGCAGGCTCAAGGTTTGCCAGCTCGATTCCTTTTACAGCTACTACCGCTTGCTCACCAGCCGGGAAGGCCGCGCCGAACTCGCCCTACTGCTTGAAAATCTCACCGTCAACGAAACAAGTTTTTTCCGCAACAAACCGCAGCTCGATCTCTTACAGAAACACGTGTTGGAGGATTTGCTCCGCAAGAAGCAAGAGCGCCGCGACTGGAATCTTCGCGTCTGGAGCGCAGGGTGCTCCGCCGGCCAGGAGCCGTACTCCGTCGCCATCCTGATTTGCGATGCGCTCGCCTACTACTATTTGCGGAACCCGCTCCCGTTCGACATGCCGTCTCCCAAGCCGCTGATCCCTCCGCCTTGGAAGCTGGAAATCGTTGCTTCAGACATCAGCTATGCCAGCCTCCGCGTAGGCCAGGAAGGCGTCTACACCGAGCAGCAAATGGAGCCGGTCGATTACACCTGCCGCCTGCGCTATTTTGAAAAGTCCGGCGATAAATACGCCATCAAGCCGCAGCTAAAGCAGCTGGTCCAGTTCGACTTCCACAATCTCAAAACCGAATTTCTTCCCCGCCGCAACGACATTATTCTTTGCCGCAACGTCATGATCTATTTCGACGAAGCGGAACAAAAGCGCCTGATTGAAAAGTTCTGGCATTGCTTGAATCCCGGCGGCTACCTTTTCGTCGGCCATGCGGAAAGCCTTTTCGGGCTCACTCAGAAATTCCGCATGGTGCACGAAAATAACGGCACCGCTTATCAGAAAGTGGAGGCGAATTCTTGAGCAAGGCTCTTGAAGATCGCAATCCGGAGCTTCGCGCTATCTTTTTCGAGAGCGCGAACGAGCTGCTGCAATCGCTCAATGAAGCGGGGCTCGATCTCGAGTCGCGTCCGACGGACGAAGAAGTTATTCGCCGTGTGCGCCGCGCCGTGCATACGCTCAAGGGCGATTCGGCTGCCGTTGGCTTTCCCAAATTAAGCCAGCTTGCTCACGAACTCGAAGATGTCCTCACACCCCAGGTGGCCCAGAAACATGGAGCGCGATTCGCCGAAGTGGTTCTCGCAGCTGCCGATTCTTTCGAAGCCATGCTGGCCGCCTATCAGCGCAGCAAGAAACTTCCCTCGCTTGAGACCTTGCACGCTTTGATTCGCGGCTTGCTCGTTGAAAAAACTCCCGCCGCCGAAACTCCGAAATCGGTCGAAAGCGTTCCCGCAAGCTTCGCCTGGACGGAATACGAGCAGCTCATGATCTCCGAAGCGGTTCACCGCGGCGAATCCGTCTATAACGTCGCGCTGCGGATCGATCCGGACAGCCTCATGCGCGCCGCTGCCTTTCAACTCATTCGCAATGTCCTGCACCGATGCGGCACGCTCATCGCTCTCCGGCCGGAAGACAACCTAACCGCCGCCAGCGTCGAAATTGTAGAGGCCGCCATTGCCAGTGGTCAGGCGGAAGACGCCATTAAAAAGCGCTGCCGCATTCCAAGTATCGTTTCCGACGTTCGCGTCGTGCGCGCCAGCGTCGCGGAAACTCCCGAACATGAATTGCTCGGCGACCTTCTCGACGCCCAGGCGTCCAAGGTTGTGGCAAGTGCGGCAGAGCACGTCGACGCCAGCGAAGCTGCGAAGCCCGGACAAGCCGCTTCGGCAGTCGCCACCATGGCTGAAAGCTCTCTCCGCGTCGATGCCAGCCGCATCGACGCCGTCATGAACCTCGTCGGTGAGCTGATCATCGGCAAGTCCATGCTGCATCGCGCCCTCACGGAATTTGATCAGCGCCACGCGCGCGATCCTGTCCGCGCCAAACTCGCCGATGCTCTTGGCTTTCAAACCCGCGTTCTTGACGAACTCCACAAGTGCGTCCTCAAAATCCGCATGGTGCCCGTCGAACAGTTGTTCCGCCGCTTCCCGCGCGTCGTGCGCGACGTCGCTAAGCAATGCGGAAAGGATGTTGCGCTGGACATTTCCGGGCAGCACACCGATCTCGACAAGGGGATTCTCGACTCCCTCGGCGAACCACTCATGCATCTCGTCCGCAACGCCGTCGATCACGGCATCGAGCCTGCCGATGAGCGGCTCACCGCCGGCAAGCCCGCGCGCGGCACCGTTTCTCTCAACGCCTATCATCAAGGAACGCAGGTTGTCATCGAAGTGCGCGACGATGGCCGCGGCATCGATCCCGCCCAGGTGCGGGAGCAAGCCGTCAAGCAGGGCATCGTGAAGCTCGAAGAAGCTGCGCGCCTCACGGATCAGGAAGCGCTCAATCTGATCTTCGAATCCGGTTTCAGCACCGCCTCGGAAATCACGGAAGTGTCCGGTCGCGGTGTCGGCATGGACGTTGTCCGCAGCGTCCTCGATAAGCTCAAGGGAACCGTTCACATCTCCACGCAAAAATCGCGCGGCACCACTTTCCAACTCCGCGCCCCGCTGACTCTCGCCAGCATTCAGACGCTTCTCTTTCGCGTAGGTGGCCGCCTTTATGCGGTGCCTCTCTCTTCGGTCGTCGAAATCTCGCGAATCAACGAGCAGGAAATCCATCGCATTGACCAGCGCGAAGTTCTGCGCCTGCGCGATCAAATTCTCACACTCGTCCGCCTCGAGCATCTGAGCCGCTTGCGTGCGATCGACTCCGAGCCCCAGAAAAAGAAACACTTCGTCATTGTTATCGGCTCGGCCGAAAAGCGTTTCGGCCTCGTCGTAGACAGCATGGTTGGCGAAGAAGAGCTGGTCATCAAGGCTCTCCCCAGCGACATCGTCGCGAGCGATCTCGTAAGCGGCGCTTCCATCCTTGGCGATGGCACTGTCGTCCTCATCCTTAACGTGCCCGCGGTCCTCTCGCGTCTCTCCCGCTCTGCGCCGTTGGGAGCCATCGCATGAGCGCGCGCATCAAAGTTCTCGTCGTCGATGATTCCGCCCTCATGCGGAAACTGATTCCCTCGATCCTCGCCCGCGACCCTGACATCGAAGTTGTCGGCACGGCTATGGACGGGGCTTTCGCCCTAAAAAAAATCGAAGAGCTACGCCCTGACGTCGTCACTCTTGATCTCGAAATGCCTCGCATGGACGGCATGGAAACTCTCCGCCTCATCATGCGCCGCGCTCCCATGCCCGTCGTCCTATTCAGCACTCACTCGAAAGAGGGCGCCTACGCCACTCTCAAAGCTCTCGCTCTCGGCGCCATCGATTTTGTCCCCAAGCCTCAAGACGCTGCCGCTGGCCATCTCGATTCTATCGCCGAGCTTTTGATTGAAAAAATTAAAGTTGCCAAGCGCGCTGCCGGCCGCAAATTGCCCGCCGCCGTCGTTTCCGACGACCCGCCGCAACGCAAAAAAAAGCCGGCTCATGCCGCGATTCCCCCGAATCGCATCGTCGCCATCGGCATTTCCACCGGCGGTCCAAATGCTCTCCAATACGTTCTCTCTCAGATTCCAGCGGAATTTCCCGCTAGCATCATCGTCGTTCAGCACATGCCCGAGGGTTTCACGGAAATGTTCGCCAAGCGCCTTGATGAATGCTGCGCTCTCGAGGTTCAGGAAGCTCGTTCCGGAGATCTTCTCATCGCCGGCCGCGTCCTCATCTGTCCCGGCAATCGTCACATTATGGTTCGTCGCATGCCCCGTGGTGACATGGCCGTTCTGTCAGACGGTCCTCCCGTCAACGGTCACCGGCCGTCAGCGGACGTCCTCTTTCATTCCGTCGCTCAGCAATTCGGCCTCACTGCCATCGGACTGTTGATGACCGGCATGGGCGAAGACGGCGCCGAAGGCCTCGGCGCAATCAAAACTTCCGGCGGCATGACTATCGCGCAGAGCGAGGACACCTGCGTCGTCAGCGGCATGCCCCGCGCCGCCATTTCCAAAGGTTACGCCAACAAAGTGATTCCCCTGGACAATCTGCCGGGCTTCCTGGTGCAAAATTACGGCAGCGATCGTTCCAGCGCAGAGAAATTCGACAAGAACGAGAAAAACGACAAAAACGATAAGAACGAAAAATCGGAAAGGACACCCGTTTCTTCCCATCGCACTTAACACCGTGCCGGAAGAAGGAGAAGGCCATGCAACAATTTGCCGCTCTGTTACGGAAAGACAACCAACCCGTTCGCTACCTGGTGGTGGACGACTCCGTCTTCGCTCGCAAGAACATCATCAAGATGATTGAGATGTTCGGCGGAGAAGTCGCCGGTGAAGCCGGCGACGGCCTCACCGCCATCGCGGAGTTCAACCGCACCAAGCCCGACATCGTGCTCATGGATATCACCATGCCGCAGATGGAAGGCATCGAGGCCGTCGAGCGCATCGTTCGCCAGCATGGCGAAGCGCGCATCGTCATGGTTTCTTCGGTGGGCTACCAGGAAAACATTCTGGCCGCGCTCCAGAAGGGCGCGAAACACTTTGTGCAAAAACCCGTCAAGCCCGAAGTCCTTTACGAAATTCTCCGTTATGTTCTCAGTGACGATCCCAACGCCGCTGGCGCGCCCGTCGCCTTCGCAGGAGAAACACGCGCATGAGAATGGAACTCATCCAGCCCTTTATTAACGCAGCCGACGCTGTCTTCGCCGAACTGGTTCAGGCACCGACTAAAATTCTCGACCTGACCATGGACGAGGACACCTATCGCCGCAAAGGTGTCGCCGCCCTCATCGCCATCAAAGGTGACATCGAAGGCCGCGTCATTCTCGATCTCTCGCCAGAAGTCGCCATGAAAGTCGCCAGCCATCTCGCTGGCTCGGAAGTTCCGGATAGCGAGCAAGTCGTTCGCGAAACCGTTTGCGAGCTCGCCAACATGGTCATTGGAAATTCCGTCACGCTGCTCAACGACCAGGGCTTTCGCTTCAAGGTGTTTCCGCCGGAAATTCACATGAATGAAGAAGGCCTCGCAGGCAGCGCGGACACCGAAGCCATGGTCATCGCCGTCGAAACTCCCTGCGGCCTCGCGTATCTGAATATCTCGATGCACTATCTGCATCGCCGCCGTCACGAGCGCGACATTGCATCCGTCATGGACTGATTTTTAGAGGAATTTTCCGAGCAGCCCTTCCTGCTCGGCAAGAAACCACTTCAATCCGCGGAATCCAGCGGCGGCCGAATATAAGCCGCTCCGTGCCTATACAATCCTGCCGACGGAATCGCCTGCGAAAACACAATCCGTATCGGCACAAAAATCGCCCCGCTGCCCGGTGTGAACGGCACCGCCACTTCGACCCGCGATCCCTCAGGGTACTCGTTCCGGCTCCGAAAGCTCAGCCCGCCCTTCGACAAATCCTCGCACACCGCCACTTCTTCCTGAAATCCCCGCCTTCGGATGCACGCCAAGACTCGCGCCTTCACTCGCGTCCGGTTTCGCCGCGGAATCACGCGCTCCTCGATCGACTGTGGATGCGCCGCACCCTGCTCCGGCGTTTTAATCTCGGACTGCGCCTCGATCCAGATCGAAGGTGTGTCGCAATGTTTGCAAAGCCGCGCCACGCACTTCCGCACTTCAAATGATTTCAGCTCCAATTCGTTCAAATAAACCACTTCGCGCCTCTGGCAAAAGCCGCATTCCATCAGCAGTCTTGCCAGTGCCTCTTCCGCTTTGCGCGGAGAAGGGAAGTCAATGTCCCAAAAATCCGCCCGCGGGTCCGAGAGATGAATTGCGTACAAAAACCCCGCCGGCTCATGATCAATCTCCGCCATCACACGCGCCCGCGCCGTTTTCACTACATCGCCTTCCGCGCGCCGCAGCGTAATCTCCTGCCCCGCTGTCAACCTCTCATCCAGCCGCAGCACGCCGCCATTGCGGCTCACCAGCAGCGTTTCCACTATGTGTTTCACCGTCCCGCCGTCGCTCGTCGTCCACGACGCTTCCACGGGCATGCGGAAGCTCACGCGGTCGCTCTGGCGCAGCCCATCGCTTCGCATGGTTTCGTTTGGCATCAGGGAACTCATCCAGTTTAGGATAGCACTCCCAATCCTGCGCCCTCTTTCGCATCGCTTCGCTTTGTCGTACCGACTAATAGTTCGTTCTCATCTCTCCCGCGCCCTCACCGCCTCCCCCTGTTGCTTCTTTCGCCCTCCTCGCGCTCGCAAGCCCCCTATTTTTCCTCTTCTCTGGCACCCTTATTAAATAGAGGGGAACGCCTGTCCTGCTCATCCTGTTTCATCCTTCCCCGGCTTAATGCATAATGGGCAACGTTATTTCCATGGACGACCGAATCTCTGACGGATTGCCACGCAAATCGAGCGTACGCGACCGCCGTTACGCCATCCGCTATCCCTTTGCTGCCGACGCCGAGGTCCTCGACCTCGAATCCGGCGCCCGCACCGAAGGCGTCACTTCCGATCTTTCCCTCGGCGGCTGTTTCATCTGCACCAGCAAACCGCTTCCCGTGAAATCTCGCACCCGCGTCACCTTAAAACGCAAGGATGAAAACGTCGAAGCCCTCGCCACCGTCCGCATCGTCAAGCCCAAAATCGGTATGGGCCTCGAATTCATCGACCTCGAACCCGCCTCCGTGGCGATGCTCACTCGCTGGCTGGACCACCTCCGCCGCGAACGCTAGTCCTTCGCGTTTTTCCGTCTTTTTCGTTTCCGCGCTGGCCACTTTTCTTGGTCCTCCTAGCTCTTCCGGCAAGACCCTGAACCGATTTCCTCGAGCGGCGCCGCGTCGGCCCACAACAGGGGACAGCCCGAATGCTATACTCTCCGATTGCGAGAGAGTTGCGCGCAATTCCGTCCTAATATTCCGCCTCCGCCTCTCCTCTTTCGCGAAAGGTAGGTCGCTCTTGTTTCGCCACACAATCCCGATTGGCCGCGTCTTTGGAATACCCATCGAACTCGACTACTCATGGTTCTTGATTGTCGCCCTGATTACCTGGATGCTTGCCGTCAGTTACTATCCCGTCGAATTGAAGGGCGGCACGACCATGGAATACTGGCTGATGGGCGCCGTGACGGCCGTATTATTTTTCGTCAGCATCGTTGTTCATGAGTTGGCCCATTCGTGGGTCGCCCTTCGCTACAAAGTACCCGTAAACAGAATCACGCTCTTCATTTTTGGCGGTGTCTCGCAGATCGCCGGCGAACCGCCCAGCGCCAGCGCCGAATTCCTCATTGCCGTTGTCGGCCCGCTTACCAGCTTTGCTCTCGCCGCGCTCTTCTACCTTGCAGAACCGCTGCTAGTGAATATCGTGCCGGCCCTAGAGATTGCCAAATATCTGGCCCTCATCAACGCCATCCTCGGTTTGTTCAACCTCATTCCAGGATTCCCTTTGGACGGAGGACGCGTATTTCGCGCCATCGTCTGGGGGATAAACAAGAACTTCCGCCGCGCCACCCTAATCGCCGCAAGCACGGGCCGTTTCTTCGGCTTCCTCTTCATCGTTTGGGGAGTTTGGCAAGCCCTGAAAGGGAATGTCGCTAACGGTCTGTGGATTGCTTTTATTGGTTGGTTTTTGGAAAGCGCAGCCGCAGCCCAAGTTCAGCAGCAAATGGTGCAAGGGCTATTACTCGGCCACAGAGTATCCGAGGCGATGGGAGATGCGTGCATGCATGTCCCAGGCGAGACTACATTGCAAAAGCTAGTCGATCAGGAAGTCCTCGCACACGGCCGTCGCTGCTTTCTGGTGTACCGCGGCGATCGCCCCGTAGGATTGCTGACGCTGCACAACATAAAAGAGATCCCTCGCACTTCCTGGACAACGACCACCGCGGCAGAGGCGATGATCCCACTTGAAAAGCTAAGCACCACCGATCCCAACGCGGAATTGTGGACAGCTCTGGAAAGGATGGGCGTGGACGGCATCAATCAGATGCCTGTAGTGCAGGCAAACAATCTTGTCGGCATGCTTTCGCGAAGCGACATCGTCAATTACCTTCAAACTCTGCAGCAAGTGGGCCCTCGAGGAGAACGCGGGTGACGCCTCAGCCACAAGCCGGGAATCGTCCGTCGCGTACCCTGAATCACGCCGCGCCCCCGCAATCCATCGTGCCTGGAATCCCTGCCCTCTAGCTTTCTGCCTTCCTTTCCATGAAAATTGGGGTTGTCTTGGTCCAAAGCTTTGAACGCTTCCGGACTCAGCATTCGATCGGGGCTGTGAATCATGCCGCTCGTTTCTGTGACTCGCCTCCGCGTCCGCTCCTGGCGGTTCCTGCCTTCATTTTTTTTCTACGGACTCCGTTCCGCGCGCCAAGCCCGCCGCGCCGAAGGCAACCTGGCCGTTAAGCTCTTGAATGACCGCAATCGCACCTTTTGGACCGTCACTCTCTGGAGTTCCGAAGCAGCCATGAAGAAATTCATGATTTCCGGCGCGCACGGCCGCGCCATGCGCAAGCTCCTTCACTGGTGCGATGAGGCCGCTCTCGTTCACTGGTCGCAGGAATCCTCCACCTTGCCCTCCTGGACCGAAGCCCACTCTCGCCTGCAATCCGATGGTCGGCCCTCCAAAGTGAATCATCCTTCTCCAGTCCATATTGCCCACCGCTTTCCCGAACCGCGTGTCGGCCCGCGCGGCGACATTCGTTTCAAATAGCCCCCTTCCGCTCCTGCGGTTTTGCCGCCTCCCCTGCTTTCACGTCAGAACTTGTTCGAGCAGCTGCCCCACCGCCCGATGCGCCTCCAGGATCGAATACCGATGATCCATCGCTCCCGCCAAATCCGTATTTGCGAATGCAATTCTTCCGAACGGTTCCGCTCGCAGCACGTCTCGCGGCGCCGGTTTACCGTCTTTCCCAAAGAAAAATCCCGGCTGCGGATTCAGATACGCATGTCCCCATCGATTCAGCACTATCCCCGCGATGTCGCGCTCCGCATCAAATCCCGCGCCCGCAAACATCTCCGTGAACTGCCGCCGGATTCGCCGCTCGTATTCGCGAAAGGAAGTGGTGATCATTTCGCCGCGCCCGCGATGCCCCTGGTTCTCCGTCGACTCGCCCGGATACGAATAGAGCACTTTCACCGAAAGCACCACCGGATCATCCGGGCTGATCGTTGGCGCAACGTCGCCGCACACTGCCTGTCGCACCACGTCAAAATAATTTCCGACGCCCTCAAACCATCTGCATCCCGTGATCCCCATTTTCTGCAAAAACCGCCAGTTGTGCGCCGCGACATTCGCCATCATGCAAGGCGACCGGTAGAATTGCGCGTACGCATTCCGCTGCGCTTCGCCCAAATCTTTTATGATGCGCTTCGCCGTCCAGCTTCCCCCCGCCATCACCGCCGACCGCGCCTTCACGCGAAACACTTTTCCGTCCTTCGCATAAGCAATCGAAAGGGAACTAGCCCTTGCCGGATCGCGATCGTGCTGCACAGAGACCGCCGTCGCGGAAAGTCGCAGCCGCACATTCGATCCCGCCACATCCAGCGCCGCAAAATTCACCGTCCCGCGCGTGACTCCATCCACCGTTGCTGGCCCGTCGATCGAAGCGGGCAGCAGCGCCTTGGCCATCAGCCGCGCAATGGTCGTATTGCCTCCCGGAAACATCTGCACCGCTTCACCCGATCCGTCGTCCCAAGGATGCAGAAAATCCGCCGCATAATCGCAAAAAGCCGAAAGCGCATCTGGACCCAAACCGGAGCCGCCGCCCTCTACCGGCGAGAGATACGTCCGAATCGTTTCCCGGCTCAGTCCATATCGCTCCATCATGTACTGCTCGAGCGTGATCGCATCGAGTTTGCGAGAAATTTCATCGCCCTCGTATTTCGGCGGATCAAATTTCGATTCGTCCACCGCCGCTCCAGAAAACCATCGCACCAATTCGCGCCGTGCATCGGAAGAAACTGGCGCGCCCTGCATCTTCTTTCCAACTGGGTCAATCAGCCACTTCCCCGGCTTCTGCCCGAACTTTTCGCCAAACCACAATCCATACTGCCCGCGCCCCAATCCCGCCGAGTCGTAGGGCGTCCGCCCCAGCGTCATCGCCGGCCCGGACCCGCCCCACTTTTGATACGTCAACTTCGGCGCTTTCACTCCAATCGAATCGTAAAAACGCGCAATGAAACTGTAAGGATAGGGAACCAAATAAATCGCCGAACCCTGATGCGCGATCAGCCGCTTTCCGTCCACCTCAAATTCATTTTGTTTCGCTTCGCCCCCAAAAATCGGGTGATTCTCGAGAATCAGGCACGTTTTCGCCGCTCCCGCCGGACGTTGTTCGGTTTGTCGAAGAAAGAAAAGCGCTGCAGCCAGCCCGCTGATTCCTCCGCCTACAACGACACAATCGTAAGTTTCTCCAGTCTCAATCGTATCCGCCGGCAAAGGATCATCCGCGCCGTCCCGCATTTTGTGCCCGGCCTCCATCACCGCAAACGTATTTCCGTTCGATCGGCTGTACTCTCCCACGCCGCCATACCCTGTCCAGTCGTCTCGCGCAGCGGCCGGCGCGGAAGCGCCCGTCATGCTGAGCAACTCAGCCGGATTCATTCCACTCAGCAATCCTGCTCCCGAAGCCAGCAGCGTCGATCCCAGAAAATCCCGCCGCGTGATGGAAGCATCCATCCCAATCGCTCGTTCGCCAGGAACGTTTTTCTTCGCATCACTCATAATCGAGCCTCGGGGAGATTAGTGACGTATCGAGCATGCGTTCGGTTTTCTCCTAATCATAAAGCGCCTTCGTCACCGCAAATTCTACGCCCAGGGAGAGGAAACTGCACCGCCAGACACCCCAAGGAAATCATAGCTTCCTCAGAACCCCGATATTCATCGTTCTGCAACGAATGTTACAGTATAATCCGACCGCCGGCCGGTGAGCGGGGGCGCACTTGCGGCGGTGCGCCCTCGAACGGCGCAGGCAATCAGCACGCAACGAATCGAATTGCGCAACAGATGTTGCAGAAGCGGAAGTTGAAGCAAAACGAAACTGCGCGGAGCGAGAAGAAAACGGGATCGGCTTGACAGAACGCAACACTCGTTGTAATGGCGTTGCCGCGGATGTGATGTCGTTCCGATGGAGCCGAGCCTTCCGAGCCGGAAACGTCCGGAATTCGCCGGGTATCTGCCGGATTGTGATGCATCCACGCAGTTTGAGTTTGAAGTAGCGCAAGGAACCTGCCACCGGGAGCGTTATGAAGATCGAATCCATCACATTGCGCGAAATTCAAATGCGCCTCAAGGCGCCCTTCGAGACGAGTTTCGGTGTTTCCCACCAGCGCAGAATTATTCTCGCCGAAGTCGTTGCGGACGGAGTGAGCGGCTGGGGCGAAGTCACAGCGAGCGAAACGCCGGGCTACAACTCCGAGACCACCGACACCGCCTGGCATGTAATCACCGATTTTGTCGCTCCCGCGCTAATCGGTAGAACGATCTCCCACGCCGCCGACTGTCTTCCCCTGCTAGCCGCGATCCGTGGACATCAGATGGCCAAGAGCGGAGTAGAAAATGCTCTTTGGGACGCCGAGGCCCAGGTCAAAGGTGTTCCGCTTTCAAAATTGCTCGGCGGCACTCTGGAAGAGATTGCCTGCGGTGTATCTCTCGGCATTCGCGAAAATCCACAAGCCCTGGTGAAAAAAGTAGAAGAAGAGCTCCGCTGCGGATACCAGCGCATCAAGTTGAAGATTAAACCGGGAAAAGATTTGGAATACGTTGATGCAGTCCGCAAACAATTTCCGGAAATCCTCCTTTCCGTGGACGCGAATTCCGCTTACCGCCTCGAAGACGCCGCGCATCTCCGAAAGCTCGATGAATTCAAGCTGCTCATGATCGAGCAGCCACTTCATTGGGACGACATTTACGCACACTCGAAATTGCAACTGCAGATTCAAACGGCCATCTGCCTCGACGAATGCATCAACAACTCGCGGCACGCACTGGCCGCCATCGAACAGAAAGCCTGCCGCATTATCAATATCAAGCTCGGCCGCGTCGGCGGACACAGCGAAGCCCTGCGAGTGGAGGAAGTCTGCCGCACACATTCCATTCCGGTGTGGTGCGGCGGAATGCTCGAGAGCGGGATCGGCCGTGCGCACAACATCGCTATGTCGACGCTCGCAGGCTTCACGCTTCCCGGCGACGTCTCCGCAAGTAAACGCTATTGGGCCGAGGACATTATCGAGCCCGAAGTCGAAGTCACGCCAAAGGGAACCATCCGCGTTCCAAAGTCACCCGGCATCGGATATACGGTAAGACGCGACCGCATCGATATACTCACCGTGCGCACAAACCATTGGGGAAGCAAGCGGACCGCCGCTTAAGTTTCAGAACGCGAACCGCACCTCTACAAACAGCAAATCACCAATGCCCATCAGCTGAATTGCCTGCTATTCTCTTACGGCGCGCGATGATCATACAGCGCAGACTCTGTGACTGATGAGAAGGCAAAGATGATAAAACGCCTGTTCGCAGCTGGCGATGTGGGCAATATTCGCGAGTTCAGGAATCCTTGCACAACGGCTGCCGGACAACGTCGTCCCTGACTCTTACGACTTGAAGTTTGAACCGGATCTTAGCAGCGCGACATTCACGGGCGACGAAACGATTCACGTTCATCTTCAAAAACCAGCGACAACGATCGTCCTGAATTCCGCCGACATCGAATATAAGGAGGTGTGGATCGGCTCGGCGGATTTCAAGCAAGCCGCGGCGGTAACCACTGACGACAAGAACGAGATGGCGACGTTCACCGTGCCGGCCGCAGTGCCGGCCGGCCCCGCCGAAATCCACATTCGCTTTACCGGAATTCTGAACGACAAGCTTCGCGGATTTTACTTGAGCCAAACGGCCCGCCGCCGTTATGCGGTCACGCAATTCGAGGCGACGGACGCGCGCCGCGCTTTTCCCTCATTTGATGAGCCCGCGTACAAAGCCGTGTTCCGAATCGCGCTTGTCGTCGACAAAGGCGACACAGCCATTTCGAACGGCAGCATCATTTCCGACACGCCGGGCCCCGAACCCGGCAAGCACACCTTGCAGTTTTCCGAGTCGCCCAAAATGTCTTCCTACCTCGTCGCGATGATGGTTGGAGACTTCGCGTGCATCTCCGGCGGTGCGGATGGCATTCCCATCCGCGTGTGCGCGGTGCCCGAAAAGAAGGGTCTCCTCTCCTACGCGCTGCTCGCCGCCGAAAACAACCTGAAGTTTTACGACATCTATTTCCAGACGAAGTATCCGTTCCAGAAACTCGACATTATCGCGTTTCCAGATTTTTCCGCCGGCGCGATGGAAAACACGGCGGCCATCACCTATCGCGAAACGCTGCTCACCATTGATGACAAGACCGCCTCCGTCGACGCCCATCACGCCGTTGCCGACGTTCTCGCACACGAAATGGCGCACATGTGGTTCGGCGACCTGGTCACCATGAAGTGGTGGAACGACATCTGGCTCAACGAAGGCTTCGCCACGTGGATGGCCTTTAAGCCGATCGAATCCTGGGATCCGGCGCGGCACGCCGAGCGTGAAGAAATTCAGCAGACGCAGGACGCTCTCTCCACGGATTCGATTGCCTCCGTACGTCCAGTCCGAGGGAAGGCAGATACGACCGCCGAGATTCAAACGCTCTTCGATGGAATCGCCTATGCGAAGGCCGCATCCGTTCTGCGAATGGTCGAAGCCTACGTTGGCTTGGACGTTTTTCGCAAAGGCGCCAACGCCTATCTCGAAAGGCACGCCTACGGAAATGCCGCCGCGGAAGATTTTTGGGATCAAGTGGCGGCCACCTCCGAAAAACCAGTGGATAAAATCATGGCGAGCTTTACGGAGCAATCCGGCGCGCCTCTGATCACTGTCAAATCGGAATGTGCCGGCGGAGGCAGCACCGGCGGACGCTTCCACAAGAAGAAGGCAAAGGAAACGACGAAAGTAACGCTCTCGCAGGAACGCTATTTCGGCGATGCGGAAAGAATGGCGGCCGGCTCGCAGGAAATCTGGCAAGTTCCCGTGGATCTTCGCGCCGATGAAGAAAAGGATGGCACGTATTTTCTGCTGACGCAGCGGCAACAATCTTTTGAACTGCCCGGCTGCTCGCCCTGGGTATACGCCAATGCTGGCGCGCGGGGCTACTACCGCAGCGGTTACGATCCAGCCGTCTTCGCAAAAATCAGCGATGAACTCGAGACTAATTTTTCGCCGGAGGAGCGCATTCAATTCCTCGCTGACGAATGGGCGATGGTCCGAATAGGCCGGCTCAATATCGCGGATTATCTTGGGACGCTCGAAAAAATGAAGGGTGAACGTACGCGTGCCACGGTGGACGCGATGACCGAACACTTCGCGGGCATTCACGATTACATCGTCAGTGACGCCGACCGCGCGGCTTTCGAGCTGTGGGTTCGGAATCTTCTAAAACCGATGGCGGCGGATTTGGGAGAAACGCCCGCCTCAGGCGACTCCGATGACAAGCGAGGTTTGCGCTCCGACGTTTTCGCAACTCTCGCAACCTACGGGCGCGATCCGCAACTTATCGAGAAATCCCGCGCCATCGTGGAGCAGTACATGAAGGATCCAGCTTCCGTGGATGGGGCGATTGCGGGGAATGCCCTATCGGTCGCGGCGCTCGTGGGCAACACGGATCTGTACGACCGGTATCTGGCGCAGCTGAAATCGGCGAAGACGCCGGAAGAGTATTACAACTACTTTCGTGCGCTCGGCCAGTTTCCAAGTGCAGATTTAGCGAAGCGTACCATTGAATTTGCCCTCGGGCCCGATGTGAAAAATCAGGATCTCGATCTGGTTGTAGCTCCTTTACAGAACGTGAATACGCAAGCCGCTGCCTGGGAATTATTCAAAACTAGCTTCAAGGCCATCACTGCGAAAGGAGATGCTTCTCTTGGCGAAGGCATCGCGGAGGTCGCGGGCGTCTTCTGTGATGGAAAATTGCGGGATGACGCGCAAGAGTTTTTCGCCGCCCAGAATCTTCCTGGATCGGAGCGCATCCTGCAAAATGCCAAAGACCGCGTGAATGCCTGCATCGAGTTCCGCTCGCTCCAGCAGTCCAACCTCTCGGAATATTTGAAACATTCGCCGGCAGCCGCGAAGTAGACGCGAGCCACTGATAGCGGGGCACCGTGTGCACGGAGCATGCCGCTCGCCCTGTGCCATCGCTCGTTCGGGCGTGCCGGGCCGTCCGCAGCAAAACGCTTGACAATCGAGCCCGTGCTACTTAGTCTCCCTCACACAAGAATGCAACAAATGTTTCATTCGTCCGCGCTCCGGCAAAGCGGCTCGCAAGCGCTGCCTGTCAGTCCCGCGCGGCGTTGGTTGAAGGGGAGGCTGTTCCAGTGACAAAATCAATGCAGACGAGAGTGGGATGGATGGTTTGTGCGGCGATTCTGGGTTGCGCTGCGATCTATGCGCAAGCACCGAAGCCCAAGGAATCGATAGCGCGAGCGGCCGAGGAAAAAGCCGTTACTGCCGCTGAAGCCCCGACCAAGACTCCGGAGCTGACGGCGGACGACCTCGGAGCATTTCTTGACGGCTTCATGCCGCAAGAGATCGAACATGCAGACATCGCGGGCGCGGTCATTGCCGTGGTGAAAGACGGTCAACTCGTTTTGGCGAAGGGCTACGGTTACGCGGACGTGGCCAAGAAAACCCCAATTTCACCGGAAACCACGCTCTTCCGTCCCGGCTCAATTTCCAAGTTGTTCACCTGGACCGCGGTGATGCAGCAAGTCGAGCAGGGCAAATTGGACCTCGACCGCGACGTCAACGACTATCTCGATTTTAAAATTCCGCCCGCGTTCGGAAAGCCTATCACGCTGCGGGATATCATGACGCACCGGACGGGTTTCGAGGAGACGGCGAAAGATTTATTCGTTGGATCTGTGGAAGATTTGCGTCCGCTCCCACAATATTTGCAAGCGCACATGCCCGCCCGGATTTTCCCGCCGGGAGCGACGCCAGCCTATTCAAATTATGCAACGACATTGGCGGCTTACATCGTCGAGCGCGTTTCCGGACAGGACTTTAATGATTACGTCGAACAGCACTTCTTCAAGCCGCTGAATATGACGCATGCCACGTTTCGCCAGCCGTTGCCGGAAGCGCTCAAGCCCTTCATGTCCGACGGCTACCAGCTCGGGTCCGGCGAGGCGAAACCTTTCGAGTACGTCCAGGTTGCTCCCGCCGGCTCGCTCGCGGCCTCTGCGGTGGATATGACGCACTTCATGATCATGCATCTGCAAAACGGGCGTTACGGGGACGTGCAAATCCTGAAACCGGAAGCGGCGATCGAGATGCACGCGCGGCAAGCAGGCTGGCCGCCGGCGATGAACGCCATGTGCCTGGGTTTTTATGAGCAATTGGAAAACGGCCACCGCGTCATCTCGCATGGCGGAGACACGGTTTACTTTCACAGTGACTTGTTCCTGATTCTCGACGCCAACGTCGGAATCTTCGTTTCTTACAACAGCGCTGGCCGCGGCGAAATCGACGCGCGCGGCCTTCTTTACGACAAATTCATGGACCGCTATTTTCCGGCGCCTCCTCCGAATGAACCGGTTCTGGCCAGCGCCGCACAGGATGCGCAGAGCGTTGTGGGCGACTACGAAGTCAGCCGGCGATTTGAAACAAATGTTCTGGCAGTGACCAACTTGATTGGCGAGACCAAGGTTACCTTCAATCCGAAAGACAGCACCATCTCCATGGCGGGAATGAAGGGGCTAAATCAGCAGCCGACACATTACCGTGAAATTGCGCCGATGGTTTTCCGTGACGTGGAGGGAAAAGCAAAGGTTGCTTTCGTTAAGGACGCAACAGGCCGGCGCGTGGCGTACATCGACTATCCGTTTATGGTTTTCCAGCAAGTGAACAACACGTTCGACAAGCAGGGCGTGAACTACTTCATCATCGGTTTCAGCTTGTTCGTGATTATGCTCACGCTACTGTTGTGGCCGATAGCGGCGATGATTCGCAAGCATTATGGAAAGCCGCTCACTTTGGATGACGGCGCGAAGCGGCTCCGCATGCTCGTGCGGGTGGTTTGCTTTGGCGTGGTGATTTTCGTGGTGGGGCTGCTCATCTTTGTTAGCAAGCTCAGCAATCCTTCCGGATTATCCGAGCGCACGGATGGATGGCTGCACCTGCTGCAGGTCATCGGTCTAATTGCTGGACTGGGATCGCTGATAGGCTTCTACAATGCCGTGAAGTCCTGGGGCGATGGTCAGCAATGGTTCTGGAACAAACTCTGGAACACGTTTCTGGCCTTCGGATGCGTTGGGTTTTTCTGGTTTATTTATCACTGGCACTTGCTGAATTTCCATTTGAACTACTGAGCGCGCCGAAGCGGATCGCCGGCTCTAAGAAGTTCGCGTGGGGCGGGATGCCTTTCCGCGGCCTCCGTTTAATGTCCGAAAGCGGGAAGCGTGGCTATCAAGGCTTTGGCACCGTTCCAGAGAATCTGCACGCCGATGCATACCAGTAGAAACGACGAGAGGCGCATGATGACAGCCATGGCCGTAGCTCCCAGCGCGCGCGCCAACCGATCCGAGAATCCGTAGCAGAGATAAACGCTCACCGCGATGATGAAGGATCCCACTATAACCGCAAGAATCTCCAGAACATTTACGCCGTGGTTGTGCGGAATGTTGGCTCCCAAAGTGATCGCCACGGAGATCGAGCCGGGTCCCACGGTCAGAGGCAATGTGAGGGGATAGAAGGCGTTTTTGAATTCGTCGCGAGGAGCAACTTTTTTGCGAGCATTTTCTTGGCGGTCGTCATCGTCATCAGTGCGATTGAGGATCGCCCAACCGGTGGAAACGACGACGAGTCCTCCGCCGACTTGAACCACTGGCAAAGAGATCCCGAAAAAACTGAGGATGTGCGTGCCGATCAGGCAAGAACACACCAGCAGAAAAAAGCTGTTGATCGCGACGCGCGACGAGAGCGCGCGGCGGTCCGGCGCGGAGTAGTCTTTCGTCAGCGTCAGAAAAATCGGGCTGCCGCCCAGCGGGTTCACGATGGGGAAGAGCGCGCTGAGGATTAAGAGTGTGCTTTTTGCGGCTTCCAGCAAGCGAATTCTCCAGAGTCTGAAGTATAGCCGAGGCGCCTTTTCCGGTCCTAATCGTTCCCCGTACCGGTCAGAACGGACGGAACGCGGCTCGATCGGAAGCTGCGCCAACTTGGCGAACAACGTTCCACAGATGCCGGCGACTGCTGCTTGCCCCGAGTGGCGACGTGCGCTAGAGTCGCGGTTCCAGTTTGGGGAGGACAATGGCGATAAGGAAAAAGGGCATCGGAAGCGGGCAAGGCGCTCCCGGAGAAAAGGTCAGGATTTTCATACCGCGAGCCCGCATCCACCGGCGAATCCTGGAAATTGCAAAGCAAATTCGCGAAGATTTTCCGGATGAGCCGTTGCTTCTGGTAGGAGTTCTGAAAGGCGCGGTGTTTTTTCTCTCCGATTTGGCGCGCGGAATTCCTGGCGAGGTGTCGCTCGATTTCATTGCCGTGTCCAGCTATGGAAAGGATACGCGCTCGTCAGGCCAAGTGAGGCTGACTAAGGACTTGGACGCGAGCATCGAAGGGAAAACGGTGATCGTGGTCGAAGATATTTTGGACACCGGTATGACGCTGCAATATCTCTTGCGGATTCTCGAGCAGCGAAAGCCGAAGCGGTTGCGCGTCGCGGTGCTTCTGGACAAACCGGAACGGCGCATCGCGTCCGTGCAAGCGGAATACGTCGGATTTAGCATCCCCAACGAATTCGTCGTTGGGTTCGGACTCGATTATGCCGAGCGCTACCGCAATCTTGAGGGAGTCGGAGTGCTGACTCTCAAGCCGCCCGAGAAAGCCAAAAAAGCAGGCGATTGATTGCACTGCGCTACTAGGACGCAGAGTTCGAGGCGGCCGGCGCAGCCATGTCTGTATTGCCACACAGCCGGACGAGCTCTAATCGCGCCGCGCCTGCCTGCTATAATAAAATGAGTTCATGACTCCCACCAACGAATCGACTGACGCAACTGCCACGCAAACGGCGGCTACCGAACCGAAGGAAGTTTCCGCCGAAGTTCTGACCACGCTGGCCGAAATCGGTGAAGAGGTCAATTCATCCCTCGATCTGGACGAAGTGCTCGCGCGTAGCGCTGCACTGATTAAAAAACACATTGACTACGAAATTTTCGGAGTGCTGATGGTTGAGGGCAACGGCGCGTACCTCAAGCACAGATTTTCCATCGGCTATCCGCGGGAACTCGCAAACAATTTGCATGTGCCGATCGGTCAAGGGATCACGGGGACAGCGGCGGCGACTGGCCACCCGGTCCGCGTGGGCGATACTTCCAAAGATGCCCGATACATCAACGCGATTGAAAGCGTGCGCTCGGAACTGGCCGTGCCGCTGATGTTGCAGGGGAAATGTGTGGGTGTGCTCGATATCCAAAGCGGGCAACTGAACTACTTTACGCGCGAGCAGCAAAGCATACTGACGCTTCTCGCGAGCCGTCTTGCTGTGGCTATCGAGAATGCGCGTTTGTTCCAGCGAGTGAGGGCGCAGGCGGAGACGCTGCTGCTGCTGAACGAAGTGGGGCGCGAGACCAGCTCGATTCTCGACGTCGAGGAATTGCTGCGGCGCGCGGCCGAGCAGATCAAGCGCGTGATCGATTACCAGATTTTGAGCCTCATGTTGTATGACGAAGATCAGAAAGTGTTTCGTCATCGTTTGGACGTGAAGCACGGGCAGCGAGTTCAAGGGAAAATGCGGGTGGCGGCGAGCGAGGGGATCGTGGGCGCGGCGGCTTCGTTGAAAGAAGCGGTGGTCGTTTCGGACGTGACGGTCGATCCGCGATATTTGATGGTCAATCCCGAGACGCGATCAGAGTTAGCCATTCCGATGATGCACAAAGGGAAAGTTATCGGAGTGCTGGATCTGGAAAGCCCGCAGCTGAATTATTTTACCGAGGACCACGTTCAGACGCTTTCGATTTTGGCGGCGAATCTGGCAGTGTCGCTGGAAAACGCACGTTTGTACGAGCAAGTGGCACGCGATGAGGCGCGTCTGGAGCGCGATTTGCAAGCGGCGAAGAGGATTCAAGGCGCGTTGCTGCGTTCCGTGCCCACCGAAGATTTCGGGCTGGATTTGGCAGCGCGGTATCTTTCTGCGAGAGAAGTTGGCGGCGATTTGTACGATTTTTTGCGTTATGGGCCGCAGCAGCTTGGGATCGCGCTTGGCGATGTGAGCGGGAAGGGAACAGCGGCGGCACTTTATGGCGCGGTGGCCATCGGGATTATGAGAAGTTTGGCTCCCCAAAAGCTTCAGCCGGCGGAAATGCTCAAGCAGATGAACCAGATCGTCGGCGAGCGGCGAATCGAGGGCCGCTTCATGACCGCGTGCTTCGCGACATGGCAGAGGGGGCGGAGCAAGCTGCGCGTGGCGAATGCGGGACAATCGCAGCCGCTGCTTTATAAGGATGGGCGCTGCGACAAAATCGCGCTCACGGGATTTCCTCTGGGGATTTTTGAAGAGGTGAGCTACGACGAGTGGGGCGTGACGCTCGCGCCTGGAGATATTCTCGTTTTTCACTCCGACGGAATTTCAGAGACGAGCAACAGCGAAGGGCAATTCTTCGGGACGGAAAAAATTAGGGCGATCATCGAGCAGCAAAATGCTCTTGGCGCGAGCGACCTTGCGGATTTGATTTTCCGTGAGGTGGATTGGTTTGCGCAGAGCGCGCCGCTGGCGGACGACCGGACTCTGGTGGTGTTGAAGGTGCGATGAGCGCGCAGGCCGGTGGTTCTTACAAGAAGTTGAGATTCGTCGATCCCGCGGAATTCACGCCGCAGTTTGCCTGGAAAGATTCGCCTCGGGAGAAGGGTATGGAGCATGTGTTTTGTGAGGGCGTCGACCTTGTGGCGGCGGCTGCGTCGTTCGGGACACCAACTTATCTTTACAGCTCCGCTGCGATCACGAATGCTTACACGGAGTTGGAGCGTGGACTTGGCATAACGCCGCATACGATATGTTTTGCCGTGAAATCCAACGGGAATCTTTCGATTTTGAATCAACTCGCGAAATTGGGGAGCGGGTTTGACATTGTTTCGGACGGCGAACTGGAACATTTGGGGCATCTGGGAGTGCGCGGGGACCGGATTGTGTTTTCCGGCGTAGGCAAGACGCGGCACGAGATTCGCGATGCGTTGGAATATGCGCCCTCTTCGCGCGGCGGACGTTCGGCGCGTCACGGCGGCGGGATTCTCCTTTTCAATGTTGAATCCGAAGCGGAACTTGAAGTTCTGCTGGAAGAATCGGAGCGCCATGCAAAACGCGGCGGAAAGGTTCCCAATATAGCGATTCGCGTCAATCCCGATGTGGCGGCGGGCGGGCATCCGCATATCTCGACTGGAAAACACACGCACAAATTTGGGCTCGATTGGCCGGAAGCGCGGCGGCTGTATTTGGCACACAAAGATTCCAAGTATTTGCATTGGAGGGGAATCAGCGCGCACATCGGCTCGCAAATCGTTTCGCTCGATCCGTTTCGCCGTGCGTTTCGACGGATTGCGGGATACCTCGAGGAATTGCGGCGAGCAGGGATCGAGCTCAAATATCTGGATCTCGGGGGCGGGCTTGGCGTGCGGTACACGAGCGAGAAGACGTCTTCGCGATTGGATTACGCCCGCATGGTTGCGGGATTGGTTCGGCCGCTTGGTTTGCACCTCCTGCTTGAGCCGGGACGCTCGATTATTGCCAGCGCCGGAATTTTGCTGACGCGAGTGATTTATACAAAGCGGAACCGCGGGAAGACGTTCGTCGTTGTTGATGCGGCAATGAACGATTTGCTGCGGCCTGCGCTCTATGGGGCGGTTCATCCGATCACGCGGATTGTGCGAGAGGCGGGGGAGAGAAATATGCCTGCCCAGCGCGTTGACATTGTTGGGCCGGTTTGCGAGACGGGCGATTGTTTGTTGCACGACTGGCCGCTCGGCGAAGTAAACCCAGGCGACCTGCTCGCGATCTGGGCCGCGGGTGCTTATGGCATGGCGCAGGCTTCCAACTACAATGCGAGGACGCGGCCGAGCGAACTGTTGATTAACGGTACCCACATAAAGCTTATACGGCGGCGGGAGACGCAAGACGACTTGCTGCGGACAGACGTACTTGCACCGACGCGGCGTCCGCGACTCTAGGATCTCCCTAGGCAGGTAGGCCGGGCACTTTGCTCCTTTCGCCGGCCATTCATTCACAGTGCCCCAGGTGCTGCCGGTCGATTCTGCCAACCATCCCCCCGGTCCGTACCACCATAGAAGCCCACCCCCCGGGGTGTTTTCTGCAAGGAGTGTGGAATCACCTGAAAAGAATGGGGATAGAGAACTCGGCAGGGCAAAAGAGTGCGTAAGGGTATGAAAACAAAGGAAGCTTAAGTATCGAGGAATGATATCGATGTGGACTCTTTGTAAGAGGCTGCGGTGGGCAAGGGGGAGGCGAATACCAAAACGGGATGCGGGCTGCCGACCCAAAACCATGTATAAGGATAGTACACAATGGAGGTATTGTCAAGAGAATTATAAATGGTTTGGGATGAAGAGGTTAGGGGCGTGAAGGACCGTGGTCCTTGTTCCGTGGCCCGTGATCCATGAAGAAGCGGCGTGGAGCGGGTCGGACGGGTTTAAGGTGGGGAAAATCTCCCGAAAAGATCTTACGCGGAGGGACACAGAGACACAGGGGGCGCAGAGAAGATGACGACCGCCGGCCCAAGGCAAGCTAGCTGAATAACTGGCGTGCGAGGTGCTCGCGGGTGAGGTTGAGATAGCTGGCCACGTCGGCGAGAATTTGGGCGAGGGTGCCGATTCTTATTTGTTTGTGATTGGGAATGGTGACGTGGTGCTCTGAGCCCTTGAGGTTGGATGTGAGGCGGACGTGGCTGCCCGTTTGGCGAGTGGGCGCGTAGCCAAAGCGGCGGAGGGATCGAACAAGGTCTTCACCGCTGACGTCGCGGGGAAGCTTCAAGCTGGAATAACCTCGTCCTTAACCATGTGAAGGCGGATGACGCTTGGTTTTTCGGATGCGTCAAAATGGCACGAGACGGCGTCGCGAATCATGGTCTTTAATTCGTCGAGGGAATCGGCTTGCGTGAAGATGGAGAAGCCCAAGGCCCGGGCTTCATAGCCGCCTTCAGGTGACTCTTGAACAGAAAAAATGATTTCGCTCTGGGGCATGAGTCGTTGGCCTTTGAGCATTATACGCTGGTAATGCAAGCTGCGAGTTGAAAACGTAGGAGCACAGACTGAAGTCTGTGCTCCTGTTTAGGCGCGGGGTTTTTTTGGCCTTGGGGTGCGGGATGGGCGCATGGCTCGGCGGAGGAGGGCGTTGATACGGGTTTGGTAGCCGGGGCCGGAGCGTCCGAGCCAGGCGAGGATGTCGGCGTCGATGCGGACGGTCACGGGGCGTTTGATGGGGCGGTAGAACTTGCCGATTACGGCGTTGGTCCAGTCGGGCAGCCCGGGGGGGGGGCGTCGGAAAGGTCGATTTTATCGTCCGGGAGGCGTGCGAGTTCAGCGAATTCCTTGGCTTGCTTTCTAGATGGTCTCTTCATGGATCGTTTGCGCGGGCAAATTGGCGAGATCGAGATTGTAGTGGAAGGTTTGTTTTAACACAGAGTGCGCAGAGCACGCAAAGAAGAGGTGGGGATCATTTGGTTAGTCATGGTGGAAATAGAAGATGTTCCCGTCCAGATCCTGGACGGTGAACTGGCGTAGTCCCCAGGGCTTTTTTTCGAGAGGATCGACGATGTTCGCGCCTAGCGACTGCAGTTCCTGGTAGGTCACGTCGATATCTTCGGCGAATACCCAGTGAATGGCAGGTTCGAAGGGCGGCGTCCTTTGCCGAAAGAATATTACTGCCTTATCGCGTGAGACGCTCGCGATCCCTTTGCCTGGGTAAAGCCATCCAATCTCAAAGCCGAGGGCGTCCCGGTAATGCTGTTGCGCGCGTTCGACATCGGCGACCGGCAGCTCCGGCGTTGGCGGGCCCATCGAGGTCAATTTCTCTTTTGCGGCCATAGAGTCTTCCTTTGCTCTCCTTTATGCAACAAGACCGCCCGCGCGTCAAACTAGGACACTACCGGCGCGAGAGCAGGCGCGAACGAGATTAGCGGGGCTCAAAGAGGATCGACTTACAAAAGTCAACTGCAAGACGGAGGTTCCGAAACCGAAACTGGGGGACCCGGCAGGGATGCGGTGCCCCACTGTACGTTGCGCCACCCGCCTGGCGGCAGTACGTTGTGAATTTCTGAGGGAAAAAGCAGGATCGCCACCCGCCTAGATACGGATGTTACGCATCACGCGGAGCCGTTGTTCTTCCGCGTTTCGCTGGTGGCGCAGTTCTTCCTTTTTCGCGTCTTCCTCCAGTTGAGCCTTTTGCTCCAGTAAGAATTTTAGAGTGCGGGAGGCGGTTGGGAGCCAAACCTTGAAGTTATCGATTACCATTTGGACCTCGTGTTCTTGGGCGCTGATAGTGGCTTGATTCCCGCGAAACGAGAAAAGCTGTGGAGGTTTCCCCATTACCGAGCTAAAGCTTCCCATGTTGTAGAGCGCGTTAATCCAATCCGGCGTGACAGGTCGGTCTAACCTAAGAGTAAGTGCTCCACCATTCCAATCAAAGTCAATGAGTCGAGGCGGTGTTTCTGCCAGCGGATCGTCGATTTCGGTCGCTTTGATAACCGTTCCTTCGAGTCGGCTCAATTTCTGAAGAGAGACAGCTTCGGATTGGTGTCTCTGGATAAGACCTTTGATTTCGCCGATGGATCCGGGCCTTTCCGCGGGCGCTTGCCTCAGCATCATTGCGACTATCGCATCCAGAAAACCGTAATCCTTTGTGACTTGGTCAATCTGGCGATACTCCGTGCCCTGAGGGACAGCTCCAGTGAACATCTCGTTTAGGAGCAACCCCAAAGCAAAAATATCGGCAGTAGCCAACGCCTCCCTGCCAGGCGCGCTGCTCGGGAGCAGCATATTGGAAGTTGGCGAGCCGTTGCGCCGGACCCGTCTCAACCGTCGTCGCTAGCAGGTCCTCTGTAAACCGGGCGGTTCCGAAATCAGCTATAGCGAGAGCGTTCGATTCTTTGTCGTACAAAATGTTCTCTGGCTTTAGGTCACGATGCACAACGCCCTGCAGATGGGCGGCCTCGACGCCGTCCAAGACTTGACTGAAGAGAGGCAATACTTGGGAATGCGGGATTCCACTATGAATGATGTACCGCAGGTTGGAGTCGTACCTGCGCATTACATAAAACGGCCCAGTGACCTCGCCGCTGCTAGAGATGCCATGGTCAATCACGGTGACGATATTCAAATGCTTGTTTTTCGCGAGAAATACGATCTCGTTCTTAAACCTCCGCCGCTTGTCTGAAGTTGTTTTGTCCTGTGCAAGGATCTTGAGAGCGATCGGCTTCTGGTCAATCCCGAGGCCACCGTAGACGCGGCCAGCGCCGCCTTCGCCGAGCAGTTCGTCAACGACATACGTCCCGAAAGTCGTCTCGAACGATATTGGCGTCTTTAGCTTCGTCACAAAATTAGAATCCGACTGATTGCTGCCCTACTAAGAATTGTAGCAACCCCGCGTTTTGGATGGAGTACAAAATCTGCAAGCCGAGACTAGGCGGTCGTTGCGCTCTATATTGCTTGTGCGCTGTGGATGTGATACAGCGAGGCGTGGGCAGTGGCCGTCGGGTAGCGATGCTGCCAAGGAGAACAGGGAATGCGAAAGCGTGAAGAGGCGGTGGATGGAATTGGGCGGAGGGAGTTCATTGGAGGGGCGGCGGCGGTGGGAGGGGTGATGTTTATGCCGGCGGGGAGGGTGTGGGGGACGGAGGCGAACTCGCAAGTGCGGGTGGGGTTGCTGGGATGCGGAGGGCGGGGGACGGAGGACGCTACGAACCTTGTGGATACGGGAGGGGCGCGCGTGGTGGCGCTGGCTGATATGTTTCAGGACCAGCTGGATACGGCGCGGGGCGCGTTTGACAAGATGCAGACGGCGAAGGGGTATGCGGCGATTGATGCGGGGCAGCTTTTTGTGGGGCCGCATGCATTCGAGAAGATTGCGCACTCGAAAGAAGTGGACGCGATTGTGATTGCTACGCCGCCTTATTTTCACCCACAGCATTTGGAGACGGTGGTGGCGGCGGGGAAGCACGTTTATTGCGAGAAGCCGGTGGCGGTGGACGTGCCGGGGGCGAAGAAGGTGCTCGAGATTGGGAAGCGGGCGGAAGGGAAGTTGAGCCTGGACGTGGGATTCCAGATACGGGATTGTCCGCCGTTTGTGGAGATGGTGAAGCGGATTCATGGCGGGGCGCTAGGGAATATTGTTTGCGGAGAGGCGCATTATTTGTCGGGGTATTTGGACCGGCCGGCGTGGCCGGGAGCTTCTCCGGTGGAGTGGCGGCTGAGGAATTGGGTGTATGACCGCGTGCTGTCGGGGGACATCATCGTGGAGCAGAACATCCACGTGATCGATATTTGCAACTGGATTATGCAGGGGCATCCGTTGAAGGTGACGGGGACGGGCGGGCGGCTGGGACGGCCGAAAGATGGAGACGTCTACGGGAATTACAACGTGGTGTTCACGTATCCGGGCGAGGTGGATGTGACGTTTAGCTCGACGCAATTTGCGAAGGGCTGGTGGGACGTGACGGAGCGATTCTTTGGGACGAAGGGGACGTCGCAATCGCCGTACACGGGGGAGCTGGGGATTTGGGGAGATGAAGCGTGGCAGGCGCCGCTGATTCCGGTGAAAGATGCGCAGGGATTTTCGGCTACGGGAAAGTTTACGTCAAATCTGGAGCAGGCGGATCCGGAGAAGAAGAGGCTGTTCGTGGAGAGCATTACGAACGGGCAATTTCATAATCAGGCGGCGAAGGGAGTGGAGTCGGCGGTGTCATGCATGATGGCGAGGACGGCGGCGTATACGGGGAAGGAAGTGACGTGGGAGGAGCAGATGGCGTCGGAGGAGAAGTGGGAGTCGGGGATTGATTTGGAGAAATTGAAATGAGGGGTTACGGCAACGCTGATGGTGGAGATCGAGGTTGAAGTGGAAGGTTGGTCTTAACACAGAGGGCAGAGAGAAAGACGGAAGAGGGGTCGGAATGCGGCGGACAACTAGGAGGGAGTTTGTTAAGGCGAGTATTGCTGGGACTTTGGGGTTGGGAATTGGCGGCGGGGCGTTGGTTGATGCGGTGGCCGGACGTGAGAACGCCGCGCCGGGCGGTGCGAAGACGAGCGCGTTGGCTGCGGGCGCGGAGCAGACGACGGGGAAGTTGGCGATTAAGAAGGGGCTGGTGATTGACATGCTGCCGCGCGGGTTGAGTTATGCGGAGCGGTTCAAGATGGCGCGGGACGTGGGATTTGAGGTGGTGCAGGCGAATACGACGGCGGACTTGCACGAGGCGGAAGAGATTAAGAAGGCGGCGGAGGCGGCGGGGATTCGGATCGATTCGGTGATGAACATGGATCACTGGAAGTACCCGCTGTCGTCGGGGGACGCGGGGGTGGTGGAGAAAAGTTTGGAGGGGATGAGGACGTCGTTGCGGAACGCGAAGTTGTGGGGATCGGAGGCGGTGCTGCTGGTGCCGGGGGTCGTGAATCCGGAGACGAGTTATCTGGAGGCTTGGACGAGGTCGCAGAGAGAGATTCGAAAGTTGATTCCCTTGGCGGCGGAATTGAAAGTGGTGATTTCGCTTGAAGAGGTGTGGAACAAGTTTTTGCTAAGCCCGCTGGAGATGAAGAAATACATTGCGGAGTTTGAGAGTCCGTGGATTCGGGCGTGGTTTGATGTGGGGAACGTGGTGCTGTACGGGTATCCGCAGGATTGGATTCGAACGCTGGGGAAGAGCATTTCGAATGTGCATTTGAAAGATTTCAAACGGAAGCCGGATGGGTATGCGTGGGTGAATTTGGGCGATGGAGATGTGGATTGGGGAGCGGTGCGGGCGGCGTTTGCGGAGATTGGGTATGCGGGGAGCGCGATTGCGGAATTGGATGGAGGGGATGAGGCGTATTTGAGGGATGTTAGCAAGCGGATTGATCGGTTGGTGGTCGGACCGAGCTAGAGCCGGCGAGGTGATGAGGGCTAGTTGGCGGCGGTGGTGGCGATTCCCAATTCCTTAAGCTTGGCGCGGGCGCGGCGTTCCTCTTCAGTGCCGGGGTAGCGGCGGACGACTTCACGAAGATCGCGGACACCGGAGGGTTTTTGGCCGAGTTCGATGAGGGCCATGCCTTTTTTGAGGAGCGCGGGAGCTAGCTTGAAACTTTTCGGGTAGACGGTGAGAACTTTGTCGTATTCGCTGACGGCGTCTTGATAGTCCTTCTGAGAATAGGCGATTTCGCCGAGATAGAACTGGGCGTTGGAGGCGAGGTCGGTGTCGTTGTAATACTTGATGTAATCCTGAAATTCCTGGCGGGCGAGATCGTACTTGCCGCTGGTGATGTCACGCAGGCCATTCGAATAAAGCATATCGGCGGAGGGAGGGGGGCCGGCAGTTGCGCCAGCAGTGGGCTGAGCGGAAGCGATGGGCGCGCTGCCGGTTCCGTTGGATTGCGGAACAGCGTTGCCCGGAGTGGTGGTGGCGGGCGCAGTGCCCGAGATTTTGGCGTCGATGCTTTGCACGGCGCTTTGAAGATCGACGATTTGCTGATTTAGTTTTCCGAGGCGGGATTTGATTTCCTCGAGATTGTCGGAAAGGCCCTGGACCTGCGTGGACATGGTGTCGAGACGCGCACCGGAATTGGCCTGGACGTCCTGCACGGATTTTTGGACAGAGCCCATGGACGAGTTGAGCTTGTCGACATTGTCGCTGGCCTGCTGGAGAAGAGTTTTGAGCACAGTGTGGTCGGTGGTGATCTGCGTGGTCATGTCGCGTTGACCTTGAAGCAGAGAAGTGATGTCGCGCTGCATGTCGATGATTTCGCGGGCGACGGCTTCGGCTGGGCGCGGGCCGATGATGCTGCCGCCGAGGGCGCCGGCAAAAACAGCGGCGGCAAAAATAACGATGTTGCGGATACGCATGGAAAAACCTCCTAAGTTGCCTCTACTCCATAGATGAGTCTTCAGGCCAGGGAAGAGCACTTCTATTCGAGATGGCTAAGCGGCACGGAAGTCTGGAACCGGGCAGCTCTTTACTCACTTTAACGGCAGAGCCGCGCGCGAGCAAGTGAATGCTCGGTCACGCGGCTCTGACGGTCATCGAAACAGTTACGAGGTCGCGGTCAGCTTAGTGCGCCATGACGAAGTGGCCACGGCGGTTAGACTGCCAGCATTCCTCATTGTCCTCGGTGCAGAACGGCTTTTCCTTGCCGTAGCTGACGGTGTTCATGCGGTCGGCGGAAATGCCGAGGGAAACGAGATAGGCTTTAACGGCGGCGGCGCGGCGATCACCAAGAACGAGGTTGTATTCGGTCGAGCCGCGGTCGTCGCAGTGGCCCTCGATGGTGACTTTGACTTCCGGATGATTGCGCAAGAAGTCGGCCGTCTGACCGAGAGCAGTGCGGGCATCTTCGCGGATGTCGGCTTTATTGAAGTCGAAGTAGGCGTCCTTGACGTCCCGCAGGAACATCTCTTCGAGCGTTGGACCGGCTGCCGGCGGGGGCGGCGGGGGCGCAGTTACGGTAACGCGAGCGCTGGCATCAGCCGAGCCGCCGGGACCGCTGGCGGTGATGGTATAGGTGGTGGAATCGGACGGCGTGACGCTGGTCGAACCCTGCGCGGACACGGCGCCGACTTCGGGAGAAATGGTGAGGGTGGTGGCGTCAGTGGAAGTCCAGCTCAAGGTCGAGGACGCACCTTTGTCGATGGTGGTCGGGTTGGCCGACAAAGTAACGGTCGGTTTTGCTGGCGGCGGCGCAGGTTGTTCTACGGGCTTTGGCGCTACAGGTGGCTTCTTTTTGCAACCAGCGACAAAAGCGAGAGCAAAAATAGCAGCGAAAAAGGCCCCGCGGTACAGAGAACTAGAAACCCGATTCATTCGAATCCTCCTCAGCGTAAAGAATTCCTTTTTAGTCCCACCAGAGCGGTAATCGTGTCACTAGCGGGCTGGGTAAAAACAAATACATCGTACCACGATATAATATACATCGTATACGGACAATTACTAGAAAAAATTCGCAAGAAGCAACACCGCTTTTTCAAGTTTTAAGGGAAGACCGCAACCAAAGCTTGAGATGCATGGCGAGGGCCGGAGGTTTCTAAAACTTTTCGGAGAGTGATTCCCGTCACTTGGGGGACCAATTGGGCGACTCGTTGTGGCCGGTGAGGGTGAGCTGACGAGCCTGGGAACCGTCGGCCAGCATGGTCCAGATTTCACGCGGGCCGTTGCGGGTGGACTCGAAGACAATATGGCGGCCATCGGGCGCCCAACTCGGACGCTCGTTGCGGGAGCCGGAGTCCGGCGTGAGGTCGATGATCTGTTGGGAGCCGGGTTCCATGATGTAGATATCGTAGTTGCCGTCGGGCTTCCGCCAACTAAAAGCCAGCAACTGGCCATTGGGAGACCAAGCAGGATCAATGAGATAGCCCTTATCGGGCAGATCGACGTTGGTTACGTTGGTGCCATCGGCGTTCATCATGTAGAGCTTGGGAATACCTCCGCGGTCGCTTACGAATGCCACGGTTTGCCCGGTTTTTGGGTTCCAGGCTGGGGAAGTGGCGCCGCCGTTACCCGAAAAAGTGAGGCGTTTGGGCCTGTTGCCGTTGGCATCGGCCACATAGAGATCCGGTGTACCCTGCATGGAAGAGGAGAACATGAGTTGCTTTCCGTCCGGGGACCACGCCGGGGCGCTGTTTGTGCCGCGGAACCGGGGGAATGAAATGGTTTTGCCGAGGTCTATGGAATACATGCAGATTTGGGCGCTCACGAGGCCGTTGTAAGGCTCATAGCAGGTGAAGGCGATGCGAGAGGCATCCGGAGACCAGCGGGGCATTAGAGAAATCGTCTTGAGGTGCGTCAGTTGGTGCTGGTTGGCGCCGTCGTAATCCATGACCCAGAGTTCTTTGAAACCGGAGCGGGAACTGACGAAAGCGATTTGCGTGGAGGCGACACCGGGCACCCCTCCTGAGAGAAGACCGACGATGGCGTCGGCAAACTGGTGGGCGAAGATGCGGACTTGAGCGTCGGTGGGCGTGCCGCGATAAACTTTGGCGATGACGGCGGGGGAAGAAGGATTGGTGACGTCATAGAGCCAGGCTTGAATGGCGACTTCGGAAGTGGTTTCGGAAAGATTGCCGAAGGCGACGTAGTGGGCGTTGACCTGTGAATTGGTCCACGCGGAATACTGGAGTTCAGAAGGCATGGTGGTGAGCTGAGTGGGATAAAAGCTGGGGCTGACGAGATCGAGGATGCCGCTGAATTGCAGGTCGTCTCTGACGATTTGAGTGAATTGCCCGGCGTGAGTTTTGGCGTTGTCCGCGCGCGGGCCGAAGTCAGCGACCGCGAGACGAATTTTTTCGACGCCGAGGCCGGTGCCGGTGCGGAACCAGGGATGCTGATCTACCTGCGCGCGGGTGGGTGTCGCGATCATCGTGAAAATGGTTATGAGAATGAGCCAACCGAAACGTTTGAACTTCCCGAGCACCGTGACCTCCTGGATTCTTCCGCACAAGGCGCGGAAGACGCGACACCGCTATTGGTTTAAAGACAAATCAAAATCGAAAATTACATCCACATAGGAACCCGAGTAATCGCTGGGCAACGGCGGCATAGGGTTGGAACTTAGCAGCGCACGTTGCGCGGAATTGTCCATCGAAAGATTGCCACTTGTCTGGGATAGCTGCATGTCCTTTACGGAGCCATCGCGGTAAATTCTGAAGGTCATAACGCAATGAGCCTGACGCGCGGCGCGAACCGCAGGATCGATTGTGGATTGCAACCAATTCTGGGCGATGCGGCGCCGGACGGACTCGATGTACCAGGCGTACCGCGATGCGAAATCACCGCCGCCCTGGCCGCTCGCGGTAATGGGGCCGGAGCCACCCCCCGGTTGTTGGGCATAGCTGGTGGGGAGTCTGGGTGAGCCGCCTTTTCCGTAATCGACCGCGTTATCCGGGGTGGGAACCTTCGGCTTTTCGATTTTGGAGGGGTGGGACGGCGGTAGAGGATGTTCGTGCTTAAAAGTTGGAATTATTTCCGCGGGTGCTTTTAGAGGCGGCGGTATCGGAGGCGTGGGCTTGACCACGGGCTGAGGTTCTTCTTTCCACAAGCCTTTGGTCGCATCGAAGGCCTGGCTGTCTGTTACTGAGTGCTCCGTGGGCATCGGGATTCCGGCAGCCGGGCCGACCAGCTTTACATTGACACTGCCTTCCGCACCGCCGATGCCGCCCCACTGGGGACCTTCGAAGTGGAAATAAATTGAGGCGACCATGGAGAGGGCGAGGCAACCGTGAAGAATCAAGGAATAGATGAGGAATTTGCGGAAGCCGGGGTCCGCTTGATGGAAAGGGAGGCGGTGGACCGGATTGGCGGCGGTGGACATGTTTAGCGGGTCCGGGCGCGCTCCGTTAAGGGCTGCGTGACGATACTAATGTTATTGATGCCGGCGACGCGCAAAGTGTCAACGACCCTAGCAAAGGTGCCGAAGGGAATCGTTTCATCGGCCCGGAGAAAGACGGAGTCCTGGGGCTTCTTGAGTTTGGCTTTTACCTGGTCACCGAGGCGATGGATGTTGACGGGAGTGTCGCCGATATAGATGAGCTGATTCTTGTCGATGGTAACGACGAGGCGGACTTCGTCGATTTCCTTGATGGTCTGCGTCTTGGGGACATCGACTTCGATGCCGGATTGCAGGATAGGAGCGGTGATCATGAAAATAATGAGGAGCACGAGAACAACGTCGATGAACGGGACCATGTTGATCTCGGAGAGCGTGCTCTGCGTTTGTTTGGAGAGTTGCGGCATGTGTTTAGGAAGTCGAAAGTCGAAAGTTGAAAGTTGAAAGTTCTAAAACCAGACATGACGCCGGCAAATTGCGACAGAAAGCCGGGGTGGTCTCTCTGATGAGGATTAAGTCGCCCAGCTTGGATATTAGGTTCATGGCGCTGGATAAAGAGCCGCTCTACGTGAAAGTTTTTTCGATCTGGGCCCCGACTTCCATGGCAAAAGAGTCAAGACGCTGCGCGAGTTCGCGAATATTCTGCACAAATTGATTGTAAAAGATAACGGCTGGAATGGCGACGAAAAGGCCCGCGGCGGTGGTGATGAGGGCTTCGGCGATGCCCGGAGCCACAGCGCGAAGGCTGGCGGCGCCAGCGTTTCCCAGGCCGGAAAAAGCGTCGATGATACCCCAAACCGTGCCGAACAGGCCGATGAACGGGGTTACGGAGCCGGTGGTGGCCAGCCAGGACATGCCCTTTTCGACGCGGCGAACTTCTTCCGCGGATGCCAGTTGCATACTGACGGTGACAGCCTGAAGGCTTTTCAATTTTCCGGTGGGCTGAGGATTGCCGGTGCCTACCTGGCTTAAGAGTTCCCGATAGCCGGCGGCGTATACGGAGGCGAAGGGAGAACCCGCAGTGGCAATTGCTTGCGGATTGGCAACGCCCTTGGTGGCGCGAAAGATGCGGATGAATTGATCGCTTTGGCGGCGGATGCGGCCGAAGAGGCCGAGTTTTTGGAAAATCATGGCCCAGGAGATGATAGAGAAAACGCCGAGCAGGATCAAAATGCCGCGGGCAACCCAGCCGGTTTCTCCAAGGATGCTGCCTAAATCAGCGACGAGAAACGTTGAGAGCAGGAGAATGTTGCAACCCCTCAGTTAGAGATAAAATTTGCCGACTTCTGGAACGTAGCACACGCGTACAGGGTGGTCAAACAAATGAGATGCGGAATGTAAAAAATATGCTGCCTTTTTGGATACACGGCAGAAGGTCGGACGGAGCTTTGGCTGCCAAAAATGCGGGACGTCGAGCTGGGGATTGAGAGCGGAGAGGTGTGTTAAACTGCGAATTAGAAATGGGCAAAACCTTTGACATCGGGTTGGAGAGATTGACGGGCGGGCCGGGATTCTCTTTCGACAGCTCACTCAGCGCAGAAAACATGAGTGTGAATGCGGCGCCTGGATTCGTTAGGACCAGTGGCGCGGCGCGTGGGACGTTTTTTCTGGAGACGTTTGGATGCCAGATGAACGACCACGACTCGGAGAAGGTGGCGGGCGTACTGCTTTCGCGAGGCTACACGCAAGTCGAGTCGCCGGAATCGGCTTCGCTGATCCTTTACAACACATGCAGTATTAGAGAGAAAGCGGCGCAGAAAGTGTTTTCGCGGCTGGGGGAGTTCGGCGTAAAGCAGAATGAGGGCCGGATCATCGGTGTGCTGGGTTGCGTGGCGCAGCAGGAAGGCGAAAGCATTTTTGCACGCGCGCCGTGGGTGAGCCTGGTGTGCGGATCCGCGAGCTACAGCAAATTGCCGGAGTTGCTGGCGCGGGTTGAGGCAGGGAACCAGCGCGTGACCGGGCTGGACACGGATACGGATGAGACCTTCGAGACGGAGATGACGAGGCGAGACAATCCCTGGCGGGCGTATCTGACGATCATTGAGGGTTGCGACAAGGCGTGTTCGTACTGCGTGGTGCCTTATACGAGAGGACCGGAGCGCAGCCGGGCTAGCGATTCGATTTTGCGCGAGGTGCGGCAGTTGGCGGAACTCGGGTATTCCGAGGTGCAACTGCTGGGGCAGACGGTGAATTCGTATAAGGATCCGACGGCGCGGAAGATGCGATTTTCGGAGTTATTGCTGGCGGTCGCGGACGAACCGGGGATTCGGCGGGTACGGTTCACGACCTCGCATCCGAGCGACTTTACGCGGGACATCGTGGAAGCAATCGACTCGCAGCCTAAATTGTGCAATCACGTGCATTTGCCGGTGCAATCGGGTTCGACGCGAGTTTTGCGGGCGATGGCGAGAACGTATTCGCGCGATGAGTATCTCGAGAGGATTGCGCTCATCCGCGGCGCGAAGCGGCCGATTAGCATTACTACGGACATTATCGTGGGCTTTCCAGGCGAAACAGAGGAAGACTTCGGCGAGACGCTGAGCTTGCTGAATGAGGTGGAGTATGACGGAATGTTTTCGTTCAAATATTCGCCGAGGCCGCATACACCTTCGCTGGCGATGAGCGACGCGATTCCGGAAGAGGAAAAGAGCCGGAGGCTGGGGATTTTGCAAGAGAAGCAGCGCGAGATTCAGACGAAAAAGCACGCGGAAATGATGGGTGAAGCGTTTGAAGTGCTGGTTAACGGGAAATCGCGGCGGGAAAATCAGTGGTCGGGGCATACTTCGTGCCATCGAGTGATAAATTTTGCTTCCCAAGAGACGGCGCTTCTGGGAAAGTACGTGCAGGTTCGGGTGACGGGCGCGACGCCGAACAGTTTGGTAGGCGAGCGGGCGATGTAACGCTGAATGTCGCGGCTGTTTAAGTTGCTGAGTTTGCGGGGCTAGAAGATTCAAAGAGCACAGACTGAAGTCTGTGCCACATCGGGAGGTCACATGGAAGTGGAGATGAAAATCCGCGGCCTGATGATGGATCCCGTGACCAACATGCCGATCGTGGTGCTGAAGGACGTGCAGGGGCAGGCGATTTTGCCCATTTGGGTGGGTGTGTATGAGGCCAACGCGATTGCGTTGGAGATCGAAAAAGTGCAGACGCCACGGCCGATGACACATGACCTTTTAAAGAACGTTCTGCTCGGGCTCGACGTGCAGGTTCACAAAATCGTGGTGAACGACCTGAAGGACGACACGTTTTATGCGCTGATCTGGGTCGAGCGCGACGGGCAGATGATGACGATTGATTCCCGGCCGAGCGATGCTCTGGCGCTGGCATTGCGAGTGGACTGCCCGATTTTTGTGGATGAAGAAGTTCTGAAGAATTCGAAGGTCTCCAGCGCGATTACGGAACGCAGCACCAACGAGCAACTACGCAACTATCTCGAAGGCCTCTCCGACGACGACCTCGGGCGCTATAAAATGTAGGTTCGCTTGCTGTCTGGCGCTTTCCCGCAAAAAAAGCTAGCCCAATCAAAGAAGAGACTCGAAATTAGTTTAAGGGGAGGGGCATCTCCAAATGGCGAACCCTGTATCGCCAGACGACCAGAAGTACAATTCCGATTAGGATGAGGGCTAGGCTTAGCCCGGACCAGAGGCCGAAGGCTCCCCAGCCGCGACGGAAACAGAGCCACGCGCCGAGCGGTAGACCGATGATCCAGTAGGCGGTGAAGTGGCAGAACATGGGCGTGCGCGTGTCGCCGAGGCCACGCAGGGCGCCAGTTGCAACGGTTTGCAGGCCGTCGAAAAGCTGGAAGGCGGCACCGGCGGCTAGCAGAATAATCGTGCTGTGGATGATGGCTTCATCGGGTGTATAGGCCCGGGCGATCCATCGTGGGACGACGAGCAGGACGACGCTCATGCAGGTCATGAAGGCGGCGCCGAGAAAGATGGCGGTGTCGCCAGCGTCCCCGGCAGCTTGCGCATCCCTTCGCCCGATGGCCTGGCCAACCCTTACGGCGGCGGCGGCGGAGATTCCAAGCGGAACCATGTATGTGAAAGCGACGGTGTTGAGAGCGATTTGATGGCTGGCGAGCGGGACGGCACCTAGGCGGCCAATCAGTGCTGTCACAAGGGCGAAGACGCCGATTTCGAGTGTGATTTGCATGGCTGTGGGCAAACCCAGGGCAAGAAGGCGGCGGATGCGGCGTAGATCGGGTTCGATGGGAGTGTGAAGCAGCCTGGTGCGGTGGCGGCGGTCGTACCAGAGGAGAAATCCGACTAGGACAGCTGAGAGGTAAATGCGGGCCCACGCCGTGGACCAGCCGGAGCCAACCGTGCCCATGGCCGGCGCGCCAAACTTACCGTAGATGAGAATCCAGTTGCCGCCAGCATTAATCAGATTTGCTGTTATGAGAGCGAAGGCGATGGGCCGCACCATGTTCATGGCTTGCATGCAACGGCGAACCGCGAAATAGAGCAGCAGCGGCAACATTCCCCAAGCCAGGGCTTTGGAATAGGGAACTGCGAGGACGATGACGTCGGCCGAAATGTCCGCGGCTCGAAGAATAGGGCCGAAAAACCAGACGGGGGCCATCAGAAGGGGGGTCAAGGCCAGGCTGATGTAAATGCCGTGCAGAAGCGAGCGATGGCAATCTTCGCGCTCGCCCGCGCCAAACGCTTGGGAAACGAGCGTGTCGAGACCAACGAGCAGCCCTCCGCCAAAGAAGGAGAGCACGTTGACCAAAATGCCGCCTAGGCTAATTGCGCCAATGGCGGTGGCGCTGTTGGGAAGGCGGCCAACCATCATGGTGTCAACGATGGCCATGCTCATCCAGCCAAGCTCGGCGAGGACAAGGGGTAACGCTAGCCGCAGGGTTGGGCCGAGCTCGGCGCGGAGTGTTTTGATACGGATCATGAATGGAAAAAGATTGGAAAGAGTGTAAGCGGAGCAGGGGATTGGAGCAAACTTCTGGTGAGACGGAGGACTCGCGAACGCAGCCGTAGAGCGAGGGCGATGGAGCCGAATCAGGGTAGTAACTCTGTCGACGTTCTAGGCCCGAAGTTCCATTGACCGAAGCGGGGGGGACCCATAGCCTCCGAACAGCGTTGATTTCGTGCGCCCTGTTGTCGGCGCATTGATTTGGCTTCACCCAGAGCGAGGACTGACGAACTGCTGGACGTTTGCCAACCGGTAAACGCAGGAGACAACCGTGGCCGCAGGGAACCTATCCAGGTTTGAAGCAGGAATCGAAAATGCCCGGGCAGGGATACGCGTAAACTCCCGCGTGCCGGTGGCTGTGGAATGGGCGGAGTCGGGTCGCGCGATGCGCGCCGAGGGCTACACGGTTGATACCAGCACGAAGGGATGTCTTGCAGTAATTCCTCACTGCTTTCCGGTGGGGCAGCGGCTGCTGCTGGTGAATCTCCTTAATAAGAACGCATGCGAAGCAGTCCTGATTTGGCGCGGCCACGAAAGCCGGACAGGATGGGAGCTGGGGCTAGAGCTTCAAGAGGCTTCGATGGAGTTTTGGGGAGTGGAGTTTTAGACCGCGCGAATCTCGAACGCGCTGGTACCTTCAATCCTTCCACTTTTTTTCTTCCTGAACTGTGCGTCTAGATGGCCGCCGAACATCCGCTGGCTGTTGCTCCAGAATGGAACTTCTGAGTTTTCCACCGATGTTGTTTCAAATTTCCACTTTTCCCTTGCGCTGGAATGGGTTGCGAACGTAGAGTTGGGCCTAGGCCTAGGGGGCTTTCTGCAAGCTGCACCCACATATAGGGACCTGGTTGCCGGATTACGTCGGCGCAAATTGTCACGCGCGTAGGCGGAGGCAGAGGAAAATGACTGCCATCATCACGGTTGCGAATCAAAAAGGCGGCGTCGGGAAAACAACGACGGCGATCAATTTATCCGCGGCGCTGGCGCACCGCGGCAAGCGCACGCTTTTGATTGATTTGGATCCGCAGGCGAACTCGACGATTGCATTCTACAATTCCGGCGAGATCGCCTCATCGATGTTTGAGGTGCTGAGCGAAAGCCGCACCGCGATGGCGGCGGTAATCAAGACCACCAAGGATCCGATGCTTTTTTTGGGGCCGGGGAGGCTGGCGCTGGCGAAACTCGAGCAAGTGTTGGCTGGCCAGTTTGACGCGCCGTACCGGTTGAAGGACGCACTGGCGCCGGTCTTGAAAGATTACGATTATGTTGTGCTGGATACGCCTCCGTCGCTGGGAATCTTGACGGTGAATGCGTTGGTGGCTTCCACGCATTTGCTGGTGCCGATCCAGGCGGCCTACTTTGCCATCGAAGGAACGGACGATCTTCTCGAAACGTACGAGAGGATTCGCGCTCGTCCCAATCCCGGGCTGAAGGTTCTAGGCGTGGTGATCACGCTGTTCGACAAGCGGACGAATATTTCGCGCGATACGCATGGGCAAATCCGTACGGTTTTCGGCGAAGTGCTGTTCAAAACAAAGATTAGCAAGAACGTGCGGCTCGAGGAGAGCCCGGCTTACAAGGAAACGATTTTAACGTTTGCGCCGAAATCGCCCGGCGCCATCGAGTACAAGAAACTGGCTGCGGAGGTGATCCAACGTGTCGAAGAGAATCGGGCTACCCATCACGCTGAAGATGCGGCATGACGCGCACTACGTCGAATCGCTGACAAGCTACAGCGGTGCCGCGGTGGGACGAATGATCCCCGTCGATCAGATTCGGCCCAATCCGGATCAGCCGCGCAAGGCGCTGGGAGATTTGCGCGAACTATCGGAATCGATCCGGGAAAAGGGAGTGCTTGAACCGCTGCTGGTGCGGTTTGTTCCGCGCGAGGACTGCTATTACATCATTTCCGGCGAGCGACGCTATCACGCTTCGCGCGCAGCGGGACTGCGCGAAGTTCCTTGCATTGAAAAAATGGCGGACGATGCGGAGACGCTGGAAATCGCGTTGATTGAGAATATTCAGCGGAAGGACTTGACGCCGTTCGAGGAAGCGGATGGCTTGCATCGTTTGGCGACGCAGTTTGAGTACACGCACGAAGACGTTGCCAAGAAGATTGGGCGCGCTCGTTCTTCTGTAACGGAAACGCTTTCGCTGCGAAATATTCCAGAATCGTTGCGGAAGAAATGCGTCGAGCATGGGATCATCTCTAAATCACTGCTGCTGCAGATCGCTCGGCAGCCGACCGAAAAAAGAATGATCGAAATGCTTCACCGCATCCTGCAAGGTGGGTTGACAAGGGACGAAGCGCGTCGCGAACGCCGCGATGAACAGGGCGGGCCGCAGAGGCCACAGCCGTTCATCTTTCATTTCGAGCCGGAAAATGAGAGCTTCAAGTTTCGCATTCAGTTCAAGAAGAGCCATGTTTCGCGCGACGAATTGATTGTTACGCTGCGGGAGATTCTTTCGCAGCTTGAAGGATCTTCGTCGGAAGCGGATTCTACGGCGGCTTGATCGTTTCTTGACATAACTTCACGGCTGAGAGGCTGAAGCCTGTCCCACCAAACGCATGGTTGAACTTACTCCAGTGCAGATGCAGACATTGGAACGGTTGTTTGAGGCCGGGTTTCGTCCGATAGCGATTCCTCCATACGAGAGGGCTTTGTGCGTACGGCGCGGCGAATGTGCTGCGGTTCTAGCGCCCATACCCAACGGCGGCCTGAAGCTGCTCACGTGGCCCTCCTACCTGGTCGATGGAAATTTGAGTGTGAAGCTTAGGCGCAGTTCTGGGGATGTCTTCGTGTGGAAGAAAACCGAAATGGCCGCCACGGCGGAACATTTGCAGGAGCTCGAGTCTTTCAGGCGAGAACTCACTGAAATTCTGGAGATGCTGCAAACGCAGTAATCAAGATCGATTTGCAATTTTCGCAGTCTCCCGGCAAACTGAAAATCTCATGGCGACCTACGACATCATTTGCATTGGTGCAGGGCCTACCGGGCTGGCGTGCGCCATCGAAGCGAAACGCGCAGGCATGAAGCCCCTGGTGATCGACAAAGGCTGCTTGTGCAACTCCATTTACCACTATCCGGTCAACATGGTGTTTTTCACCACGCCGGAGCTGCTCGAAATCGGTGATTTGCCTCTTGTGAGCGCGGCGGAAAAGCCGGTTCGCGTCGAGGCATTGAAATATTATCGCAAGGCCGCCGAACATTTTGAACTGGAGTTGCGCTTGTTCGAGCGGGTGCTACGAGTGGATGGGCACGACAGCAACTTTACCGTGGTGACTGAGACAGAGAAGGGAACCGAAGGGCGGTACACTTCGAAGAAGATCAGCGTCGCGACGGGGTACTACGATCTTCCAAATATCATGGGCATCCCCGGTGAGGAATTGCCGCACGTCTCGCACTACTACTCCGAGCCTTTCGAATTCTGGAATCAGGACGTCGTGGTGATCGGAGGCAAGAATTCCGCGGCTGAAGCTGCCTTGGATCTCTATCGCAATGGCGCGCGTGTCACACTCGTGCATCGGAACGCGGAACTGGGTCAAGGAATTAAATATTGGGTGCGGCCTGACATCGAGAACAGGATTAAGGCCGGGCAGGTCAAGGCCCTTTTCGAGACACGCTTGAAACAGATCACCAGTGATGAGGTTGTGGTGCAAAATGGCGCGGGGGAGAAGCGCTTGCCGGCGAAACAGGTATTCGCATTAACCGGGTATCACCCTGATTTTGAGTTTATAGAGAGCCTCGGCGTGCAACTGGATCCGGAAACGCGGAAACCTGCGCTCGATCCCAACACGCTGGAGAGCAACGTGCCGGGGATCCATCTCGCGGGTGTGGTCATTGGTGGCTGGCACACGGGGGAAATATTCATCGAAAACGGTCGTTTCCACGGCAAGCAAATTATCGAATCCTTGAAAGCTTAAACGATTCGTTCTTTCCGCCGCGGATAGATATTTGCCCGCGCATCAGCCCTTTGTTAGACTCCTAGCTTATGGCATCCATCCTACGAGAAGTCGGCGAGACCTTCACCACCCTGGTCCAGGGATTCAGCGTCACTTTCCGTAATATGTTTCGGAAAACAGTCACGGAGAATTATCCCTTCGAGCCGGTGCACTTTCAGCCTCGGTACCGCGGCATCCACGTCTTGCACCGCGACGAATCCGGGCTCGAGAAATGCGTTGGATGCTTTCTGTGCGCCGCCGCTTGCCCAGCCAATTGTATTTATATTGAAGCCGCTGAAAACACGGATGCTAACCGAATCTCCGCCGGGGAGCGTTACGCCAGCGTTTACAACATTGATTATTCCCGCTGCATTTTCTGCGGCTATTGCGTTGAAGCCTGTCCCACAGATGCGATCACCCATGGGCACGGTTTTGAGCTCGCTACCTACGACATCAATTCGCTAGTTTATCGGAAAGAACAACTCCTCGAAAAAGAGCCGGCCTCCGCAACTCCTGCGCGTTAAGTCCAACTCGTCGCCCTCTCTTTTATCTTCAGTAGTTCAACGCTGGTGCCTCGCCTGTTTCCGCGCGCGTGTTTTGAACCTGGCTGTGTACCCTCCCGCATAAATGTCCTCTAATACATATAACGCAGCCATGACGTAAGTCTGCTTTTGGATTAGCGGGCGGGCTGGCGCGATGAAGATTTCAATGGGCGGGTGGACGCAATGGTGGGAGGCGCCGGCGCGGCGGAGTTCGGAGAGAGCGGACGTTGTGTTTGCCTGTGCTCCAACGAGCACACCTTCTGGCAGCGAGGCGAGGCGGAGAATCGGGGACGAATTCAGGGCCAGGGCTACGAACCAGCTTCAAAAAGCCTGCAAAACTTCAGGATGGGCCGCTGTTTACGGGCTGCGAGGCGGTTCGATCCGCAAGAAAATTACCGGGCACGGAAGGGGCTCCGTTCTTTCCGGATTCGGCGGCCGCAAGCATATCCGGCACGCGGGCGGAACGTTCGCGCTGCTCCATGAGCCAGCGTGCCAGCAAGGCGGCTGCGTTTTCCTCCATCCACTGATCGATCAACGCACTGATTTCCTTTCGGAGATTGGCAGCATGCGCGAGACGCGACAGCTCAAAACTCTGCAGGGAGTTCCGCGAAGCGGAAAGAAGGAACTCCCAGGGCGGCTGGGTCGAACGGGTGGTCATAAGGCCTCCGTGAATGGAACGCTGTGAATATTATAAACAGAGTAAGACATGTCAAGAACACTGAGAGGTAATGACCTGTGGAAATCTGTGAAAACTTTTCTGGCGCCGTGGTCTCCCCCTCCGCGCACGGCGGGCCGGGACAGTTTACCAGTTCGGAAGAGCCAGGTGCCGCTTCACAAGCGCTGCGCGCATGCAGCGCGTGCGCGGGCGATTACGAAGATCCTGACCGGACGGCTTGGACGCCGGATTCGGAGGACATCGAGGAACAGCTGCACGATGACGCTCTGCAAAGAGCTGAAGAACACGACGAACCCGATGACGATTTTCCTGCACGAGAAAAATGAAGAGCAGGGAAGGAGGCGATGACGATGCGGAGGACGAAGCAAGAAGAGGCCAAGCCGGTGCAGCTGCGGAGGCAGCGGGGGGTGATTCGCGACGTGATGCTCAGCGCGGGGCAGTGCGCGACGTGGTTGACGCTCGACGAGCTGACAAAGCTCACGCACTACCCGCCAGCGAGCATTTCGGCGCAGTTGCGGCACATGAGGAAGCCGCGGTTCGGAGCTTACACTGTAGTGAAGCGCTGCAGAGCCGTAGACAAAGCCATGCGCTCGGAAGGATTCGGCGCGGTCTGGGAATACTCGGTGCTGCGGGAACGACGCGCGCCGGTCCGGAGAAAGAAGCCGGGTCGAAGAAAGAAGATAGATCACCGGCGCAGAGAGTACCGAGCGCTGGCCGAGGCGAGCTGTTGAGCGCAGAAGCGGCTGAGGGGTTTAGCGATTCTCATCGGCTGATGGAACTCGGTGAACAGGGCGCAGCACGCGTGCGCCTCGGCGGAGGAGCCATGGGCGTAAAACCGGAGTTGGCGTTTGATGTGTGCTGGGAAGTCTATCGCGGTGCACGCGAAGTGCTGGAGTCAAAGCGTGGTGTGGGTGCCCTAAACTGGAAGGAAACTGGCAAGTATCTGTGGCGGCCGGACATCCGCCCGCGGCTCAACGAGTGGGTTGCGGACTTCGCGCTGGCCAGGCAGAAGGCTCTTGAGGGACCGGACTGGGCTTCACGCAGGGTGCTCTTCCGGCTTTATTACCTCGGTCTCGCGCCCTACGAAAATGCGCGGCATTTTCTCGGCCTGAGCGAGCGAAGCTGGGTGAACTGGACGGAAGAAGTGCGCAACCGATGCGGCAAAGAGCTTCTGCGCCGCGGCATGTTTCCCCCGAGGAGATATTTTTCTGAAAGAGCATAGATTGGAGGGTTGGCGGGCTAGCTGGCACCCTCTCACTGGCCTTGCATTCGCAATATGACTTCGTTTACGATAGCAAGATGCGATACCGGAAAGTGAAGCGCCTAGCGATTCACCGCGGCACAACGAAGGCAGCTCGAAACATTCAGACGACATTACGCCTGCCCAAGCCTCTTTACGAACGGGTCAAAGGCCATGTGGAGAGAGAGCATACGGGCAGCGTGAATGATTTCATCGTAAACGCCTTGGCAACCTATGTGCGAGCGGTGGAACGGAAGGCTATCGACGACGCTTTCTCTGGCATGGCGGACGACAAGCACTATCAGCGCGAGGCGCTGCTGATTGCAGAGCAGTTCGCTCAGAGCGATTCCGAGGGCACTCGAGCTCTCCGAGCGCGACTTGATCGGGGTTTGAATGCTTCGCGGAGAGATTTACCAGGCGAACTTGGACCCGATCTCCGGTTCAGAGCAGGGCGGGACGCGGCCGGTCCTTATCGTGAGCCGGAACGCGCTCAACGCAAACGCTCCGATTGTCATTGTGGTTCCATTGACTAGTCGCGAGAACAAGCGCCGCCTGTATCCCACACAAGTAGAGTTGCTGGCAGGTGAAGCGGCTTTGTCAAAGGATTCTGTAGCATTGTGCGAACAAGTACGGGCCGTCTCCAAGAATCGTCTGACAAAAAGAATCGGGCAGCTCGGTTTCCAGAAGATGTCTCTCGTCGACGCCACGCTCATGATCGCGCTCGACCTGACGGATCGTGTCAAAAGTTAAGCGGATCACCAACGCGCAGAAGCTTGCCATGCTCGGTGCTGGGTACGCAGGTGTTGGTGGCCAGGCGATAGAAGTGATCGAAGCGCGCAAGGGGAGCCCACGAGGGTAGCTGTGCGCGGCGGAGTTCGCTGACGCGTTTTTGGAAGCCGTCATTTACAGCACCGGTGCGCGAATCGCGGGAGGGAACTGGGCAGCGCGCGCAAGGATTGCTGCCCTCGAACGCGACATCGCCAATCTTAAAGCGCACGACGCTGCTTTCGTTCTCGGCAAAGAGCTGATCCTCCCAGAACGCCGGCAGTTTTTCCGACGCAACCGCCGCGCCGCCCACGTTAGGAGCATCTGCGGAGACTGCGCCATCAATTTCGAGCGTGGTGCGGAAACGCCGCCGGGCCTCATCAAGCGTCATGCCAGGAAACCATTCGCAAACCGCCTCCAGAGATGACGTGGAAACGATGGTTGGGCCGGCGGCGAGTCCATCGTCCGGAAAGCCTTCCCGCGTGTAGCGCACCTGGATGGCTTGCTCGAAATACATGCTGAACCACTCGGCCGCGCCGTCCGCGTCGCCGGGGAAAGCGAAGGTCATCGCAGGAATCTCGCGGCGATCGCCGGGAACAGTGAGCGTAACGGAGCTGATGTCGGCTGAATACGCGGCTCGAATGAGGTGCATCGCGGCGGTGCGTTTCCCGTTGACCCAGCGGCCGTCGGCGGAATAGAGCGCCCAGACGCGGTCAAGTTCGAGGCCACCGGCAGGTCCAATGCGCGCCTCGCTCACCGAAACCGGGTCGAGCGCTTTAATCGGGTGCAGTCGAATATTGGCCAGCCGCGGAACTGTTCTCTGCGAGTCCACGATCAAAGTTTAGCAGGCTGCTGAAGGCAAAAGCCGCAATGTCAGCTCCCGGAGGTCGCAGCGGTGGCTGCCGCCTGCTCAGAGTTCGCCGCCGTTGCCGCAGAATCAGCACTTTCCGTCGCAGGAGCCGCCTGCGCTTTATTTCTCTTGACCATCTGTTGAACCGTGAACAACAGCAGAGAGCGACCCTGCGGCTCCATCTTGCTCAGCAAGTGCCGCATCTTGCGCAGGAAGCGCAAGTCCTTGCCGGAGCTGCCCCAGTCATTCCCCCGGGATTCCTTCCATGCGGCCGGAACATCCTGTTTGGGCGGCTGGTCGCCATCATAGAGAAGCAGGTAAAGCGGCATCTCCAGCGCTCGAGCCAGTTTCTCCAGAGTTTCGATGGCCGGCACAGTATGGCCATTTTCCACGCGGGAAAGATAGCAGCGCAGCAGGCCTGTGCGTTTCTCGATGTCGCCTTGGGACAGGTTCTTTTCTTCGCGCAGGACGCGCAAGCGTTCACCGATGTTCATGGCGTGCTCCTTACAAGAACGGCTCCGCTTTTTATTCCTAGGTGGCTTCTTCAAAGCGGAATAACTGGAGTCTAAACTATCCAATAGATGAAAGTCGAGAAGATTACGTAGCGCACCTCGACGAAGGTCCCTGTACGGGTCTAAACCCGTGCCAGGGAATCGGGGTGCCGCGAGGGCGTTGGGCTTGTTGCGGCCGCTGCCTCCAGGCGATCAGGCGTTCGCTGCCGATCCAGTCCGGGCCATGACGGACCTGTATCCGCAGGTTCCGGCTTTGCGCATGGCCTCGATGGCCTGCGCGGCGGTCATCAGCGGCGTGGTTTGTATGTTGGCCGCCGCGCCGCCGACGCAATCCTTCCCGCAGCCGACCTGAAGCCCCTCTACGATTTCGCCCTGGACTGCAAAGCCTGACAGGCAAAACTAGCCGCCGCCCAAAGCGCCCTAACCGACGAAAAGACCAAGACCGCCGCACTGAGCAAAGAGCGAGACGCCGCCGTAACTGCCGCAAAAGGTGGAACCGTCCTGCACCGCATCCTGCGGGCCGCAATGTGGTTCGCCAAAGGCGCGGCTGCCGGTGCCGTCGCAGCCAAAGCCACGCGCTGAACGGAAAGTCGGCTTTCTAACCGAAAGTACCCCAAAGGGTTTGCTGGACCGACCAACCCACGCGGCGCACTCGAAGGTTCTACTTTATGCCTAGCGCCATCAAATCTCCGCCGCGCACGGAGCACGCGCTGCAACGCTTCTAAGTGATTCGCTTTCAATCCGCTACACCAACCGCACCACCGCCGCGCAGCACGCCGGCTGGCGCACCCCCCGCGCCAGCCGGCCCTCCTCTCGAACAGCGCATTGTGCCAAACGAGAATCAGTCCCTGGTAATCGTGGAAAACCCCAAAATAGTTAAAGATTTCTCTCGACATTGCGTCCGATAAGTAATATTATGTTAACTGAAAAATGGGGACGATTTCTGCCCTTGTCCCCGGCCTTCCTCCGTTCCCAGTTCCGCCTCTCCTCTCTCGGCGGTCCAGTCCCCTAATTGTTCTTGGCTGTCTTTTGTGCTTTGCGCTGATCCAGTTCGTAATTGATGTACTGCTGCAGAAGATGCGGATCGGCTCCAACAAGCCGTCGCCCATTCACAAAGATTGTCGGCGTGCTGTTGACCTCGAGCAGCAAACCGTTCGCCCGGCTAGCATCGATTGCAGCCCCAGCTTCCGGGCTCGCCATGCAAGCCTTGAACGTATCGAGGTTCAATCCAGCCCGACTGGCAAAGTCCGTCATTTGGCCCCAGGCGTTCTCCGCCGAAATGACGTCCTGATTGTCATAAATGAAGTCATACATCTTCCAGAACGCCTTAGGGTCCTGCTGGTAGGCACACCGCCCGGCCAGAGCCGCCGTGCGTGCCCAGGGATGAATCTGGTCGAGCGGAAAATCCTTGAAGACCAAGCGGACCTGCGGGTAGTTCGGCAAGAGGCTGCGGACCGCATCGTGCAGCGCCCGGCAAACAGGGCACTCGAAGTCCGAAAACTCCACCACCGTCACGGAAGCATCAGCCGGCCCCACGGAAGGGCTATCCTTCGTCTGCAGCTGCGCGCGAGCCTCTGCGTTGGGATCCTTGGAAAGCTCCGATAGCTCCCCTCGGAGCATATATTTGCCATCTTTGGTGACATAAACCTTGCCGGTCTGTTGGTTGTCGCCTATCTTCACCACGATATCGAGCTCCTGCAGCCCTTCGACGCCAATGTCCTTCGGAGGCTCAACCTGAACGGTAGTGTCAAACCCGAACGCGTACAGATTGCGCAGGTACATCTCCACCGTCTTCTGAATGGGAGATTGCGCCGCCCCGGAGTGCGAAGCTGAAGTTCCGCTTCGCTCCTGCGCGTCAATTGTCGCGGCCGTCAAACACAAGAAGAAAATAGCTGTCAATGTGAGTGCTGTCTTCACGCTAAACCTCATCTCTTATGGAATAAACTTCTGCGCGATCGGGAACGGCCTTCCAAATCCAAAAGCCCGCGAAGTGATCTTGAGTCCCGGTGGCGCTTGCTTGCGCTTGTATTCGTTTCGGTCCACCTGCAAAGCAATGTCTCGCACAAGCTTAAGATCGAATCCATAGTGATCCGCGATTTCTTCCGGGCTATGCAGATCCTCGATATACGCCTTTAGGATGCGGTCCAGCACGTCATAGGGTGGCAGACTGTCCTCATCTTTTTGATTGGGCCGGAGCTCAGCGGAAGGCACCTTCTCGATACTCGAAACAGGGATGAGTTCCCTTTCCCGGTTAATCCAGCTCGCCAGCTCGTAAACCATCAGTTTCGGCACATCCGAAATTACGGCGAGCCCGCCCGCCATGTCTCCGTAAAGCGTGCAATATCCTACGGCCATCTCGGATTTGTTGCCGGTGCTCAATACCATCGACCCGAATTTATTGGAAAGCGCCATCAAGTAATTTCCGCGAATGCGCGCCTGAATATTTTCTTCGGTCACGTCCATCGGCCGGTCACCGAAAGCTGGCGCGAGCATCTTACGATAAGACTCGAACACATCCCCTATGGGCAGCGTGACGAATTCTATGCCCAGGTTCTTCGCCAGCGCGTTGGCGTCCGCCTTACTCCCCTCGGAGGAATACGGCCCCGGCATGGAGACGCCCAACACATTTCCCGCGCCCAGAGCGTCGACGGCTATAGTCGCCACAACGGAAGAGTCAATTCCCCCGCTAAGGCCGATGAGCACTTTCTGGAATCCGCACTTCCGCACGTAATCCTGCGTCCCAGTGACCAGCGCTCGATAGGCGTATGCAATCTCTTCATGCGGCTGCGCGTGAATCTCTCCTTCACCCGTCACCGTATCGAACAAAACCAGGTCTTCTTCAAAGGCCCTGGCCTGTGCCGCGACTTTACCTTCCGCTGTCAAAGCCATGCTGGCGCCGTCAAAAATCAAGCTGTCGTCCCCGCCCACCTGGTTCACATAAATGACGGGCCGGCCCTGATTCTTGGCAATCGACTGAAGCATCTCAACCCGCAACGCGCGCTTGTCAATCGTATAAGGGGAAGCCGAGATATTTAGCAACACCGTAATTCCCTGCCCAACAAGTTCCGCTACGGGATCGCGGTCGTACCGGCACTCGGCCCAAAACATTTTGTCGTTCCAAACGTCTTCGCAAATCGTGATGCCTAGCTGCTCTTTTCCGAATCCATAAGCGGACTGTTTGCCCGCAGGCTGAAAATATCGCGACTCGTCGAATACGTCGTACGTCGGCAGCAGCATCTTGCTCTGCTCGAACACCACGCGACCGCTGCAAATCAGCGCCGCCTTGTTGGCAATGGATTTTCCCGTGCCATTTTTCACCCGGCCCGCATAACCGACAATAGCCGGAAGCGGAAGTTTAGCCGCAAGTTGCTTCAACTCAATATGATTGCGATCGATGAAGGAAGGCCGTTCGAGGAGGTCTTGAGGAAGATAGCCGCAAAGGCAAAGCTCGGAAAAAACGGTCAAGTCGGCCCCCTGCTGCCTGGCCTTTTCCGCCAGGCTCAGGATGCGAGCCGAATTCCCTGCAAAATCGCCTACCGTGGGATTGAACTGCGCAAGCGCTATCTTCATGCTGGCACTTTAGAATACGGATGAGTACGGGGGATTGCAAACTTCTGCGTCACGCTTTGTGTCCGTTTCATCGTCGAAGCTGATGCTCAATCGCGTAGAGGCTTCTGCGCAACTAAACTGGCAATTCCCTGCCCGGCATTCAATTCTTCATAAAACAAAACGTGTAATTCGGGGAACGCTGTGCGCAGCTCTCCTGGTTCAAGAAGATATGCAGGATTGCGAGGTCCATTCGAATAGTCGAGCTGCGCGCGCGTGAAAGTTTCAAAAAGCAGCAAGCCGCCGGGACTCAGCGCGCGGCTTATTTGAGTGAATAGAGAACGCTGCAAATACTGCACGCATAGAATCACGGAAAAGGAAGCAATGGGAAGCCGAATCTCTTCTAAGTTCGCCTGGATCAGCAATAGTTCGCCCGCCCGAGGCTTGGCGCCCTCCGCCAGCGCAGCTGCGCCCGCTCGGCGCACAGGGAACTTCGCGTTTCGCGCGCGATTCTCAAGCACTTCGAGCCCTGTTGCCGACCAATCGACCGCCGTCACCGCTTCGCCTCGCCCTGCCAGCAGCAGTGCATGCCGCCCAGTTCCGCACGCGATGTCCAAAGCGGATCCCCTGGGAAGCATCGGCAGCCACTCGGATACAATGCTGGCAGGCTCCGAAGCAGCATTTCGTGCCGCTTCGCGGTATCGAGCATCCCATTCGGCTACGTTAGCAGGCATAAAAAAAGGCCCTCGAAGGATGAGTTCAAGGGCCTGCAACTCTTTTCAGAAGCGGGCGGTAAAGCCCCGTCCTTCTCATATCATTCAATCATTCTATGAATGAATGATATAAATGTGGCAAATTTGACGCGGCAAACTAAACGCTGAACGAACTGCCGCAGCCGCAGGTGCTCTTCACGTTCGGGTTATTGAACTTAAACCCGGCGCCTTCAATGGTTTCGATGTAATCGATCTCGACGCCATCCAGATACATCGAACTCATCTGGTCCACCGCGACCTTGAGCCCGTTAAAATCCACCACCTCATCGGTCTCATTGGTCTGGTTTTCAAACGCCATGTGGTACTGGAATCCAGAGCAGCCTCCGCCGACGACGGCAACCCGCAACGCCACGGGGACAGGATTCTGCATGCCCATGATTTCCTTGACCTTGGTGCTGGCAGTAGGAGTCAGACTAATCATAATTTCTTTTGGCCTCCGCTCGCAGGCACGCCCGCGATGCATCTTTCCACCTAAGTATAGCAAACCTTTTCCACAACTGCATCTCGTCGTTCCCCGCCAATTTTCTTGCCTGGAAACATCCGGAATCAGCGTCTTTCGACAACCCTATGTCCTTCGCATAGAATAGGATGCGCCATGAGATATACCGTCACATTGATCCCCGGAGAAGGCATCGGCCCGGAAGTCGCCGGCGCCACCCGCGCCATCCTAGAGGCGGCCGGCGTTCAATTCGATTGGGAAGAAGTTGAAGCGCGCTCCGAGATCGCTTCGGCAACAGGCCAGTTTGTCACGCAAGAAGCCGTCGAATCCGTGCGCCGCAATCGCGTGGCGCTCAAAGGGCCTATGGGCACCGCCATCGCCGGAGGCGCGCCGAGCATCAACGTCGCTCTCAGAAAGACCCTTAATCTTTACGCGAATGTCCGGCCCGTCAAGAATCTTCCCGGCGTGAAATCGCGCTTTGAAAATGTGGACGTCGTCCTGATCCGCGAAAACACGGAAGATCTTTACTCCGGCTTGGAGCATGAAGTCGTTCCCGGCGTAGTCGAAAGCCTGAAGATCATCACCGAAAAAGCCTCTACGCAGATCGCTCACTTCGCCTTCAAATTCGCGAGGCGCGAAGGGCGCAAGAAGATTCACGCCATTCACAAAGCGAACATCATGAAGCTCTCGGACGGGCTCTTTCTGAAGTCAATCCGTAACGTCGCGCCGGAATATCCTGAAATCGAATACAAAGAGATGATCGTCGACAACGCCTGTATGCAAATGGTCTTATATCCCCAGCAATTCGACATGCTCTTGCTCCCCAATTTATACGGCGACGTGATGAGCGATCTGGCTGCTGGCCTCGTTGGCGGACTCGGCGTCGTCGGCAGCGCGAACGTCGGCGATGAAGCGGCCATGTTTGAAGCTGTCCACGGCACCGCACCCGACATCGCCGGAAAGGGCCTGGCCAATCCCACGGCGTTGCTTCTGAGCGGGATCATGATGCTGCATCATCTCGGCGAAAGACCAGCTGCTGACCGAATCGAAGCCGCCTTGGACAAGGTCTACAAACAAGGCAAGCACGTCACAAAGGACCTTGGGGGCAAGGCGGGCACCGAGGAATTCACAGAAGCCGTCATCTCCTCGCTTCCACCAGAATAGTTCCCCTTCGCCCGGAATTGGACGTCCTTTGCGAGCATCAGAAAAATCTTGTGCGATTGAGTCACGTCGCCTGCTTAGGATGGGCTCGTTTCTGATTGCTGCGTCGTCGACGAGTCAGAAAGCGCAATATGCTTCCCCAATTCCGGCAGAGCGTCAGGTCGAGCGATGACCAGCAGCCTATCTCCCGGCAGCAAGACTGCTTTGGCTTCAGCCAGCATGACTGAGGTCCCGCGCAAAACGGCGACTATCTCAATCTTTCCAAGAGCGCCGACCAGAGCAATCGATGCAGCCTGTTTTCCGACCCAGGGACTTTCTGGCCGTATCGCCCCGACAACCAACTGAGAGCCATCCGGAAGATCAACGCCGAGACCGGACTGCAAAAGCGCCGCAAGATGAAGATGCGTAATCTCCGCCGGCAAAGAGACCTTGCCCATATCAATCACCCGAAGCGCGACTTGCACGATCTCGGATCGATGCGCCGGGGAATCTGCCCGCCCCGCAACCTGCGCTTCATAGAGGCTACCGTATTTGAAAAACGAAGAGAGATTGATCTGAATTAGAAAACTCAACATCACCGCCAGCCCCGCGGGAACCAGAAGCTGGTAGCCGCCGGTCATCTCAGCAACCATCAACATCGTTGCGATCGGCACCCGCCCGGCCGCGCCGAATACCGCTGCCATTCCCACAATCACAAAGCCAGCCGGAGGCTGGTGAAACAGCCCTGCAAGGACTCCTCCCAGCATACCTCCGACGAACAGACTTGGAGCAAACACGCCGCCCGAGCCGCCAGACGAAACGGTAAGAGAGAGCGCAACCATCTTGGCGACAAGAAGAAAAAGCAATAAACGCAACGCCAACTGTCCATTTATCGCCTCCTGAATCCAGCCATAACCTCCGCCAAGTACCTGCGGCAAGCGCAGTGCGATCAAGCCGAGGCCCAATCCGCCGATGGCCGGCTTTGTCCACGGGAGAATCCGCAAGGAGGCAAACGCATCTCGCACGCGATAAAACAACTCCGGCAGAATGGTCCCGACGATACCGCTCGCGGCACCGAGCACCGCGTACCAGGCATAATCAGAGAACCCCGCGGCGTGCAGGTCAGGCGGAACCTGGAAGAGCGGTTGCCACCCGACAAACCACCCGTTCACTGCGTAGGCGACGATCGCCGAAAGCATGCAGTAAATGAGAGCGTCGGACTCGAAGTCCATTCCGCCATACAAGACTTCGACAGCGAAGATGGCCGTCCCAATCGGCGAACGGAAGATAGCGGAAAGTCCCGCCGCCATGCCCATCAAGACAAGCAATCGCCTCTCGCGCTCGGGCCGTTTCAAGATCGATGCATACACCGACCCGAACCCTGCCGCAATCAAAGCCGTCGGGCCTTCTCGTCCCGCGGATCCTCCTGACCCAATCGTGATCGCGGAGGCCAACATTTTCACCGGCGCCACGCGAGCCCGGAGCACCGACCCAGTCCAGTGAACGGCTTTCACGACGGTGTCTGTGCCGTGCCCCTCGGTCTCCGGCGCCAATCCGTAAACCAGGGCTCCAGAAATCAGTCCGCCCAAAGTCGTGACGAGAGGGATTAGCCACAGTCCATGCGGGCCGACAATCTCTCGCAAAACTCCTCCCTCCTGTGGGAGTCCCGGAGGGTGGTAACCGGCTAGCCAGAACAGAAAGAAATGCTGCGAGAGCCGCAGCATCCACATGAAGAGCTGCGCGGCCAGGCCTCCGATGACGCCGAGGAGAAGGGAATCCAAGAGCAGTCGCGGCCTGTCGCCAAATTTCATGCTAACTTTTTATCATTATTCTGCGCGCCCGAATGGCAAATTCCGGATAATTCTTGAAGGCAGAACGCGAGCAGAAGGGGCTGATTCAATGTCTCGCAAACCACGCTAAACTCGGCGTTCCATTAGACGTGTCCCGATTGCGGGCCCCGAATCACGCCTTGTTATTCCCGCTTAAACATGGCAAGCTTTCACTCCTAGGCCCCTTCCAAGGCGGGTTCATGCATCGGTCGAGATACCCTGAGCGTCGTCGAACAGTTCGCATCACTCTCGAAATACCTCTGAAAGTTCGCTGTCAGATGCCCGAGGGCGAAGCCATCGATTTGAAGGCCGTCACGCAATTCGTAAGCGCGAATGGGGCCCTCATCGTGATGGATGCTCCCCTGTTGCCGGGCCAACTGATCCGCATCATCAACGAGATGACTTCGGAAACTGCGGATTGTTTTGTCACCTCGGTCCGTGAAAAACAAGAACGCCGATTTATCGGGGTTGGCTTCGCGAACCCTAAGAACGATTTCTGGCATGTAGTCTTTCCCAAGGCCGGGACGCGGCAAGCCGTGCGCTCTTCGCAGACCGGGTCGCTTGTCCCGCCCGAGAGAAGGCCAAACCTTCCGCCAGGAACGTAGCGAGTTCCTCTTAAGCTGTGCCTGAATCCGCTGTCGACTTCCGTATTATTTTCAACTCTTTTCCGACTTTGACTAGGACTGCCTCCAGCTCACGCGTAGCGCAGCGTGATTAGAATCATCGGCACGATCGCATCGGCCAGCAGCGTTAGGAAAACAGAAATGCGGTGGAAACCGCGAACGCGGAAATCATGAAAGCTCGATGCGCTCTGATTTTTCCGTTCCGGATAGCCGCGTAAACGAAGGCAAGCAGGACTGCAACGGAGCCGTTTAGAGGCGATTGAGCGCGGCCCGGGAAACATCGGTTGGTGAATGCCCTTCCCGGCAGCGGGCGTGCTAACGCGGAATTTTGTCGTAAACCATCAAGCCGAGCAAGACAGGAATATGTAGGACTGTGGCGTGCATCAGCCATTTAGCGCGCATGTTCGTCTTCGCGCTGGCGGCCCACAAAGAAACTTGCACGAGCGCCGTGCTAACGACCAGTGCGCCAAAAAAATATCGCGCACCGGCCAATCCCATCACCGCGGGCAAGAGGCTGACGCCCACGAGCGCGATGGAAGTAAAAATGATTTGCCGAAATGTGCGCGTCCCTTCACGGTCCACCACCGGCAGCATCAGGATCCCGGCGCGCGCATAATCTTCCCGGTACATCCATGCGATCGCGTGAAAATGGGGAAACTGCCAAACAAACAGAATAGCGAAGAGCAGCCAAGCGCCTCTGTCCAAATGGTCGGTGGCGGCCGCCCATCCAATCATAGGCGGAATCGCGCCGGGGAAGGCCCCAACAAAAGTTGCCCAAACGGTGCGCTTCTTGAGCGGCGTGTAGGCGAGCAGATAGCTGAGACAAGTAAGAACGCCGAGCGCGGATGCGAGAATCCCAGCGGTGAAATACAAAGCAAGAGCGCCCACAACGCAGAGTGTCACGCCGAACCACAACGCCTCTCCAGGCTGTAACACGCCGCTGGGCAGCGGCCGCGAAGCCGTGCGCCGCATATAGCGGTCGGAGTCGCGCTCGATGTAATGGTTTAAGGTGGCTGTGCCCGCCGCGATCAGCAACGTCGCAAAAACAGTTTGGCTTAAGTGCAGCCAATCCACCGCGCCGCGCGCGCCCATGTAGTATCCCGCGGCGGTGGTCATCAACACGAGGAACGAAACATCCGGCTTCGTCAGTGCGATGTAGGCGTTGGCCCGCGAAGCCAGCGTTATTTCCGCCGTACGCGCCGTGCTCATCGAGCAGGCACCTGCTGGGAAGATGATACTGCCACTTCGCGAGTGCGCGGCACCAACCGATAGCACACCAGAATCGTCAAAATAGAGACGGCGAACAAAAGTGCGCCAACCACAGTATGCGTCACGGTCAAAGCGACCAGCAATCGCGGCGGCCGGGGCGCTTCCGCGGTCACGAGCCTGTCCCAATAAGTGCCAATTCCCAGGAGAAACTGCACTCCAAAGAAAGTGTGAAGCAGAATGCGCATCGCCGTAAGCTCGCGCGACTTCTCGAAGCGTTTGCGCAGAACCACGGCCGTCCACACGACCATTCCGAGAACGGCCAGCGCGCCGGCGGCATGAGGCCAGATCGGCATATCGTTATGCCGGAATCCGGCGCCCAGAAAAACCTGGAAGAAAATCACGCCCGCGTTCAAAAGCGCGAGTGAATGGATCGACATGCCGCCGCGATCTTCCAGCGCCGGATGGTCTTCGATCCACCATTTGCTGGTGAACACCGCAATGCTCAGAAGCGCCCCGAACATGATTTGTGCAAAACAAGCGTGCATTACCGGCAGCCAGTAATGCAGCAGTTGAATCACGACTTCCCCGCCGAGAATCGCCTGCGCGACAATACCGCCAAGGGCGATTACCGTGAACCAGCGCAGCCAACTTCGCTCCTCTTTGATCCAAATGAAAACAGTGAGGACAAGCGTGAGAACTCCGAGCACGCCGGCAATGACGCGGTGCGAATATTCGTAGATGTCGCCGCCCGTCAGAGGCGAAGGAATCCAGGCGCCGTGGGATTTTGGCCAGTCCAGCACGGAAAGTGCAGCAGCGTTCGAGGTGACCAGCGCTCCGGCGATCAAGAGAAGAATGGTCCAAATCACGGTGAATACAGCCAAACGATGAATGACCGGGTGATAGGTAGTTTTCATGGCCTAGTTTTGAAGGCGAGATTATAACGCAACGAGAGTTTTTTCGCTCTTTGTTCCCCTGAAATTAATCGCCCACGCCGAAAATCGTCGAAACCCAGGCTGTTCGATTCCCTGCCGCAGTGTTCACTGCGGCGCGGCGGAAGAGGCCTTCACGGCCTGGGGTTCGCTCGCCAGGCCAACAGCCCGAAGCACCAGATCTTTCAATGCCGCGATAAAAAGCGGGGAATCTCCAACCGCGGGCATCATGCGAAATACTTCGATGCCGAACTTTTTGGCTTCCTCGCGCGCCTCAATATTGATCTCGTGAAGTGTTTCGATGTGCTCGGTTACAAACGAAACCGGCACGACGAGCATCTCCTTGACGCCTTCGGTGCCAAGCCGCTCGATGGTGCCCGTCAATGGCGGCTGAAGCCACTTCGCCGGCCCGACCCGGCTCTGATAACACAATAGATGCGTTTTCGGCCAGCCCGGATACTGCTTTCTTCCCTCTTCGCAGACCAGACGGACTGTAGCTTCGACCTGTCCCGGATACGGATCGCCTTTCTCGACCAAACTCATCGGCAATCCATGGGCGCTGAAAACAAGATGAACGCGTGAACTATCCGCGAATTGCCGCAACACGGATCCGATTCGCTGCACCAGCGCCTGAATATAAAGAGGGTGGTCGTAAAACTGGCTGACCGTTTTTTGCGGCGGGCCGCCGCCGGGCTCGCCGTAAACTCGCCGCCACTCTTTCAAACTGCTCAGCGTCGTGGCATAAGAAAAATGTGGATAGAGGGGCAGCAGCACGATTTCATCCAGCGGACCAGCCTTTCGCAGCGAGGCCACCGCTTCCTCGGTGAGCGGATGCCAGTAACGCATAGCGACGACTGCTGCGGGATCGATTTCGGTGGCCAGCGCTTCGACCAGCACGCCGCGCTGCCGTTCCGTCAGTGTCCCAATCGGCGAACGCCCGCCAATCTCCGCATACTTGCCGCGCACTGGAACAGAACGGCGGGAGGAGATGAGCCGGGCCAGCGGGCCGCGCAAGAATCCCAGCGGCCCCATGGGAATGATGTCCGGATCGCGAAACAAATTCAGAAGAAATGGTTCCACGGCCTCGAGCGAGTCCGGCCCGCCGAGCTGGAACAGTACAATCCCGATCTTCTTCTTCGCCGCCAATTATTTTCCCTGGCCTGCCGAATTTTTAATGCGGTCGATGTCCCGGCGAAGCGCCGTGGCACGATGCGCGACCGTGAGATAGTAAACGAAAAAAATGGCCCACGCTGCCATATAAGCGGCGAACACACTCTCGAGATTTTTCATGCGGCCTCCAATTCACGTTGCAACGCATTGAGATCGCTCCTCATGGCTTCCAGCCTGTAACGCTGCCGAAGCAGCAGGGCCATTAACGCCAGCATGGCCAACCATGAGAGCATCAGCACTTTGAACATGACTGGATCCATGCCCGAGTCTGAGCCGCCCATAATGATTGGTTGTGGATGCTGCGTTCGCCACCAGCGGATCGAGCCGAATACCAGCGGAACGTCGAGAAACGCAAAAATTCCGAAAAGTGCGCTGAACAGAGCGCGCCGGTCAGGTTCCTCAACCAGCGTCCTCAGAACCAAGTAGCAAACATACAGCAGCCACATAACAAACGTGGAAGTCAGCCGCGCATCCCAGGCCCACCAGATTCCCCAGACGGGGTGCGCCCAAATTGGGCCGGTGACGAGCACTACGCTCGTAAATGCAAGACCAACTTCAGCGGCGGAAACGCCGAGCCAATCCCATCGCGGCTGACGGCGCCACACATAAAGTAGGTTCGCAATGAAAGAGATAAAGAACGCGGTCATCCCCGTCCACGCGCTAGAGACATGCAGAAACAGGATGCGATAGATCAGGCCTTGCTTGGCGTCCGTGGGCGCAATAAAAAACGAAGCGTAGGCGGCTGCGCCGAGAAGGGCGAACGTCGCCACCACAGCCAAAGCATTCTTCAACATGAGCCCTATTCCTCCAGAAGATATTCGCCGAAAAGCCATAGCGCCGTCAAAAAGACAAGATCGAAAACCGCGAGAAAGCCCACACCCTTCCACTGGACATAGGGAGAGCGGTCAAAAAGGCTCTTCGTAACTTCCGTGCTGGCCACGAGAACCGGCGTCAAGAGCGGCAGCATGAGCAATGGCAGCAAAAGCTCGCGCATGCGAGCCTGGGCGGAAATGGCGGAGAGCGCCGTGCCGGCGATAGAAATGCCCAGGCTCGCGAGAAAAAATACCAGCGCGAGCCAGTGCAACACCGGCATGACCGGTACGTTGTACATGATCGAGAAAAAAGGGAGCAAGAAAAGCTCGGTAAGCAGAAGAAAAAGTGTGTTCGCCAGAAGCTTGGCCAAGAAAATCGCGAAGGGATCGCTCACCGACAGTCTCAAGGCGCTCAGGGTATCGTTGTGCTGCTCGCGCAAAAAGCAAGGTTGCAGCATCAGAGAGGCGGCGAACAAAAACGCCAGCCAGAGCAAGCCGGGAGCGAACCGCCGCGACTCGTCCGAGGTGGGATCAAACGTGAAGCTGAAAAGCACGATCACAATCAGGATGAAAACGACGGTGGTGGTCAGGAGTTCCCGTGAGCGGAACTCCGTGCGAAGCTCTTTGCCCAGCAGGGCCCGCGTATTAGAAAGGAGCCTCATTCAGGCGTCGGCGAACGTCAGAATCGAGCGAAAGGTCGCGCCGCTGCGCGTATCCGCGGCAATCGAGCCGGCATCCAGTCGAATGGCCCGGGTACCCAGCGAAGAGATTTCCGATTCGCCATGAAGACTCATCAGAATGGTACGGCCTGAATCGCGTAGCTGACGAATCGCCTGCGCTAGCCACGCCACGCCCTGCGGATCGAGCCCTGTCGCCGGCTCGTCGAGCAAAAGCACGGCGGGTTCATGCAGCAGGGCACGCGCAATGGCCACGCGCTGGCGCATTCCTCGCGAAAATGTGCGCACGAGCGAGGTACGGCGGTCCCACAAGCCAACGTCGTGCAACAAAATCTCAACGCGTTCGTGCGCTTGCGGCACGCCGAGAAGCCGCGCAAAGAGCGACAAATTTTCCTCGGCGGTGAGTTCGTCGTAGACCATTGTGGCGTGAGCGATGAATCCCGGGCGAACCGCGCCCGGGTCGCACTGGCCAGACGCGTTCGCAAAGTTCAACGTTCCGGCCGAGGGCCGCACAAGCCGGGCCGCGATGCGCAGAAGCGTGGTTTTGCCGGAGCCGTTGCGCCCTGCCACGACCACGCACTCGCCCGGGGCGATGGCGAGCGACACACGGCGCAGAGCGAGCAGCCCGCCATACCGCTTATCAATGTTTTCAAAACGAAGACCAACGGGAGAGAATCCCGGCGGCGTCACGGACGAACCTCGCGAGGGCACGGAACGCAGCGTGGCCTCACGCTTCAACCTCGCACAAGATCACGCAAGACCTTTTCCGCGCGCGTGCGTTCCTTGTTGTAGTCTTCTTCGGAGATTGTGCCAGCCTGGTGGCGCAGCTCGAGCCGGAAGAGGGTGTCCTTCAGTGCATCGAGACTTGTGCCGATTGCCGCATCGACTTCGGACAGCTTTCCGCTGTACGCTGGCCCGGCCGCAACCGTGGGCTTTGGCGCTCCCGCTTTTTTTGCCCACGGCGCAGGTGCCGCCACGGAGCCAGTCGAGGAACCGCCCTCAATAGCTACCACCGGCCTGCGCGCCAGGAAAATTGCCAACAAAACGAACACGCCCAGAAAGCCGCCGACGATAGGCCACTTCAGGGCATCCAAGCGGCCCGGAGCGACCTGGATCGCTACTCCGGAAGAGCCGTTGTCTCCCTGCTGCGCGTCGCGGCCCTGCGTGGACGCGTCGGCGCCTGAAGCATTGTCGCTGGGTGGAGGGGCAGTTCCGGAGACGCTGACGGTCAGCGCCGAATTCGCAGCGAGATTGTCCCGGCTGTAAACGCTCATGCCTTGCTCTTGCCCGCCAGGCTGCAGGCCATCGCCCGTGACTTGAAGGGACGGCGGAGCAACCACCACGAGCCGCGCGCCGGGATAGACAGTCGGCAACTTCACCGTGGCCGCATTTCCCGTGTACGGCAAATCATACGAGAATCGCACTCCGTTATCGCCGGGCCGGAAGGCATACGCGACGCTGTATCGGTTTTTGCCCTTATCGATGGGCGCCACCACCACGGGCATGCCCGATGGCCCTTGCGCGGCGGTTTGTTTCAGGATTGCGCCTTCGGGAAGCGCAAAATCGAAATCGCCATCCTCGCGAAAATAAGCCTGCGGCGGCTGCGAATCGTTCTTGATGGCGTATTCTTCGCCCACTTGCAGATTCGCGCCATTCGGCTGAAAAATTACGAAATGAGTTCCCACGGTGATGGTCTTTGGGTCGCGTGACGGCTCAAAAACCTCGACTTGCACTTCGTTCTGGCCGGGAGGCAAGGGCTCGTGAAACATGACGCCTTTGTAGACCGCGCGGATCAACATAGGCTGCGTGCCGATTGCCGGAAAATCAAAGCTGAACTGGCCTTGCGCATCGGTCTTGGTGTTCAGGACCGGCTGCATCCCGCCCTGCAATTGAATGAGGATGACTTCAATGTCTGCCGCGGGCTTGCCCGTCGTGCCATTCTTCACTGTGCCGTGAGCAACCGCGCCGTAAACAGGAGAAAATGGAGCCAGCAGGCAGGCGCCGAGTGCCAAAAGCAAAATCTGGCGCGGCTTCACTGTGCGCCTCGATTCAAGGGTGCGGGCTTGACCGCGCGAGGCCGCCGCACCTGCGATTCCGTGATTTCGTCTATTTCCGCAAGCACTATCCCCGCTTCATTCTCCAAGGAAAGTTTCATCGCTTCGTAGTCATTCTCCGCGTATTTTCCGGACCGAAACTCGAACCGCAGGTCCCGGAGGTTATCGTAAATCGTGTCGCGGCGCTCCAACAATTGATCGAGCTTCGAGCGGTGCGGCGCAAGATCGGAAGCATCCGCCTGAATATAAAAAATGAAGAGCCCTGCGGCGACAGCCAACGCGAGGCACGCGCCAAGAACGGCCCAATCCGCCGACGCAATGAAGAAAATAGCTGTGGAAGTGACAACCGTCAAAATTAATCCTCGGTATCGCGCGCAGCCTGCGCGCGCGCACGCTCAAGCAGCTCGGTTGAAATGTGCGGCGCACCAACCGCTCCGGCCAGTGCAGGCTCAGGAACCAGCCGCTTGCGCCATCTTGAAATAACGCCCAACACCAACGCGAATCCGCCGATTAACGCTAGAGCCGGAATCCACCAAGCCACGCGCCCAAATCCTGTGTGCGGAGGCTCGGTGAGCACGGCCTGTCCGTATTCTTGAACGAATGACTGGATGATCAGGTCGTCGGATTCACCTTTGGCGATGCGTTCGTTGATCTCCTTCAACATTCCTAGAGCGGTATCGCAAGGACCGGAGAATGCGCCACCCACGTGATAGCAGCCGGCCACGGAATCATTGCAGCCGCCACACATGCATCTCAATTTCGCCCCAATACGGTGCGCGTGGTCAGGCTGCTGGGCGTCTCCAAAGGCGGTCAAAAGGGGCAACGCGCCCGCCACGCACAACAGCAAAGGCAAGACCAGCAACACAGGCTTTCTGATTCTTCGCATCTTAGTCGTGCCCTTCTCGCAGACCGACCGACGGTGCCAATGCATGCGTCAAAGGTTCGGTCGCCTGCTGCTTCGCGTAGGACAAAACCAGCACCGCACGCCGGTTCGGCATCAGCGCCACAAGCGTACCAAACACCACGATGACTCCGCCGAACCAAATCCATTTCACTAGCGGGTTCAAGTAGGCGTGAATCACGGGCAGGTTGGTGTCCGGACTCTGACCCGCATAAACGACGTACAAGTCTTCCCGAAGCGTCGAGTAGATTGCCACCATCGTTCCGGTTTCCCCGTTGGTCTGGAACACGCGGCGTTCCGGGTACAACATCATCAGCGGCTTGCCCGCGACGAGGACTTCCACAATCAGGCGATGCCCGGTGAAATTCGCTTCCGGTGTGGTGTCCTCATTCTGCAACATCAGCGTGTACTTGCCGATTTGCATCGATGAGCCCGGCCGCATATCCTTCTGGACGTTCTGGTTAAAGGCCTGGCCTGCCAGCCCGATAAAAACCAGGACCATCCCCATGTGGACGATGTAGCCGCCATAGCGCCGCGTATTGCGCATGGTCAGCTCGATGGCGGAAGTCAGATAGGATGCGCCCGAGCGGGTTCGGATGACTCTCGCGCCGCGGTAGAATTCCATCACGATCGTTGCGGCAACAAAAAAGCACAGACTGAAACAGACTAGCGAGTAAGGCTCTCGGTATCCCAGCGCAAAAATCAGGACACCTGCAATTAGACCGACGATCAGGGGCGAGGTAAAATTCCTTTTCAGGCTCTCCAGCGAAGTCTTTCGCCAAGCGAGAAGCGGCCCAACACCGGTCAGGAATAGCAGGAGCAGCCCGAGCGGAATGTTGACCTTGTTAAAGAAGGGCGCGCCCACGCTTATTTTGGAGCCAGTAAACGCTTCCGACAGAACGGGAAAAAGCGTCCCGGAGAGCACCGCAATGCATGCGACCAACAGAACCAAGTTATTAAACAGGAAGCTGGACTCGCGAGACACGATGGCGTCGAGCTGGTTCTCGCTCTTCAAATAGTCGCGGTTCTTGAAATAAGCCACCAGGCAAACCGTGATAATGATCACGAGAAAGCCCACGAACCAATTCCCGATACTGGACTGCGCAAAGGCGTGGACCGAACTGACAACGCCACTGCGCGTCAAGAACGTCCCGAGAATACACAACAGGAACGTCGAGAAGACCAGCCAGACGTTCCACACTTTCATCATTCCGCGCTTTTCTTGCATCATCACGGAGTGCAGAAACGCCGTCCCGGTCAGCCACGGGAGAAGAGAAGCATTTTCGACCGGGTCCCAGCCCCAATATCCGCCCCAGCCCAGCACCGCATAAGCCCAATGCGCGCCAAGAAGGATGCCCGCGGATTGAAAGCCCCACGCGATCATCGTCCACTTGCGCGTGAGATGAATCCATTTCTCTCCGGGATATCTCGCGAGCAGCGCAGCTAGCGCAAACGCGAACGGAATCGTGAATCCCGTGTAACCGGAATAAAGATTCGGCGGATGGATTACCATCTCTGGATATTGGAGCAATGGCGTCAAACCGTTGCCATCGCCACGGGTCACCATCTGCAGCGCACCATTCGCCGCCGGGATGCCCAACATCTTGAACGGGCTGGCTATAAAATTGTTCAGTGTAAGAAAGAAAATCTGCACGCCGGCGAGAATCACTCCCACGTACGGCATCAACTCGCCGTTCTTGTTCCGGTAAGCGATTAAGACCGAGAAAACGTAAATCGAAAGCAGGAAACTCCAGAAGAGCAGCGAGCCTTCCTGGCCGGACCACAAGGCCGCCACTTTATAAAACGTGGAAAGCGCCCGATTGCTGTGCTCGACGACGTAGGCGACAGAGAAATTGTCGGTGAAGAAGAGATATTCGAGGCTGAACGTGGCGATAAAAATCAGGCAGCAAGTGGCGATGCCTGCTTGGCGAGTGCTCTTGACCAACAGCGGATGGCGCGTGATGATCGCCGCAATCCCGCCCCCAAATGCATACACCGCGCAAATGAACGCCAGGATTAAAGCGAACGAACCGAATACATCCACGGGGATCCCGCCTATCCCCCGGCCAAGCCGGGCCCTTTACATGTTGCTTTTCGGTGGTGCAGAGGAAGTATCAGCAACAGTCCCCCCGGAGCTGCCGCGTACTTGGATGCGCACTTTGCCTGGACGACCTCTGCCACAAAGCGCCCATCCGGCCCAGGCCGCCCCTCCACCAACGCTTGCGACTTGTCTATGAAAGTATCCGGAAGTGGGTCGCTGCCAATGTAGCTGACGGGAAGCGACTTCCCTTCCCCTTGCAGAACGAAATCCACGCGTCCGTTCAAATGGTGAATGCTGCCCGGCTCCACGACTCCGCCGACGCGGATTCGACGATTCAGTTCTGAGCCATGCAGTGTCTGGAGCTCCGCGATGGTGTGGTAATACGTCTTGCTTTCCCCGTACCCGAGCCAGGCCAGGAAAGCCATGGAGACTATGATGATGCCGATGCCGATGCCAAACTTTGCTTGTTTCTTCACGCCTCGACTCCCTGCTCAGCCCACACGCTGTTCAGCGCCCTAGATTCTATCACAGCGCCAAGAACCGCAAGCTGGCATAAATGCACTTTTAAGCCTGTCCTAAAGGGATAGCGAACGCTGTGACGTAAGTCACTTCCCATGGGCCGCGGCCGCGAGGACTTCGCGTAAGCGCTGGGTCGCTCCAGAGACATCGGCCGTGTCCAGACCGAACGGCTTGCCCTCATCTTGGATGACTGGACACCCCAATTCGGCCGTCGTCAGTTTGAAGGTCGGCGGCGCGAGCATCTCTGAAATCAAAACAATGCGCTTGGGTTTCAACGATCTCCGGACGCGTGCCGCTACCACGGAAACGCGTTGTACAAGCAATTCTTCGCGAGAAGGTCGACCGTTCGTTCCGAGTTCCAGCGGACATTCGAGCAGGTGGGCAAGAAAAAATCCGCCGCGCTGAAATTCGCTTAGCACAGTCTCTGGCGGCTTCCCCGCCGCGGAGATCCCAGCGGCCTCAAGCACGCGGCCCGCTTCGCCCGCAAACTTTCCTGCATACAAAAATTCCTCGTCATCGACGGGGGAAATTCCGCCAAGCAAAAGTGTGCCGACGTGAACGGGCCGGTACCGTGTAGTCCATTCCAGTCGCTGAAGCCGCCGCGCAATGTGCTCAGACGATGCGGATTGTCCGCAGCCGTCGCAGTCTAAGTTGCCTGGGGGCATGGTTTGCAAGCGAAAATCGTAGTCCAGCGGAGAGAGGAGTGCAAATCGGAGAGAATGCTTCTTGGGCAGTCGCGAGCATTCAGACCGCCCGAACGCAAACTTTCGCAAATCGACGACGGCAGCTGTGCGCCGGGGATGGTGAATTGGGTTTTGGCGTCGCACAACCGCCGTCGCGCGATGCTACATGGTCCCTCGCTCATAAACACCCGTCGCGCGTAATAGTTGCATGCAGGCTGTTTTTTTGCCCAACCAAATTGAGGGATAATCAGGAAGAAACTGCGGCGTCCTCTGGCAACTTGGACCTCAGGCACCACTTCAGCTCTTGGCTCAACTCCGTAATTTCCATACCCGGCATGACGATAAACTTGCAACTGAGCATTTCGCGGGCCTCGTCGTCGTCCGGCAACTGGCAGGAAACCCGGCAATACTGGCACTCTTGATTCCAGCAAAATCTCCCATAAGGAATCGTTTCCGGGCTGATGAACTGAAAGCAGCGCAAGAGCGAGTTGCGTTCCGGCACTTGGAACTTCTTGCCCATTACGGTGATTTCCACGAGTTTTTCGTAAGGGCGAAACGGTTCCGACATAATTCAGTCCTGTCCTCCGTGGACGGGCCGCCGTGTGAGAGCAGAAATTTCCCCGAGCCGGATTCCTCTAATGAGTGCTCTCCCAGAGTAGCCCCCGTCCACGGAGCCAACAACGATTCGTCTAGAGCCCGTTGCGAATGTGCTAAGGGGTGGGGGGCAGGCACTCCGCGGGCTATCAATAAGTTGTGTTATATGCCAAAGTCAAAAAACTGCCCCATCTTGCGGAACTTCTCATAGCGGCCGTCCAGCAATTCCTTTGTCGACTGTTGCCCCAACGCAACCAACTGCCTGTCCAGCACTTCCCCGAGCAGTTGCGCCGCGGCCTCCGGATCGACGTGCGCACCACCTTCGGGTTCGCACACAATTTCATCGACGATCCCCAGTTCCTTCAGGTCGTTTGCAGTTATTTTCAACGCGGCCGCGGCGGTTTCCGCTTTCGTGGCATCCCGCCACATGATCGCCGCACAGCCCTCCGGCGAAATCACCGAATAAAAACTATTCTCCAGAATGTTGACCCGGTCTCCCACGGCAATCGCCAGCGCGCCCCCGGAGCCCCCTTCACCCGTCACGGTCGCGATAATAGGAACAGGAAGACGCGCCATTTCTCGCAAGTTTCGCGCAATCGCTTCGGCTTGGCCGCGCTCCTCGGCGTCGATTCCCGGATACGCGCCCGGAGTATCGATAAACGTGAAAATTGGCCGCCCATATTTCGCCGCCAGCAGCATGACGCGTAGGGCTTTGCGGTAACCCTCCGGCTTGGGCTGGCCAAAATTCCGCAATAGCCGTTGTTTCGTGTCGCGCCCTTTTTGGTGGCCGATCACGGCGATGGACCGTCCTTGAAACTTTGCCAGTCCCGCAATAAGGGCCTTATCATCGCCAAAGTTCCGGTCACCGTGCAGTTCCACAAAATCCGTGAAAAGCGCTCCAATGTAATCCAGCGGATAAGGTCGCGCGGTGTGTCTGGCAATTTGGGCGCGTTGCCATGGCCCCAGATGGCTGTAAAACTCCTTGCGCAGCTCCGCCACTTGCTGGCGAATGCGTTCCAGTTCCGCGTCCGCCTCTTCGTCGCCTGCAAGTTGGCGCAATTCTTCGACGTCCTTCTCCAAGCGATCGATCTCGCTTTGACGATCGGTCTGCGTTGGGGTTCTCTTGGACTTGTCTTTTGTCTTCATCACATGACCAAGTCGATCGATTGCTCGCCCATACATTCCCGCACTGCGGCGATAAGCTCGGGACACGCCCGGACGCGTTGTTCAACCTGAACCGTTGCCATAGCTCCCTCGGAAGCAACGAGATCGAGCGAGACCAGGCTCGATCCTCGATAAGAAGAGAATATCTCTTCGAGCCGATCGAGCAATTCCTCATTCAACTCTTCAAGCTTCAAGCGAATGCGCAACCCCGAAGCCGGACGCTCGGCAAGATCACCCAGCCGGGCCGCTTCCTGCAAAGAAAGCCGCGTGCCCGCTTCTTCGACCTGCACGCGAACCTTAAGCAGAAGCGGCGTTCCGGCCTTCAGAATTTGTTCCAGCCGAGCGAAACTCTCTGGAAACGCCAGCAATTCCTGAACTCCGGTCATATCTTGAATCGTATAGATAGCCCACCGGGCGCCCTTCTTCGAGCGCATCGGCCTCGTGCCAACAATCAACGACGCGACCGCGATCTCCTTGCCGTTGCGCTGCCCCTCGATCTGATCGAGCGAAACGCATTTCAACTCCTGCAGCTTCGATGCGTACTTCGCGAGCGGGTGCCCGGACACGTAAAAACCAAGCATCGCGTATTCGCTGGCCAAACGTTCCGCCTCGCCCCACGGCTCCGCTTCGTGCAACATAAAGGGCATCGGCGCGGGAGCCGTAGCCGTCCCGAATAATCCATGCTGCCCCGATTCGCGCGTCCGTGTCGCGCGCTGCACGGTCGCCAGCGCATCGTCGACCGATGCCAACATGGATTCCCGCGGTCCCAGCGAATCCAGCGCGCCGGATTTGATTAGGCTCTCGAACACGCGCTTGTTCAAAAACCGCGCCTCGATGCGTTCGCACAAGTCATACAACGACGTGAATTCGCCCGCGCTCAACCGCGAATCGCGTATAGCTTTGGCAGTGTTTTCGCCGACGTTCTTGATCGCGGCCATTCCAAATCGAATGGCTTCCCCAATAGGCGTGAAATACAAATCGCTCTCATTTACATCGGGCGGCAAAATCGAAATGCTCATGCCCCGCGCTTCGTTGATGTACTTCACCGCTTTTTCCGCGTTGCCCGTTTCCGAAGTCAGCAACGCGGCCATGAATTCCACCGGGTAGTGCGTCTTCAAGTATGCGGTTTGATAGGCCAGCAGCGCATACGCGCAGGAATGCGATTTGTTGAATCCGTATCCGGCAAACTCCTCCATCAAATCGAATATCTTCTCGGCTTTTTTTTCTGGAACCTTGTTCCCCAGGCACCCGGCCATAAACTTTGCCCTCTGGGCCGCCATCTCCTCTTTCTTTTTCTTGCCCATGGCGCGGCGCAAAATATCGGCTTCTCCCAGCGAAAAGCTGGCCAGCAGGTTGGCGATTTGCATCACCTGTTCCTGGTAGAGAATTACGCCGTACGTTTCCTCGAGAATGCCTTTGAGCTGCGGAAGTTCGTAGCTGACTTTTGTCTTCCCCGTCTTCCGGTTGATGAAGTCGTCGATCATCCCGCCCTGAATCGGCCCCGGGCGGTACAGAGCGTTCAGCGCCGTAAGGTCTTCAATCCGCGTGGGCTGATAGCGCCGCAAAATGTCGCGCATGCCGTGCGATTCAAACTGAAATATAGCCGTCGTGTCGCCGCGCGCAAATAGTTTGTAAGTCCCCGCGTCATCCAAGGTCAGATTGTCGATGTCCACCTTCACGCCGCGATTCTTCTCGATCATGTGCACGGTGTCTTGCAAGACCGTCAGCGTGGTCAGCCCGAGGAAATCCATCTTCAACAGGCCGACGCGTTCGAGCGCGTTCATGTCATATTGCGTCGTGATTTCATCCCGGTTCGTCTTATAAACCGGAACCACTTCCGTCAGCGGCCGCGGCGAAATAACAACGCCAGCCGCGTGCGTCGAGGCGTGCCGTGCCAGTCCCTCGAGCCTCAATGCCACGCTCATCAGATCTTTGAGTTTTTCGTCGCTGTTGATCGCCGCTTTAAGTTGCGGCGCCTCCGCAAGCGCAGTTTCCAAATCGATCCCAAGCGTCGTTGGTATCAGTTTCGCCAGCCGGTCCACTTCCCCGTAGGGGATATCCATCGCCCGGCCCACATCCTTGACCGCCGCCTTGGCCGCCATGGTTCCAAACGTGATGATCTGCGCCACATTTTCCCGGCCATATTTCTGCGTGACGTATTCGATCACTTCTCCGCGCCGCCGCATGCAAAAATCAATGTCGATATCCGGCAAAGAAACCCGCTCCGGATTCAGAAATCGCTCGAACAGCAGGTTGTACTGCAGCGGATCCACGTCGGTAATGCGCAGCGCATAGCTAACCAGGCTGCCTGCCGCGGAACCTCTTCCCGGTCCAACCGGCACCTCCTGCGCTCGCGCATAGTGAATGAAATCCCAGACAATCAAGAAGTAGCCTTCATACCGCATCTTCTTGATCATTTCGATTTCGGATGTCAGCCGCCGTTCGTATTCCGCCAGCGGAGTATGCAGCGTTCCTTGCTGCGCCAGCCGTTCCAAATAAGGCACGCGTGTAGCAAACCCTTCGCGCACCACCTTCTCAAAATAGCTTCCCGCCGTATGCCCCTCGGGAATCGTAAACTCGGGAAACGGATTCGGAATGCGTTCAATCTTGACGTTGCACCGCGCCGCGATGTCCACCGTCCGGCTCAACGCATCCGGCAGCTCGCCGAATACCTGCGCCATCTCCGCCGCCGTCTTAAAGTAAAACTGATCGGTGGCAAACTTCATGCGATGAGTGTCGCTCATCGTCTTCCCGGTTTGAATGCACAACAAAACTTCCTGCGCATGCGCATCGCCATGATGCAAATAGTGGCAATCGTTCGTCGCCACTAGCGGAATCCCCGTCTCTTTGGCGAGCCGCACCAGATGGCGATTCACCCCCTGCTCGATCTCCAGCCCCTGATCCTGAATCTCCAGGAAAAAATTGCCCTTGCCAAAAATGTCCCGCAAGCGGTAAGCATTCTCGCGCGCTTGGTCAAACTTCTCGTCCACGACCGCTTCCGTCACCGCTCCGCGCAGGCACGCAGACAGCGCAATCAAACCCTTGTTGTGCTTTGCCAAGAGGTCGTAATCAATCCTGGGCTTGTAGTAGAAACCTTCCAGAAAACCGGACGACACCAGCTTGATTAAATTGTGATAACCCTCGAGCGATTCGCAGAGCAGCACCAGGTGGTTGCTCCCGCGCATCCCCGGCTCCGATTCGCCGCGCTCCGCTCCATTCGCGCCATTTGTTTTTTCGCCGCGCTCGTGCCGGCTGCCCTTCGCCACATAAACTTCGCACCCAATAATCGGCTTGACGTCCCGCTTGCTGGCCTCGTTGAAAAAATTGGCCGCGGCAAAGAGGTTCCCGTGGTCGGTGATGGCCACCGCTGGCATTTTCTGCCGCGACGCCTCGTCGAGCAGCTCCGAGGTTTCGCACGCCCCGTCGAGCAGACTGTAATCCGTATGAACGTGGAGATGAACAAACTGCGGTTGACCCATGGATCTCGATTCTAGAACTCTGCGGCGAGAATTGCGAACCGCTTTCTCAACTATTTTACCGGCCCAAGCTTCGAACCTCGCCGGTTATTTCCGTCCGTGGCTCTTCTTGCCCGCTGTCGCGCGCTTCGCCTCGTCGCTCGCAGCTTTGTGTTTCGCGGCTTGCTTCAACATTACCGGATGATTCTTGTGCGCGTGTCCCTGCGCAGCCTTGGCCGCCGCACCCTTCTCCGCTGCCCCATGGCTCGTTGCAGGCACTGGCTGCTTTTCGCCGCCCTTCGCGGGCTTCTTTTCCTTCTCTTTCTTTTTGGGCTGTTCCTTGATCCCAGACAATTTGCGCAGTATTTTCACTCGTTCTTCCGGCGTCTTCCCGCGTCCCGTGAGCTGCATCCCGAACACCTGCTCGACAATCGCGTCGAACTTCGCCCCGCGCGCATACCCCAGTGCCTCCAATTCGTTCGCCACCATCGGCAACGTCGCCCGGATCGGCCGCCATTTGTGCAAATACGCCCGAATCTTCGAGAGTGCCCCTGAATTATTCGACTCGGCGAGCATATACGCAATTCGATCTACGGAGATCTTTTCCAGGAACTTGTACGCATCTACCGGCGCGTTCAGCTTCTTCCCCGTGAGTTCCTTCTGATCTGCCTGCACTTCCTTCTCGAAATTCAGAATCACGTCCGCTTCCGCCGCGCGGAATCCCGCTTTGGAAAGAACGCTGCCCTGTTCCCTGTCCTTCAGGCGCCCCAGAATGGCCAGCATCATCGGCGTCGCCAGCTTCGGCCGGAATCCCGCCGTAAACAAATCCTCGCGAACCTTCATCAGCCGTGCAATCGCTTCATAATCAGGATGCCGTTTTGCCAGCGCCGGACTGATCGCTTCGAGCAGGTCGTGCTCTTCCCATTCCTTCAAAACCACCGCAGGCCGCTCCTCGCGCGCTACAGCCCGCAACTCCACTCCCGCGTCCTCCGGCGCGATGGTATGCTGCAATTCGCGTTCGATGGCCAGGTCAAACCACTCCTGCGTCCGCGCTTCGATCTTAAATCCCATCCTCGCCGCAAACCGCAGAACCCGCAGCAGCCGCACAGGCTGGTTCGTAAAGCTGTGAATGGTCAACGCGCGGACCTCGGCGCGCTCGATGTCCGAGAGCCCGTTGGTAGGATCCAAAAGCAATCCGCGCGAGGCAGGATTCAGCGAAATGGCAATCGCGTTCAGCGAAAAATCGCGCCGCCGCAAATCCTCCATGATCGTCGACCAGCGTATCTCCGGCCGCGTCCCCGGCCGCACATAGTGGTCGTCGCGCGCCGCCGAGATGCTGCCGTCGCAGTCCCCGGCAAATAGTATTTCCACCTGCCGCAGCTTTTCGTCCTCGGAGAGAATTTTCGCGCCGCCCTTCTCGAGCTCCCGCGCGATCTTCGAGGGATTCCCTTCCACCGTGAAATCCAGATCGCGCAGCGAAGCGCCCGTCACCAGGTCGCGCACCGTCCCGCCGGTCAGGTAAACGTTAAATCCCATCGCCGCCGACAGCTCCTGCACGCGCATCATTACTGCCCGCTGCTCAGGTGACAGCCGGCTTTCCAGCAAAAACATATAATCTGGCATCGCACTCCTTCGCGTTCTGGATGCCCGCGCTGACTGCCGCGGAGGCAACCGCAATTTGGGCCCGGGTCCGCCGCGCGTCACGCGCGCGGGTGATGCGCCTTGTAAATCTGCTTCAATCGCTCTTCCACCACATGCGTATAGATCTGGGTCGTGGAAATATCTGCGTGGCCCAGCATCAGCTGCACCGACCGCAGATCCGCGCCGCGCTCCAGCAAGTGCGTCGCAAAACTGTGCCGCAACATGTGCGGCGTCAAGGCTACGCGCAAACCCGCTTGCCTCCCGTACGCCGATAAAATCTTCCACACGCCCACCCGGCTGAGCGCCACGCCACGCCGGTTTACAAACAGCGCCGCGCTCGACACACCCTTCGGCAGAAGTTTTGGCCGCGTATCGCGAAGATACTTTTCCACCATGCTCAAAGCCTTTCGACCGGCCGGAACAATCCGCTCCTTGTCCCCTTTTCCGATGCACCGAATGCAACCCACCTTCGCGTCCACATCCGTCACGCGCAGCCCAATCAGCTCCGAAACGCGCAATCCGGTCGAATAAAGCACTTCCAGCATGGCCCGATCCCGCAAACCGAGCGGCGTATTGGCATCCGGTTGCTGCAGCAATCGTTCGACTTCCTCGAGCCTCAAATAGCCTGGCAATGTCCGCCGGATTTTCGGCGACTCAAGATTCAGTGACGGGTCCACCGTGATCAACTCTTGTATCTGCGCGAACCTGAAAAAATTCCGCAGCGTAACCAGATTCCTCGCCACCGTCCGGCTCTCCAGCTTTCCCCGGTAAAGTCCCGCAAGGAAATCGACCAGATCGTCGCGGGTCACCGCCTCCAGCGCGAGCTTGCGCTTCTGCGCAAAAGCGTTGAACTTCACGAGGTCGCGCTGATATGCCGAGACCGTATTGGCGGAAAGTCCTTTCTCGACCTTCACGTGTGTCAGAAACTGCGATATGGCCACTGTCATTTCCATCAAGGCTCCGCGTACCCGTTACCCGCACCAGCTGTCTGCCGCGTGGCGATGCCATAAACTTCATGGATTTCATGACAGCGGAAAAGCCACGCCAGGCCCAAATATAGCGCCGTCGCTCCCGCAATCATTCCCGCAAAAACGAGCAGTTGGACCAAAAATCGCGAGTGCACCGTAAACGCCGTGTAGTAATTCGCAAACCAGCACGCCACTCCCATCAAGCTCGCGCACAACGCAATCTTGCTGAACGAAGTCAGAACCTCCCAGGTGCCCATCGCCCCGTGCCGCAATCGGAAAATAATGAATAACGCGAAAAAATCAAAAAAGCTCGCAATCGCCGTCGCCAGTGCCGGCCCTCCGTTCTGCACGCGCCGGAAGAAAAACTCCAGAAACACGATATTCAGAACGATGTTGAGGATCAGTGAAATCGAAGCCACAATCACCGGCGTCTTCGTATCCCCCGTCGAGTAGAACGCCGGAACCACCAGCTTCACTGTCGCCAGCGCCGGCAGCCCGATTGCGTAATACAGCAGCGCCCGGGCTGTCAATCTCGTCGATTGCGCCACGAACTCTCCGTGCTGGAACAGCACCCGGATAATCGGCTCGCGCAAAATCATCAAGCCCAATGCCGCCGGGACCGTGATGAACGCCACAATCCGCACGGAAAACGCCAGTGTCTTCTTCAGCGATTCGAAATCCTTCGCCGCCGCCTGATGCGACATCATCGGCAAAATCGCCGTCGCCACCGCAATCGCATACCCTCCCAAAACAAGCTCCATCACGCGGTCCGCCACGTACAACGACGCGAGGCTCCCCTCCGGCATCAAACTCGCCGTCGCAAACCGCGTATCAATGAACAAATTAATCTGCCCAATGCCGATCCCAAACAGCCGCGGCAGCATCAAACGCGCCACGTTCCTGATCCCCGGATGGGAAAACGAAATCCCAAAATCAAATTTCATCCCCTTCTGCACCAGCTTCGGCACCAGGATCAGCAATTGCAGCACTCCGCCCACCAGAATTCCCACGACAATCGCCGTCGCCGGGTCCTGAAAGTGCTTTCGAAACACCGCAAACGTAAACAATATCGTCGCAATATTCAGCACCACGGGCGTCGCCGCCGGCAGTCCAAACAAGTGAAAGCAATTCAAAATCCCCATCGCCAGCGCCGCCAGCGAAATAAAAAATAAATACGGGAATACGATCCGGTTCAATTCAATCGCCCTTATTCCGGCGACATTGCTCCCCGCGAACAAATGCACCACCGCCGGAGAAAATATCATTCCCAGCACCGTAATCACCGCCACCACCAGCGCCAGCGTCCAGAACAGCTTGTTCGCAAACTCCCACACCTCTTCCTTCGACTTTTCCTTCATGTATGTGGTAAACACGGGAATGAACGACGCCGTCATCGAGCCTTCCGCAACCAATCTCCGAAAAAGGTTGGGAATGCGGTACGCAAGAACATAAGCATCTGCGAGAGGCGTTGTTCCAAGAAGGAGGGTAATGCGCTGGTCGCGCAGGTAACCGAGAACACGGCTCACTACGGTTACCATGGAGATGATCGAGGCCGATTTTAGGATATGCTTTTTATCGGTCAACGGCCGGCGCTCCGGGGCCTAACCCTAATGAAAACAATAGGTTGACAGGAAAAACGCGCTTAACATAACATACATCTTGATTATTCGCAAATTTCACCCAATTCTTACACTAACCGACTGATCTCTTTGAAAAACCGCGCCCCAGCCTCTACTCACAAGAAGGTCGTCATTGTCCTCGCCGACAAAAAGCCTCTTCGCGGCTATCTGAATCCCACTCGCCTCGGTCAATCCGATCCCATCGATCTCCTTACGCCCGACGGCGAGCACCAGGAAGTCCCTCTCGACAGAGTTCGTTCCATCTATTTTGTCCGCGACTTTTCCGACGACTTCGAGCCCGAGCGCAAGGCCTTCCTCAGCCGCCCCAAACTCGACGGCCTTTGGCTCCGCCTCCGCTATCTCGACGGCGAAACCCTCGAAGGCGTCGTTCCCAACGATCTGCTCTCCGTTCTCGACAACGGCATCCAAATCACTCCGCCCGATCTCAACTCCTCCACTGACCGCATCTTCATCCCCCGCTCTGCCCTCACCGAACTAACAGTCCTCGGCGTCGTCGGCATCGCCCGTCGCAAACCCGCCGCCGCGGCCGCCGCATCTCAGCCTCGTCTTTTCAACGATTAGCGCACCTCGGCTGTACATCTCCATTCTGCCTGTGCAAGACTCGCTCTCAGCCCCAAGCTCAGGAGCGTTCTTTATGTCCATCAAACTCGCCGACATCGCCCAAAAACTCGGCTGCCGCCTCGACGGCTCCGGCGAAACTGCCATCCATGGTGTCTCCGGCATCGAACACGCCGAGCCCGGCCAAATCACATTTCTCGCCAACCGCCGCTACTTCCCTCTTCTCAAGACCACGCGAGCCTCTGCCGTCCTCGTTCAAGATGGCATCAACATAGAGCGCGACGCCGCAATGCCCAAGCTCGCCGCGCTGCGCACCCCGAACCCCTACCTCGCCTTCGCCCACGCCATCGAACTCTTTTATCAAGCCCCGCGCTACGAACCCGGATTCCATCCCACTGCCCTTATCGCCAAATCCGCCAAAATCGGCGCAGGCGCGCATATCGGCCCCTACTGCGTCGTAGAAAAAGACGTCCAAATCGGCCGCAACGCCGCTCTGCACAGCCATGTCACGATTTACCAGGGCGCGCGCATCGGCGACGACTTCTTCGCACACTCCCACGCCGTAGTCCGCGAGTTCTGCCAAATCGGCAATCGCGTCATCCTCCAAAATGGCGTAATCATAGGCGGCGACGGCCTCGGCTTCGCCAAACAGAGCGACGGCACCTGGTACAAAATGCAGCAATCCGGCCCCGCCGTCCTCGAAGATGACGTCGAAATCCAGGCCAACGCCTGCGTCGACCGCGCCACCGTCGGCGAAACCCGCATAGGCCGCGGCGCCAAGCTCGACGACCTGGTCATCGTCGGCCACGCCTCGCGCGTCGGCGTCAACACCATGCTCTGCGGCCAGGTCGGCCTCGCCGGTTCGACAAAAGTCGGTGACGGCTGCATTCTCGCCGGCCAAGTCGGCACTGCCGGCCATCTCTCGATTGGCGACGGCAGCGTCATCACCGCCAAAAGCGGCATCCCCAGCGACGTCCCACCCCACTCCATGTATTCCGGCTATCCCGCCGTCGACAATCGCCAGTGGCTCAAAACCGTCGCTGCCCTCAACCGCTTGCCAGAGCTCCAAAAACGCGTCCGCGAGCTGGAAGCCGAACTCGAGCGCCTCGGAGGCCGCCCGCGCACTTCCATCTATCGCTAGCCTTTACGCGCCGCTCCGGGAAATCCCATCGGCCGCTGATCTGGCGGCAACCCCGCTGCCATCACATCATGCACGTGTCGCCGCAAAGCGTCGCGCTCGTCCCACGCATACTCGGAAGCATCGATCGGCGCCAAAAACTCAACAAGAATCTCTCCAGGCCGAATCACCAGCGATCGTTTAGCCATTATCTTTTGTGCCCCCGAGCAAAGCACCGGAACTATCGGCACGCCCGCCTTAATCGCCAGCGCCACCGCTCCCTTCTTGAACTCCTGCAGCCGTCCATCTGGACTACGCGTCCCCTCCGGATAAATCAAAAACGATTGCCCCGCTTTCATAGCCTCTGCCGCCCTTTCCACGCTTGCAATCGCAGACTCCCGGTCGCCCCGATTGACTGGAATAAAATGCGCCAAGGTAAACGCCTGCCCCACAATCGGCCACTTGAACAACGATTCTTTCAACAAGACCGCGATCCGCCGTGGAATCGCTCCTACAACCGCCGGCGCATCCGCCGAACTAGTGTGATTCGCCACAAAAAGGCAAACTCCCGCAGGAATATTCGCTCTTCCCTCCACCCGCACCTTCACCCCCACCGCCCTCACAAAAAACATCACGCCGCTGACTCCCGCCCAATAGAGCGGATCAACATGCCGCGTCACAAGCGTGTAGAGCAGCAGCGGCGGCCCAAGTATCAGGATGTAAAGGGAAAGAAATACAGCGATGAAAAGGGTTCTGAGCATGCCGTACGCAGAACTCTCTCCAATCCCGCCCCGCCGGTCAAGCCCAGCCTGACCCTGCTCTCCAAAGCCTTGCCTCGACCCTAACTAAAGATGTTTTGGCTCCCCGCAATACGGAAGAAACTCGAGCCACAACCGTTCCATCGGCGTTGGTCCAAGAACCTGCTCCGTCTTTTGCCTTGACGACCGGTTACGCCTCGCTTATAGTCTTTTGTAGACAATATCGCGCCTTGTGCACCGGAACGCCAATCTCCAGATTGGCGTTTTTGCCTTTTGCGCCCTTCATCAGGCGCCAGGCGCATAGCCCGCAAGCCACGAAGAAAAGTTCTCGTCTGGATTATCGCCTGGCCTGCTAAACTATTTAGAATCAACACTTGCAGAAAGCTCTGTAAACACTCATTCTAAAGGAGTTAGTGAAAACCTAAGTCTTTTAGAATCAGTGTTTACAAAAAACAGGGGGGGTACACCAACTCGGCAGCGAGGTTAACTCAAGCTCCCAGGCAAGTGCCCGGTATTATCACGACGAATAGTAAAGATCTCAATAAGCGACGTAGGGACCAGCACCCGCCGGAGTATTCGCTCCCTCGATGGCGGCAAACACCTTGCGGCCGAAGAAGAACGGCAGCCCCCAATCGAAAGCGCCAGTATTAGGCCCCGCCAGTCCATTGACGGCCGCATTATTCCCATTGGAGGTCAGTGTATCGGCATTCCCCACAACGAAGTTGATCGACCCCGTCGCCCCGCCGCTGAAAGCCTGGTTGGTTGCCGAGAGATTCTGTGTCGTTGTCGGACAATACCAGAAGGTGTTATCGGGACAAGGAACGAGTGCGGCCACGTTCGACGCTGGAAAATAAAGGCCATTAGACCCGGTATCCAGAAAGGCTTCGTCTGCATAGCTGACGTTGTTAAACGTCGTGTTGAAGTTTCCGAAGGAGGGATCGAGCGCATACACCGTCGCGCTTCCCAGCGCATTATCTGACTGCGTTCCTATCCCGAATATGAGCGAGCCGCTTACGCTTGTCTCAGCTCCGGTCACGGACGGCAGGTCAATCAGGACGCCGTTATTGTCGGTCGGAAACAGTACAACTGGATTCTGCACTTGGCTCGTGAGGCTCTCCGTTGTAACTGCGCAACCTTGCGAGGGGCATGCGTAATACAGCCCGGGGTTATTAGCCCCGCTCTGCGCGCAACCACCGCCGCAGTCTTGCGCAAAGTTACCCACTCCCAATACTCCGTTGGCACCGAAACTCCCCACGCTGTCCTCAGGCACGCCCATGCTTGAACAACTGTTCGGTACGGTGGAAAAACTGGAGCTGCCTATCACCTGGATGGGCAGCGACTTTGCCACCTCTCCTGTGATCGTCATGTCCACCGTTTGCACGGGTCCCCAGGTGACTCCATCGACAAACGGAAGGCACTCCACAACCGGCGCGCCCCCTGTCCCCATCTGTTGGGGAAGCGAAATCGTTAGTTGTGAAGCCATGATCCGCAGTCCGGATGATCCGGTGTCCACCAGGATGCCGTCAATCGTCTGGCAGCTCGTCGTGCTTCCCGGAACGCAAATCGTTACGCTGGTGAATACGCCATCTACATACGGAGAGTTATACGGTGGCCCTGCGGTCGGTCCCGTGTTCACCGTGATCGCTTGCACATTCGCGGTCGGCGAACTTGAGCCACCCCCGCCGCTGCTTGTGATGCTGCTACCGCTGCTGCCCCCGCTGCACCCGGCTGTGGCTACCAGCGCAGTCGTCAAGCCTACGAAAAGGAATCCGTGCAGCCGCGCGCGACTCATCGTATGTCCTCCACGCGGACTCCCGCGGGCAACATCTGCGGAACATAAGCCTTCCCCAGAAAGGACCGCATGTGTCCAGTTACCTGAATCACCAGCCCTGGCTCCTGGATCAGCAGCGGACCGCGGCCCCGCCGGTGCGCGCGCTGCACCTGAAAGGCCTGCACATACTGGTCGTAATACGTACCCAAAAGCTGCTGTAAGTCCGGGTGAACCGAACCTTGCCAAGTAACCGCGAAGACCTTCCCGGCGGAAGACACATACTCCTTCACGGCTACGCCTGTCGGCGCCTGGATTTCATGAATGGTGTACGAATCGCTGCTGCTGGTCTGCAGCGAGGCTTGCATTTTCGCCACGTCGGCCTGCACCGATGCCACGTCGCCGCCCAGCGAAGCTGCCGCCGGAAACGGAACTGCAAGTATTGCGAGTATCCCGCATAGGATCGTTGCCTTCAAAGCATGCCTCTTTCCAGCCGTCTGGCTGTTGCACCACCCACCTCGGCACGATCGATCGAATCCAGGAATTCCGAACTCCTGGTCGGCCGAACGTTTCTCTCTCCTGATTGCGCTGGGATTACTACGACCCTTCATAGCATGCTTTTCAACAGCCGCCGCGCTAGGGGGTGTGCGCGGCTCTATCGCACCCATACATGCTCATCTATAGAGATGAGCCGTGCCGTCTCTGAGTTGCCCCCTAGGAGCACTATTGTGCCTAATTTGGTAAGTTCGGTTGGGCGGTCAGTGCACTGCCATGGTTTGTGTCGTTCCATGAAGCAGCCCATCGCGAATCTCCCGCGCTTTCTCTCCCGCGTGGGGATCTTCCGCAACTTGATAGAAGACCGTCTTTTCTCCGGCCAATTTGAATTCCAGGTTCTGCTCTTTATCGTCTCTGCGGATACGCAACTTTACTGTCTCGCCCGGCTGTCGTCCATTCACCCATCGCCTCAAGACGCGCGGCACGTCCCCGCCGTTCCAGCTCACAATCACATCGCCGACTTGCAAACCCGCCGATTCCGCAGGACTTCCCGCATCGACAGTGCGTACCGTAATCCCGCCGCCAGCCCCGCGCTCCGCTGCAAATCCAAGCGCCGCCCTGTCCGCCTCGGTCGTTTGCAAATCCAGCCCCGCAAGAGCGAGGATCTTCTGGTAAGGCAGCGGCTCCGCGCCTGCAACGTAGTCCTGAAAAAACTCCTCGAACGAACCGCCAGCCACCTTCTCTGTCTCCAGGCGAATATCCAAGCTGTCGCGGTAGGTCTTCCCCTGCTTCGCGAAATCTGTGTTCATCCCGCGCAGTACGTCGTCGAGGCTTTTCTCATTGTTCGTGCGGTCGCGAATCAAAATATCCAGCAATTCGCCCAGCACCTGCCCCTTCGTATAGTACGAAACGCTGTAGTCCGGCCCGTTGTACATCGGATATTTCTCGAGCCACGCATCCAGGCTCGATTGTTCCGCACTCTGCCATTTAATCGCAGGCCGAGATTCCAGGTCGCTAATCTGCGCTCCGAGGTCGTCATAAAATCGTTCTTTGTTCCAAAGTCCCGTCCGCACCAGCGTGTAAGCACCATAGGTACTCGTAACGCCTTCCGCGAACCACAGCGCCCGCGTGTACTGCTCCTTGATGAAGTCCACAGGCCACAGCGTGGCCGGCCGTATCCGCTTCACGTTCCACAGATGAAAAAATTCATGTGCCGCTACTCCCGCCAAATACTCGTCCGAGGGAATCCCAATCGCCGTCGAATTGGCGTGCTCCATTCCTCCGCCGCCCGCGTTCTTTCCAATGTGCAAAATGAAAACGTAATGCTCGAATGGCGCGCCATCCATCAGCTTCAGCTCGTAATTGCAAATCCGACTCAGTTCGCCCTCGATCTCCTTCTGGCTCCAGTTATCTCCATGCACCACGACTCGAATGTCCGCCGGAACATTCGGCAGGCTGAACTCCTTGAAATTGCCAATCTCAATCGGACCATCCGCAAGCGCATCGTAGCTCTTAGCGTCGAAGGTAAAATGTCGCGCACCTCCCATCGATTCCTCGAGAGTGAAAGTCGCGCTTGCCACTTGCCACGGTTCCGGAACGTCCGGAAGAACGAGCTGCACGTCCTCAGAACGCCGGTTTCTGACGTACATGAGAACCATCGCAGGATTGACGAAAGCGTGGTCTTTGTTGAGCTGCGTAGCGAAGGGCCCGGCCTCATCCCAATACGTGGCGTAGCGAATCGTAATCGTCCCTTGCCCCAGAATGCGCCACGTTTGCTTATCTATTTTTTCGATCGGAGCTTTCGTTGTCCCGTTGAAAGCTTCGACTTGCTGGATATGGCTGCTGAAATCTCGAATCTGATAGAGGGCATTCCATGCCGGAATCTGCACGGCGACTTCACCGCTCACGTCGGGAATGGTTATCATTACGTGGAAAAGATGCTGCTCGGGATGGCTGATCGATACCTCGTAGCGGATCGTCGCCCGGGTGATACCGGCCCAGCACAATGCGCACAAAAAAATTGCTGTCGTCGGGAACATCGCCCGACTCCGCCAAGATTGAGCCCTCACCTGGTATTTGCCTCGGAAGAAACCTGGTCCGGCTGGCCCAGTTTGACCAGCATTTTCTCGCAAAGCCCGTCGAAACTGCCGTTGGACATTACCAATAGCAAATCACCGACTTCCACTTCCGTCCCAAGCTGTTCCGCAATGGCGTCCGCGCTCGGAAAAACTCGCGCGCTTTTTCCAAGGGCACGCACGCTCTCCGCGACAGCCTCCGGCTCGAGCCGGTTCTCCTCGCCAAGCTGCTGCGCGCGGAAAACTCCGCCCAAAACCACGCGATCCGCCAGCGCCAAAGCTTGTGGCAGCGTTTCCTGGAATACTTTGCGCCGCATCGAATTCGAGCGGGGCTCAAGAATCGCCCAGAGCCGCCGCTGCGGCCAACGCGCCCGAGCCGCCTCAATCGTCGCGCGCACGGCCGTCGGGTGGTGCGCAAAATCATCGACCACGAGCACGCCGCGCACTTCGCCTTTCACGTCCATGCGCCGCTTTACACTTTTAAACGTCGCCAGCGCTTTCTTCAAATCATCCGCGCCAATTCTCCGCCCCTTTGCCACGGCTATCGCTGCCAGCGCGTTCAAAACATTGTGGCGCCCGCTCGCCGCTAGCGCGAATTCCCCAAAAGATTCACCTTTATGCGAAACTTGAAACCGCATTCCTCCGCCGTCCACCGCCAGCTCGCTGGCGACCCAATCATTCTCCTCAGAAAATCCATACGTCTCCACCGGGCAAAACGCCTTTTCCGTCGCACGCCGCAAAGCAGTGCCCGATTGCTCCGTATCGCCCCAAATCACGACTCGCCCGCGCCGCGGCACCAGATTCACCAACCGCTTAAACGCCAGCTCGTACGTCTCAAAATCTCGATAAATGTCCGCGTGGTCGTACTCCAGCGAGGTGATAATCAAATCATCGGGATGGTAATGAAAAAATTTCGGCCCGCGGTCCCAAAACGCGGTTTCGTACTCGTCGCCTTCCAAAATGAAATCTTCGCCACCACCAAGGCCATAGCTCTTCCCAAAATTCTCGGCCACGCCGCCAACCAGAAAGTTCGGCTGCTTCCCGGCGCTATGAAAAATCCAAGCGAGCATCGCTGTCGTAGTCGTTTTCCCGTGCGTGCCACTCACGACAATCGAGTGCCGCCCCGGCAAAAACACTTCTTCCAAAATCTCCGGCATCGAGCGATACGGAATTTTGCGGTCGAGAACTTCTTCCAACTCTGGATTTCCGCGCGCGATGATATTTCCTATCACCACAAGATCCGGAGCAGGATTCAAGTTGGCCGCATCGAATGTATGAAAGAACGAAATGCCAAGTTTCTCGAGCAATGTAGAAGCTGGCGGATAGACGCCCGAATCCGACCCCGTCACTCTATATCCCTGCTCGCGCAACATCCCCGCAAGCGGCGCCATCGCCGAGCCGCCAATCCCAATTACGTGGACGTGCTTCGCATCGCTCATGGCACAACCGCCGGCTCAAGAATCTCCAGCTCCCCTTCTCCGCTCGCCCGCAAACGCGCCCTCACACCCAGCGGCACCGTCAGCATCGGCCGCATCGTGTGCCCCACGGCCGCGCCAAACACCATCGGCACATGCAGTGCGCCGAGAATGCGCACGCACACATCGCGCACCGTCGCGCTGCCAGCCCCCGGCGCATCGCATTCCGGAAATTCGCCGAGCACAATCCCTTGGACGCCATCAAATTTTCCAGCCTGCTTCAAATGCATGAGCGAACGATCGACTTGCCACGGCTTCATGCCGCGATCCTCAAGCAAGAGAATCGATCCACGCGTATCGAGTTCCCACGGCGTTCCCAGCGTTGTTTCCACGAGCGTCATGCATCCACCGACGATTTGCCCGACCGCTTCTCCTCCAACCAACGCCTCGCTCTGCAATTTCAGCGTCCAACCGCCGTCCGTTTTTCCCAGTGCTGCTCGCAGCGACTCTTTGTCATAGCCCTTGGGAGCGCCAGCGCCGCCATCCAATCCCGCGGCCAGCATGGGCCCATAAAATCCGACCCACGCGTAGCGCTTCCACAAAAAAGCTTGCAGCGAAGTCAGATCGCTGTAACCCAGAATGATTTTCGGCGCTTCGGGCCGCCGCACCTCGAGATTGTCGAGCAGGTAGTTCGAACCGTAGCCGCCGCGAACAGCCACCAGGGCATTTACATCGTCGCGATCCAGTTCGCTCAAGAGCTCATTTCGCCGGCCCGACTCGGAGCCGGCAAAGTAGCCCTCCGGCGATAGCGGCATGGAATCCGCAACCTGAAATCCTAAATGCCGCAATTCTTCCGCGCCCGTGACAACTTTTCCAAAGTCCGCAGGAGACGCCGGCGCAAAAGGCATCAGCACGCTTCGCGAAGTCAGCGCGCGCGGTTTCCGTATATCCATTGCTGCCCCCGGCGACGGGAATGCACTGGCCTGGCTGCTCATCCGGTTTGCCGCTCCACGGGAATCATTTCGCAGTTGACGCCTGGCTTGCAGAGCGCTTCCAGAATTTTCTCTTGCTGGCGCGTGCTTACTTCTGCGTCGAACTGGATCAGGTTCTTGTCGCCTGCCAGCGATACCTGAAAGTTGTCGATGCCAACCTTTAAATCCGCAAATATCCGGTGGACATCCGTCACCATATTCTCCGCGCGGTCCACAAAAATGCGAAACAGCATGTACCGCGGCTTCAGGTTGAGCCAATCCTCGACATAGAAGAGGAAAACCAAGGCGCATAACACCAACGCGCAGGCAATTCCCGAAACCGCGTACAAGCCCCCGCCCGCCGCCATGCCCATCGCCGCAATCGCAAAAATCGTCGCGGCGGTGGTCAGTCCGGTAACGCTGCCGCGCTCGCGCAAAATCACGCCAGCTCCCAAAAATCCGATTCCCTGCACGATATTCGATGCGATTCGTGTCGTGCTGGCGTCGCCGGTTCGTCTGGCGATTTCCACGGAAACAACCGTGAAAAGCGCGGCGCCCAGGGAAACGCAAAAGCCCGTCCGCATCCCTGAGGGACGTCTGCGAATACTGCGTTCGAGACCGATAATGGAGCCGAGCAGGGCGGCCCACGCGAGGCGCGCAACAATAGTGCCGAGAGGCAGCATATTCTCCTGACTTCCGAGGCTAAGGCAGGATTCTACACACTACAATTTGAATTGCGTTAATTTCGCGAAGTGGCGTGCCCTGGCGTGTATCTCACTGCGCTTCAAGACGCGGAGACGGTCCAGGCCGAATTTTTCTACGGTGAAGCTGCCGAGTACCGAGCCATAGACCATCGCGCGGCGAAGCGTGGCGTCGCTCAAATCCTTAGCGCCGGCCAGATAGCCCATGAATCCTCCGGCAAAACTATCGCCCGCGCCGGTCGGGTCGTGCGGCTCCTCAAGGGGAAATGCGGGGACGCAGAAAACGCCCCGCTTATCCACCATCATGGCTCCATATTCGCCGCGCTTCACGACAAGCGTCTTGGGGCCCATTTTAAAAATATGTTTGGCCGCGCGCATCAGATTGTGTTCGTTCGAAAGCTGGCGCGTTTCCGAATCGTTGATCATTAAAATATCCACATGGCGTAACGTCTCCCGCAATTCGCTCGGCGTGCGCTCAATCCAATAATTCATGGTATCGAGCGCGGCGAGCCGCGGCTTTCCCTTTACTTGTTTTAGGACGTCGCGCTGCAAGTCTGGCGCGATATTCGCGAGAAAAACGTATTTTGAATTCTTGTACTTCTCCGGAAGGCGCGGCTTAAATTCGGCGAAAACATTAAGGTCGGTCGCAAGCGTCACTCGTTCATTGAGGTTTTCTGAATATTTTCCGGCCCAAAAAAAGGTCTTGCCCTTCGCGCGTTCCAATCCACCCGTGTCGATGTGGCGGCCACGAAAGACCGCTTCGTCTTTTTCCGTAAAATCCTCGCCCACAATGGCTACGAGACTCACCGGCGCAAAAAAACTGGCCGAAACCGCGAAGTAGGTCGCGGCGCCGCCTAACGTCCAGTCGACCTTGCCATACGGACTTTCGAGCGCATCAAATGCCACTGATCCGACCACCAGTAAGGACACAGGCTTCTCCTAGGAAATATATTTGCCAATGATTGCTTCGAGCTTCTTTTTCGTGGCCTTGGGAACCAGCTTCATGTCCGTCACCAGCGCGTGCTTCAGGGCCGCGCCACATTTGCAATTGCGCTCTTCCGGCATCGCGCGCACAGCCTCGCGCAACACGCGCTGTGCCTTCTCTGCATTCTGCACCAGCGTGGCAATAATCTGCGCCGCGGTCACGGATTCGTGCTCCGGATGCCAACAGTCAAAATCCGTGATCATCGCAATCGTCGCGTAACAAATCTCCGCTTCGCGCGCCAGCTTGGCCTCTGTTACGTTGGTCATGCCGATCACTTCAAAGTGCAGTTGCCGATGCATGTGCGCTTCCGCGAGCGTCGAAAACTGCGGCCCTTCGATGCACACGTAAGTTCCCTTGCGATGCACCATCACGCCGCAATGCACACTCGCGTCAGCCAGCACGCTGGACACCTGCCCGCACGTTGGTTTATCGAAGCCCACGTGCGCCACGAGGCCTTCGCCGAAGAAAGTCGAAATGCGGTTTTTCGTGCGATCCACGAACTGGTCCGGCACCAGGAACTCCCCCGGCCGCAATTCCTCCATCAGCGAACCGACGGCACTGACGGAAATGATTCTTTTCACGCCCAGCAGCTTCATGGCATAGACGTTCGCGCGAAAATTAATTTCGCCCGGGAGAATACGGTGGCCTCGTCCGTGCCGCGCGAGGAACGCCACGCGCTTCCCTTCCAGCATGCCCAGCACAACCGCGTCGGACGGTTCTCCAAATGGCGTTTTCACGCGAATTTCACGCGCCTTCGTGATACCGTTCATCGAATACAGGCCGCTTCCGCCGATAATTCCAATCTCGGCTTGCGTGTTCGCACGCTTCGACTTCTCTTTTTTCACTCCTGCCATTCTTTTTTTCTCCGTGAAATTAACGATTCAGGTCGAGTGGTTCGAAGACGACCTTTCCGTCCTGCTCGTGCAAGGTCCCCGCGGGGAAATCCGGATCGTGTCCAAAGACCACAATCCATCCGTCCTTTACAAATTCCCCGATCCATTTGCGCTTCGTCTCGAGAGTCGTCAGCGGGTATAGATCGTACGCAATAATCCACGGCAGGGGCAAATGGTGCCGCGTGGGGATCAGGTCCGAAACATACATCAGCTTCTTGCCGCCGCCCTTAATCTGAACGCCCTGAATGTTCAGGTTGTGTCCAGGAATCTTCACGACTGAAATTCCGGGCAATAGTTCGGCAGCGCCATCGACGAGCTGCCATTGGCCCGCTTCCGTGATCGGAACAATATCATGCGCATAATAGCTCGCTCGATCGCGCTCCGTTGGCTGCATCGCGTGGTCCAGCTCTGCTTTTTGAACGATATATCTGGCGTTAGGAAACGCCGGGACGGCACGGCCATCCGCCAATCGCGTATTGCCTCCTGCGTGATCGAAGTGCAAGTGCGTGTTGATCACCAGCTCGATTTCTTCGGGTTTCACTCCCGCTTTCGCGAGAGATTCCGTCAAGGGATCGCCGTCCGAAAAACGATAAATATTTCTCAGTTTCGCGTCCCACTTCGTTCCGTTTCCCGTCTCGATCAGCACGGTCTTCCCGCTCGCGCGCAGCAGTAGCGAATTCGCAGCGAACGCGAGACGGTTCTTCTCGTCGGGAACCATTCTCTTTTCCCACATCGTTTTCGGCACAACGCCGAACATCGAGCCGCCGTCGAGCCAGAAGGTTCCGGCGTGGATTGGCCTTACTTCGATTTCCCCAAAATGCATTCTTCCCCCGCCCTCACACTCCAGCGCCGCTTTTTGCAAGCAGCTCGTTCACTGCAGTGAATGGGTCCTTCTTTCTGGATGCCACGTCTTTCGCCATCTCCGCTAGCCGCGCCTCCCCGTCGGTGCCTCCCAAAACACGCTCTACGAGCCGCGATTCAATCAATCCCAGCAGCCTGCGTTTCCAGTGCTCAACATGTTTGCGCTCGCGCTCGCCGCTTGATTCGAAATGCTTCCGAAATTTCGCGATCGTTTCCGCCAACGCTTCAATTCCTTTGCTTTCGCTCGCCACTGTGCGCACGACCGGCGGATGCCAGCCATCTCGCGGCATCACTAGCGACAACATTGCGAGCAGTTGCTGCTCCAGGCGGTCCGCGCCTTCACGGTCCGCCTTATTCAAAACAAAAATGTCACCGATTTCCATTAGGCCGGCTTTCATGTTCTGGATGTCGTCGCCCATGCCGGGAACGAGCACGACCAAAACGCAATCCGCCAGCCGCACGATATCAATTTCGTCCTGGCCGACGCCCACGGTTTCAATCAACACTTCTTGCTTGCCAGCGGCATCCAGCAGAAGCGCCACTTCGGCCGTGGCACGCGCCAGTCCACCCATGAATCCCCGCGTGGCCATCGAGCGAATGAACATCCCCGCATCGCTTGCGTGGCTCTGCATGCGGATGCGGTCTCCGAGAATCGCGCCTCCGGTGTACGGACTCGTCGGATCGACGGCAATCACGCCAACTTGCTGTTCGTGTTTTCGGAAATAAGCGGCGAGCCGATCGACTAATGTGCTTTTGCCCGTACCCGGCGCGCCGGTAACACCCGTGAGATAAGCGCGCCCGGTTTGCGCAAAGAGGCGCTGAAGCAGCTCTTCCGCTTCCGGCTGATGATTTTCAATCGCCGTAATCGCGCGCGAAATCGCCCGCACATCTCCCGCGCGCACTTGTTCTGCCCAGCCTTCAACTGACAGAAACATAGATTCCCTGTGGGGTTCTCGAAAAGACCAGCTGCATCTTCCTATTATTTCTTGCCGAGTAGCTGGCGGGCAATGACCAATTTCTGAATCTCGCTAGTCCCTTCTCCAATTGTGCACAGCTTCACATCCCGATAAAACTTCTCCGCTGGATAATCCTTAATGAATCCATAACCACCGTGCACTTGCACGCATTCGTTGGCCACGCGCACGGCTACTTCGCTGGCGAACAATTTTGCCATGCTCGATTCGCGTGTAAAACGGACGTCCTTCCGATCTGCCAACCACCCCGCTTGATACACCAACAGTCGCGCCGCTTCCACTTCCGTCGCCATATCCGCAAGCTTAAACTGAATCGCCTGAAACTCGCTGATCGCCTGCCCAAATTGCTTGCGCTGCTTCGCATAGCTGACGGCAGCTTCGAGCGCGCCCTGCGCCATTCCCAGCGCTAGCGCGGCAATCGAAATTCGCCCGCCATCCAGAATCTTCAAGCTGCCCGTAAATCCCTCGCCCTCCAGCCCCAACAAATTCTCATGCGGCACGCGGCAATCCGAAAAAATCACCTCGGACGTATCGCTCGCCCGCATGCCGAGCTTGTTTTCTTTTTTACCGGGTTTGAATCCAGGCATCCCCTTTTCCAGGATGAACGCGCTAATTCCGTGCGACCCTTTTTCTTTATCGGTGACCGCCATAGCGACGCAAAAATCCGCGTAGTGGCCATTCGTCGTAAACGTCTTCGCCCCATTCAACACCCAAAAGTTGCCGTCGCGGCGCGCCGTCGTGCGCGTTCCGCCCGCATCCGAGCCGGCTTCCGGCTCCGTCAACGACCATGCTCCAATCTTTTTCCCCGGCGCCAAGAGCGCCAAGTACTTCTTCTTCTGCGCCTCTGTTCCAAATTTGTAAATGTGATTGCTGCACAACGAATTATGCGCTGCGACGATTAATCCCACCGAGCCATCCACGCGCGCCAGCTCTTCGATGGCAATCGCATACTCGATGTAGCCAAGCCCCGCGCCGCCGTATTCCTCCGGAAAAATCACGCCGAGCAGCCCCATCTCACCCAGCTTCGGAATTATCTCCATCGGAAAGTGTGATGCCTCGTCCCACTCCATCACGTGCGGCGCAATCTCGCCCTCCGCAAACTCGCGGACGCTCCGCCGCAACTGCTGCTGTTCGTCAGTAAGAGTGAAGTCCACGTCGTCTCCCGCGCGGCTATTTGCGCTGGCTATGCCCAGCCAAACGCACACTTATAATTTATTTTACACCATCGCGCGCCGCGCCGAGCCCATGTCTCCGCCGCTATTTCCTCTAATCCCCAGCCGATTCACGCGTGACAACGCCCTTCCCGCACGGCGTCCGCAGTACTCCGGCGACTCCCCATTTTTCCAGAAAGGTCGAGCCAAATTTTGACTCCGCTCCGTCCATTTTTCTTGGTACTCGCTATCCTCTGCATCAAGGATGGGATATGATTTCACCCAGCGGTGGGTCCATGCGACGGTTGACGGGTTTCTCTTTAATCCAGGTGTTGTGGGTGCTGCTCGGCGCCTTCGCGCTGCTCTTCCTTCCGCAATCCTCCGCTGCGCAGTCCGTCTCCTTTCCGTCGGCTCCCGACACTCGCGGGCTAGCGGATTACGCATCGACTGGCCGGCTAACCTTGCAAATCCAGGACACGGCGGGTGCGCCATTTTTCGAAGGCGCCGCCGTCACCCTCCTGACCTCGCAAATCGAAACGAAACTGTCCACCACTTCCGATCAGAATGGACTCGTCCGTTTCACGGCCCTGCCCGTCGGACAGTACGTCGTGGAAATTGCCGCACCCGGCTACCGCACCGTCCAGGAACAAGTTCTCATCTCCGGCACGCGAGAGGACCAAAACATCGTGGTCTCTCTTGTTCCCAAGGTCACAGGCCGTAAAGTCAAGGTCGGCTCTGTCTCTGCCTCCCCCAAAGCCATTAAGGAATCCGAAAAAGGGCTCCACGCTCTGCAACGGAACCGGCTCGACGAAGCGCAGCAGCACCTCTCGCGCGCCCTTGCGTTGGATCCGACCTTCGCCGACGGAAACTATCTGATGGGCTTACTTCTGCTGCGCCAGAAGGAGACTTCCAAAGCCGCGGCCTATCTGCAAAAGGCTCTGACCCTCTCCCCGGACCACGCGGCCGCTCTGCTCGCCCTTGGCGAAGCCCAGTATCTCGACCACGATTATTCCCGCGCCACCGCATCGCTTGAGAAATTTCTTCACGATCAGCCGAACAGTCCGCAAGCTCCCGCCGCGCAAAAATATGTCGATGCCATGCGCAAACTGCCCCTGCCGAAGACGGCCGGCGATGCCGGGACCGCCGCGGGAACTTCGGACGCTTCGCCCTCGGGGAGCCGCGCGGTGAGCCGCGCCGCCGCGACCGTGGATTCCGACCCTCCGCCCCTTCCCGACCTTACGCCAATCACGGAAGCAAATTGGGCGCCTCCCGACGTGGACGCCGAGAAAGTCGACTTCGACCCGGCTGCCACCTGCCAACTCGATCAAGTTCTCCACTCCGTCGGCAGTCGGGCCAAAGAACTCGTCCAGAATGTCGATCGTTTCACGGCCACCGAAGAGATCGAGCACTACAACGTCAGCCCCATGGGACTGCAAACCTCCCGCGAGACGCGCAAATTCGATTATCTCGTCGAAATTCGCAAGGTTGGCACGAGCGATCTGGACGTACATGAATACCGTAATGGTCCCGCCGCCGCAGAAGACTTTCCCGACCACATCGCCACGCTCGGTCTCCCCACGCTGGCGCTAATTTTTCACCCGTACTTGCAGGCCAGATACGAATTTCAATGCGAAGGTCGCGGCTCTTGGCAGGGCCACGACGCGTGGGTCGTACATTTTCATCAACGCGCCGACCATTCCAGTAACATGCTCACTTACCACGTGGGAAACCGCTTCGTTGCTGTCGGACTTAAGGGGCGCGCCTGGATCGATGTTGGCACGTCACAGATCCTTGCCATGGAATCGGACTTGATGCGTCCGGCCCCGGAGATCAGGCTCCTGCGCGACCATCAACTTATCGAATACGGTCCCGTGAGCTTCCACGACAAACCTCTACAACTGTGGCTTCCCAAGAGCGCGGACTGGTACTGCTCTCTTTCCGGCCGGCGCTTTCACCGCCGTCATACCTTCAGCCGATTCTTGCTCTTTTCCACCGACGACAAACAGAAGATCAGCGCACCGATTGAGCCTGTCGCATCTCAACTCCCCCAATAATGAATGGGCGGCACTTGGTTGCTTGCCTACTTCGCTGAATCCTCTCTTCATGCCCTGGCCGTCTGCGGCTTCGCTACGATCTCCTTAAGCGCGATAAGCGCCCGCTCACATGCCGCCCGATCCACATCGCAATGCGTCACAAACCGCACCGAATAGTTCGCCGTATCCAACGCCCAGATATCCTTCTCGCGCAACAAATCGCATAGCTCGACGGCCGTCCTCCCCGTTCCCTCGCAATCGAAAATCACGATATTGCTAACCACTTTCGAAGGATCGATCTTCAGCCCCGGAATTCGCACCATTCCCTCCGCCAGCAGACGCGCATTCTCGTGATCGATGTACAGCCGCGCCGGCGATTTCTCGAGGGCGATCAAGCCAGCAGCTGCCAGCACGCCCGCCTGGCGCATTCCGCCGCCAAACATTTTCCGGTAGATGCGGGCCTTTTCGATAAAAGCCGCCGAGCCAACGACCATCGACCCCACCGGAGCGCCCAAACCCTTAGACAAACAAAACATGACGGAATCGACTTTCTTGGTCATGTTGGCGACATTATCGTTCAAAGCCACCGCGGCATTAAAAATCCGCGCTCCGTCCATGTGCACTTTCAGCCACGCCGCGTGCGCGCCATCGCAAATTTCATCCACCTGCGTCGTCGGATACACCATCCCGCCCGCCATGTTGTGCGTGTTTTCGATGCACACGAGCGCCGTCTGCGAGTCATAATAAATCTTCGGCCGAATAACTTCCGCAATTTGTTTCCAGGTGAGAATGCCGTCTTCGCCGCGCGCGACGCGCGGCATACACCCCGCGATGGCCGCCATGGAGGCCAGTTCATACAGATTGACGTGGCCCCGCTCATCGCAAATCACTTCGTCGCCAAGATGCGTCCAAACTTTAATCGCGATCAAATTTCCCATGCAGCCGGTCGGGACAAACAGCGCCGCTTCTTTGCCGAAAATCTCCGCCCCCCGCTTCTCCAATCGGTTCACCGTCGGGTCTTCTCCATATACGTCGTCCCCGACTTCCGCCTCCGCCATCGCCGCGCGCATTTCCGGAGTGGGCCGCGTTACGGTGTCGCTCCGCAAATCCACAATGCTGTCCAGCGGCGTGACACTGTCCGGATCACTCCGCATCCCGCTCTTGGCTATCGTCCCGCTCACGATGTCAATTCCCCCTCTTCTCTGTGTCTCTGTGCCCTCTGTGTTAAAAAAACCCTTCAAATCTACCTCTGGTTTATCCGCCGGTTGCCCTCACTTCATTAATTCCACAAACACCTCATTGGAAATGCTAAGTTTGGCGGGCGCAAGCCTCACGACTTCTCCCTCTCGCATGACCAACCCCGCCGATTCCAGAGGATTAAATCGCGTCCCCAGCGCAACTCCGTATTCCCTCTCGATACGCCCCAAATCAATCCCATCCAACTGCCGCAATCCCAAGAACAATTCTTCTTCCAACGCGCTCGCGCGCGTCACCGGTTCGAGTTGCTCCGCGGGCAATCGCTCTCCCATGATCGCGCCAACGTACGCCGCCGCATCATGCGCATTTGCCCATCGCTTCGCTCCAGAAAACGAATGCGCCCCAGCCCCAAATCCCAAATACGCCTCGCGCCGCCAATACTTCAAATTGTGCTTCGACTCAAATCCCGGCTTCGCCCAATTCGAAATCTCATAATGGTGATAACCTGCCGCTTCCAAAACATCGCAGGCGGTCTCGTAGAAATCCGCCATGTCGTCGTCGCTGGGCACCGCGCCGGCTGAATAACGCTTCCCGCCCGCCAACAGTTCCTTTCCCAGCCGGCTCCCCTCATCCACTTCCAATAAATAAACCGAGACGTGTTCCGGCTCTAATTTTTTCAGCTCCTCCAGCGACTCGCTCCAAGTCTCCTCTGTCTGAAAGGGCAGCCCAGCGATCAAGTCGAAACTAATATTCCGAATCCCTGCGTCCCTCAATATCGGCACCGCTCTGTGAATATCCGCCCGCCGGTGCATCCGCCCGGACGCCACCAATTCCTTGTCCGAAAACGACTGCACGCCAAAGCTAACCCGATTGATCCCCGCGCGCACCCACGCCGCTGCCTTCCCCGCTTCAACCGTTTCTGGATCAGCCTCCAGCGTTACTTCCTTCAATTCTGCCGCAAAGGTCTGCCGAATCGCTTCCATCATTCGTTGCAACAAGTCGGGTTCCAACAAGCTAGGCGTTCCCCCGCCAAAATAGACCGTATCAACGACGGCCGTCTCGAATCCCGGCGGCAATTCCACGCCTGCCGCTCGATACAACTCGCGGTGCCCACGAATCTCCCGGCAAACCGCGTCCACATACGGCGCAAATCTCCCCGAAGACACCACCCCCGTATGAAAATTGCAATACGTGCATTTCGTCTGGCAAAACGGCACCTGCACGTAAATCCCCACCTTCGTCATATAGTTAGAAACTCTAGCACACTGGTCTTCCCTCCGAACTCCGTGCTCTCTGTGATCTCTGTGTTAAGAAAAACCTGCCACGATACCGGGATCGTGCCGCGACAGCGCAACCGAATCCGTGCTTCGTTATCTCGTTACTTCCTCAGTTCCCTCCCCGATCACTTTGACCCACATCTTCCTCTCCCGTGGCCCATCAAACTCGCAAAAGAACACACCCTGCCACCGTCCCAAGAGCAGCTTCCCCGCCTCCACGAAAATCATCGCGCTCGTTCCCGTCAACGCGGCCTTAGCATGTGAATCCGAATTCCCTTCCGCGTGACGGTACGGCCCCACGCGCGGCACCAGCCGCTCGAACACGCCCTCCAAATCCGTTGCTACATCGGGGTCGAAGTGCTCATTAATCATCACTCCCGCCGTCGTATGCGGCACGTAGACGAAGCACACGCCCGACGACAGACCCTCCTTCTCCACTGCCCGCTCCACTTCGCTCGTGACATCCACCAACTGTGTCCGCCGCGCTGTCTTCACTCGCAAAATCTCCATGGTGTCTCTCCCAAACGCTTGCAAATTCTATCACCGCCATTGCCGGACACTCTCCGGCCAGTCGAACGCGCCTCGCATTTCCCACCAGTTCACCTCCAGTACATCCACAGTTCACCGCCGGTGCATTGTCGCGTTCCCCAATCTGAGAGAAAGTGCGCATCGTCATCCAAGACACGCTGACTTGGTCGTCCACCAAGAAGGCAAAGCGGAGGCCCCGGTTTTCATCCCAAACCGGGGCCCCCATTCAAAAAAACCAGGAGGCCGATGTGGCAATCAGCATTACAGCAGAGAACTTCCCAGCACTGGCGGAAACTGTAGCGCGAAGCGTCGCAGCACCACATCCAGGCTGCGCTCTGCCGCAATGCGGCTCGACGCCAGTGGCTGCGAGCGATCGCCGCCGCACCTGGCTGTGGTGCTTCCTCGCCGTCGTCGCCGCTTCGCAACTCTATTTCTTCCGCGAACTCCTGGCGGCCTTCGCCATCTTTACCATCGCCTTTGCGGCAGTCGCCTGCGTAGCCGTTAGCCTCTACATGCTCGTAAAATGCGGCGAGCTCGCCCTCGCCCGCTGCTTCGCTTCCCGCCATCCGGCGGAGAACCTGACTTCAACTCGCAACCTGTCACCGGTGGGAAGCATCGCCGCTGTCACCCGCGGGACCGAGAACGCAGCCTGACTTTGGATGAAACGTTTACGCGCGTTTTTGCACTACTAGCTAAGGATTTGTCTTTTTGAATTTGCACTGGAATTGAGCATCAGCCAATCGGACCAGAACAAGGTGAGACATTCGTCGCGGTGAAAACCAGTAGCGCACAGACACCATAGTTGGGGCAGCATCCATGGTCTCTCGTTCCCAACATCGTGCCGCCGCTTGGGGGCCCCTCTTGCACCGGAAACCATCCTACTCCCGCCGCGCTTTAACGCGGCTTCCAGCAACGGAAGACATCTGGGTCTGCTGGCGCTGCAATGGCCGCGATGATATCTCCCGCGTCCTGGACATCAGCAGCGACGGCCTTTTTATCCAGACCCCGCATCTCAAGATCCAAGACGGAATGTCCGCCAAGCTCGATTTTCTCGTTCAGGAAGGGCGCATCAGAGCCGAGGCCGTCGTTCGCCACGTAAAACGCGGCGCGGGAATCGGCCTGAAATTCGTCGCGTTGGCCGAAGAAGACCGCCAGCGCCTGAAAGCCGTGTTGGCAAGGCTGCGTTCGCATCCTGCTCAATTTTCGCCTCCGCCGATCCGCCCCGTGGAGCAAGAGTAACTCGGGCGCAATCCTCACGCCTTTATCATTCGCACGTTGTAACTAAACGGCCGCTCAACGACAGCTTCCAATGCCCATCCTCCGCGCTCGGCCAGCCCGCGAAATCCATCAAGCGTCCGCGGCTTGGTCGCCACACCATTCGCTCTCGCCGAAGCCCGCACCGCCTCTCCGTCGCGTGTCACCGACCCCACCACAATCGCATCCGCCGCCGTCCCTTCGTGCAGTGTTTTCAGGTTGGCCACAATGTCTTCGTCCGACCCATACTCAAAGAGCGCCCCTTCCGAAGATGCTCCGCAGACCGAATCTTCCGCGCCAAGCTCTTCAAGCGCCGAGCGCAACCGCTCCGTCTCCGACCATTCATAGCTGAGATACTGAAAGCCGGTGTCCAAACCAGTCAAGGGCGCCCCAGGCCTGCGCAACGCTTCCAGAGCCCGCAAGCCGAAGGTTGCCCCGCGCGAATCCAAGTCCAGCGTAGTGATCACACTCTTCCTCTCGGCGAGCAGTCCAGCGTGCTCGTTCCGCAAATAAATCAGCGCGTTCCAACTATCCGCCCCAGCACCGCCGCCTATGTTTACCATACAAAGATCCCGCCGCGGCCCGCCAGCAAGCGCATCCGTCAGCCCCTCCGCCAACAGTCGCGCCATATCCTGCATTCGAATCCTCGAAGTAAACGCAGGAAACGACCCGGCAATCCGTCGATCGATGGACGTCGCCTCAGCCCCCAAATTTTCGGGTCCCAGCTTCAATCGATAGGTGCTCATCCCATCCAAAAACGTCCCTGAAGCCGCCATCAGCGCCCGCCCGAACACCGACGTTTGCAGAGCCTGCTGCAGCGCCGCCGAAATCTCAGTCCGCTGCGCCGACTCCCGAACAAACTGCTCGAGCATCGCCGCGATCTCTTCCTCAGTCGCGCTCACCGCAAACGCCGGATTCGTCACATCAATGACCGGAAGCTCAAGCCCATCCTCCATCTTCGCGTAAACAACGCTAGTTCCCATCCCAACCTCCTCATGCAAGAGATGACCCGCGCCCCACTGCCGCGAATTTTGTCGTCACGCAACAAACTCCCTTTATCAATCATATCACATTTTCCCTTTGTTTTCAAGCTTTTCACCTTGCCAGCAACGATTCCGTAACGAGCAACGGGTGGCGAGGGAAATAGGTAGGTTAGGGGCAGGATAACGCGTTTTTAGATGCGGGGACCGGAAGCCATGAAATTCGCACTGCGTTTAGCGAGGAGAAAAGGGGCCGGCAGCGCCACGGGAACAGCCACGGGCAGAAGGACCTCCTTGCAGGTCCCCAGGATGAGCAGAGGTTCTGGAGGAAACGCGAAATAATCTCAGGGCGACATGCCGACGGGAGTCAGTTCGCTATAAAGCTCGGCGGCGATGAGTCGAGCCCAGAAGATTTGAGTTTTGCCCTTTCGTGCGGCAGGCTTCACATTCAAGGCCAGAAAAGCATGAAAGACGTTATAAGCGAGGAAGGCTACGAGCAAGAAGCACTCGATGGCGCCGGGTTCGTGCATGTAGACATGATCGGAGTGCCATTCGTTGGCCAGCTCGTTGAAGCCATAATTCTCGATATCCCATCGCTGGTGTCCCAAACGGACGACCTGCTCGACGGGAACCTCGGTAGGCGATAGCGTCGTCACCCAGATCCAGTCACTGCTTTGCGGATCGTCCCGCTTGTCGAGTTGCCGGCGTACCGAGTAGGTTTCCAGAGAACGAACGACGCGCACCGGGGTTTGCACCTGCGGCCAAGAGAGCAGGTCCGGAAAATCCCACCAGCAGCACTGGCGAGATCGGTAGCGACCGGGTTGCGGCGCTACGTGCTGGAACAATCCCGCGACATCCTGATACAGATCGCGTCGTTCATCCTTGAGAACGGCCAGTGCGTGTTTGCCATGAGCCAGGAGAAAATTGAAAAAAGGCGCTTGGGCGTAGAGTGCGTCGGCCAGCACCAAAGTAAAGGCGCGCGGATAGGCAGGGATCACGCGCGTCAATAAACGCAGCGCCGTTTGCACTTCATCTTCTCCAGGTCGTTGCGGCTCCTGATCCAGGAGCAAACGAACCGCCTCACGTCCCGGTGGTGCACCGGGCAGCAACAGCAATGTGACTTGCCGGTGATAAAACTGAATGCGATCGCCTTTCTCTCCATGAATGGTGCGCTCTAAGCAGCCGGAACAGTGGCGCAAGTAACTCGCGTGGTTTTCGTGGCCGTCCAGAACCACGACGCCCAGCCCGTAAAGATCGGGTAGCGCCTTGTTGCGTTTCAGACGTTCATAAACCTGGTGTATCCCCTGCCGCAGCCCGTCGGCGTCCAGTAGTGCATGGACCCGCCCTAGAGTGTCTGCGCTGCAGGCGGGCTCACCCAGCCAACTCTGCCAAAAGTGGGCCCGGCCACCGATCTGGGCCCAGGCGTTGATGCTGCCCATGCGGGCCCAGAACAACACTAAAGCCGATTTCACGACCGCCGCCGCGGGGATGCGTGGTTCTAATCTCCGATCAGAAACTTGCGTGAGGATATCTGCGGAGAGAGAGAAGATTTTTTCCGAGTAGGCAATCAGGCGGCGGAGAACGTTTATCGCTTCCTTTCCCGAAGACGTTTCCATTCCAACTCGGAAACTTCTTCGATGAACTGCTGCATTTGCTGATAACTGCTTACGGCTTGGCGAACCCGTTGTTCCCATACCTTGGGGATACAGATCTGGCGTGGTTTCCCGGCGTGACTCTGAACTAAGTACAGGGACTTGTGTGGATCGCCTTGTGCACAGTGACAGTTCGACTTACCACACTTGCGAAAGCGTTCGGAGAGGGTACCGCGAAGAAACCACTGGCTGGAAGCCAGCTGCGCGACGCGAGAGCGAAATTTGCGTTCGGAAGGCGAGAGGCTAGAGCGATGAAAAGCAGAATCAACTGGTTTTTTCATCTGAGAATTATATACTATCTCAGATTAGTTTGGATGTCCACACACAAAATGCAATGCGAATTTGCTCAGCACCTCAAAAGGGGCCAACGGTAGGAGAATCAAATACTTGGATTGCTCAGAAAACTTCGTTGCGGAATCACTGCCTTGCCAGCAATGGTTCCGCAACCAGAGCTAAGAAATCAACTAGGCCGTTCCAAATTAAGCAAGTTGGGTGAAATTGACGAGGTCTACCAGCTTCGCGGTGCTGTGGGAGGAGCGAATCCGCCTCTGCGGCTCGTCCCTGGCAGTGGGGGAGAGACGCCTCTGGCGATGTGGGGCGAGCGGCTGTGAAAAGAAATGCCCATCAACGACGAGTGGCGGTTATGGGGAGGGACCCTCGAAGAAGCGACCCGCCTCAGCGTAGAGCTCCGCAGCGATCAGGTGCATCCAGAACCCCTGTGGTTTGCGCATCCGGATTTGCGGCTTTAGGTTCAGAAGTAAAAACGCGTGATAAAGGTTATAGGCGAGCATGGTCATCAGTAAGAAAGCCTGGATGGCCTGGGCGTCGTGTTTGTAGACATGATCGGCGTGCCAACCCTGAACCAACTCTTTAAATCCGTGGTTTTCGATGTCCCAGCGCTGGTGCCCGAGCTGCACCGCCCACTCCGTGCGCAGCTGCGCGGTCGGCAAGGTCGTCACCCAGATCCAGTCACTGGTCTGCTGCTCCACCTCTTTCGTCAGTTGACGACGTACCGCATAGGTTTCCTCCGAACGGATGACCCGTACATGTGTTTGCACCTGAGGCCAAGAACGCAAATCAGAAAAATCCCACCATCGACACGAACGGGTTCGATAACAACCCGGGCGTGACGGTGTCAGCGCCAGCAGACCGTGCACGTCTTGATAGAGATCGCGGCGCTCCTCTTTGAGCACAACCAAAACATGTTTGCCAGCGGCCAACAGAAAATTAAAGAAGGGGGCCTTGGCGTAAAGAGCGTCAGCCAGCACTAGGTCGAAGGCTCGGGGATAATCCACCAGAACCCGTTCTAGCAATCGCAAGGCGGTGGCGACTTCATCCTCTCCAGGCCGTTGCGGTTCGGCATCCAGCAACAAGCGCAGAGGCGCGTGCCCCGGCGGGGACCCGGGGAGCAGCATCAGCGTGACGTGGCGATGATAGTACTGGATCTGATCGCCCGGCGCGCCATGGATGGTCCTCTGCAAACAACCTGAGCAGTGGCGCCGATAACTGGCGTGACTCTCATGGCCATCCAGCACCGCCACATCATGCCCGAGATTGAGAGGGAGCGCTTTGTTGCGCTTTAGCCGCTCGTAAACCTGGCGCAGGCCCTGGCGCAGATCGGCAGCCCTGAGCTGGGCGTGAATACGTCCAATGGTATCGATACTGCACAAGGACTGGCCCAGCCAGCGTGGCCAGAAACGAGCCCCAGAAACGGTCTCCACCGCATGGAGGCTTCCCAGTTGCGCCCAGAACATGACCAGGGTGGTTTTCAGTCCCACCATCGTGGGAATGCGCGGCGCAAGCCGCCGATCGGCGACGTTCTTCAGAAGGCTATCCGTTAAGCCGAAGATCTTCTCCGCGTACCCGATCAGCCGACGCAGGATCGCGCACCTCTTATTATCGTGCCTTGTCTTTCCGCAATTGTTTCCACTGCAGTTCAGAAATCTCTTCGATGAGTTCCTGCATGCGCTGGTAGTTGTGTACCGCCTCTCGAACCCGATCTTCCCAGGCCCGGGGAATAGCCAGCTGACGCAACTTCCCTCCGTGGCTCTGCACCAGATACAAGGAGGCGTGAAGTTGGCCCCGGACACAACGACAATTAGGCTTGCCGCACTGGCGACTGCGCACGGAAAGGGTTCCGCGTAAAAACAAAGCTTGATGGACTAACTGGGACAGGCGAGAGCGGAAATTACGTTGCGGGGCGGAGGGATGGGGCATACAAGGGCCTCCTTGTCTGATATATAGTTATTATCTCAGATCAGCACCGATGTCAAGCATCAAAATCGAATGCGAATTTGCTCAGGAGTCAGGATGAGGTCAAAACAGGAACGGAATCAAATAATTACGAGCGAGGAAAAAGGTCGGTTGCGGAATCACTGCCTTGCCAGCGCCTCCTCTACCCTTTTTCTCCCTCCGCCCCTGCCTAAGTACTTCTCTCCATAAATACGATAACGTATTATGTGGCGCTTGTCGCCCACTCGGTTATACTGTTGCCGGGAGGGCATCAATTTGCCACGGAAAAGTCCGTACAGGATCGTGCTCACCAAGCAGGAACGAGAAGAGCTGGAGCGACGCGCCAATAAATATACGTTGCCGTATTTTATGGTTGCTCGCGCCAAGATGATTCTCCTCGCCCAGCAGGGCCTCTCCAATGATCAGATCGCCGACCGGCTCAGCACCCGACGCGAAATCGTCAGCCGCTGGCGAAAACGGTTCTTCGAAAAACGACTGGCCGGGCTGGAAGACTTCGAACGCCCGGGCCGGCCCCGGGTTCTTCCCCCCAGAGCTGGTCGTGCAGGTTAAAGCGATCGCCTGCGAGTTTCCCAGCCGGGTGGGCGCGCCTCTTTCGCGCTGGAGTGTGGCTGAACTCGGTGCCCATGTTCGCGCCTGCGGATTGACGGCCTCCCTCAGTGACACTACCCTCTGGCGATGGCTCAACGAGGACGCCATCCGTCCTTGGCAGCACCGCTGCTGGATCTTTCCGCGAGACCCGGATTTCGAGGCCAAGGCCGGACGCATCCTGGATTTGTACCAACGTCTCTGGAAGGGCCGTAAACTCGGCCGGGACGAGTTCGTCCTGTCGGCCGACGAGAAGACCAGTGTGCAGGCGCGGCACCGAAAAGCAAAATCTTTGCCCCCACAACCCGGTCGGCCGATGAAATCGAGCAGAATACGAGCGGCTGGGAACCTGGGCCTATCTGGCTGCCCTGGATGTCCACCGGGCCAAACTCTTCGGTCGCTGCGAAGCCAAAACCGGAATCGCGCCCTTTGACCGCCTCGTCGATCAAGTCATGAAACAGTATCCGTATCGCCGGGCACGAAGGGTTTTCTGGATCGTGGACAACGGTTCTTCGCATCGAGGTCCCCGCGCAGTTCAAAGACTCCATGTCAACTATCCCAACTGGTGCTCGTTCAAGGACCCGTCCATGCCAGCTGGCTCAATCAAATCGAGATTTACTTCTCCATCCTGCAACGCAAGGCCCTGACGCCGAACGATTTCTCCTCCTTGCGGGAGTTAGCAGAACGCTTGCTCGCGTTCGAGAGGCATTACGAAAGTATCGCCAAACCTTTCGAGTGGCGCTTTGCCCGAAGGATCTCATCGAATGCTGCACAAGCTCGACCTTCCTGCAGACAAAGCAGCTTAAGAAATACGTGACCGAACATATGAAACGACCTACTAAGGACAGGTTGCGGATACGCAATTCTAGTATTCCGTCATACTTGCCAAACTCCACAATCGTTGTTATTTGATTTAATATCCGAATCTTCCACAGGAGCCAACCCCATGCCGGATGAGAGCACCAGACAGGCCGCCCAGGAATTCTTGGCCGAGAAGCTCGCGGAAGAAAATCAGAGAAGCGAGGACAAGCTCAACAAAGAAGCTGCCGCCGCTCTTTCTCTTCAGGTTTGGAAGCGTTTTCGCGACGCCATTTTCGCGCAGTGCCAGGAATGGAATGCAGTGACCCAGGAAGAAACTCTAACCTGCAAGGAGACTCCGCTGGGCGACCTTCGCGTCTGGTGCCCCGCCAGGTCCAAACAGATGACCGTCCATTACGATTCCAGGAAACTCACGGTCACGCTGAAAAACGCCGGCCGCCTCGAACACGAAAAAGATGTCATCCTTCACATCGAGGGCTATTGGACAGGCTCTGTCCGCGACGCACATCTCACCCGCAACGATCAACCTATCAACCTCGATCTCTTGCTTCTCGGCGAACTTCGCGTTCTCACCGGCATCGGCCGGCAAAGAACGTCCTAGCTCCGCCCATCCCCTTCAACCTCCGCCCCAAGCCTCAGTGAACCTGAAAGATCTCCCCGCCGACGGAAATCTCGCCCAATTGCGTGTCCTTGGCCGAGGCCGGTCCGTTCGCTTTGTAGTAGGAATCCGGAATCATCCCCCCGCTACCATCAACGAAAAAGCCACCGAGCCCCGCGCGCTGAGGAGTTGCGCTCGCCACCCAGCCCCTCTCCGTAATCGTAATGGCGTACTTATAATTCGTGTCTCGCGCCGGATCATACTTCAACCTGCCGATGTTCCAACTGGGCGATGCCGGGCCAACCACAAGCTCCGCCAGGGAACATCTCCGGTTCAGATGACGGTCGCAATCGTCTTCCATCGAGCCGATGGCCTGCAGGAACATCACTGCAATCTTCTCCTCTTGCTTCAGCGGGACTTCAACATTCTTCATGTCTTTCACCGAGACTTGCGCGTGCGTCGTAATCGGCCCGGAGCTTGCTGCACTCCCAGCCGCCGCCGCCGCTCCCATACCGCCAGCAACGCTCGCACCGGCACTGAAGCTAATGTCGTCCAGCGCGAAATCATTCCAGCCTGAATCCGTATTCGCATCGACAACCACCAGATCCGCCGTATGGCTTGTGCCAGAGTTCCACCGAAACGTGTGGTTCTCCCATTTTCCGCCGTTGTCGGGACTATATTGGGGAAGGTTACTGTCTCCGATCACCTTGCCGTTAATCTTCACCAACAAGTGGGGCAACGACGAGCTGTCGTGATCCACCTCGGCTCCCCAGTAGGAAAGGCTATACTCCGTGGCCGGCGCAACTTGTACAACTTCCTCCCAAAGCGTCACTCCCGCCGTCGTGGCTCCATTCACGATCATCATCTTTCCCGTTCCTGTCGTATGATCCCCGCAGTTGCACCAATCCCCAAAGGCTCCTGGTGCTGTCGATGGGTTCGGGCCGATCGCGTACCCGCCCGGGTTGGACACATCGCCGTTCGTGTATCCCGTAGTAAAACCAGTGTTGCCTTTTTCGAAGTCCCCGTTAACGACCAGGTTTTGTCCACTCTGCGCTTCCCCATCCAGCGCCATCGCCATCCACCCAACCACCCCCAACACGCCGAACGCCATCCATCTCCGATGAGATTTCATCTCTTCCTCCACTCGCCGTAAAACGTTCCAGCACGAGCCCGCCAAGCAGCGCGGAACGCGCATCGCTGTCAATCAACCAAAATTGGGAAATAACGTCGAGGCCTCCGCGCAGTATACGCCGCCAATCCTCCCGCCGGAATCGTCAAAATCCCAAGAAAACATCCCAACACAAATTTCTTCATAACCACTCCCGATCTCTAGCGTGTTAAGAACGATTTCTAGGCCCGATCTGGTTCCGCCGCCTCCTTGACGCCAATCCATGCAATGAGTACGCGCCCAGGACACAGTGTACTGGTTCAAGCTGAAATGGAGAGGTGACGTTTTCCGTTAGTGAAGATTCCGCTCTTTCGGGGCGGGGATTTTCAAGGCATGAGGATCTTATCGTCCGATGCCCGTGTCTGGATGCTCAGCGCGAGAGATCATACTCCTCGCGCTGATTCGCATCGTCTCGATGCGTCCTACCAGGTTATCCCTCAGCATGGTTGCATCCCTGCAGAGCCCGCCTCCGTTCCACCTGGCGAGGTCATCCGTAGTCGTGTTCGAAAAATGTGCAAGCAGCGATCTTGCCTCCCGCCGGAGCTGCCGTTGGTGACGCGCTTCCTCAGTTCGCCATCGCGTGCCGCGTGGATCTCGGCCTGTCGCCCGGCGAGCATATCGTGCGGCGTCACATAGCCTATGGCACTGTGCAAACGTACGGTGTCGTAATGCTCCACGTAGGTTTGAATCAGACGCAGCGCATCTTCCCTGGTCAACGGTGTGCCAGGTCGGAGGCACTCTGACTTTAGGCTTTGTGCCAGCGCTCCAGCTTGCCGTTCGATTGCGGATAGCCGTGCGAGGTTCGCACGTGGGTCATCCCCGCGATGCGAATGAATTCCTTGAAATCCCTGGCAATAAACCGTGGTCCGTTGTCAGAGATGATCCGGGGTTTCGCTTCCAGATATTTCTCCCGCGCTCGTTGCAAAATGATTTCGATCTCCGCTTCGGTCATCCATTCCCGCAGATCCCAATGAACGATCGAACGGCTGTAGCCATCCAGAACGCTGCACAGATAATAAAGGTGCCGCTCACGTTGATGTAGGAAACATCGATGCGCCAATGCTGGTGCGCATGCGGTGGTTGCTCGAAACCGCTCCCCTTGCGCGAAGGCTTGCCCTTCCATCGGGAGAGCAATCCCGCTTGTCGAAGCACGCGCCAAACGCTGGAGGGGCGGACGCTACAACATCGGCGTCCAGCATCATGAACGTCAGTCTTCTATAGCCTTCCAAGGGATGTTCCCGGTGGAAGCCGATGATGGTCTGCTTCTCCCACGGTCGTAGCCAGAATGATGGTAATCCAGCCGTCGTGCTCATTGACGCTACCATAGCGCTCTCGCCAGTCGTAGAGCTTGCTGGCTCGCAGTGCCGAGCCAGCGACGAATCGTCCGGTGCCGATCTCCGTTTTTTCCGACCAGCACCGACGAAATCCACCACCAGGTCCCGCACATCGTGCGCACCCACACTTCGGCGAGCTCCCCAATACTTTTTTTTAAGGCGATGTGCTCGGCCATCAATTCGGCCAGCACCTCGTCCTTGGCTGCATCTTCTTCTCCAGAAATTCGATCCGTTGTTGTTCGGCTTGGTGGTCCTACTGGCTTTTGCCCGGAAGGCGGCCGCTCCGTTCTCGAAGAACTCTTTTTGCCAGCGGTAGAACACCGTCCGCTGTAGGCCCAGTTCCTCACAAAGTTCGGATACCGCTCTTTATCGAGCAGGTGCCGTCTCAGATGCCGACCTTCTCTTCTGATGCGTAGTGCTTGCGTTCTTTTCGCATGCGTCCTCTCCGTTTATACTCAACGGAATAATGCCATTCCCACATTTTCAGCCTACGCACAGACGAACCCAGCCACAAGTCCGGGATCGAAACGGCTCGAAAAGTCTCTTAGGGCTCACGAAGAGGTCAAGATTTGACGGCTCGGTGTGCGATCCGAGTTCTTTCACTGCCATTTGAGAAAGAAGGGGTTTTGCATTTGTCAGGTTACCGCGTTTGATCAACATAGGCGCTCACCTCTCTACCCCGCCACACCACCGTGCGTACTCCGTACACGCGGTTCGAGATGGTTACGCTAGTTCGCATCCTCCAAATTCGGGAGACCGAGCGATTTGAAATAGGCCGTGGGAAGCGCGCCACAAGGCCTTGGCGTGGACGTTTACCAGGGGCCACTACTGCTACCGGCCCGTTAACTTGCACTTTTTGGACGTACCCCCAGTGCCAAAAGAGCTGCCCGACGACGACGGGTTGTTTTCCATTGCCGCCAAAGTGCCACGCGAAGACGTGCACTAACCGAGCAAATGTAAAGTGATCTTTAGAACGCGAGGAGTTTCGCAGAAGCCAGAATATCTGTGCCAACCCCTGCAGTTAGGTTTTTTTTTTTTTTTTTTTTTTTTTTTTTTTTTTTTTTTTTTTTAAAAAAAAAAAAAAAAAAAAAAAAAAAAAAAAAAAAAAAAAAAAAAAAAAAAAAAAAAAAAAAAAAAAAAAAAAAAAAAAAAAAAAAAAAAAAAAAAAAAAAAAAAAAAAAAAAAAAAAAAAAAAAAAAAAAAAAAAAAAAAAAAAAAAAAAAAAAAAAAAAAAAAAAAAAAAAAAAAAAAAAAAAAAAAAAAAAAAAAAAAAAAAAAAAAAAAAAAAAAAAAAAAAAAAAAAAAAAAAAAAAAAAAAAAAAAAAAAAAAAAAAAAAAAAAAAAAAAAAAAAAAAAAAAAAAAAAAAAAAAAAAAAAAAAAAAAAAAAAAAAAAAAAAAAAAAAAAAAAAAAAAAAAAAAAAAAAAAAAAAAAAAAAAAAAAAAAAAAAAAAAAAAAAAAAAAAAAAAAAAAAAAAAAAAAAAAAAAAAAAAAAAAAAAAAAAAAAAAAAAAAAAAAAAAAAAAAAAAAAAAAAAAAAAAAAAAAAAAAAAAAAAAAAAAAAAAAAAAAAAAAAAAAAAAAAAAAAAAAAAAAAAAAAAAAAAAAAAAAAAAAAAAAAAAAAAAAAAAAAAAAAAAAAAAAAAAAAAAAAAAAAAAAAAAAAAAAAAAAAAAAAAAAAAAAAAAAAAAAAAAAAAAAAAAAAAAAAAAAAAAAAAAAAAAAAAAAAAAAAAAAAAAAAAAAAAAAAAAAAAAAAAAAAAAAAAAAAAAAAAAAAAAAAAAAAAAAAAAAAAAAAAAAAAAAAAAAAAAAAAAAAAAAAAAAAAAAAAAAAAAAAAAAAAAAAAAAAAAAAAAAAAAAAAAAAAAAAAAAAAAAAAAAAAAAAAAAAAAAAAAAAAAAAAAAAAAAAAAAAAAAAAAAAAAAAAAAAAAAAAAAAAAAAAAAAAAAAAAAAAAAAAAAAAAAAAAAAAAAAAAAAAAAAAAAAAAAAAAAAAAAAAAAAAAAAAAAAAAAAAAAAAAAAAAAAAAAAAAAAAAAAAAAAAAAAAAAAAAAAAAAAAAAAAAAAAAAAAAAAAAAAAAAAAAAAAAAAAAAAAAAAAAAAAAAAAAAAAAAAAAAAAAAAAAAAAAAAAAAAAAAAAAAAAAAAAAAAAAAAAAAAAAAAAAAAAAAAAAAAAAAAAAAAAAAAAAAAAAAAAAAAAAAAAAAAAAAAAAAAAAAAAAAAAAAAAAAAAAAAAAAAAAAAAAAAAAAAAAAAAAAAAAAAAAAAAAAAAAAAAAAAAAAAAAAAAAAAAAAAAAAAAAAAAAAAAAAAAAAAAAAAAAAAAAAAAAAAAAAAAAAAAAAAAAACGTAGCGCCCAGCGGCACGCTGCGCGTGGGATGTACGGAGAGGTGGTTGCCTAACGGCTGACATATAAGTGTGGGTCACAAGGAGGTCCCTGTGACCCATCTACGTAAACTGATGCTGGAAGATCTCCAGCGTCGTAATTATTCTGAAGATACCATACGCAGCTACATCTACACCGTCGAAGATTTTGCTCAACGATTCAACCGTCCCCCAGACCGCTTGGGTCCCCAACACATTCGTGAATATCAAGCCGAACTGTTTCAACAAAGGAAGTTGTCATCGGGCACAGTTGCCATCCGTCTGGCGGCTCTGCGGTTCTTCTACACCAAGACGCTAAGAAGGGCTTGGAGCATCGCGGACACTCCTTATCCAAAAAGGAATCATCGTCTGCCGGCGATCCTCAGCCAGGAAGAAGTCGCTCAACTCATCGATGCGGCCTGCCCTCCTTTCCATCGGACGATCCTGATGACCCTCTATGCCACCGGCGCGCGGTGTGCCGAGCTGACCCACTTGAAGCTCAGCAATGTCGACAACAAGCGCATGGTCATTCACATCCAAGACGGCAAGGAACGCCAAGATCGCGATGTCATGCTCAGCCCAGTGCTACTTGAAGAACTCCGCGCACATTGGCGCCGCTTGCGGCGAAAACCCAGCAACTGGCTCTTTCCCGGCGACCACCGCCACAGCAGTGATCAGCCCATCGATACGAAAACCGTTTGGCATGCGTGTCATAACGCCGCCAAGAGAGCCAACCTCCAGAAAGGCGTCCATCCGCATACTCCGCGGCATTGTTTTGCCACGCACTTGCTCGAAGCAGGTGCCGATCTGCGCACCATTCAGATCCTGTTAGGCCATCGCGATTTCAAAGAAACCACCATCTACCTGCATCTTTCGCAGCGCCATCTCCAGGCCACACCGAGTCCTTTTTAATCACTACAGCTCAAAGACCGGTCACCGCAGGAGCAGCAGATGGATCGGCCGCCGCTCGAGGTGGCCGATCTCATCCGCGCTGCGGGAGAACCCTTCATCGAACGAAACCGCCATTGGATGCGCTGGAAGCATCTCAAAGTGCTACGGGCCATTGCGCATGTCGTACTGCCGCTCTCGGCGGACATCTCGATGAATGCACTCGCTGTGGACATCGGGCCATTTCCTTCAACAGCTGTCGTGATCGCCACTGCCCCAGTGTCAGATTGCTACCCGGGAACGCTGGATCGCCGCGCGTCAACGAGAACTTCTTCCGACACGTTATGTGCACGTGGTCTTCACACTCCCCGGCCGCTTGGCACCACTGGTCCTGCAGAACAAGAAGCTCCTCTACGATCTCTTGTCCCGTACCTCCGCGGAAACTCTTCTGGAAGTGGCCCGCGACCCGTTACGCCTCGGCGCTGAAATTGGATTCTTCAGTGTGCTGCATACCTGGAATCAAACGCTCGAACTTCACCCGCATCTCCATTCTGTCGTTCCCGCCGGCGGCCTTTCGCCCGATCACACCCGCTGGGTTCGCTCACCAGACAACTACTTTCTTCCCAAAAAGGTGCTGCGCAAAATCTTTCGCGGCAAGTTCGTCGATGCGCTCAAACAGGCTTTTCAGAACGGTCAGCTCAACTTCCATGGAGACCTGCAACTCCTCGCTCAGCCCAAGATCTTTGCTGCCTGGCTACGACCGCTGTTCCATCAACACTGGGTGGTGTACTTGAAACGCCCCTTCGGAGACCCCGAATATGTGCTGCAATATCTGGGCCGCTACACCCATCGCGTGGCCATCTCCAATCATCGCCTGGTCTCCTTCGCTGACGGAACCGTCACGTTTCGTTGGCGCGATTCGGCCCACAACAACTAGCAGAAACTCAAGCCCCTGCCGCTCGACCAGTTCTTGAGCCGCTTCCTACTGCACATCCTCCCGCAAGGCTTCGTGCGCATCCGACATTTCGGCTTGCTGGCCAACCGTCGGCGCACCACGCTTCTGCCGCTTTGCTTTCAGTTGCTCAGCTCAGGAACCACAGCCGCAAGCGGAACACCACGCTTCCTCCACCGAAGACTCGTCCGCTCTTTATCGCTGCCCCAAGTGTGGAGGACCCATGAAGGTTATCGAGCGGCTCACCGCTGCCGAGATTCAGCTTCGTTCTCCACCCATGGTGACTGCTGCGGCATGAACGCGCGCTCTCCCATTCGAATTCTTCGCGTGCCTCGGCACGGTTCGCACTTCTTTGCCTTGTCGTCGAATAACTCTCTTCTTCCAGCTTCTACAACCACCTTTTTCACCATACTTTTTCGCCGTAACCAGATTCCGCACGCCAGGTGTCACGTGCTGCAACCTGGCGCTCGCACGTGGCGAACCCGCACGCCGCTCCTTTCCCATCATTGAATTTCCATAGGGCCCGCGTCCGCCGCAAACTGGGCGGCCACGTTCAAACGGCTTAATCGAACGCGCGCAGAGCACCCTGCCTGCCTTCACATATTCGCGAAAACGCGCGTCCGATTAAGCGCTAGCGTCTATCAGGCACTGACAATTGCCGACTCCTGCGGGCGCGAAATGAGCTGCTCATTTGAAAACGATTGTGTGGTGGGCCAGCAAATTTTGGGAGTAGAATGAGCGCGATTCTGGCCAAGGCCCCGCATTCAATCGTGTTCCGTCTGGCGAGCGGCAAATTCCGATAGAAATGCGTGATGGGAGGTGTCTGATGGCGACGACGAATCCAACTGGGGGATTGCATGGAGCGGGCACGGTCTTCAAGAAAGCGAGTGGCTGGTTTATTGGCTTGGCGATTGTATTCATCCTTTTAGGGATGATGGCGATTATTGAGCCCGGAGTAGCGGGCTTGGCGATAACGATTCTGGTTGGCTGGCTGCTGATATTTGGCGGCGTAGCACATTTGTTCGCGGCGTTCGCCGGAGGCGGAGCGGGACGCGTAATTTGGCAGGTGCTGATAGGAATTGTGTATGTCTTGGGCGGAGTTTACTTTTTGACGCATCCGTTGCTGGCGCTCGGGACGCTCACTCTGCTCCTGGCGGCGATTATCCTCGTAGAAGGAATATTTGAAGTCATCGCCTATTTCCGGATGCGCGGCGAAGGTGGTTCTGGTTGGCTACTAGTGAATGCCCTGATCACGCTGCTGCTTGGCGGGCTAATCTGGTTCCATTGGCCGTCGAGCTCGGTCTGGGCCATCGGGATACTTGTAGGTGTAAACCTGCTCATGACCGGCATGTCCCGGCTCATGTTTGGTCTTGCCGCCCGACATCTGGCAAACCGCGTGACGGCCTAGTGAATGTACGCACGACTGCGGTCTTAATCCACTTCTCCGGTTACCGCTGCCAGGCACTTCACTTACGCTGGTGTGGAATCGCTCCTCCTCTTAGGGAATGTTCACCACGGTGCCTACTCCGGCGTAGAGATACCTTTCCCCGAAAGTTTTCTGCAGCGCCGCAAACATCGGCTCTCCCGTGCAGTGTCCGATGGCGACGTAGTCGAGTTTCCACTGTTCTTTCAGCGCGCTCGATAGGCGTGCAACTTCTGAATCGGGAGCCTGCACGTGATGCAGCCCTCCAAACAGAATATGTACATGCGGATCGATCTTGGTCACGGCATCGAGAGTCTTTTCGACGCCTGCGTGAGAGCACCCGTCCACCACGATCAGCCCGTCCGGTCCGCGAATGGCCAGCGAGATTTCGCGGAGTTCCAACGTGCCGGGCGTCTGCGAGATCGTCGGGATCAAATAGATTCCCGGTGCCACCTCCGTCGTGGAACTCACCGGCACAAAATTTGCCTGAGGCCAGGGGCTGCCCGCCGAAAGGAAAGAGGGCGGCTTCCCGTCAAAATACCGCATGCTGGCGGCCAGCGATTCTTCCTTGCGGTAAAATGTGTTCGGCACTCCCTTTCCGAACAACCCGAAGGGCTCGTCTGGGGTGTAAATCTTCACCGTCGGATTCACACTCAGCAAATAAGTGAGGCCGCTCGTGTGGTCCCCGTGCCGGTGAGAAATCACCACAAAGTCCAGCTTTCGCAGGTCGGCGCCCAGAGCTTTTACATTGTGCTCAAAGATTTGGGCATTGTTGCCGGTATCGAACAGAATTCGCTTGCCGCCGTACTCCACCAGCGCGGAATATCCCCAGTCCTTCGTCACCTCCGGCGATTTGCTGAACGCGTCGTACAGGATCGTGACCCGATTCGCGGACTCGGCCGACCCCAGCAACGGCAGGAGAACGAGCATCAACCCAAAAACAATCGAGCTGCGAATTTTCATGGAGTTCCCCTCGCGGATCAGCTGGAAAGCCCTCGTCCGGGATTATAGCCCCGCCGCGGTCGGCTTGCAGGTAATTCGGCTTCGAGTACGTGACTTTACCGGTTAGCGTTAATCAGACTTTCGAAATTTCCGATTGCTAATAACGGTCCACACTGTTTGACACCGTAACTGTCATTGAATCAAACAGTTTGGCCGGTTATTTTCGGCTTAACTGGTCCAATCTGTGCACGCGCTTCAAAATTTAGATTCTGCGAGGTTTAAGCTCGCGCGGGCATCACGATTGGCCAGTTAAGCCGGCCAACCGCCGCAGCCTGCGCCCACATTCCGCGAAGTCAGCGCTTCAGCTCTGCTTTCCTGTACAGCTCAAGCATCTTCTCCGCCGCAGGCGGGTTGAGCAGGTCGAACTCCGATGCATTCGGAAAGCCTGTACGAGCTATGCGTCGCCCTGCGCCGTCGCGGTCGTAGTTGGTGTGTCGTAGCTCGATCCCAGGCCCGAGCAGCCACTCGGCACCGGGCGGCCCGAACGGCATGCCAATGCTGCCGGCATTCACGACACGCGTTTTGCCGACCATACGGTCAAATTGCATGTGGGTGTGGCCACAGACGACAACATCCGCCTTGGCAGCGTCGAATATCGGCAACAGGCGGGCTTCGTCGGTCCAGGCGACAAAGATTTCGTTGTCGTCGCGTGGTGTGGCGTGGCAGAAGAGCACGGTCCCAAGGGGCGGGATTTGTAGCGTCACAGTCTTGGGCCAGCTCGCGATCCACTGCTCGTGCCCAGGAGCGAGCTGGCGTGCACTCCAGCGGAGCATCTCCTGCGCGAACGGCGGCAGCTTCTTATTCTCATTTCCATAGCGGGCCGCAATCACTTCTCGACGCTATTGCCCATGAGGTAATGCATCGGCACGGATAACGCCTGTAGCCGCTCGATGCACTCCACCTGCATCGGCCCGCTCAGCACGTCACCGCCGACAATGATTCGATCAACCGTGAAGTGTTGAAGTTCTTCCAGCACGGATACCAACGCCGGGAGGTTGCCGTGAATGTCGTAAAGGGCGGCTACCCGCATGATTCCTCAAAATACGGCACCTGGCTCTATTTTGAACGTTCACGGGCTATTCGCCCCTACGCTTAGATATCGCGTCAAGTTCCGATTACCGCGTTTGAACGTAGCCGCCCAGCGGCGGACGCTGCGCGTGGGATGTACGGAGAGGTGGTTGCCTAACGGCTGACATATAAGTGTGGGTCACAAGGAGGTCCCTGTGACCCATCTACGTAAACTGATGCTGGAGGAACTCCAGCGTCGTAATTATTCTGAAGATACCATACGCAGCTACATCTACACCGTCGAAGATTTTGCTCGACGATTCAACCGTCCCCCAGACCGCTTGGGTCCCCAACACATTCGTGAATATCAAGCCGAACTGTTTCAACAAAGGAAGTTGTCATCGGGCACAGTTGCCATCCGTCTGGCGGCTCTGCGGTTCTTCTACACCAAGACGCTAAGAAGGGCTTGGAGCGTCGCGGACACTCCTTATCCAAAAAGGAATCATCGTCTGCCGGCGATCCTCAGCCAGGAAGAAGTCGCTCAACTCATCGATGCGGCCTGCCCTCCTTTCCATCGGACGATCCTGATGACCCTCTATGCCACCGGCGCGCGGTGTGCCGAGCTGACCCACTTGAAGCTCAGCGATGTCGACAACAAGCGCATGGTCATTCACATCCAAGACGGCAAGGAACGCCAAGATCGCGATGTCATGCTCAGCCCAGTGCTACTTGGAGAACTCCGCGCACATTGGCGCCGCTTGCGGCGAAAACCCAGCAACTGGCTCTTTCCCGGCGACCACCGCCACAGCAGTGATCAGCCCATCGATACGAAAACCGTTTGGCATGCGTGTCATAACGCCGCCCAGAGAGCCAACATCCAGAAAGGCGTCCATCCGCATACTCTGCGGCATTGTTTTGCCACGCACTTGCTCGAAGCAGGTGCCGATCTGCGCACCATTCAGATCCTGTTAGGCCATCGCGATTTGAAAGAAACCACCATCTACCTGCATCTTTCGCAGCGCCATCTCCAGGCCACACCGAGTCCTTTGGACTCACTACAGCTCAAAGACCGGTCACCGCAGGAGGAGTAGATGGATCGGCCGCCGCTCGAGGTGGCCGATCTCATCCGCGCTGCGGGAGAACCCTTCATCGAACGAAACCGCCATTGGATGCGCTGGAAGCATCTCAAAGTGCTACGGGCCATTGCGCGGTGTCGTACCGCCGCTCTCGGCGGTCATCTCGATGAATGCACCCGCTGCGGACATCGGGCCATTTCCTTCAACAGCTGTCGTGATCGCCACTGCCCCAAGTGTCAGATCGCTGCCCGGGAACGCTGGATCGCCGCGCGTCAACGAGAACTTCTTCCGACACGTTATGTGCACGTGGTCTTCACACTCCCCGGCCGCTTGGCACCACTGGTCCTGCAGAACAAGAAGCTCCTCTACGATCTCTTGTTCCGTACCACTGCGGAAACTCTTCTGGAAGTGGCCCGCGACCCGTTACGCCTCGGCGCTGAAATTGGATTCTTCAGTGTGCTGCATACCTGGAATCAAAAAATCCAACTTCACCCGCACGTCCATTGTGTCGTTCCCGCCGGCGGCCTGTCCTCCGATCACACCCGCTGGGTTCGCTCACCAGACAACTACTTTCTTCCCAAGAAGGTGCTGCGCAAAATCTTTCGCGGCAAGTTCGTCGATGCGCTCAAACAGGCTTTTCAGAATGGCCAGCTCAACTTCCACGGAGATTTGGCACTCCTCGCGCAGCCCAAGATCTTCGCCGCCTGGTTACGGCCGCTGTTCCAGCAAGACTGGGTGGTGTACTTGAAACGCCCCTTCGGTGGCCCTCAATAGGTACTCCAATATCTGGGCCGCTACACCCATCGCGTGGCCATCTCCAATCATCGCCTGGTCTCCTTTGCTGACGGAACCGTCACGTTTCGTCGGCGCGATTCGGCCCACAACAACGAGCAGAAACTCATGCCTCTACCGCTCGACGAGTTCTTGGGCCGCTTCCTACTGCATATCCTGCCGCAAGGCTTCGTGCGCATCCGCAACTTCGGATTTCTGGCCAACCGGCGGCGTGCCACGCTCCTACCGCTTTGCTTTCACCTTCTCGGCTCGCAACAACAGCCGAAAGCGGAACAAAACGTCTCCACCACCAACGACTCGTCCGATCTTTGGCACTGTCCGAAGTGCGCTGGCCCGATGAAGGTCATCGAGCGGCTCACCGCTGCCGAAATCCAACTCCGCTCGCCGCCCGTGGTCACCGTGGCAGCATGAACGCGCGCTCTCCAATTCGAATTCTTCGCGTGCCTCGGCACGGTTCGCACTTCTTTGCCTTGTCGTCGAATAACTCTCTTCTTCCAGCTTCTACAACCACCTTTTTCACCATACTTTTTCGCCGTAACCAGATTCCGCACGCCAGGTGTCACGTGCTGCAACCTGGCGCTCGCACGTGGCGAACCCGCACGCCGCTCCTTCCCATCATTGAATTCCCATAGGGCCCGCGTCCGCCGCAAACTGGGCGGCCACGTTCAAACGGCTTAATCGAACGCGCGCAGAGCACCCTGCCTGCCTTCACGTATTCGCGAAAACGCGCGTCCGATTAAGCGCTAGCGTTAATCGTCCAAGTGGAATGACCATCGCAGTCTCTAAAGCCTAGAGCCGTCTCCCTCAGTAACTCACCTGGAGGATGTACCAATCCTGTGCAATTTTCTTATAACGGTAGGTATACACAAATCCGTTCTGGAAGGAACTGTCCTGGCCAGCTCCAATTTCCTTTGCTTCCACGCACGGCCATATCAATGTGGCCCTGCCTTGCAAAGACTCGCGAGACCCGCAGTGCATGTAGCCTAAATGCGTCCCGTGGATAAAGACATTGCTCCAAGCATCCAAGACTATATTCCCGGAGTCCCTCCTGAGTACTGCGTTCACTCCAGTTCTCTTCAAAAGTGTTCGGTAATCGTTCCAACGAGCCTCGGAAATCCCCAATGCAGATATCGTACCGGGCAAATGCGGGTGATCGTCCGCATCGGTGCGCGCCGTGCGTCCAGAAGCGACGAGGGCCATGTTGTGATCTTCGGCCATCATGCTCGCTAGACGCTCATAGTCGGCTCGTTGGTCATTAAATCGTCTCTCCAGCCATCTGTCGTTCGGTCTATCGAAGCCTGTTACGACCCATAGGAGCGCGCCGCCAGCAAGCAAAGCTGTGCACACCAGCCCGAGAAGGAAGAGTCCTACGACCTGGGGTATGAAGGTGGACTCTTCTGGAAGAACACTCACGGCGGTTGCTCGTCGCGGAAGCAGAATCCAGGTCACTGCGCAAGATGCAAGGACAGAAGGTACGATCACATGCGATATGGCGAGGAATCGTATGGCTGTCGCGAAGATTACGGCAAACACCCCGGCAAAGATCATCGTCGTAGCAAAAATACTAGCGATTCGTCGGGAGATTGGTCGGCCCATATTTCCGAACCACCTGCTTGGAATAAAAGTTCGGTAAATCCACCAACCTATCCGCACGAACGCGGAGCCGACCAGAAGGAGAAAAATGGTCGGAAATCGTGCCGACGCCATGAAGGCTGCGACAAGCCCCCCCGACGATGATTAGCAGCACGGCGCAAAGATCGATGATATTCCTGGAAGCTGATCGTTCCGTGCCTCCGGCTGATTGGCGCGTTGGAACGGATTTTCGGAGAATCCACCAGCCAGTTAAGGCGAGTGCAGCGCCAATGAATAGAAGAACGTATACCTCGAACATGGGTTCAATAATAGTTGCTAACCACTGGCGGTGCACTCCGAACTTGTTCTGCCAGTGGAGTGCGTGCACGGCACTTGACTGCGTCGGGTTACCGGTAAAGTTCCTTTGGCCGATTCAACCTTACCGGTAACCAAGCACTTCGTCAAGAACTGTCCAGGCCACCCCTTTTCAATGAGGCCCTACCCACTACGGAAGAGGACTTTGCTGTTTCGCGTGTTTGGTAGCTGCGACAATGATAATCTCTCGATTTCCCTCGTCCAGATTCTTCTGAATTTCGGCGTCGGTGAGCCCACCGATGCGTCCGAGAATCATGAGCGAGGACAACGCATGTCCCAGATTTTTCCAACTAGCCATTTCCAAGAGCGATGGGAGAGCCTGGTTGCGGATTTCGGCGAGGAGCGCGGGATCACGCTTTTCAGTGAGCTTCGCTAGGGCACCCGATGACTTATTCCGATCAGACCAGGTACAAGAATTCAGCATTTCGATGAAGGGCTGCGGGGAGATTTTTATTTTCTGGGCCGGAGGCTTTGGTGAGAACTCGGCAAAGACGAGAAGAGCGCGAGTGGAATTATTCCGCACGTCGGCGTCGGGATCGCGCGTGGCAGTGACGAGGTCGGGTACGATGGCCTGCTTGTCCTTGACGTAACCGAGAACCTGGGCGGCCAAAGCTCGTTGCGAGGCGTCGGACGAGTTGTGCAGGACGTCCTTCAAGTTGGCAATGTGGGCGTCGCCAAGGGCAATAAAACGCAATTGAATGGCTCGGACGTCCGGATCGAGATCCAGTGCCTGGCCCTGGGAATCATCTTCGGTAAAATTGCCTTTCAGAATGGATTTGTGGAACGCAACCTCAAAATCGTTGCCAGCTCTCACCACATCCTCTGGCAGCCGCACACTGCCAGTAGGAGCGGGCTGGAATTTTTGACAGGGAGTGTCGGATTCTTCGATTCCCACATAGAGTATCGACTTTCTGTCCTGCGTACAGCACACCAGAGTCAGAAAAGCGCCCTCTACACCGGGGATGGAAGCGAGTTTCTGTTCTACGGCGTGCTTCTGTGATTTGAATTTATCGATCTGGATCGAATCGCCCATCCGGTATGGGAGAGCCTCGCGGAGTCTTGCCTCCGGGACAGTGCGCAGGCCGTAGAAGTCGATGATGCCAAGGGGCGGGAATGCGTTGGAGGTCTGGATAGAAAGAAAGAGTAGGAATGCGAGCAGGTAGTTCATGCAGAGTCTTCTCTTTGAGGTGGAAAAACAGGTGCGATTCTACACCCATTCTGTATTGCCTTGTCTGGGTGCACTTGGACGGTCGCGTAACCGGACATTGAGGATCGGGCCGATTTCACTTTCCCGGTAAAGCGCTAACGTTAATCAGGGTGCGCCGGGATAAACCGGCGTGTTGTCGGGAATGAAAGAGTCCCACAAGAAAGGAGACAGCGACTCCATCTTGGCCCTCAGTCTTGCAGGTGACATCGCGAGGTGTCGCCCGAAGCGTAGACAGGGGCATCGGTGGGCCGGGCTATTGAGCTTCGAAAAACGCAAAACCAGGACGCCGACTCTCTCCTGATTGGAGGAAGGCAACACGGCAGTTTCGCGATAATCGCGAGCGAGCAGCCGGTCCTGCGTAGTCTAAGAACCCGCGCACGCTGAGAAACAACATGCACGAGAACCGGGAGACCTCTGGAGCGCCTCGGCCCGAGAGGGAACGAGGCCGGTCCGCGAAGGCGTAAAGCCACACGGCGGACGCGCACGCTTCGGAGGAGTCGGACCGCGCCATATTATCGATGAACCAGACGAACAAGGAAGAGCGATCTTCGGCGGAGCCTGGGGAGAAAAGGGCGCGGGCCAAGGAGAACATCGTTCAATCTGACACTAGCCCGACACAGCGCGGGGCAGTGAGTGTTCCAAGGATTGCACGGTGTGCGAGTAGCAGCATCGCTCGCCAATCCTCCAAGGTGGGAGCCGTATGCGGTAGTGCCGCCCGTACGGTTCTGTGCGGGGGGCGATCAGCGATGATCGTCCCTACCGCGACACCTAAGCCCTCATTCGACTGTTCCAGCGAACAGGTTACCGCTTGTGACCCGCTGTTCACCGCGATTTAGCGAAGCGCGTTCAACAATTCTAGAATGTTGGAGAATGAAAATCGTTGGCCATGCGACGGTTCGACTAGCCATAATAGTTGCGCTTGCCGTCCTCATCGCGTCTTTCGTTCCGCCTTTCATCGATAGGCGAGACTACGCAGCAGCAGTGGACACGTTTGTCAAAAACCCCACACTGCAAAACGGAGTGGAGCTTGCTCATGAGCGTGCTAAGAACCGCCGATTAGTTTCGCTGACGCGGCTTGGAGCGGGGGCAGTCGTATTCGTAATTATGAATATCGGTTGGCTGTACGTATCTAAACGCAGAGCGGAAAAATCAACCCCATAAGTTCGGCAACTGCGTTGAAAAATATGCGCAATCGGTCGAAGACTTTGCTCGTCGTTGTGAGTGCGCTACTGCTAGCTGGAGTCTTCTATATCGCCAACGCTTTTCTATACTGCTGGTATAACTACCATCGCTTCAACCGCTACATTCATGTCCAGATTGACTTGTCATCATGCGGAACGACCTCATCGGGGGCAGGTTCGGAGCCATGTCGCTACACCTTTTCGTTTGAAGGAGCGGAGGAACCCGGAGCGCTTCAATTCGACGGAGCGGGTCTCCGTCACAGTTATGACCAAGCCAGCCGGACCTACATGGTCAACGGTGTGGGGCGTGTGGCCAACCGAAGTAATGTCATAGAGCTTGCATCCTCGAACGTGCTCGTCAACAACCAATCGCTTCCGCGAGCCACTCAACCAGCCCTAGTTTTTGTAAGAAAAGATGGACAACTTGTAAGCGGATACTGCGAGATAAGCTGGTAGCCCAGCGTGGCATGTCTGCGACCCGTCTCAGGTCTTGGTTTGTCGGCTCACCGGACAAATGGTTTTCTTGGACATCCGGCACCCTTACCTGCTCGGGGCTGATGTGCAGCCAATCTCTCCGCCCTGCTCTCAAATTGACTAACCCCGTTCCAGAAGCCGGGGGGCACTCTTGACCGGAGAACTGAATCGAGTTCATAAACGGTGCGCTACGTTGGTTCGACTCGCGCCCCGCGAAAATAACGCCTGGCTCCGGAATGAAAAAGACACCAACCAATCAAGACAAAAAACAGACTGTGGATGGCCAACTCCCGGAAGGCGTGAAACGCGCTCAAGCCGACATGAAACACGATCCAGGCAATCGCCAGCCACCGCGCCCAGTTCTTCCCCCGCAGCATAAACACGCCACAAACGATCGCCAGGAATCGCACAAGTTCCACCAACAACCCATCAAGCTGAAACGCACTCGCCCCATGCAGTTGCGTGAAATAAAAAACAAACCCGCCCGCCCCCACCGCGATATACACCCACGCGACAATCGTCACCGAAAGCGGTCGTTTGTTTTCCGTCATGTCTTCCCCCGAGCACTCCGGGCCGGGCACACGCTCACCTGTGGCCACCAACACAGCGTAGCCCTTCTAACTTTTCCTACTTAATCCGAAATGTCACTTCGATAGGGACAATCGTAGCGACCGGACTCCCATCCGGCCCCGTCGCGGGTCTGAACTGCCACGTTTTCACCGTCTCAATGGCATTCTCTTCCAGCCCATAGCCGGCTTTCCTCACCACTGAGATATTCTCCGCTCGCCCATCTGCCGTCACCACAACTTGGAGAACTACGCTCCCATTAAATTTCGCTGCCCTGGCTTCGTCTGTGAAGCTCGGGCTCGGGCAGTACACGCACGCGGGAACCGTTACACCCCCCACTCCCGGACGTGCGATTCCCGCCAGCGCGCCAGTCGCCGACGCCGAATTTGCCGCCACTCTCTCATCTATACCGCCCGGCCCCTGCGCCAACTGCGTCGGTCCAGTTTCGTTCACTACCTTGTATTGGTCCCCAATGGCAAAAAGCGCCGGGTCGGGCTCCTGTCGATCCAGCTCCGTCACACGGATCGTCTGTATTCCGTACCGCGGGTCCGTCTTCTTCGTTAGCAAATTGAGTCTTATTTCCGACGAATACCAATATTCCGTAACAATCGTCAGCGGCCGGTCATTCCCCATCGCGCCCGCCGCGTACATTTGCGTCACCTGCACACCCTTCACAGGGAGCCCCTCCATCGTGTCCGTCCCAATTTCTTCTCGCGTCATCTCTGGCTTTGCGCTTGCCGCGGCTGGCGTCGCTTGCCCCGCCATCCCAACTACCCACTGCCTTGCCAGCTTTGTCAGCGGGAACAAATCCGTTCTCGTCCTCGTCGCCGGATCATACAGCTCCACACGCGTCAATCTCGGCTCGGCGCCCTCAGCAGTGATCCAATTCCGCATCTCGTTATGCGTGCGTCCCGCCGAATCTCGCGCGTCCAGATTGTAGGTCTTGTGTGTGATCTGCGTGCCATCCTGCAGTTCGCTGACGGTCTCCACCTCCGCCTTCGCCGTGAGCGGCAGCCCGCGCACCGCCGGAATGTGCAAGCCGTACACATGTTCCGTAACTCGCCCTTCGCCGGAGATGCTTACCGCAGGAGACCCGATTGTTTGTCCATGGATTCGTGCAGGAAAGCCGATCAAAACCACTGTCACTACCACGCCCAGGGCAAAGCGCTTCATAATTCCACCGCCATCATACAAACCCCAGCATCGATCGCTGCGGCCGCCGCTTCCCCACAGCCTATCACAATTTTGCAGCGCGCCTGCGTATTTGCGCAGACCGTCCTACTCTCGGCTTTAGACATTCAGGTGAGTGGGCGACCCTAGAGCCCTCCATTGATTTTGACTTCGATTCTCTCTGGCGCGGCTCACCCTCTCGGTTTCGTTTATGGCAAAGGGTGCGTCACTATTTCTTGTGGAGGACGCATCTGTCTCAAGGTACCCGCAAAATCTTATGCTCGGTCAGCTTCGAGCTGCTCGACAGCTTCTGCAGCTCTTTCAGCCCGCCCATTCCCCAACTCGCCAGGAACGGCAGGAAGCACAACTCGCGCGATTGCAGCACTTTATGAGGGTACAGAAGCGATTCGAGAAACTCTTGATGCGCGGCAATCAAACCGGCTTTCAGCGCCTGCGCCTTCCCCGCTTTGCGCTTCAATTTTTCCAGCTGAAAGGCGATTTTCTTCTGCGCCGTCTCGACCGCCCCAGCCAGCGTCGGATCAAGCCGCACAATCTGTTTCTTCAGTTGAGCCAGCGCGCGCGCGCTTTCCTTCACCGTCTTATCGAAATTCTTTCCCAGCGTCGGCGGCACGCTCGACGTTTCCATTTTGCTGCGAAGCTCCTGCGAACCCCGCCAAACATCCTCGACCTTCAACCCGTATCGCCGCAGCAGTTTCTCCGCTTTCGCGTCCAGAATGGTGTACGCCGCGCGCGGCAGTATCACCGGCATGCGCCCCAGCAATTTTTTGTAAATCACTTCCGCCTGCGCAAAGTACGCAATCTCCGCGGGCCCCGCGATATATGCCGCAGTCGGCAAAAGATAATCCTGCAGCACCGGACGGAGGAGCGCATTGGGACTGAAACTTTCAGGCTCGGCTTCCACGGCGCGGACCAATTCCTCCTTGGTCCAGCTCTGCTCGCCGCAAACAAATCTTCCGCCGCTGAAAGTGATCGGCAGCCGCACGCCTTTTTCCGCGCCTTCAAACGCTCCCGACGGGGGTTCACTCGGCGAGTGTCCTCGCGCACCGTGTCCCATGCGGAAAAGCAGCGTGCTCCGCGCCGTGACTTTCACTTGCGCTGCAAATCCGGCTTTGTCCAGTTCCTTGCCACGCGCAAGCAGCCCTTCGCTCAGCGCATCGCGCTCGCGCACCGCCTTCGACAAAACTTCACGCGCCACCCAATGCAGCCGCGCGTCCAGCGGATCGAGCAGAATCAGCCCTTGCTCCGCGAACAATCGCGCGAACAGTTTTCCAAAGGCGCTTCCGTATGTTTCCTGAGCACGGTAGCTTTCGCGGAAAATCGCCGCGACAAATTCCCCGCCCGCCGCCGTCAAAATTCCCGCGGCTTCGTCCACCATTTCCCGCACTTGCGCGCCCAGCGCGATGCGTCCCACCGGCAGACCTGCATCACCATTCCCCGGCAGCTCGAACCGCTTCAGCTTGCCATTGTGAAACCAAGTCGAAGACCGCACTTCATCCAGGTCATGATCTTCGCCGGCCATCCAAAATATCGGCACCGCATCGACTCCCGCTTTCGTTAACTCCTGTGCGATTTGAATCGCGCTCACCGCCTTGTAAATGGCATACGCCGGTCCGCTGAACAATCCGACTTGCTGCCCGCTAACAACGGCCGCGGCGCCCTTGGCAAACCGCGCCAAATTCTCGCGCGTCGCCTCGCCACCTCCGAAGGCCGCGTTTTGCTCTGCCAGAATCGCCGCAACTTCTGCTCTGCGTTCCCACGGATACTCGAGGGAGCCCGCGGCTTTCTTTGCAGCTACGATCGTTGTCGGATGTCCGTAGAACTGCTTGACCGAAGAAAAGTTATCGAGGAATTGGAGAAAGAGCTTGGACTGATGCGGGAGCTGTCGAAACGGCAGGCTTCTACATTCCATCGGGAATTAGATGATACCGACAGCCTTTCGTCACAGCAAATCCGGCACTCCGCGAAATCCCGCGCCGGAGGCCCAAACCGCCGGTGACTGGGCGCGAATCGTCTTCTGCTTAGACGGAGACAGCGCCGGAAAGGCGAGCGGATTCCGCTACAGGAGTGTGGCCCTGCATTTTGGCCATGAGCGTTCGGATGGCGAGTTTCTGGTCCTCGTGTAGTGGCAGCAGAGGAAGACGCGGGTCGCCGCCGCGGTAGCCGGCCTGGTCCATGGCGTACTTCACGCCGGGGATTCCACACTGCCCGACGATTAATTTTGAAGCGGGCAGAATCGCGGATTGCAGCTCGCGGGCTTTTTCGAGATCGCCAGAGCGAACGGCTTCAAAGAGGGCCACGCTGAGCTCTGGTAGAGCGCTGGCCAGAGCGAGGATAGCGCCGACCGCGCCCAGGATCTGCGACGGGAACATCATGCTCGCCGAGCCTACCAAAAGCTTGAAGGAGGATGGAACGGCAGCGAGAATTTCCGCCGCCCGCTGCACGTTTCCGGAGCTTTCCTTGATGCCGATAATGTTGGGATGCTGAGCGAGCACAGCGATCTCGGGAGCTTCGAGAGTGACACCGGTAAATTGCGGTACGGAGTAGAGCATCACGGGAATAGGAGAAGCATCGGCCACGCGGCGATAATGCGCGATATAAACCTCTGGCTTGTAGACTGGCTTGTAGTAATAGGGCGTCTTGACGAGCGCGATTTGATAGCCCAGTTCGGCGGCGCGCTTTGTGCGCTCGATGGTTTCGGCGGTGGATTCGGCGCCGGTTCCGGCGATGAGCAATTTTCCCGGAGCGGCGGATTCTTTGACCGCGACGAGGATTGCGTCAATTTCTTTGCGCGACAGCAGAACGGATTCGCCGGTCGAACCAATAGCAACGTATCCTGCGAGGCCAGTCGCGTTGTACTTGCGAATGTTGTGCTTGATGTCTTCGACCGAGACGGAGCCGTCAGCGGCGAATGGCGTGGTGAGCGCCGGAAAAACACCAGATACGTTCATAGTCATTCTCCTCAGCCCTTTCCGGGCCAATCTCCCAAGCCTTTATCGGGCTAGTCTCCTGAAGCGGTGCTGCCGGAAGCGGCAACACTCCCACGATGCAAATCCTGAAGCGCGGCGACTTCGGTGCCCTGATTGAGCAACGCGCGAATTCCACGCGCGGCGGCGTGGGCAGCCGCAAGCGTCGTGATGCAGGGAATATTGTAGCGAATCGCGGCGCGGCGGATGGACTTTTCGTCGTAGAAGGATTCGCGGCCCAATGGCGTGTTGATGACCAGATCGATTTTGCCAGTTTTCACGAGGTCGACGATATTGGGGCGGCCTTCATTTACTTTGAACACGGATTCGGCGGGAATGCCGGCGGCTTCGAGCGCCGCGGCGGTGCCGCGCGTGGCCAGCAAACGGAAGCCAAGTTCATGGAGCTCTTTTCCGAGGGCGGCGAGGTGGCGCTTGTCGCGGTCGTTTACGCTTAGAAAAATGGTGCCTTTGCGCGGAAGGCGCTGGCCGGCGGCTAAGTTGCGCTTTCGCGAAGGCCAAGCCGTAAGAAGTGGAGATGCCCATCACTTCTCCGGTCGAGCGCATCTCCGGGCCGAGAATCGTATCCACGCCGCGAAATTTGTTGAACGGGAAAACCGGCGATTTCACGGAATAAAACTCGTGGACGGCAACTTCCGCGACACCGTTGTGCTGCACGAGCGGAAGATCCATATCGGCGAGTTTTTTTCCAGCCATCAAGCGCGCGGCGACTTTTGCGAGGGGAACGCCCGTGGCCTTGCTAACGTAAGGAACGGTGCGCGAGGCACGTGGATTTACCTCGAGGACGTAGACGGTTTCGCGTTGTATGGCGTACTGCACGTTCATGAGGCCAATTACTTTGAGCGCCAGCGCCAGCCGCTTGGTGTACTCGCGAATGTGCGCGAGAACTTCGGGCGACAAACTGACCGGCGGCAGCACGCAGGAGGAGTCGCCGGAATGTACGCCAGCCTCCTCGATGTGCTCCATGATGCCGCCGATAACGACGTCGGTTCCGTCAGCAAGAGCATCGACATCGACTTCGGTGGCCTCCTCAAGAAACTGATCGATCAGAACGGGGCGCGCGGGACCCATCAGCGCGGCTTGCGCGACGTAATCTTGCACGGTGTTCACATCGTAGGCGATGACCATGGCGCGGCCGCCAAGAACATAACTTGGGCGCACCAGAACGGGCATGCCGATTTCTGCGGCGACGCGCGCGGCTTCTTCCGGAATGAGCGCGGTGCCGTTGCGCGGCTGAGGAATTTTCAATTTTTCGAGCAGTCCCGCCGAAGCGCCGGCGGTCTTCCGCGAGGTCGATGGATTCGGGGGCTGTTCCAATGATGGGTACGCCATTGCGCTTCAGTTCCTGCGCGAGATTGAGCGGCGTTTGCCCGCCGAACTGGACGATAACGCCTTGCGGCTTTTCGCGCTCGACAATGGCGAGGACATCTTCAAGAGTGAGCGGCTCGAAATAAAGCCGATCGGACGTGTCGTAGTCCGTCGAAACGGTTTCGGGGTTGCAATTCACCATGATGGTTTCGAAACCATCTTCGCGGAGCGCGTAGGCCGCGTGGCAGCAGCAATAGTCGAACTCGATTCCCTGCCCGATGCGGTTCGGGCCGCTGCCGAGAATCATGATTTTCGGGCGAAGTTGGACGTCGGATTCATCCTCGTCCTCGTACGTGGAATAGAGATACGGCGTGTACGATTCGAATTCGGCGGCGCAAGTATCCACGCGCTTGAAGACGGGGGCGACACCGTACCGTGCGCGCTGGAGACGAACGGACGCGGGCGTGCTTTTCCAGATTTGCGCAAGCTGCTCGTCGCTGGTACCGTGACGCTTCACTTCGCGTAGAAGATCTTTCGAGGCGGTTTCGACGGTTACGCCGGCAGCGCGACGATTCATCGCGACGAGCTCTTCGATTTGATGAATGAACCACGGATCGATCTTGGTGAGTTCGCAAATTTCTTCCGCGGGCAAGCCTTTGTCGACAGCGGTGAGCAGCCAATGAATACGGTCGGGCCGCGGCGTAGCCAACTTTTCGCGCAAGCAGAGAGTCCGGCGTTTCCGCAGGCGCGCGCCAGGGGGCGTGTGGTTCGAGAGAGCGAATTCCCTTTTGCAGGGCCTCTTTGAAAGTACGCCCGATGGCCATGACTTCGCCGACGGACTTCATTTGCGTGCCGAGAGTGCTGTCCGCGCCGGGGAATTTTTCGAATTGCCATTTGGGGATTTTTACGACGACGTAGTCGATGGTCGGCTCGAAGCAGGCCGGAGTCTTCTTGGTGATGTCGTTGGGAATTTCGTCCAGCGTCATGCCCACGGCGAGGCGCGCGGCGATTTTCGCGATGGGGAAACCGGTGGCTTTGCTGGCGAGCGCGGAGCTGCGCGAGACGCGCGGGTTCATTTCGATCACGACCATGCGGCCGTTTTCCGGATTGATGGCGAATTGGACGTTCGAACCGCCCGTTTCGACGCCGACTTCGCGAATGATCGCGGCGGCCGCGTCGCGCATGCGCTGATATTCCTTGTCGGTCAGAGTTTGCGCGGGAGCGACAGTGATGGAGTCCCCGGTGTGAACGCCCATTGGATCGAAATTCTCGATGGTGCAGATGACCACGAAGTTGTCGCGGTGATCGCGCATGACTTCGAGCTCGTATTCTTTCCAACCGAGGACGGATTCTTCGACGAGCGCTTCGTGAACGGGGCTCATATCGAGAGCGTGGGCGATGGCTTCGCCAAATTCTTCTTTGTTGTAGGCGATGGAGCCACCGGTGCCGCCGAGCGTGAAAGACGGGCGAATGACGAGCGGAAAGCCGAGCTGATCGCAGAGGCGCAAGGCGTCTTGTGCGTTATTGACGAGCGCGGACGCGGGCACTTCGAGACCGATTTTGCGGCAGGCGTCCTTGAACCACAGGCGGTCTTCGGCGACTTTGATGGCGCGCAGCGAAGCGCCAATCATTTCGACTTTGTACTTTTCGAGAATTCCGCTTTCGGCGAGCTCGACGGCGAGATTAAGCGCAGTTTGACCGCCAACAGTCGGCAAGAGCGCGTCCGGTTTTTCGCGTTTGAGAATCTCCTCGAGATATTCCTTCGTGAGCGGCTCGATGTAGGTGCGGTGGGCCAATTCCGGATCGGTCATGATGGTCGCGGGATTGGAATTGACGAGCACGACTTCGTACCCTTCAGCGCGCAGCGCTTTGCAGGCTTGCGCACCGGAATAGTCGAATTCGCAGGCCTGCCCGATGACAATGGGCCCAGAACCGATAATCAGGATTTTCTTGATGTCAGTGCGTTTTGGCATAGGCTCTGGGCGAATTCTCTTTAGTGGCGCGAAGCCCCTGAATGTCCAAACTCCTTCATCATGTCGGTGAACTGTGTGAACAGGTAGTGGGAATCGTGCGGGCCAGGCGAGGCTTCGGGGTGATATTGCACGCTGAAGAGGGGCAGCTTTTTGTGGCGCATGCCTTCGTTGGTGTGGTCGTTGAGATTGACGTGGGTGATTTCGACATCGCTGGAGGGGAGGGATTCGGGATCAACGCAGAAGCCGTGATTTTGGGCGGTGATTTCGACTTTTTTAGTGAGCAAGCTCTGCACCGGGTGATTCGAACCGTGATGGCCGAATTTTAGCTTGAACGTTTTGCCGCCCAGGGCGAGGCCGCAGAGCTGGTGGCCGAGGCAGATGCCGAAGATGGGGACGCGGCCTAGCAGCTTTTGAATATTTTCGACAGCGTAGCCAACTGGTTCCGGGTCACCGGGGCCGTTGGAAAGAAAAACGCCGTCAGGTTTGAGATCGAGAATGTCCTGCGCGCTGGTTTGCGCGGGGACGACCCAAACATCGCAATGATGATCGACCAGCAAGCGGAGAATATTTTGCTTGATGCCGAAATCATAGGCGGCCACGCGAAACTTGGGCGTGTCAGAGGTTCTGCCCGATTCGCCCATGGATTCCGACCACGGAGGAATGGTCAGTTCGATGGAGCTTTTTTCCCAGCCGTAGGCGCGCTGGCAGGAGACGCGGCTGGCAAGTTCCTGCCCGGCCATGGCGGGCAATTGCTTAGCTTCGTGAATGAGTTGATCGGCAGGCGTGCCGTCCGTGGCGACAACGCCGCGCAGCGCGCCAACATTGCGAATGTGGCGAACGAGCGCGCGCGTGTCGATGTCCCAGATGGCGGGAATTTTGTGGCGATTCAAATAAAGCTGAGCCGTTTCGGCGGAGCGCCAGTTCGAGGAAATTTGAGAGAACTCGCGCACGATGAGCGATTCGATGTAGGGGCGAGAAGCTTCCTCATCGTCGAGATTGGCGCCGACGTTGCCGATATGCGGATATGTTAGACAAACGATCTGTCCCGCGTAACTGGGGTCCGTGAAAACTTCCTGATATCCGGTGAGGCTGGTATTGAAAACGACTTCGCCGCCGCGGCGCGTGATCGCGCCGGCAGCGCGGCCGTTAAAGATGCGCCCGTCTTCCAGAGCGAGCGTGGCGGGCCGGTGCGGAACTTCGGTCAGATTGTCCTCCCTGCGTGGTCATCAAAGTATGCCGTGAATGCGCTTTGCAATCATTTCTTGGTGCTGGCTTCCGTCGTATACAGCGAGCCGAAATGGTCGACCGGCCAATATGCGAAAACGGCTCGGCCATAAATATATTTGCTTGCCACGGGGCCGAAGACGCGCGAATCGTTCGAGCTGATGCGATGGTCGCCCATCACAAAATAGCTGCCGCGCGGGACGCGAATGGGGCCGAAGTCGCTGATGTCTTCGTACTGCGGAGGAACGTACGGCTCTTGAATGGCGCGGCCGTTGACGTAGACGACGCCCTGCCGAATTTCTACCTTTTCGCCCGGCAAACCGACGACGCGCTTGATGAAAGATTTCGAGCGGTCCAGCGGATACCAGAAAACGACGACGTCGCCGCGCTCGATGGGCTCGAAGCGGTAGACAAATTTGTTGATGAAGATGCGCTCCTGATCGGAAAGAAGCGGCGCCATGCTGGTGCCTTCCACCTTCACCGGCTGGTAGAGAAAAACGATGATGACGAGCGCGAGGCCGATGGCGATCAGCAGATCGCGCGTCCAGATGCGAACTTCGTTGCGCAGAGAATGGGATGCCGCGGGCGCCGGCGCTGGAGTTTCCGGAACCGATGGGGTCGGAGGTTGGTTCTGGTCCGTGCTTTGCATTTTTCTGGTGCCTTCTATTTATAACACATTTTACTAAACACGGGGATTGCGGACGCGTTAGTTTCAATTTGCGCGATGCGTTGCTGGACGGGCGATTTCGCCGAGCCGTGAGATTAGATACACGCGTCACGTGAAGGCGTTGCCCGAAGCCAGATCAGTCGGGGGAGAGAGCGAAATTCAAAGTGGCGAGCGCGGTTATCACGGCCGTTTCAGTGCGGAGAATGAGCTGGCCAAGAGAGGCTTCCTGGAAACCGGCGGCGCGGGCGGCGGAGAGTTCGTCGTCGGTCCATCCGCCTTCTGGACCGATAGCGAGAGCGACGGTGGCAGGAGATTTTGTGCGATTCGCAGGTGCCAGAGAATTGCGGAGCGACGGCGCGTCGCTCCGCTCGGAGAGCATCAGGCGGAAGCCGGCGGTCTGCGCGGCGAAGGCTTGCGCTGGCTTGGCAAGTTCGACGAGATGCGGAACGCGGAGCCGGCGGGATTGCTGGGAGGATTCCAGGAGAATTTTTTGCCAGCGTTGCGAACGTTTGGCCGCTGCGGCGAGGAGGCCCTTTTCGCTGCGAGCTGCGGCCAGAGGAACAATTTTCGCGGCACCGAGTTCGGTGGCTTTCTCGATGGCCCATTCGAAGGCGTCGAATTTGACGATGGAGAGTAGCAAAGTAACATCGACAACGGGTTGAGGCGCAGAAAGTTGCTCGATCAGAGCAAATTCGATGCGGCTGCGCGAGCCACTGACTCAATGCGCGCAAGCCACGCCGCCGAGCCGTCGCTCAATTCATAGAGCTGGCCGGTTTGCGCGCGGAGAACGTGGCCGAGATGATGCGCGGCATCGCCTTCCATCACCGCGGTGGAGCTGGTATTAAATTTGTCGACGAAGAATCTGCGGCGCACGCGAGAATTCTATCGTATTCGTTGCGTGCGCGCTGCCCTAGCCGAAGATGTCTTTCACTTTATCGAAGATCGTCGAGTTGCGGTCAGCCGGCTTGTTTTCCACTTTGAGCGTGGCATCGAGCTGCTCGAGGAGCTTGCGCTGCTCTCGCGTGAGCTTCGTCGGCGTGAGGACGCGCACGTGGTAGTAGAGATCGCCTTTGCCGCCGCCGCGCGGGTCGGCAAGACCTTTGCCCTTGATGCGGAAGACGGCGCCGCTTTGCGTGGCTTCGGGAATTTTTAGCTTTTCCCCGCCGTTGAGGCCGGGGACTTGCAATTCGGTGCCGAGAGCGGCTTGCGTGACGCTGAGCGGAATCGTGCAATATAGATCGGCGCCGCGCCGCTCGAAAAAGGGATGTTCCTTCACGTCCAGGACGACGTAGAGATCGCCGGGCGCGCCGCCATTGGGCGCGGGCTCGCCTTCGCCGGTGACCCGCATGCGCGTGCCAGAATCGACACCGGGGGGAATGCGAAGCTCGATCGTTTTTTCGCGTTCGATGCGACCCTGGCCGCGGCAATCCGGGCAGCGCTCGCGGACGATTTGTCCCGCGCCCTGGCAAGCCGGGCACGTGCGCGAAATCGTAAAGAAGCCTTGCTGGTAAGCGAGTTGGCCGCGACCGCCGCACGTCTGGCACGCGACGACGCCAGTTCCCTTTTTGGCGCCTGTGCCGTTACAAGTTTCGCAGTACTCCTGGCGCGGGAGCTTGATTTTTGTGGTGACGCCGGTGGCGGCCTCTTCAAAAGTGAGCGTCATGTCATAACGAAGATCGGAACCGCGCTGCTGACGACGGCGGCCACGGCCTCCGCTGCTGGAAAATAGATCTTCGAAGCCGAAGAAGTCGCCGAGAATGTCGTGGAAATCGCGGAAGACGGTGCTGTTGAAGTCCACTCCGCCGCCCGCGCCGGAGAGCCCCGCGTGGCCGTACGTATCGTAAACTTCACGCTTTTGCGGATCGCTCAGGATGCTATAGGCTTCCGTGCATTCGCGAAATTTTATTTCCGCCTCTTCTTTGTTTTCCGGATTGCGGTCCGGATGCCACTTCAACGCGGCTTTGCGATAGGAGGATTTGATTTCCTCGACCGAAGCGGTGCGCGAGACTCCGAGCTCTTCGTAAAAATCTTTTTGGTTCCCTCTTGGCATGCAATCCTCTCGGTTGGTGTGGGTGCTATGTGAATCGGGCTAATTCGCTGCTTCTTTCGATGCGCCGCACGGGTGAACGGCTACGCGGACCATGGCGGGGCGCAGAACGCGCCCGTGAAAGAGGTAGCCAGGTTGAAAGACTTGCAGAATCGTGCCGTCCTCGTGCTGCACCGTTTCCGTGCGGTCCATCGCTTGGTGAAGATGCGGATCGAACTGCTTGCCCAGCGGATCAAGGCGCTCGATTCCCAGGCGCGCGATATTGTCCACGAGTTGTTTGTAGATCAGCTCGAAGCCTTTGCGATAATTTTCGTATTCGGCTTCGCGATGAGCCGCTAGCGCGTGCTCGAATCCATCGATGATGGGGATTAGCCCCTCGATGACGCGGGCGGTGTGACGCTTGGCGTCGTCCGCGCGCTCTTTTTCGATGCGCTTGCGGTAGTTGTCGAAATCGGCCTGGCGGCGCATCAACGTTTGACGCAATTCGTTCAAGTCGCTGGCAAGCTTCGCGACTTCCGCATCGGCGGTGGCTGCGTCCGCGGCAAGCGTGGCTTCGTCGGGCTGATCCGGTCCTGAGTTTTTGGTGTGGTCTTCCATGTTGATTACGCGATCCTTTTCGGACACTTTGCGGCTTCTCCTCTGGAAAAAGTCTTTCAAATTTTGCTCAATGCTTCGCTGAATAGCTGCGCGACGTACGCGACAGCGGTCATCGCCCGCTCGTAATGCATGCGCGTCGGTCCCAGCACGCCCAGTGAGCCTTGCACAAAATCGTTACGCGTGTAAGGCGCGCTGATGATGGCCAAATTATCTCCCGCCTCCGAAATTTCCTTGACGCCGATTTGTACGTGAACCGGCTCCGGTGTTTCGATGCACGCGTTGAGAACGGTTACGAGCCGATGTTTTTCCTCGATGGCCGCAAGCAATTCGCGGAGTTGCGCTTGATTGGTGAATTCGGGCGTGCCCACGATTTGAGCCGTGCCTTCGACGTGTACCTGGCTTGCTTGGCTTTCCCCCAGCATCGCCGGATCCCACAGCGTTAATGCATTTCCAATGATTCCTTCGTATTGCTCGCGGTCGGTCGCGAGCTTCTGCAGCAGGTCACCGCGAATGGCTTCCAGCGTCCATCCGGAATAATGACGGTTCAAGAAGTCCGCGGTGGCGTCCAGTTCGCTCTGCGCGAAAGGCCGGACCGGGCGCAGAATCTTGTCGCGCGTGTTTCCGCCGGGAGAAATCAGTACAACGACCACGCGGCCGTCCGGCAGCAGCCACATGCGCGCGTGCTCCAGCACCGTCCTTCCAAGCGGCGGTGAAACAATGATGCCGAGCCCATTCGATACTTCCGCCAGAACATGCCCTGCACGTTCGGTAATCTCCGAAGCTGTTTTTGCGCCGCCCATTTCGCGCTGGATCCAATTCCGATCGTCCAAAGTCAAGGTCGCCTGCGAGGCAATCTCCTGCGCAAAGAAACGGTACGCAGCCGAAGTCGGCACGCGCCCGGCCGAAGTATGCGGCTGATAGAGAAAACCGCCGTCCTCAAGATCGGCCATCACATTGCGAATCGTAGCGGTGCTCAGCGTTTCTTCGAAGCGCTTGGAAATCGCGCGCGAGGAAACCGGCTCCCCGGTCTCGATGTACGCACGTACGAGATCCGCGAGTATTTGCCTGTTGCGCCGTTCCTGAAGAGCTGGATTCCTCATAGCAGCACTCTACGCTAAGTGCTAAAGAGCGCTACCTATATTGTAGAAAGCGTGTCAAGCACCGTCAATGTAAGGTCAAGTCCTGTGCGCTCAGGTAGGAATCTGCGCGAGCAACCCAGGCTGCGAATAGAAGACATACCCACTTCCCACCGGAATCCCATCCGGCGCAACGTTGGGAATGGGCATGCGTGTTCCGGGCTCGGACACCTGAAAGAGAGCTGCCATGTCACGAACAAAAGGATCTGAAGTTTTGAGAACGGTAACTCGCGAGATTGCCGATCTGTTCTCCAGCTCCAATCCGAGACTAAGCTCATGAGTTATGGCACGCGTTGCCTCGACGACGCCGAGTTCGTCAGCCCAAGGGGCAGAGATGATCAAATTCCAACTCGATGTGGCTCCTTCAGAACTGCTGTACAGCATGGCAAGTACAAGGTCGCCTCTACTTTCGCGCGACGCCTCGACCACTCGGAGCACGTCAGTCACCAGCGTTGAGATATACATACAAGGGCTCCGTCCGGCTTCCCGCGTATCGCCTCAAGGATGGCCATGGAAACTGCTTGGTCGTACGTGCCGGCAGGCTCGTACCTTCTCCCCGGCTTCCAACTCGTTGCCAAAGACCAGTTGTCACCGAGCGGCTTGTTGGCCACTGCAAGTTCTTTCTCCATTCCAGCCAGGATTCTCAATTCGTCGAACCCATGCGTCTTAAAGGTATCGCGCAGTCTGCCTTTCTCTGGATGCTCATCGATGTCCAGTGTCGCACAGATGCGTGCTTTTAACGCAAGTTCAACAACGTAGCCGCAGAGATAGGCGCAACCGTCGTAGAAGCCGGACACATAGATCGCTTCCGCTTCCCGAAGGCGAAGAAACGCCAATTCCTGCAACTGCTTGCGGGTAGCCATTTCTGGCGCAGGAAGATACCGTAATAATTAAATTATAACAATCTAATTGTTATCAATCTGGGCGCGCTGGAGCTTGTCGGAATAGTCGATGTAAATGGTTTTCCATTCGGAGAAGAAATCGATCGCTGCGACCGCGGCTTCGCGATGACCGTTGCCGGTTTGCTTGGTTCCGCCAAAAGGCAAATGGGTTTCCGCGCCGATGGTCGGGGCGTTGACGTAAACGATCCCGGTATAGAGGTCGCGTGTCGCCTGAAACGCTTGGTTTACGTTGCGCGTGTAAATCGAGGCTGACAGACCATACGGAACGTTGTTGGCCACTTCAATTCCTTGCTCGAAACTATCGATCGGAATCACCGAAACGACTGGCCCAAAGATTTCTTCCTGGGCGATGCGCATTTGCGGCGAGCAATCGCCGAACACCGTGGGCTCGTGGAACCAGCCCTTTGCGTAAGAGCCACCATCCAAACGATTCCCTCCGGTCAAGAGCTTGGCGCCTTCAGTCTTCCCGATTTCCACGTAGCTCATCACCGTCTTCAGTTGCTGCTCGTTGATGCATGGACCCATGTCCACGTTGGAGTCGAGACCGTTTCCGACGCGCAGCGCTTTCACGCGGTCCACAAATCGCGACACAAATTCATGGTAAATACTTTTGTGTACTGCCACGCGGCTGGCTGCCGTGCAACGCTGGCCCGTCGTTCCAAAGCCGCCCCACACCGCGCCATCCACGGCTAGATCGAGATTCGCGTCGTCCATCACGACGATGATGTTTTTGCCGCCCATCTCCAGACTGCAATGCTTAAAGGTAGGCGCGCAAGCCTCTGCAATGAGCCGTCCCACCGCGGTTGATCCGGTAAAACTAACCACCGGCACGTCCTCGCTTTGCGCCAACGGCGCGCCAGCGCCTGGGCCGTCGCCGCTGACCAGGTTCACAACGCCGGCTGGCACGCCAGCTTCGGTAAGCACCTGAACCAAGTGATAGGACGATAGCGGCGTATCCTCCGCAGGCTTCAACACCACCGTGTTGCCGCTGATCAGCGCCGGCATCATCTTCCACGACGGAATCGCCATCGGGAAATTCCAGGGCGTGATCATTCCGCACACGCCAATCGATTGCCGCACGCTCATCGCAAACTTATTCGGCAGCTCCGAAGGCGTGGTCTGCCCAAACAGCCGCCGCCCCTCCCCCGCCATGTAATACGTCATATCGATGGCTTCTTGAACGTCCCCGCGCGTTTCCGCCAGAACCTTGCCCATCTCGCGCGTCATATCCTTCGAGTATTCCTCCTTGCGCTGCACGAGAATCTCGGCAGCTCGAAAAAGAATCTCGGCTCGCTTCGGTGCCGGAACTAACCGCCATTTCTTGTACGCTTCCTTGGCCGCATCGACAGCTGCATCGACATCCACCGACGTCGAAGACACGAACATTCCCACCAATTCATCGGTGTTCGCGGGGTTGAGGTTTTCGTAGGCCTTGCCGCTGCGCGATTCCACCCACTCCCCATTTATGAAATTCTTGAAAACTCGAGGGGCTGCTGCCGTAGCCATACTTCCTCCTTCATGCCTTGTTTGCCCTGCTATGCCGGTGCGTAAGTCGCGTTTTGTCTGCGGGATTCAACACGGGGCATCATCGCGCGGAAGCTAAATTCTACCGTCCGGCGCAACGAGGGTCAAATCGCGCCTCCGCGGATAGCCTGGCAAGACCTGATCTGCTCTAAAAGCACAAGTCGAGGGGGCATTCTCTCCCACCCGACTCTGCTATTCTCGCCTCGATTGTCGCGTCTTTGGCCGCGATTAGTGATGATGATCATGCGGATTGTGATGTTCTTCCACTCGCGGATGCCCTTCGTGCGCCGCCTGCCGTTCGCGCGCGTCTCGCGGTATCAATGCGTGTCCTTCCGCAGGGCGCGCGCCCGCCCATCGGTGCACTTCCGGATAGGGATGTACATACACGCGCCGGTTAGCCCAAACGCGCCCCCACGGCCGGTTGTTTATGAAAATCGCGTGGTGGCCCCAGTCAAACCGGTTGTATCCCCAGCCCCACGGCCGAAACCAGGCGCCCAGCGTTATTCCGTATCCAAAGCTTATCGCTCCACCGATAAAAAATCCTGGACGTGGCGCGGCGAAAACTACGACTGGATTGTAATAAGGCACGCAGACGAATTCGGGATTAACCGGCGTAATCTCAATGTACGGCCCGCCGCTGACGATGACTTGCGCATTGCTGCGCAGATAGCCGAAGTCCTTGGCCTTCTGCCGCATCCTTTGCACCGCGTCCATCACATCTTGGCGCTGTGCCAAAAACGCGTTGCCCAGGTCCGTCGTCCAATTCATATCCGATGCCATCGTCCCTAGCACCGAAGGAAACGGCAGCAGTGCTTGCACGCTTGGATCCCACGGCAGCTGGTCCGCATTTATCGCATTGGCGAGTTCTTCTCCTCGCAAATAATGGTGTTCATCCGCCCACTTCGCCGCGTCAGGAATTTGGTCCGGATAAGTCGCGGCCGCCAGGATTTGCGCCAGCAAAGAGTCTGGATAAAGCGCGATTCGCTCGACCATTTGATCCAATTGATCGGGCGAAAAACTCGGCGGAGGCGCCTGTTCCTGCTCCGGTGGCGGAACGCGGTCCTGCGACTGAACTGGGTCCTGCCCCAGCGCCGCGCTGGGCAACCACGCCAGAAGAAATGCCGCGGCTAGAAAAGCTGCCATGATTTTTGCCGTAAGATTTGATTGTCGCATTCGATTCCCCTTTTCAACGAATTTGAATGCCGCACGTCTATAAATCGTATCTCATTTTATCTAACCCAGATTTTCCTATTTAGTTCCGCTGTTTCTGGATGGTCCAAAAGTGCTGCGCCTCTATCGAATTTGGTACTGGGGAACCCGAGGGCCGAACCTCGAATGAACCGGCGACGGAGAACTCGCCTGTACTCCTCCCAGCCAGCGCTCCGCCGAAGTCTCGAACCCGTGCTAGACTTATAGAGAGCATAATCTGTGGCGCATAGTTTATTGTGCACCACTTCTAGCGCATCAATTCCGAGGTTTGTTCCCTTGACCGAGCACAAGAACGAAGAAACATTTCGCGTTATCGACCGGCGGCCATTCACCGCCGACGGCGAATTGCGCAAGGAAGCTGTCGAAGAGAGGGACCGCGAGCAGAAGCGCGAGGAGAAGCGTGAAGAGAAGTTGCAGGCAGTTGCCGAAGCTCCGAAACCCATCGCGCCGCAGCCTCCCGCGGATGTTCCCAAGCGTTCGCAACCCTTTGAGAATCTGGTGCGTATGCTGGGCAGCAATGCGGCGATGGTTCTCGGCGCCTATGCGGATCCGCGCACTGGCCAGCCCATGCTCGATCCAGAAGCCGCGCACGAGTTGATCGACATGCTGGACGCGTTGCACGAAAAGACCAAAGGCAATCTTGCTCCGGAAGAAGACAGCCTCTTGCTCGATCTTCTAGGCAAATTGAAGATGACGTATTTGGAAGTGAACCAGGCGGTTGCGGCGCAGGCGGCCACGCAGGCAAAAGCCAAGGCGCGGCCTTAGAGAGCCTGCTCACCGAGAACGCAAGCAAGCCCGGCGCTGACGACAGAATCCGCGGTCCCGAGCGTGCCCCAGTTTCCATGTCCTCCGTTTCCATGGCCAACGTTCCGCTGAAAATAACTGTGCTCGGCTCCGGCACCTCGATGGGCGTGCCCACACTATCGTGCCATTGCCGCGTGTGCTCATCGTCTGATCCGCATGACAATCGGCTGCGTCCTTCTCTGCTGCTTTCGCGCAACGGGCAGAATGTGGTCATCGATACGACGCCCGACTTTCGGCAGCAGGCGCTGCGTGCTTGCGTAGACCGGCTCGATGCCGTGCTTCTTACCCATGGCCACGCCGATCACATCATGGGCTTCGACGACATTCGGCCTTATAACATTCGGCAGCAGGCGGCGCTTCCGGTTTACTCCAACGAGGAAACCTTCCGCATCATCCGGCGCGCGTTCGCTTACATTTTTGACGGCAAGCCCAAGCTCAGTTCGATTCCGAGTGTCACGCTCCACGAAGTGAAGGCACCGTTCGAGCTTCTGGGCACCACTTTTACTCCGATTCCGCTGTTGCACGGCGATATGGAAGTTTTGGGATTTCGCTGTGGGCGCGCCGCTTACTTGACCGACTTCAGCACAATCCCGGATTCCTCTCTTGCGCTCTTGCATGATCTCGATGAGCTCATCCTCGATGCGCTGCGTGACATTCCTCATCCCATGCACCAGACCGTCGATCAGGCGCTCGCGCTCATCAAGCAGTTGCAGCCGCGCCGCGCGTGGTTTACGCACATCGCTCACGATTTGCCCCACGCGGAAACGAATGAGCGACTTCGCAAGCTCGGCTATCCCAACGTGCAGCTTGCCTACGACGGGCTCGAGATTGAAGTGAGCGTCGAAGAAGCGGACGCGCCAGCGGCAGCACATGCAACTCCAAAATCCAGCGTGGCTCGCACGGCTGCGCTCGAACTTTTTTCCACTTCCCATGCTTGGGCAACCCGGTATGCGGGATCAAATCGCGGGAGCACTCTGGCCATCGGCAACTTTGATGGCATTCATCTCGGCCACCAGGCCATCCTCCGCGAGGTAGCCTCTCGCGCCGCCGATACCAAGGCGGTCGCGACGGTTTTGACTTTTGATCCGACGCCGCAAAAAATTCTGCGTCCGGAATCGGCTCCTCTGCGCATTTCTACTACCGAGCAGCGGCTGCGTTGTTTTGGCGCTCTGGGCGTTGATGCGGCCGTCGTACTTCCCTTCTCTCACGAGCTGGCGAAATTGACGCCTCAGGAATTTGTCGAGCAGATCCTCGTTCGCGATCTTCATGTGCGCGCCGTCTTCGTCGGTGAAAATTTCCGTTTCGGACATAAGCAATCGGGCAACGCCCAACTTCTGTCTCAACTCGGAGCTGAGCAGGGATTTGAGGTCATCATCCTTCCGCCGGTCATCTATAAGGGGGAAGTCGTTTCCAGCACGATCATTCGGCGTGAAATTGCAGGCGGCGATGTCGCTCATGCGGCACGGCTCCTTGGGCGGCCGTTCGTGCTGACCGGAAAGGTTGTCTCGGGGACCGGCACGGGGCGACGCTTCACCTTTCCAACGCTCAATCTTGCGGCGGAGCAGGAATTGCTGCCAGCTCGAGGCGTCTACGTTACTCGCGTGCTCCTCGAAGGAGAGAGTCGGACGCGGCGCTCTGTAACGAATATTGGCGTGCGACCTACGTTCAACGGCTCGGCGCTGAGCGTCGAAACCCATATCCTCGAGCCCATCCCTGAGATTAGCCCCGCGCGCATCGAAGTCCATTTCTGGAAGAGACTACGGGAGGAGAAGAAATTCTCCGGTCCCGAAGAGCTGCGCGCGCAAATCGCCGGGGATATCGCCTCGGCCAGAACATACTTCGATCGACTGCGTTCCTTTCGCTCGTCCCGGCTCCCCGTGTGAAGGCTTTTCCCGCCAGAGTCTCGGAAATAGCAGATAGAAATTTGAAAGTCAAAAGTGGATGAAGGAAGATCCTTTTCGGCAGGCTCGGAAGCGGCGGTCGTAGCGATGCTTGCTCCGGACTGCGACGGGCGACGCCTCATCGCATCGCTGGTTAACAATTACCGGGCCCTCCCCCAGTTTTTTTTGTAAACACTCAATCTAAAGGAGATTAAGTCCAGCAGAATCAACACTTGTGGAAGTGTTGATTTAAAATGGGTTAAGTTTTGGATGTTTTTGCACAATGGTAATAGGGTTGGACCAGAGGGTTTTGTAGGAATTGAAGCGGTAGCGGGGCGATGGTGTCGGGGCCAGGAGCGGAGGCGGGGATTGAAGGGTCGTCGAGTTCCAGAATGGGAAAGCGTGACGGGGTGGCGTCTAAAATTCACAAAACAATATAGCATTAGTTAGTTATATTGTCAAGAAGATTATAAGTCGTTGCAGGAGAAGAGATTAGAGACGGGCGGCGAGGGATGGGATCATCTCGACGGTCGCCGGGCCCGCCCGTCTGGCACATGGCTGTCAAGCTTGGAGCTCTTGGACGTGTTGGCGGCGGACTTTGATGTGATTTTCGTTCTTGAGAGCGGTGGCGAGGTCGTAAGCAAGCTGCATGCGAAGCCAGGTTTCCGGGGTGCTGCCGAAGGCCTTTGAAAGGCGGATGGCCATCTCGGGGCTAATACCGGACTTGCCGTTTACGACGTTATTGAGGGCCTGGCGCGTAACGCCGAGAGCCTTGGCGGCTGCGGTGACGGTCAAGCCCAAGGGCTCGAGGCAATCGTGGCGGACGACACGGCCGGGATGAACGGGGTTCTTCATGGGCATGAAAGTTCCTTCCTTCTTAGTGATAGTCCATCAGTTCGACATCAAAGACATCATCGCCGTCGAAACGAAAGACGATGCGCCAGTTGGCCCGGACGGTCACGGACCAGAAACCTCTCAGGTCGCCTTTGAGCGGGTGCAGGCGATAGCGGGGCAGATCGAGCGCTTGGGGCGTGGAAGCCGCGTCGAGAACCGTGAGGATTCGTTCGACGGTGTCCAAGAGGTCGGTGCGAATCCCGCTGCGGTCGCCGCGCTCATAGAGGCGCTTTAGACCTCGATGCTTGAAGCTGCGAATCACCGGGACTGAGTGTATAGTGATAATTGTCGCTTGTCAAACGTACTGAGCAGGGGGTCGAAGGCGGGAGATCTGGGCCGCTCGTTAGGAATACGCGGGAACATCCCGTCTGGGCTCTTCGCCTCACTAGGGAGCCGGGCTGCGTCGCAATTCTAGATAGGCGGAGACCAGCCCCCAAATGTACAGCGCGAGCAAAGCCAGCAGGCAGAACGTGCCGAGCCGGACGTAGCGATCGACCATTTGCAGAGGCGTCCAGCCGTACATTACGGTGAGCAGGCTGGGATCGGAGAGGTTGACTCCTTCGATCTCGCCGAACGGAAGATCTTCGATCGGGCCTCGCCACATCAGGTAGACGTGCATGAAGCTGAGGGCACCTATGGCTAACAATCCCCAACGCAGACCCCAGCTTTTATACAGGCGGCTTTCGCGCGGCGCGTAAAACGTGGCCATCAGCAGGGTGGCCAGCACCAGAGCGCCGCCATCGCCGAAGAAGACGATCAGGGCTCCCGGCGGTATCGATGGCGGCAAAGTCAGGACAATCAGTTGCAGGAGGAGCTCCGCCGCAGCGGCAAGAACCCATCCCCAGCGCTCCATCTTCCACGCTAGGAATCCGGCAAAGCCTATGACGGCCGTTACCAGCAGAACGATGGCCCAAGAGCGTTGGTCGCCGTGGGGAGTGACCCAGGGCAGGGGCACGGCCCAGCGGCCGGTGAGCCAGGCGGTGATGGCGTGGCCGCTTTCGTGCAGCACCATGGCGAGCATGGCGGCCGCCATGCGCAGGCCCGTGCCCGCGACGAGGCGCGCCAGTAGCAGGGCCAGCGGAAGCGCGAAGATGCGGTACAGCAGCTCGGTCCGGGCATCGGTGCGGACATCGCTTAGGGCATCGCTTCCGCGATGGGTGTCGTTGGCAGCAGTGGCAGGCTCGGCCAGTGCGGAAGGAGCGGAAACGGCCGTCGTTGACACTGCCATCGGGGCGTCAGGATTAGGCTGGTTCGCGGCGCTTTGCAGCGGCGGCTGGTAGCGCGAGAAGACGATTCCGCATTTCAGACACTCGGTGGTCTGCAACGGATGATCGAATTGGCATTTGGGGCAGCGCATCCGGGGTGGCTCAATTCCATTGTAGAAGGGCACCTCGGAGGAGCTAGCGTCGTTGGCGGCGCGCTGCCGAAACAGGTATTGGCGTTCAGGAAAGACTTTGAGGGCCAGAACATCGGGGGAGAAACCTAGCGAAAGAACAGCAGGAAGAGTCAAAATCCACAGATGCGACCCCGGCGTCTGGGGCACCCGCGGAATTTGCGCCCAGGAATCCTGACACACCCGTGCTAGTCCGGCATCCCTAGGCCCCATTGACGTGAGCGCCCTGCCATCCTAGGATGATTCCATGAGCGCGACGATTGCGGCCCCTCTGAACTGGGTGGAAGCTGTTGGGAAACTTCATTTTCCATCGAAGGCCGACCGTCGCCTTCAGGAACTCATGGACCGCAACAACGAAGGCCTTTTAGGTCCATCGGAACGAGAAGAACTCGAAGCACTGGTGGAATTGAGCGAGCAGCTGTCTCTCGTGCGCGGAGAGGCTTTGCAGATTTTGGGCAAGCGACCGTAAATGGCCTTGCCAGAGGCGCTGGCGCGGGCCGTGCGGTCGAGTGCACAGGGGCGATGCCAATACTGCCTCATGCATGAAAGTCTGCAGGGTGCGACTTTTCACGTCGAACATGTCATCCCGCGATCAAAGGGCGGCGAGTCCACGTTAGAAAACGTCGCCTTGGCGTGCCCCGGATGCAACCTGCATAAAGCCGATAAGACCTCAGCTCTCGATCCGCTGACAGGCGAGCGGGTTTCCTTGTTTCATCCCCTCCAACAGCAGTGGTCGGAACACTTCCGATTCAAAGGCCATGAAGTGGAAGGGCTAACTGCCATTGGCCGCGCAACTGTGGTGCTGCTCGATCTGAATCACTTGCGGCGTCAGCGGATTCGCGAAGTCGAGGAAAGGTTCGGGCTGTATCCTACCTCTCGTTGAGAGATTCTTCCCTTCAGGACGACCGTTTCCCCACGACCCGGCTAGGAGTCAGAACCCGCACCCTCAAAACCGGAGGGTGCGGCACCCATAAGCGTTAACTTAACGATTGACTGGGGCGCGGTTGGCGCTTATGCTGCGTACATGGTAGAGGAGCGGAAAGACTCACCCATTGATAATTGGGCGGTGCTGCGCTCGTTTCTGCCCACGGGCTGGGAAGCGAAGGCGCGGCAAAGCGGGGCGTTGCGGCGGGCACGCGATTTTCCGGATGCGGAGAGTTTGTTGCGTGTTCTACTGCTTCATGTGGGGGAGGGATGTTCGCTGGCAGAGACCGCGGTTCGTGCGCGGCAACTGGGCGTCACGGTTAGCGCGGTAGCGGTGTTCAAGCGCCTGCGGGCTTCCGAGCAATGGTTGCGATGGCTCGCCGAACAGTTGCGTGGTCAGCAACGGTTTGCGTTGCCTTCGCAAGGTCGTGTCGTGCGCCTGGTAGATGGCACTTCCGTCTCCGAGCCTGGCAGCACGGGCACGGATTGGCGCGTGCATTATGCCCTCAACTTGGCGAATCTGCAGTGCGATCACTTTGAACTGACGGATGTGAAAAGCGGGGAGAGTTTGCGGCGCATTCCGGTTCACGCCGGAGACATCCTGATTGGCGACCGTCTGTACGCCAATGCGGCCGCTGCGGCGCATGTGGTGCAGGCCGGCGGGGATTTACTCGTACGCTTCCATCGCCGCGCGCTGCCCTTATTCGACGCGGCAAACCGGCAGATCAACCCGTTGCACCTTTTCCGTCCGTTGCGCGTTGGTCACATTCAAGAATGGCTCACGCGCACCCCTGGCGCCGATGGCCGGTGGATTCAGGGACGGCTCCTGGCCGTGCGGCGCAGCGCCCAAGCTACCCGCGTGGTGCGCGCGCGCATGCAACGCTACGCCAAAAAACATCGCAAGGTCATCAGTGCAGAAAGCTGGAAAGCCGCCGCTTACTTCGCGGTGTGGACGACGCTGCCGGAAACGTTTTCCGCCGCCGCCATCATGGAACTGTACCGTCAGCGCTGGCAAATAGAACTGGCCATCAAACGGCTGAAATCCCTGCTCGGCTTGGGGCACCTCCCGAAAAGGGATCCTCCCAGCGCGCGGGCGTGGCTGCATGGAAAACTTTTTGTCAGTTTGCTCGTCGAGCGACTGGTGGAAGCAGCAAACGCTTTTTCCCCCTGGGGCTATGAACTCGGCGTTACGCCGTAGCCGCTGGAGGGAAACCGGCTTCATGCTGCGAGAACTGCGTCACGCTCTTTTGCCGCCCCAGCACCTGACCAACATCTTCCACGATTGGAAAACAATCGTCGCACAGCTCGCGGAACCCCCGCGCCGCAGTCGACGCTACGCCTATTGTTAAGTTAACGCTTATGGGTGCGGCACCCCACGCCGGAATTCTCTGCTCCACCCGCCACCCTCCGCTTTTCCTGTTGTAGGGAAATGAGCATCAGGTAATCCACGTCGACAGAATAGCGAAACTCTGTCCGAGCCACCCGGCCCGATGCGCCATCAAAACCAGCCCCCAGACGGCACGAGGCCATTGAGGCGCAGATACGTGACGAGATTGCCGTAATGTAAGGCATCATGATTTCCGACTTGCGTCAAAATGAACATCTTGTTCGTCTTGAAGCCGAAGAAGTCCGCCGGATCGTTGAGGTGCGCATCGGTGAAACCTGAGTACACGCCATCGCAGTAGGCGAACGCGCCTCTGAGGTAGGAGATGATCTCGGCCTTCGAACCCATCGCGGCAGCCGTGGCGGGGGGCGCTTCACCCTTGGCGTTTGAACATAATGTGTAGGAGATAGCAGCCACATGAGCCAGTATCTCGGTAAACGAGCGAACGTCCTTCGTCGGCCGGTAACTATACTTGGACTCTGGCATCGCTTCCGCCGACTTCATGATCTTGTCCTGCATATTGCTACGAAAAATGGATAACGTCGTCAGCGGATTCGGCGCCGCGATCGGATTGGGCAGGTTCGGCGAGATTTGGGCGTTGGCCAAGGACGCCAAGAGGGAAACAGATAGCATGGCAACAGGAACCACGACGCGAGTAATCGATCGAAACATTAAGAATCCTCCGACATCTTCGGGTGGACAACCTGAACCTCTGCTGTCGCGCACAGGTATAGACGAAGTTGAATGGGGAAAAGTTCGGTGGGGACCAAATCTTTTTAGAAACATGCGGATAGACCGGACCTTTCCGAATCGTTTAGCCTGAAACCTCGGCTGAGTTCGTGCACAGGTCATCCGACGTTAGAAAACGTTCCGTCTGTCCCAGGTTTCCGTCCCCGGTTTCCGTCGCGGATTCCCCCGATGTTACTCGCGGGCTGGCGTTGGAGATTCTGGTTGGGGTTCGCGTGAGGGAGCGGGTGTTTTCTTAACACGGAGTTCGCAGAGGACACAGAGAAGAAAAGGGCCGGCAGGCAGTTGTTCCCCTGGCTAGTTTCTGCGGCTTGGATTCTCTACGGACTCGCCCACTTGAGTGTCACCGATTTGCCGATTCGCCTTCCCGAGGTTGAACGACCTTTCCATACATCGAGATATCACTGGCTAGAGGCAATTTTCGTTTTTGTTATGCGTCGGGGCTGAGAGCGTGTATGTTTTGGTGCGGCAGAGCGAGGGAAAACATGAAAAGGGCTACGGGGATTTTGAATACGGGAAGCGCGGCGGGGCTGGCGGGCGAGCTATTTTGGTTGAGGCTGGCGGGGGCGCTCATTTTCGCGGTGACGGTTACGACGCTGGTGACGGCGGCGCCGGCGCTAGGGCAAGGGTTTACCGTGGAGCAGGTGATGAGCTATCCGTATCCGTACGGACTTACGGCGGCGGCGCAGGGCGAGCGGGTTGCGTGGGTATTCGAGGTGCGTGGAGCGCGAAACGTGTGGGTGGCGGACGGCCCGGATTTTGCGGCGCATCAGGTGACGCATTATGCTGGCGACGACGGGATGCCGATTGCGAGCCTGCGCCTGACGCCCGATGGCAAGACCGTGGTTTATGCACGCGGGAGCGAAGCGAACGGGCAGGGCGAAGTGGCTGATCCGACCAATAACGTGCATCGGCCAGAGCAGCAAGTGTGGGCCGCCGACGTGGCGGGCGGCGAGCCGCGACTGCTGGGCACAATGAATTGCAGCGAAGAGGGCGGCGAAGACATCCAGATTTCGCCGGACGGCCAATACGCCGTCTGGAGCGGGCCGCAGGAGTTGTGGATCGCGCCAGTTTCGGGCAAGGAGGCGGCGCGCAAACTCGCGTACGTCCGTGGCAAGAATTCGCAGCCGCAATGGTCGCCCGACGGCAAGAAAATCGCGTTTTTCAGCGACCGTGGGACGCACGCGCTGATCGGGATCTACGAGTTTGGCAGCGACACGCTGCGCTACGCCGATCCCACAATCTTTCACGACATGCTGCCGCGCTGGTCGCCCGATGGATCGAAACTGGCTTTCATCCGGCTGACGGGGGCGAGAGGCGGATTCTTTTCTGGCAAGTTGCAGCCTTGGACGATTGTGGTGTGGAATGCGGCGAGCGGCAAAGCGAAGGTCATTTGGCAAAGCACGAACGACGCCGACGGCTCGTTTCCCGGCGAGAGCGAATGGGAGGAAGATGTTTTTCAGTTCGCCGCGGGGAATCGGATTCTTTTCGCGTCGCAGGAAGACGGCTGGGCGCATATCTACTCGATTTCTGCCGACGGCGGAGCGCCGGTGTTGCTGACGCCCGGAGATTATTCCTTTCAGGGCGCGACGCTCACGCCCAACCGCAAAGAACTGATTTTCTCGTCGAATGAGAAGGATATCGACCGGCGGCACCTTTGGCGCGTAAGCGTGGATCATGCTGGGACCGTGGCATTGACGCAGGGCGAGTCGATCGAATGGACGCCAGTGGTCACGGGCGACGGGCGTCACATCCTTTGCCTGGGCTCAACGGCAACGCAGCCAGCGATGCCGTATCGCTTGACGCAGCAGGGGCGGGAAATGATTGCGGCGAATATGCTGCCTGCCGACTATCCTTCGAGCCAATTCGTCGCCCCAAGGCAGGTGGTGTTCAAGAGCCTCGACGGCCTTGAGATTCACGGGCAGCTCTTCGTGCCGCGCGGGCGCACACAGCCGGGACCCGCGCTCATCTTCACGCACGGCGGGCCGTACCGCCAGATGGTCCTGGGATTTCATCCCATGGACGCGTACAACTTCATGTACGCAGCCAACGAATATCTCGCCAGCCGGGGTTACGTGGTGCTCTCCGTGAATTACCGGCTGAGCATTCTTTATGGCCGCGCGTTTCGCCAGCCTGCCAAGGCCGGGCCGCTCGGCGCCTCGGAATATCAGGATGTCGTCGCCGGAGCTAAATATCTGCAATCGCTGCCCTATGTTGACCCGCAGAAGATCGGCTTATGGGGCGGTTCCTACGGCGGCTATCTGACGGCCATGGGGCTGGCGCGCAATTCGGATATTTTCAAGGCAGGCGTGGATTACGCGGGCGTGCATGACTGGTCGGCGTTTTTCGCCAGGCCCGAAGCCGCTGGGGCTTCCGACGAGATGAAGAAGACGGCTTATGAAGCTTCGCCGGTGGGTTCGATCGATAAGTGGAAATCGCCCGTGCTATTGATTCAGGCCGATGATGACCGCAACGTGCCATTCGCGCAGACGGTGAACCTTGTGCATCTGCTGCGGCAGAATCATGTTCCTTACGAGCAGATTGTTTACCCGGACGAGGTGCATGATTCGTTGCTTTGGCGCACTTGGGTCGGCGTATTTCAAGCCACGGGCGACTTTTTCGATCGCACGCTGGTGAAGGGCGAGAACATTCAGACTGTCCCGCCAGAAAATTAAAACGAAGATGACAGCGTTTTAAGAACCGCGGAAACTTCCCAGTGGGCTGGGAGATTTTGGTTAAGGTTCGCGCGGAGGTGCGGGTGTTTTCTTAACACAGAGTTCGCGGAGGGCACAGAGAAGAAAAAGATTAGCGGGGGCGCTGGGCGGTGTGGAGGGCTACGGTGGCGAAGGTCCAGAGACGGAAATTTATGGAGGTGTAGCCGACTTGTTGCATGAGGGAGGCTAGTTCGGGGGGGAGGAAGAAACGGGAGACGGATTTGGGGAGGTAGGTGTAGGCGGCGTAGTGGCCGGAGATTAGGCCGCCGATGCGGGAAAGGACTTCGCGGAAATACCAACGATAGATTCTGCCGAGGAGGGTGGCGGGAGGCTCAGTGAATTCGAGGATGGCGATGGTGCCGCCGGGTTTTAGGACGCGATGGATTTCGCGGAGGCCGGACTCGTAATTGGCGAGATTGCGGAAGCCGAAGGCGGTCGTGACGAGATCGAAGGATTGGTCGGCGAAGGGGAGGCGGAGAGCGTCGGCTTCGAGGAATGGAAGAATGCGTGGCGCGGCATTCGAGGAATGGTTGAGTTGCGCGGCGGTTTTTTCTTTGGCGCGGACCAACATGGGATGCGCAAAATCGGCGCCGAAGATGCGGGCGTTGCCTTCGCGCGCGAGGGCGAGGGAGAGGTCGCCGGTGCCGCAGCAGAGATCGAGGACAGTGGCGTCGGGGCGCTGGAGAATGGGGCGAAGGAGGCGGGCGGTGCGTTTGCGCCAGAGGCGATCGGTTTGGAAGGAGAGGAAATGATTGAGGAAGTCGTAACGCGGGGCGATTATGGCGAACATTTCGCGGACTTTGCGAGAGGCGTCCGCTTCGGTGTGGGTGCCTTCGGGGCGGGTGCCTGGGACGGGGGCGAGGTTATTGGGCATGGGCGGGGAGAGAGTGGAGAGTGACGAGTGGCGAGTGGCGAGAAAAGAATTCGCAGCTCACAGCTGACAGCTGACAGCTGACGGCTGCGCGTGTGGCCAACGGAGAAAAGCAGATTCCTCGCTTCGCTCGGAATGACACCTTGTGTGATTTTGGCACGCACAGCCCAGCCTCTGCACTTACTTGAATGACGAGAGGCGCACAGGCTGAAGCCTGTGCCACGGTAAGTTTAGTCACGGCTGATGCCTCGACCGTTGAGGAAGTGCGGAGCGAAATGGAGGACGCGCTCGAGAGTTTGCTAGGGGGACGTCGTCGTGGGATTGGGCTTTGCCGATGCGCGGAGCTAGGACGAAGCGGAGTTTGCCGGCGCGGGCTTTTTTATCGGAATGCATTAGGGCGATTAGTTTTTTGGGAGAGACGTTGGGCCACGGGGGGAGCGGGGCCATGCGGCGGACTAGCGAGACGATGCGGGAGACTTCGTCGGCGGGAGTGAGATGGATTTCGTGGCCGAGGAGGGCGGCGGCCATCATGCCCCAGGCTACGGCTTCGCCGTGTTGATAGGTGCGGTAGTTGGTGACAGTTTCGAGGGCGTGGCCGAAGGTGTGGCCGAAATTGAGTATTTCGCGGAGGCCGGATTCGCGCTCGTCTTTGCTGACGACGTGGGCCTTAATTTCGAGGCAGCGGGGGATGATGTAGGCGAGCGCGTGCGGATCGCGGCGGAGGACGGCGTCGAAGTTTTTTTCTAGATAGGAGAAGAGTTTCGCGTCGGCGATTACGCCGTACTTGATGACTTCGGCCAAGCCGCCGCGGAATTGGCGATCGGGGAGAGTTTTGAGGGCGGCGGGATCAACGAGGACGAGACGGGCGGGGTAGAACGTGCCGACGAGATTTTTGCCTTCGGGGAGGTTGACGCCGGTTTTGCCGCCGACGGCGGAGTCGACTTGAGCGATAAGGGTGGTGGGGATTTGGACGAGAGGGATGCCGCGGAGGCAGGTGGAAGCCACGAAAGCGGCTACGTCACCTACGACGCCGCCACCAACGGCGATGAGGAGAGAGTGGCGATCGATGCCGGCGCGGACTAGGGAGCGGTGAAGTTTTTCGGCGGTAGCGAGATTCTTGGCGGATTCGGCGTCGTTCATTAGATGCAAAACGATGTGACCGCCTTTGCTGAAGTTGCGAAGGATTCCCTTCCCTACTGCGCGCCACACTTTTGGCGAAGAGACGACGTGGATGCGGGAGAATTTGCCGAGTTTGCGGATTTCATGCGCGGCGTCGCGAAGAACTCCAGAGCTACAGAGGATCGCGTATTTGCCTGAGGAAGACTGGACCAAGATGCGTTCGTCTTTCATTCGAGTTTAATGGGCGGGGATTTCACGACCCCACTTATCAACCTCAACACCACAAGCAGCGCAGGTATCACCGCCCCACATGGTTTGGCGAAGAGACTTGGGCTTTCTCACCTGGGGAAGGAGTGTCCCGCATCGCGGGCAATGCATTTGGCCAATTAATTCCCCAGTCGTTTTTAACGACGGTGCCGTAGATCACTAGGACCATTCCTACGGATAGCAGTGCGATGACCAGAAGCAGGATTGTCTTCTAGTTATGCCCGCGGAGTTCAAGGACGCCGATCCATTCTACAGTGGGCGAGAGCATGGGTCACTTCGATGGGAGTTGCTTGACGGACTCGAGGAAGACGTGGCCCACGATGGCTAGGGTTTTGGGGCTGATTTTGTCGAGGGTGTCTTTCGGGGTGTGCCAGTAGTAGACGTCGCCGTTGGGGCCGTTATCGAGGTCGATGACATCGACGGAGGGGACGTGGCGCTTGAGGAAAGATTGGTGGTCGTCTTCGACGGCGGAGGATTCGTCGATGAAGATGTTGCCGTAACCGAGGCGTTTGGCAACGGACCAGACGAGATCGACTAGCCATTTCGTGGAGTAGGATTCGCGCTTGAAGTGCGGAGTTTTGGTGCCAACGAGATCGGCGAGGAGGAAGGCCTTGATTTTGGGAAGGTCGCCACTGATGGCGAAGCGGGCGGCCATTTCGCGGCTGCCGTAGCAGTTATCGGGATCCTGCCATTCGGGGCGGACGGCTTCTTCGCCGTCGAAGAAGGCGATCCAGACGGCGTAACGGCCGCGATGTGAGCAAAGATTGCGCGCGAGTTCGAGCATGACGCCTGTCGACGAACCGCCGTCGTCGGCGCCGACAAAATTTTCGAGGCGCTTGGTGTCGTAATGCGTGCCGAGAAGGATGATGCCGGGCTTTTCGCCAGGAATTTTGACGAGAATGTTTTTCATGGCGATGCGGCCCGCTGGAGTGTCGGAGGTGAAGGAGTCGACGTCGGTGATGCAGCCGTAGGATTTGAGTTCGGAGAGCATGTAATCCTGAAGCTGCGCGAGGGCGGGCGAGCCGGCGGGACGCGGACCGAAGGAAACTTGTTTGGCGACCTGGGCGTAGGCGCGGTTGCCATCGAAGCCATCGGTTTTGTCGGGCGGCGGGGCTTGGTCAGCGGGGGCGATCTGGAACGGGGGCGCGGTGGTGAGGCCGCTCATGAAGGGCGCGTCTTTGGCGGCAGGTTGTGAGAGGTCGGCTCTGGCTTTGCATCCGGTGAGGCCGAGTAAGAGCGCGCAAGCGCAGAATGATGCGCACAAAATATTTTTGAGCGGCAACTTCATTTAGTGAGCCTCCGCGGCTTCGGCCAAACGGCGTTTTCGCTTGCGCACCACCAGCCAGGAGACGCCGACTCCAAGAAAGTACAGCGCAACCAGGACCAACATGAAGAGCACCATGGTGGTGGCATCGGGCGTAGGAGTCAGGACGGCAGCAAGGATGGCGATGACCAGCAAAGCGTAGCGAAAATTCCTGATGAGGAACTGGGGCGTAACGATGCCGAAGAGCGAAAGAAAAAAGATGAGGACGGGCAATTCAAAGACCAGGCCGAGGCCGAGGAGAACGAGGAGGATGAGGTCGAAATATTCGTCGATGTTGATGAGCGGGACGACGGGGCCCTGAAAGCTGATCAGGAAGCGCAGAACGTATGGCAGCGAGATGAAATATCCGAAGGCGATGCCGGCGAGAAACAAGAAAACCGTGGAGAAAAGAAAACCGGTGATGGCGCTGCGCTCGTGTTTGTAAAGCGCGGGAGCGACGAAAAGCCAGATTTGATAGAGGACCCAGGGGGACGCGATAACGATTCCGAGGTAGATGCTTACGGTGATGAGAAGATTCAGGTAGCCGGCCGGATGAGAGTAAACCAGTTTGGGATCGAGATGGGCGGATTTCAAGGCGTCAACCATGGGCCGCACCATGACGTTGACGAAATGGGGCGCCACAAACCAGCCAATCATTGCGCCAAGCAAGATTGCGACTAGCGAATTAATAATGCGTTTGCGGAGTTCGACGAGGTGCTCGAAAAAAGTCATCTGAGCGCCGGGCTCTTCCTCGCGGGGCACGATGGTGGAATCAGACTGGCTGCTGTTGGTCATGAGAGGGGGCTTGCGAACGATCGGAGACTGGTTCGACTGATGCGTCGCTCGACGGTAGCTCAACGGCCTGAGCCGGTTCGGCCGAGGCGCCGTTCGTGGGTTCGACGGGCGCTGCAACAGGTTCTTCGACGGAGCGCGGCACGGATTCCGCGACTGGAGTCACGACCAGTGCTTCCGTAGCGCGAGTGTCCGCGTCTAATTGGGTTGTGGTGGTTTCGGGGCCAGGCAGCGCGGCCAAGGTAGCGGGCTGCATCGCGGAGGCGGAGGCGGCAGCAGCCTCGGCGGCTTTCTTGCGCTCGGCCTGCAAGGCTTGCCGCTCCATATCGCGCATTTCCTGCTCGAAGGCGCTCTTGAAATCGGTGGAGGCTTTGCGGAATTCCGCCATGAGCTTGCCAAGGCCACGGGCGAGTTCGGGCAGCTTCTGTGGCCCGAAAACGACCAGGACCACAATGAAGAGCACGATCATGTGAGTCATGCTGAGCATGGTGATAGGTAGCCGCAAGAGGGCCTGTTGGCATCATAGAAAGGGCGTCCTACGGTGTCAAACCACACTTTAGGGTGTGCTATAATTTGAGCTGCAGCGGATTGGCGAGGTCAGAATGAAATCAGAGCGCCGTGGGCTGGTTCTAGTCGTTTCCGTCATTCTCATTTCAGCGGTTCTTGGGGCTATTTACGGTCCCAACGTGCGCGCCACGACGTCCTCGGCCGAGGATGAGAGCACGGCGCTGCAGCAATTCACCAACGTGCTTGACGTGGTGCAGACGAACTATGCCGAGCCGATCGATGTGGACAAGGCCGTCTATCAAGGCGCCATCCCGGGCATGCTGCGCGTGCTGGATCCACACTCGAATTTCTTTGATGCGCAGCAGTTTGCGTTGCTGCGCGAAGACCAGCGCGGACGGTATTACGGCGTTGGCATGATCGTCGCTCCCAAAGAGAACCGGACCGTGGTGATGCAGCCGTACGTGGGCGCGCCAGCGTTCAAAGCCGGGATCCGGCCGGGCGACGTAATTATGAAAGTGGATGACAAATCGACGGACGGGCTTACGACGACGGAAGTTGCCGATTTGCTAAAAGGACCGAAGGGGACGGTCGTCAAGATCACCATGAGCCGCGAGGGTTATCCGCAGCCTCTGTTGTTTACAGTGACGCGCGATGAAATTCCGCGGCACTCGGTGGACATTGCGTTCATGCTGAAGCCCGGAATCGGCTACATCAGCCTTTCTGGATTTAACGAAACGACGGATCGTGAACTCTCCGACGCGCTGACCCAATTGCACGCATCTACTCTGGACGGGTTGATTCTGGACATGCGCGGGAATCCTGGCGGGCTGTTGAATGAAGCGGTTGCGGTGGGCGATATGCTGCTGGATAAGAACCAGCTCATTGTTTCGCATCATGGGCGGTCCTCACCGGAACGCCGGTACTTTGCGCTGCGCGGCAATCAGGGAATGACGACGCCGTTGGTCATTTTGGTGAACAACAATTCCGCCTCGGCCACGGAAATTGTTTCAGGCGCGGTGCAGGATCATGATCGCGGGTTGATTGTGGGAGAGACAACGTTTGGCAAGGGATTGGTGCAGACGGTTCAGCCTCTGAGTGAAAATACAGGGCTGGCGCTAACGACGGCGCGCTATTACACGCCGAGCGGGCGGCTGATTCAACGCGATTACAAGTCGGTTTCGCTCTATGAATATCACTACGAGCGAAAAGTTCCAGAGCATCCGACGGAAGTCAAGCTGACGGATAGCGGGCGGCAAGTAACGGGAGGCGGCGGAATCACTCCGGATATTGTAGTTGCCGCGCCGAAGTTCAATCATTTCCAAGAAGAGATGTTTCGCGCGGATGTTTTTTACCCGTTTCCAGGCGGCGTGGGAGGATTTACGCGGTTCTACATGGGAACCCGGCCGACCATCACGAAGGAATTTGCGGCGGACGACGAGGTGATGAAGACCTTCCGCGATTACCTGACGAAACACAACGTGCGCTACACCGAGCCGGACATGACCGAGAATCTGGACTGGGTCAAACGGAAGATAAAAGAAGAGGTTTTCTTCTCGACGTTTGGCATGCAGGATGAGCTGAAGGTTAAGCTTGAAGCGGATCCGCAGGTGCAGAAGGCTGTGGAAGCCATTCCGCAAGCCCGCGCACTTTATGAAAACGCACGAAAGATCGTTGCGGAGCGCGCCGGCGCGAGCGGCAACCTCGATCGGCCTTAAGATCGAGATTCTCGTTAGTCTTGACTGCTTCGGCGATTACGCCGGAATTATTTAGTTTGCATTCGAGCAGGCTTAGCGCCGCCAAAGTAGTTTTTCCTTTGTCTTTTTGCAAACCGATCGGACACGCTCGGACAGCTTCAGTTGGCAAGGTTGGGAGCGTCTGCTAAGATTTTGTAGCTGCTCATGGGCGAGTAGCTCAGCTGGGAGAGCGCCTCGTTCGCAACGAGGAGGCCGGGGGTTCGAATCCCCTCTCGTCCACC
>CAVYFO010000004.1:0-148230 GCA_963767755.1 uncultured Acidobacteriota bacterium | reverse complement strand
CGCGAAATGAAAAGAGAATGCTTGCCGTATACAACGAGCGCTTGACCACGGAATGATCCGCGGGTGAATACTCGATTTCGAAGAAGTCCACGGTTGCTTGGTACGGAGATTTTTCCATCGGCTCGATAACCACTTGCTGCACCTCCACGTCGCGCTCACGGGACAGGCTGTCAGCAAGGAAGTTCTTGATGATGCTCTTTTGTTTGAATCCCGCGATGGTGTCACTGGCGAGTTTGCCGTCGAGGAAAGACATGGCTTGCGTGAAGTCGTCGTTGATGGTCGAGCGATTGCGGCGGTAGTAGAGCTGGCAGAAGCGAGTGAGGAAGTATTTGGTTTCCTTGTACTCCGGCTTGTAGGTAAGGGTGTCGTAAGAAAGAGCTTGAGCTCGCCCCAGTTCGTCGATGCGGATGACTAGGGGCCTAAAGGTTTCGAGCCTGCGAACAATTCTCAAGCTAATCAAAACGAGGCCAAAAAGGACCAAGGAAAGCACCGCGACGGCAACCTTCAGATACCCGCCAGTGACGATGGCAGAGGCATATTGCTCCAGGTAAAGTTGCTTGGCTTCGTTGAAGATTTCGTCCTTCATGCCCCGGCTCCCAAGGTGGCCGCGACCCGTTCGAAGAGTGCGGAGGCTGAGGCACCCGAGGTGCCACTGAAGATGTGGCTCGTAAGAGTGGGAACCTTGAGGATGGCGTAGTTAGCCGCGATGTAGGTCACGATTAGAACGGGAGAGATTTTCATTAAATCGGTGGCCGACATAAGCCCGGTGATCTGCGCGTGAATGATGCCGTAGGTGAACTGGCTGACGATGTAGAGCACGGCGGCTGCGACCACCTGGTAGAACGAATATTGCAGGAACGCCTTGAACCACCCCCAGAACAGCCAGTCGAGCCGAGGCACAATAAAGAACGGGATAAACACCGGCCCGAGCAAAATGCAGACCGCCGTGGCGACCACGCCGAAGGCCACGATGATGAGAGCCAAGGCTTCCGTGACGACGGCTCCCAGCCACAGAAGCGCATAAAGAAACGTCGCGAGGGGCTGGGTGATCCCAGGGGCTTCGAGATTGCTCAAGACGTAATTGGTGTCATCGGCGATGCGTTGGGCGTTGGCTTGGCCGATGCGGTTCGACAATGAGGCCGCTTCGTCGGTGATGAGGTGGTGGAAATCCAGCCCCACACCGGGAACGGGCGTGTCGTAGTAATTCACCATGGCGAACCCGAAACTGATCACGAGAATGAGCGTGACGAAGTTCGCGAAATGGAAGCCGCGGTGCTCCCCGGCTGAAAGCGCCGCCTTGATGCCGTACCAGACCACGAGAATCGTGGCGAAGGCCCGGAACAGGTTTTGCCCCATGCCATCGAAAACGCCGAGGTTCTGCTGCACGAGCGTGTTGACGGCTTGAAGTACAGCATCAAAAAAGTTCATGGCATCTCCTCGGGTTCTTTTCGTTCGGCCTTCCCTACGCTACGGCAGCCGGTAGCTAGAGAGGCTTTGCGTCAAGTTGCTGTTGAAGGGCGTGAGGTTTTGTGTCGTCTGCTGACGCATTTGGATGACGTAATTGAGGTTTGCGGCGTCGGAATCCCGCTGTTGCTTCGCTTCCAGGATTTGCTGCTCAAGGGCAGCAACCCGGAGGTTGTTCGCATCTTGCATTGTGCGCAGCGTCAGAATGCTTGAAGCGTTGATTTTGTTGAGCACACTCATCTCGGTATTGAGGGTGGGGTCGCCCGAAAAGGAGTCTTGTTCGAGATTTGCAATCTGTTGCTGGATGGTTTGGGCGTTACCCCGGATGTTACCCACGGTTGTGAGAGCGGATATGTTTGCGCCGTCCGTCAATTGCATCGAGGCAGCGACGGACTTGAGCTGGAGGGCGTCCGCGGGATTGATGGCCTTGAGAGCGGTTTGGTTGAAAGCCAGGAATGGGACGATGGCCTGCTGATAGGCGGGACTGACGCTCTGCGCCCCCGCGCCATTGACGGCGTTGACCCAGCGGGTCGTGTTTCCATAGAGGTCGCCCGAGGTAAAGGCGCGCCACTGGGAGAACATCGCCTCATACCGCGCCGGCATGTTGTGGATGTATTGCGCCATCTTCAAGGCGAGGTTTAGCTGCGAAGTCACCTTCGCGACGGTCTTCTGCAATTGAACGAGGTGCTGTTGGAGCTGGTAGTACCGCAGGAGAGCGTTGTGATAGTTGGTCGGATCGTAGACGACACCGTTGCCGAGCTGCGCCTCCGAAGCGACGGGAACGATAAGCAGTGCGGCCAAAAATAGAATACCAGCGGACTTCTTTACGATGTACTTCATGCGAATTTCCTCCTCATTGGGTTCTGCGCTGCTTTGCTCTTCTCATCAGTCAGGTTGCAAGGCGTGTTGGGCGTAATCGGGCAACAAAAGGTCACCCGAAAGATAGATTTTTACCCTAGCCCCTTCGCGGATAGTCACCGTGGGGAGGATATTCAGGAAGCGGTCGAGGATCTCGCTGGAGGAGTTTGCAAGGTTACCTCCAAACCCCGCTCGAATCCGGTCCACAGCGGAATCCGTGAGAACGTTTCCGCTTCCCGATTCGGCTACGCCGCCTAGAATCCCAATCGCGAGGGACGCTCCAAAGATTTTGAGATAATGGTTGTTGACCTTATCCCGGAGCGCGGTTTCGCCGATCTGATTGAGGCCCTTGAACTCGTCAAGGGGAACAGAGAAACCGTCCGGCATGATGAGCCGGTGGAAGAACACCGCCAGGCGCTGCTGCCCGAGGGCATCCACATTCTTTGCTTCGCCGAGCACTTTGGTTCCGGCAGGAATCAAAAGCCGCTGGCGGTTCTGGGAGTAGACGTCATTCGTGAGGAGGCATTCCACGGGACCGGAAAAGGTTCCATTCAGCCGGTTGATGAGCAAGGTTTCGAGCACGGTGCCTTCAAACACCACATGGCGTTTCTCGACGGAAGGGTTAGCGGTTCCTGTCGCGTCTTTGGATTGGGATTCAGGTGGAGATTTCGGCTGTTCTTGTGACCGGGAGACGGTGCGGTTATTCGCGGGAAATTGCGCCTCCGCTTTGCGCAATTCAGCGTCAACGTCGATGGGCACAGTTACCGGGTCCGGCTGCTTTTCAGTAGCCCCACCTGAGTTGGAAGCGTTCGACTGCTTACCGGCAAAGTGCTCGGCCAATTCGCCTTTTCGTGCGGAGAAGGCGAGATTGTCGGCGAAGAGCGAAAGATATTCACGTTTTTTCCGGTCTTCGCGAAGGGGATCGGACGGCGGCGGTTGTGAACCCATGCCGCCCAGTACACCGCCCGGTTGGGGCACAGTACTGTCTGCCGGGGCGATCACGCTTCCTGGAGGAACATCGCCGGCGAGCCCAAGCGATTCGAGACGGTTTAAATCCGCCGCGGAGATGGGCTGGCGGCTCTCCGCCTGCTCCTTTTGAATCGTTTGCTTGAAGTCCTGGACGGTCGCTCGATCCGATGGTTCGACAAGTGCGGAGGCTGGTGAACTCGCGCTGGCTTTCCCCTGCCGTTTTCCTCCGCCTGTGAGCCACATGATCAGAATCATGACCATCGCGACGCCAAGAATCACAAATTGCTGTGTGCTTTTTGGGAGCAAGCCGGCAGGCTTTGCAGCTTTGTTCTCAACGGTCCCGCGTCGCTGGGCGCTACCACCAGCATCAGAGGAATGATCGTTTTTCTCGGTCATGGGAATCTCCGGCTCCTTTCGAATGGAGGCTTACGGCTGCCTCTCATGGCGTTCAAAGCTCAGCTTCTTGTTGCCGAGGGCTAGATAACCCTGGTCCACGATTTTCGAAATGACATAGACATCGCCCGACAGGTCGAAATTAATCAGATTGGGTTTGCCGTCCTTGACCTCGTAAATCGTGGGTTTTTCCTCGGCGTTCGACTGGATGTAGGTGAATTTATCGTCGTGGTAGATGGCGGAAACGCGAAAGGGCAGGCCCTCTCCTTTCCGGTCGTATGTGTAATCGAACTGGAGTTTTAGGGGATACTGTTCCCGAAAAAGGCTGATTTTCTTTTGCGCGTCCTCGTCGGCGGTCTTCGCGGATTGGACGGCTTCGGCGCGCGCCGCATCCACAGCGGCTTTGTATGCCTGGACATCGGAAGCCCGGGCCAACGGCGCTGTGGCAATGCCCTGAATCGTGGATACCTCTTTTCGCTCGACAAACACTTTCAGATCGGGTTCCGCTTTTGGGTCTTTGCTGATTTCCGTTAGCAGGAAGGAATAGACATGTCCGCTCGCGGTAATCAGGTTTAAGTTGCTGCGGATGCCTTGTTGGGCGGGATGAAGGAAACAGAGATTATGGGAGCCGTTGATGATCCAGAATTCCTTGTCGCCCGTCGTAGCGTCGAGGATTTCCTCGTCCGCGGGAAGTACGATCAATGTCGAAAAGCGCAGCTTGGCATGAATCGGAACGATGTCGGTATCCCCGTACTGCACGGTCCGCGCGCCGTCAGCTCGGACCACGGACGCCGCCGGGATCATGAAGCAGAAAAATAGAAACACGGACAAAACAGCGCCAGCTACCATCGAAACAGCTTTCCTATCTCTCTTCATTGGTTTCTCCTGAGATTTTCTTGCCACAACCGTTCCTTGAAACTTGCCATCCCGCTCATCCCGGCCCACTCGCCAGCACTTCGAGCCCTTTCTCGAAACCGTACTGCTCGAAAGCTTCCGCGCGTTTCCGGTTATCGAAGGGATCGTTCGTGTAGAGCCAGTAGCTTTTGGCGTCCACTTCGAGATTGGCAACCTTCGCGATTTCATGGTTCTTGATGAGGAACTGCCGTTTGGGGACCAGAGTGGAGATCAGATCGATTTCCGTGTCATTCAGATGGAACTGGTTCTTGTACAAATCGCGGTCCATGTCGGGATTCGCGAGGAAGATCTTGGTGGCGCAGGTCTCGACAATGACATCCAAAATATCCGACTTGCGCAGCTCGTCGAGCGATTGCGTCGACAGAATCATCGCCGCGTTTTGCTTCCGCCAGGTCTTGAGCGCTTCGACCATGTAACTCTTGATGCGTGGGTTGCGGAAGAACGTCCAGGCCTCGTCGATGAAGAAGGCTTTGAAGGTGTGCGTGATTTCGCGGTCCGTAATGAGGTGATTCGCGCGATGCAGGATGTAGAAAAGCAGCGGCTCCAGCACCTGCGGGTAGCCGTCCATTCCTTGGAAGTCGAAGCACTGAAACTTCGAAAAGGTCACGGTGTCATCGGCGTTGTCGAAGAGGAAGCCGAATTGGCCGCCTTCGATCCATTTCTCCAGCCGCAAAGCCATGCTGCGAGGCAATGTGTTGGCGAGAACGCCCAGCCTCCTGAGTTCGGGATCGACACTGTAGAGGTTTTCGATTTGGTGGTAGAGCTCCTGTTCTTCTTCAATCGATAGGCCGGGGCCACCACCGCTATCAGCAAGAACCTGGACAAACAAGGCCAGGAAATCGAGATTGCCCTTCGTCCTCGGGAGGCAAAACGGATTGATTTTGAATCCGTTGTCGTGGGTGCCGACTCGCACGTACGTGCCACTGAACAGGTGCGTCAAGCTTTCAAAACTTCCTCCCAAATCAAAGATGAACGTATATGGATCATATTTCTGGAGATTGGTGATCAGAAAATTCAAGAGGAATGACTTGCCGGAGCCGGTGCGGCCAAGGATGAGGCTGTGCGCGGTGTCTTTCGAATGTAGATTCAAGTAATAGGGAGTGCGATGGTTGGTTTCGAGCACGGCGAGATATTCCCGCTTGAGATGGGCGTTAACGTGATTGCCGCTGTGCAGGGTAAACAGGAACGAATAGTCGGCGTAGTTCGTGTTGAGGATGAGCATCGAGCGCAAGTTAAAGGCATAGTTGCCGGGCACTGTTGCCAGGTAGGCGTTGAAAAGGTTGTATTTTTCTTCATAGAGCTGGGCATCGTGAATGCTGAACGCCTTGTAGAATTCCGCGCACGCTCGTTCGACTTTGGCCAAATCCCGGTCGTAGACGACGATCGAAAGCGAGTATTCCCCGAAGTAGTTGCCCTTGAGTTCGAGTTCCTTAAGCGCCTCGCCAAGATCGTGGACTTGCGCTTCCTTGGACTCGTCAATGAGCATGTCTTCACGCCGTTCCGGTAGATCGGAGGTCGTCGCGTAGCTCGCTACCGAGCGTTTCGTGTTGTGAAAATGCCGCCTGCGGGAGTGAACGAGGCTCCGGCTTTTGGCAGGCTCCTGCTTCTTCCATTCAGAGCAGATGAAATAGTTGGCTTCGATTTCAAAGAGCCGCGCAAAGACAAGCGGAAAGCTTTGGGCGGAAGGTTCCTTGAGGGTCAGAACCTTGACATAGTCGTCGTCGACGCGAAGGAATCCCCGGTGGCATTCGAGATGCGATTCCGCCAGGTAGTAATCGAGGAAGGTGTCGTGTTTCAGCCGCGCCGCTTCAAGCTTTAGCGGCGAGAAATTCAGAATCTGTTTCAGGACACGAAACGCTTCCTGCTTCTGCAGGATGCGTGCGCCAACGAAATCCCCGGCCTGCAGGAGAAAACTCCGCGCTTTCGCACGCAGGACCGACTTCCCGCGTCCGAGTTCATCGTCGATCAGGACAAGTTGCTTCGGCGTCGAGAGATGGGCAGCCAGCTCGTGGAGGGCTTGCCTGGGTTCGCTGAAAGTCTTAGCGAGCGTTCCGAGGAGTGACGCTTTGTAGCGAAACCCTTCATATAGCACGACATAGTAGATTTGGAACGAATACAGGGAATCGGCTTTGGCGTTCAGATAGGCGATGCGATTTTCAGTGGCTGCGTTGACGACGGGATTGCTGCTGATGCTGAAAGGAATGCTTGCGTTGTTACGCTTGAACAGATACTGGTAGACACGGCATCTCTCGTCGAAAATACGAAACGAGGCGGTCAGCCGGCGCGTAAGGTTCTCGATGGTGCTGCGGTCGAGGCATTCGTAATCGACACCCTCGATGGCAAGAATCATTCCCAGATCGCCGCTCTTGGTCAGAAAAAGTTCGTCGTCGACAAACCCGAAGAGATTAATCTGCGTCGAAAGGGCCGCAGCCTCGTCGTAATCCTTCGTGATGTGCCTCAGCTTAAACATGGCCGATCCTTCGGACACGGATAGGCTCGAATTTCATGGGGTCGTACTGCGTCCGGACCTTGGCCGAATTGAGCAGGAAGCGCAGGATTTGCGGGTCGGTTTCGGTTGCCCACCGGGCAAAGAAATAGAGCGCGAAAAAGATCCCCAGAGCCCCCGTCAGGCTGTCGAGCAGGTTGAACACGCAGGCACCCATGACGAGCGCAAAGAAGAACAGCTTTCGCTCCGCTCCAAGGATTGTGAGCGGGCGATTGAGAGAACGGAAAACGGGATTGCGAAGCATTGTTATATCCCCTGGTTGAGGTCAGACGCCGAAGAGCCAGCTAAGGAAGTTGACAGCCAACACCGCCATCCCAATTCCAAAAATTAGCCCCGCGAAAGTTCGCTTACCTCCACCCTCGCCAAACGCGAAGGTAAGCCCGCCGATGACGATGGCGACGAGCGCCAAGCCTTTGGCAATCGGACCCGTGAACGATTGCTGCAGGACGTTCACGGCGTTTTCCCAGGGCGAAGCGCCCGATATTTGCGAGTAAGCAGGTGCCGCGAGCGAAAGGCCCAAAGTGAGCCCGCCAACGAACCTGCGTTTCTGTCGGAGGCCCTTCCACCAGGTCTTGCAATTCGATTTCATTCGAGTTCACCTCAACAAAAACTGCTGCGCACGATAAAATCGCCGCCGCGCTTCGTCCAATACTTCGTGCGCTGCGAATCATAACGAGGGGCTATAAAGCACTCGATTCGCTACCTGACGGGGCAGGTTTTAAGGTTTCGGCGTTGTGGCAGGGAAACTTAACTATAGGGGGAACGTCCGTCCGTTCCCCCTATGGGTGGCGATACTCAAAACGGAATTTCCGTGGGTTCGGGTTCGACCGGTGCGGGTGTGGCCTTCCCTCCTTTCGTTGTCGTCAACTTGCGGATGGATTGCGCTTTAACCTGCCAGTTCGTGAGCGTGACCTTGGTCCTGTTCTTGCCTTTGCCAGCTTCTTTCACGTACGTGCTGCTCACCAGCGTGCCTTCGACATAGACGTGATCGCCTTTCTTCAACTTGCTAGCCGCGTATTCGCCCAGCCCGTTCCAAGCGACCAGGCGATGCCACTCGACCCTTCGTTGCCATTCTTCGTTCGCATCCTTCCACGCGCTCTGGGTGGCGAGGGAAAGTACCGCGTACGTGCGACCCGTGTTCTTCGTGGTTTTGTGCTCCGGGCTCTTTCCGAGGTAGCCGATTAGTTCGATTTTGTTCAAGTACATCGCGTTTGTTTCTCCATTTTCTGCCCTCGTAATTGGGGCACTTGGAAGCGAGAGGGGTCTGCTCCCAAGGAGAGGGTCTGCATTTCGGGAGGGGCACGGAAAATCTTCCGCGGCGTTTCCGAAGATTTTCTGGGAAGAGCCGGAAAAGCAGAAGACCCGAAGCCGCCGGGCGCAGGAATTCCCCCGAAGCCGTGCCCAATGGAGGGGGCGGAAAGGGAAAACGATGAACGAAACAGGATGAATCGGCGCGGGAAAACCACGGTGCCAAAAACACAGACGGGCCGCACCGCGCCACCCTAAGAGAGAGCATGGAGGGATCGCGGGGCGCGAAGAATGCGGCATCACGCCCGGTGAGCGGATGGGCGTTCTCGCGGCCAACAAAGAGAGGCGCATCATCCAGAAATGTGTCGAACGCGCGCAGCACAGGCAAAGGCCAAAGGTACGCTCACGGCTCAAAAGGCTTGGCGCCCTTCCGCAAAGAAAACGAAAGGCAGGCTGCGGCAGACTATCTGAAACCCATCGAATCCAACGTTTCAGTTTGGGCGAAAGGGCGGAGTGAGGGGGTGTGGTTCGGCAATCAGAAGGGTGGGCGGGCGGGAAATAAAAAAGAGCGGGCCGCGCCCGAATTGGAGCGCGGCCTACCCGCATGATTGTTAGCCTTTTTTTGCCGACTTCCCTTTGGACCGCTGGCTCGGAACGGAGGCAACGCTTCGCGAAGGATTGCTCTTCTTTTCCTTCGTTTTCGCGCCTTCCTTGGCCAAAAGTCCGGCACGGACCATAGCCGCTACTCTCGCGATGTCGATTTTATAGCGAGCAGCGGTGCAGGCAAGGTTCGAGTCTTTCGCGAGCGGCTGGCCCGGGCTGTAGCCGCGGCAAGCAAGGTCGGAGACGAGAGCGCAGACAATGAGAAAGCGCCCGAGATTGGCCGCGCTCATGGCTTCGATTGCCATTGCTCCAATCTTCCCGTAGTCCACGATCTGAGCACCCCAGGCGGACTTGGTTTTTCTCCCTTCGCACTCGTAGATTTTGGCCAGTCGGCGCTGATTGTCGTGGCCCAAACGCCCGAAGTAGTCGTGAGCTACCATCTCGAAGTCAGGCCGCGCGAGCGCGTCCGGCAGCTTCGCGCGGATGGAATCGAGAATGCGCACCCGCGATTCCTTCTCGACGCGCTCGGCGAGCTTTTCTTTCCTGCGCCGCTCCTGTTCCTGTGGCGTGGGCTGGTAGCGTGTCACCGCCGCGTGGACCGGGCATTTCTCGTTCTGGCAGCGGTGGAATACGGTTCCCGCATTCTTCCCGTCGACCAGAATCGCTGGTTTCGTCGTGGGACATTCTCCGCTGTGTTGGGCACGGCGAAACTGTCCTTCATAGAGCTGACCGGCGGGGCGAGTAGCCTGCCATGCGGGTGCTTGAGACACGCGCAAGACTTTCTCCCCTTGGGCTTCGAGGGGCGTTACGCGAAGCTGAACGAATGCCGACACTTTTCCGTGATAGCACTCGCGGTCCGTGCATATTGATTTCTTCAAGCCGGTTTCGGGAAAGAGCAGAGGATTGTTGCCCGTGCGCTTGGGACATTTCGCGCACGAGCCTGCGGACGGCAGCAAGCCCGCGTCCTGAGCGTTGAAGGGGGCATTGGCGAGGTCCAGGTGAATTTCCATTTCAATCCAGACGCGAAGCTCTCTAACAGTGATGGCCTGGGCGTTACCGTCTTTGAGGGCGACGGCAACGCTGCGGTGCTCCGGGAAGCATTCCCGAAGCGCTCGTTGCTGGTCCCGCTCTTGCAATCGCCCGATTTCAAAGGCGTGCGAGACGGTGAGTTTCCCGGCGCGAAATGCACGTTTCGCTGCGTCGGCAAGGTTTTCTAGCTGCAATCGCCCGCTGACGTAAGCGGGCGAACGTCCAACCTTCTGAGCTATGGTTTCGACGGTGTACATGTTGGGATTCAGGCGCTGAAGCGCTGCGTAACCGCTCGCTTCGTCCAGTTCGTGAACATCTTCGCGAAGCAGGTTCTCGACGAGTTGCAACTCGATGACTTGGGAGTCGCTGAGTACCCGGACGGTGGCTGGAATCGTTTCGCGCCGCGCCAGCTTCGACGCCTGGAAGCGGCGCGACCCCACCACGAGCTCAAAGGCGTCACGCGTGCCGTTCGGATGTGGACGCACGATACGGGTTGCAACACCCCATGCTGCCGGATGCTGTCCGCGAGTTCTGCCAATGCGGTTTCATCAGAGTGGTTGCGCGGATTCGTTTTGGATTCCGCGATTTGCTCCAGTTTGATTTCACCCACCGATGAATCCCCGTGCGTACTTTCCTGTGTTGCCCTCGCAGCCATTTCTGCATTCATTTTCTTTCTCCTTTTTTTCCTCTTACGAGTAGTTTCTGTTCGCGTACCCGGTAAAGATTTCTGAAACAAAGGGAGAGCGGGCAGCCTAATGGCTGCCCGCCACGGGTGTTCCCGCTTTCAAAATGGAAGTGGCGGCGGTAAAGATGCGGGCCGCGCTATGGTTTGAGATTTCCTTCTCGGTGTTCAGCCAGTGTTGAATGTAGCCCCGGCAGAATTCAGCGCCATCGAGGCCCAGCGATTCGCAACAGATGAGCGCAACGGATTCGGCCTCAACTTCGCGGATATGTCTGGGGGTCTGCTCGCTATCGACGAGCCTCTCGGTCGTGGTGTGGCCGAGAAGGATGTGAGCGATCTCATGGAAAGTTGTTTTCTGTGGCAGCGCGGCAACGGGGCTAATGGCGATTGTGCGGCCACTCGCAAAGCCTTGAATGTTGCCATTCATCCCGTCAAATGGCGTGCGAGCGATGTTCAGAGCTAGGAGCGCCGCGTCGAGGTCGAAGCCGGGAATTCGTGCGGCGTAGGCCTCTTCGCCGTCGGTTTGCGCCAGCACAAACCAATACGCTCGGAAGCGGAAGGCGTAGCTGGTTTGTGGTTCGTCAGCTTCTTCTTCGCGGCTTTCGGCCTGCGCCGCTCGTTTGAACGTCAGAGGCATGCAAAGGGTGATGCCTCTTTCCCCTTTGCGGACGTGCCGTTTTCGCTCGACCCATCCCCGATAGGTGTTGAGCGGTCCGGGTTGTAACCCGCGCCGAACGCATTGTTCGAGCGCAAGCAGCGCATTCCCAAAACTGTAATTGTGGAACGCGGTGTAAGCCTCAAGCACGCTGCCTGGCTTTTCGACCGCCTCCCGCAGGAGTTCTCCCCATGTGGCCTGTTGTTTTTCTGGCATTTCTTTTTTCCTCTTTTCTCCTTTTTTCGAGCGTGACTTCCGCTTGAAAAAAAGAACCCAATGGCCTTCCTGGCGGTCCCCGGCGCTCTGCCGCCCGCGCTGTCAAGGCCGCGCAGTCTGCGTTCACGGGAGCGAAGCGTACGGCCTTGACAGAAGAAGCGGGCGGCGGAGCGCAGTCTTTGGCCAGGAAGGGCAGTGGAAGAAAAAGCCGTCGTGACAGGAACCAATGCTTATAGAGGCGGCCTATAAAGGCTGGTAATCGAAGTATTGGACAGCCCACAGAACAGTTCTTACCTTACGAAGGTGATGGGCATCCGTTGTGCCTGACGAAGCTTGCGGCAGTCGAACGGATGGAATCTATGGTTGGCGCTGGTTGTTGGCAGACGGAAACGAGGGATTCGATGAAGCTGGTCGAGAGGTTGAAAAATAAGACTGGAGCACTAAAGGTCGCCGAAGTGGCGGAACTTTTCGGTGTCACGCCTCAACATATCTATAAGATGGCTGCTAGCGGGAGAATTCCTTCCTTTCGGATTTCCGGGTCGGTGCGCTTTGATCCCGACGAGGTCGCTGCCTGGCTCCAGCAAAAACAGACTCCCATCCTCACTTCGCACCGTGCCGCTTCAACTGTTGTCGCTGCTTAGCAGTAAGGCCTCGGTCCCTTAGCCTGCGCCGCGTTCCCGTCACAAATCGGCCAACTGACACCTGGCAGCCGCGAGCTTGGGCCTTGCTCTCGCTGCCGTATTCTTGCATGCACTGCGGGATTGACTTCGCGCTGCGAAAGGACATTCAAAATAGTGGCATCTGCGCTGCAAACCCTTCCGTCTCGCGCTTGCCAGCCAAAGGATGGAACGTCTCGGCCAAAAAGCTTCGAAGAGAATTGAGAATGGGAGACGTTGGCTCGCCAAAATATGCGAGCCCAGTGTCGGCAATAAGGATTTCATCGAAGAACTTGCGAAATACAACCCGGTCCATTGCCGGACGCTGGGCTGCCGGCGTAATCAGCGCCGCAACCCCTTCCTGCGAGACGACTTCGAGGGCCTCCAACTGAGTTGTCGCTTCATGAAGAATTCGCGGACGCACGCGTATGATGGCAAAAAGTCGTGCGAGACTTTCTCCAAAGCGAGGTTCGATATCGCCACGGATTTTTACGAGCGGCAGTTCATGCAAGTCGGTGATCTCAATGTGGTTCTTCGCTGTAAGAGGATGCTGTTTGGGCAGGGCCAGGATTAGGCGTTCGCGATGCAATCCTTCAAATGTAACTCGATTTTCGCTCGGCGGAAGAATCACGAGGCCGGCGTGAAGCCGCCCCCGCAGCAACGCGTCCAAATGTTCCGCCGTATGGCCGCTCAGGAACCGGAGGTCCTCAGCGGGATGCGCGTCCGACAAATAGCTTCGCACCTTGTAAACAATGCGGAGATCGATCAGTGGAGAGTAGCCGATGTTCCATGACCCGGTATGTTGCCCGTGGGCGGCGCGCGCTTCTCGCACCGCTCGATCGGCATGAAGAAGCGCGAGCCGGGCTTCGGCCACGAATGCTTCGCCCGAACGGGTCAGCGCCACTTGCTGGCCGCCTCGCGTTCTTTCAAAGAGCTTTGCGTTGATTTCCTGTTCTAGATCGCGGATCTGCGTGCTGAGCGTGGGTTGTGAAACGTGCAGCCGTATGGCCGCTTGCGTGAAATTCAACTCCTCCGCGAGCACGGAAACATACCGGTGCAGCCGCAGCTCGATTCCCGGATACATAAAGCCTTTCTCGAAACAAGGTCATAAGTCTTACCTTTCAAGCGGGGAGTCGAGAAGGCAGCAGGGAACCTCTTTAGTATCTTAAAGAGTTGGCTTACCCACAAGAGTGTTTTACAGAATCGGAGAATTTGTTTTTTGAATGAGGCCCGAAGTGTTGGAATTCTCCAATAATTCGCAAGTGAGCTCCGCTCATACGGAATCGAACTCCAGCTTGGTTTGGCTGAAGCCAGAAAGGAAATGCTTCGTTAGCGGACCGGGCCGGGCTCCGTGCCCCGCGACTCCGGCGCTAGGCTCACGACGTTCAGAGGTCCTGCGGCTCGTAGGGCAAAGGCAGCTTTGTTCCCGGAATGGAACCTTACCCTAGCGCATTGCGGCTTTGCTTGGATCTGGGTTGCCGATTGTCTTCCTTTTGTCCTTCCGGTCCGGGTTTCTCGGAATCGGAACCTTGCGATTTAATAGCCGGTCGGTCGAACCTGCTTCGAGTAGCCGGGTGAGGCCCCACTCCAGCAAGATTCCGCACAGATTGCCGAACGTCCTCCTCTCTCGCTTCGCGAACTCTTCAAGGGAAGCCCTGCTCACAGGTACGAGGCGAACGTTGCACCCCACTTTCCAGATGCCCATTCACTTTCCTTTCCGCCGAATCCTAAAGCGGAGCATTTTTTCGCTGCTTCCCGCAGCCTTCAATTGTTCGAAGGCCCATTCCAGCATCAGGCCCGCGAGGTTGCTAAGATTCCGATGCTCGCGCTCGGCCATGGATTGCAAGTCGCGGCGGAACTGGTGCGGGACGCGGATACTAATTTGCGCCTTCCATTCGCCCATTGTTCCTTCTCGAAGTTTTTGACTCGCCGTCCAGTTACAGGCCTTCCGGCTGGTACGGGAAAGCGATCTTGCGCAGCCTGCGACAAAATGTTCGATGGAGGGAGAAAATCGTCGGACTGGTCGATATTGCGACCGGAAACAGGTAAAGAGAAGACCCGGCGATGTGAAGCCATCGGCTGTGATAGACCCCGAGAATCTCAACTCGTCGCTCCAGGGCAGGGCCATCAGGAGATTCGCGCGTCGTATGATTCTGTGCTCGGAGCCAGGGGGGCAGGTGAATGAACATGTCGAAACGGGCCCCCAATCTCTAGGAGACGCGCAACGTACACCTGGGCTAATCCTCACCAGCTTACGCAGCGATCTTATGCTTCGCGGTACGAGCAGCTAAAGCGCCACCCAGCAGAACTGCGATCGGAATGGTATAGAAGGAGTGTGAGAAAACGTACATTAACGCGAATCCGGCGATCGCTCCGACAAAAGCTCCAAACAGAATTCGACCTTTACCGGTCATTTGAGAACTCGTATTGGCAGGTACGGTGACCAAGGCAAATAGTAATCCCGCTATTGCCCCAAATATTAGGGCCGGGACGCCGATCATGATGGGCACCAAGTGCCGTGGAATATGCCCAGTATCAGGTTCGAGTAGGATAGCGACGAGGCCCATTGCCCCGCCTGCGAGCCCCCAAATCGCACTCCAGCGCAATACGGTGAACAAAACTTGTTCAAAAAGCTTTGACTTGGACACGGCGACCTCTGCTTTTCATAATCAATGGTGTAATTACCCTTAAATTAATTCTATCAAGGTTTCCCCGTCTTCCTGCCCGCGCTGCAACCGCCCATTACACCCATGTAGTTGCTCTTGATTTGATTCTCCATGTTGTTAAACCGCGCATACGCGAACAGCAATGAACGGATGGTTTGATCTCCCCAATTGCCAGCACTATGACCTTAATCTACTTACCCGGCTTTCGCGGAAGCGGTGTGTGGTCCCTTTTTCGATGCTGAAGACAAAACTGCTGAAGCTCACGGGCGCGGGGCACTTGATCTTTGGGCTTGCCAGCGGGCGAGCAGAACTAGAGATACCGCCGACCCAACAGTGAGAAGCGTGACTGCTAGGCTTGGATGGAAGACTACGGTCAGACCAGCGTTCACCAGAATGAAAATCAGGCCAATAAAGAGTATTGCAATCTTCCCCTTTCGAAAAAAATACAGGTTAAGGCAGCGCCTGAAATTAGGAAGAAAACTCCAGGAAGATATTTATGCTCCCAAAGGGCGGTACCACCCATGATGAAAAAAATCGTAGTGGCAGCTCCCACAAAGAGAAGAAATACACTTCGAAGTGTTAGCTCTTCAAGACCCATTGCAATTCCATAGCGAAAAACCCAGATTTTACTGTTCGCTGCAAACCCATAAGGCACCAACATAAACGCCTGGATCATATAGCACGTTCCCCCCAAGAATGCTTCGGTAGCAGTTGCTACAGACACGTAAGCGTACGCTTCTGGCCGTCTGTGAGGAGTGTGAGTAGTCCAGGATAATGGCCCTTGTGGGCACAAACGGAAGTGTCCACTTGAGGGATACGTGGACACTTCGGAGCGAGCAGTCGTTAAGAGAGAGCCGCGCAGGCGGCGTTCGGTGGCGGAGAAGCGGCGGATCGTCGAAGAGACGTTGGAGCCGGACGCATCGGTAGCCAGGGTGGCGCGAACGCATGGAGTGAATGCCAACCAGGTTTTTCACTGGCGCAGGCAGTATCGGCAGGGGTTGTTGGGCGAAGGGCATGCCGAGGCGGTGAACTTGCTGCCGGTTCATGTGACCGGGGCGACGGTACGCAAAACGAATCGGCAGGTCAGGCGACAAGCCGCACAGTCAGTTTGCGGCGCTTCACGTAGCACACCTTCCGGCATGATTCAGGTGGAAGTTCCGAGGGGACATCTTCGCATCACGGGCCGAGTGGATGCGGAAGCCTTGCGGGTGGTGCTGGAGCAGTTGCTGGGATGATCGGGCTGGCGGCGGGGACGCGCATTTGGATCGTGGCGGGGGTGACGGACATGCGGCGCGGTTTTGTGGGGCTGAGTGGGATGGTGCAGACGGCGTTGGCGGAAAATCCGTTTTCGGGGCAGGTGTTTGTGTTTCGCGGGAAGCGCGGTGACCTGGTCAAGTTGCTGTGGTGGGATGGTGACGGGCTGTGTTTATTCGCCAAGCGGCTGGAGCGCGGGCGATTTATCTGGCCGCAAGCGGCGAGCGGAACGGTTTCGCTGACGCCAGCGCAGATGTCGATGTTACTGGAAGGCATCGACTGGCGGCGGCCGGTGCGCAGTTGCGCACCGTAGATGGCGGTGTGAGCAAAATAATTTTGTTTTCCTGTGGATTTTAATTTTGCTGTAAAGAGAGTCTGCTAGATTCGCGGCAATGGCTGCTGCGAATCACACGCTTCCCGATCTCGACGCACTGAATTCCAACGAATTAAAAGCTCTCATCTTCTCGCAGCACACAGAAATCCACTCGCAGCGTGCGGAGATTTTTTCACAACGCGAGCAACTGGTCTCGCGCGACAACGAGATCGAGCACTTGAAGCTGCTGATCGCCAAGCTGCGGCGGCTGCAGTTCGGCCGCAAATCGGAGAAGCTGGACCACGAGATCGAGCAGTTGGAGTTGCGCCTAGACGAGCTCGAAGCCACGCAAGCGGAGCAGGCCGGTCCTCCGCAAATGCCATCGGTTGCCGCACCCCCACCAAATGCGGCAAAACCGGCGCGACGGTCTCTACCGGAACATCTGCCGCGCGAAGTGCGGAAGTATCCGCCGAAACAGAAAGCCTGTCCGGACTGCGGCGGCGAGTTGAAGCATCTCGGCGAAGATGTTTCAGAAATCCTGGAGTACGTACCGGCGCGATTCAAGGTGATCCGGCAAGTGCGTCCGAAGCTGGCCTGCGCGTGTTGCGAACGCATCGTGCAAGCGGAAGCGCCGAGCCGTCCGATCGAGCGCGGTGTTGCCGGGCCGGGACTTCTGGCGCATGTGCTGGTCTCGAAATACTGCGACCACTTGCCGTTGTATCGCCAGTCGGAAATTTACGCGCGCGAAGGCGTGGAGTTGGAACGCTCGACGCTGGCGGACTGGGTGGGCGGCACGAACGCGTTGCTCGCGCCGCTGGTGGAAGCCCTACGCCGCCACGTGATGAGCGCGACGAAGTTGCACGCCGACGACACGCCAGTTCCGGTGCTGGCGCCAGGCAACGGCAAAACCAAAACTGGACGGCTGTGGACTTACGTTCGCGATGACCGGCCTGCGGGAGATACAACGCCAGCAGCGGTGTGGTTCGCTTACACGCCGGATCGCAAAGGCGAGCATCCGCAAGCGCACTTGAGCAACTTCACGGGCACGCTGCAGGCGGATGGCTATGCGGGCTTCGAGCACATCTACGAAACCGGACGCATTCAGGAAGCGGCTTGCTGGGCGCACGTGCGCAGAAAGTTCTACGACCTGGTAGCGGCGCACAAATCGCCAGTCGCCGCGGAGGCTCTGGAACGCATCGGCGCATTATATGCCATCGAAAAGGAAATCCGGGGACGCTCACCAGAAGAGCGGCGCGAGGTCCGCAACGAGCGAGCACGGCCGCTGCTGGAATTGATGAAACAATGGCTGGAAGCTACGCTATGTAAACTATCCAGAAAATCCGACACCGCGCTGGCGGTTCGTTATGCACTCGGACGCTGGGAAGCGCTGCTGCGCTACGTAGACGATGGGCGCATCGAGATCGGTCGAGTCGAGAACAGGCGCAGTGGCTTTAGTCTTCCGGTGGGTCGTGGCGGCGCTTTCGCTTCGCCCCCTCAGTCCGGCTTGGCATAGCTCTGTTTCCTGTTCCCGCTCAGCAAACCGGACGTGCAGATTTCCCGCATCCGGCTTTCTCCCGTTCCATCAGACATTCACTCTCGACAAGTCGGCGCGGCGATTCGGAACAGCATAGAGGCCAAGCGTCTCGTAGAGATACTTGTCCGGGATTTGGGCAAAACCCGCACCTCGTTGCCCCGTTCGGCGCGTCATCCAGCGCCGGACTCTTCGCTCGGTGTAGCGGCGGACAAAGTCGTAAGTCTTAACGACCGGGCCTTGATTGAAGTAGCCACACCAACCTCGCAGCAAGCTGCTGATGCGGGTCACTGTGCTCAAGGGATCGTCCGCGTACCACTGAGCGGAGGTCCGTTCGTGAATCCGTTTGAGCAGACTCTTCACAGCTTTCCGCGAAGGTCGGGTGCCAATGGAACGGCGACCGCCCTTGCCGTAAAAGCCGCCAACCGTGTATCCCAAGAAGTTAAAAGATTCCTCGGGCAGTCGGGCGATGCGTGTCTTGGTCGTGTTCACCTCTAGACCCAAACGCGTCATTAGCCGTTGCATGCGAACCATTGCCGTTCCGGCATTGCCGGGTCGACAACAGATCACGAAGTCATCAGCATAATTTACGACGTAGGCGTCGAGTTGCTCTTGGTGACCGTGGCGTTGCCAGGCCAGCAGGAAGCGCCGAAAGTAGCAGTTTGCCAACAAGGGCGAAATCACTCCACCTTGCGGCGTTCCTCGTTTGGTCTTGCGTGCTTCGGCAGTCTGAACCGGATGGCCGTCGATGCGTTCCACGACTGGCGCTGTCAACCAGCGCTTTATCGTACGCAACAAACGTCCATCGGCAATACGCCGGATCAGACTTTGCATCAAGGGAGCATGCGGAATCGACGTGAAGTAGTCGCGCAGATCCGCATCCACTACTTCCCGCCTCCCGTGCTCCGTCACGTGCCAATACACTCTTCGTAGAGCCATCTTTGCGTCCACCCCGGGACGAAACCCGTACTGTTGAGGTAACAGGTCCGCCTCGAAGATGGGGCTCAGAATCAGCACTGCCGCCATCTGAACCACACGATCCCGGATGGTCGGAATGCCCAGAGGCCGTTGGCCCCCGTTGCTCTTGGGTATCCACACTCGCAGGAGGGGTTTGGGGGCATACTTGCCAGCCACCAACTCCTTCCGCAGCGTTTCTAGCCAGTGTTTCTGATCCTGCATTTCGATCCGCTCGAATGTTTCGCCATCCACTCCTGCTGCTCCCGCATTCTTGCGGCATCGGGAGTAAGCTTCTAGCAAAACATCTTCTCGGCAGACCTTGTCCCACAGAGAGTAGAAACGGTAGGCCGGTTCTGTCTTAGCTTTCGTCTGTAGCAAAGTCTGAAGCTTCTCAACCTTTTTAGTCGGTGTTGTTAGACTCATCGTCAATCACCAGGCTTTCTGCTCTTTCTTTGCTGGATCGGGTCAGGGCTCCTTCCCTCCACCGGTATTACCCGGTTTCTCCGGTACTACGAACCCATCCGTCATCTGCGTCCGCCGTCGCTGGCCCTCGCGGGTTCGTCGTTGGTTCCAAGCTGTCGCTCGGCGCCACGGTCGCAGACTTCCCTTGTTGCGCACTGTTCTTATTCCGTGCGTGCTGCCACCCCTACCCCGGTGGAATCTCCGGTTGCGTTTCTCGTTCGCTTCACCGGTGACTTCGGCCTTCCCCGTTATTATGGCGGGTCGGCTTCCACATTGGCTGTTTCGAGGCCTGCTCGGTGTTCACTTACGTTGCAGCCCGTACGTTTCACTGACCTCCTACGAGGCCTTTTCCTGAGGTGCTTCAGACCATTCGTCGCCTCCTGATCCGCTTCAGGTGTTTCCGGCTGGAACGAGAGTTAGCCGGCCCGGATTTCCACCGGGTAGAACTGTGCACCTTTATCAAGGCACACACAACAACGCCGCGGAGCGAGCCTTGCGTGTGGTCGCGCTGGGACGGAAGAACTACTTGTTCGCGGGCTCGGATGCTGGCGGCGAACGCGCCGCCGCAATCTACAGCCTCATGGGCTCCGCAAAGCTGAACGATATCGATCCTGAAGCGTACCTGCGCGACGTACTCGCACGCATCGCCGACCACCCGGTCAACCGCATCGACGATCTTCTGCCCTGGAACGCCGCCTCTAGCTCAGAACTTGCTCCCTTAACATAATCCCCCGTCAAGACGGCCAGCTTCGGACGCTTACCTTTCCCTTCGCCATGACGTTCCTCCTCCTTCGCAAGAATCATATACACTTCCCTGCGAATTGAGGGGGGGCAGACCACAGGCAGTCGGCGCCCCTTCGGGCCCCGGGTAAGATCAGAAATACTTTGCGAAGACTCGCGTTAGCCCGTAATAGAGAGGATAGTTTATCGCTGCCGCGATAAATGACCATGAATAGGGGTCTCCGGGCCCGTGGTGCTGGCCACCAAGAATCATGGCCAAGACCAGCCCTAGATATACGCCTGGCATAGCCAAAGCAGCCTTTTTAAACCAAACTACTGCAATAAGTGAAAAGACAGTCATAAACATGGGCACTATAAGCGCTGAATTCCTGACAACCTGTGGGCCCTGAGTTCGAGGAAAGAACCACGCTTTAAGCCCGCGAGTCAATACCAGTGCCAGTAGATAGTAAATCGCAATAGAAAATAGAAAGATGATTAAAGATTTCGTATTCGCCCTCCGTATCTAGAGTGGTCTTTAGTTTGTTGAGCACGGATTGGGAGCGAGAAAGTTTCTTGGATCAGGCATTGGTGCACCCTTTTCGGCAAGCTCCATCACAGCTCGGAAAAACGCAGTAGTGGCCGCAGTGGCAGCCTGCACGTCAGGGCTGTCCGCACCTTGAAAGTCCTCGCCTATCATGTGGTCCGGTCCTGGAATGTGCCAGCGAGTGTATCCTCCATCCCACGGCTGGTATCCAAAATGTGACGGAGAATATGAATCTTCTATTGTATGGGCAGCGCCGTAAATATCTCCCTTTTCTATGTCATCTTTGATCTGCTGCTGGGTTGAAGCATACGCCTGGGCACAATTTTGAAAATTACCGTTGGGTTTTCTTCCCGCCATTGCGTGCGTATTCGAATCATAAACATCGTCCTGCTGAGTTCCCGGCCGATTGTCAACAGCTGCTACTCCTTTTCCAATTCGATGTGCCTCTGTGAGTGTATACGCGTAGCCAGAATCCAGCGCTGCGTCTTGGGTGATTTGTGTGTGGCGCCATGGAGCATAATTGCCTGACGGATCCACAAAGCTAATCGGATTGCCGTTCGCATAGGAGTACTCGTTCACACCGCCCGCGAGCCCAATAGAGTCCTGGCTGACGAATCGTGCGAATGCCGAACTGTAATATCTTGCTCGGTAATAATAGAGACCGAGGTTGATCGCGTCGAGTTCACGGCCCGTATAGGCAAAAGGATTTGTTGTCGCTGACCCAGTTTGGGCCGTACCTCCAAACGGATCATACGTATATTGTGTTTGCACCGCGCCGCCTGAATCGGCGAGCCCGATGGTGCTCCCGAGGCCGTCCGCCAGGAAGCTTCTAGACCCAGCAGAATCCGTCCTCTGAAATACTTCGTCGATCCCGCCACTTAATGAATTGGCAATATTTGAAAGGGCGCTTTCTTGCACAACGTTCGCGCCATCGTAGAGAAAGTTGGTCGTATTCCCAAGTATAGTTTTACTCGTCCGTCGTCCAAAAGGGTCGTAAGTAAAGCTCGCAGTACTCCCAGAGTCAATTTGCTTGAGGCGGTTGCGTGCGTCCCATAGATAGCTATGAACCCCATCGCTAGTCATGTTTCCGTTCGCATCATAGAACAGATTGAGTGTTCCCCATTGCGTTAGTTCGTTAGCTACATCATAAGAAATACTGGATACGGCATTGGGCAGACTAATTTGAGCAAATGAACCGCCAACGCTTGACCGTCGTCCTTGTGAGTCGTAGCTATAGGTTAAAGAGCCAAGAGTTGTTGTGCCGACGGCGTAACTTAGACTAGTGAGCTGTGATGCGGCATCGTATCCATATGTAGTGACGATTCCATTCGGAAGTGTCAAAGTCTGCCGTCGGCCGTCAGCGTCGTACGAGAACTGAACACTCGAAGTCCCCTGGGACGTTTGGATGATGTGATCTGCGTTGTCATATACATAGTTGGTAGCTGACTGACCAGCTACGGTCATACTTGTTTTCCGGCCAGCTGCGTCCAGGGTATAATTCAGCGAACCCGTAGGCATAGATATACCAACAGTTCTCGCGATGTCGTCGTATTGATAGGTTATGTTGCCCGATTGCGAATCGGATGATTGCAAAATCCGGTCGAGTTGGTCGTACATAAAACTGGCTGTACCCTCATAACTCGGTCCTGGCAGAAAGCCGTAACCGCTGAAAGTACGACGACCAAGTCCGTCATAAGCGTATATTGTCTTCTGACCGCGACGATCGGTGTACGTCGTAAGGTTGCCGGTCAAATCGTAAGCAAAACTCTCAACTCGACCCAACTGGTCTGTCCGCAAGACCAATCGGTCCATGAGATCATAGCCTTTTAACGTAACTCCATGCTGGGCGTCACTTACAGAGATTAAATTGCCATTTGGATCATAACTTAGCTGTGTAAGTCCATTACGTGAATCAGCTATCTGCACAAGTTCATCAAGCGAGTCGTACGTGTAACGTGTTGGTTGAGCCGTGGCGCCAGCAACCTTCAAGAGTCGTCCTGCGCCATCTCTGAAATAATTGATCGTTCTACCGATCGAATCAGTTAACGATACTAAATCTCCGGAATCATAAGACAGTTGTACTGGAGCGTTTAGCATTGGATCCGTAATGGCCGTTACTTGACCTGCGGAATTGTAAGAGAATAAAACGGTGCTTCCAAGCGCATCGGAAACCGACTTTAATGCCCCGTTCGGATAATAGACGAAGGAGGTGGTCCGCTGCAGAGGATCTGTTACTGTGGACAACTGATTTAAGGTTGGTTCGTAGGTATACTGGGTAATTCCAGCAGCGGCGGTTCCGTTCATCTCAGTAACTGCTGTGACGTTGCCAATGGAATCGTACGTATACGATGTCTGGTAGCCTGCTGGGTTGACAACACTCTGCAATAGGTTAGTCGTCGTATCTCTATTAAATGTGGTGACCTGCTGTTCTGGCAAGCTAAAAGCCCGCGTGTCCGTTTGAGTATAGCCGTTCGAGTCAAAACTGACCTTACGAATGTGTCCGAGAGGGTCAGTAAGGTCCGTTTCAATAACGTTTCCAGTGTTGGGGTCCGTGATGTAGGCGAACTGGAAGCTCGATCCGTCTCCCTGCACTTGCCGAATAACCCTTTGATTTTCATCGAAGATGTTAGCTAGATAGGTAATTCCTTTCGGGTCTTGAATCGCGGTCATCTGACTGGAGGATCCATACGTATATTTTGTGACACCTCCGTTGGCATCCGTAAACTGAATCAAATTTCCGTTCGTGTCGTAGAGATACCCCACGGAGCGTCCAATATTGTCTGCAGCTCCCGTGATGCGGCCGCTGGAATCGGACGTAAATTGCATCCACCGGTTGTTCGGCGTCGAAATGTAGCTCATCGTCCCATTAGTTAACCGCGTGATGCTTAGTTTGTTTCCGTAACGGTCTATGATAGCCGTCAGAGCAGCCTGCTGCGAATTCGTGGCATCTTCGCCGTCTGGGAACTGGTAAATGGTTCCGTCTTTCATCTTCAAATTCCATCCGTTGCCGTTCCACGTTATTTGGGATCCATAGAATGCTGTCGGAGATGTGGTTGTCTGAAAAACTGCGTCCGTCCAGCTATAGCCCGGAGAGATTCGAACGTATTGGACCTGACTCCCATCCTGAAGCACCACCTCGGCGTCCTGATAGCATCCCGGCTGGGCGAAAACACCGCACGTCGTGTTGCTTGTCAAAAACATATCGTAGGAATTTGACGTACCAATGCCAAAAGACCTCGATTGCCAGTCGTTCTGGCGATATGTCCGTGACAGAACTATTGGCATCACATCGGAAACAACCAGGTCCGTCTTGCTATAGATGAAGAGTCCGGTCTGCAGATCTACGGGGTCGCCACCGCCTCCGGTGGGGTCTCCTCGGTGAGGCCCAATGGAAGGAGCAAAACTAGGGCTGGCGACCATGGCACCCGTGAACTCATAAATTTCCACTCCGGGGTCGGGGACAATCTGCTTCCCGTCTTGGCTGACCTTTCCGACACCGTATCGATACCAGCCTTTTGCCGTCGGATCGTAGTTCCAGAAGTCAAACGCTGTTCTCGAAGGTGCGTGATGAAGGTTCGGGTAGTAAAGCTGCGCTCCCTTCGGCCACTGCCCGGTTCCCGTGTCCAGATATGCTCCACCTGGCTGTATCGTGAAATAGATCGGAACTTTCACACCGATCGGCAGGGGAAATGGCGGCTGTTTCACAGGAATCGAAGTGATGCCCAGTTTTGTAACAACGTTCCCGCTTAAATCTCTTAGTACAGTATTTGCGGGGAGGTGCAACTCAAGGCCAGGAATCGCAGGTGTGCTAACCACAGTCTCCGAGGTCGTCGGGGACGGAATCGCTATTTCGTTCTTTTTGTCGATCTCCGTCATCCAAATCGTGTAGGCGAGCACATTCGTCTGCCCAGCGACAATGTCCACTCCCGCTTGGTAGATCCCATAGAAAACTCCTCGTTGGTTAGCTGGCTCGCCATCCATGACCAAGACGCGATGTCCGGCGGTGACATCCTTGACCAAGAACCTTCCTGTTGCATCGCTGTAAGTCTTTTGATTGTCGACTTGCAAAAGCACGCCCGACAATGGTATGCCATTCAATTGCAGCACTCGTCCAGACACAGCGGTCACGCCTGCAGGAGCTTCTAGGGGCGGCATCGCCGGAGGTGCCGGAATTCCTCTCCCGTCCGTCCCTATAGTTCCGGTTCCAATCGGGATCGGCACCACAGGAGCTGCGGTACCTGCACCGTTATCTCCTCCCGCTGTGTCAAACGAAAATTCTTGTGCCGGCAACGCCAGGCCGTTCGCATCCGTCATTCCGTCCAGCGTCACCTGATAGTTCGTCCCCGAGGTCAGAGTTTGCGATGGAATCAGAAACGCCAGCATTCCCTGTTCCGCTGGAATCACCGTCCCAGCCACCTGTCCCTCAGGTCCGGTCAACTGCATCGTCTGCACGTTGATCGAAGAAACCAGCAATGGCTTCGAAAAGCGGATTGCCACGAACACGTTCACGAGAACTTGATCGTCTCCACTCTGAGGATTCGAAATCTCCATCATCGGTGAGTCTGTGTTGGTAGCACTGGGAGGAGAGTTCGTTTCGGTTCGTGTTGTGTCCAATGCCGGATCGAAAACCTCACCATAGTCCAAAACACCTTCAGACGAATTACTCCCACCCCAGAGCAGTACGGTCCCATCGGCCAACAAGTACGCCGTATGATCTTCCCGTGGATGCTTCAGCAAAACAGGAATAACTTGCGCGACTCCCGACTGAAAACTCCATTCCTCCAGCTCCCGAATGGGAGAGCCGTCCGCTGCCACTCCTCCTGCCAGCAATACCATTCCATTAGTCAGCACCGTTGCTGTGTGGTGGCTTCGCGGAATCAGTCCGGTCCCCTGAATCAGCGAGAACGACTCTTTCACGGGATCAAACAACTCCACAGCTGTGACGAGCTGTCCCTGACTTCCCGTGCCGCCGTGAATTAGAACCAGCCCGTTCGGCAAGACGGTTGCCGCGTGCCATGCGCGTGCAAACTGAAGATGAGTCCCTAATTGAACTATCGCTCCGCTCTGCCCGTTACGGATGAACCCGTCAGTCACCGGCTGCCCATCTGCACCGACCCCTCCGAGAAGTAACCAGTTCCCATCCGGCAGAAGCGTCGCCGATTGTCCCTTCCGTTGATCGACTCTCTGTGGTGACCGCGCCCTACGAAAGAAAGCGCGATGCCGCATGCTCCCAAAGTCCGTGCCAGGCGTACACAGCACGGCGAGAAACAGGACACACGACAACATGCGAAATTTAGTTCTCATACCCGCGCCTCCGGTCCGCTCATGGGGACGTCACGTTCAATGTGATTCCGCCGGCTCCACCGTTAAATGAAAAAACCGTAATCGTGTAGGTTCCTGGTAACCCAAGGAATTGGCTGTTGAGGGTCCCACTGCTTCCGCCGGAACCGCTGAAAGTGATAGTCCCGCCGTTGGGCCCGTAGAGGAACACCTCCATGCCGGAGATCGTGTTGCTCGTCCAGGAGACCGTAGCGTATTGCCCGCCGGCTGCGTTGAAGGTCAAGTTAATCATTTGACCCGTACTGGTGATCGTTGCAGGGACGCTTGTGCCGTTGACACTGATTGGGCCTGTTGCATCCGGTGGAACGCTGCTAAGCGTAAACGTGCAGGTTCCCGCAGCAGCCGCTTGCGCGATGATCGAATAAGTGCCGGTAAGGCTCAGGGAAGCCGTGCCGCTTTGGTTTGGCGTGAGTGAGTTCGCAAGAGGATCCTCGATCGCGCCGCTGCATCCAGAACTGGAGGCCAGATAAACGCGCTGGCCCGGAGTGCCATCGAACAAAATGATGCCCTTGCCAGCGGAACTGAAGCTAGGATTCGCCGAACCTCCGATGTTCATCCGGCCGGTGTTGAGGGGGGTAAAGATGATCCGGTTGACGGGATCCCAAGGAAAGAACAGATCGCTTGTGCTCACAGCCGTTCCGTTGGGTGTCGAAACCGAAACGTGGCCCGATGTCGCCGTAGTCGGAATCGCTGCCGTGATGTTGGTCGATGTAACGGAGCTAAGCGTCGTCAACGGGCTCACGTTGAGCTTGACGCGGTCGTTCGCGATCACATCGAAATTCGTGCCTGTGATTGCCACCGTTCCGTTGACGTTGGTAATTGTGGTTGGGCTCAGCCCACTGATTGCCGGCGCGGCAGTCGAGCTTGAAACTGTATAGGACGAAGTACTTGTTGCACTTCCAGACGGCGAAGTGACTGCGATAGGGCCCGAAGTGGCGCCCGTGGGAACAGTAACCACAAGCTGTGTCGCCACCGCAGAACTCACGGTCGCCGATGTGCCATTAAATGTCACAGAATTCGAACTTGGAGTGGAACTAAAACCTGTGCCCGAAATGGTCACCGAACTGCCAACAGCACCCGAGGATGGAATAAATTCAATGATCGAAGTACTGCCGGCATTCCCGCGGCCGATGGACAAAATGTTGCCGACAGCGTCGTACGTATAAGTCGCAATGTCACCTTGTGCGTCCACTACGCCGACCAGCCTGCCAAGTTCGTCGTAAACGTACGAGATGGCGTCTGTACCCTGAGCGGATAAGGCCAAGTTCGTCGTGGTGTTAGCTCCGCTTGTAACACTCACGGAAGTTTGGCTCTGCGTTACATAGCCTGTTGCCGAGGCCTGGACTGTATAGGCACCGGGAGCTAGACCCGAAACCGTATAGTTCCCCGACCCGTCCGTTGTCGCGCTCCCGACGGATTCCGAGCCTTGAAGTGCCGCAACCGCTGCACCGGTAATCGGCGAAGAACCACCGCCAGCTTGCGTAATTTGCCCCGTAACTCCCCCAGGCGTCGCCAAGCTGGAGTTTTGAGTGGTCGTGCCACCTATGGATACCGAAATGCCATTTACAAAGGCCGTGCCATAACTCGTCGCGGAGAACTTCACGTCGTAATTTCCGGCTGCCAGATTTGTAATCGAATAGACTCCGCTCGAATTTGTGGTGGCCGATCCTTGTGCGGCACCGTTCTGCATGGCTTGCACGGAAGCCCCGTTAATCGCTGTGCCGTCGCTGGTCTTTGTCACCGTCCCGGAAAGAGTTCCGTTTCCCGTGACGGTGAAATTCACACTGTTGCTCGGAGTAGCTCCGACTTCGACGATAACCGGACCGGAAGTCGCGCCTGTGGGAACGGCCGTTGCGATGGCTGTGGTGGTCCAGCTGCTCGTCGTAGCTGTCGTCCCATTAAACGTCACGGTCCCGGTCGAGGTGCCGAAGTTCGCACCACTAATGGTTACGGCGGTGGCCGCGGCTCCAGAGGTAACGGAAAGGTTTTGAATCGTCGGTAACTGGGATACGGTGAAAGTGACGGCATTGCTCGCGTCGTAATTCACCGTAACAACAACTGGACCAGTTGTCGCGCCGTTAGGTACGGTGACTCCAATACTTGTGTTGGCCCAGCTCGTCGGTGTTGCGAGTGTCCCATTGAAGCTTACGGTGCTCCCAGCGGTCTGCGTCCCGAAGTTATTTCCACTTACTGTAACTGCCGTTCCGATACCCCCAGTAGTTACAGAAAGGCTTGTAATACTTGGAACGGAACTAACGTTAAATGGGAGTTGGGGAGATCCGGGTACTCCTCCTACAGTCACGACAATATACCCGCTGGATGTGGCTCCCGAGGGCACGGGGACGACAATCTGGTTATTGGACCAACTGGTTGGTGTAGCAGTGGGACCGTTGATGGTGACGGTGCTTTGGCCCTGGGTGGCACCGAAATTCGACCCAACAATCGTGATGGAAGTTCCGACTGCCGCCTGTGGTGGGCTTACGGACGACAGCGACGGACTCGCAACAACTGTCAAGTTTGCTTGTACGCTTGTGGCACCATTGACGCTCACAGTGAGCGGGAATACGCCCAGGGTTGAACCACAATTTGTTGGATCGATTGGCCCAATGCTGTTCGCACTCCACGTTGGCTGATAAGGGCTATTGCCATTGCAAGTCACCGAACTGGCACCCTGCGTGGAGCCAAAGTTGAGACCATTGATCGTGAAGGCGCCGCCCTGAGCGACGGGGTTCGGAACGAGCGTAGTGATCTTCGGCGCGGCAGTGAAATTGACTCCGTTGCTTGTTGCGCCCCCGACGGTTACGCTCGCCGGTCCCGTGACGGCCCCGCTGGGGACCGTTGCTGTAATCGACGTGCTACCCCATGACGTTACAGTTCCACTCGCACCGACGAAGTTCACGGTACTTCCGCCTTGGCTCGTGCCAAATCCCGAACCGGCAATGATGACGGACGATCCTGTATTACCCGAAGTCGGAGTGATAGAGGAAATGCTTAGGCCTGATGTGACAGTGAAACTCAATCCGTTGCTGGCGACACCAGCTACCGTTACCACGATGTTTCCAGTGGTAGCCCCCGTTGGCACCGACGCGACGATCATCGAATCGCTCCAGCTCGCGGCAGTGGCCGTCGTCCCATTGAACTTGACCGTGCTCGAGCCTTGCGTTGCCCCGAAACCAGCGCCGACAACCGTAACCGACGCGCCGATTCCTCCATTAGTTGGCGAAACGCTTGTAATCCCGGGTCCCGCCGTCATCGAGAAGGTCTGACCATTGCTCGGACCATTTGCGATGGTGACAACGACCGGCCCAGTCGTTGTGCCTGATGGCACCGGTGCTTTGATTTGGCTGCTACCCCAGGTTGTTGGGGTCGCGGTAACCCCATTGAAGGTCACGGAATTCGCACCTTGGGTCGAACCGAAATTCGATCCGCTTATAGTGACCAGTACTCCGATTTGACCGGACGTTGGCGACAAACTACTGATACTTGGTGCGGTCGTTACCGTAAAGCTGACGCCAGCACTGGCTTGCCCAAGTACGGTGATGACGATGTTTCCGGTCGTCGCCCCAGTAGGAACCGGTACCACGATCTCCGTCGCACTCCAAGAACTCGGCGTTGCGGTCGTGCCGTTGAACTTGATGGTGCTCGAACCCTGTGTGTCCAAAAAGTCTGAGCCATCGATGGTGATTGGTGTGCCAACCGAACCGGAAGATTGCGAAAGGCTGCTTATGGATGGCGCTGGATCTAGCGTGAAAGTCACACCGTTGCTTGCAACGCCTGCAACGGTCACGACTACATTTCCTGTTGTGGCCCCTGTTGGGACAGGCGCCGTAATGCTTGTGGATGTCCACGCGCTGGGAGTGGCATTCGTTCCATTGAACGCGATTGTGCTGGATCCTTGAGTAGAACCGAAACCGGTGCCGGCGATAGTTACCGAGGTCCCTACGACTCCGATGGTCGGCGTGACACTTGAAATCGACGGACCAGCTTGCACCGTGAAGTTGACGCCATTTGTGGCTACCCCTTGGGCGGTCACTACTACGTTTCCTGTTGTCGCGCCGACCGGCGGATAAGTGACAATCTGATTGGGACTCCACGAAGTCGGACTGGCCGCCACACCGTTAAAAGTTACCGTGCCCTGTGCGTATGTGAAACCGTTGCCATTGATTTGGACCGATGTGCCTACCGTTCCAGAATTGGGCGAAAGATTCGTAATACTGGGGTTGACCGTGAAATTATACGAATTGCTTGGTCCCGACGAGCCGAATCCCTGCGTGGCACGTACATACACTCCTCCAGTGATGGATGGATTTGGAACCGGAACTACGATAGCGGTGTCGCTCCAGCTCGTAGGTGTTGCAGTTCCTCCGGGGAAATTCACTGAGCCGCCGACCCCTTGCGTCGCACCGAAATTCGTGCCGGTAATGGTCACTGATGTTCCTGCGGTGGCCGGATTGGGCGACATCCCAGTGATGGCGGGGAGGATGGTAAATGAAGTGGAGGAAGTGACCGTTACACCAGCGACGGTCACATTGATTCCGCCCGAGGACGTCCCGGTCGGTACAGGCACGACGATAGACGTCGCGCTCCAACTTGTCGGCGTAGCGGCAGTTCCATTGAAGTTTATCGTACTTGAGCCTTGGCTCGATCCGAAATTCGTACCTGTGATCGTTACGGCAGTCCCAACTCCGCCTGAAGTCGGCGAAATGGCGGAAATTGTCGGTGCTGGAACGATCGTAAATAGGGAGCTGTTGCTGATCGCTCCACCAACATCCACGGTCACGTTGACGCTTGGCGTTTGCAAGGTCGATGTCGTGAACCCAATCGAGGTATTTCCCCAACTGGACGGGTTGACACCGATTCCGCCAAATTGAATGGAGCTGGATCCTTGTGCAGAACCGAAATTGGTTCCGGTTACCGTGACAGCAACAGCCGAGCCGACTCCTCCAGACGAGGGAGAAAGGCTCGTAATCGTCGGCCCGCTTGCGTTCACGGTAAAGAGCAAGCCAGAACTTGCCAAGCCAGCCACGGTGACGACCACGTTGCCGGTCGTGGCTCCGGTCGGAACTGTGGCAACAATCTGGTTTGTGGACCATGCCGTCGGAGTTGCAGCCGTTCCGTTGAAAGCGATCGCGCTTGTGCCTTGGGTTGCGCCGAAATTCGACCCAGAGATTGTCACAGTCGTTCCGATTACGCCGGAGTTGGGCGAAAGACTTGTAAGGGTCGGAGTTACCGCCACGGTAAATGGACTGGGATTGCTAACGATCCCGGACACGGTTACGACCACATTGCCGCTGGTCGCGCCCGTGGGTACGGGGGCGGCGATGCTCGTAGAACTCCAGCTGGTCGCCGTTGAGGTCGTCCCGTTGAACGAAATCGTATTCGTGCCTTGGCTGGGGCCAAAATTTGTACCAGAGATTGTGACGGATGTTCCGACCACGCCCGACGGCGGGCTCAGGCTCGTGATGCTAGGACCCGCGATCATTGTGAAAGTCGAACCGTTGCTCGTGATACCGCCTACGTTCACGACAACGTTCCCCGTTGTAGCTCCAGTCGGCACGGTGACAACGATTCCGTTATCCGCCCAACTCGTGGTGGTGGCACCGGTGCCGCTGAAAGTGACGGTGCTTGTGCCTTGCGTGGCACCGAAATTCACTCCAGCGATTCGCACCGTGTTGCCGACTTCTCCGGATACTGGCGACAAACTCGTGATATTCGGGGTGGGAAGTACGGTGAATCCCGCTAGATTGCTACTGAGACCGTTGACCTGAACGAGGACGTTGCCCGACGTCGCTCCTGTCGGAACGGGTGCCACAACTTGCGTCGCCGACCAACTCGATGGCGACGCGGGGACACCGTTGAACGTGACTGAGCTGGAGCCCTGCGACGTCCCGAAGTTATTGCCCGCAATAGTTACGGAGCTGGCTATAGCCCCTGAACTCGGCGTCAAGCTAGAGATGCTTGGAGCTACAAGCACTGTGAAAGCTACGCCGTTGCTGTTCACGCCGCTGGCAAACACCACGACATTTCCCGATGTTGCGCCTGCGGGAACGGTTGTCACAATGCTGCTCGCGCTCCAGCTGGTTACGGTTGCAACTGCTCCATTGAATGTGACCATGCTGCTGCCCTGCGATGAGCCGAAATTACTTCCCGATATCGTCACAGGAGTTGCCACGACACCGGATGAGACGCTCAAGCTCGTAATGCTTGGGGTGGCGAGCACTGTAAAGCTCTTGGTGTTGCTGTTCACACCGCTGGCAAACACCACGACGTTTCCGGTAGTCGCTCCAGAGGGGACCGTGGTAGAGATGCTGCTTGCACTCCAGCTAGTCACCGTGGCGGCGGTTCCATTGAACTTGACCGTGCCGCTCCCTTGGCTCGAACCGAAATTGCTCCCCGCAATCGTGACCGATGCTCCAACTGCCCCCGAAGTGGGCGACAGGCTGCTGATGCTGGGGGCCGAGACCACAGTAAAACTTTCACCATTGCTGTTCACACCGCTCGCGTTCACGACGACATTTCCAGTCGTCGCTCCCGTAGGGACTGTGGCGGTGATACTGCTGGCACCCCAACTCGTCACCGTGGCAGTCGTTCCATTAAATTTGACCGTACTGGTTCCCTGACTTGAGCCGAAATTGCTTCCCGCGATCGTCACAGAGGCGCCGACCGCTCCAGTCGAAGGCGAAAGGCTGGTGATACTGGGAGCTGGAACAACGGTGAAGCTCTTTCCGTTGCTATTTACACCGCTGGCGAATACCACAACATTACCCGTCGTCGCCCCGCTCGGAACTGTGGTGGCGATGCTGCTCGCACTCCAGGTCGTCACCGTCGCCGTCGTTCCATTGAACTTGACCGTGCTGCTTCCCTGGCTCGAACCAAAATTGCTGCCGGCAATCGTCACGGAAGCGCCGACCGCTCCTGTAGACGGCGTCAGGGTCGAAATACTCGGTGCCGCCACTACCGTAAACGTCTTTCCGTTGCTGGCTACGCCAGATACCGTCACCACTACATTTCCCGTCGTTGCTCCAGTGGGGACTGTGACGGTGATACTGCTGGCACCCCAAGTCGTCACGGTGGCGGTCGTTCCGTTGAATTTGACCGTGCTGCTTCCCTGACTCGAACCGAAACTGCTACCCGCAATGGTCACGGAAGCACCGACTGCTCCAGTGGAGGGAGTTAGGGTTGTGATCGTGGGCGCGGCCTTAGCACTCGGAGCAAACAGGCAAAGGAAAGACACGCAGAAGAGCAGGAAGACACTCGGCCTCCAAACTTTCAACTGCATCATTGTGCCCTCCGAAGCTCCTTCGTGGTGAGGAAGGGAGCAAGACCGATGGGAAATTGTTGCGAGCTTATATCTGGTCTATACTTCCGTGTCAATAGAACTCGATAAGATTATTTATGTGCTGTATAAACGCTCGTTGTTTTATATGCTGCGTGACTGTACGATGACGGCACTAGCCTTTGGTGAGCGCTTGATAGCCAGAGATCAATATATGCAAAGGGGGAAAGATCAACTGTGTTATCAGACACTTACGCTACGTCACCCAATTCCTTGAGATGAATGAGGTGGGATTAAATGTCTACCGCGCGCCCGACTTCTACCACCCTTGAAAAGATAGGTTTTCCCTTGGTTTGTCTTTTCCCGTTGAAATCTTCTGTTGAAGGGTTTGTCGCTTTATGCTGGAACCTAAGGTCTGATTGAGCTCTTTCAGGAAGTGGGGCCGTCATGAATCGAAAAATGTTTTTGCCACTTTTTGTGCTCGCCATGCCGGGGATCTCTAGTGCTCAAGCGAGCGGACCACAATTGAACGCTCACCATCCGCGAGTACGAGTTTATTTCATAGCGGCCGAAGAAATAAATTGGGACTATGCGCCCTTAGGCCGGAACGAGGCCATGGGGCGCCCGTTCGATGATTTCGAGAAAGGCTATATGCTGTCCGGACCCCACAGAATCGGAAAGATCTATAAGAAGGCCATCTATCGTGAATATCTCGACGCGAAGTTCGACCGGCCCAAACCGCGAACTCCTGAAGACCTATACCTAGGGCTTCTCGGGCCTATTCTTCGTGCTGAGGTCGGGGACACAATTAGAGTCGTGTTCAAGAACAAGGCCGCGCGCCCTTATAGCATGCACCCGCACGGACTGCTGTACCTGAAGGACTCAGAGGGTGCGGCGTACAATGATGAAACTTCGGGAAACCAGAAGGCCGACGATGCCGTTCCTCCGGGTGGGACGCATGTCTATATTTGGGAAGTCCCGGAGCGCGCTGGTCCAGGTCCAGCCGATCCCAGTTCGATCGTCTGGCTCTACCACTCGCACGTTGATGAACTGCGCGATGTGGCCTCTGGGCTTTTTGGAGCAATCATCGTAACGGCCCGAGGGAAAGCTGAGCCAGACGGCAGGCCCACCGACGTTCAACATGAATTCATTATGATGTTCATGACAGTCAACGAAAATGAGAGTTGGTATCTGGACGAGAACATCAAGTCTCATACGACGGATCCGAATGGTGTGAATAAGAGGGAAACGATTTCCGAAGGCCCGTTTGGCAGTCCTGTGCCTTCGCTTGGGAAAGGTTTTGCTGATGCCAATTTACGGAATTCGATCAACGGCTTTATGTTTGGAGACATGCCTGTCGTTTCTATGCGAAAGGGGGAGCACGTAAGATGGCATTTGCTGACGCTTGGGGATGCTAACAATCTCCATACTCCACACTGGCATGGGAACACCGTGCATCAATACGGGCATGTTTTGGATGTTGTTTCAATTTCTCCCGCCGAAACGAAAACTGTCGATATGATTCTCGACAATCCGGGGCTCTGGCTCTTTCACTGCCACGTCAGCGACCATATGGCCGGAGGAATGGTAACTCGATACAGAGTCGAACCTTAAGACCACCTAGAAGGGGAAAAAAACAGCCCCGAATACCATGATCATTGTGGTTACCGGTGCTCTGGATCTTGGCAAGGTTCTCAAAACACTTCGCTGGTCTTACTTCGATAAAACGAGAAAGTAAGGGGAGCTTGTCACATTAAAATATTCCCACATCGAGTAGACTTAGGCGGCTCGCGCCTATCAAACGGGTACCAGGATGCGGAATCCCTTCCCGAAATTAGAGCGAGGAATTTGGCTTGGTGTCTTTGGTGTCTGTCTAGGCTGGAAAATGGACCCAAACGGTTGCGATGGGAGATGCAGTTGAAATAGGCGAGATCTTACAAACCGCCAGTATTCATGCTATTCTTGTGTATGTTGTTGAAAAGTGGGTAGGATGCTGAAAACGCCTAGGTGAGTATCCCACCCTCTCCGCCACTCCTTGATAGCTCTGACGCGCGTGCGGGATTGCAGCATCACCTACCCCTCCGTTGAAAGCCGACAGCGCTCCGTCTTGCTCAACCCACCCTGGATTGTTCGGTGCCGTGCTATCACGAGAATGTCACGCAAATGAGAAGTTTTCCGCTAGCGGACTCAGCAGGGCAAGCTTCCAATTTCGCCCGCGGACGGTCGCGCGGGCTCGGGCGTAACAATTTTCTCGCGCGGGATGGAATGCGGTGCTGCTTATTGTCGCACCTCAACTGTATAGTCGTGGTTTTCCCAGGAGTTGCTCTGGAGCCAGAAAAAGGTGAATCGAATCGGTGCTTGCTGCCTCGCGGCAATCGGAATATCGACAAACTCGATTGCGAAAGTGGTTGCCGTTGACGGGGTATCGTTGACTGTATGCCACTCGTCGGCAGTCCAATGGAGACGGAATGGAGCTGGAACCTGGACGCGCAGTGTGTAACCTCTCTGCACAACACTGACCTTCCGATTTGGCTTCCAGATCTCGAATAATTGACACGACTTTCGGTCTCCAAGGTAGCGCTCGGCAACTTCGGGAATCAGATCGAAAACGTGGCCATCGGATACGGACCTTAATAGTTTGATGTACTCCGCGTGAGCCCACATGAGAGGCATAGCTGAGCCTGTAGGCCGACCACGAAACATATAAATGTCCGGGCGGTCTTGCTCATCCCATACTTGCTCTGGCAAAAGACCTGTCGCCGAAGCGAACTTTTCTATTGCGCGGATGAACGGTTTTACGTCTCTTCCCGCGGAGAGTTCAAAGTGCGCCCGCTCTCCAGTAAGAAGAGGCCATGCGCGGCCCTTGCCCCATCCGGCGTAAGGGCCTCCATCCTCACGCTGACCGTAGCCATCGTGATTGTACCGACGCCAAACCGGCCCCATCGGCGTGTCTACTTTCAGTACTGCGTCGATCACCTTCAACGAATCTGTGATCAATGGATCGTCCGGTTTTCTTATTCCGTAACGAACGAGTTCAAGAAATCCGGCATCGACGATTTCCTTTGCCGGAAATGAATTGTTGGTGCCTGGCGCAAGGTTTGCGATTTGCAGGATTCCCGAGTTGGGATCTTCCGCCGGGTCAGGATTGTTCACATCGTCCGGCAGAATCCGGATATAGTGGCGCCGAATGCCTGGGACCAGGGTCCCCTGCGTCGTGACAGTCCACGCTTCGACATGCGATTCCAGAAAGTCGGCGTACCTTTCGAGAAACTCGGCGGCGGACTTATCTTGCCGCTTCCTGCAAAAACAGGCTGCGGCGATGAGGGCTGCGATATTGGAAGCGAGCGTGGATGGAGAGTAGCCGCTTGCTTCCTCCCAGCGTTCCTGTTGGGTTACCGGACCATGCCGAAGCAAATAACTCGCGGCCTTTAGGACCATGGGATACGGGTCAAAATCTTTAAGGGCATTCTGTTGGCTAAGGCGCAGCGCCAACAATATAGGAAACGCGACTTCGTCTAATTGGATTCCACGCCAGTAAGGATTCCCATTCACCCAGAAGTTCTGTGCAAAGCCGCCATCTTCCTGCTGAGAAACCGCAAGATAAATGAGCGCCCGCTGTGGTGTGGCAGTCTCACCGGCAGCCAGCAAGGCCGACGCGCTGCTAACCATGTCCCGGACCCAAACCAGGTGATATCCGCCTTGGTCTTTGTCACCCCTTGCTTCTCCCCAAGGAATAGAGAGCGAGGCAATCAACGCGCCGGAATAGGACTTATCTTCATGAGCGAGCAGCAAACTAAAACTGCTGTGGTACAGGTTGCCGTTGTCGCTGGACACCTTTGCCAGGGGGCGCATGTGCGCCGCAGGCCGCTGCCATTGCTGCGCGAAGCGTTTGTGATGCTCATCGAACGGGGTGCTCAGCGCTTGAAATAGAGTAGCGATTGTATGGTGTTGGGTGTCTCCAAAAGCTAGTCCAAGGGTAAATTCGCGGTGATTGCTTAGATCCAGCTCCCCCATGAGCGCAATATTGCCATCTGTGGCGTGGTCAAACTGCCAATCCATTTGGAAGTTGTCGGCCAGATCGGTCCAACCGTCGCTGCGGCCCACGTAGCCACACGAAGCGCGAGAAAAGGGCGCGGTGGCGGCCATTGCCAGCCAGGTTCCTTCTTTCTGGGCCATGAGGATTTTGCGGCCATTCAGTTCGGCAATGTAACCGTTGTTTCCCCAACCTCCGACTTCCAGGTGAGGAGCGCAGAGCGCATACAACTGAAGTTTTGAAACAAACGATTCTTCACCCGTCAGCTTTGTGCGCTGCAAAACGCAGTCGAGATGAGGATCGGTGATAACTTCTTTAACGATGGCATAGCGGCCGTCTGGATCGGAATTCGTGCAGCGGTATCCCAGCGTGTGATCGGATAATCGTTCGAGTTTGGATTTGAGGTTACGCTTCTCCTCGTGGAAGAAACTCTTGCCGTCGGTAATCAAATATTGAAGATCCCTGAGTTGCGGCCGGTCTACCGTTGGATGATAGACCTCGGTGATGGCGCCATTCCAGAGCGTAAACCAGATCCGGCTGGAATCTGCGTACGCGGTTCCCACTCCGTCCTTATTGCCGTGCGTCCATTTCGGGGCAATGCCAGGATGTCCGAAAGCTGCGCCGGTAGCTTTTGGCTCCAACGCACCCTCGCTTCCGCGAGCTGGCTTCTTAGACTCGTCAATCGGATCCTCGTCCGCCGCGGACGTACGATCGTCCTTGATCTTGGCTGCAACTGTGCTCGCGGTTTTCATTTTTTCAGATCTTCAACTTGGAAGATGGCAGTTCAACAACGATGTGCAAGCTGCCCCGCCACGCCGAACCCAACCCGGTTCGCAGCACCATATGGCGGGGGCAGCTTACAGGTTCCCTGCTTGGGGTTTATGGGTTCGCCCGGGCTTGCTGCAGGTACGCGTGAAGTTCGTGCAACAAAGGCCGCGCCGATTCCGGAACCTCAACCTTGCCGCTAAGAATTTCGTGGCGGTCCACGTCGTCGCCATACATCGCTTTGTCTCCGCTTATGTCGGCTTGTACCACGGCACCTTCCAGGCTCACCCCAGCGAAGACGCCTTTGGCACGCGAGTAAGTCAGAATTTCCTCATTCAACTTAAGGTCGGTGTCAGCAGCAGCGGTACGGCCCACAGGGCCGGCGGCTACGGAAGCATCGGCTCCGAGCTTGAATTTGTCGCTAAGAAGGCTGTGCAAGGCGTGATCGTTCATGAACAGCATCACGATGTCCGTGGAAGATCCGCCGATCTGATAACCCACGCTCCCGCCGTTGATCGCGATAAACATCGGGGCGCTCCAGCCGTGCTCGGTCCGGCAGGTTGCCAGTCCTCTGCCGTAGTTGCCCCCGAAGATGAAAGCGAACTTGACGTCTCCTGGAATAATGGCGATACATTTCGCCGATTCCAGAAGATTCTGCGGAATGCCCTGATCCGGAGCGTTCATGATTGCCTTGAAGACCTGGGCCGCTTTTTGCGTGCGATTCACATCATCCTCGCGGTCCGAGGCTGCAGCGGTCAGCGTTACAAACATAGCTAGCACTGTGAAAGCCAGAAGACGTTTCAACATTTGTTTATCTCCCTCCTAATTTTGATTCTCCAAAGTGCGGTACCAGTTGCTTGATTCCAGAACTCGCACCCTTGCGCTTGCGTATAAAGCGTCAGCGCAGACCCAATCGTGGACGACGCAGACTGAAGGCTCTTAACGCATCTCGCGCTCACGAACTACTCCGCGAATTTCTTGTTCGGACGTTCGGCCTTGCAGTTGGCGTATTCCAAAGCAGCATTTTAGGAAGCTTGGACAGCGATACGCTGTTCAATAGGGGGACATCACGCTTGTCCAAATTAGGATTTGGATTTTGACGCAAAAAAAGGCTGAGCATCTGATAGCTTGAGGTTGGGCTCTGCAAAAGCCAATCACAACGCTAAGGAGGCTCAGCCGTGAATCGAGTCAGCAGTATATTCTCACAGATTCTGCAGCTAATCCCTCGTCTGGAATTCGAATCAGCCGTGCGCCAGCACAACGCGGAGCGTCATGCTCGAGGTTTCACCAGCTGGGGCCAGTTCATCGCCATGCTCTTCTGTCAGCTGGGGCACGCCAAGTCGTTGCGCGAAATTTGTGGAGGATTGGCTGCCAGCGAAGGGAAACTTCGTCATCTGGGGTTGCCCACGGCTCCTTCTCGCTCCACCCTGGCCTACGCCAATGAGCATCGGCCTTGGCAGCTGCAGCGCACCGTGTTTGAGCAGCTGCTGGCGAAGTGCCAGATGTTGGTGGCCGGCCAACCAGAAACCAGAAAGAAGAGGAAGTTCCGTTTTAAGAATCCTCTGCTGAGCTTGGATGCCACGGTGATCGATCTGTGCGCCACAATGTTTGATTGGGCTAAGTTCCGCCTGACGAAGGGAGCGGTGAAACTTCATTTGCTGCTGGACCACGATGGCTATCTGCCGTCCTTCGCGGTGATCACGGAGGGCAAAAAGCATGAGATACGTGTGGCGCGACAGATGCAATTTGCGCGGGGGACGATTTTGGCATTTGACCGCGGCTATACGGACTACGAATGGTTTATGAACTTGACCGAGCAGGGCGTTTATTTCGTGACGCGTTTGAAGGAAAACGCCGACTACGGCGTGGTGGAGAAGCGTGAAATTCCACAGCGGCGCGACGTACTACGGGATGAGGTGGTCTTTTTCTATAAGCTTGCGCGGGAGAGCAAGGAGGCCTTCTTCCGGCGGATCGAGTTTTACGACGAGGAGCACGATCGCGTGCTGGTATTTCTGACCAATCACTTGGAACTGGCGGCGGCTACCGTCGCGGCGATCTACAAGGAGCGCTGGCAGATCGAGTTGTTTTTTCGGGCCTTGAAACAGTCACTGCGCGTGAAAACGTTTGTGGGGACTTCAGCTAATGCTTTGAAAACGCAGCTCTGGACGGCGCTGATCGCCATGCTGGTGGTGAAATATCTGCAACTGCGATCGACGTTCGGTTGGTCCCTTTCGAATCTGGTGGCACTTCTGCGGCAGCAATTGTTTGTTTATCGTGATCTGTGGGCCTGGATCGACGATCCTTTCCAACCACCCCCGATACCAGAAAGATCGTCAGAGCAGTTGACGTTGCAACTGATCTGAGTGGGTCGATGGATTGGACAGCAGCGATAAGCCACATGCCCACAATTCGATGTAACTTCGAGATTTCAAGAGGGGGAATTTAGACAGCATCCGATCAAGAGCAACGCTTCGCCACCACCAACCTGCCCTGCGTCCAGGGCTCAGAAAGTGAATTTTGCCCTTACTCTGGAGATATTGGCGACCAATTTTCAGCTAATTTGGACAGCAGTGGGGGGACATATTCAAATATTAGTCATCCAGTGTTCCACACACGGAACTTGCGGCTGGCACGATGGCTTCAACGAAGAAACCAAGCAAGCTCGATCCCAAGCAGAGTGACGGAGAGCACTTACAAAGATCGGCGAGACGAAATTAGATGAATTATTCGCCTGAGCACGCATCACTAACCAATCCTCTCGCCCTGCCCAATACTGCACAGTTTTTTCTTTTGCGCGGTGCGATAGTCCGGAGCAGGGCTTTGCCTGCGGACCTTTCACCGTAAGCACGCTCCGGCCGGCGGCCAACCTACCGTTCGGATCGCGAAGCAGTTCATTACCTGGGAGAGGATTTATGAGTCGAGTCTTGGCGGATGTTTTGAGCAGCCACCTGCGGCCACTTTGCTCGCGCGACAACCACGTAATGAAGTACGAATCTGGCGACTCCAGTGCAAATACCGGGTACCACGCGTCGTATCACTGCTCTTCCGGAGGATGCAGCGTTCGGTATGACTCAACCGAAGGGTATTACACGCTGATGGCGATGCCTGGCCAAACGTATGCCGTCGACGAGCCGGGCGTAAACACCGCGAAGTGTCCTCGGCACAACCACTGGCTCTACCGCCGCGAGAGTATCGATGCTGAACCGGGAGTGCATTGGTGTTGTGGCGTCGAAGGCTGCGACTATGTTTTCCTTACCAAGACAAAAGGCGATTGGCTCAAGGCTTAGAGATAACTCTCTTCAACTCGATTTGAACTTCTGTGCATCGCGCGCTTTCCCTGCTCCTGACACAACGAATTTGCCTCCACAGCAGATCCGAGTTATCGCACGGCTCCGTGCGTTCGTTTTTGCGCATCTCACGCCCAAAGTTTCGTCTGGTGGAGATCTAATTACAAATCCAAGCCAGCCCTGCTCAAGACATTTTCTCAGTCGCGTGCCAAAGGGAACGCCAGGATTTCTCCAGGCATACTGTCCGAAACCGGACAGTTTCGTCTTCGGTACGCTGTCATATTTCAGGTTGGGACTTGGCTGGTTGACCTGGGAAAAATAGCGAGTACCCGAGGAGATGGTGAAATGACCAAACAAGATTCAGTTGTCGCAGTGTATTCCACGCATACCCAAGCGGATCATGACATCATTGCAGAATCAACTACTTACGATGGTCTTGCCGCGATATTCGTCAATCTTCGTTGACGAGTTCTCAACTCTGGTTGTCACTCTGCCCCAGGAAGAACTTGCTGACTGCCTGTTTGGAAACGCCAAGTAGTTCCGCGGCTGCTGTTTGGTTGCCCTTGCAAGCGGCAAGGGCACGCAGAAAAAGCTGGCTTCGTATATGGGCAAGATACTCATCGACCTTGAATCCCGCAGAAGGCTCCGGCAATGCTGCGAAAGGATCACTCTCGGGCACGTCGCAGCTGATAAGCAGGTCCTCGGCGTCGATAACGTCGGTGCGCGAATACAGCACGGACCTCTCCATTACATTTAAGAGGTCACGAACATTTCCACGCCAAGGTTGACTCTCGAGACGCTTCAAAGCCCCGGTCGTAAGCTGATGGGGCTTCTGTTTTCGTTGATTGATTTGTCTGAGTAGCATGAGTGCCAGTTCAGGAATTTCCCCACGGCGGTCGCGCAAGGGTGGAAGTTTAATCTGCACAACCTCAAGGCGGAAATAGAGGTCCTCACGGAACCTCCCAGCGGACACTTCCTTCTTGAGGTCGCGATTGCTCGCTGCGATGATTCGCACATCTACTTTCCTGGGCGACGCACTTCCGATCCGCTGCACCACGCCATCCTGAATGACGCGCAGAAGTTTAGCTTGCACTTCCAATGTCAATTCGGCGATTTCGTCAAGGAACAGTGTGCTCCGGTCGGCTGCTTCAAAAATCCCTTTCCCGTTGGTTGTCGCGCCAGTGAACGCACCCTTTGCGTGGCCCAAGAGGAAGCTTTCAGCGAGCGACTCTGGAATAGCTGCGCAGTTAACTGGCACCAGCTCGTGGCAAGCTCGCGGACTGAGCCTGTGCATCAGGTGAGCAAACCGTTCTTTTCCGGTTCCTGTTTCGCCGAGGAGAAGAACAGGGAGATGACTTCCCGCTGCAATGGCCGCCTGTTCGGCGGGATGGCGGAGAGATGCGGAGCCGACATAGATCCCCAACTCCAGGAGTGCATCGTCCAGACCGGGAATTGGAAATGTTTCACGCCCGCTTCGCGGGCCTGATTCAGTGAACGTCTGGCCTCTCCGCCTCGAAAGCTCGTCAAAAGGTTTGGCTTCTTGCCCTGCTGATGTGGCTTCTTCTTGCGCTTCGTCGGCTACTTTCTTAGCCGTTTCCCCTGGTCCTTTCCTTACCGGACCGTCTTGAAGGGGTGCTTCCGCTTCTGGCGGCGCCGTGGATGGCACATGCGTGAATTTTAGTTCTCTCGCAACTTCCGGGGGGCTTGTGCGAGGGGTCGTCTCGCCGCCGGCGGAAGGCTCAGACTTCGCCCCTAAGAGCTCCAGGTCCAGGGAGGCAGTGACAGTAGTCATCCGCTCTGCTTCGTAAGACTCACGTCTTCCTTCATACAGGCGCCGGAAGAGATGTTCATACCCTCCGAAAAGCTCGCGCCCAAAATCGCGGAACTGATCAGTGGACAATTCCTCATCACGGTAATCATGCAGCATTAGGTCGAAGCAGGACCGAATCCACTCGCGCAGACTTGGCAAGCGGCGCTCGGTCTCCACATCCCCATAGCGCGTCCGCATCTGTTCTGCGAAGGCCTCTTCGAATAACTCCCGGCCAGATTTTGCTTTCCCCTGAACGACCGCTTCTTCAGGCTTCTTGTTCTCTCGGCGCAGCCAAGATAAATTTCCCCGAACTCCCGACGGCATGGCGGCTGCGCGGGGCCGCGAGGCCAGTTTTCCTGAGTCCCCACGGAAAAAGTCATCCGGCATTGCGAGGTCTCGGAATGTCGCCCAATCGCCCGTGTCCATCCTCACTTCCTTTACATTGGCCTCGCCGAAGAGCGGGCGTGAGGGAGATCCGACTTGTAGCATCTTCGCCGGCAGTACGTTCAGAGCAGCTAGTAGAAACCACGCAGCTCTCATTTCGGCCGTCCCGCTTGAAACACAAACGTAACAGTCCGCAATCTGAGACGATTCCAGATTCATCAGTTTTCGCACCGTTCGTGCAAGGCGCCCCATGATTGATGAAAAGTCTTTCGGGTCTGAAACGAGTATTTCGTTTACGACGATGTGGCACTCCGGATATCTGCTGGACGCTTCCTTTTCCGTGGCGGCGGCGTGCTCTCGCGTTTGTGGAGTATGAAAGAGGAAAAGATGCCGGAACTGCTTGGCACTCATGATCGACAATATCGGACCGGGAAGCTGCTCGCCCGCGATTTCGCCAGGCGTAAACGGATCCTTCGGATCTACGAAGGCAAATAAGGAATTCACGTTTGTCGTGGCTCCGACATGCTTGGCAGCAGAGCCAGACTCCGCAGACTGTCGGTCTTCTCGATTCATTGCATGACTGGCTCGCGCCTCGGGTTCAGCAGAACTCTCTACTTTCCATGGAATGCTGGCGGAGTTCGCACCGCTGCCGGGCTATTCTCGATTGAACAACCTCTGAAAGATTGAAGGTGCCATTATCGGTGCTGTCCACGCACATTATACTCTCGCCTTCCAATGAAGGTGGAATGTAGGGGATTTCTAGCCCGGGAAAACTGCGCGGAGATCTCGAATCGCAGAAACCGCAGTGGAAGCTGTGTCTGGTGATCGGGGAAATCTTCCAAGTTCGGCAGAGGATAAACTATCGCCTTGCAGATCAAAAACCATGGGAGGTATGTAGCAAGGTCGACAAAACACGCGTACGCCAGGCGCACAGGGGGTTCTCTTAGATTTCACCAAGAAGTTGCTTCGACAGGGAAAAAGTTCCCTGCCGAAGATCAACGCCTTGGGACAGTTCGCTAAACCTATTCATTTTCCCACGGAACAGCCGCAACTGCCGTTGCGATATAAGCCTGCGGCGGGCCGCCAGGTCTCGCAATCTGAAAGCCAGCGATCGGTCCATTGCTCTTGATGGCACGCCAGCCCGGAGGACTGGAATTAGGAAAATCCACACACAAAGCGTGTCTACCTTCCATCAGGAATGCCCACCATCTATTTCATCTCTTCCCGACAAGGCCCGAGAGCGGGCCGGCCCGCCACTGCAAGAAACCGGTTGATCGGCAAGGCCAGGTGAGACAAAGAACGACAATCGGCAGCGGGAGCCAGTTGTCGCTCTTTGTCGCTTGTGCGAGATTGCCCCTCGCCTCACGATGGCGCCAGTTGACGGCAATCGGAATTATTCGGTCGAACAAAACTCGCCCTGGGGTCAGAAATGCATCCCGACCGAACCGGGCCGCAGCTCATAGGAGGAACCATGCGAACATCCAAAGAGCTAACGGCCAAAGTTTTCTTCCCTATCGTCCCCCTCATCGCTCTTTTCTTGTTCAGTCCAGGTAGCCTTCGAGCGCAGTACCTGATCGTTGACTGTACAGGGGCAACTCCGTACGCCTACACAAGCATCAACGCCGCGCTGCCGAACGCGACACCCGGCAGTTTCATCCTGGTAACCGGGCCCTGCACGGAAAATGTGTCGATTAGCGGCATGAACGCGCTAAGCCTGGGCGCCTATTATGGGCAGACGGCAACCTTAAATGGCTCGATCTCCATCAGTAATTCACAAAACGTGATGCTCTACGGGCTCAATGTGACGAACACCGCAGGAAACGGCATTTCGGTTTCCAGCAGCAAGGGGACTTCGGTGAACGTTTGCACGAGCAGCGGAAATGCCGGAATGGGCTTGAGCGTAGCGGGGATGTCCGATGTGACCGTCGGGGCGAGCGGAGCGTTCGATAATAACGGCAACGGCGGAATCAATATCAACGGCAATTCACTCGTCTCGCTGGTGGCCTGGGCCGGATCCGTGGACATCAGCAACAATAGTGGACCCGGAGTTTGGGAGTCCGCGGGTAGCCTGTTTTCGACCCTTGGCCCAACGACCATAACGAACAATGTTTCCGGAGTGGGGACAAATCCAGGATACGGAATCGAGCTCCTTGGCGGGGCGAGAGCGCAAATTGGTAGCTTGTATGGCCCGAATACAATCGCTAACAATCAAGCAGGCGGAGCCTTTCTGCAAGAGAACTCGGAGATCTCCTTCTTTAGCCTCGGACCGCCAAATCTGATCCACGGCAACGGGCCCGTCGGGGTTTCGGTGGGTCTGGGCAGCCAAGTCACCTTCTATGATCTCAGCGGGCCCCTTAACGCGGAGATTTCGGGCCATACTAGCGCCGGGGTGGATGTCTACTCCAATGGCCAGGCGTACTTCAACGGCGCAAACCAGATCCTGCAAAACGGGACGGTTTCGGACCCGCGCAGCGCTGGCATTCGCGTGGATGGAAACTCGGAGGTTCTCCTTCGCGGCGGCCAGATCACACAGAACAACGGACCGGGAATATTGGCGTTAGTCAACTCCAGCGCGGATTTTACGGGAGTAACTTTCGCCGGGAATCTGCAAGGAGAGATTATCACCTGTGATTCGAGTTCGTGGATGGTCAGTGACCTTACGAACCCGGCCACTTCGTTTCTACCCGCAGGAATAACCTGTAGAACACCTCATGCTCTTGGTAATCGCGTGGTATTTAAGGCGGCACCGACGATACCGGACTGGAGCGAGTTTAAGGCTCTTTTCAATAACTACGCGAAGCTCGCGGTTAAACATTGATCATTCAAGAATTGGTCGACAGAGATAGGGGCGCCGACATCTCAAGTTGTTCCCCTTCTCGATCGGGCGCGGGCCCGCGCCGTTTAGGACGGTCGCAGTGGAAATTGGAGGAACCGTTCATGCGATCAGCGATCATCGCGTTGTGTGTTCTAGGGATGCCGTGTCTTTCTTCGGCGCAGGTAGCCGCCTCATCTTGGGCGAACGTGAGCACGCTCCAATCGGGCCAGAAGATCCAGGTTGTTCAAATGAATTCGAAAAAAGTCTCCGGAACGTTCCTCAATGTCTCCGACGGCGGGATCAGCCTCCAAGAAAAGGCTGGTGCGAAGACCATCGACCGGTCAAACGTCCGCATCATCCGCCTAGTGAAAAACAAGCATCGCCTCCGCAACACATTCATTGGCGCTGGAATCGGCGCCGGCGCGGGCGCAGGCATCGGCGCAGCTTCCAACCGTCCGTGCACCGTGCCTCAGGGATCCTTCCCTTCTACCTGTCTCTTTTCCCTTACGCGGGGACAGCAGGCGGCGATCTTCGCTGCCCCCGGTCTTGTCATTGGCGCAGCCGTCGGGGCGCTATGGCCAACTAACGAAATAATTTACCGTGTTGGCGGCGCGGGTTGATCATGAACCCGGCGCGCTTCCCATTCCGGCGTAACGAAAAGTCGTATCTTACGGCGGACGCTCGCTGCGCCGGATTGAATCGGCTTCTCGGGAAATTTTCGTCGGCACAACGAAAGGGGAACAGGATGGCAATCAGCAAATCAGCAGCAATTCTCTGCGGACTGCTAGGCACGTGGTTTCTTGTGGGTCCCAAGATTCCCCTAGCGCGGGCGCAGGAACCGCAAGCACAAACGCCGCCCGCTTATCCGCAAACCGCCGATGGCTTCAGCGCGCAGTTCTCTGCCGTCGTTCAGGCTTATCAAAAGGGTGACGCCTCCGAGGGGAGGCGTCTTCTCGAGCAATTTCGCATCCAACGCCCCACCGACTGGTTTGGCGAGCAAATCAGGCCTGAGCTAAATGAAATTTTGGCCGAGCGTTACATTCGGCTGTTCGAGACCTACGTCAACCGCACGGAAAATAAGCTCCAGGATCTTGCGCGCGCTAAAGGCAGAAAGTTGGATATAGACCTGAAACCAGGACAGAAAGAACCGCCGAGTGCCGAGAGAACTTCAAGTCCCGGAGGCATGACGCCAAGTGGCATTATCACCTTGAAACAGCCGGCTTGTTTCAACGTCTTTTTTGCGGTCAAGTTTACGAGCGCGGCACAAACCGCACTTACAGGCGACTTCCGGCTCACCGCCTGGCTGGACACGTTCGTGTATCAAGGTGGCGCTTTCCGTTTCGCCGGAGCCGGAGCTTGGCCTTTCTGGGAATGGGAGGACGACTACGACAAACCGCCTGCGACTGGTCCGTACATTCCGAGTCCACTCGATCCAGGTGCGGGAGTCGTTGATGAGTTGGTTCCCTTCGAAATGGACAAGGTTGTCGCCGCCCTGAAGCCCGCGATGCAGAGCGTGGACTGCGACATCAAAGAAGCCACTGCCAATCGCATCGAGTGCAAGCGCCCGCGCGTCTACGCCACTTACCAGCAGATTGGCTCTGGTGCTGAGAGCGTAACTGCGTTTCTCGAAGCGAAGGGCGATCAAACCCACGTCCGAATCTCCACCGGCAAAGGAATCTACGGGCGATTAGGAAAAGTGAACTGGTCCGGCGCAATCTACGAAAAAATGATCGAGAACCTGCAAAGTTCCCAGCCAGACCCAACAACCGCTCCTTCACAGGCTCCTGCGTCTTCGCAAGGCACACCCACCGCTGCTCAGGACACGACTCCCGTTGTTTACGCGAACTGGGGCTACCATCCCGCGCCCGGCGCTCGCCTGACGTTGATGGAAGCGGGTCGAAAAAATGGCAGGCACGGCACCATCATCACCTACCACGTCGAGAGCTCCGGCTTCCCCGCAGGAAAAACTTATTCGCTCTGGATGATGCTGTCTGGAGATCATAAGACTAAGGCCCTCTTGTTTGGCTATTTGGCTAACGCGACTGGGGCGTTGATCTGTCCGGGGCAATCGCAACCTGGCGACCCACCCGTAAAGGATTCGCATTGCTATCCGCTGGAACGGGCTGTATTCGATGTCGATAACTACCACAATGGGGAGCCGGTGGATTTTGCCATCGTTCCGACCGACGGCACGGTCCGTGCTTATGCGCGCGCATATCCCTTCCCGATCCAGTCCCAGGATGGGCATTGCAGTTTGCACGTCGAGCTCGAAACCACAAAATTTACCTCCTTCATGATTCGCGGCGCCGGGTTCGATCCGGGTGAGAGCGTGACCACCTCCTCCAACTTTGGAAAAGACGCAACCCCCGGCATTCAACAAGCTTCTTCACAGGGAGAGTTCGCTGCGGAAGTCAACGCCGACGTTCCCGGGAAGAATTCCGGATCGGCAACGTTCGCAGCCACCGGAAAGTCCTGCCATCCCACGGTCACTTACGAGTGGGGAAAAGCAGCGAAAAAGGTGCAGTGATCGGCCTGGGCCAGAATCCTCACCAAACCTGGGGCGCATTAAGTTGGGAAGAAGGAGAATTAGAGTGACAGACGGGACTCATGGCTTTTCTCTCACGGAGTGGACTTTACGACTAATGTAGGAGGTTCTTGTGTCTCGCTCGTTCCGCTTCCTAAGCTTGCTCGCTCTTCTCGCCCGCATGATGTATCTGTGCGATTCGGCCGTCGCGCAGCAAACACAAGGTACATCCCCCGGCTTTTCGGAATCGGAAGCTCGAAAGTTGCTCTCAGACTCTGCCTGGGCAAAACGCGCAAAGCTTCATTCGGCGATGAAGACACAGACCCCTCTTCCGCCCTCGGAAACTCCTGGAACGCAACCGGGAGGTTTGGGATCGAGCGGACTTGGACACGGCGTTGTACCGCCTAACTCGGAACAGCTCGCGAAAAGGGTTGGGGAGGGCAACCGCCCGCTAGTGCCATGCACCGGTTGGGGCATTGGTAATTATGGGATGTCCGTACCTTCAATCACTTCCGAGGAATGCAAGGCTGCTTGGCGGAGCGTCACAGCCAGCAAGAGCGAGGGATTGCCATCTGGAACTGTCATTGTCTTGTGGGAGTCGGCGGAACCCATACGGGAAGCAAAGACAAGTCTTGGTATCCCTCAATCGGCGAACGCTCAATTGCAGGACGCAATCGTTGTCTCGGTTATTGGACATCCCCTGCTGCGAGAGATCAACCCTGCAAGCTCGATGAAGCAGATGATACAGGACTCGGCTCTCCTGCTTCGCAACGGGAAGAACGGCGTTCCAGCCATGGATGTCGCCTTCGTGGAAGCCAACGACAGCATCATTCGTTTCTATTTTCCGCGCCAAGGGACAGTTCAACCTAGAGATAAAGAGATGATGTTCCGATTTGAAATTCAGGAAACTGTAGTCGAAGCGAAATTCAGCCTTAAGGACATGGTCTTCAAAGGCAAAGCCGCGCTGTGATGTCAGGTGACCCTTTCCCAATCGGGGCGTAACCTTGCCCAGAATAGTGCAGACACTCTTTAATGTCATTTCCTTTCAGTGCTGTCCCAAGAAAGTCCGAGCAGTCCACCGTAACTGCGTGATTTAACGAGAGTAAAGGGTCTCTGTGACTTTTTTCGATTTCAATTAATTGCTTCTCTTTTGGCGCCATCCTACTGCTTTCCAGCTTGCTCCGGAGGCAGTCGATGAACCAAGGCCGAACCGTTTTCTCACAACTCGTGGAATTCCTCCCTACCTACCAGTTTCAAATTTGCGTCGATCGGTACCACGGCAATCGCTACGTCAAAGATTTCTCCTGCTGGGATCAGTTCCTCTGTTTGGCCTTTGCTCAGCTCACTTATCGCGAAAGCCTCCGCGATATCGAAGCTTGTCTTCGTGCTCAGCAACCCAAGCTCTATCATATGGGCTTCCGGGGCCAAGTTTCTCGCAACACGTTGGCACACGCCAACGAACACCGCGACTGGCGAATCTACGCCGATTTCGCCCAAGTCTTGATTGCCGCCGCTCGCGACCTGTACCGTGGAGAATCTTTTGGAGTGGAACTGTCCGAGACCGTGTATGCCCTCGACTCCACGACCATCGATTTGTGTCTCTCGCTTTTCCCGTGGGGAAAATTTCGCCGCCGCAAGAGCGCGGTGAAACTGCACACGCTGCTGGATCTGCGGGGCAGCATTCCGACCAATGTTTATGTGACCGGTGGCCAAGTTCACGACGTGAACATTTTGGACCAGTTGCTTCCCGAAGCCGGAGCGTTTTACTTGCTCGATCGCGGTTATGTGGACTTCGCTCGCCTGTATGTCTTGGCCCTAGCTTGTGCCTTCTTCGTCACTCGCGCCAAAAAGAATATGCAGTTCTACCGTCGCAGCTCACGTCCCGTCAAACGCTCGGCAGGATTGCGCAGCGACCAAACCATTCTGCTGACCGGCGTGCGAACTGCACCGCGCTATCCCGATCCCTTGCGGCGCATCCACTATTTCGATGCCGAGAGAGATTCCCGACTGACCTTCCTGACCAACAATTTTCTCCTTCCCGCTTTGACTATCACCCAGTTGTACCGGGCACGTTGGAAAGTGGAATTGTTTTTCGAGAGCTCGACATGGTGCACTCCTTTGGATGCTATGGAATTTCAAGGATTAACTGCGATGAATCGACCGTTGGTGGGGTCGCTGAATGCTTCCGTTCGGCCACGCATCGCTCGACGTCCGTTCTGCGCAAAATCCACGGTGCGCCCGTACAGGCTTGCGTCGCCGGCAACTGTTTCAGCCGAATCATCCGCAAAACAGTGGTCGGTGTGACGCCGAGTACGACGGCGACTTCACTCACGGACATTTCATCGCGCGCGTGACGCTCTCCCTCACGGTAGACCGGAATTCCATGGTTGTTGCGCAGCGAGCAGATACGCCTCGCCGTCCAGATCTGTCCATGTGCTGTGCGGCGTTGATTCCGATTTAATACTGAAGCGATCCGCGCGTCTGGTTCGATCCGCGCCAGCATGCGAACGATTTCCACGGCATCATCGTCGGTGATATACCGATGCCGACCGGTGCGAATCTTCTGAAACTCGATCTGCGTGTGATCTCCGCCTTGCCAATGCAACACGAGGCGTATGGTCTCGCCCTCAGACGTAGCAATGATCTCGTTCAGCGCGATACGAAGGAGCCGTTTCTTGTGTTCCGGCGAACTTTGCGGATCATCCCAGAGTCTGGGGAGATCCCTTGCAAGGGCCAGCAGCTCCCGTTTCTGCGCGTCGCTGAGCGGGCGTTCGCGACCTTGTTGCAATGTCGCGAGAGCAGCTTCGAGGTCTGCCTCCGCGGTCAGCGCTTGGTTCCAACGGCGTTCGAGTTCTGCGGCCACCAGCCGATTCGCCGGATCCACCCCGTCATATTGGCGCCGTGCGCGTGTCACTTCGTAGTGCGCGTGCTCTAACGCCAACGCCTTCTGCTGAATCCGCTCCTCGCTGGCGCCCTGCAGGGTCTCGATCGCCTCAATGGCCGCTTCGATGCCGAACGGCGTCAGGCATTGCAGCAGTTGCTCGGAAACTAAGCGATCGGCACGGAGGCCGCCGAACATTACGCAACACGCGCGATCGCGATTGAGGAGATACCCCGAGCACTGATATCTAATCACGCGTGGACCGGGATATTGCGCCAGCAACTTGGCGCCACAGTGACCACAGCGCAGCAGTCCAGCGAGCAGGGCCTCGCCATGTTTGACCGATCCGCGCACCGCACCACCTCTCGCATTTTCGTTGTGGGCTATCATCGTCTGATTGCTCTCGTAAATATCCCAGTCAATGTAACTCTCGTGATGATCCATGATCAATACCGCCCAGTCCTCGCGACGGCGCTGCTTCTGCTGGAAAACCCGTTTCTTCCCGGCCACAAGCCGCACTATCGTCTTGCTGCGCCCATACGCATAAGCTCCAGCGTAGACCGGATTCTTTAGCACGCTATGCACCGCGTGATACCGAACGGGCTGCCAGACGATCTCGCGCACGTCTTCTGGCCCGCGAACGACTGGCAACTGAATTTTCTGTTGATCAAACCAGAAATAGACCTGCCGCACGCTGCACAACTCCGTAAATTTGCGAAAGATCAGATCGATGGTGGACCGGACCCGGGCATCGGGATCTTTCTCGATGCGGTCATCCGGCCCTTTGACGTACCCAATGGCGACCCGCTGAACCAAGGCGCCTCGCTGTGCCTTCTGCAGCAGCGCCGCGTGCGCACGCTCGCGGAAACTCGCGACTTCCATCTCGCTGATCGTACCCTTCATGCCCAACAACAATCGATCATTCGTGAGTCTGGGATCATACACGGCCTCGGCGTCGATCAGCAGTGCACCGACGACGCTGCAAAATTCCAGCAGGGTATGCCAGTCCCGACCATTGCGCGCTAGCCGCGACGCCTCAATGCTGAGCACGGCACCGATCTGCCCATCGCACAGCGCGCGCAACAGGCGTTCAAAGCCGGGGCGCCGTGTTCCGCCTCCCGAGATTCCGAGATCGTCGTCGATTACGTCGATGTCTTGCCAGCCCAGCGCGCGCGCACGATCGACCAGTCCGTATTGGCGGCGTTGACTTTCGAGGTTGTGTTGCACTTGACCAGGAGTGGACTGACGGATGTACACACAGGCCCGCCGGGTCAGATGATCAGCGGTGATCTTGTTCATCGCCGCCCTCCTCGTGGATCCTCTTGGCCAGCGCCTGTATCCACTGCACCAGCGCTTGGCGTAGCTGCTCTTGCACTTCCAATGGGAGTCGTACGGTGGGAACGGCGAGAGCTTCTTCGAACAGTTTTCGTTGGCGTCTTGCTCGGAGCTGCGGCATCGTGATCCTCCTCGGGCACATTGTGCACACGCGAGGAGGAGAGGCAAGTTACGGTGACGCGGTGTAACTCGAGCAGCACGCGAACCGGGAGGCGCGCAGCAGAAACCATCTTCGCGTACGCAGCCTCGGGACGCGTCATCCAGACCGGCACTGCCAACGGCTTGCCGTCGGCGCACCGCACGACATAGTAGGCTTCGTCGTGAAGTTCGTACAGCCTGACCACCGGCAAACTGTGCGTACGCAAAGGATGGAAGCGGTAGTAGATTGTAACTTCTGCAGGGCTCTGTTGATGGGCAGTATGTCGTTCAGTTGTTTCGCTGGATCAAACAGCACCTGCGCATCGAGGCTTTCTACGGCACCTCGGAGAACGCGGTGAAGACCCAAGCTTGGGTGGCCTTATCGGTTTACGTGCTCGTGGCCATTGTCAAAAAGCAACTGGGGCTGGACCTGAGCCTGTACAAAATTCTGCAGATTCTCAGCGTCACCGTTTTCGAAAAAAACCCAATTCTAGAGGGGTTTTCCAACTTCAGCGACGAGATCACAGATGCCGAACCCTGCATCCAGTTGAATCTATTCGACTTTTAATAGGACAGCACTGAGAATTCTACTAGTTCACTTGTGCCTTGTCTCACTCGTTTGGCCTATTTGTCCCAATAGGCGCCTTGCCGTTCCGCATACCTGTTGATACGACCCCTCAATCTGCGAACTACCTCTTTGTCTATCTCCTTGACCTGCTCCGACTCGGTCGCGAGCACCAAGCACCGCATCAAGACAATTAGTTCTTTGCTCGTCAACGGCATGGACAGTTCTTGTTGTTCGTTGATCTCCCGCTCGTCGATTTTCCACTCGTCCATTTGCCTCCTCCCTCCACAGCGTCATTCGCGCGATAAAGCCGGCTAAAGGCCATCTGCAGCGATCCGCGCCCTCCGTCTGGGATCGCGTCTCCTGGTTCCGCAACGCCGCCAAAGTCACCACTCCCACTCTCCTCCTCGGCGGCAATATCGACGTCAACGTCCCCGTCCTCGCCGGCGAGCAAATATACCGAGCACTGAAACGTCTTGGCGTCCCCACCGAACTTGTCGTTTACCCCGACGAGTACCACGAATTCATCCTCCCCTCCCACGTTAAAGACCGCTTCCAGCGCGACCTCGTCTGGTTCGCCCACTACGTCAAAGCCGACTCCGCCCCCGCACACCCCAAATGAATCTGATCCAGTTAGATCAACGATAGGATTGAAACTCGAAAGCAGTTCCCTCCTAGTCTGCTCCATGGAACAAGCCGAGAACGCGATCCGATCGCCCAGGGCGCTAATTTTGCGGGAAATTCATTTTCCTGACGAGTTCACGAAATCTCGGTTCATCGCGGAGAGAATCAAAAGCGGGATCTACCTTCAGGAATTTTAGACGAGAATCATTGTTTGTCTTCGCCATCTCCAGGACATCGAGTGCCTTTTTCGTCTGGCCCGATCGGGCATAGGCAGCGGCGAGATCGCCGTAATCCGATAAATCCTTGACGATTTCTTCTTGCATGGCAACGCGGTCCTTCCAATATTTCCCCCCTGAGGCTCCAGCGCGTGTAATAGCCTGACCTGGCGAGAAAGGCTTATTCTCGACTCCCGCGCGTATTTTTTCAAATTGACCCCAAGCTTCGGGCCATCGCTGCTGTTGCTCGTAGAATTCCATAAGCTGCCAATTCGCAATCGGCAGACTCGCGTCCATGCGGAGGACTGCGTGAAGCTGGGTCTCCGCCTCCCCGTATCGCCTAGCAAAGTACAGAGCGTAGGCAAGCTCATCGTTGAATTCGACCGAAGGCGGGTCGAGTTCGAGGGCGCGGCGTAGCTCAGCAATCGCCTCATCATGGTGCCCGAGAGGCGTCAAGAAATCACTCCCGTAGTAGGCGTGCGCGGCACTTTCTCTTGGATTCAGTTTCAATGCTCGACGGAATTCCGCCTCTCCTGCTTTCCAGTCGTTCTGCAAATAAACGAGGGCCAATCCCCGCACTGCGTGGGCGTCTGCCAACGTGTCATCGAGTTCGAGGGCCTTATCCGATGCGGACTTCATCAGAGGGAGAGATTCGGTCGTTTCCACGCCGTATTCCCTAAGTCGCCAATACATTCGAGCCAAGGCCGCATAGGGCGGCGCGAAGTCTGGATCTTCTCGGATTGCATCCTGGAAGTAGGCTAAGGCCCTGCCGATGTCCGAAGTGGTGTTCGCATCAATCAATTCGTGGCCGCGCAAGTAGGCATCGATCGCGGTCGGTTTCGCGGAATGGGACGGGCCGGGACGCTCGGAACGCACTAGTTCCTTCCGGAGACTGTAACCGGCGACGGCAATCCCGGCGGCACCAACGAGCGCGGCCAACCAGCTGGCATCACGGTTGTGGTAGAACTACAAGGACTATCATGATTCGCGTCTTGTTGTTTCTCTCGCTCTTGTTAACGGGGTGCCACACTGGGGCATCATCGGACAAACGTCAAGTCCAGGCTCCGGGTCGAGCGGCCCCGAGTGCCGCTAGGAATGCGAGCGGCAGCCTTCTCAAGCCATCGATCGTCAGAGGACCCGCATTTGTCGGAGTCATATTTCCGGCGGGCACCAATACGATTCCAGGACTTCCCCCAGAGTACATGAACTTATGGACTCCCTCGGAATCCGACGTCTTCGCAGCAGAAGGGGAGCTTGTACCGTTTCTGAAAAGCTCAAAGGATCCCAGAGTTCCGGGAATCGTCAAAATGCTTGAAGCGTACAAGCGTCAGTACCGGGGAATCATACAGGGCGGTCAAAAACAAATTGCTATTCAGTTTTTGTGTGAAACCGACAAGGACGATTGGGCAAACGATGAAATGATTATCCTCGACGGAGGCTCCTGCTTTTTCGGTGTACGATTTTCAACTGAGACGAAGACTTTCTCTGCTCTACAAATCGATGGGCCGGCTTGAGTCAATCAACAGTAATTAATATCTTACATAACTATATGTGTACACTAAACAGTACTGGAGCTACCTCCTGATAAACGCTGCGGTTACCAGGAAAGTGAAAATTTACTCGATCCTCAATCTCCGGTTAGGACTTACCGGGAGTTGGCTGAATATGGGCGGTCGGAGTAGTTGTTGCTGCAAAGTCGCCGCCTCGCTCCGCGTACCAGACTCCTCATTCAATTTCTTCCGTCTTTCCCCTGCCACGTATAGCCGCCAAAGCCGCTCGCTAATGCTCACGTTAATCAAACGCCGACCGCGTGCTTTAAAAATTGGGAAGTTTTCTAGGGTATAATCCGCGCACCGAATCGCTCCAATGTCTCACCCCGAAAACCCGGAAAGCGGAGCCAAGCCCCCTGTCGAGGGCTCACCCATTCCCGGCAAGAAACTGGCTTCTTGGAAAGAGATTGCGAGCCATCTCGGCCGCGAAACTCGCACCGTCCAGCGCTGGGAGAAGAACGAAGGACTTCCCGTCCGGCGCCACGAGCACCAGAAAAAATCGACGGTCTACGCCTATGCCACTGAGCTTGATGAGTGGTTCAAAAGGCGTCAACCGGCGGACGACCCCGAAGCCGACGCTGCTTTTGTCCCCGATCCTGACGTCGAGACCATCCCGGAGAAATCCAACGGTGCCTCAGTCCCCCCGACTCTCGACAAAGTTCCTGACGCCGAGCACGCAGATCTTCCCTCCGTGGAACCAGACAAACCGCCTGCCGGCCTCGGAAAGCGGATCGTTCTTGCGCTAGCCTCGACCGCGATTCTAGGCCTCATCGGTTTTGCAGTTTACCTGTGGATCTCGTCCAAGATTTTGCCGCCGGAAAAAGTCCGTCTCGTCGTTCTGCCATTCAAGAATCTAAGTGGTGATCCCAAGCAAGATTACTTCAGCGCAGGCTTGACCGACGAGATGATCACACGACTGGGCAGCATCGATCCGCAGCGAATCGGCGTGATTGCAGCAGCATCTTCCAATGCGCAATCCGGGAAGCCCCTCAAGGAAATTGGCAGGACCCTCAATGTCCAGTATGCCTTGGAAGGCAGCGTGCGCCGCGAAGGCAATCAGGTGCGCATCGATGCCCAGCTCATCCAGGTGAGCGACCAAACCCACCTTTGGGCTGACTCCTACAACCGAGATCTCACTGACATCTTGAATGTCCAGGACGAAGTGGGCGCTGCCGTCGCCAATCAGATTCGCCGAGTATTGGCCATTGCTACTGAGACGAGCAGGATTAGAGTGGGAACGCGCTCCGTCAACGCGGAGGCCTACGATGCCTACCTCGCGGGCCGCTTTTACTGGACTAATCGCGGCGACCTGCACAAAAGCATCGAGGCCTATCAGCAGGCGATCCAGCGGGATCCACGATACGCCCTCGCCTACGCCGGTCTCGCCGGCTCCTACGCTCTTCTCGGGCAGGTACCGTATGACGATCTGCCGCCGCGCGATGCCAAGCCCATGGCCCGCGCCGCCGCTGAGCATGCGCTGCAACTGGACCCTCTGCTCGGCGAGGCTCACGCTGTCCTGGCCAATGTGGCCTTCAGTTACGACTGGAATTTTGAGGTTGCAGAGCGGGAATTTGAGCGCGCCTTGGCCCTCAGCCCAAACGATCCCACTCCGCATCTCTGGTATTCGCAGTACTGCATTGTGCGCAACCGCCTGCCGCAGGCGCTGGAGGAAAACTCTCGTCTGCTCGAACTCGAACCCGTCTCTCCTCTATTCAACACCAACCGCGCGGAGATCTATTACCACGCGCGCAACTACGATAGCGCGATCACCATGGCGAGCCGCGCCGTCGAGCAGTATCCCAACTACTGGCTCGCTTACATTTGGCTCGGCTCCGCTTTTCGCGAGAAGAAAATGTATAAGGAGGCTCTGGAGCAGTTCTCTCAAGGGCGCAAACTCTCCGGCGACCATCCGGTGATGATCTCCCTGTACGCGAATGCGCTGGCTCGCTCGGGAGACATTGCCGGCGCGCGCAAGGCGCTCGCCGATCTCCAACGTCTCGCGCAGACGCGCTACGTGTCTCCAATTTACTTCGCCGTCGTATACACCGGTCTCGGCGAAAACAGCACGGCTCTGGACTGGCTTGATCGGGCCTACACGGAGCGCACCGACCGGCTCCTTTATCTCGGTACGGAACCCATGGCCGATCCACTTCGCGCCGATCCTCGCTTTGCGCGACTCCTCGCGAGGGTCGGCGTGCACTAATTCTTTGCGCCAGGATCCCACTCGCAAGGGATTCCTGGCGCTGTAGCAGCACGTCCTGTCCAGGTGGTTGTGCTACTCCCGTTCGACCACGACGTGCGCGGCAACTCCGGCGTGGTCCGAGGGCCACAGTCCCCCGACTATCCTGTCCCTGGGATCCGCACCGAAGAGTGCAATCCTTCGGACTTTGACCTCCCCTAGGGTCAGAATCAAGTCGATGCGTTGATAGAGCTGTGATACCGGATTGTTATCCGACTCGTCTTGGCAACAGGTTAAGCCTGGAAGCAAGGGAAATATCTCAGCCCACCCATCGTCGTAGCCGGCTGCAATAAAATCCATGTAGGTCGGGTCCTGCGGTAGTGGCGCCGCTTGCGCGTTGGAGTCCATCGCAAGAATTACGGGCAGAGAAGTGTTGGCCGGGCCGGCACGCAGTTCGGCTCCTTGCGCTTCGCGAATCGCTGGAACTACAGACTCCAGATGCGTCCCGATGTACCGGAATTGCTTGCCGTCAAAGCTTGCATCCACGGACACCCACGCACGGGGCAGCGGCAGCAGCCCGATCGGTGAAGGAAACTGTAGCATCGTGGCGTATTGCGCCGATTGCGGATTGCTCCACTGAAATCTTTGTGGGTCGAGATCCGTGCGCGCCAGAATCGCCACGTGATTGACGACCGACACGCAAAGATAGGTGCTCGGAGGGATGACCCCTGGTATCGGGGGAAACGCATACTGTTGAGCTTCTTCAGCTAATGTATAGTGCGCTCCCTGATCGGCCAGAGCATCCTGCAGCTCCTGGAGCATGTCATATTCCAGTGTTGGCGCACCACACGTCCCCGTAATCGGATTAAACGCCGCTGTGTACCATTGGTCTATCTCTTCCAGACTTACCAGCGTAGGGTCAGCATCGATAATTTGCTTTGCTACAGCTTGCATTCGCGCCGGAGGGTTCGTTCCACGCACCTGCGTGATGGTCTGCCCCACGGCCAGCAGAAACGAATTCACGTCTGTCGCCGCTTGGATCTGCAAGAAGTCCGTGCCCTCATTCACGTTGTAGGTCATCACCCTCAGGTGGTGGTCCTTGTCTTTCGATAGCCACTGCGCGGCCGCTTCAGTGGGCGCTCCCAGCCAACCGAGCAAACTCAAAAGCACCGAGCGCACCAGCCACTGTCGGGAAACGCTCCGCAACCGGCTCGCAACCAAAACAACAGAAGTGTTCATTGTCATCATCACGATCCTTTCCCTCCTCGATCTCCCATGCTTGGCATTTCGCTGGATGGCTCCCGCCAGACCGCGCCTTCTGCGCCGACGATTAGCCGCTTGAGCCCGCAAAGCACCACTCCTCCGGGCCCTGCAAGGCCATCGCAGCATCCTCACAAACCGATGGTCCTTCAAGCGACAAGGTACGCCAGACATGGTTTCCACGAGGGTGTCGCGAGATGTCGCAAGTTTAGAGGGGACTAGAAGGCAGGTTTTTGCTATTACTTCTGATTGATGACTTATTGGGACTCAGCGAAGATATTCTTAAGCCAAGTGGAAATCCAGAACTTACATTCACGACGAGGTATCGGAGAGCAGAGCTATGCATGCAAGGAAGCCCACCGGGCCTCAACAGATTCCCGCTGCTGCTGAACTGTTCCGACTGCAGCAGGTTCCGCGTAATCGAAGATATCGACCATTTCTGCTGCCTGTTTTCCTAGCTAAATGACATGGGCTTTGCGACCTTCGCCTATGCTTCGCTACATTCCGGAGGGCACCACATCTGGACGGACGCCAGCAAAAAGCAACTGGCAGCCTTTCGCCTCCAGGTACTCGCGCAATGTCTGCATAGCTTTATAAATATTTGTCTCTCTGAAACAAGGTACCTCTTCATAAGCACACTAGCCGCCACTTCTCCAGTTTCGAGACTACACCGAAGTTAACGTGCGCTTTCGTTTGAAACGACTCAAGAATCGTATTCCACGTGTTTGGAGAGCGTCGCCAAAGTGCGTCTGACCTTGGACAACGGATGCTGTGGGAATTGCTGGTCATAACTTTCGTCGTCCGACATAAAACGCAAGAGGCTTCGGGCTGCGCCACGGTATGCAGGTTCATGGGGGTCTTGACCCCAGCGCTGTTCATATTCGTGGGGCAATAGCTTGCCATCGCGGAGCAGAGTTGCAGCCACAACCGCCTCCCGCACCCCAGTTGTGCCACGTTCGCCAGCCATCACTGTCCACATGAACCACACTTCCCGGACATGAGTAATGAGCATGCCCGAGTAGACATAGGCTGGCATTTTCAGTTTCTTCAAGATGAGTTTGATCCCCCCATTTACTGCGCATGCTTCAATCATCCCACCGTTGTTACTCCGTGCGAATTCTCTGCACCATCTCCTTACAATTATATCGTCGGCGCCGTCAGCGTGCGGAAACGGTTCCGAGGAAATGCCAAGCGTTAGGACGTCACCATCAACGTCGCGCCATATCCGCATGCCCTCTGCTGGAGTGCGCTCACTCCACCCGGGCGGGGCCAAGCGTACTCGCCGTAGCTTCTCGAAATCTTCCGCTGAACCGCGCCAAAAATGATTCCACCATTTCATGGCAACACCTGACCAGCCTAAAACCTGCGTGTGAGAGAAGTGATACAGATTTATATCACCGTGAACGAAATTCCGGCTAGAGCCTGATAAGCGGTTACCGGAGAAGTGTGGATTTCACTTCAAGCCCAACCGGGCAGATGTTTGGTAACGCGAGTTCCAGGTGAAGATTCTGCTCCACGTGCACTTCCTTAGAGCGGACTTGGGCTGTTTCCCGACTTCAACCTGTAGCCTATTGTTACTCCTGCGCCGCGACCGGATTAGCCTCTTAAAAAACTCGAACGTGTTTCCACCGGTCGAAACTTTGGAGTTCCGCACCATGGAGGTACGCCAAAGAGCGTCAAAAAGACGTTGTCGCAGAATGTCGCTTGCCCTGGTGTTTGAGGCAACTGGAAGATGGTCTTGATCCTCCGGAGATGATTGGGGGTGACGCGCAGGGGTGCTTCATGCTTGGAAGAAACCGGCGTAGATTCTTTTATTGGGGACTTGCGGTCGCTTTAGACACTGCCGCCTTGGCTCTGAGCGGTTGCAATGGTTCGCAATCCTCACCGCCGGCGAAGACGCTGACGTCCATCGAAATCACACCTGCTAATCCATCGGTGGCGGCAGGGTCGACTCAACAGTTTACGGCGAGCGGGACGTTCAGCGACGGAAGTAAGTCGGATGTTACCACCTCGGTAGGCTGGAGTTCATCGGATGCAGGTCTTGCGACCATTAGCGGTTCCGGGCTGGCGATGGCCGCGGCGATCGGCCGGCCGCAGATCATCGCAACATCCGGAGCGGTCATCAGCTCTACGCGGTTGATCATTGTGGAGGCGGCCACGCCAACGGTGGCCCGTTTTGCGTACGTGGCTGGCAACGTCGATGGAACGATCTCGACCTTTACCGTAAATCCTGGAACGGGCCAACTGCGGCACAACGGGTATGCCTTCGCCGGGCAGCAGCCTCTCTCATTGACGGTGGAACCACGAGGCAAGTTCGCGTACGCGGCAAATTCCGGCGATAACACCATTTCACAGTTCTCGATCAACGCTCTAAGCGGGCAGTTGACAACGCTGACAGGCTCGCCGCCTGCGGCCGGGACTGCTCCACTCGCGTTGGTCGTGGATCCTACCGGCTCATTTGCGTACGTCGCGAATTCAGGTTCGGGCAATGTCTCGGCGTTTACGATTGATCCCGGCAGCGGCGCCCTGGGGGCGATCACAGGTTCACCCTTTGCCGCAGGAACGAATCCCAGTTCAATTGCAGTGGACAGTTTGGGGAGATTCGTCTACGTGGCCAATCCGGCGTCAAACAACGTGTCTGGGTACAAGATCGATCCGAGCAGCGGCGCGCTCACGGCAGCGCCAGGATCGCCATTTACGGCAGGCTCGTCGCCCTCTGCAGTCACGGTGGATCCGACGGGACAGTTTGCCTACGTGGCGAATGCGGTGTCCACAGATGTCTCGGCGTTCACGATTGATTCTACGACGGGCGCCTTGACTCCGATTTCAGGTTCTCCATTTCCGACCGGGGCCGGCATGGAGATCGCCGGGGTAACCGTGGACCCGACGGGACAGTTTCTCTATGTCGCCAATTTTGGTTCGAACAGCGTTTCAGCGTTTAGCATCAACGCTGGTGGCGGACTCAAGACGGTGAGCGGGTCACCTTTTTCCGTAGGTTCAAGCCCGCGCTCGGTTCAAATTGAACCCGCCGGGAAGTTCGCTTATGTTCCGACGATGGCATCCAACGAGGTGGAAGTATTTTCGATTGGGACAACGGGGGTTCTGACCGCAGTGGGAAGTGTGCGGACTCGCCCGCAGGCGGCGGCCCTCGCATTCAGTGTAGGGGCGGCCGCCGTAACGTATACGCCGAAATTCGCCTATGTCACGAATCTTGCATCCAACAATGTATCCGCGTTCGCAATAGATCCTGTAGGGGGAGGGCTGACGGCCGTCGCGGGGTCGCCATTTGCGGCGGGTTCAGGGCCTTTCGGGGTGGCTACGGATCCCGCGGGGAAATTCCTCTACGTGACAAACGGCAGCAGCAACAGTGTTTCTGCATTCACCGTGAATGCGGGCACGGGGGCCCTGACTCCAGTCTCAGGTTCGCCGTTTGATGTCGGATCGGGAATGCAACTCGGCACACCGGCAGTAGATCCCTCAGGACGGTTTCTCTATGTACCTGCTTATGATTCCCACCTCGTGTTTGCCTACCAGATTAACGCCACAAGCGGTGCCTTGGTGCCCATCACAAGTTCGCCATTCCCGGCAGTGAACGAGCCTGTGTCAGCCACCGTCGACCCAACCGGGCGATTCCTTTATGTTGCGAATCAGGGCGGAACTACCTTTGGTGTCTGTGATCCCTCGGTTTCTCCGTGTGGTCTCTCCGCATACAGCATTGATGCTTTCAATGGTGCGCTCACCCAGATCGTTGGTTCGCCTTTCCCAGCGGGACCGGAACCCAGTAGCGTGGTTGTTGACCCATCGGGCAGATTCGCTTACATCGCAAATCAAACCACTAATACCACTTTTGAGTTTGCTATCGACGCGGTCTCCGGGGGACTGACCCAAGTCGGTGCGACCCCGCCCCCCGGCCCGGAATCAGCCGGAGTAGGGGCGGCCGTGGAGCCCTCGGGAAGGTTTGCTTACGTCACGGACGGATTTAACAACAACGTCGCGGCATATTCCATAGATCCAACGGCAGGGATGCTTACCCAGATCATCGGTTCACCCTTCCCTGCAGGTTCGAACACTTTTTTGATAGCAGCAGATATTTCCGGAAAGTTTGTCTATGTGGCGAATCAAGGGGGCGGCATTACGGCATATACGTTGGACCTAGTTACCGGTAGTCTAACTGTGGTTGCTGGCTCGCCGTTCGAGGCGGGCACGGCCCCGATTTCGGTGACGACGACCGCTACAATTCAATAATCACAGGAATTGCCGCTATATCTAAGATCATTCGGGGCTCTTCAACGCGCAAGACATTTAAATGACCATCGAGCAGTTCTTTAAATCCAGGACATTCAGCTCGTCCGGCGTGATAGTTTTTCCCGACACACACGTTTCCCTCGGCGTAAAACGTCATGATCTGCTTGGAAACAATTCATGTGCCTGGTACCCTGACCGGTCTCTTTCAGCCGCCCCAGGCGACAAGCGGACTCCAAAACTCACGAATGTCGTTGCTTCAAACGACGATCAGCGACATCCGCAAGCTGCTCACTTTAGGCACGGTGCAGATGGCGCAACCAGCGCTACCTACTTTTCTCCGCTCAGTTCGAGGAACCGGTTGTCACCCGCGCCGCACAAAATCAAATCACAAAACCGGTCCCTTTGCCGCTAATGCCGCCTTTTGCCGCCTCATTTTTTTGCAACTGCCGTCATCTCAATTAGATATGGCGGAAGCGTGTGGGAGTCGAAAACATTACCGATCGGAATCTAAAGGACTTAGAAGAAATGCTGGTGGACACTAAGTCATTGAAAAGGAATAGTAGGAAATATAGAGAAATTCTTATTGTTCCTTCAAAGTTCCCTCGTTTTTTACTTCGACGTCAAAGATTCCGCTTTTGTAAATTCCACCCACACTCCAAAACGTGCGGTCGGCTTTAGGCCCAAATTTCGCGGCGCGGATGGCATGCCGACCACCGAACCTTTCCTAGAGGCGAGAGTCAATATGAAGGACTTGGGCGTGCAACCAACCGAATTCGTTAAACTTACCGCTGAACTTATTGTTCGTACCTCAGTTCACCACGTAGCGTAGCGAGGTTGGAGACTTGGCAAGTCTGCAAGGAACGAAGTGTCCACAGCTTACGAAGCACTTTCATGAGCACTAAGTAGGATTTAGAGGGGTCAGAAACGCTTAATGGTCCTTTTGTTTGTCCCACGCGGAACGCGGGTTGGCAGCCTTTGTTCTTGAACCGCGAACGGGTTGAGGATTCCTCCTATACCTATCCTTGGTCCCCGAGTCCGTGATTGTTTCCGCAAATGGGACTCCGGAACTTGGGTAGCCCGCCTCTCATGGGCGCAGGAGGTCTCCGGTTCAAATCCGGGCGCCCCGATTATTTACTCACCGATGCCGTTAAGGTTTTTCCTGCGCAGCATTTCCACAACTCTCCGTCTTGAAAAACATTGGGGAACAAAAGATCGCTGAACAAATTGACAGCGTCTCTCCGCGCACTTCCTCTGACGTGGGTATAGGCTTCTACCGAAGTGGGCATATGCGAGTGCCCGAGTTGAGCCTGTGCAACTTTTAGTGGCATTTCTTGTGCATGCAACTACGTGCCGTGCGTGTGGCACAGCGCGTAAGCGCCAACGTCAGCCAGACCTGCCGTTTTTCGGAGTGTCCAGGAGGCTTTTCTACATTTACGAGAAGCGCTTTGAAAAGAATGGCATGATTGGTCTTCGGGATCAGGCGCGGCGACCGCGCCTGAATCGTCGTAGCACTGAGCCGCTCGTGGCCGCTTCCGCGTTTTGGCATGGTTGGAAAGCGGGAAGCACACATACAATATTGCATACGAGATGACAGAGATCGTTTACTCAGTATTTGGGCTGTGATTGCAACCCAGGAGTTCGCCGGAGTGAATTCGCGGCGGCAGTTTCTTAGGACAGCAGCCTTGGGTTGGCTTGGCTCACGCGTCACGGGTCTGCGTGCGGCGTTTCCATTTCCCGCAGGTTCCCTGCCTCGCGCTGCTCCCGTCCCCGTCAAGTTCGTCGATGTCGCCGGCGCGGCCAACCTTCGCTTTCAACACGACAATGCTGCCTCCGCAGAAAAATATTTGATCGAAACGATGGGATCGGGTTGTGGCTGGATCGACTACGATCAAAACGGCTTGCTCGATCTTTATCTGGTGAATGGCACGGCTACTCGTCTTTATACTCCTAGGCAGTCTCTGCGCAGCGTTCTTTATCGAAACAACGGCGATGGCACATTCACAGACATCACCGCTCAGGCCGGTGTCGGTGCGGAAGGATTGTTCGGAATGGGCGTGGCCGTCGGCGACTACGACAACGACGGCTTCCCTGATCTTTTTATTTTGGGCTACGGCCGGTGCATCCTCTATCACAATAATGGCGACGGAACCTTCACCGATGTGACCACACATGCCGGTGTGGCGAACCTCGGCAAATGGGGGTCGAGCGCGGCTTGGTTCGACTATGACAACGACGGCTTGCTGGATTTGGTCATCGCCAATTATGTGGATTGGTCGCCGGAGAAAAATTACTGGTGCGGCGACAAAGAGCCCGGAATGAGAAGCTACTGCCACCCCGACGTCTATCACGGTCAAACGCCCACTCTGTATCACAACAACGGGGACGGCACGTTCACCGACGTTAGCAAACGTTCTGGCGTCGGCCTTAAGCCCGGAAATGGCTTGGGCGTGGTCACCTTCGACTATGACAACGACGGCTGGCAGGACATTTTCATCGCCAATGACCAAATGTCCAATTTCCTGTTCCACAACAATCGCAACGGCACTTTTAGCGAGGTCGGCTACGCCGCCGGAGTTGCTGTAGGAATTGATGGACAGTTCGAAGCCGGAATGGGAGTGGACGCCGCAGACACCACCGGCAACGGTAAAATGGATTTGATTGTGACCCACCTGGACCAGCAATTAGCCCGCTTTTACCAGAATCTCGGCGGCGGCATCTTCGAAGACGCCACTTTCCGATCGAAAATGTCCTACTCCACGTTTCATCTGAGCGGCTTCGGCACGCGCTTCATGGACTATGACAACGACGGCGCCCGCGACTTGTTCATGGCCAACGGGCATGTCCTCGACAATATCGAGCGCTACCACGCGGACATCAAATATGCCGAGCCGAAACTGATGTTTCGCAATGTGTCCGGCGGAGTTTTCGAAAACGTGAGTGACCGGCTCGGGCCGGACTTTCTCGTCCCTCGTGTAAGCCGCGGCGCGGCGGTAGCCGATTTTGACAACGACGGCGACTTGGACATTCTGGTTAGCAACAATGGCCAAACGCCGCAGCTTCTTCGCAACGACGGCGGAAACGCCAATCATTGGCTGGAGATTTTTTTGATTGGTACCAAATCGAATCGTGACGGAGTCGGCGCGCGTGTGAAGCTCGCTGCGGGCGATCTGGTGCTCTATGAGCAGCGGAAAGGTGGCATGAGCTACCAGTCGGCGCAAGATCCACGTCTCCATTTCGGTTTGGGCCAGCAAGGGAAAGTTGACACTCTCGAAATAACTTGGCCCAGCGGAGCGTTCACCAAATTAAACAACATAAAAGCGGATCAGGTTATTTCTGTGAAAGAAGACGAAGGTTTGGTTTCGCGGCCGTTCCGACAAATCAAATGGAAATAGTTCTTTCAGAAAACGCGTAGCTGCCGTTCCTGACAATCAGGGCCGCGGGTGATCGACACTGGGAGTGCTACCAGGAATCGGTTTGCGTTCGCCGGGCGCCGAATTAATTTTTGCGGCTTGTTCGGCATTTAGCTTTGCCAGTGTAGCCAGCATCGCCTCCTCCTGCTGCAGCTTGCCGAGTTTGCGGTAGGCGACCGCGAGATGCGAGTACACGGACGGGTTCCGTGGTTCGAGTTGACGCGCTTTTTCGAAGTGTTCCGCCGCCGCAGCGGTCTGATTATCCATCTCTAGAATGTTGCCGAGGGCGACCTGCGCCATAACATACCCGGGGCGCTGCTCAATTGCCTTCTCTAAAGCACCGCGAGCTTCCTCGAACTCAGGCGTGCCCGGAGCGGCACCGGAACGAATCAGCGCGTCGCCGAGCATCGTCAACAGCAGATAGTTTTCATAGCCCTGCTGGATTCCTGTACGCGCCACGCGAATTGTTTCCGCCATATTTCCCGAGAAGTAAGCCCGTTGTGCGGCAGCGAGAAAAGCGACTTCGCTGCGCGGAGCCAGTGACACTGCAAGTGCAAATTCGGGTTTGGCATCGTCGAATCGATCGAGCATCGCCAAAAAATATCCGCGCTGATAGTGAAGCCGCGCGGAATCAGGCAGATTGTGCAGAGCGAGAGCGATGACGCGCAATCCAAGCTCATAGTCGCGGTGGTCGGCACACGCATCGGCAACGAACACGTAAAGCTTTTCGTTCTTGGGAGACAGACTCGACGCCCGTTGCAGAGCCTCCATGGCCTGCTCGGTCCGACCGTCGCCTACGTAGGCTTGTGCGAGAAGATTTTCGACACTGGCGTCCGCCGGCCTGCCTTGGCGAAGCGCGGCGAGAATATGGATCGCCTGCTGAAACTGCGAAGTTCCGACGTAACAAAGAGCAAGGTTGAATTCGACTGCGTAGTCGTCCGCAACGCGCCCTTTGGCCGCCAGGAAATGTGGGATTGCCGCGGAAAACTGCCCGTGCTCCGTAAAGCCTATTCCGGTGCGAAGCTCCTCTTCTGCTTTAGGCGAATCCAAAGATTGGGAGAGCTGATCCGAGGCGAGGGATTGGGGCGCGGTGCCGGCGGAAGGAATCTGCGCAGCGACGGCCGGCGTGCAAGCCGCTGCCGCGATCAGCAAGAGCGCAAGAGAATGAATCGTCACGAAAAAAATCGGCCCCCGCATGAGACTATCCTACTTCCAGGCGCCCTGGCCTTCCACGATTGTAATGTATCGATCCACGGGCAGCGCCGTGAAACGCTCGGTGCGGCCGCTGGGATTGGGCCATTTCACTTCGAGCCAATCCAGCTTGGCGTTTGCACCCAGACCAAGGACCACACGCGGGTCGTGCGCGGAAAGATAGCTGCCGCCGCCTACTTTGAAGACATGGCGGCGCAAGTCGCCGGCTTGGTAGGTGAGCTTCGCGCCGATCGCGTCAATGTTGGCGGTCTTGCCGATCAACCGTACGCCGAGCCAGTGATTTCGTCCGGTCGACCGATTGCGCAGCAATACGGGCGGCCCATCATTGGCGGCAACCAACACACCCACGGCGCCATCGTTATCAAAATCGCCGAGTGCCAGCCCTCGCGCAGCAAGATGGCGCGCAAAAATCGGGCCGCTCTGCCCGCTGACGTTCTCGAACCCAGCGCCTGTATTGCGGAACAGCAGCATCGGCTCTTCGTAGGTCACTTCCTGCAGGCGCTGCTCGACCATGGTGTCGGGATGCCCATTGCACATCAGAAGATCGAGATTGCCGTCGTTGTCGTAATCGAAAAACTTGATACCCCATCCGCTGAGCAGCTTCGTGGTGGAGGCGATGCCCGTTTTCAGCGCGGCATCGGTGAAGGATTCATCCTTGCTGTTGTGATAGAGCGAGGCAGATTCGTGATCGACGTTGGTGACGGCAAGATCGATCCATCCGTCTTGATCATAGTCGGCAGCGTCCACGCCCATTCCGGAACGCGCGAGGCCAAAGTTACTGTACGCAATGCCGGCGAGGCCGCCAATTTCCTCGAAGCGGCCTTTGCCTCGATTGGCGAACAGAAAATTCGGAACCGTGTCGTTGCCTACGAAGAGATCCATCCAGCCATCATTATTTATGTCCGCGGCCACCACGCCCCAGCCCTTTGCCAGCGATTTCGCAATGCCCGATTCCCTGCTGACATCGGTGAAGGTACCGTCGCCGTTGTTGTGGAAGAGCCAGCACGGCATGGGAGTTTTGTAGACGTTGGGTTTGCAATACCAGCGCTGGTTGGAGGGACCATAGCCGCAAAAAATATTTTTCGACTTGGAGAAATCCACGAAGCGGCAAACAAAAAGATCCAGCCGGCCGTCATTGTCGTAGTCGAACCAGACGGCGCTGGTGGCCCACCCGGGGCAGGCCACTCCGGCCTTTTCCGTTACGTCAGCGAATGTGCCGTCGCCATTGTTGCGAAAGAGAATGCTGCGCGGATATTGCGTGACGAATAGGTCGGGGAAGCCGTCTGCGTTGTAGTCGCCAACGGCTACACCCATCCCATAGGCGCTCCCGGGTACGCCCGCCTTCTCAGTGACGTCGGTGAACGTGCCGTCTCGGTTGTTGCGGTACAGCGCGTTGCGCAGCGGGCGCGGCGGAGTGTAGAAATCGCAAGGCCCACTGTTCACCAGGTAGATGTCCATCCAGCCATCGTTGTCGTAATCCAGAAACGCGCAGCCCGGTCCGACTGTCTCCGGCAAGTACATGTCCGGAGATTTGCCGGCGACGTGGGTCCAGGAGATGCCGCTCTGCGCCGGCGCAATTTCTTCAAAGGCAGGTTGGAAAGTCGCACGGGGTAGGACGATTTCAGACGGGAGGAGCGGTGCGCGTACAGTGAAAAAACCCGAACCTGCCAGAAGCTGAAGAACGTGCCGCCTGGAGATGTTCTCGCTCAAGAGAGTGGGCTCTTCAAAGTCAAGTTCTCACTGTTGCGGCGCAGAGCCATTGGGCGTGGCCTTCGCGCTGGATTTTTTTTCGGTGAGCTGGCGCTGGATGCCCATTTCGCGATCGGCATCCTCTTTGCGATCCGTGCGGGCGTAAGCGATGGCGAGCTGATAGTGGCCGGCGGGATCCTCGGGAACCATTTTGACATAGCGTTCGAGGGGAGCAACGGCATCGGGGAATTTCTGTGCAGAGTTGAGCGTCATGCCGAGAGCGAGATAGGCTTCCGCGAATCCGGGATCGAGTTGGGCGGCCTTTGTAAAGTGTGGAGCGGCCTCGTCCCATTGACCGGAACGGCGCGCGATTTCCCCCAGCCAAAACTCGGAGGCGGCATTCGTTGGATCGATTTTGAGTTCAGCCTCGAACTCTTTTTTTGCTTCCTCACCGCCGGCCGGCGTATCCGACTTGGCGAGGGCGACCCGTCCAAGGCGATAGTGAATTCCGGGAAGATTGGGATTTTGCTCGAGGATGCCGTCGTATTCCGCCGCAGCCTCATCCCACTTGCCTTGTGATTCCAGGGCTTCGGCTTGGAGTTCGTGGGCCTGAGGGGAGGTGGGGGCGATGGCAGCGAGATGCTGGGAGGCGCGCGAGGCCAGTTGGGAGTAATAATGCGTGGTGATGTACAGAACTTCTGGATCGTTCGGAAAATCGCGGTTCAGCAGGACGAGTGCCTGCAGGGCGGACTCTGTCTGACCCAGGCTCATGGCGCATTTCGCCGTAGCCATAGCGGCGCGGTACTTCAGATCTTCGGTGGGGGATCGGGGGAGGGATTTTTTCAACTGGGGCAGGGCTTCGTGGCATTGGCCTTTGGCCGCAAGGTCAATGGCATGCTCGACGGCGGGAGCGGAGGCAACGGCGGCCCCGGTTGCAGGCGCTTGCGCAACAGCCACCGAAGCGAGGAGGAATCCGCCGGCACAGGACGCAAGGAGTTGGTAGCAGAAATTAGTCATCGGCAGCCGGTCCAAGGCAGACAGCTACGGAAGAAGGTATCACGCCGGAGCGGGATTGACATGCCAGCTGCGGAGTCCGGGCAGAAGAGGGACTCAGAATCGCAGGATGCGGCGCGAAGGGGGTGGCAAGCAGAGCCGAGCGCATTGGCGGGCCGAAACTCATAAAACATTACACTGCGAAGTGACACATTATGTCAACGGAAAAATTAGTATCACTTCAATAAATCAGGTCAATTTCGCCGCCGAGGCGCGGGTGCACAAACTTAGCCCACCCGTCAAGGATCGAGCGGGCGAGGCGGCTGGCACATGCTTAGATCGGTGCAAACCATCGCGACGCAGCGGCTTTCCTTCAGGACGGTCGTACGCTGGCCGAGACTGCCAATGAAGAAACCGGAGGAGGCATTCACCGAGGCCCCGGGGTGTGGGGGTCTAAGATGCTGGTGAATGCCTCCGCCTTGCGACAAAGGGGTTACCGACCTGTTAGAAGGAAATGTTGGCGCGCAACTCGATAACGCGTGCGCTGTTGTTGTTGTTGGTGGCGACGTTTGTGAAATTGAGCAGCCCAGCTTGGCCGAAGCCCGAGCTTTGCACGTTGGTACTGCCGATGTAGAACGGCGGTGAGCCTGGGTTATTCGAATTGGGAACTGTAAAGTTGGGGTGGTTGAAGAGGTTCAAGAACTCAGCTTGAAGAGTGAGTTTGAATCGTTCGTTGATAGAAACGGCTTTGGTGAGCGACGTGTCGTCGTTCCACACATGGACACCATAGAGCCAGGGGTTGATCCCGAGCGTACCAGGAGTTGTATTCTGGCAGACGCCGACGAGGACGCTGTTGCAGTTTCCGGAAGCCACGCCCGTTAACAGCTTGGGGTTGATCACGTCAATGTATGGACCCGAAGTGTGGTAAATGCCTACGGCGTTCTGCAGCTGTGCTTTTGTAATACCGTTCAGGACCAAACCGCCGTCGCCGTAGTCATTGTAGGTGCCGTATCCCCCCATTAATTGGAACGGCAGTCCGGTTTGGAAGGTAACGATTGTTCCCAAGCTCCATCCGCTGACGAGTTTGTCCACCGCTCCCTGGCTTGTACCGAGCAATGCTTTGCCATGACCAAAAGGCAGATCATAAGTACCGCTGGCGTGGACTACGTGGCGCAGATCGAAGGTGGTGGGACCATAGCTATCGCGAAGATCACGGATTGTGAATTCGGTGACAGTGCCGAGCCATTGAGTGTCAGGTTGCAAGCCCAAAGTGTGGCTCCAGGTGTAATTGATGTCGAACTGCATGCCATGCCACTGTCGCTGGCGGAAGTCGACTTGCAAAGCGTTGTAATTGCCGTAGCCGCCCGCTTCCATCCAACTCACGGTCGATCCTGGACCACCATCGGCCAAGGGATTGGCTTGGAAGAAATTCAGCGGATAGGCTCCCGGAGATGAATAGCCGTATTGCGATGCGCAAGGAGACAGAGAAGAGCCGACCAAATTGCAAATGTAAGGTACTGTGCCGAAAGGATTTGCGAGAGTCGAGGCAAGAGTACCCGCAGCACCTTGATTCAGGTCGAGAAGGAATTGTCCATTCGTGTAATCAGCACCCGGCGTGCATCCGGAGGCGCCTGGCGGGCAGGCAAAGGCGGCGTCAAAGATGGGCAGAGACACCTGCCCGGGCAAGCCCTGGTTCTGGAAGCTGGGATTGGCGGCACAGGCGGCGTTCGCCATGCAGCTCTTCAGGTTTTGTTGAGCGGCAGTAAACTGCTTCAGGAAGCCGTTTTCAAAGATGTTAACCTCGTTGGGATTGACTTGAATCCATTGATGGACGCTGTGATGTCCGAGGTAGCGAACTTCGAGAACGTTACTATGGCCTAGTTCACGTTGGATGCCGAGGTTCCACTCCTGAACATAGGGTTGATTGATGTGCGGGTCGAAACCAGCACCGCCCCAGCCATAGTTCCAAGTGAAGGTCGACTGCGGAATGCTGGAGGCATAGGCCGCAGGCGAGTATGCATATTGCGACGGGCTGATGGTATCTCCCAAGGTGAGGCTGCCGGGTGCAAACGTGCCCGCCCCTCCACCATTGGCCGGCTCCAAGGAAAAGTATTGGAAAAACGCCATGCCGTGGTTTGAGGCGTTATTCCAGAAGTATTGATAGGGTTCTGTAAAGCGCTTGATATCAAAGCCGGCACGAATCACTGTGCTGCTTCCACCGAAGAGCTTGGAGAGGATACCTTCGGAATAATTGGGGTTCCAAGCTAAGCCAATCGTAGGTTGCGGAGTAACATTCCAAGGAGCGTACTGGTGGCTCGAGGCCACGTAAGCCGGATTCATATCTCCGGTTAGAGTTCCAGGTTTAAAGATGTTTCCGATGCCCGAAGGCCCATAGATGTCGGCCAAGGTGGCGCCGTGATAAGCGGAGGTGAGATCGTGATCATCACCGATGAAGTCCCAGCGCAGGCCGTAGTTGGCGGTTAGATGCGGGGTTATACGGTAGGAGTCCTGAAGGTAGAGTCCCCAGCCCTTTTGAAGCTCATCAAGGTTATAAGCTGACCCCGGCTTGGTGGCGTACTGGGAAGTTGTGGTGTTGTAAGGGAAACCGCTTCCGACAGGAGTCAAGCTGGAGATGCGGCCCACAAGGAAGGCATACAGATTTTCAGCTTCGGTTCGGTCGGTGGTCGAGGCACCAGAAAAAAAAGAGTTGAAGTCGTTTAGCGCCGGGTCGCCGTTAGCCAAGCCAAAAGAGAGGTTGGGAATTCCGTCGGGGGGATTCCAGTAGTGATCTTGCTCCCTGTACCAGTCAAACCCGAAGGTGATGGTGTGGACGCCGTGAACCCAGGCAGCGTTGTCCGCGGCATTGACGATGGGATAGAAAGTCGATGTGGGCAGGTTGAAGCCCTGGCCAGAGCAGGAGCCATAATGTGGACCGCCGGCACACAATGGCGAACTGATAGATGGCAAAGTATCCCACGTCGGCTGCACTCCCTGGGCGTACCAGAAGGCGTTGTAGTAGTAGCCTCCCCGGAATTGATTGATGAGGTTGGGAGTAATCGTCCAGTTCAGACCCAAGGACGTAATGTAATTGTTCGACTTGAACGAACCTTGTTGGTTCGCAAAGCTTGAACCAGGAAAGATGGATGCGGTGGCGCCGGGTTGATTGACTTTAGTCTCTTCTAGAGAAAAGTCGAGCCGCAACTTGGAGTTGATGTTGTAGTCGATGCGCATCGCCGGATAGTAGCGCGTGGTTGGAGAGGGGTTGAGCCAGTTGAGGGTCTCAAGGTTCGGGTCACCAGATCCGTTTGGACCCGCACTTATCGTCCCCAAGGAAGTTGCCTGGTTGATTTGGCTTTGCAATGTTGCAATCTGGGAATTGACAGAAGCTGGCAAACCGTTCGGCTGAGCAACTTGCGAAAACAAATTGACCGTCTGCCCCGCCTGGCTGCCCTGCGTATAGGTATAGATTCCCTGTTGCGCCAGCGGGGAGAGGATTACGTTATTGGTAATAAATCCACCGGGCTGCTTGGCCATTGCGAAGGACCCGAAGAAAAAGAGCTTGTCCTTGATAATATGGCCGCCAGCGCTGCCGCCAAAATCGTTCAAAATGATGGGATTCCTGGGTTGGCCCGTCGCGTTGTTGAACCAACTGTTGGCATTGAGAGCGGTGTTGCGAAAATCATCGAAGATGCGACCGTGGAGTTCGTTGGTTCCGCGGCGGGTCACAAAGTTCACCTGCATGGAAGCGGTCCCCATGCCCTGATTTAGATCGGTCTGGCCGGTCTCGACGGTCATTTCCTGGAGGTCTTCAAGGCGAGCTTCCAAACCCGGCTGGGTGTTCCCAGCAAATTTCATGCGGCTCGAGGAAGCCATGACGCCGTCGATGTTGTTGCCTTGCGCGATTAAGGGAAGGCCGTTCCACGTGCCACTGCCCGGGGTTCCCGAGAAACCGGGAGACAGGAAAGCCAATGCGCTGATGTCCCGACCTTGGAGCGGCAGGTCTTCAATCTGTTTCATGTCCAGGGTGGAGGCGATCGCGCTCGAAGTTGTGTCGACTAGCGGGGCGGTGCTCTCATTGACCTCTACCTTTTCGACGGTCGCGCCAACTTTGAGCATGATCTTCAGGTCCGTAACTCGGCTGGCCTGCACTGTGACCGTGTTGAGGACCTCGGTTTGAAACCCGTCGCGGGTTACGGTCAATTTGTAGGATCCGAAAGGCAGACCGAGAAATGTGTAGCTGCCAACCTGCTGAGTCTCGGCGGTACGGATTTGATTGGAGGCAAGATCCTGCAGCGCAATCTTGGCGCCCTGGACCGCTCCTCCGTCCTGGTCCAAGACCAGAACGCTAATCGAGCCCTGAGATTGGCTCTGACCGAGAGCGGCCGAAGCGAATGCAAGCGCAAAGAGAACCACACCAAGAATGGCGAGAAACGCAGGCAAAAGAAAAGTCTTCTTGGACATCGTAGCTTCCCCCTAAGCACATCGAGGCGAAAAGTAAACCGGAGCGGGCTCCGGGATACAATATGCAATATGCGGGTTTATAGCTTCGGACTTTGGAGATGTCAAGGGTTTTCTGCAAACGTTTTCTTGGGGACTTTGTGGGTCTTTCCGCTTCTTCCTCCCCTGCTGATGCGAGCGGGTATGATTCAAAGCGCCCCTAGCCAACCCGGGCAACCGGGTGGGGTTAGCTCGCCCCTTATTTATGATTGGGTAGAGGTCGAAGTCGGGTCCTGCGCGCAGCATTAAGGCCGCACATGCTCTTCGCACCATGCCACCGGTTAGAGGTGCGCTCTCTGCAATCAGTGCAAGCGCTGCCAGGTAATTTGAGCGGTTTCGCTGCCGGCGATCCATCCAGGATGGCCAACGGGTGCCCGCGGGTTCGGAGTTCGCGGGCTCTGGCCTCACGAGTCAATTTGGAAGAACTGTGAAATCTGAGGACGGTTTGCGGGCAGGAAGGGCTGCGGATGCGCCCCGCTTTCCTAGACCTTGCCGGCAATGCCAGTGGATGACGGACGAAATCGTCCGCGGATTATGGTTGACGCGAATCTCGCAGCACGCGTGCATCAGAGCACCGCCGACCGCGTAAATTTGAGCTGGCTTCGCCCGCCGCGAGCGTCAGCGCGGCGCATCCGCGCGGATCATGCGGATGCCGAAGACGCCGGGGATGTCGCTTCCCGGAGCAGCTTCGAATCGCACGGTGATTTTCTGTTTACCTGCCACCAGTTCCGCAGGAACGGGGTACTCGACATCAAAAAAGCGGATGTCCTGCTCGGGACTGCGGTGATCGGTAGTCTGCGTTCCTACTTTTTGGCCTTCCACTAGAACATTAAAGGAACCGGAACGGCGGGCATCGTTGCTGAAGGTGACGAGTACGCTCATCGGGTGGCCGGATTCGACCGGCAAATCGAAAGAGAACCATTTCGTGCCGCGGCGTCCATAGCGTTCCTCAAGTTGAACCGGTGAAGTATCCTCGCCCTGCTCGTTGAAGTCGCGTTCGGTTTGCATTTGGCCGGGCTGGGCGAAGGCTACGGTGGCCGCTTCCAGCATCTTTTGTTTTTGCTGGGCGGCGGCAAACGCTTCGGATATTTTCTTCCACTCGTCCGGCGTGTACATATCCCAATAAATTTCGTATCGGCGTCGTGGCAACTCGTAGAACGGAACCAGAGTGATGTCCGGGTCCAAGCCAACGTTCGACGTGACGAATGTCCCTGGCTTGCCCGGGACGGGCTTCAGAAAATCGTTGACGGATTGCGCGGAGGCCACCAGCACTGGCGCGGAGTTGCCGTCGGCGGCGTTGCGTCGCAAGCGTCGTTCGGTTAATTCGGGACCGAGATCGCCGGCGAGCACTAGCGGTCCCCACATCAGCGCAAAGCGGTGGGGATTGTCTGGCAAGGCTTCTTTGCGAAGCGTTTTCGGGAGTACCAGTTCGACGGTGTCGCCGGTCTTCCATTTGCGCAAGATTTCGACGTAGGAATCGGGCTTCGGAAGATCGGTGAGCGGCTTGCCATTTACTTTGACGCTGAAGCCCGTCCCCGCCCAATACGGCCGGCGGAGCGCGAGCGTGAAGGTCTTCGGTGATTTGGAGCTAATTTTGAGAGACGCGGATTCGCCCATCGGAAAATCGGTGGTCATCTCGACCTGGACTCCTTCGGCATCCCAATTGGCGCGCGTGGGCGCGTACAAGCTGACCCAAAGTTTGCCCGGCGATTCGTAGTAGAGACCGTATCCGTGAAGCGCGTGGCTTTCCATCCCGGTGCCGACGCAGCAGGTGAAATCCTCGAACTTGTCCTGATACTCGTGCTGCACTCCACGGCCCACCGGCACCATGTAGCATACGCGGCCGTCTATGGGATCTTGCGAAGCCAAAATGTGATTGAAGAGCGCGCGCTCATGGAAATCCGCGTAGCGGATGTCGGGGTCGACAGAGAATAGTTCGCGCGACATTTTGATCATGTTGTAGACGTCGCAGGTTTCCGCCGTGCGTCCATCAATCATGTCGTTCAGATGATCCGGCTCGCCAAAGTATTCATTTTTGCCGTGGCCACCGGTGGCAAAACTGTGGTGCTGGACCACTTCCTCCCAGAAGAAACTGGCCGCTTTATAGTCGGTTTCATCGCCGGTATAGATGTAGCGCGAGAGAGAGCCAATCATTTTGGGCACTTGCGTGTTGGCGTGCTTGCCACCAAGAACGTCCTGACCAGCGGCTAGCGGATCAATCATGGCGCGCTGCTCGAATTTTCCGGAGAGAGCAAGCCAGCGGGGATCGCCCGTATCGGCATATAGATCGGCGGTGACTTCGTTCATTCCGCCGAATTCCGTGGCCAGCATTTTCTGGGTCTGCTCGTCGTCGAGTTTGTCGACGATGCTTTCCACCCAGCCAGCGAACTTGATCTCGACCTGCAAGGCAGTTGGATTGCCCGTGTAACGGTACGCATCGCGAAGACCGGCGAAAATTTTGTGCTCGACGTACCACGGCGACCAAAGACCGTTCAGGTCAAAGCCGCCCGAACGGATGATGCCCTTGCACAACTCCTGAAAGCACACTTTCCCGTCAACGCCCTGATTGTCCATCAAGGCGCCCAGATAGCCATCGCCTTGCGCGTCCTGAATCTTTTTCAATTCGCTAACGATGTAATCCGCGCGCTCCTTGAAGCGCATGTCCCCGGTCGCAGCCCACATGAGACTGACGGCGGAGAGATAGTGTCCGGCGATGTGGCCTGTCAGTTGGCGTCCTGCGCCATCCCATCCGCCGTAGGGTTTGGCTTTGGGTTGCAGACCGGCGCGCTGACGCAGGTAGGCCAGCATGCGATCCGGCTCGAGTTGTAGAAGATATTCGGCGTCGAGTTCCTGCGCGTGTTTCAGCGGACCGCCGGTCAGCCGCACGCTATTCAGGGGCAATGGCCGGACTTTGAGAATTTTGTTTTCAGAGACTATCGCCGGGTTGGAAGTTTGCGCGGAAGCAAATCCTGGCACAGACAAAACGGCTAGAGCCACGGCAAGCAACGATTTACTCATGACCAGTCTCCCGAACTGCGCAGAAAAGCGTTATTGGGTCGCAAGGTCCACCCACGTGACGCCCTTGCCCAGCGGAATCACATATGCTCCTCGCTCCGTGGGCAAAGGTTTCGTGGGGCGATAGTTTTCGGAACCGGCGGCTTTCCACGGCTGTTCGACGCGCAGCCGCGCGGTGTGCAGAAATTCCGTCGCCGGGGTTAAGCCGATCCGAATGGCGCCGGTGCGCGCATTCACTTCAATTTGTTGAAATTGTCCGGCATCCAGTGTCAGCCAAGCGCCCGTCGATGCAACGTAAACGCGCATACGAAATGAATCGAGCGGCGTAACCTGCACCAGGTCTCCGTTGACGCGGGTATTTCCCCCGAACGACACCCAGCCAAATTCCGGGTGATGCACGATGTAGGTCGCCGTGTTCCAGGCGTGCCCGAAGAGATTCGGGCCGTTATCGCCCGACAAAGCGTCGTCTTTCAGCGTGTCAGGAAAGGCATGGAATGCCGGGGCGAGAAATCCTTCCTGATCGATGTCGGTAATGGTTCCCATCGTGCCGCCGTAACCCACGCGCAACAAATAAAAGTCGTCGGGATGCTCGCGGTATTCGGCCAACAAGGGAATCGCGTTCAAACTCGAGCCGTAATGGTGCAATTGCCGCTCAATGCGCCGAAGCTTGCCGGCGAAGATAAAGTCCCAATATCGGCGCGCACTGCCGTTGTAGCCCCAATGAGGAATCGCGGGGTCGTAGCCGAGAATCGCGTTCAAAGTGACGTCAGCTTTTTGCTGGTAGCCAAAGTATTTCATCCACGCGTAGACCTCTTCTTGTCCGGTGGAGTCCCACGGCATCTCGCTGCCGAATGGGTAGGCCTCTTCCTTCCAGCGATCGGCGCGCACGCGCATTTTCGCTTCCAGATCGTCGGCTTGACTATTCATTCCTTCTCGGCGCAGATCAGCGAGAACTTGAAGAAAGATGTCGCCTTCCATTTGGCCGAAGACGGCATATCCCGGCGCGAACTTCACCATAGCTACCGAAGTTTCATACGCGTTGGTGAGATACCAGTTCCAGGGGTGATCGGTGACCAGTCCTTCGTAGTTGCGCGCGAGACGGTACAGAACCCAGTCGGCTGCAACGACGTGAGGATAGTCGAAGGAGCGGTCTACTTGCTCTGATTGCGCTTTGTTCCAACTCGTCCAGGTCGTCCAATCAAAATCCTTTCGGTAGAACCCCGCGGGCATCTCATCGGGCTGGTAGTAGAACAAGCTCTTGCGAACACCAAATTTCTTTGGCCCTTCGTTGTATTGCAAGCCGCCCCATAGCACGCCATCCTCGAATTGCTGAAACTTTGCGAGTTCCTCCCTATCCGGTTCGCCGAGCTGTTTCATGATCGTCGAAATCCACGAGCCAGCGCCACCTTCGTCTCCGAGTCCGGCGATCCATGCGCGGCTGTCTTGCGTCACGATTTCGTTGGTATCGCGGTCGTAGCTCATGATCGAGGGAGCGCGATGAAACGGATCGTTGGGATCGGTGAACCACTGCCTGGTCGTGAGGAAATGGCCCATGTCCGTAAGGGCCTGGCGCTCTGGCTTGGTGACAAAATATTGGATGGTCTGGACCAGTCCATCCTTATAGGTAATCGTTAGCCGCGCCCTGCCCCACTGCTTTCCCTGTACAACATAATTCTTCCAGCCGCTCGACGTAGGCACTCCTTCCTTGAAGGCCAGCGCTCCCGATGGCTCAACGGCCATCGACTTTACGGCTTCGGGATACTTCAGGAACAACCGCGCTTCCAGATCCATCGGCAAAACGTACCCAGGGATGCCCACGGCGACCGGCCGGGAATTCTCTGCCAGGGTCTTTTCGATGTCTCGAATCGAATCCGCAGTCACAAACTCCACGCCGTACGTTTTCGACTCGCCAGGGGCCAGCGTGCCTTGTGTCGGCGGATTCCAGGGTGTTGCGTTTTTCCATTCGTTCTCCGCGTAAGCTGCGGAGTGGACCATCCATTCATAGAATCCTTCAAACGTAATTCCCCGCTCGGTGGGGTCATGGAAAATCGCAGCACCGTGCGAACTGCGTGTATCGAGAATCGGGTTATAAGCTTCGAAGGGAGTCTTGCCCGCAGGCAAGATGAGCAACGCCGGACCATGGCCGTTCAACCGTGTGACCTGCAAGTATCCCGCGTCCTCTCCGATATAGGGGTCGTAGAAGGAACAAACGGCGTGCGCCTGCTCCAGGGAGCGGTCCGTCAGCACGTTGTTGAAAATCATCGGAATGCCCAGCGCGCCAATCTGCACCGCTTGCGCGGACTTATTTTTCAACTCGAACTGTAAAACAAGTTTTCCCTTCTCCAGTTCCCATCTCCGTGTAATTTGCAGCGGAATATCCGGCGGGAGGGTTGGAGACAAATCCGCCGCAGCCAGCACTTCGCCGCTCGATGGCTGCGCGATAACCGGAGTCCGCGTCAGCGCCGTGGAGTAGTTTTTCCAATCTCCGGAATCGCCGGTACGAAGACGCAGGTCAATGTCCCCGAGATGGTAGTAACCGTCCTTCGATCGCTCAACCAATAAATCGCCGGGGGTGAAATCGAAATCGCCCGCTCCCTTCGGTTTGAGAGCCGCGATGGTTTGCGACGACTTGACGAGCCGCACCGAGAACTCGGGAGTGTCTAAGTCCAGGTAGCCCTGGTCGAGCATCGGACCCGGCTTGGGCGGCTCTTTCTTGTCGCTTCTTTGCGCAAGTCCCGCCCAAAGGAGTGCGGGGCCTAACAACAGAACGGAGAATCCGGCCCATCTCCTGCGCATCGACCCTGAATTGCTCACGTTTGCATTCATCTCCCGATCCTCATCCGCTTGGCGACGGTTGCGCCCCGGACATCCAAAGCGGCGGCCCGTCCCTGATGTAAGCGTTTGCAGCCCAGTTCCGAATGCCGAGCCCCAAAGGGGCCGCGACAGCCCGATTGCATACTATATCCAATATGCTACATTGCAAGCGCTTGCTTTATTTTCGGTTCCGGAGGACCCTTGCTGCACTTACGTCCCCTCGCCCTTTTCTGCGTCACTTTTGCTCTCGGTTCTTTCACTTCTGCCCAATCCCTCCAAAACAGCGAGTTTCAGCTCGAGTATTCCTCTTCGGGGATCGTCAGCCTCAAGCACGCTCAGGATAAATACGATACCGACTACATCTCCAGGGGACGTGCGCTTGGGGACGTTTTGATTCGCTACCGCTTCGCAGAGCAGAAGGACTGGAAGACCGCCTCTGCTGCGGTCCTTGACCCCGGCAATTCGCCAGAGTCCCAGGCGGTTCATTTTACGGTCGGCGAGCTCGTACCCACCCTGGCCTCCTTAGCTCAGCCTTCCGCCAGTGTTCGCTCACCGGCTCTTTTTGCGCTCAAAGACGACCTCATGCCCGCAAATTCGAAGGACCAGGAGGTGCCGCGATACTTCTGGTATGGCCGCAACGGCACGCCGGAGTGGGTGCAGTACGATTTTCCTGAGCCTAAAGAAGTGCACTCTGTTCAGGTCTATTGGGCGATTCATGATGAAGACAAGAATCCCGGCAGGCTGCCAAAGAGCTGGCGCGTGCTGTACCGCGAGGCCGACGAATGGAAGGAAGTTCACACGTCCGGCAGCTATCCCATCGCGGCCGACCAAATCAACAGTATTGCTTTTGATCCCGTCACCACATCAGGCCTGCGCGTCGAGGCGCAATTGCAGGAAGGCGGCACGGCCGGAATGTATTTCTGGCGCCTGAATGAGGAAGGCCGGAAGGTGGCGCCAATTCAAGACCTTCATGCCGCCGAGACTTTCCAGCTAGAGGGCGACGCTCTGCTGTGGACGATCTCACTCAAGAACGAGTCGTCGCGCGAGCTCGAAATCGGCGACCTCGCGTTGCCCTTTCCCTTCAACACGAATTACGTCTGGGACAAAACAGAAACCTATACCAAGCGCCTCATTCCGCACTATTTGATCGCCGGGAACGGCTCCTTTGGCTACTGGATGCGCACCAACACCGAAGGCCCTTACCTGGTCATGACCCCTGAGGGCCGCAGCGGCTTTGAATATTTCGAGCCGCAGCGCTTCGGCCGGGGCGTTGCCTTCTATGTGCATTCCGAGGCATCCGGTGAAGAACTGACTGCGAAGGGCGGCACATGGCGTTTGCCGCACACGAAACTGCTTCTCCAGCCCAACGGGAAATCTGGTGACGCCGCAACTTACCAATTCCGTTTCCGTTGGGCGGCGGATTACAACGGCGTGCGCGACGTCCTCTACCAGAACGGAGCCTTCGACATCAATGTCGTCCCGGGCATGACAATTCCTACCGATTTGACGGCGATGTTCTCGCTGCGCACGCACAACAATATTCGCACCGTCGTTCCGGAACATCCCGAGAGCACGCAAATCGACTACGCTGGCGAGCGCGGGAAGGACGTACATGTCTACAAAGTCCGCTTCTCTCGCTTGGGAGAAAACTTGCTGAAAGTGAACTACGGCGACGCGCAGTATCTCTCGCTCGAATTTTTCGTTACCGAACCACTCGATACTCTTTTCAAAAAACGGGCCACATTCCTCGTCAGCCACGAACAGGTCAAGGACCCTTCCAAGTGGTACAACACCGTCTTCTCGCAGTGGGATATGAAGCATGAAATTCTGCGCACCCCTGACGACCTGGACGGCTTGCAGTCCTATTCCGTGGCGTCCGATGACCCGGCTTTGGGCAAGGCCCCATACATCGCGGGCAAGAACATTTTCTATCCGTCGCAGCCGGAGATTGATGCCGTCGAGAGCTATCTAGAGAATTTTGTCTGGGGCGGCTTGCAGCAAACCGACAAAGAGCCTTACCCGTACGCGATCTATGGAATCCCCAACTGGAAAGTAAATCGCGATAGCCCCAAAGATGATCCTAGCGGTAAGAAACACATCTGGCGCATCTACGACTACCCCCACGTCATTCTCCTCTACTACAACATGTACCGGGTCGCGAGCCTCTATCCCTCGATGACCAAGTATCTCGACAAAAATCAATACCTCGAGCGCGCTTTTGGCACGGCGAAAGCTTTCTTTACTGTGCCGCTTGAGATCGTGAAGTGGTCTCCGTACGAAACCGGTACCTATAACGAGGTTGTAATTCCCCATCTTATCGACGCTCTCTATGAAAATGGCCATAAGGAGCAGGCGGACTGGCTCAAAGCCGAATGGGAAAAGAAGGTCAAGTATTTCGTCAACGACCGTCCCTATCTTTTCGGTTCCGAATATCCTTTCGATTCCACCGGATTTGAGTCCACGGAGGCTCTGGCTAAATACGCAATGGCCCACGTCATAGCTCCGGGAACCGCACCTTCGGCAGACGCATCCGAAGACGACTTCCGCCGCACCGTGAAGTACGACGACGCCTTGTATTTTCTCGAAGAACAGATGAAGCTCAATCTCGCCTGCCGCGGCTGGCTGGAAACGGCGTACTACGATCTCGGCAGCGACTATCGCGCGTCGGGTCCCTCAAACTACACGCTCAGCTACATGGCGCAAATGGGTGGCTGGGCCGTTTCCGATTACGCGCTCCATTTCGCTCGCGATCCGATTCCCTATCTGCGGCTCGGTTACGCCTCCTATCTCAGTTCCTGGGCGCTGCTGAATTCCGGCACTGCGAAATCCAACTACGGCTATTGGTACCCCGGCAAAAACAACGATGGCGGCGCGGGCGGAGGCTTCGAGCCGCGACCCTGGGGACGCGCGTGGCTCGGCAACAAAGAAATGGGCCGCGGCTCGTGGTGGTACTCCGGCGAAATCGATCTCGGTTACAGCGGCGCGCTGCGCTCCGCAGCCACCATCATCGTAGATGATCCAATCTTTGGTTTATTTGCTTACGGCGGAGACTTGACTCGGGGGAAAAATCTAATCCAGGTCGTTCCTAAAGACGGCCTGCGCGCGCGTTTTCATATCATGCGCGGCGCGCAGCGCGCGCATTTGCTGCTGGATCGCGACGGTTTCGCCAAAGACAAATCAATTTCGTTCGATGACACCCTCGCGACAGTTCGCTTTACTCTCGAAAATCGCGCTGGAACGAAGCACGAAACTCTCCTTAGGGTGGCCGGGTTGGCACCAGGAACTTACGAAGTGAAATCAAACGGTCACTCAGCACAACGGTTTACGGTTCACAACGGTGAAGAGCAGCAGATTCGCTTTCCAGTCGCAGCTTCGGGCGCGTCCGTTGCGATCACGCGAATCAGCGCAGCGCGCCAGCAATAGAGCCGCGAGCTTGGACCGGACCACCGCACTCAGTTCGGATTAGCAGTCATTGACGCGCGATGCCCCGTGGTCATTGAGAAATAGTCGATCCACTGTTTGCGAATCCCCTCTGTTCTTTCGATCAATTCTTTGCTGGGCGTGGCACCATGCTGCACCACAATCACCATGCCGGTGTTGAACTGCCGCTGCGATTTGTCCACTCCCGGCAAACGTTCGCCTTCGGCCGCAATCACATCTTGAATCGTTACTTTCGTCCTGTCTGCTTTGAAAATGGGATGGCCGTTGGCGTCTTTACCAGCTGCCACCAGATTCCGCAGAATGAAAAAGTCTGGCACCTCCGCCGGAGAAATCAGCCCCATCAAATAAAGATCGAGATAGGACCAACCTGTCGCCGGCACGTAGTAGTCGTCGTCAAGCTGCGTGAATGTGCCATCAAAGTTGTCCTGCCAGACGCCGCCGCCCATGATGGACGCTTCCGTCGGCCGCCGGTAAGGGAATGCGACCTTCGCCTGCAAACCGCGTGCCCAGTGCGTTGGTCCCAGCGGAATGGTCTCGCCATTCACTTTTGCTGAAACGAAGGCTCCCCAGCGATGTCCCATTTCGTGCGCGATTTGCGAAATGCCGTACATATACGGCGGAATCTGGCCGTCCTGCAACACTTCGGCGAGTTGCTGTTTGTAAAACGTGATGTCGCGGTCTGGGCCGACGGGCGCATCCTCTGGCGGCCGCTCTTGCATCTGGTTCGAACCAACGTAAACCGGTTGGATAAATTGCCACTGAAAGCGGCCCGGCGTGCAGTACGAGGCCAGCCCGCTTTGCGTGGCGCCGATTCCGGTCACCGCGGCGCCAACCGCTCCTAACGGACCGTCGCTCGGCGTGCCCGCTTCCTGATTGTCGACGCGGAACTCCGAGTAGTACGCCAGAAAGTCGAACTTGTCGCCGAGGCCTTTGATCACTGTGCAGGTGAGGTCACGCGGGTTCGGCAACGCATAATAGTGAAACGCTTCGTAAACCACCGGGAACGGGCCATCCTGTGGCTTGAGTGCCGACAAGTGTGTTTCCGGGTTGCGCATTCCGCTGAGGGCAACATCCCGCGCTGCGATTTTCGCAACGGCTTCGTCCGAACCGGCGGCGGAACTCTCCGCGGAAACGCTAATTTGCTTCGCGCTACGCAATTCCGGCGGCAAAATCCCCCGAATCGAAATCGTGTTACGGCTGGTCTTCACGCGGCGCGAGACGCCGGGGCCAAACGCAAAATATCTAGGCGTGGCCCCATTTACCCGGTTTCGAGGCGCGAATCCCCGAATGGTCCAAACCGCTTCGGCTGCCGCGGCGCCGGCCAGCTCTCCCGAACTCGGCGCGCTGCGAAATTGAACGCGATAAGCGACTCCCGATAGCGCCGCATCGCCTTCCGGCAACACCGGACCCGCCGTTTCAAACGTCACTTTCAGGAGCAAGCCATCCACAACGGAAAGTCTAATGTTTTGCAGATTGAGATTCGGAGCCGCCGAAGAGTTTTTCTCCCCAGCCAGAGTCGCCAACGGCTTCTCTACGGTCGCGTCAACCAACGGGTAGACCCCCACGACGGCATCCTTCGCTGCAAGCTGCTGGTACGACATTTCGATGGCGCCGTCCTTGAACAGCGCTGCCTGAAATCGATTGATGGTTTTCGTCCACGTAAAATCCTGAATATTTCCCCACGGCTCCGTTACGTCCCACGTCACCAACACTCGATCTGCCAGCTCTTTCACGTAGCGCTTGCCGGACATGCGGGGCTTGAAGAAAACACAAACCGCCGGGACATTGTTGACCAACGCTGCGGCTCCTTCGCTTAGCGGATCGAACCGCCCAATCGAAACTCCACCTTGATCTCCGCCGGGTCCGGAGCCGGGGCCAGCGGACGCTTCGTTCTCCGCGCTGAACCGAATCGACCCGGTAACGCCAACCGAAAACGAATTCCAGCTTTTGCCCGAAAACGGAAACGAAAACTCTTTCAGAGTGACTCGCTGACCGCTTAGTTCCTGACCAAAATTTCCGTCCCAGCGCAGCGCAACATTTTCAACTCGATAGCCGCCACTTCCCGGAATGAACCGCAGTGTTCGCTGGCCAAGATCGAAAAGGTTCTGGTGGCCGAGCGCATCTTTGTCCAGTTCCATCAGGATCAGATTGCCCAGGACGGAAACTTTGCCGATGGGCTTTCCCTGCTCGTCGCGCTCCTGCGCTGGTGCAGCGCGCAAAAACGTGAGAAGCGCGCACAACGTCACCACCGCTCGGAAAAAAGTCTGCGTCACGTTCCCCCCTCGCTCCAAGGATCAGCGGTCAGCGCCCGGCCTTGCAGTTTGGCAAGCGAAACGCCCCAATCTTGGTCCGATATGCAGCATCGCCTTCCTTCAAATAATCGCCGACGTACCACATCGTGCAGTCATCGCTCGGATCCATCGCCGTCGTGGTGTAGTCCTCCCAACGCAGCGTGTTTTTCTGCGATGCCTCGCCCTTCGCCAGCATCGTCTCGTGCAGCGTCAACTGCCCCTTGGGATCGCCCGCTTCTCGCGCGGCAAAACGCTGCCCCGGAAAATTCGGAACGCCTCCGAAGGTGTACCCCACGCCGATATCGCCCTTCTTATCCATCGCGATGCTCGGCATAAACCGGTAGAAGCCTTCCGGCGCATATGTGCCCTGCTGGTACAGCACCGGATCCCGCTTCTTGTCCAAACGGAACTCGTACCAGCGCACGCCTCCGCCGCCTCCCTTTGTCGCAATCGAATGCGCGGCTACGATCGCCTCATGCCGTCCAACTCTCCGATAAACCAGCCGCTGCATAATTTTGTCGCCCTGCACGTCCAAACGCCGCTCCGTATCCGGCTGCGTGACGCAGCTCGACAATTGGCCATCGCAAAGATAGTGATAGGGCGCCACATCGATTTTCACAGGGCCATCGGCTTTCGTCTTCGACGGATTCTTCCAATCCACATGCACTTTCCAGAAGTAAATCCCATCGTCATCAAAGATTTTCTTCAGTTGCGTCCCGCCCGCTGCCATCATGATGTTCGGCGAACCCGGCGGCGGCAATTTTTGGCCGTCAATGTCGGCGTTATTCAGAAAATTCACGCCGTCGATCACGATGCACTGCTCCGTTGCAGGCTGCCCTGCGAGCATCTTCGCGCGATCCGCGATGCACACATGCTTCTGAATTACCTCGTCGCCCGTACTGGTTGGCACGTAGTAGCCGTCAATCCAAATCGCCGGTCGCGGATAATCGGGAAACAGGGTGCGCTCGAACGCATAGCGATAGTACGTGCCGAGCGGGTCCGGCCCGGTGCTCACCGCGTAGCACATCGCATACACGCCTTCCTTCTTCTCGGGTGGCCGTTTCCCGCGTTCCGGCGGAGCTGGTGGCGCCGGTGGGTTCGCGGGGGGCGCGGCAGCGGGGCCTGGTGACGACGCCTGCCCTTTCTTGGCGAGTTGCCCAGGCGGCGCCGGTTCGGCGGGATTCATCTCCGCTTTACCCGGAAAATCGTCCGGGCCGATCCGCGAAAAAATTGGCATCACAAAAAGCCATCGTCCCGCAAGCCGGTCGTAGCGCACCACGGCGTCGCCGTTGTTGCGCGCCTCGCACACGCCACCAAATCCCGCCCACATCTCCTTCGTTGCAACTGGTCCGTACAGGACGGTCCCGGTTTTGTCGTACTTCTTTCCCTTCTTCGCATAAATGGCGATGCGCGAGTTCACAATCTGCACGATGTGATCGGGGCCAACTGCCAGGCTGTTGTCCGACGGATTCCGGAATTTGGCTGTTCCTTGTGGCCCCGCAAAGCCCGAGCCCAGCCCGTCAAAGCTCTCCAGCATCGGCACCTTGGGCCTCTTCCCCTGCGAAGTCTGTTCGACAGCTACGCCTGCAAGAGTCAATGTCGGGGGCGGGACGGGCGCGGGTATTACTTCCCCGGGCCTTTGGGCGGTGAGGTTGGCAGCGAGAAAAAAGAACGAGGCAGACAGCAAGAAGAAGCAGATTCCTCGGACAAGAACTGCCCTCGGAATCGCGCAATTGCTCATTGCGGCCTCGCGAAGTTCGGAATGGGGGCGTCGTGGATTTCAAAGCCGCCGGGAGGGGTAACGCCGAGGAGATATTTGACGAAATAGTCCCAGCGGCGGCGGACAAGATAGAGGTTGCCGCCCTCGCCGTGATACAGGTTGGGAACAATGAGCATGTCGAAATCCTTGTTGGCTTTCATCAGGGCATCGGCGAAGCGCATGGTTTCGACAACGTGGACATTGTCGTCGATATCGCCGTGTACGAGTAAGAGGTGGCCTTTGAGATTGCCGGCGAGGGTGACGTTGGATTGCTCTTCATAGTCTTTGCCCACGGGATAGCCTTGGTAGAGTTCGTTCCACCAGGCTTTATCGAGGCGCGCGTCGTGGTCTCCGGAGATGGACACGCAAACTTTGTAGAAATCGGGGAAAACCAGCGTGGCGTGCGCGGCGCCGTAGCCTCCGGCGGAAGTGCCAAAGATGCCGACGCGGTCGATATCCATGTACGGAAATTGCGTGGCCATTTGCTTGATCATGTTGACGTGATCTTCAAAAGCACCCCCGAGATTGTGGTAGGAAAATTCATGGAAGGCCCGGGAGCGGCCAGTGGTGCCGCGGCCATCCACCATGACCACGATGAAACCGAGTTCGGCGACTGGCGGAAGGCCGCGCAATGCGGCAGAAAAAGTTTTGGGAACGAAAAAGCCTTGCGGCCCGGTGTAAACGGATTCAATGATGGGATATTTTTTGCTGGGATCGAAATTGGAAGGCTTCCAGATTAAGGCGTAAAGATCGTAAGCGCCGGCAGTGGATTTGCCTTTGAAGGGTTCGGGAAATTTCCAGCCGCTGTTGAGAAGTTCACTGGCATCGGTTTGCTCGAGGACGCGGACTCGCGTGCCGCCTTTTGTGCTGCGAAGAGTGGAATTGCCGGGAAGGTCCGGGCGGGAAGCGTTATCCACGAAATAGAGATGATCTGGCGAGATGCTGATGGAGTGGTTGGCGTTTTCGGGGGTGAGCAGAGTTAGATTTTTGCCGTCGAGATCAACGCCGTAGAGATGGGTTTGGTAAGGATCTTCGTCTTTCTCGCGGCCACCCGCGGTAATGTAAACGCGACGGGCTTTTTCGTCGACATCCAGAAGCTGGCGGACGACCCACGGGCCTCGTGTGAGCTGCGCTTTGAGCGTGCCGGTTTTTCCATCGTAGAGATAGAGATGATTCCAGCCGTCGCGCTCGGAGGTCCACAGCACTTCGCCGGTGTCTTTGATGATGTGCGAGAAAGTTTCGCCAGGATCGACGTAGCGGTCGGATTTTTCACTCATCACGATTTTTTGTTCGCCCGTTTCCGCATCAACCACGCATAGCCCGATGGATTTCATGCCGCGTGCGTCGACCTCATATTGAAAACTCTTGCTGTCCGGAAACCACTCGAAGTCGGGACCGCCCTGGAACTGCATTTTGATGGGATCGGCTTTGACGTCGGTGCGCTTGCCGGTGTGCACGTCGAAAATGATGGGCGCGGCAGTAGGAAGCACTTCGCCGGGAAGAGAATAAATCACGGAGAAGGCTTTGGGGCGGAGTTGATTGGGCGGAACGAACTGGATATTGGTGAAGCGGCCGGCGTTGCGCGTGTCCATGCGATAAGTGACCAGCTTGGAGGAATCTGGAGACCAGAAGACCGCGGGGCGCTGCCGGATGTCGTCGGTCCCTTGAGCAATCATGGGACGGAGACCGGGAATGGGAGTGGCATAACTCCAGCCACGCTCGCCGTCGCTGGTGAGCTGGACAACGGTGCCAAGCGGAACGTAGCGAAGATAAAGATTGTCGCCTTTGAGGAAAGCGATCCAGTTTTTGTCGGGCGATAGGCTCTCGAACTTGCCGGGTTCCATGTCGTGATCGGTTTTGCATTTATATTCTTCCAAGTCGCAGCGCCAGTCCGTGCCATCCACCTGAAAATGAATGGACTTGAAATCGTCGGAGAAATCGAAGGTTTCGAAAGGAAGGTCGGTGGATTTGAACTCGCGCTTGGCTGCTTCGGAGAGAGCGGAGGCGAGGCGCGAGTGATCGAACGCAGGCTTGACGGTGTTTTGCGCCGGATCGACGAGTATGAATTCCGTTTCCTTGGGGCCGGCCTTGCGGTACCAGAAGCGGTTGGTTTTTGCGATCCAGTGTGGAGAAACTTCCGCGATGTAGATGCGATGGCGGAGATTGCCAGGAAGGAATTGCGTAGCACGCTGGTAATCGTCGCGAGTGCCCTGCCCATTGGCAGAGTGCGGGGTTAGAGTAAAGAGCAGAAACGCGACGACCGGGGCGAGGCGGCTAGATTTCATACGACGAGTTCCTCCTTGGGCGAACTGCCGAGTTACAAGAAACTGTCAAAGAAGTTGTCTAATAATGTTTTGCGAGGAGAAGCTTACGCTTTTCCTTTTTGCTTTGCCTCAGGCAGGAAGAAATGCGAAGACGGCTCTGCATCCGGAGCGATGAATCAACACGACGCTCGCCGGAAGCAAAGGTAACCCTCAACAGTTCCTCCAAGGCGGCCAGCCAGAGACTGCAGGAAAAGCCGGAGAGGCAATTGCTGTATATAGCATATAATATACACTGTCAAATGAAGTGGGTCCGGTCCAAGTGTGCATAACTTCAGTGGCGGCGGACCCGCGGGCGAAACTTGCTCATTGGGAGGGTTATGTATATTGTATGCAGGAGGTTGCTCTATCTGGCGAGGGACATGTGCGTGAACGCAGGCAGAGATTCCCAGGTTTTTTGTGAGCGGGGACGCAACTTTTGGGTTGTAATTCAACGCCAGCACTGCTCGCTTAGCCCGTGTTTTTCTTGAGCGCGGGATGCCGCGTCGAGATTCGTCCGAAGATGAGGCAGCGCGCTGCCGTCGATGCAATTCGTGCGTTTTGTGGGCTCAGGAACGGGTATATGAAGGCGGGACATCCATAGCATGGCGGAACGACTAAAGCGAATAAGGGTGGTGGACTCACACACTGCCGGGGAACCAACCCGAATTATCGTCGACGGTGGCCCCAAATTGAATTCGACCAACATGAGCCTGCGGCTGGAGGAGTTTCGCCGGGATTACGATTATTTGCGGCGGGCGCTGGTGAACGAGCCGAGGGGCTCAGAGGTGATTGTCGGGGCGATGTTGACCCATCCGGTGAATGAAGGGAGCACGGCCGGAGCCATCTTCTTTAATAATGTCGGATATCTTGGTATGTGCGTGCACGGCACGATCGGTTTGATTGTCACACTTTCGCATTTGAAGCGCCTAGGACTCGGTGAACACGGGATTGACACGCCGGTGGGAACCGTTCGAGCAACGCTTCATGAGAGCGGAGAAGTTACGGTCGCGAATGTTCCGAGCAAACGGACAGCGACAGGAGTGGGAGTTCACGTGCCCGGGTATGGTATGGTGCGCGGGGATATTGCCTGGGGCGGGAATTGGTTCTTTTTGGTGAATGAGCATTCTTTCGAGCTGGACCTAAAGCTCGTGGATGAACTGACGCAGTTTACCTGGGCAATCCGCCAGGCGCTGGCGGCCAAAGGAATCCGTGGAACGGACGGCGGAGAGATCGACCACATCGAACTGTTCCGGCCATCGTCGATTCCGGGTAATGACAGCAAGAACTTTGTGCTCTGTCCGGGCAAGGCCTATGACCGCTCGCCGTGTGGAACCGGCACCAGCGCTAAGCTGGCGTGCTTATATGCAGACGGAAAACTTAAGCCCGGCGGCATCTGGCGGCAAGAAAGCATCGTGGGAAGTGTGTTTGAAGGGCAAGTGCGAGTAGACAACGGCCATGTAATCCCGATAATCAAGGGATCCGCCTACATCACCTCAGAGGCTGATGTCATTTTCGATCCCGCAGATCCGCTGCGTTATGGCATAGATGCATGACTGCGCCGGCTGATGTGTTAATCGCAGGCGCCGGAATTATAGGAGCGGCTTGCGCCTGGGAACTGGCCAAGGCGGGATTCCGGGTCGTTGTGGTGGAGGAGAACTTTCCCGCGTGCGGAGCGACTGGCGCCTCGATGGGACATATCGTGGTGATGGACGATTCCGAAGCGCAGTTTGCGCTCACACATTATTCTCAGACGCTTTGGGAGGGACTATCGCCGAGTTTCCCTCAAAACATGGAATACGACCGATGCGGAACGATCTGGGTCGCGGCGGATGAAGAGGAGTTCGCCGAGGTTCAACGGAAGGCTGCCTATTATCGGGAGCGCGGCGTCCGGGCAGAGATTCTGGACTCGGGAGCGCTGCGCGAGGCTGAGCCGCAACTTCGTGCTCCACTCGCAGGAGGATTGCTGGTTCCTGGAGACTCAGTGGTCTATCCCCCAGCCGCAGCGGCGTTTTTCTTGAAAAAAGCGGCAGCGGCAGGTGCGACGTTGCAATTCGGCCGAACGGTCAAGAGTCTCGCTAGGGGCTGCGCACGACTTGCGGATGGAACGGTGATGAGCGCGGGCAAACTCATCAATGCCACGGGCCGGCATGCCGCGGCGCTTACCACCGGGACCGCGGTGAAGGCACGCAAGGGACATTTGGTCATCACGGATCGCTATCCGGGTCTGGTGCGCCACCAACTGGTGGAATTGGGTTATCTGAAGTCGGCGCACTCGTTGACCAGCGATTCGGTGGCCTTTAACCTGCAACCGCGGCGCACCGGGCAGATCCTGATAGGGTCTTCGCGGCAATACGATGTGGAGCATGACGGCGTCGAGCCGGTCATTTTGTCGAGGATGTTGGAGCGTGCGTTTGCGTACATGCCGGCGTTGCGGGATTGTTCGAGCATCCGGGTGTGGACGGGATTTCGTCCGGCGACTCCGGACAAATTGCCTTTGATCGGTCCTTCGTTCGAAGATCCGAGCTTGTACCTGGCCACGGGACATGAAGGTTTGGGAATTACGACGTCGCTGGGCACGGCGAAACTGATTTGCGCGCACATCACGGAGACGCAAGCTGAAATTCCGAAGGATCCTTATCTGCCTTCCAGAAAAATGACTGTGGAAGTCCATGGGTAGCGAGCTTACGGTTTATATAAATGGACGCGCCACGAAGATTCCCGCGGGAACTTCGGTGGCCGTGGCCGTTTTGCTCGCCGGAGAGTTCTGCCGAACTTCGGTGTCCGGAGAGCCGCGGAGTCCTTTGTGCGGCATGGGAACTTGTTTCGAGTGCCGCGTGGAGATTGATGGCGAAACACATCGCCGAAGCTGTCAACTCGTTTGCCAACCGCAGATGCGAATCGTTTGCCATGGATAGCGCGACGCAATACCGGTTTGATGTGGTGGTGGTGGGGGGCGGCCCTGCGGGACTCGCAGCGGCGGCGACCGCTGCGCAGTGTGGCCGGCGTGTCGCCCTGATCGATGACAATCCGCGACTGGGCGGACAAATTTGGCGGAGTGCAGCTGGCAAATCCGATTCGCGAGAGGCGAACTACTGGCTCGAGCTGCTGGCGAAATCCAGTGTGCAAGTTTTTGGGGGCGCTCGGATGTTCGGCGTGGAGAAGCCTGTACTGCAAGCCGAAACGGATCAGGTGCTGCTGCATATTGAGTTTGAGAAACTGGTTCTAGCTACTGGCGCACGCGAGCTTTATTTGCCGTTTCCGGGATGGACGTTACCGAACGTGATGGGAGCCGGCGGCCTGCAGGCGCTGGCGAAATCTGGATTACCTGTCTCGGGCAAGAGAGTGGTGCTGGCAGGAACCGGGCCGCTGCTGCTGGCGGTGGCGGCGTATCTGAGCGACCACGGCGCGAAGGTCCTGTGCATTTGCGAACAGGCTTCGTGGGCCAACCTTGCGGCGTTTGGGCTGAAATTACTTTCATCCCCTCAAAAAGCGATGCAGGGATTGGCCCTCCGCTACAAAAGCCGGAGTGCGGGATATTTCACAAGAAGCTGGATCGTTGCTGCGGCTGGGAGGGATCGTTTGGAGGCTGTCTCCATGTCAGTAGGTGATCGGCTTCGCGAGCTCGAATGCGATTACCTTGGCTGCGGATACCACCTGGTTCCTAATACGGAGCTGGCCCAGATGCTGGGATGCCAGCTGAGAGATGGTTTCGTGCAGACAAACGAATTTCAAGAAACATCCCAGCCAGATATTTACTGCGCCGGGGAACCCACAGGGATCGGTGGTGTTGAGTTGTCGGTTATTGAAGGGCGTGTCGCAGGCCACGCCACGGCGGGAGCGCGGGAAGCAGCCAAACAGCTCTTCACCAGCAGGTCGCATTATCGAAGGCTTGCCGAGGCTATGAACGAAGCGTTCCGGCTGAGACCTGAGTTGGCAAAACTGGCGAAACCAGAGACGCTGCTTTGCCGCTGCGAAGACGTGTCGTTTGAACGGGTCCAACAGTACGACTCGTGGAAGGCGGCGAAGCTGCATTCGCGCTACGGAATGGGGCCGTGTCAGGGACGGGTATGTGGAGCTGCGGCAAAGTTTTTGTTTGGATGGAATGTAGATTGGAATAGACCGCCGATTTTCCCTGTGCGTTGCGCGAGTCTGGCAGCGATGTCAGCGGTGGCAGACAATCAGGGATTGAATGGAGGAAAACAATGAAGTGGAGAGGCGTTATTCCGGCTATCACGACCTGCTTCAAATCCGGAGCTGAGATTGATCACGAGTTTATGACCAAGCACTGCGCATGGCTCATCGAAAATGGATGCACCGGCGTTGTAGCTTTGGGCTCGTTGGGGGAAGGAGCCACACTGAGCTTTGATGAAAAGGTTGCGATTCTGAAAACCTGCGCCGCGGGTCTGAAAGGCAAGGCTCCGGTGGTCGCGGCGATTTCTGCGCTGACCACCAGCGAAGCGGTGCGACTTGCGAAAGCCGCTCATAGCGCAGGTTGCGTAGGATTAATGGTGTTGCCGCCATACGTTTACAAGGGCGACTGGCGCGAGATGAAAGCACACGTAGCCGCAGTGTTTCAGGCCACTCCGCTTTCCTGCATGCTGTACAACAATCCAATTGCCTATGGGACGGACTTCCTTCCGGAGCAAATCCAGGAGCTTGCGGGAGAGTACGTGAATTTTCATTCGGTGAAGGAATCGAGCGCGGACATCCGCCGCGTCTCCGGCATACGCGCACTCGTGGGAGATCGTCTGGCGATTTTTGTCGGTGCGGACGACGCTATTTTGGAAGGGATCGGTGTGGGAGCAGTGGGCTGGATCGCGGGCCTGGCCAACGCCATGCCGCGGGAGTCAGTGGACCTTTTCAATTACGGTGTGGAAGGAAAATCGTCGCAGGCATTCGAGCTGTATCGCTGGTTTCTGCCGCTGCTGCGGCTGGACACGGTGCCGAAATTCGTTCAGCTCATCAAGCTGGTTCAGGAAGAGTTGGGAGTTGGAAACGCCGATGTGCGGCCGCCAAAGCTGCGCATTGTGGGAGAGGAGTTACAGAAAACGAAAGAACTGATTCAGCAGGCGCTGCGAACGCGACCGAGCGGCGCGAGCACAGAACTGCGGCAAGCGGCGCGGTAGAGGGAGCTGATCTAGAAAATGGATATTTTGGGGAAGTCGTTGATCGGGTTTCGAGAGGCGGCGGGATCGAGCGATTCGTTCCGGGCATGGAATCCGGCAACGGGCCAGCAACTCGAGGACAATTTTTTCTCGGCGACACGAGAAGACATTGAACTAGCCGCACGCCTGGCGAGCGAGGCCTTCGTCGTATATAGCCGGGTACCCAGCGCGGAGCGGGCCGCCTTCCTGAAGCATATTGCCTCACAAATCGAGGCGCACGCGGAGCAGATTGTCGAGCAGGCCCATCTGGAAACGGCGTTGCCCAAGCCACGCCTGCAATCGGAAACAGGTAGGACTTGCAACCAACTGCGGCTGTTTGCCGGCGTGGTCGAGGAAGGATCCTGGGTGAATGCCCGGATTGATCGGGCTGATCCGGAGCGCAAGCCGCTCCCCAAACCGGACATCCGATCGATGATGCATCCGATCGGACCGGTGGTGGTGTTCGGCGCCAGCAATTTTCCTCTGGCGTTTTCTGTGGCTGGCGGGGACACGGCATCTGCATTGGCGGCAGGAAATCCAGTGATCGTCAAGGCGCATCCCGCGCATCCGGGCACGAGCGAGTTGGTGGGCCGAGTAATTCGCGAATGCGTGCGCGAGCAGGAGCTGCCGGAAGGAACGTTCTCTCTTCTCTTTGACTCGGGAAATACGGTCGGACAAGCTCTGGTGCAGCATCCACTGATTAAGGCCGGGGGATTCACGGGTTCGACGGTGGCGGGCCGGGCGTTGATGAACCTGGCGGCGAACCGTCCGGAACCAATTCCCTTCTACGCGGAGATGGGGAGTACGAATCCCGTTTTCCTTCTTCCGGGCGCCTTATCAGCGCGAGGCAAGGACATCGCTTCGCAACTCCATGGTTCGTTCACGTTGGGAAGCGGACAATTTTGCACCAAGCCTGGAATGGTTTTCCTTCCTGGCTCGAACATTTCCGAAGCATTTCTCTCCGAGTTTCGAAATAAAGTTGGCGCATCGCCGCAACTCACTCTGCTGACCGCCGGCATTCAGAAGTCTTATCAACAGGAGATGCAACGACGGAATGCGCGTGCTGATCTGCGCGCAGTTGCGCGGGGACAACACGCGGATAGTGGTTCGGCGTTTACTGCGGAAGTGGCCGTGCTAGAAACTGACGTGGCGAATTTGCGCGCCAACCCTGAACTCGAAGCCGAGGTTTTTGGCCCCGCGACTTTGCTGATTACTTTTACGGACAAACAGCAAGTCCTGCAGGCGGCTCGAGAGTTGAGTGGACATCTGACGGCCACGATTCACGGCATCGAGGATGACCTGCGAGAATTCTCGGAGTTGGTGGAAATTCTGAAGAATAAGGTCGGGCGGATCGTCTTCAACGGCTATCCCACGGGAGTGGAAGTGTGCCATGCCATGGTTCACAGCGGTCCCCATCCAGCGACCACGGACGGCCGCTCGACGTCGGTGGGGACGGCGGCCATTTTCCGTTTTGCCCGGCCGGTGTGCTATCAAGACCTTCCCAACGACGCACTGCCCGACGAGTTGAAAAACGAGAATGCTCTGGGTGTGTGGAGGATGGCGGACGGGCAGTTCACACGCCAACAGTTGTAAATCGGGACCGTATTGTATAGCCTTGGTACCGTTTGAAATATACCTCCGAGCGCTCACCAGCTATTCACTGGCAGAGGCGGAGATGTCGCGCCGGTGCTCATGGTTTGCGATTTAGAGGAAATTACACTTCCACAATTCGGCAACGGCGCGTCGTTGGTACGGTCCGAGGTACCTCTGGGCTGAAATGACGAAAACTGTCGCGCTACGAAAATTCACACCGATTCCCAGGCAGTCTCTTGCAGCAGCAGTAGTCGAACGGCTCCGAGAAAAAATTCTCAGTGGCGAATTGCGCGAAGGCGAGCAGCTTCGGCAGGATGCGATAGCCGACCAATTTCAGATCAGCCGAATCCCGGTGCGCGAGGCGCTGAGCCACCTCGCCGCGGAGGGGCTAATCCGCATCTTGGCCAACCGAGGAGCGGTCGTATCTTCTCTGTCTCCCGATGAAATCATGGAGATGTTTGAAACGCGCGCCGTGCTGGAATGCTACATGCTGCGGTGTGCGATCCCCAACAGCAAAGAAGAAGATTTTCAGCAGGCCGAAGACATTTTGCGGAGATACGAGGAATCGCTCGAGAAGGATTCGGAAATGAAATCATGGGGCACCTGGAACTGGAGCTTTCACTCCGCTCTATACGCTCCGGCCGGCCGCTCGCACATGCTTTCCTATATCAAGACGTTGAATGTCAATTGCGACCGCTACACCCGGCTACATCTGGTCTTCACTCGAGATTTGCATCGTGCCGGCCAATCGCACCACGATTTGCTCGATGCCTGCAAAACCAGGGATCCTGAAGTGGCATCGGCGGCATTGTGGACGCACATCACCGAAGCCGGCGCGTACTTGAAGGAGTTCATCAAGCGTCATCGTGAACAGCATTCGTGAGTTTGGTGCGCGACAAAGCTAGCCTCGCTTTGAGAATGACAGCGCTCCACGTACGATCGCTTAGTTCTGATAAGTCAGCGGGATGAGGCCAAGTGTTGGCGCAGTCCAATGGGGAAGAGAAGTTTTCCAAGCTTTGGACGTTGGCCGATTGCTATCGTTCGCTCTGTCTGAGTGTCGGGTCCAACCCAACCATCGGTCTCAGACTGAATTGAGCACGGAGGTACGTTCTCAACACTCGGAACGATGCGAACTACCGGATTAAGTCCCCCGTTCTCTCCTCCCTCTGTGGGCGCATTCCTCCAAGGCGACTTTTAGAAAAATGTGCTAGTGGCCTGTACCAACTGATTGTGTACTGATATGGCGCGATGGATCGGCATATTTCCACTTCACGGTACGGGGCGATTTGTTGTACTGACGGATGTATCGCATCAGCTTTCTCTTCAGATCAGAGACAGAAGTGAATACACCTCGCGCGATGTCGCGGATGGCCAAGGAGACATCGCTACGGAGCGCCGAGAGCTTGACGCCTCTTTCGACAACTTTGAGGCGCTAGGACCGAAAGTTATCTTTGGCGCATGGATCGGCGGACAGTACTTGCGGGCCGGTGCATTGGACAAAGCAGAGAAAATAGAGCGTATTATCGCCCCGCTCACCGACTCCAACAGTGCCGAACAGCGAGGCTATTTGCAACTCTTGCAAGGTGAGATTGCATTGGCTCAGGGACATGCGGACGAAGCGATCGGACTATTCACGCTTTCCAACACGGAGAACAACACGGGTTTTAGCGTCGAGGCTCTCGCGAACGCCTATCAAAAAGCCGGAAATACGGGCGATGCCATCAAGTGGTACGAAAAGTTTTTGAGTCCGCCGGACGGCCCCATTGGATGGGAGCCCCAGCAGCTCTGGCTGGCAGCTCATTCCACGCTTGCTTCTGACTATCTGGCCGAGGGCGAACGCGAAAAAGCCAAACAAACCCTTGGTCACCTTCTCGACCTGTGGAAAGACGCCGACGCCAACCTGCCCCTCCTGCGGCAAACCAAAGCTGAATACGCCAAGCTGCAGTAATGCAGCGACCAGTTCGCGGAGACATTACGTCTTGGGTATGTGCTTGAAGCCCGAATAAGTAGGCGCACTGCGGTGAGGTGCAGTAGGTGGGTCCGATCAGGGTCCAATGAGTCGTGGCGAAGGGCCCCTTAGATTTCCAAGGACGGGCTGTCAGCACCGTTGGGTTTCATTAGGTTCCGACCAACTGTCGCTCTGTCACGATACAGTCCTTTGCGTATTCCATCCACAGGATGTGCACATAGACCGCCGCTGCATGACGAGATCGAGGGATGCGGCTACCGTCCGCGCCGCCGTTTGAATTGGCACAAGAACCGCACCCAAAATCTCTTATTGCTGCCTTTTGCTGCCTCGTTTTTTTGCAACTGCCGTCATCTCAATTAGATATGGCGGAAGCGTGTGGGAGTCGAACTCAATCGTTGGACTCCCAACTCACGGCGAATGATGACGTTGCGGCTTCCGCCAGGTCCCAATTGGAGTCAATTGGAGTCAGAACGATTCCTTGTCTTGCGAATCTCTGCTGGGTTGATTCCCTGCTCATTTTGAGCATTATTTTCCGACTGGGAAACGTTTAACGCCACTCCCACGAGCGCCGCGCCAGGCGCTCATCGTGTTTGGCCTTCTGTATTTGTTCGATTCCCGTGGCCCGCTCCAAATGCCAAATGAGTTACGCTGGTTTCCGTTTGGATTCCTCAACGAAAGGGCTAGAAGAAAACTGCCGGTGAGACGTGAAAGCGCTGACTGAGTTTTTCCATTTGTTGTCTGTTCAGCTGGCGTTTTTCTTTCAGGATCAGGGAAACGATACTTTCACCCCCCAAATCCTCAGCAAGATCCTTTTGTCGAAGTCCATTTGCATCCATCAGTTCCTTGAGGACCTCAACGCCCGAAGCTTTTTCGATGGTGAAATGCTTCCCTTCGTAGTCCGCGATCAAAACAATCAGCAGCTTGGCAGTTTCCGTTTCCTCTGCCGTTCGATGCGCTTTGCGTTGTAGCTCCAGAAGCCTGGAGATATATGCCTCGTGCTGCTGGGGCGAAGAAATGGTCTTCGGGGCCTCATCTTTAATAAGATATCTTGCTGGCAGTCGTTCAGCAATTGCAGGCATTTTTCCACCCCCCTTTGTCGTATTCTTTGTGGGTCAGCACAGCCAATACGCTCACGGTCCCCATCTCGTAGTTTATGTAGGTGATCAGCCTAGCGTCGTTATCCTTTATATTGAAGACAACGCAATCTCCAACCGGATCGGCATCTTTCCGAGTTCGCCTGACAGCGGGAAAATTGTTCCACGGCGGGATCACGCCTTCGACGATTCTCACCCATGAACCCAGGGAGCCTTTCCACGTCGAGTGCATCTTTTGTGCAGCTGCTATCAAATGCTTGCCGATTATCTGCACCTGGGAATCTTAGCAAAGTGCTAAGTTTTGTCAAGCGGAAAATGATGTACCTACTGCTCCAATTGGAATCCAATCAAAAAGCCGCCAATTTGCGCGCGACGTTTTCATCACCAACAAGGAGGGTGGTAACTTAACTTACCGATTCTTCGAGCTTAAACGGGCGGGACCATCTTGGGATCCCGTTGTCGCTCGTGTCGCCGAGAACGGCTCACAAGAACCGGATCAATATCCCTTGATGCCGCCTTTTGCCGCCTCGTTTTTTTTACAACTTCCGTTAGATCAAGAAGTTATGGCGGAAGCGTGTAGGAGTCGAATTTGCGATGATCGTTCAAATCGCCAGTGTTTATGCGGCGTTGCACACCACACGCTCCTTCCAATCAGTGTGTTTTAGTAGCTTTTGGAGTCAGACCTTCTACAACTCTCCTCTTGACGGGATCCCCGCTTGCAGAAAATCGGTGGAGTGAGCGTGCAGATATTTCCGGGAAGCCAGCTTCCTCTACGGGAGCGGCGCGGAGGCCAGCCAAAAGCTGTCTTGGGGATCGTCATGAAAATTCAGCTTACGACGCCATTTCATTCCTGAATTACTTACGGTGCTATTCTGTCTTGCGGGCGCGGCCGGAATCTTGGCGCGTCCTTTTGGAGGTGTGCCGTGTCGTTGGAATTGAAGAGTCCCGATTTCACCGCCGGTGGAAATATTCCGAAGCAATTCACCTGTGAAGGTGTGGATATTTCACCCGCGCTCAGCTGGGACGCCCCGCCTGCCGCCACTCAGAGTTTCGTTTTGATCGCCGACGATCCCGACGCTCCGGTGGGAACCTGGGTGCATTGGGTGCTCTTTGACCTACCCGCAAATCTGGGCGCCCTCCCGCAAAAGTTTCCGAAGAACAAGCAATCGGCTGACGGTTCGCGGCAGGGCCGCAATGACTTTGTGAGAATCGGTTATGGCGGGCCCTGTCCGCCACCCGGCAAACCCCATCGCTACTTCTTCAAGCTTTACGCCCTTGATGCCAAGCTGAATCTTATGCCCGGCGCGACAAAAAAAGACGTCGAACGGGCCATGCAAGGCCACATTCTAGCCCAGGGCGAATACATCGGCCGCTTCTCTCGTTGAGTCGCGGTAGAGACGACCATCGCTGATCGCCCCCCCGCACAGAACCGTACGGGAAATCACGCGCACGGTAAATTCAGGAACTTCCCAAGCTTCGGACGTGGGTTCGATTCCCATCGCCCGCTCCATAAATCACGATGATTCTATTGTCCTTACGCCGCTAACTCCACTGAAAAGGTCCATAAAACAGGGTTTTTTGGTCCCAAGATGGTCCCAACGAAATGAATTGGTCCCAACGTCTCAGCCCGAAGTTGGACGCAGATGGACGCCGGTCCTGGCAATTGGACGCTAGGAAGTTATCGTAGATTCCACATGAACGGTTACCGCGTTTGAACGTACAAGTGCCCTGACAGTTTGCACCCAGACTTCTTGGGACCGCGTCCATGGATCAAGACGGGCCCATGTTTGGGTAGACCGGCTACGCTTTCAGATGGACTCGAAGCAGAATTTATCCGGCCGTCAGACAGCCTTGTCCCACAACCGGACAGGGTCAGCCGATGCAATCGAACTTTAATGCCTGCTTTCAACAACTTACGATGGTAAGCGGCTTGCACCATTCATGGCAGCCATGAATACATTCCTGCGCGACCTTCGTTTCGGCTTGCGGACACTGACGCGAAATCCTGGCTTTACTGCGGTAGCGGTCCTGACCATTGGGATTGGAATCGGGGCCAGCACCACCATCTTCAGCTGGATGCGCCCAATGCTGCTGAATCCGCTGCCTGGCGCCACGCAGGTGGAGCGCATCGTCGCGATCGAGAACATGGCGCCAGACGGCGAGCCGATCGCCACCTCTTATTTGGACTTCCGGGATTTCCGCGACAATCTGAAGCTTGTGAATCTGGTGACGGCGCGGGTGGGAAATGTGTTCTCGGTGGGCGACGCCCCGCGTACAACTCAAGTCTGGGCTGAGATGGTTTCCGGGGACTTTTTCGACATGCTGGGCATACAGCCCGAAGCCGGGCGTTTCTTCTCCGACGCGGAGCGCGATGACGCGCAGAACGCGCATACGGTGGTGGTGATCAGCCACAGCTATTGGAAGAACCAGTACCACTCGGATCGGTCGGCAATCGGGGCGAGGCTGCGCATCAACCGTACACCGTTCACGATTATCGGTGTGGCACCGGAGGGTTTTCACGGTACAACAGCGGGACTGGATTACGAGATGTGGATGCCGCTCACGATGTACGGCCAGTTGACCCATACGGGGACTTGGATGTTGCGCGACCGAAATGCGCGCCCCTTCATGATGTACGCGCGACTTGCGCCAGGCGTAGGCATGGAACAAGCGCGTGCGGAAGTGCAAGCGTTGGCAAATCGTATGGCGGTGGCCGACGCGGACTCGAACCAAGGAATTGGTGCGACGGTGCTGCCGGTTTGGCAGTCGCACTTCGGGACCCAGTCGATACTCCTGACGCCGATTACCATCCTGATGGGAGCCAGCGGCGTAGTGCTGCTGATAGTTTGCGCTAACTTGGCAAACCTGCTGCTGGCGCGCGCGACTGGGCGGCTGAAAGAGTTTAGCGTGCGGCTGGCGATGGGCGCGCGACCGATGCGACTGATCCGGCAGCTTCTCACCGAAACACTGCTGATGGCGGTGGCCGGCTCGGTGTGCGGCTTGATATTGGCAAACTTACTGGGCGGCGCGCTGCGCTGGCTCCTTCCCGCAGTCGCGATGCCGGCAATGTTGCAACCGCCGCTCGACGGGCAGGTCCTGGCATTCACCATGGCGCTGGCATTTGGCGTGGCCATTCTTGCGGGACTGGTTCCGGCGCTGCACGCGTCGCGAGCCAACGTCAACGAGATGCTCAAGGAGGGCGGCCGCACCGGGACTTCCGGCGCGCATTCCCACCGCTTACGCGGCCTGCTGGTGACCTCCGAGGTCGCTCTGGCGGTGATCGCCTTGGTGGGCGCGGGATTATTCCTGAAGAGTTTCCAAACCGCGCGGGCTATTGATCCGGGCTTCAAGCCGGAGGGGGTCGCCCTGGCACGCTTCGATTTTTCCTCGGAAGGCTATGACGCGCGCCAGACTGACAGTTATTGCCGGCGTCTCCGTGAACAGTTGGAGCGGCAGCCTGGAGTGACCGCCGTCAGCTACGACGACTCGCCGCCTTTGGGATTTAGCGGCGGAAGCTGGGAAACGCTTGAGGTGGAAGGCTATGTTCCCGGCCCAAACGAGAATATGAAGATCTACCGGGATCTGGTATCCCCTGGCTACTTCGAGACCATGAAGATACCGCTGGTAGAAGGCCGCGATTTCGACCTCCGCGACGATGCCACGTCCCTAAAAGTAATGATCGTCAACCAGGAGTTTGTCCGGCGCTTCCTGGCCAATCGTAGCGTGCTCGGGCGAAAAGTGCATGGATGGGGCGAATGGTTCACGATCGTGGGAGTGGCCAAAGACAGCAAGTATCACCGCGTTACGGAGAATCCGCAGCCATACTTTTACATTCCCATCCGCCAGGTTTTCCAGCCGGAGTATGGTTTGACGTTCAACGTGCGAACCTCCGGATCGGTAAATGAAGCGATTGCAGCGCTGCGCCGCGAGGCCACGGCCATTGATCCGGCGCTGACCATCTTCGATGCCGAGCCGATGACGGAGTACGTTGCCGCCTCGCTCTTCGGCGCCAAGATCGCAGCGAGCCTCTTGAGTGTCCTGAGCGGGCTGGGATTGCTGCTGGCAGCAATCGGTCTGTACAGCGTGATGGCTTACGCGGTGGCGCAGCGGACGGGGGAGATTGGGATTCGCGTGACGTTGGGCGCGCAGCCGCTGGACATTATGCGGCTGGTGGTCGGGCAAGGAATCGCGTTCGCGGCGGCGGGCTTGGTTGTGGGCTCACTGGCGGCTGCGGCGCTGGCGCGCGTGGTGGCTGCGATGCTGGTGGGGGTGGGCCCGGCTGATCCGGTGGTATATGCCGCGGCGACCGGGTTCACGGTTTTCGTCACGCTGGCATCCGCAGCGATCCCCGCCTGGCGGGCGCTGCGGGTCGACCCGGCGGTAGCGCTCCGCTGGCAGTAGAGTTGGTCGGAAATGGCCTTACTGTGTAGGCCTTTGGGCTGTCCGTGCTGATTCCGTTGTCTCGCTGCGGTCTTTCCTGATCTGTGACTCGGCAATGCTGCGCGGCTCTTCTTGCAGTGAGTACAGAGGCTTCCGGTTTCTCTGTCATGGGTAATCAACACTGCCGGCGTATAGAGCAGGTCTAACCGATCGCGTCATTTCAGCGGAACAGGGTAAGCCCGTATCGCTCCCCGCAAGGGGAAGGACCATCGCAAGATGAATCCGACGGCGATGCGGGTAACGGAAATGGGAGCAAGCGAAGGCTGCCCTGTAACGGGGCAGATAGAGGTTGTGTCGCCTCGTAGGGACAAGATCACCTCGCCGGGAACGGAGCTGACTTCCTGCTGGTGCTCAGCTCGAGAACGCTTGAGGAACCGATGCATGAAGCAAAGCAAATGACGACGGGGTAACCCGTTGGTGCGGCTTCACACACGATTGGTGGATTTCCCACCGTTGCGCGAATCGGCAGCAAGTCAGTATCGAGTAGGTCTGATTTGTTTTGCATCAGGCCGCGTCCTCGTTGTTCAGGGGGGCGTTTTTGAGTGCTCGAGCCGGATGAATGGGAAACCTTCAAGTCCGGTTCTTAGAGGGCTGGGCGCCAGCAATGGCGCCCGGCCACTCGACGATGTGAAGCAATACTTCACATGGACGGCGTTAATCAGGGGTCGAGAGGATTAAGACAGCTTCAATTCTTCTAAGACTTTTTCCATTCTGATTTTAGCGGCAGGAATATCGGGAACGTTCAATGACTCTTCCATTAGGCGCAGAATACCCTGGACGTGAATAATGGCCTGCTCTTTCGGCATGCGCTTTAATAATTCATCGGATGTAAGCTTGTAGGCTTCAGCTTTTACAGAGAGGTGTTTCTGTTTAGCGCCGGATTTTTTGGACAGAGAATTGAGTGTATTCATGCAGCGGCTCCGAGTGCAAGGAGCTGCTGGCGAGCTTGGGCCGGCGTGAGGTAGCCCAGGCGCTGGACGATCCAGCGTTGGTTGTAGCGCTCGCGAAATTCCACCAGCGCACAGCGCAGTTCCTCGACGTTCTGGAACACCTTGACCCACAGCAACTGCTCCTTCAGCGTGCGAATGAAACGTTCGACGCAGCCGTTGCATTCCGGTTGGCGCACGAACGACGGCGAAGACGCCATACCCAGGAAAGCAATTTCGGCCTGGTAGTCGTCGCTCATGTATTGGCTGCCGTGATCGTGCCGGTTGCGGATGCCCACCGCTGCGCCGGCGCGGAAGCCGCCGCAGTAGTCGCGCACTCCTTGCCGCAGCGGTTCCAGAGCCTCGAAGCGCGTGGCTTTCTTGGCGGCATGCAGGCCCACGCATTCCGTGGTGCAGTGGTCGACGGCCACGAACACCGTCACGGCACCGTCCTCGATCGTGGCCGTCAGGGTGTGGTCGCTGGCCCAGACTTCGTTGGGCCGCGCCGTGAGGATCGTGCCAGTGTGCGGATTCTCGGCCTTCGGCAGCGTGCGCGACGGCGCCAGCAACTGTGCTTCGCGCATCAGCCGCAGCACCCGCGCCTTGGACGTGCGCACTTGCTGGAAACGCAGCCGCGCCCACACTTTGCGATGCCCCTCGCCGTAAAACGGAGAGGCTGCCAGCACTTCGCGGATTTTCTCGAGCAGTGCGGCATCGTTCCAAGCCGTCTTCGGCCCGCGCCGCCCGAGCACGCGCCCAGGCTGTGCGGCGATTTCTCGCTGATAGTAAAAACTGGAACGCGCCAGATCCCATTCGCGCGTCACACGTACCACGCCGTAGGTTTTCTTCGTGAAGGGCGAAGCGGCGCGGCTCATGGCTTCGACCTCCGCCAGACCAAAGGGCGTCCGGCCTCCATGCGGTGGATCTTTTCCCGTAGGAGTTCGTTGCTCATGCTCAGATCGGCCACCAGCGATTTCAGCCGCTGCGTCTCCTCGTTGTCGACCTCGGCTTCCCGCGTTTTCAGGTTGGCCGCACCGCCCTCCAGAAACTGATCGCGCCAGCCGGAAAGCGTCGCGGCGGTCACGCCCAGTTCGCGCGAAAGGGTTTCCAAGTCTTCTCCACGCAGCAACCGGAGCACTGCGGCAAACTTGCGCTTCGCCGACCAGCGGCCCCGGCCATCACGCCGCTCTTCGGGAGCCACTCCGGTCGCCCTCCGGGCTCCCTCCGTGGCTCCCGAAGCTGGTTCTCGTTCCTTGCTCATACACACCTCCTCGTGATCTCTGACTCATTTTCATCACAATTCGGTGTCCAAGAAAATCCTAGGGCGCGAGACAGAGAGGTGTTTCATGGCAATCCCACACATCTTGTACTTTAACTGATTTTCATTCGGCCGTGAACTGACTAACGAAAAACCAAGATGAAACCCAGACACGAGCGTTCTACGGGTGACTTGTCCGTCCAACTTCCGGTGCCGAAGGCACCGCTCTCCTCTTGTTCGGTCAAAAACCGACCAGCCGACGCTCGGCGCGATCGCATCCGGCTTGGATGATGGGGCTGAAGAACGTCACAGCTCACCTCGCTCCGCAGTCTGTATGTCCAAAGCCATGCGGGTTTCGGGAAGCTCCCACACCCGGCAAATCAACGCTTCTTGGACCGACTTTCACTCGACGATTAGCGCGTTTACCAGACTTAGCCGAACTAGTCGGCAGAAGAGTTGAAACCGGAAACCAGTGTGTCTCCTCTGGTGTCCAATATAATGGCGGATGGATGCCGACGAAACAGCTGCTCCGTGCGGGGATCGTCGCTTTGCTGGCAGGAATTGCCCTTCTTTGGGCCATTCCCATTTGGCTTCGCTTTGCTAACGTGTACCCATGGCGCATTGAGGAACTCTCCGCCGTCTCCTTCTGGTTTTCCGTGTCGCTGGCCGGTGCCGGTGGATTATTGCTCTTGCGCGCTGCAATAAGTACTCCACCCAAACGATCGGAATCGGACCAATGCCTACGAATGTTTCCTGGCCTCATCCTGAGAAATGTTTTGCCGTGGCATCGCCATCGTCCCACCCCGCTCACAACGCAACTGCCAAATTTCGGCCTCGTGTGCGGTGCAGTCCTTTGGATTCTGGTTTTCCTGTTTATGACCTTTACGCCACTCCCTCCTTACGGCCTACCGATCAGGCTTAGAGCACATGATTCCGTCATATGGACGAATAGTCCGTGGCAGGAGACCCTCGGCATTTATCTCGCCGTGGGCGAGCGGTATTACATCAACGGCCAGGCAGTGCCGCGAGAAGACCTGAGTGCGAGGCTTCGGAAGGAACTAGGCCGTCATGCTGTCTGGATTGTCTATTTCGAGGCTGACTCGGACACTCTAAACATGGATGCGATCTACGCGATGGATACGATTCAAGGGCTCGGCGCAAATCTCGTGTGGATCACTCCAAGAGTTCGCGAGGAACTCCAGCAGAAGGACCAGATTTTGCGGCATCAACTCAATTCAAATAAGTAGAGAGACACTAACCCACGGCAAGTGGGAAGTGGTTTTGGCGAAATTCCACTTGACGGTAACCAGAGGAAGGCCAGAGGAAGCCTCCGCGTGGGCTAGTCCCAGAAAGAAAATTGGTAAATCACAAAGATTTTCAGTGAGGTTTTCCTCTTTGGAGGGCCTCTTAGTATATGGAGGGGAGTTCAGATACGCTCCGGTGCGGGTCGCGATTTGTCGTTTACATTTTTTGTTTCTGAGGCCTCTGTAGTGATAGAGGGGCGAAGATCCGAATGAGATTCAAAGGTCTTTTCTGGCGCAGAAAAGTGAACGGTGCATGAAAGACATGGTTCACAGTGCGGTTCACCGTTCCGTTCACCTCTTCGGTGAGCGGACATTGTAGGGAGCATTGAGGTTGCGTTGCCTGCGTCCGTTGATTTTGGACACGGGCAAAACACCGGAGTGGGCTGGAGCGACCCCACTTTCGCACACGATTGCGTGGCCAAAGTGAATCGTGGGTCGCTCCAGCCCAACAAGAAACTTCGTGCGGACGCCTGCGCGGCGAGAATTTAGGCGAAGCAGGTGCAGAAGGCAGAAATTACCTACTGCAACTTCGTCTTCACCAGCTTCTTCACCCTGGAATGCGCGTAAGTCCCGGGAAAGGGAGGAAATAATCGACACGAAAATGAGAAAAGTGACACAGAAAGAAAAACCAGATCGGGCGGGAGCGCCCCCACTTTTTGGCGGTGAATCCGCCCAAAAGTTTCGTGGGGTCACTCCCGCCCTTCACCGTCGCTGAGAAGCGCGCCGCACGGCAAAGGGGAATAGATATGCTGCTACCCATCAAGAAGAGCTACGAGCTTCTCGCGAAGTACGGATGCTTCGCCCGCGAGATTTGCGACACCTGCGGAATCGTGCTCGATGCGGTTCGCTTCACGCGGCACGGTGAATCGGAAGTGTACTGCTCTCCCGAATGTAGGGGTGATGCTCACAGGTCTGTGACCCGGAGGCCGGGACGCCCCCGCAAATACAAAACCGACCGCGAGCGCCGAGCTGCAAAGACACGACAACAGCAGGTCTATCGGTCGCAACCTAACGTGGAAAAAACTGTCCGTATTCAATCAGAAACAAAGAACTTGCAGACGCAAAAATGGCCTCTCTCGTACTTGGGTACTCGGCGACCTGGAGAACCGCTCATTTCGAGCCAGCGTGCGTAATGGCGATCGCTCCCCAACCCGGTCCCGTGATAGACTCCGCGCCGGCAACGCCGCCGACGAACACTGGCAGAAGAGGGCCGGTGGCAAGACGACGGTTTCAGAAAGGCTGTTTCATCAAGGAAAGCAACGGGGGAATGTACAGCCAGCACTACATCGACGCGGTTGGTCCGGACGGGGCAGCCGTGACGAAACAGATGAAGAGGTTTATCGGAAACCTCAAGACGATGTCTGAGCGTGCTGCCCGCCGCGAGCACGCTCGAATCATGGATGAAGTCAACTCTCAACGGGGCAGCGTAGCACCTGTGCCCAATGGCCAGACGTTCGCTGATGCCGTGATCAAATGGCGGTCAGCCATTTCTCCCAACCTTTCGCCAGGAACAGTGCGCGCTTACGAGTCGAATCTGCGCACGCACATCCTTCCCCGTTTCGCTCAGTGTGCACTCCACGAGATGGGCCTTCATCCACTTCAACTGTTCGCTACCGATCTGGGGAAAGCAGAACTTTCCGGCAAGACTGTAGAGAACATTCTCGGAGCGGTCTTTGCCGTCGTTGACTATGCCGAGAAGTGCGGAATGAAGGTGGCTAAAGCTTCCTTCAAGGACCTGCAACTCGGCTCTACGAAACCAGAAACGCCTGTTCCCTTCTTTACTCGGGAGCAGGCAGCTCTCATCATTGAAGATGCCAAACAGCCTTTCAAAACGCTGTTCACACTCGCCTGGTTTACGGGCATGCGCGCCGGAGAACTGCTGGCGCTAACACTGGACGATCTGGACTTCACCAAAAAGACCGTGCGCGTCAACAAATCTGCTGACGATAACACGCGGGAAATCCGTCAACCAAAAACTAAAGCGTCCGTCGCGCTGCTTCCGATGCCGTCCGCTTTGGAAGCGGTCCTGCGAGACTTCATCGGACAATGGAAGCCGAATCCTAGCGGCATCCTATTCGCTACCCGCAACGGTCTGCGGCCACGGAGCCGCGACAACGTTGTGAAGTGTGGTCTAAAGCCAGTGCTGCGAAAGCTCGGCATTCCGAGCGCTAACACTGGCCTCCACGCGTTCAGACACGGTTTGGCGACGGAGTTAGTGGATTCGAACGCTCCGCTGCCGGTCGTGCAAATGCAAATGCGGCACGCTGATATTGCGACAACACTGCGCATTTACACGCACGCGATTCCTCAATCACAGCGCGAAGCAATGGAGGGAGTTACCCTCCAATCAGTACGTCCAATCAATACAGTACTAAAATTTGCTGCTAAGTAGCGGCAAATAGAAGGGTTGGCGGAAGCGTGTGGGAGTCGAATGTAACCACTCATGGAATTTCAAGGACTTACGAGGAACTGCAGGGAGCGCAAAGTGAGTCTATGGAGCGGCCCGGAACGGTTAATGTTCCCTGATTGTTCCCTCGTTTTTCGAAAGCCATTTGAAACATTCGATGATGGAAAATTGGCCCACACTCTTACGGAAACGTCGGCTCAAAAATAAAACTTAGCGGCACGGATGGCAAGCCGACGTAACATCCCGAATATGCTAGACCCGAAACTCGTAGTCCGGCTGCAGGCATCTGGTCGGGCGGGCTTTGGTCGACTTGATCGGAATCTGTTAGGGTCTGGATGTTCACGAACAACTCTTGTGGAGTCCTGGTATGGGACTCGACCGGTAACCCTTATCAGGCGTTGGCACCTTATCGCCAGTCAAATCGAGTCCTGGGATTACTTCCGGGTAGTCGACCAACTGAACACAGCGGCTGCGCACGCAATTCTCCGGTCAAGGCGTTCTGACGACAACTTAAACTTTCGTCCGTCACGCTGGACCGATGCCCGTCGACTGTTCGTGATCGTCTACTGTGTTTTCGCGCTTCGTTAATATAATTATAATATTGAGGAACGAGGCCGCGCTCGTCGCGACTCGGAGATCGACGCCATGACTGACCTCGCCAGTTCCGTCTTCCGTTCTCGCTGGCACAGCATTGCTTACTGGGTCACCACCGCCCTGGTCGTCTTCGAACTGGCATGGGGAGGCGTATGGGATATCCTGCGAGAGCCCCAGGTTCGCGGCCTCATCGAACGGTTGGGCTATCCTCTATATTTCCTGACCATCCTGGGGATCTGGAAACTGCTCGGCTCTGTCGCGTTGGCCATTCCGCGGTTCCCCCGACTCAAGGAGTGGGCCTACGCCGGTGTGCTCTTTGACTTGACGGGCGCTGTTGCATCTCAATGGGCCTCGGGGTTGATTGGTGCGAGTACGACGGCATACCCGATCGTAATGACCGGCGTTACAGTTGCGTCCTGGGCCCTCCGTCCGCCATCTCGCCGCCTTGGTCCCGGGTGAGTTGCTCCCTGAAATGAACTAGCGGTCCGAGACCGCAAGACAGAATTTTTGAAACGTGGTGCCTCGCAACCTCAAGCCTGGTAAACGCGGTATCAACCGGTAAAGTACATTTTCAAGTTACCGGTAAGCCGACTAGGACCTAGCAGAGCATCTGATTAACGCGGCAACAGGCAAAATCAAGTACTGCGAGCCAAGCTACCGGTGATCTGTGGAGGCGGTCGGTCAGGCAATTATCGGACTGGAACCTCAAATTGTAGTGTATTTGACATGGGCGGTGGGCCGAGGCTGATTTCCGGGTTCACCGTGTCAAATGAGGGCGTCGCTATGGGTAGGAACCCAGGTCCCGCTGGGCGGAACGTGCGGAATGCCGCCGGATTGGCTGTCTCGATGAAACCGGAGAGGTGAGCCGCGAGCCGGTAAGTCCCAGGTTTCAGTTTGTAGTTGATTTCACTCGAAGTTCCAGCCCAATAGTTCTCCAAATCCACTGGGAAGGAGAAGGTGCCGCCAACGGGGAGGGGCAGAAAAAGAGGTTCCTTTCTTGCATCGCTATCCAGAAGAGTTCTCTTGAGTTCAAGCCAATGAGGTTCTCCTCGGGGATCAACAAGAATCAAGGAAACGGCAGTTGCGTATTGCTGCTCCCCATTGCGAGCCATGATGCCAAAATTCAAGAGCACGTCCCTCTCTCCGACATTGCGCAATTCAACCTTGAACCTCGGAACCCTGGGTTGCCCGGTTGCCGCTTGATCGAGAGAGATGCGCATTTGCAACCCGTGCGCGGTATCGCCCCAATCCTTCGCCTTCGGCTCTTGCGCGGCCGATAATCCACCAAACAGCAAAATTGCAGCGAAGCTGATGGCTTCATAGAACTTCCTCGAAGGCTTCATTTGGCGGGCCCTCCAATTCGCACATTGTCTCACCGGGAGTTGACCACGACAAGGGTGACTAAGTCCCGGTAAACGCGGCGGACAAGTGCCCTCTAGCTCCCCAGTCATTTGATCCAGTACGTTAACGTCCGGTAGTCCGTCTCGTAGAGTTTGCGATTTCCGAGCTCCGGACTCCAAACCCACACTGTCCGCTTCGTCCAATTCCCAAACTGATCGAGCTCGTATTCGTAGTCAGCCGATAACTTCAACACGCCCGCAGGGTCATGCCATTCAATCCGGCTGGCGCAATGTCTCGCTTCATCTGGAAAATAGGAGATAACGTGGTCGCAGCCACCATCGCTGTGGCAAGAGTAGGATTCCTGTGTTTTTCCAGCCGGATCCATGAAAAAAGTGCTGCCAAACACCTGCTGTTCACTCGGTTCCTGCCAGTAGGAAATCACCCTTGTTCCTACAGTTGTGAAGTTCACTTTTATCGAACCATTTTCATTGAAGTTTGTGAACGTGAAAGTATCGGTCTTCGGGTCGTTGGTTTGGACGAAGTGCAGGGAGAAGCTGCCATTCGGTCCGGAATCCCATTCCTCTTTGAAATCGCCGCTAGCGTCAATCATCGAAAAACTACTGCCAACAGTGACTCCATCCCGATCGTAGTTCCTATACTCGGTTAGGTGCCCGTTCGCATCGTAGAACCAAAAAGACCGGGAAATCAGTTTTCCATTCTCGAACCCGTCTTGCTCTGTCATGCCGTACGGGCCAATGACTTCCCGACGATACATTTCCCCCTTATAGTTCTCCGCGATTTTCTCAATGACCTTGCCAGTGTTGTCTCGCAGGAACCGAACGATATCTCCCCGGAACTCCCCATCAATGATCTGCCCCGTCTTGATCCGGTTTCCTTCCGGATCGTATTCGCATTCGGGGCACCCAGCAGGCAGGGCGACAGTTGGCCCATCCGGTTGATGCCACTCGATCTGCGCTCTCTCCTCCCTTGTCGAAACCGATCGAATAGGGCCGAACAAACCATCGCTCCGCGCGTCGGTGTACTTCGGTTCGGATGCCCTCAGTGACCCAGGGAGAAAAAGGATTGCCAGAACAACACCAGATAGAGAGCTTCTCATGGCCGCTGCCCACTTTCTTGAAGACTACTCCCATCCGTTTCTTGCTTAATTCTATAGACACCGGTGGCCGCCTTGAAGTTGCCTGACAGCAAGTGATGCCTGGTAATCGGTAAAGTCAAGTACTGGGAGGAACCTTACCGATTTGCTGACATTACCAGGAGTTAGCCAGCCTCACTGCGAAGGCATGCGCGAATCATATAGGAGGACCACGTCCCCTGCATAGCTGTGGCGCAGAACGGCTAGCCTCTTACCGTCGCGCGACCAGCGAAAATCAGAAATGAATTTCGATTTGAAGTCCGTCAAGGTGTGACCCTGCGAGCCGTCCAGGGGTTGAATCCAGATATTGTCCACGCCTTTTTCTTCGAGGAGCAGCGCCAGGGCCTTGCCGTCGGGCGTAAAGTGAAGCGCATCGTGTGGAATCGGCGGAATTGAGTGGTAGCTGACGCTGGCACGCGGGTCGGCGTCAAGGTAACGGACGGTCGGCTTGCCTGATGGTTCCAGGTGGAACAACGCGAGCTTGGTTTTGTAGATCCGTGTGGAGGGATCCACCTGGCTGAAGTACGCGGCGATCGTCTCGCCGTCCGCGGAGAGCGTCGCGCCCTGCAGCAAGGCGCCGGGAAGCGAGACGGAAGCCACGAGTTCCGGAGCTGCTCCTGAAGTTGGATACCTCATCAAATCGTCGCTGCGCCAGGCATCGTAGGCATAGATCCATTTTCCATCGGGCGAGCAGCCAAACAAAGTTGTATCCTCCACGGGCGTCACGGCCTTTGCGTCAGAACCATCGGCGTTGGCGCGCCAGATTTTCACTCCTTTCGAGCTGTCATGAAGGTACCAGAGAGCATAAATGGAGCGGCCGCCATCACATGATGCGACCTCTCGCATCCATGCTTTCGGATCGCTCAGGAGCGTGGTCACGTCGCTGCCATCCGGGGCTAATCGCAGCAGACGGATGCCCTCGGAAATAAGCAGATGGCCGTCGGGAGTCCAATCCATCCCAGCCAAAACTTGCTGCGGAGGAACTCCAGGAATTGCGGTGGCAGCTCCCGTGCCTGACCCGTCCAAAACGTCCGCTTCCGTCGCGGACTGATCCTGCAATGAAGCGAGGGTCTTACCGTCGGCGGTAATGCTGATGGTGTCATGGTCAACAACATCGTTCGTGAGAATACGGAATTTTGCTTCCGGATAAGAAAAGACTCCCAAGCGGGCGTTCACAGTAAACGGCTGGCCGCCAATCGCGGCAAAGATAACGAAAATGTTTCGTCCATCGGGATCCCACAGAAGGGTCAAGATCACCATGTCATCGAAACTCTGAAAGAGTTTCGACTGTCCTGAAGAGAAATCGAACATCGTGATTTGGCTGCCAAAGTCCCCACGCGATGGCTTGTCCTGCGCGATTGCGATGCGCTTGTCGTCTGGCGACCAGCCTATGAAGTCAGGATCATTCGTACCTTCAGTAACCAGCAATACCTTCTCGTCGCTGCCGTCGGAATTGGCCTGCAGCAATCGCCACTTTCCGACCTCCGGATCGTTCGCACGGACGTAGGCAATGAGCTTGCCTGACGGTGAAAACGTCGCATTGCTGTCCACGTCCTTCGCCACTATGGCCGGTGTGCCGCCCAGCAATGGGGCCCGGTACAAGTCGAGACTTCCAGAGGACTCCGTCGAAATCTGGCGGTAATAGATGTAGCTGCCATCGGGAGAAAATGCCAAAGAAGAAAAGGTCCGGCCGGACGGCGCAACGACCTGAGTGACGCTGCCCGTGGGAAGGTTTCGCAGCCAGAGGCTTTGCTGCCCTTGTTGAGTAACGACCGTGAGTATGAACTTGCCGTCCGGCGAAATCGCCGTGTTCTGAATGTCCCCGGAGTCCGTGACTCTGGAGACGACATATTTTTCGAAGGGCTGCAGGGCCGCGGAATGAACGAGGACATAAATCGCGAAAGTAGCGCCGGCGGCGAGAGCGAGAACGAATAATGCGACGAGAAAGGTCGCTAATTTGTGCTGGCGAGCGACGGCAGCAACCGTACTCGCGCTGGAAACGGAAGCGGGAGATTGACTGGCAGACGACCGGTTATCAATTGCCGGAGGCACGCCGGCGGATTGAGCCGAACCAGCGCTCGATTGAGAAGCTATCTCGGCGGAAGACGGCCCGGTAGCGAGCGCGCTTCGTCCGGATTCGAAATCGCGCTTGAATCTCTGTAAATCGGCGCGCAACTCGGAGGCATGCTGGTAACGCAAAGTCCGGTCCTTCTCGAGCAGTTTGTTGATGATCTCCTCGAGCCGCGCCGGCAAGGCGGGGTTGAGACGCACGGGAGCCACCGGAGCTTTGTTCAAGATGGAATCGAAAAGGGCCGCGGAGCTGTCGCCGCGGAATGGAAGTTGCCTCGTCGCCATTTCATACAGCACCGCGCCGAATGAAAATAAATCCGTCCGTGCGTCCAATTCCTTGCCGAGCGCTTGCTCCGGTGACATGTACGCGACTGTTCCGAGCGTCATCCCCGGACTGGTGAGGTGATCGGGTGGCGAGCCGAGCGTCACTTGCGAGGCGCCTCGCTGTTCGAGGTTCGCGTAGTTCGTAGTGAGCTTCGCCAATCCAAAGTCCAGAATCTTCGCGTGGCCTCGGCACGTCACAAACAGGTTTGCTGGCTTTATATCGCGATGAATAATGCCTTGTCCGTGCGCGGTGTCCAGCGCATCTGCAAATTCGATGGAGAGCGAAAGGAGAGCATCGAGTTCCAGTGGCTTGTCGAGAAGCACATGCTTTAGCGTCGCGCCATCGAGGAATTCCATAACGAGAAATGGCCGGCCTTCGTGGCTCGAAATTTCGTGAATAGTGCAAATATTTGGATGGTTCAGCGCGGATGCGGCACGCGCCTCGCGTCGAAATCGCTCAAGCGCTTGTGAATCTTCAGAGACGCCTTCAGGAAGAAGCTTGATCGCAACGAACCGCCCGAGTTCCATGTCCTGGGCCTTGTAGACCACGCCCATACCGCCGCCGCCGATCTTTTCGATGACGCGATAATGCGAGATTATGCGGCCAATAAAAGAGGCGGAATCGGACATTGGCGCACATCTTAGGTTGAGTTTCCAAGTAAGTCAAAGAGGTGAGGCGGAGTGTAAACGTCAGCCGTGATCCCAAAACTAGAACAGTGGCGATCTTGTTCGACTTTCGGACCTGTCCGCAACACTCGAACTGATGCGAATGTAGACCAGTAAGCTCTTCCCTGTGGACGCTGCTCGCCAGCCTGGGTGCCATCAAATTCTAATTGAGCCACTACCCAAGTGATCGAAGTCTTTGAGACAAAGCTCGGTCAGCCGAACCGCCCCTCGCATCTGAAGACAACTCCCCAGCCTTTCTGCCAGTGGGTCAGTTTCCGGTTAGCCCGTCAACCTCTCCAAAGAGTCGCTGCCTATTTGTTGTTTTGGGTTACTCGTTGCGGAACTCCTTGAACTGAGGCGGGTCGGGCGGTTGGGCCTGTTTCGATTCGGCGCACTGCTTGTAGACGTGGCCCTCAAGGCAGTAGGTTGTTGAGATCCACGGCGTTGTGTTGTCTGTCTGCTGAGGGTCAACGATCTCCAGGTATAGGATGATTTGTTTCCAATCAGGAGCGATGGTTAGGTCAGCTTGCGAGGGCTGTCCTTCGGCCCCCGTGAGCTCTTCGTGGATATTAAGGGCGGAAGTGATCTCTCCCTGCGCCGAAAGGGCGAAGATGTCAAACCCCAAGACTAGGCAAGAACCACACGCCCCAGAACCGAAGACGCTGAGCGTAGAGGCAGTAGGTCCAGAGCGGATAAAGGTCCAGCCGTCTGGCAAAGTCATCGTTTCGAAGTGCTCACCGTCGAGGTTGAATTCCGTTCGCTTAACCCGCTTAACCGTACTGCCATTACGCCACGCCAGATCTGGGCCACAAACCGTGGCTCCGTTTGTCAGCTGCCTCCAGAAATTGTCAGAGCTTGTGACCTCTGGTGAGACGCCAGCGGGAGCATACATGTAGCCTCCAGCTGGGTTTATAAGTGCAAACGTAGATCGCAGGTAGGAATCTTTGGTCGACTGCGTGGGGAAGAACCACGACGCATAGCTCTTACCGTATATGTCTTGTTGCTCCAGCTTGTATTCGCAAGGACTGATTGAGAAAGTACGCGGCGCAGCGAGCCGAACATGATTGAAGGTGGTGGGTTGACCCCACTTGCGCTCGGTTGCAGTGCTGGAGAAGTCTCCCATTTTCTGGCCTGCGGACGCAGAACTGAAGACATCTACCATCAAGTAGAGATCCGCTAGTCCGAGTTGCTGTGCGGGTGGAAAGGCTTTGTAGGGAATGAAGGCATGAAAGTGGTAACCGGTCTGGTGATAATACCTGTAGGCCGTGCCGCTGGCGGTCCGTTTGTTTTCTGGCCGGACATCGCTGCCGATTTCGACAGTCATTCCGTCATCGGACTTTGGCTTGAGCGTTTTCGGCAGGTCATTGGAAAAAAAGTTTGCGCTGAGACCCGCGTAGGCAGTCGAGGCGAAGTCTTCGAACAAGCGGGCTTGGCCTGAGTAACCAGAACCCGCAATGAGCCACTGGCGCACGAACAAGCGCTGAAGATACTGGCGGTACTGAAGTTGTTCTGTGTACCACCGTTCGCAGTTTTCGGCCCCGGAAGCGGCATCACCCGAGTGCGGATCAACTTGGTCGGCGCAATCTTTTAAGCTACCCAGTTCCGTGTTACCGAACTGGTTTCCCCAACCGATCTCGGGCATCGGAACTTCAGGCGAAGTGGCGAGCCAGACCTCGATGTGGTCGCTCGATAGCATTTCCGATTTTTGCTGCGGCCAACGAAAACCCTGTTCGTCAGCATCGATCTTGCCCCACACGTGCAGACCTTCATCCGCCGAGCGCAGCCAGATCTTGCCGCTGTGGGCTTCTGACGAGTGCGGTACCAGAGTGAGCGACGGCGGCGTTGCGTAGATGCCCTCCGAAGCTCGCGCTAAATCCTCACGGGAAATGGTGGGAACTTCGACAACATTTTCAGTCTGGGCGTAGGTCCCAGAAACAGAAATCATCGCGATCGAGAACAGTGCGAAAGAGCAGACCGCTTTCATGACATCCCTCCATTATTCCTTAAGAGAAGAACTCCACCCTTGCAACAGACCGCGATTAGAAGCCCCACAATGCAAGCGGTAATGCCGACCACTCCGGTTGTTCGCGCTACCGTCGACAGGCCTGCCGCAGCGCGGGAGATTGGTAACATCCGAATTGACATGCCTAACCGTATGGTTCGCATGGCAGTGACTGAGCATCTTGGATGCCCAACTGCAGATTGTTGGAACGCTGAGCTATGTCCCAGAACCACCCGAAGTCTACCGTGGTTGGGCAAATACAGGAGTGTCAAGAGCTACACGAATGCCCGCGAGAAGCAGGCTGTCGGCGTGACATCACCACAAGGTTTACATCTCCTGACTCGAAGATGGAGCATTCTTGAATCGTCGGCTAATAGGAAATTGAGCCACTTCCGCTTTTCTTTCTTTGATGCTCCTTTTTTCTTTTTGTGCCTATTCTCAGTTTTCCACAAAGAAATTCGCGCCAGGATCGCCTTGCAACGATGATCGCCAACTCGGTCGACCCACAGCATCCCCGCTTTTGTCGCTCCTCAAGCGCATTTTGCTTTTCCAAAGTAGATTGCAACTGGCAGCCGATTGCTTCCAAGGAAATCTTGGCCTTCTCATCTTCGCTATAATGCCTTCGTTGCTGTTTCATCTGGCACTTTAGCTGCTCTCTTTTATTTTCAACAAGTTAACGGCGAGCGCTCGCGCGGCGCTGTGGAGCGCCCAAAATTTCGTAAGTCGCTGATTTCTTGATGGTTCCTATACGGCAACGGAAGGTTGCTCTGCAGCACCCGTTCCGGGGTGATCGTGTCTATGCCCCCACCCGGTGCCGAAGGCGCCGCTCTTCTCTTGGTCGGCCAAAAACCGACTAGCCTGCGCTCGGCACGGCCGCATCCGACTTTGGACGGCGAGGCTGAAAAGCATCACAGCTCACCGTACTCCAGCGTCAGCGCGTCCCAGCTCATCCGGATTTCGGGCAGCTCCCCCGCCCGGCGAAATAGCGCTTGGACCGACTTCCATTCCTTCTCATAGAGGCCGAACGAGATGCCATTCTGGTGGTCGCGAGACCCGTAATTCTATCACGGGGGCGACCCTTCACTCTCACCCACATCCACGAAATCTGCACGAAGTTCAGCGAAGGTTACATACTTCACTGAATGGCCAACTATGTGTATACATCCGGGAATTGACCGGTCCGGTAAACACTGGCGCGTTTCTTGGTACCAATCCGACCGACGAACTGTAACTTCTGATCCGAAGTGCAATTCAGAAAAGTCTCAGACGATTGCCCGCTGCACTGTCAATTTTGACAGTTTCGCAGATGGGTGAGTGCGCATAATTTTACTGCGAGTTCGTCGCCTTTTGGCTTAGGAATTACACGGTTCGCGAAGGAAAAATCTAATGAGCACGGGGGGCGAAGCAATCAAGTAGGACTCCCTTCCGTTCCCGCCGACACCTCCGGCCAGAATTGCTCGCTGTACTTTGCAAGAGTCGGTCTACAAGCAGACTGTGACGCCGCGCCGACTTCCTGCCGATGCTCCGAACATTCTTATCGTGCCGATCGAGGACGGGGACCCCGGCCAGCCATCCACGTTTCGCGGCGAGATGAGTACCCCCACGATGGATCGCATTGTCAACTAGGGGATCAAGTACAACCGGATTCAAGGAGGACAGAGAAAATGAATGGCCAACTGCGAAATAACAGAGTAGAGGGCCAGAGCAACGCGCCCGACATGACCGACTCCCTGGACCGTACCGTGCTGCCCGTCCCCGAGCCTCAGTATCCGCCAATCACGGAACTCGATGTGAAAAATGCACAAGCCCCGCCGCGGTTCCAGGTGAAAGCCCCCAAAGGTGCGCCCAACGTGGTGGTAATTCTGCTCGACAACTTCGGCTTTGGCGACCCTTCGACCTTCGGCGGCCCCATCCAGATGCCGACGCTGGACCGCTTGGCCAAGACTGGGCTGAGCTACAACAATTTTAAAGTCCCCCCGTTGTGTTCGCCCAGCCGCGTGGCGTGCTTAACTGGCCGCAATAGCCATAGCGCAAACTTCGGCGTGATCTCAGAAATCGCCACAGCCTTCCCGGGGTACACCGCTATGCGTCCCAGCAGCGTGACGACGCTGCCCGAGATTTTGCGGCTCAACGGCTACAGCACCGCTATGTTCGGCAAATGTCACGAACTGGCGCCCTGGGAATCCAGCGTTGTTGGACCGTTCGACCGTTGGCCGATGCATAGCGGCTTTGAGCGGTTCTACGGCTTCATGGCTGGCGAGGCGGACCTCTTTCATCCGGTCATTTACGACAATATGAACAGGATGGATTTGCACCCCGACGCCAATTACTACGCCAGCACCGATATGACCGACAAGGCCATCGAGTGGCTGCGTTCCCAGCATTCGCTGGCCCCCGGCAAGCCGTTTTTCGTCTACTACTCAGCGATTGGCACCCACGGGCCATTCCAGGTGCCCGAGAACTGGCGTGACAGGTACAAGGGCAAGTTCGACCAGGGCTGGGACCAGGTACGCAAGGATACGCTGGCCCGCCAGCTCAAGATGGGCGTCGTGCCGCCGGGCACCGAACTGGCGCCCAAGCCGCCTGGGATCCAGGAATGGGACCAGTTGACCGCCGACGAGAAAAAGGTCTTTGCCAGGTACATGGAAATCTATGCCGCCTTTGCCGAGGTGACCGACTATGAAGTTGGGCGTTTCGTGGACGCGATCGAAGACCTGGGCGAAATGGACAACACGTTGATCTTCTACATCACTGGTGACAACGGCTCGGTTTTCCAGGGGGGCCTCAACGGCGCCTTCAATGAGCTGTCCGTATTCAACGGGCTGCCGGAACCCCTCGAGATTCCGCTGAGGCACTTTGACGAGATCGGCGGGCCGAAATCTCACATTTTGTATAACAATGGCTGGGCGTTCGCCGGCGCGACGCCGTTTGGTTGGGGCCACCAAGTGGCCTCCTATGGCGGCATCTGCCAGCCCATCGTGGTTCATTGGCCGAAGGGCATCGAGGAGAAGGGCGGCCTGCGTACGCAGTGGTACCACATGATTGACATTGCCCCGACAGTATTGGAAGCGGTTGGGGTGCCCCAGCCCGGCGTCGTCTATGGCGTCCGGCAGAAACCTCTCGAAGGCGTTACCATGCTCGACAGCTTTACTAACGCCGGGGCGAAGTCGCGCCATACCACGCAATATTTCGAGATGGCCGGCAACCGGGGCATCTACCAGGACGGCTGGTTCGCCACCACCGTGCACCGCCCGCCGTGGGAGCCCAAGCCACGGGCTACGTTTGAGAATGACAAGTGGGAGCTTTACAACGTAGAGGAAGATTTCAGTTGCGCGCATGACCTTGCCGAGAAGTATCCCGACAAACTTGAGAAGCTAAAGGGACTCTTCCTGGAAGAAGCCGTCAAGTACAACGTGCTTCCTCTTGACGACCGCGCTTGGGAGCGCTTCAACGCCGGTCTGGCGGGCCGTCCGGATCTGTTGGAAGGTCGCACCGAGATAACGGTCTATGAGGGAATGAAGGGAATACCCGAAAATGGCTTCATCAATGTCAAGAACCGCTCTTTCGTGGTTGCGGCCGACATCGAGGTCCCGAAGGCCGGCGCCGAGGGGGTGGTCATTGCCCAAGGCGGGGAGATGGGCGGCTGGAGCCTCTATGTCAAGGACGGCGCACCTCGGTTTGCCTGGAACTTTCTCGGCCGCGAGGTTTATAAGATTGCCGGCACCGCTCGCCTGCCGGTCGGGCGGGTGACGCTGCGCTTCGAGTTTGCTTACGATGGCGGTTTCGGCGCAGGAGGTAACGGTGTGATCTTCGTCAACGGTGAAAAGGTCGCCGCAGGGCGGATCGGGCACACTCAGCCGTTCGCGTTCGGCGCGGAGACGACGGACGTGGGCGAAAATCTCTATACGTGTGTTAGCGACGACTACAAAGTGGGCGACAACAAGTTCACCGGCAAAATTCACAAAGTGACCGTCCAGGTCGGCAAATCCAACCTCAGCGAGGAGGCACAGAGGGATATCCAAGAAATGCGTGTGAAGAGAGCGATGGCCGGCTAATGGACGGCTAACGGATACGAATTCCACTCCAGATCTGGCTTACGAACTTGAAGTAGGTATGTGCCAGGACTAATCGAAGACAGGCTCATCGCAACCTGAAGCGCTGTAACGCCGTTCTTGACGCTGGCTATTCCGCTCGCGCTCGCAAGAGATTCGCCCGAGAGGGTCACGATGCGAACATCATATTGGCCCTCGCTGCTTCCAAGCGGGAGCAAAATGCTCAAACGAGATGCTTCGCGATTCACTTCAAGTGGCTTAACTCCAGTATTTGGCTCGGCGCCGCGAGCCGAAGACAAATTTCTCAAGTCCAGCACAGCCGTTTGAAAGGTTTGATTCTTGTTGTGCCATCGAACGAACGCCCATCCCCCAATTGACGCGCAAATCAAGACGCTCGCGGCGATGGCGAGGAGAGTCCGCGCGCGCCGCCGCGTGTAAGCAGTTTTGAACTGAGAGAAATCACTGTAGCAAGGGCTGCACGAAGTCAGATGATCGAGCCACTTCTCCGCTTCGGAGAGCGACATCTCGTGAGAGGCGATTCTCTTCAGAACCTCAGAACCTGGACACCCGTTGCGCTCAGGATTCGGAAACTCTTTGAGCAGACCACGGCCCAGCGCATCCAGGATGCGCTTTTCATCGCTCGCCGAATATCCCTTCGCGTTCAGACTCGCCTCCCGTTCCAAACTGCCGTCGCGCTCCCGTGAATATACATCCAGTGCACCTCAGCCGGACTTCTTTGGTTTCGCTCCTTTTAGCAACCGCACAATACTCTGACGAACCTTTTCCAATCCGTACTCGAACTTTTTCTTCGCTGCCTGCTCGCTCACGCCCGACCAGGCAGAAATCTCCTTCCAAGAATAGCCGTACTGCCGCGCCCGCCAGACCTTTCGCGTCCATGGGTCCATCCGGTCAATAATCTCTCGAACCGTAATGGCCCGGTCTAGCTCTTCGACCCATGCCGCATCCCGCGCGCTTTCAATCCGTTCGAGATCGAAGCTCGATGAAACCAACTCTATCGTTTCAAGCCGTCGCTGTTCGCGTAGCAATGTTCTGTTGAATCGGTGATGAAAAGCGCCGATCAGATAAGACTCCAGATCAGATATCGGCAGGCGGTAAGTGCTACTTCGCTGGCGCGTCCTCGCGACCGAGCGGAGCACGCTTTCCCAAATCTGAGCGGCAAAGGATGCGCTGTCAGGCCCAAGGTCCTTCTTGTGAAACTCCTTCTGGGCTTGTGCCAAAACGTGAGGCCACGCTCCACGCGCGGCAGCGAGCAGTTCCTCGTCTGAAGAATTAGGGCTGGTGGCATCGCCTTTTTGGGTTGGAAACAGCACCCAATCGCCGTACGGGTCCGGTTTCTCCATTGGGTGCCCTGGGTACCTTGGTCTTCGCGCGAGCTTGGGGACGAAAGTAGCCTGACACTCTGTTACATTGCGTGTTAATGGTACCCAGCGGCACCCCACAAGATCCTTTTGACTCGCCTCAATGTTTTCACCTCGTTCCTGGCCCGCTTCCGAGATGCCGACGATTCACCAAGAACTTCGTCTTTCGCCTCGCACAACATGACTCTGTTCGTGGAGACCAACGGCCTCCAATGCCCTTGACATTAGTCTGCTAACCGTTCGACACTTGGCATAGTTTAACTATGTTACGGAGTCACGATTTGCATCGAGACGAGATTCTTCCTGGAACACTCTATCTGTTGATCTTGAAAACTTTGGCGCGCTCCGGCGAAATGCATGGATACGAGATCGCCAATTCCATTCAGCGGATATCGGTGGACGTTCTTCAAGTCGAGGAAGGCTCTCTGTACCCAGCGCTGCAGCGGATGCTCATCAAGGGGTGGGTGACCGCGAAGTGGGGCACGACGGCCGGAAACCGCCGCGCGCGTTACTACCAACTGACGCCAGCAGGCCGCAAACAATTGGCCGTCGAGATGTCGCAGTTCGAACGCGTCATCGGAGCGATCACGCGTGTGATTGAGGCGCTCTGAAAGGAGTTCCGTCGTGAACTGGCTACGCGAACTGGCAAGGCGGCTCGGGATGTTGGTGCATCGCCGCCAATTTGACGCGGACCTCGAAGAGGAGATGCGCCTGCACCTGGAGTTGCGTCACCAGGACCAACTCGAGTCCGGCATGACCGCAGACGATGCTCAGGCGGCAGCACGCCGCAGATTTGGTAACGTAACTTCCCTGAGAGAGCGAAGCAACATTGCGTGGGGCTGGGAATGGCTCGAGCACCTGACCCAGGATGTACGGTTCGGCCTCCGCATTCTCAGCAAAAATCCAGGCGTCACCTTCGTCATCATACTTACACTAGCCTGAAATCCCATGTTAGCCGTTTGAGTTAACACCACGGAGCTCTATCCGAAGACCAAATGAAGACGTTTGCCCCCGAGCCAGGCGATGCGCTGATTCATGCGATCGAATCCAGCCGCCATCAACAGGGGATTGTGAGCACGCTTCTGGAAGCGAACCTCAATGTCCGATTCTTCGATGGTGACCAGGGCTGTGGCATCCACGAAATCTCGAAAAAGATGACGCGAGCGGGCCTGCCGATACCCGTTTTGAACCTTTAAGGCCAAGAGCCGGTAGAGACTGTTGGCCATCAGCGTGAGTTGCAGATCGCAGTCGACCTTCATGGCCACGGCCGAAGAGAGGGCATCCATATGGAAGAAGTCAATGCCATCGGAGATCCCATTTTCGATGATCATACGTTGCGCGTAACGGGCCAGCAATTCCGGGGCGGACCGACGGAGCTGGTTGGTGAGCAAGAAGGTGGGTTCCTCATGTCCGAGGTCCGCCGCGATGATTTGGCGCAGAGGCCCGGTATAGTCGCTGAGGGTGATGGTTTGGTCCAAGATGCGGGGCGTGCGGTATTCGCGCGACACGCTGCGCAATTCAATGCGACGCCAGGCCGAGAGGGGGAGTCGATAGACTTCTTGCAGCATGTTGTAGGAGCGCCGGCGCAGGGTTATGAAACCGATGCCCCGTTGGTTGAGGCGATGGAGATTGGCATGGGTGGTGAGTCGGGAATCAAAAATCAATTCCTGGGGCCATTTTCCAGTGCGTTCCTTCCAGAACTCGGCGAAGCGTAAGATTTCATCGTCCTGATCCTGCTTGCGAACACTGCCATTGGCATAGCAAAAGACGCGCGTTGCGGCGTCCTGGGCCAGGAAGGCCAGAATCCCCTTCTGCTTGCGGCTGCGCTTGGATACATAGTGTTTTTCGACCAGGGCATCGTCTCCGTGATAGGGAATGGTGTGGAAATCCAGATCAAAGGAAACGCCGCGATCGATACCCAGCCGGTTCATGGCCACAAACCATTGCTTCATGAAAGCGGGATAGCAGGAGGGAGGAATCCGGCAGCTGTATTCGGTCAGAAAAGAGCGTTTGGGGATCACATTCAAACCGGCGAACAGGGCCAGCCCCTCGTCGAAAACCGAACTCATTACGTGACTGTGTCGCGCACTGCCAAATAACTTCAGGCCCAACAAGGAGCGCATGGCCGCGTCGGCCGGAATCATGCGCGAGCCGGGGAAGTCTGTTTCGCTGAGCAGTTTTCCGAGGGGAATCTGAGCCAGAAAGGGCAGGAAGAGAAACAATCCGCCAAACCGGGTGCGTAAGGATCTGGGAGACAGATCCAATTGGCGGATATCGGCCACGTCAGCGGTGGTGGGGCGTAGTGCGGAGGGCCGTTCCTCGTCGGCGCGTCGCGGCAGGCGGGCAAATCCTTCCTCGGTCAGGGTGTGCCAAATGGCGGTGGTACTGAGCGGGTGTCCGGATTCCTCCAATGCTCGGTGGATGTCCTGGAGGGAATAGTTTTGTTTGCGCAGGGCGATGATGCGCTCTCGAACGGGGTCGCGTTTGGGGGCGTGGCGCGGGCCTTTGGGAGGGCTTTGGAAGAACAGTCGTTGCGGATTCTGGCGGAATTCATGGCAGAGGATGCGGAAGCTGCCGTAGGTGTAGCCGAAGCGTTTGGCGGCCTCCTGGGCGGGCAGGTGATCGACAAAGAAGGCGCGGAGGGCTTCGTATTGGCGGTGCGTGGGATTGGAGGGGATGAGGAAAGAGCGGGCGAATCCTGTTATCTTCTTTAGTGCACTGAAATTCACAAGGCCACTATATCTTGTTATAGTTTCCCCTGTCAATCTCAATCTACGGGGGTGCAGTTGCTCGCGTGCCCACGTTGGCCCTTGGCTACATAACGGTCGATTTCTTCGTCATTCCTTAAGGGTTAATTGCAGGCGAAACGGGCGAAAAGTGTGGGAGTTTGCTCCGTGCGGACCGTCCATCTTCTATTGTGACAATGTGGCAATAATAGATATATTTCACTGCGTCCTAACACAGCTGTGCGTTTGACGCCGCTGCAACTGAACTGTCGCTTCTCCATTGTTAGCTCATGCGGTCGCATGGGGGTTCAGGCTAGCCCTCGGCATCGGCGTCAATACCGCCATCTTCAGCGTGCTGAACAGTTGGCTCCTCCGCCCTCTGCCCGTTCGCACGCCGGACCAAATTGTAGTCTTGACATTTTCCCAGCAACACCAAGGTTCCAATTTCTCCTATTTCGATCTTCTCGATTTCCGCAAGCAGTCGGACGCGTTCTCTGACCTCTTCGCCTACGGTTTGTCGGTTGCGGGACTCAGCACTACAGGAAGACCGACTGAATTTGCCTATAGCAGCGTCACAGGCAATTATTTCTCAGCACTAGGCGTAACGCCTGCGCTCGGGCGTTTTTTCCTGCCGGGTGAGGGCGAAGCCTCGGGGGCGCCCCTTCTGGTCGTGCTTGGAAATTCGTATTGGCAAAAGAACTTTGGCGGCGATCCCGGCGTGGTCGACAAACAAGTTTTGCTCGATGGTCAGCCGGCTACCATTATCGGCGTCGCGCCAAAGGATTTTCATGGAACCTTCTTTGCTTTTGACATGGATGGTTTTGTGACCTTGAACGCCTCGGCCATGGACAAACAGTCGAGTAAGTTCTGGACGGATCGTCATGATCGCCGCCTGGTCGTTGTCGGCAGGCTCAAACCTGGCGTTTCGCTTTCACAAGCGAATAGCTCCGCAAACGTCATTGCCCACCGTCTTGCCGTTCAATATCCGTCAACCAACAGCGATGTCACCGTTCAGGTGATCCCGGAACGCCTAGCCCGGCCAGCGCCTCTTGTTTCCAGCTTTGTTCCCGTCATCGCCGGCTTGTTTCTTACGCTCGCCGCGCTTGTCTTACTGCTCGCCTGCATGAACGTCGCGAACCTTCTCCTCGCTCGAGCAACGACCCGCCGCCGCGAAATGGCAATCCGCTCCGCATTGGGCGCGGGACGAGTGCGCCTAATTCGCCAGATGATTACGGAAAGCCTCCTTCTCGCTTTGCTTGGCGGAATCGCGGGAATCTTTTTCGGCGAATGGGCGATTAGCGCGAGCGGCTCAGCGCTTCACTCCGTGACCACCACAACGAATTTTGCTTACAAAATGGACTGCCATCTGGATTGGCGGGTCTTTTCCTACACGTTTGCTGCTGTAATCATTGCGGGCATTTTTGCCGGACTGTGGCCCGGCCTTCGCGCAGGTCACGCCGGAACGGAGGAAGTCTTGCATCCTGGCGGAAGGAGCGATTCTGCCGGTGCTGGCCGCCAAAAATTCCGCAGCATACTTGTGGTCGTACAAGTCGCTGGCTCATTGCTCTTGCTGGTGGCCGCGGGACTTTTTGTTCGCAGTCTCCAGCATGCCGAACGCATTTATCTTGGCTTCGAGCCAGATCACGTCCTCAATGTGATGCTGGACCCGCACCAAATCGGTTACGACGACATTCGCGCGAAGTCGCTCTATCGCGAAGTGAAAAACCGGATCCGCTCCACGTCCGGCGTCCAGTCGGTCAGCCTCGCCTCCGCTGTCTCGCTTGGTTTTCCGGGTGCTGCAGCCCCCATCTATGTGGAAGGCCATCCGCTGACTCCCCGCCAGCAACCGCCGCAAATCTCTTTCAACACGGTCGATGCAGGTTACTTTGCAACCATGCGCATCCCGCTCCTGCGGGGTCGCGCCTTCACCGAGTCGGACAATGAGTCCGCCCCGTCTGTGGCCATCGTCAACCAAACCATGGCCAACAATCTTTGGCCAAACGAAGATCCCATCGGCCAACACTTCCGATGGAAGGGCGCGGACGGTCCGCTGGTTGAGGTTGTAGGGATCGCGCACGATGGGCAGTACTTTTTCATTTCTCCTGATCCTCAACCCTACTTTTATCTTCCCCTCGCACAGAACTTCACTTCACTTCTGACCGTACAGATTCGAACCGCAGTTCCCCCTGATTCCGTCATCGCCAGCGTACAACAGCAACTCCGCGCCGTTGTGCCGGATCTGCCGATTATCGACGTCCGCACGATGCAACAGGTCGTGCAAGGGCTCGGCGGGCTCTTCATCTTTCGCCTGGCCGCCACACTGGCTGCCGCCTTGGGTTTCTTGGGATTGATCCTCGCTGTCATCGGCATCTATGGCATCGTTTCGTTCGGGATGAGCCAGCGAACACAAGAGATGGGCATTCGCATGGCCCTCGGCGCCGCGCGCGCTGACATTATGAAACTAGCGCTTGGCCAGGGCCTGGCGCTGGTGAGCATCGGCGTACTTGCAGGCCTTCTTTCGGCGTGGGCCGTCACTCGTGCAATGACCAAACTGTTGATCGGGGTCACCGGCAGCGATCCGGTCACTTACGCCGCAACAGCCCTTGCGCTTCTTTCGGTGGCTCTGCTCGCCTGCTGGCTCCCCGCCCGCCGCGCCTCTCACGTCGACCCCATGATCGCGCTGAGATACGAATAGTTGCTTCCGTTTGTCGTCGCAGCACCAATTCACAGAACTGGAGTCTCTACCTAGAACAGCGCGTTTCCTCTGCTAGAAGTCAAAGCCTCGTTGGAGTTGGCTGCGATCTCGGGCGGATGACGACCCATTCGGAAGTTATCGATTCGATCCAAGTTCTGGATTGCTGACGAAGCATTCAAAAGAAGGCACGATCTAGGCAGCCGACGCTCTACGTGGAAGTACGCCCCTCTCTTTGAGAGCGCGGCACTCAGAAGTCATTGTCGGCACCCAACCTGGATTCGGAACGTTTCCATTCGCCACGGATTCTTGCCGCCACGTTCTTTGAGGCCCCATTCGCCTAGCAAAAGATACGTCTCGCCCAAAAGATTTTTTCTCACTTTTTCCCTTCTCGATGTTCCCTTGGTATAAGAGGGGAGTTCTCGCCGAATGTTCCCCTGGGAGCTTGGTGGACCTGATTCAGCCGGGTAGCCCGCCAAGCGTCGCGCACGGCCGAGGGACGACGCGCCGGACGCGAAGGTAGAAACCCACTGCATGGAGCTAATGCTCCAAGTGTGCCTTGGCAGTTGCCAAGCAGGTTAAAGCAGGGACCCGGTTCTGCCTGTCGCGTCGAGGTGTCTCCTGGGAGCAACAACTCCGGCGAGAACTCTCCAAGAGAGATCGATCTGCGAAGAAACCGACAAAGGAGATACCAACAAATGAGACCACTTTGGAGCAAGGCTCTCCGATTCAGAAGTGTATTTCGGCAATTGACCGTCGCCGCAGTGGTCCTGTTATTGGCTGCACCTGCCTTCGCCCAAGGTGCCTCCCCGTGGGAGAACGCGGTCAGCGTTCTGCAGCAGGCGTTCACCAGCACTATCGCGCGAGGCCTCTCTCTGGGCGCAATCGTGGTGTCCGGCCTGACCTTCGCCTTCGGAGAAGGCGGCTCGAAGCGAGTGCTCGCAGGTGTTCTCTTCGGGGTTGGCATGGCCATCGCCGCCGTCAACTTCATGGCCTGGCTCTTTCCGTGAAGCGACTGGCAGGCCAAAAGCGAAGGAATTGGGGAGCGCCTGGTGAAGTGGACTTCACCCCGCTACTTCACTCGAACTTCACCATCCACTTCACCTGTACGGACAAGCTAACTTGCGGGAAAGAAATGAGATGACGAAGAAAAAGGCAACTACGAAAGACGCGGCCGAAACCTCGGATGAGGCGGGAGCGACCCCCATAAGCGCTAAGATAAGGATTGACCGTGATCTCTAGTTTCTGTACCCTGAGGGCATGAATGCCCTTGACGAAGACTGGAAAATCCTTCTGGGATTGTTCCCGCCGGACTGGGAAGTCGCGGCACGCCGAAGCGGTGCGGTCGCGCGTCTTCGTGGTTTCGAGTCCGTCCAGGAGGTCTTGCGCACTCTGTTGGTGCACGTCGGTTGCGGCTATTCGCTGCGCGAGACAGCGGTGCGAGCGAAGGCAGCTGGCGTTGCCGAAGTGTCGGATGTGACGCTGTTAAATCGCTTGCGACAAGCCGAGGGATGGCTGCAGCGCCTGTGCCAGGAATTGCTGGCGGAGAATGGAGTGGAATGGCGCGGGCCACAGTCACGGCGGCCGATCCGCGCCGTAGACGCAACCGTGATCAAAGAACCGGGCAAAACCGGTTCGCAGTGGCGTCTGCACTTCAGCCTGCGGCTGCCGGAGTTGTCTTGTGATTTCTTCCAGATCACGGCCGCCGAGGGACAGGGGAACGGCGAGCAGTTGCGGCGGTTCCCCGTAGCGGCGGGGGATATCATCTTAGCGGATCGCGGATACTCGAACCCGCCCGGAGTGGCCGCAGTGTATCGACAAGACGCGGACGTCATTGTCCGAGTGAACACTTCCTCTCTGCCGTTGTTCGGGCCCACGGGGCAGCCTCTCGCTTTGCTGCCGAAGTTGCGGAAGATCCGGGCCGCCGGCACGGTTCGCGAATGGCCGGCCTGGGTGCACGAGCAGAATCGGCGTATTGCAGGGCGTCTCTGCGTGGTGCGGAAAACTAAGCAAGCCATCGCCTTGGCGCAACGGCGTATTGCTCTCAAGGACCAAAAAAGACAGCGCCAAAGCACACCGGAAACGCGGGAATACGCCCACTATGTAATCGTCTTCACCACCCTGCGCGAGTCCGAGATGGGTGCGGGTGAAGTGTTGGAATACTATCGTTTCCGGTGGCAAATTGAGCTGGTGTTTAAACGGCTCAAGTCCATTCTAGCCATGGGCCACTTGCCCAAGTACGACGAGCAGAGTTCTCGGGCCTGGCTCTACGGGAAACTCCTGGTGGCGCTGCTGACGCAGAAGTTAGTGCGCCTCGGTTGCGCTATTTCCCCCTGGGGCTACGATCTCTGGCAAACCACCGGTGCACAGCCCCTGGCGTGAGTTCCAGTTTGCCCTGCACCAACTCCAGCAAACCGTTGCTCCCCGATTGAGGCTGGAGGAAGTCCTAACGCACTGGAATGAGATCGCCATGGCGCTGGCCGAGCGCAACCGCAAGAGGATTCCGCAGCTCAACCGCCTTCTCTTATCTTAGCGCTTATGGGAGCGACCCCACCCTTTGACGCACGGTGCGTCACGGTTGCCGTGGGGTCGCTCCCGCCTCAGTCACGCCCAGCGCGCGACACGTTTAGCCGCGTCCCGGAGCCGGAGAGCTCGGGGATGAAGTACCACATCGTAGCAGCGGTACAGCCTCTCAGGAGCTTCGCCAAACAGTTCGGGCTAGGCTTTCACCCCGAAACGGAGGCTTTCGCGGCTATATCAATGCTTGAGGAAGCCTCCAAGTGGGCTGTCCCTGCAAAAAAACGTCGCAAGCCACAAAAGATTCTCGTTGAGGTTTTCCTTGCTTGAGGGCCTCTGAGTATATGGGGGGGAGTTCACGTTGATGTCTCCCGTAGCCCTGGTGAAGCCGTTTCGTACGCAAATTCGGGCGCCGCGTTTCGAAGTTGCTTCGAGGTATAGAGGAGGGCCAGAGATTCCAGGAGTGGTCCCGAAACGAGGATCAAAAACGGCGGTAGACCTGGCACGCTGCGGTGCCGGTCGCAATTTGCGATTCACAAATTTTATTTCTGAGGCCTCTGTAGTGATAGAGGGGCGAAGATCCGAATGAGATTCAAAGGCCTTTCTGGCGCGGAAAGGTGAACGGAGCATGAAAGACACGGTTCACGCTGCGGTTCACCGTTCCGTTCACCTCTTCGGTGAACGGACATTGTAGGGCGCATTGAGGTTGCGTTTCCCGCGTCGGTTGATTTTGGACACTGGCAAAACACTGGAATGGGCTGGAGCGACCCCACTTTTGCACACGGTTCCGTGGCCAAAGTGAATCGTGGGTCGCTCCAGCCCAGACGTTCGCGGCGAAGCACGCCGCGGCGCGAGGGGGAATAGATATGCTGCTCGCCATCCAGAAGAGCTACGAGCTTCTCGCTAAGTACGGATTGTTCGCTCGGGAAATTTGCGACACCTGCGGAATCGTGCTCGGTGCGGTTCGTTTCACGGGACACAATGAATCGAAAGTGTACTGCTCTCGTGAATGCAGGGGAGATGCGCATAGGTCTGCGACCCACAGGCGGGGACGGCCGCGCAAATACAAGACTGACCGCGAACGCAGAGCCGCAAAGACACGACAGCAGCACGTCTATCGGTCGCATCCTAATGTGGAAAAAACTGTCTGTATTCAATCAGAAACAAAGAACTTGCAGACGCAAAAAGTGCTCTCTCGTACTTGGGTACTCCGGGACCCGCAGAACCGCTCATTTCGACCCGGCGAGCGTAAATGGCGATCGTTCCCCAACTCGGGGCTGTGGTAGACTTCGCTCCATCAACGTCATCGTCGCTGAGGATGGAGTGCAAGAAGACCATGCCACGGCGACGCTTCCAGTCTGGACGCGTCTATTTGAGAGGCACCAGATGGGTTGGATCGTACCGCGAGTATGAAGTCAACCCCGAGACCGGCAAGCGGGCAAGGAGGACGATCACCTTCGACGAGTCTGTTACATCGAAGCGTGCTGCCAAAGCTGCCCTTCAACCATACCTGGACGAGTACAACGCCAGGGCCAAAGCAAATTCCAAACCCTCAGCACCACGAGGCGGAAGAGCAATCAGAGCACTCATCGAAGAGTGGACTGACAAAATACTTCCAAACCGAAAGCCAGGAGGAGCGCGGGCAGCCCTGTCACACATCCGTGCATACATTCTTCCGGAGCTCGGCGAAGTTCCCCTGCGTGAGATGAATCTCAGCCAGCACCAATCGTTCGTAACCGCAGTCGGCCGGCGAGTCGATCGCCGGAAGACCGCGGAGAATGTCTACGGCACCCTGGGCTCGATCTTGAACCTTGGCCGAAAGTGGGGCTACGCAATCCCGAACGTCGAAAAAAAGGACATCGTGTTCCCCGCTGACAAAAAACCCAAACCTCAGATCTTTTTCTTCGACGCTGACACATCCGCGCGAGTCATCAATGCTGCGGTGTATCCCTACAAACTCATGCTCCTCATCGCCGCGGTGTGCGGCCTGCGGATCGGCGAAGTCACCGCCCTGAAAGTCAGTAGCCTCGACTTCAGGCGGAAACTCATTCACATCACCGGCGCCCTGGACTACGCCACCCGTAAGGAAAGTACCCCGAAGAGTGATAACAGCGCAGCTCCAGTCTGCATGTCCGAGCTGCTTACGAAACATCTGCGCGACTGGCTCGACAAACGCTACAAGCCGAACCTAGACGGCTATCTCTTCATCAACTCCAAGGGCAAGCCCTTCCTCTCCGACAACGTTGTGAAATACGGCGTTCATCGGGCGATGGCGAAACTTGGGATTGAAACTGCGAAAGGCGTCCACGTCGGGATTCACTGCTTCCGGCATGGCGTAACTTCAGAGCTGCTCGAATCCGGCACTCCGATCCACGTCGTCACCCGGCTCATGCGCCACGCGATTCCAACGTGACCCTGGAGCACTATGCGCATATCGTCGGAGACGCCGAGCGCGTTGCGTCTGAGAAGTTCTCTCAGCGCATCGGGCGGAACATCGCTGAATTGGAGTCAGCCTCCGAATTGGAGTCAGGTTCGGTGGTTAAGACTGCGTAAAGAAAGGGCTTGGCGGAAGCGTGTGGGAGTCGAACCCACCATTCGACCCGCGAAGGACCGAATCGCCGGCTTTGAAGGCCGGGAAGATCACCGGACCCCTTTCGCTTCCATTGAGAGTATAGAGGTCAGGCGCGGACGGTTTCAATCGTCGAGGCTGCGGCCTTGGTGCGAATAAGCGCCGCAACCAGATCGTACAGCTTGGGACTGGTGCACACTTCGTAGTAGGGATGCGTGGACGCTGCGCCGATTTTTCCGTCAGGGAGCAGTTCACGCGCAAGGCTCTTTCGCAGAACAAGCAACTCGACCGACTCTCCCATTGGCACTTCGCCGTAGTGCAGTGTGACGTTCTCTTTGCCCCAAGGCATTTCCAATTTCGTCTCAACCGAATCGAGCGAAATCTCCTCAGCCAATTTTTGGAAGCCTTCCTCATTCAGTTCGATGCCGTTCATATTGAACCGCACTAGGAATTCGTCCAGTTCCTCGGCAAAAGCCCCTTCCATCGCCGTAAGGAACTGGTACACACAAAAATGCGTTTTCTGTCCGGAAAGCATGCGCTTCGCGAGCTTTGCACAGCCCGAAAGGCGATCCGATAAATTCAGCGCCTTGGAAATCATGATTTTCGAGTCTCCGTCCGTCCAATAGGTGGGCGCGGAGCCCTGAAACGCAACTCCCACTCCAAGTTCGAGTGCCGGCAGGTCACTCGCGGCGGCCCGGTCGTTATAGGAATTGCACACAGCGAGAATCTGGCGCGACAGAATACAAGCCTTTGCAACAGCTCGCGCGTAGGCGCGCGTCGATTCTGTCTCGAAGATCGCCAGGATCACTGCGTCGCCCTCGATGAATACTTTCTTGGCGCCAAAGCGATCCAGCAGTTTTTTCACAGGCTCATGTAGGTTCAAACTGAAGTGCGAAGCCGGGCTTAATCCGCGTGAAAGCAAGTCCTGCGTCATTTTTGTCGAGCCGCGTACGTCGGCCTTGATAATCACGTGCGAAACGACTTGATCCTCTTCAAGCCTGGCCTCTTCCTGCAGCACGCACTCGTAAAGGCGGTTGTTCAACCGGGATAGCTCTCGCGCTTTTTCCGTCGTCACCAAATGCACGCGTTCCATACAGGTCGTCAGGTGCTCCGCATCGCGGAGGTCCCGGCGCAATCTTAGAAAATCGGTCGCGAAGCGCAGCACGAACCCTTGCATCTCTTCCCGCGAGTAACGCCGGATTTTTCGGGAGAGCTCGTCGATGGTCTTCAGCGAAAGCTGCTTGGCCGGCACGTGCTTCAACACCTGCTCGACCTGCTTCATCTCATCCTTCGAGACCAGCGCCTTCCGGAGCTGCTGCAAGTGCACCGGCGGGCAATAGTCTTTGGCAATCGGCCGAATTTCGTAGCTCGCCAACACGTGATAGAGCACGTCTTGCTGTTCCAAGCGGTCGACTAGCTGTCCCAACAATCGCGCCTGCTCGCCTCCCTCGGCGTCCGGGCCCGACGCGTCAAAAAGCCGCTTGGCATTTTCGGGATCATTCAAATAATCACCAAGGCGTCCACGGTAGTCCTTGTTATAAAAATCCAATTTCTGCTTCGCCGCGTCGATTTGTGGTCCCAACTCCTCGAGTTTCACCTCCTGGTGTTTCAGACGCATCTCGATGTCGTTCAGCGACGCCTTCAAATTCGACGGGTCCGTGGAACCGCGAAATTTGTTGAAAAAGCTCTCGCCACGCTCCATCTTTTTCCGGGTATTTTCCCGCTGTTCTTCCAGGCTGGCGATTTCGGCGCGCATCCCCGCCGCTTGTTCGAGCAGGGCATTGTGTGCTTGGTTCGCTTCGGTGAATGCGGGATCTTGCCCAATCGCTAGCCCCGCTTCGCACAAAAATTCCTGGAACAGCACATCCATTGCCTCGAAGCGGTCTGGGTCGCGCGCGTAATTCCCCAGCAATACGTAATGCTCCAGAAAGAAAACGTCGTCTTTCCCGCCGTCGAGAAAAATGAGCCGGTTTTTCAGCATTTCATAGAGCGGAGCAAAGTCGTCCCCGAAGAGCGCCTTCCGCGTTTTCGCAATAACGCTCTCCTCGGTGTCCACAAGCATCTGCGCGACTTGTTGACCCACGCCGCGGACCACCTTCCGCCTCGCCGATTGCAGCTCTGACAGCCGCGCTTTGATCACGTGCGCCTGTTGGCTGCGCTCAAAGAGCTCCCCGCGGTGCCTTACCCACTCTTTCCCTTCCAGAATGAGGTTGGCGAATTGATTGCCCAATTCTTGCGTCAGAAATTTCAGCAGGCCCAGCCGGAAAACCAGATCGATCTCGATATTCTTATGGTATTTCGCCTGCGTGAGGGCGCTCTGCAGGAGTTCGGTCAGCAGCTTGCGAAACGCGGCGTTGTCCAGACTCTTGACGGTCCGTAGCTCAATGCCGGAAAAATACGTTGCGCTGGTGCTTTGGCGAATCAGGTCAAATAAATAATCGCGCGCCGCCTGGACAAACTTCGGGCTAAGGAACACATCGTGGTGGATGTTATCCACCCCGATGGACAACGATCCCATGGGGATCGTCACGTTATAGCTCTTCAGTTCGATCCGGGCCGCTTCTGCCACGCCAAGTGTGAGAATCTCGTCGGCCATGCACTCCACCAGAAGAGGCTCTAACCAACTTAGCAGCGCCTGCCGGAAGCCGCAACAAGTCAGCCTGTTTCGGTAACGAGATAGTAAGGACCAGCCCGCAATCTTCGAGAAACAGTAGACTTACAGGCCAAACCTAGAGCAGCGAAATACGCCGGGCGTCTCCACCCAGGTGTTCTAGTCGAATGCGCACCTGAGGCCACGGCGACGGCAGCGGAAATCGCTCCGACCATTCCAGGATCACCACCGCCGGCTTGGCAAACACGTCCTCCAAACCCAGCGTCTCAAAATCGTGGAAGCTCTCGATGCGATACAAATCCGCGTGATAAACCTTTGCCGAATTTCCGTAAACATGGACAAGCGTAAAAGTAGGGCTCGTGACTTCCTCTTCGCGCGCGGCTCCCAAGCCTGCGACGATCCCTTTCGTCAGAGTTGTCTTGCCGCTTCCTAGTTCGCCCGCCAGCAAAACAAGAACCGGCGCCGTCAACTTCCTCGCAAATTCCCGTCCCCAATTCGTAGTCTCTTCGGAGGAATGCGTGATGATCTCTTCAGCCACCGTACTGAATCTCCCGCAGCAGCTGTTCGCGAGCTTCGGGGATCCTCTCGGCTACTTCGTGCGCAAGGATCCCGGAGGGTTCCTGTTCTTGCGACAATATATTTGCCGCCTTCCCATGCAGGAAGACACCGAGCGCGAGCACCCGAATCCAATCCTTAGTACCGAACTGCGCCGTCAAAGCAGCCAACACACCGGTAAGTACGTCTCCCGAACCTCCCTTGGCAAGTCCCGGCCCTCCGGAAGTGTTGACCCATGTGCTGCCGTCCGGAGCCGCAATGATCGTATGAAAGCCTTTCAACACCACATGCGCATTCCAGCGCCGCGCAGCATCCTTGGCCAATTCCAGGCGGTCCAGCTGCACCTTCGCGGAAGAGCTTCCGAGCAGACGCGCCATCTCACCTGGATGCGGCGTAACGCACAATAACTTCGTTTTCCGTTTGCGAAGAAGTGTTCCCGCATCTGCAAACGCGTTCAATCCGTCCGCGTCCAATACCACCGGCAATTCCGTCTGCGCCACAACGGTTCGGATGAACTCCTGCGTTTGCCGATGCGTTCCCAACCCCGGCCCGATCGCCATGACATTCTTTCCCTCTTCAAGGTCGCCAAAGGTACCGTCCACCAAGCCGCGCAACGCCAGCGTACCCGACTTCGTCGCTTTCATCGCCTCCGTCATCAATTCCGGCGCTCCCCCAGCGACGACAGGCTGCACTGTCTCCGGCGTCGCAACAGTCACAAGCCCCGCACCCGCCCGTAAAGCCGCGCGCCCAGCAAGTATGGCGGCGCCGCTCTTGCCTAACGAACCCGCGAGCAGCAGCGCATGTCCAAAAGTGCCCTTATAGGAGTCTGCCGCTCGCACCAGTTGAATCGCTCGGAACTCATCCGGGCCGGCCCAGCGCAGAGTGCCTTTTCCGGTTTCTTCGATTAACTCAGCAGGGGACCCGATATCCACCACGTCCAATGCACCGCACGCCGCGGCCCCGGCAGTGATCAGCTGGCCGACCTTGGGAGCCGTGAATGTTACCGTCCGATGTGCAAAAAGGACCAAGCCGGCGGGAGGTTCATCATCGGCCGGCAGTCCGGAAGGCGTATCCACCGCGAGGATCAACGCAGGCCAAGTAGCCGTGGCTCCTCGCGAGCGCGTATTAATGGCGGCAATGGCTTGCTTGATCGTTCCTGCAGCCCCGCCTCGCACACCGGTTCCGAGCATCGCATCTACAATCACGTTTGCCGCGCAAACTCCCGGCCAGACGCGTTCCCAGTCGCCCTCCCCTTCGACAACTTCGAGTTCGCCCCTGCTCTCCACCCACCGTGCCAAGTTCGTCCCCGCATCTCCGTGCACGTCTGCCCGGCTGCCAAACAAAATCGCTCGGGTCGGCAGCTTGGCTTCTTTCAAATAGCGTGCAACAACAAACCCGTCTCCGCCGTTGTTCCCTTTTCCGCAGAGGACACACACGCGGACGTGCTCCCTGCCCGCGACAACGCGAGCCACAGCATCCGCCGCTTGTTTACCCGCAGATTCCATCAATTGAAGGCTGGGTATGCCAAAGTGCTCGGTCGTCAGCCGGTCGACCTCGCGCATTTCGGCAGCGGTGAGTGCTTTCATCGGAAATATTTCGTACGGCTTGGAGTTGAACTTAATTCACATCATTCAGATTACAGCATCCATCCGCCGCTAACGTTCAATACCTGCCCAGTCACGTATTCCGCTTCGTCCGAAACAAAAAACGCCACTGCCGCCGCAACATCCTCGACCGTCGGCGGCCGCCCAATCGGAAATCGCGCATCGCGAATCCGTCGCGCTTCGCTCAATGTCAACTCCTTCTCATCGATGCTCGATGGATTCACCACATTCACAGTAATCCCGTTCTTCGCTTCCTCCAGCGCCAGCGAACGCGAAAGCGCCACCACCGCCGCCTTCGCCGCCGCGTAAGCCGAAATCTTCGCCTGCCCAAACGCCCGCTCCGCGCCCACTGCGCCCAAATTAACCATGCGCCCCCAGCGCCCGCGCCGCATCAGCGGCAGCGCCGCGCGGCTCACGTACACCACACTCGACAAATTTGAAGAAAAAATCCCCTGCCATTCCTCCAGCGACGATTCCGCCAGCGTCCCCCAGCGAAACCCTCCCACATTGTTCACCAGAATATCCAGCCGCCCATACCGGTCGGCCACCGCTTGCACAAGTTGCTCCGCCCCGGCCGGATCCGTAACATCCGTTTCCACCGCAACGCAGTCCGCCCCGCTCGCTTGCAATTGCCGCAGCGCCTGCTGCGCCGCCATTTTGTTGGACCGGTAGGAAATCGCGATACGCGCGCCCTCTTGCGCCAGCCGTACAGCGATCCCTCGCCCGATCCCCCGGCTTCCCCCGGTAATCAGCGCCACGCGATTAACTAGCGGCATCATTCTCCTTGGCCAACTCCACGCAAAGCCTGTCAGTATAGCCCACTCGCCAAACACGCACTACCGCGGCACCAATCCGCTGCGTCAAACGCCGCGCCCAACACAATCCCTCACCCATCTCTCAACTGCCTTTGCTAACGAAGCCTCGCCACAATCACCGTCATATCGTCCGCCTGCTCCGGCGTCCCCGCCCATTCTTCCGCCGCCATCATCAGCGACTGCCCCACTGCCGCGGGCGCAGCACTCTGCATTCGAACCGCCGCCTCTTGCAATCTCCGAATTCCGAACTCTTCTCCATACACATTCTCCGGCTCAACCAATCCGTCGCTGTATTGCACCAGCAGGGCGTTCGGAGGAACCACCACGGATCCCTCTTCATAAACGTAGTCTTCCACCACGCCCAGCACCATTCCCCCTTTTTCCAAATGCTTCGACGTCCCATTCGAAATCAAGAATCCCGGCAGATGCCCCGCGTTCGTATACCGCAGCGTCCGCGTCGCGCTGTCATATACCGCAACAAAAAAAGTAGCGAACCGGTCGTCCGCCGTGTTTCGCACCATGTGCGTGTTCAAGATCGCCACCAGGTCCGCGGTGCTCATCCTCTCGCTGCCCGCAGCAAGCAGTTGACTCCTCAACGCCGCCTGCAAACTGGCCATCAGCAGCGCCGCCGAAATTCCCTTCCCCGAAATATCCGCCAGCGCAATCGCCAGGTGCGTGGGGCTAAGCTGAATAAAGTCGTAATAATCGCCGCTCACCGTCCGCGCCGCCTTGCAGATCGCCTCCATCTCGACGCCTGCAACCGACGGCACCTTCTGCGGAAAAAGCTGGTTCTGCACTTCACTTGCGATGGAAAGCTCATTTTCCAGACGCTGCCGCTTCTTCGACTCCTCCAGCAGCCCGCTGATGGAACCGGTCATATCATTGAAAGATTCTCCCAGCACTCCCAACTGGTCCCGCCGCTCAATGCGAACGCGGTGTGTCCAATCCCCCGCCTTCACGTATTGCGTCGCCTCATACAAATCACTAACCGCTTTAGTGATCCGTCGAGTCATAACGACGCCAGTGATGAACGCAGCGATCTCAATCAACAGAAAAAACCCGGTCACGACGATAAATCCCACTGCATAGAAATCGCTCAGCTCGCCCAGCGACGAAAAAATCCTCGCATTCAACCGCGAAGGCCGCGCATTAAACGTAGCCAGCACCGGCCGTCGCGCCTCGACGACTCCCTTAGGCCCGACATAAACCGCGTCCAGCCGCGACAATCCCGTGATCGTTGGATCGATCCAATAGTCCGCCGGATAGAGCGTCCTGTTACGCGCCTGAATCCTCCCCGTGGTTTCGTATTGAAAATTGTCCGAAGTATAGAGAATCCCCTGGTGGTTCCCCCCCTCGAATCGTTTCGTAAGATTCAGTTGTATCGCCCCAAGATCAGGCGCAATTGTTGCCAGAAATCCCGGAGTCACCGGCACGCGCAGCGTGACCACCCGCACTCCGGTCTGTTCCGGCATCGCGCGGATGCTCATCAGGTAAAGCGCGTCCTGCTCCTCAACTAATCCTGCAAAAGAGTTCCTCGTCGGTCCGGCCACCTTATGCAAGAAAGTTGCATCGCTCGCGAACTCGATATTCAAACCCCGAAGTTCCTGATCGTGAACCATGTGCGATTGTGCGGAGAGGATTCCCTCAGACGCTTCCTCAGAAACTCCCTTCGGCAGCGTCCGGTGCGCAGCAGCAATATGCTCGGTGATGTCCGCCATCATGGCCACCCGGCGCTGTATGTCGTCGTAAAGCAGGTACGCGCCGAGCTGCGAATACAGGATCTGCCCCGCCAGAACCACAAGCGTGACAATCAACAGAATGGGGACCACAGCGATGAATAGGTAAGCAACGATCAACCGGTTGCGGAGGCTCCAAAGCAGCCGCGTCCTCCACCACCCCGCCAGACGGACCAACACGTAGACCGTCGCGAGAATGCCAAAGAACTTCAGGAAACTGCCAAGTCCGCCCGTCAGGCCCAGAATCGCGGAAATCGTCCCGCCGAGCATAAGCAGAATGGCAAAGAGGTCGACCCGCGAGAGGCGGCGCCATGCTTGTCGAAGTTTCGCTGACAGAGCTGTCATCGGGCCATCAAGAGAAATACTACTTTACCTGAAGAGCCCCTTCGGACCGAAAGGAAGAGTAGCCAGCGTCCCATTTTGGGATTATCCGCAGAAGAAGCCCCGCGCCTAACCCTCTGGATTTTCAGAATACCCTGTTTCGAGTAATTTTGCTCTTGACAACCAAATATCGCTAGGGTATATTACGCACTGGGTAAACGTGTGGTCGTCCCCCGGGAACGCCAATCTCCTGATTGGCGTTTTTTTGTTGGGACCGCCCGTCTCGCAGCAAATCCATTAAAACGAACACTTATAAAAAAGTGCCCCATTTTGCAGCAATTTCGCGCCCTAAGCACCTTTAGAATGAACACTTTCAAAACCACGTCAAAATAAAGCACTTGAACTGTCTTTAGAATGAACAGTTTTGCAAAAACCCGGGGGGGAGGGGCCCTCGTAAGCAATCCTGCCTGACTTCTCTCTCCCCGCCTGCGGCTACTTCACTGCGTTGCGCACCTTGCTGTGCTTCACGCTATACGTAAAATAAACCACCAGCCCGATGATCAGCCAGACGACCAGCCGTATCCACGTAACCTCTTTGAGCCCCGCCATCAAACCGAGCGACACGATCATGCCCAGAATCGGCACAAGCGGCACCAACGGAGTTTTGAACGGTCGCACAAGTTCCGGCCGCCGCACCCGCAACAACCACACCCCCGCGCAAACGATCACGAACGCCAGCAACGTGCCGATGCTCACAAGTTGGCCTAGGTCGCCGATCGGTACCAGTGCGCCCACGAACGCGACACAAATTCCCACAATCGCAGTGGACTTCCACGGCGTCCGAAACCGCGGATGGATGTCGCCGGCCCACTTCCATAGCAGGCCATCGTTCGCCATCGAGTAGAACACGCGCGACTGTCCTAACATCATTACCAGCATCACCGTACTCAACCCAGCCAGCGCTCCCGCGTTCACCACGTAGCTTCCCCACTTCACACCGGTTTCGCGGATGCCGAGCGATACGGGAGCGCCGATGTTCAATCGGGAGTAGTGCACCGTCGCCGTCAATAGGCCGGAAACAAGCAGATACAAGATCGTACAGATCACTAACGACCCCAGGATGCCGATCGGCATATCGCGCTGAGGATTTTTTGCTTCTTGCGCGGCGGTCGAAACCGCGTCAAAACCGATGTACGCGAAGAAGACCACGCCCGCGCCTCGCAAAATGCCCGACCAGCCGAACGAACCGAAGCTGCCAGAATTAGGTGGGATAAAGACTTTCCAATTGGCGTGAGCGATCGCAGGATGCTTCAGGACGAAGGCCCCGGCGACCGCGATGAACACCAGCACGGCCGTCAGCTTTACGAAAACTACTCCCGTATTGAAGTTCGCCGATTCTTTAATTCCGATGATGAGCAGCGTTGTAACCGCAATGATCGCCAGGAACGCGATCAGGTTAAATACTGCCGTCCTCGTCGGAAGCCCCGCAAGCTGATCGGCAGGCAGCACCAACGTGTTAATCGGCGTCCACCGCCCGTCATAGAGCACCCATTTCGCTCCGGGCACGTCGCAGATCTGCGGCGGCAGGCTAATCCCATAATCCTGCAAGAATGCTACCAGCGTGCTGCTCCATCCGCTTGCCACTGTTGCCGCGCCAAATGCGTATTCCAAAATGAGATCCCAACCAATGATCCAAGCAACGAGTTCCCCCAAAGTCGCGTACCCATACGTATAGGCGGAACCGGCGATCGGAATCATGGAGGCAAACTCTGCGTAGCAAAGCCCGGCGAACAGGCAGCCGACTCCCGCGAGCACGTAGGAAAGCATGATCGAAGGCCCTGCATAGAGCGCTGCGGCCGATCCCGTAATCACAAAGATGCCGGCGCCAATGATGGCGCCGATTCCCAGCGTGATGAGGTTAACGGGCCCGAGCGCGCGCTTCAGGCTGTGCTCGCCAGTCGAGCCGGCCTCCTGCATCAGCGTGGTCATCGACTTCGTCGCGAACAAGGGGTTGCCCATGCAACTCCTCCTTTACGGGTTCTGTGCCCGAGTTCCTGTAACGCCAGTCTCCGGCCAATTTGGCCTTGCACATTGTAGGGGCGCAGCATGCTGCGCCCCTACAAGAAAATTTGCAATATTTATTCGCTGCTTGGTCGCTTCCGTCCCGCGCGAGCGTCTCGACCACAGCCAATAGACGGGCAAACCCAATAGCACGATGACTAAGTCCTCCGCCGGCGGTCTGGGATTGATACAGAAGCAGCACAATCATAACGACGGTGGCGGCGACAATGTAAAGCAAAGGCACGAAAGGATACCCGAACGCCTTGTAAGGCCGTTCGGCATTAGGCCGTTTGCGCCGCAACACAAAAATGCCAATGATCGTGAGCACGTAAAACAGCAGGACAGCAAAAACCACGTAGTTCAGCAGATCGTTGTAAAGATTCCCGTAGCTGATGGCGCCCTTTTCATCCACGTGCCGCGTCCTCAGCAGAATCAGCAGGACGATCCATGCGCCCTGGAAGACGAGCGCGCTTTGCGGAACGCCCAGCTTGTTCAACCGGCCGGTCGAGCGGAAAAAGAGGCCATCGCGGGCCATGGCATAAGAAACTCGCGCCCCGGCAAGAATCAACCCGTTGTTGCAGCCGAACGTCGAGATGATGATCGCCACCGCCATGATCGCCGCCCCAGGCGCACCAAAAATTCCATTCAGCGCCAGCGTTGCCACTCGGTCGTCCGGCGCAGTCTGAATTTGTGAAAGCGGCAATACGAACAGATAAGCGAGGTTCGCGAGGCAATACAGCGTAATCACGATGCACGTTCCAAACGCCATCGAAAGCGCCACGTCGCGCTTTGGATTTTTCACTTCAGCGGCGGTAAACCCGATGTTGTTCCAGGCGTCCGCAGAAAAAAGAGACCCAACCTGGGCCACGCCAAACGCCACAATCAAACCGAAAAAACCGCTGGCCGCTGTAACCGTTGGAACGATTCCGCGCAGAAAATTCGCCCCGGGCTCGATCGTTTCTGGATTATGCACCGCCCACATATGGGAGAAATTGGCTGAAATCGCGCCTGCGTTCCGCCCCACAAAAATGCCCAACAAAATCAAGCCAACCAGCGACAAAGCCTTTGCGCTGGTAAAAATGTTCTGAATCAGTTTGCCGAGCCGCACTCCCAGCGTATTCAAGAACGTAATCAGCACGACCATCAAGATGCCGACAAACTGTTGAATCGAGAGGCTGATGGCGAACTTGGACCCAATGGAAATCGGGGGAATGATCCAGACCGCCGGCGAAATGGCGGGAAACAAGACTCCGACGAATCGCGCAAAACCCACCGCAACCGCCGCGATCGTTCCCGTCTGGATGACGAGAAACAAAGTCCAGCCGTAGAGAAATCCCCAAAGCGGAGAGTAAGCCTCGCGTAAATAAACGTATTGCCCGCCCGCGTGAGGGAATAACGCCGCAAGCTCGCCATAGGAAAGAGCCGCGGCTATTGTCAACAATCCTGTTAACACCCACGTCAGCAGCAAACCGCCTACTGAGGCCGTCTGCCGAGAAATTTCCGCCGCGACAATGAATATGCCGGACCCAATCATCGAGCCGACAACAATCATTGTCCCGTCGAACAGACCAATCGCCCGGACAAAGCCGGGCTCATTTTTCGTACTGTCTTGTGGAACGTCTTGGGTAATACGAGGTTTGACGTCGGCCATTCGGAATGTGCCTCAGACCGCCGCCGCGTGCTTCGCGGCCTCAAGTGTGTTCAAGTATTGCTTCGCACGCTCGCCCGGATCGGCCGCGCTCAAGATTCCGCTAATCACGGCCACGGAATTCGCTCCTGCCTCAATCGCAGCCGCGGCGCGATCCAGAGTGATTCCGCCGATAGCTACGATGGGCTTATCGGTCAGCGCTCGAACTCGGCGCAGGAAGTCCAAACCAACCACCGGGTCTGGATTGGTCTTTGAAGACGTGCCGAACACTGGACCGACAGCAATGTAGTCCGCCGAACTCTTGGCCGCCCGCTCAAACTGACCCAAATTGTGAGTTGATACGCCGACAAGTTTGTCGCCGCCGAGCACGCGGCGCGCTTGTTCGACGTCCAGATCATCCTGGCCGATGTGAACACCGTTCGCTCCAGCCAAAAACGCCACATCGGCGCGGTCGTTCACAACAAAGGAGACGCCATGCGGACGGAGTGTTTCGGCCAGTTCGCGGGAGTTCTCCAGATACTGTCGCGACGGAGCGGACTTGTTCCGGTACTGGAGGAGGCGGACTCCAGCTTCGGCGAGCCCCAGGGCGCAATCTCGTTCGGAGGAAGTAATCAACGAAGCGTCTAGTATCACATACAGCCTGGGGAGGACAAGGCGCATAGAAGCTTATTTTCCGTTGGTTCCCAGCAATCTTTCAATGAAGTGCGTGTCAAAACGGCCTTCAGCAAAGTCCGCATCCGCCAGTATCCGCCGGTGCAGCGGAATCGATGTCTTAATCCCCTCGATGACGAACATCTCCAGCGCCCGCTTCATTCGCCCAATGGCTTCCGCGCGGTCGCGCCCCTTCACGATCAATTTCGCAATCATCGAATCGTAGTAGGGCGGAATCACAGCATTGGCGTAGGCGGCCGGATCCACACGAACTCCCGTACCGCCCGGCGCCTGAAACGTAGTGATGCGTCCCGCCGAAGGAACAAACGTCTCCGGATCCTCGGCATTGATGCGGCATTCGATGGCGTGGCCCGAAAATTTATTTCTCCGACGGCGTCATCCAGGTTTTCGCCCGCTGCGATTCGGATTTGCGCCTTAATCAGGTCCACGCCGGTCACCAGCTCCGTCACAGGATGCTCGACCTGAATCCGCGCATTCATCTCGATGAAATAGATCGAGCCATCTTCATCCATCAGAAACTCGACGGTGCCAGCATTCGTGTAGCCGACTTTCTCCAGCGCCCGCACAACCCTCGCACCCAATTCTTTCCGCTTCTTGGCGTCCATCACCGGCGACGGCGATTCCTCGATCAGCTTCTGGTGCCTCCGCTGGATGCTGCACTCCCGCTCGCCCAGATGGATGACTTTGCCGTGCTGG
>CAVYFO010000003.1:0-87318 GCA_963767755.1 uncultured Acidobacteriota bacterium | reverse complement strand
ATGCGAATCTTATTTTCAGGTGATGATGCTCCACGGAAAGCTGTTGGTCGAAACTCTGTGCGCGCCCGTTCACGTCCACGCGAACGGCCAGAACCGAATTCGACACCTCAGGCTCAAAATCCAAAAAATATTGTCCGCCGCTGCGCGTTGCCTCAAGCGTAATCTCGCCCAGCTTCTTTTCGTAACTCAGGTTAATCACGCTATCGCCCACTCGCACGTTCGTGATCTTGAAATGCGTCCAATTCGCCGGAACATGCGGCACAAACGTCAGCGTCTTCTTCGTCGCATCCTTCTCCAGCCCAAACATTCCTTTAAGCAGTGGGCTGATCACCATCGCCGCCGACCAGATCTGGTGCGGCGAACTCGTCGAAAGCGGCTGGTAATAATCCCCGGAGAACACTTCCGTCACGCGCCCGAGCGACCCATCGAGCGCCATCAGCGCGTTCGCCCTCAAGATTCTCGTAAGCCGGAAAAATCTTGGTGATACCGGTATTCCGCGTCCGAAGCCCATCCCGTGAACAGCGGCCACACGGACCCGCACTGATACCCGCTTTCGCTGTAAACCGCCGAGCGATTCCAGATAATCCGCATTCCCCAGGTCTGCCTGGATGTCCGCATCCGCCAGTTGCTGAATCATCGGAATTGCCGTCGCGTCGCTCGGCAAGCCAAACCACATCGGCACCGTCGCCAGCACGCTCGGCTCATCCACCTTCTTATTATTCTTGTCTAGCGCGAATGCAAACCGCTTCTTGTCCGCAATCCAGAAACTATTGTTCACTAGCGGCCACTGTTTCTCGAACTCTTGTTCCAACTCACCCGCGGCAGGTGTCTGCCCCGTTAGCCTCGCCAAATTGGAGAGCGCTCGCAGTGCCTCCGCGCCTAATCCACTTGATAAAATTCCGTCTCCACCGGCAGCAGCGGCCCGCCTTCCACCCACCCATGGCCCACTCCGAAATTCTTCGGCAGCCCGCGGGCGTCATACGTCGATTTCAAAAACTGATACGCCTTCCACAAGCTGGCCCATTTTTCTTTTGCAAAATCCGTATCTCCGCTCGAAGTCACATAATCGTTCATCGCGATGATATAAAGTGGCGTCGCGTCCGCCGACGCGTAGGGATAGGGATAATCCTTGAACCATCGACGAAGTTCGCTCCTTGGGAGATTTCGTGAGGTATCTTTCTGTCTGCGCGCTGAAATTTGCTAATGAATTCGAGCGACGCCTTCGCGTTCGCAAAATCTCCTTCCGCGTTCAGAGCGAGCGAACTCCAAAACGAATCCCGCCGAAAATACCAGGCGAATCCCGGCCGCTGGCTGTCCCCCGACGTTCGATATCCCGCCACCAGCCCTGTTCCCAGAAATGGATTCGTCACCATCCCTTGCACCAGGCTCACTCTCGCCCAGTCATAAGCCTTCTGCAGTTGTTCGTCGGGCAACTCCACGCCCACGGTCTGGTTGAGATAATTCCGGTAGTGGTCCGCCGATTCTTTTTGCAATTGCGCGTAATTCGCCGCCAGCCGCTGGTACGTGTTCTGCGCCTCAGCCAATCCCGTCATCGATCCAGCGATGGCAACCAGCTTCGTGTCCTTGCCCTTCGCTGTCACACCTAAACGAAACGAGCTTTCCCGCGATTCCGAATAGTTCGTCTGATATTCTTCATGCGCGCCTTCCGCCGTCGGCGATCCCACAATCGCCTCGAATTTTCTCTGCTCCTCACCAAGCGCGAACGCGTGCAGCTTCGGATCCCAACTTTCGTAAGTTCCGCCCAGCGCCGCAGGCCACTCCAATTGAAAATCGCGATGAAATACCGCCTCAATTTCCAGCGGCGTCTCCGTCTCCACGTCCAGAAAAATCACTGCCCCCGCTTCGTGCACCGGCACAAAAAATGTCTCTCGCACCGAAAATGTATCCCCGGTGTAAACGATCGTGCTCGATTCCGGCCGCGTAATCAGCGTCCGCGCCAGTGATTCCGCAGGAAGTGCTCTGCCATCCACATGAAATACCAAATGAAAATTGCGAAACAGTTTCAGCGGATAAACCCATGCTTCCATTCGCCCCATTTCATTTCCAAACAGCCCCGCCCGCATTCCTACCGCAGAAAGAAATTCCCATGGCCGAACCGCTCGCGTAAGTTCGAGCGACTTCCCCGCTACTTCTGTGTTCGAGGCTGCTTGCGCTTGTGCGATCGTCTGCCCAACCGCTGATGCTGGTGCTTTCGCGGCTGCCTTTGTCTTGGCTGTTGCTCTCGTTTGTGCGTTCACGACCCCTTGGACGGCAAACAGCGCCACGCCGATCAGGACTGCGCGAAAAAACGTTGTCTTTCGGACATTGTCTTTTTTGTTGATCACGTTAGGAAGGTCCGCCGCGCAAGAAATCCGTTGAATTCTCTCGCGCCCCTCAGCTCGAATCATCACTTTGGCCTTACAATAAACAACAGCAACAGAGCTTAGCATGAGCCAATCCAGGGCAGGTACGATTCCATTTGTCTTCGTCACGCCGCTCTTTTCTTAAATCTCTAAGCCGCTCCGCGCTAGTCCTCCCGCTCGAAAGCGTTCTCGCGCTCGCACGTCCACTTCAGGCAAATCAATCCGCCGCGCTGCAGAACGATGCAAATTCATACCCGCCTCCGCCAAAAGAAATCGGCGTGAGTTTTATCAACGTCGCTCGCGAGTCCGGCCTTAACGCGAAAACAATCTATGGCGGCGAGCAAAAAAATAAATATTTATTGGAAACGACCGGCTGCGGCGTCGCTTTCTACGATTACGATAACGACGACTGGCTAACATTTTTCTCGTGAACGGCTGGCGCCTCGAAGGTTTTCCCAAGGGACAGGAGCCGATCTCGCACCTCTTCAAAAATAATCGCGACGGCACTTTCACCGACGTCACCGCGAAATCCGGCATCTTCCATTCTGGTTGGGGGCAAGGCGTGTGCGTCGGCGATTACGACAACGACGGCTTCGACGACCTCTGCATCACCTCGTTCGGAAAAAATGTGTTGTACCACAACAACGGCAACGGCACCTTCACCGATGTCACCGAAAAAGCCGGCGTCGCCACAAACGGCAAGCGCTGGAACACGGGATGTGCTTTTGTCGATTACGATCGCGACGGCCACCTCGATCTTTTCGTCGCGAACTACATCGACATGGATCTAAAAACTGCGCCCATCCCTGAGTCCGGCCCTTGCGAATACAAGGGAATCCTCGTCGCCTGCGGGCCACCGGGGCTGCTCGGGGGAAAAAATACTTTGTTCCACAATAACGGCGACGGCACCTTTTCCGATGTTTCCGAGCGCGCCGGAATTTTCCAAGCCAATGGAACTTACGGCCTCGGCGTGCTCACCGCCGATTTCAACAATGATGGCTGGCCCGATATTTACGTGGCGAACGATTCGACGGCCAGCGCGCTTTATGAAAACAGGAAAAACGGCACGTTCTCCGACGTCGCCATGGAAGCCGGCTGCGCGCTTAGCGCGGACGGCAAACCCCAGGCCGGCATGGGCGTTTCCGCAGGGGATTACGATCTCGACGGAAACCTCGACATCGTCAAGACAAATTTTGCGGGCGACACACCGTCGCTCTACCACAACATCGGCGGCGGAAATTTCGAGGACGCCACGTTTACGGCCGGCCTCGGCAAGCATACCCAGTACCTCGGCTGGGGCGTCGGCTTTTTCGACATGGACAATGACGGTTGGCCGGACATTTTGATTTGCAATGGCCATGTCTATCCCGAGGTCGAGCAGTTGCGCACCGAAGCCGGTTATGCGCAGCAGAAGATTTTGTATCGCAATTTGCGCGACGGCCATTTTGAGGATGTTTCTTCGCAAGGCGGCCCGGGCATCATGGTTCCGGCGCCGTCGCGGGGCGCGGCGTTCGGCGATTTCGACAACGATGGCGACATCGACGTGGTGGTGAACACGGTCAACGATTTTCCCCAACTGCTTCGCTGCGATTCGCGGCTCGGCCACAACTGGCTGAAAATAAAAACCATCGGCACAAAATCGAACCGCAGCGGAATCGGCGCGCGCGTGCGTTGCGTAACGCACCCGCCGGACGAAAGCAAGCTGCACCAGCAGATCGATGAAGTGCGCAGCGGCGGCAGCTACATCTCGCAAAATGATTTGCGCGTACACTTTGGCATCGGAAAAGCGGAGAAGATCGAGTTGCTGGAAATTCGATGGCCGAGCGGCGCGGTTGACACATTGAAGGACGTGAAGCCCAATCAAATGATCGTGGTGAAAGAGGGCGAAGGAATTGTGCGGTCGGTGAAGTTCGAGCGAGCGAAGATGGCGAAGCCTGGGGGTGAAGGATAGGGCGGGGAAATGTGGCCCGTGACCTGTGGCCACTGACCCGCGAATGGTTGGAGCAGATAGCCAGGAGTGGCTGCCCCACTGGAGTGGCAGGCGAGCGCCTCCCCACTCGGGGCGTCCGCGAGTAACGAAGTAAACCCATGAAGGAATTGTAGTTGCGGGAATTCCTCCGTGCAGAGAGATGACACGACGAGAGAAGCTTGCGCTTGGTAGCGGGACCCCACCCCGGTTTTTCCGGAACTGCACATTCTAAAGGATTTTAAGGGCTATTATGTACTTGACACAGATTTCCGCTTCTGGTAGGGTGTGCTCATGTTTCCTATGTTTCCCAATCCTAATCTACGCAATCGCAATAGTCGCAGCGGCGATTGTGGTGATTCTCTACCTCCGAAAGAAGCGTAAGCCATGAAGCTGATAGACGTAACCCGCCAATTCAAAACAGACGATGATTGCTTGGACTATATCGAATCCATGCGCTGGCCGAATGGCGAAGCTGGCTGTGCGCATTGTGGCGAAGTTGGTCGCATCTCCAAAATTACCCGCGAAGCGCAGGGCAAGAACAAGCGCACACGGATCTACCAGTGCCTAGCCTGCGGAAAACAATTCAGCGCGACGAGCGGCACGATCTTCAACGATACGCACCTGCCCCTCACCAAATGGTTTATGGCTCTGGCGCTGATCTGCGAAGCCAAGAAGGGCATCTCTGCGAAACAGATAGAGCGGCACCTGGGGGTGAATTACCGTACTGCTTGGTATCTGTGCCACAGAATCAGGGCGGCCATGCAAGACAGCGGGCTGCTCTCGGGCGAAGTGGAGGCCGATGAAACCTATCTCGGAGCACGCAAGCCCCGTAAGGGCCGCCCCCACGTCAAGAAGGATAAGAAAGATGTGGTCTTGGGCCTGATCGAGCGGGGCGGCAAACTACGCCTGGTTCCGGTGAAAGAGGCCAAAATGGAGATACTCGGCCCCGTGCTCGAAGAGCACATTAGCCCCGATGCGCACACCATCTACACCGATGAGTCCGCTGCCTATGCGATCTATCTCCAGCGGCACTTCGATGCCGAGCACAAGACCATCAACCACAGCCGGACCTACGGCATGGGTGGCACGCACACGAATACGATTGAGAACGCTTTTAGCTTGCTCAAGCGCGGCGTCTACGGCACCTTCCACAAGGTTTCGATAAAGCACCTGGGTCGCTATTGCAATGAGTTTTCCTTTAGATTTAATCGCCGCGGGGAGCAATTGCAGATGTTCGATGCCACGCTCAAGAGCATCCTGAAGGAAAAAGCCCTGCCTTACAAGAAGCTCACGGCTTCGCTAGTACCGGAGTCTTAGGGCCGCGCCGGCCCTGAGTCTTTATCTTCTTGCGAGGCTCCGGCTTGGCCCTCAGCATCTTGGTCAAGGCATCGTCGAATTTTCGCTTTCCCACTTTCATCTCACACGCATGATAACAGGGCTGGCGGGTCCAGAAGGATTCCGAAATCCGCTGCGATTTCTACTCCTTACCACCCTTCTGTGTCAAATGCATAATCGCCTTTTAAGTTCTTTGTTTTGAAACTGCGCATTCCAAAGAGGTTAGGGGCGTGTTTTGCGAAAGTGCAGATTGTAAAGAGGATAGCGGGTAGTGGCGAGTGAAGAGTGGCGAGACGAGCCGGAGGCAGAGCGACGGACGGACGGCGCCTTTGGTTTGAAAGATGTGACCCCCACCCGGGTGTGTGACGGAAGTTGTGCGCAAGCGCATGGTGGGAAAGGGGTTGCGGCGATTCGTGCGTGCGCAGAGGCGCGCGGAGGGTTGAGGAAAACGGGCGAAAAGGGTTGGCGCGGGGAGCGAATTGGAGAAAAGCAGATCCTTTCCGACAAGGTCGGAATCTTCGGTCCCGAGCCGCTCGGGATCTTCGAGCGCTACGCTCAGGATAACAACCGTTGGAGTGGGACGAATGGTGGCCCGGAAGGCGGGCGGGTAGCGGGGGCAAGGCGACGACTCCTCGCTCCTCCGCGACGGAAGAAGGCTCATTATAGCACGTTCCTATCTATTGTCAAGTAATAAATATAAGTCGTTTTGGAACAGCGGGTTGCGGATGGTCGATTCGGTGTTGGGATAGAGAGGAAAGGTCAAAACCCGCACCCTGAGAGGATGCAGTGACACGGCACCGCGCCTGCCACTCGGCCGCCCGTTCGGAGCGCAGTGTTGCGCTGCGTGAGTGGAAAAGCGCGACGGACTCAAAAAGGCGTCGCGCTTTTCAGGGATTAACTGGAGTGCATCTGATACTGGCGAATCCCCCTAGCGTCAGCTACAAGAGCGCGCCGAGAGGTTTCAGGGAGACAAGAAGCACGCACCAGGATTCTCTCGCAGAGTGCTTGTGGAGCGCAGTTCAAAACAGCACAGAAACGCCCTGTCTAGCAGCGAGTGCAGTGAGATCTTCGGGCAATTCCTGGTCAGGCGGTGCACCTGGCGAGGAAGGACCAAAGGGCCCAGGAGCGAACGGCGGCGCCTGGAGCACCCGGGGGGTGATTCAGCCTTTGAAGCGAAGGAATGGGTGGGCACGAAGGCAAAACCCGCACCCTCGAAAACGGAAAGGGCCTGGCGGCTGGCCTGTCTCCACCCCACCAACCACAAACCAATTCTGGCTTTCTATACGCTGGTAGCGTATAGTATCTAATGTACGCCACTGGCGTAGGGTGTGCGGGAATGGAATTCATCGAAGCTCCAGCCTTCACGCGTTATCTGCCCGAGTATTTGGACGATGAAGGTTACCGGACGCTGCAGCAAGAGCTGGCGCGCAAGCCGGAAGCGGGTGATCTGATTCCGGGTACCGGCGGATTCCGGAAGGTGCGTTGGGCCGATGTTCAGCGCGGCAAAGGGCGGCGAGGAGGTTTGCGGGTGATCTACTACCACTTTGCCGCAGAGCATCAGATCTGGTTATTGACGTTGTACAGCAAGAACGAGGCGGCGGACCTGACGGCGGGTGAAAAGAAGGCGTTGAAGGCAGCGATTGAACGGGAATGCGGGGCGCGCGCGGCGGGCAGGAGGAAACGGTAATGGCGACTAGAAAGATTCTTGAGGAATTGATCGAAGGCGTGGAAGCGATGCAGAAGCATCGCGAGGGGAAACTGACGCTGCGGAGTTACAAAGTGGAAGCGACGCCGCTTCCCACGGTGAATTCCAAGTTCATCCGGGAGACACGCAAGAGAATGAGGTGTTCGCGGGCGGTCTTTGCGCGGAAGCTGCGAATCAATGTGAGAACGCTGGAGAAGTGGGAACAGGGGCGGGCCAAGCCGAATCCGCAGGCCGCGGCGCTGGTGCTGCTGGTGCGGAATTATCCGGATACGTTGGAGCGATTGGAGAAGGTGGCGGCACGCTGAAATGAGGTACCCTCGGCCGCAAGATCAAAACCAGCACCCTTGAAAATCGCAAGGGATGCGGCACCCTCCCCGCCACCCTCCGGCCTCTCCGCCACGTGCCCACCCGCACCCTCTAGGGCTGTCCCACAGCAATGAGGTCTTGAAGATAGCGCGCAGGCGTTGCGCTTATATAGGTTATGACTTGAGGAGGATGAGCTCTCTCCACGATGTTGTCTTTTGATAGCACCCCTACGACAAAACCAGCTTTGTTTACTGCCGGTCCGCCGCTGCAGCCCGGGGCCGCGATCCGGGAAATGATAATCGAGTGCTTGCCGGGCTCCCCTGTTATAGGGGCAAAAGCGATGACCTGCCCGCTTGCGCTCGCTAACGCGACGCCGTGGCCTGCAAAAGGGGGATAACCAAAAACCAGGATTCCGTCGAGTTCTTTGATAGCGTCGTCGCGCCATTCGATGCGGAATGGCGTGACCGCGGCAGGCTTCTCGCATCGGATAACAGCTAGGTCCAGTCGGCCGGGGGCTATGCGGATCTCGGCTGCCTCGTCTGCCAAAATATTTCCGCCGATATCCTCGACTCGAATAAGTCGGCGGCCCTCGAAAAGGTGCCCTGCCGTAACAATGTGGTTCTCTGGCTCGATTACAAAAAAGCCCGTTCCCGCAGACTCATCTCCCTCTTTGTTCCTTACGATGATGTGGACAACGGAAGACCTGTACTTCATACCGATAAACTGCTCTCCAAGCACGAGCTCTGAGGTGTAGCGGCCCAAATGTGCCAGCTTGCCGTCTGCGGTGAGCCGAACTACTTGACCTGCGATTGGTATCTGAAGTAGGAGTCGCAAAGATTCATTTTCTAGAAATCCTATCTCGGAATTTGATTGGAAACTGTGGCGGATCGCATATTGTGCCGAAATGTAGGTGTTTAATTCATTTTGTGGTAAATAATCCTTCCACAGTTCAAATTTTTCTGACCCAAATACACCAGAAACAGGTTGGATATTTATTGCTTTAGTGATCTGGATTTCGTGGTCTAGTTTAAAGTTCCAATCCAGATACTCTAGCGGGACGAACGTTGCTTTTGCGATGCTCTTGAGCGAGGCAGGCTGCATTTTTCGCTTCTCTCGGATGTATCTCTTCGAAGGATATTATCATTTTTTCCCGGGCCTAACTTAAGTGTTCAGCGCATCAGAGTTCTCGACTTTCTCTGGTTCGCCTTTCGAGCTGGTCTCGTCTGGTCAGACGGACCAGCAAGGGCGGCGAGTCTCCACCTCATGGGCCTATTGCGCGGTGAACATTCCACTGCTCCGCCTAGGTGCTCGTCCAGAGAATGTCGATCTTTTTTTCGACGGAGGCGAAGTCTTTGTCGCTGGTGGCGAGGGCGGCTTTGCGGTGGACGGCGAGGGCGGCGGCGAAGCAGTCGGTATAGGGGAGTTTGTGATTGGCGCGGAGATCGGCGGCGGCGCGCGCTAGTTCTAGATCGGCGGCGACGAGTTCGATGGGGAGCTGAGCAATATCCTCGATGATTTTGCGGGCGACGCCGGGGCCATGAGCGCGCCAGGTGGAATAGTAGACTTCGCCCCAGTTGATGACGGACATCAGCAGGTGGCGTTTGCCGGCGACGGCGAGATGGATGAGGTCTTCGACTTTATCCGCGCCGGGACGGTTTTCGAAGAAGGTCATGAGGGCGCTGGCGTCGAGGACGATTCGTTTCATGGCTTAGGGCGCTTCATCCACTGAAGCGCTCAGAGTTGGCGCTCGTGTTTGCGGCCATCGAGCAGCATTTTCAGCGCGGATGGTTCGGCCTTGAGAGAGCCGCGGAGACTGCGGACGAATTCAGGGGTGAGCGGCTGGAGGACCAGGCGGTTCTCTTCCTCGAGGAAGGCGACCTGGGTGCCTTCGCGGATGGCGTACTTGCGGCGGAGTTTTGCGGGGATGACGAGCTGGCCTTTGGTGGTGACTGTGGAGACTTCGCTCTTCATGGGTAGCCCTACTGAAAAAAGTATACTAGCGTTTATAATGTAAGTCAAGATGTAGTTTGGCTTACACTATGACTACCCCGGCGGTTATTGCGAAAAGAAGGAAAAGGATTTTACATAGAGGGCGCGGAGTCACAGAGGGCACAGAGAAGAAGGGAGTAAAGCAGATGCCTCGCTACGCTCGCTTCGGACTTGCTCCCTTCGAGGCTGAGGGTGAATAGGGCTGGCGGGTTGACAGCGAAGGAACCGATGGCCTTACCGGGCCGCGGCTGGAAGAATTTGTGTTGGCGTGGGGCGGGGAGGGGTAGCATCTATGGCGATTGAGGGCGGAGTAGTGACAGGAAGGGGCGTGCGCGGGTGGAGCCTGCAACTTCAGAAACGCCGATAGGAACAGAAGCCGCAGCAGAGCGGGAAGCGTTGTTAACGCGAGAAGAGGGGGCTGCTGCGGGCACGATCACGATTCGGAGGAAATCGCCGGATGACGCGCAGCAGCGGCAAATCATCGTGAAGCTGGATGGAGAGAAAGTTGGGGAACTGTTTTACGGAGACACGATTTCGGTGCAGGCTTCGGTGGGCCACCATAAGTTGCAGGTGGACAACACGTGGAATTGGAAGACGGTGGAGCTGAATGTGGCGGCGGGACAGCACTTGAAGTTTCAAGCGGTGAGCAAAGCGGGACGGCTCACTTGGTTTTTGGTGAGTTTGTTTGGAGCGGGGCCGATTTATGTGTCGATCAAGCGGGAAGAATAAGGAGCCCGGCGACTTTGCGATGAGGTTGTACCGAGGTGGCGGGCGGCAAGAGCTGGACAGATGTAAACGCTGAAGGTGGAGGAGAAGAGCATGGCACATATAACCGTGGTGGGCTCGATGATTGCGGCGATGATCGCGATTGGGGGAATGGCGATCGCGCAGGCACAGACACAGGCACCGATGCCGTATGGAGCGAATGTGAGCCTGGAGAACGCTAAGAAGGTGGCAGCGCCGGCGTTGGCGGAAGCGGAGAAGAATCACTGGAATATGGCGGTGGCAATCGTCGATACGAGCGGGAATTTGGTTTACTACGAGAAGATGGATAATACGCAGCTGGGCAGCGCAAATGTGGCGATTGATAAAGCGCGGTCCGCGGCGCTTTACAAACGACCGACGAAGGCGTTTCAGGATGCGCTGGCCGCTGGAGGCGACGGGTCGCGAGTTTTGAAACTGAGGGATGCGATGCCGGTCGAGGGCGGGATACCGCTGGTGATGGACGGAAAGATTGTGGGGGCAATCGGTGTTTCTGGTGCGGCTAGCGCCCAGGATGCGCAATGCGCCAAGGCGGGTGCGGATGTTTTGAAATGAAGGATGCGGAGCGTGAATTTATTTATTGGATTTTTTGTCGGCCAGGGTGATGGCGGATTCGACCACTTTGTCGATGCGGCGGGCGCGGGCCTCGGGCGAGCGATAGTAGAAGATGGCGATTAGCTGGGCGCGGCGCTGGATTGGCGACATGAGGTTCCATCCTTCAAGGGCGCGGGGATCGCGCGTGAAAGCCAACTTCAGAGCGGGCGGGAGTTCGCGCTCGGCTTCCATGGCGGAGAGAAGCTGTTCGGCGAGTTGCTCGGCGCGGCGTGCGCGAGCGGCGGGGCTTTTGGGCTGATCGACGGAATCCGCAAACCATTTGCGATAGGAATAGCTTAGAGCGCCGTACCAGCGGAGAAGAGGCTTGGTTTGGGCGAGCAGGCGCTGGAGCTCGGGCGGCGTCGAGATAATGCGTTCGGCAGTGTCGGGTTCCAGAAGAAAGTCGGCGGTGTTGCCCGCGGAGACGTTTGCGCCAGACTGCATTTTTTTGTTCACCAGAAGAAAGTGAACGCCTTTGCGGGTGGGGAAGAGCGAAGTACGAAACGGGAAGCCATTGATTTCGCCTTTGATGCGGAAATTCCCGCGAGAGCCCCAGGTTTTGTGGACGTTGAAGGGGATCCAGACGATGATCCAGCCGAGATTGGATTGCATGCGCTCGAGGGCGGCTTTGAAAGATTTTGGAGTGAGTTTGGGCTTTGCGGCTTGCGCCGATTTCGGTTTCGGCTTGGTTTTGGCGGGGGACTTCTTCATGGCGTCACCATCGGCGGTTTGGCGTCGGGTTTCACTTTGACGCCGGTCCCTTCCTTGATGGTATGAATTTTGTCTACGGCGAGATTATCGAATTTTTCGGTGAGGCCGCTGGGCCAGCGAATTTCGATGGAGTCGAGTTTGGTGACGGAGCCCAGGCCGAAGTGGACGCGCATGTCGCTGTTGGAGTCGTAGCTGGAGCCGCTGCGGACTTCATCGACGAAAAGGCGCCCGCCGGCTTTCATGGTGATGCGGGCGCCGATGGCGTCGCGAGAAGAGGCAAAGGAGGTAGAGGAAGTTGAGGAGGTAAAGGAAGTAAAGGAACTAAAGGATGAGGAACTGCGCTGCTGCATCTTGGGGGCGGCTGGATGAACGGGCGCAGGCGAATTGGGGCTTTTCGTGGCAGCAGGATACGCGCCGATGAGGTGGAAAGCGATCCAGTGATTGGGGGTGCGGAGGTCGTTGACGAGGAGGCTGGGCGGGGCGTTCATGTTGCTGATGACGGCGGAGAGCTGGCCGTTGTTCCAGAGATCGCCGATGGCGAGGCCACGCGAAGATTGCGGGGTGGTGATGCCGGGACCGGCGTCGGCGGAGATGTCGGTGAAAGTGGCGTTGCCATTGTTGTGATAGAGGATGCGCGGCTCTTCGAACGTGCTGCCGAGATGCTGGCTATCGACTTCGGGATATACGTGGCCGTTGACGAGGAGGAGATCGGGCCAGCCGTCGTTGTCGAAATCGAAGAACATGGCGCCCCAACCGAGATATTTGGTGTTGAGGCCGAGGCCGGCGGGGAAAGTAACGTCATCGAAAGTGCCGTTGCCGTTGTTGCGATAGAGAGTGGAGGTGTCGTCGGAGAAATTGGTTTTGAAAATGTCTAGGGTGCCGTCGCCGTTGTAATCGGCGACGGTTGAGCCCATGCCGGCTTGCGCGCGGCCGTCGTCATTGAAAGCGGCGCCGGCGGTGATGGCGACATCGGTGAAGGTGCCGTCGCGATTGTTGTGATAGAGAATGCTGGCGGTGCTGTCGCAGGCAACGAAAATGTCAGGCCAGCCGTCGTTGTCGTAGTCGAGAGTGGAGACGCTTAGGGAGTAGTGGCCGTCGGGCTGATCGATGTGGGATTTTTTGGTGACGTCTTCGAAGGTGCCGTCGCCGCGATTGTGGTAGAGGATATTCTTCGCAGGAGTGAGGCCGCGGGGGCCGCACATTACGGGCACGCCTTTCCACATGCAGGAAGGGCGGTCGCCAGGAGCAGGGGCGGTGGCGAGATCGAAATCGACGTAGTTGGCGACTATGAGATCTAGATGGCCGTCGCGGTCGTAGTCGACGAAGGCGCAGCCGTTGCCCCAGGATTTTCCGGAGCCCGCGACGCCGGCTTTTTCGCTGACGTCAGTGAAAGTGCCGTCACCGTTGTTGTGATAGAGGACATTTTTTCCGTAGTAGGTGACGTAGAGATCTTCCCAGCCGTCGTTGTCGTAGTCGCCGACGCAGACACCCTGGCCCCAGCCGGTGTGAGTGAGGCCGGCTTTTTGCGTGACATCGGTGAAAGTGCCATCGTGATTGTTGTGGTAGAGATGGCTGGTCGGAGGGTTGGCAGATGGGGATGGATCGAGAGTGGTGCCGTTGACGATGAAGATGTCGGGCCAGCCGTCGTTGTCGTAGTCGAATATGGCGACGCCGGTGCCGGTGGTTTCGATGATGTATTTCTTGGTGTTTACGCCGCCGAAGATTTCGTGGACAGAGAGGCCGGCTTTTTGTGCGATGTCGGTGAAGTGAGCGAGAGGCTTGGGCGTGGTTTTGGGAAGCTGTGCGGCGCCGACGAGAAGAGAAACAGGCAAGAGCAGGGTAAGAAAAGTCCAAGAGCGTTTGAAAGGGAAATGCGAACGATGGGTCGGACCGGAAATCATGAACTCTTGGCATACTAAGATGCGGGTCCAGCAGGGTCAAGGCGAAGTGGGCGAGCGAAGGTTTCGCGAGGGTTGTCCGGGAAAAGGGGACGGAGTTTGAGATGCAGGCAATTTTCTTTGGAAAACATGACGGCATTTGACGTGGGATCACAAAACTTGCATCGCCGGTTGAAGGCCGGGGTAAGAATGGGCGCGCTTGCCGGGGCGCTTGTGTTTTTTTGCGGCAGCGCGCGGGCGCAGAAGGAAAAGTCAAAGACGAGCGCTGATGTTGCGGCTGCGAATTCGCTCTACAGCCAAGGGATGCAGGCGCTGGAACGGCGGGATTTGGACGGAGCGCTCGCGGCATTTGTAAGGACGCTCAAATTGGTTCCTGAGAGCCCAGAGCCGCACAATTCGCTCGGATGGGTTTTGCTCGCGCAGGGGAAAACCGACGAAGCGATTGCCGAGTTCAAGACCGCGGTGAAATTGAAACCGGATTTTGCGCAGGCGCACATGAATCTCTCCCGCGCCCTGCTGCAAGAAGGCGATTCGAAGGGCGCGATCCTTGAGGCGCAGGAAGCGGTTCGGTTGGCTCCAAAAGACTCGGAAACGCACCATATTTTGGCGCGGGCTCTTTGGTATGCGGGCGATGACGCCAGCGCCATACAAGAATTAGACGCGGCGATCGCGCTGGAGCCCAACCGGCCAGAACTGCACGATGATCTCGGTTCGATCCTGGTTCAGCAATCGAAGCTGGATGCAGCTGCGGAGCAGTTTTCCGAAGCGTTGAAATTGCAGCCGGAATTCGCGGCGGCACAATTACATTTGGGAGTTTTACGGCTACAAGAAAACGACCTCGAGGGGGCAGAGCCTGAGTTGCGCGCGGCGGCGACGCTGGAGCCCGAGAATCCGCTGGCGCACTACTACCTGGGACAGGCGCTTGAACTGAAAGGAGCCACTGAGGAGGCTCTTCCGCAGTTTCAGAAAGCGGCGAGGCTGGATCCTACAAACGCGGACGCGCAGAGACATTTAGGGATTTTGTTGCAACGCGCGGGGAATGCGGAGGAGGCGGTTGCCGCATTCCGGGAGGCTTTAAAGATTGAGCCAGAGAGTGCGGATGTGCACAACGACCTGGGGCTCGCTCTGCTTCAGACCGGGGACGCGGAAAACAGCATCTTGGAATTTCAGGCGGCGCTGAAATTAAAGCCCAGCGACGCGGGCTATGAAGCCAATTTAGGAGATGCTTATTTACAGCGAACGGATTTTGACTCCGCCGTAGCGCATTTTCAGGCAGCGATAAAAATGGAGCCGCAAAACGCGACGTTTCATTACGATTTGGGGCTTGCGTTGAAGATGAAAGATCGACTGCCGGACGCCATCGCGGAGTTTAAGAAGGCTGAGGAGCTGGATCCGAAGCTCGCGGATGCCTACTACACGCTAGGCGTGACCTTATGGCAACAAGGAAGCTTTGCGGCGGCTGCGGAACAATTGCGGGCGGCGGTCCTAGCAAAACCAGACTACGCTGAGGCTTATTACACCCTGGGCTCGGTGCTGAAGCAAAAAGGCGACTTGCAGCCAGCGGCCGATGCACTGCGGGAAGCGATCCGTTTGCAGCCGGATTTTGCGGGCGCGCATACGAATCTGGGCGCGGTGCTTCGTCAACTCGGAGATGCAGAAGGGGCTGCAGCGGAAAGCCGCAAGGGTATGGAGTTGCTGAAGCAAAAATCAAGCGAGCAGGCGGCAGTCTTCGCCACCAACTCCGGACGCAGGCTGCTGAACGCAGGGGATTTGGACGGGGCTATTGCGCAATTTCGGACCGCCATCCAATCGATGCCGGGATACGCCGCCGCGCATTACCAGCTTGGCTTGGCGCTGCAACGGAAGGGCGATAAGGAAGAGGCGGCGAAAGAATTTCAGAAGGCGGCCGGACTGGACCCTCGTCTGAAAGCCCCTAGCTAAAGGGTGTTGCAAAACCCCTGATTCTTCAAATTCCGTCGGCTGAGTCAAGTATTTCTTGGGGCAAGGTGGCTCGTTGTTGTTTTGAACTTCGGTCTTTTACCGGCAACCGCCAAATTCCGATCGTCTCCGGGTGGCCCATGGGTTTCTTGCCCGGGTGGGCCAATATTTCCCTTACTCCACGAATCCTCGAGGACCAAAGATGTGAGTGGTCCAGCACGAGCCAGATCGAATTGCGTGCTTTCGACGACCGACGCAGTGGGCGAGCCAGACGCGGGTTCTCTGCATCGATCCAACCATTGGCTTGAACCCGAAACCTGTGACGAGTGGTACAGGCCGGCTTGCTGACTGAGGCCGAGCACCAGACACACCAATGCCCAGCAGACCATGGCTAACCAGAACCTTGGCTTCATCGTGAAGCGGCCTCGCGGGCACTCTGCAAATTCCGTTCCTTATTTAGCTCCGCCAGTTCTCGTAGACATTCCTGTATTTTTTGCCAGGCGGCGACCCCCTCGCGCGTGGCCTCTTGCGCTGCCTTAGGAACATAGTAGCCGGTAGTCTTACCCTTCTCCCCACGGTAGCTCACATTCAGATGCGGACCATGCTTGGGTCCATCTCCTTGGCAGTGGCAGCCCGCTTGTCCGCAGGTGCGGTAAGTTTCCGATAGGGTTCCGAAAATAGCGATCTCTGCTAGACGTGCAATCTCGCCCAGCAGTTTGCGTCGTTGGGCAGTGGAATCAATCGACCTTGCCATTGATCCTCCTGCGCTCTTGATAGCGAGCGATGGAAAACAGATTTTTGGTAATCACACACCAGCCCACGTAGCGCTGAAATCCAGGGTCGGTTTTGTACCTGGCTCGCAACATCGAGAAGGGATGCTTCAAGGTGCTGATAGTAGCTTCACAGCCGGCTCGCCAGCGCAGCGCTCGCCGGAACCAGCGCTGCTTCTGCTGCTTGGCCCGCTTGACCGAGAGACGTCCGGGCGCTGGCAGCACTACTTTCTTTACCCCTAGCTCTTGCGCCTCACGTTCGTTTTTGGCGGAAAAAAAACCTCGATCGGCAGTAGCCATCTGCGGCGCACGCCCGAAGCAAGCTTGATGTTGTTCGAGGGCCGGCATCCAGGCCGTGTGATCGTCCGGATTGCCCTCGAGAACTTGGTAGCCGCTGACGATGCCGTTTTCCACCTCGTCAATCCGCACCAGCCTACCAAACTCGTTGGGTTTGTGTGCTTTCCCTTTGCGAATCACTTCGGTGTGCGGTTCGAACAGACTCAACACTTTACCTTTCACGTGCCAGTTTCCACCCCACACTCGTTCCTTGGTTTGCGTGATCACCTTCTCCACCAAGGGTAGAAAGTGCCGCAGCTGGTCGATCTGTGCTTCTACCCGCAGGAACTTGCCCACCACTTTCAGCCGTCCCTTCCTCCATCGTTGCACCACTTCGCTGGCCTGCCGCACCACGCTCCGGGTCAGCCCCACTAACTTCTGGTAACTATCCCGCATCCGCTGTTTGTTGGCGTCCGTAAGTGACTTGGCAGCGCGGCTGATCTCCAGCAGGCGATATTTCACCGCGCGCCCGTGATGCACCACGTTCAGGGCTCCGTCCTTACACTCGGCGGCGATCCGTTCGAGACTGCGGCTGAGCACTCGGATACTGTCGCCCAGAAGCGAGCTGTCCGTGGGGTAGTGAACGTTGCTTTCCACGACACTGGTGTCAGTGCGAAGTTTACGTCCGTGTGCTACGCCTTGCTCACGCGCCAGGCTCACCACCCGCTGATTAATTTGTTCGGTGACCTGCGGAGTCAACAACGCGAAGGTTCGGCTGAAGGTAGTGAAATCGGGCGTGACTTCGGCATCGAAGCGGGTGAACCGCCGATACACCAAGTTGCTGCGGAGTTCACGTTCCAGATCGCGGAAGCTCCAGCCCTTCAGGTGCTTCATGACACAACAGCGCAGCACGCGATCGGGAGGGATGCCGGGTCGCCCGGTGCGCGCTGAGGCGGGGGAACGTGCCGCCAGACATTGCTGGACCAAATCAACCAAAGCGGGATCCTCCAAGAGTTGATCGACGGGATCGAGCAAATCGTCTTTGAGCAGTGCAGCTTGCAGGGCCAAGGGGGAATAGAAGAGCCAGGGTTGGTGGGAGGTAGAGTTGATCACAACGTACTCGATTATATCGAGTAATATATACATTGTCAAGGGAAAAGATGAAATCACCGCACTTTTTCGCAGAAATTTGCTTGCAAAGATAAGCAAACCAGCAGATCTGCCACGCCGTTTCGTCAGCTGCCCGCGTCAATCAAGGGGTTAGGCTCTCTGTTTTGCAACAGCCTTTAGCTAGCAAGTCATAAGAAGGGCACCATTTGCTAGTAACCGGTCTTGCGCAGGGCAACCAGTTCGGTTTCCACGGGAACGCCGCGAGCGACTTTCACACGAATCACAGCTTCAAAAGGTTTGAGTTCGCCATTTTGAGAAACAGAGAGGCGCAAGAGCAATTCCTCGACCGAGCTTTGTGTACAGACGTATTCAACGGCTGCCTGAGTGCCGATCGTGGTATTTCCCGCGAGAATTAGGATGGATTGTCCCTGATTCATTCCTTTGACCAGACCCAAGACTGCGTAATCTTCGGTGAGAGGCTGACCAGAAGGAGTTGCGAAGAATTCCTTGGCCTCGTCCGGTTGTGGGTGCATGTTGATGATGGCGTGATCACCTTTGCGAGGACCGGAGGTAATCTGCTCGAAAACGAATTCCTGAGTGCCGGGAATTTCCAAGAGCGAAAGATTCTCCACGGGGGAACCGATAAAAATCAAATTGTTGTTCTTGGCATCGTCAAGCGAGAAGAGGCTGCCACGTTTGACGCGAATATGGCGGTGAAGCAATGCGAAGACGCCATCGAGATCGTGCACCGCCAGAACCTCGCCGACGCCTGTGTAGTGGTCCAGGATGGGAACTCCCGCGTCTCGCTTGGGATCGCGATAGCGCATTCCGATCTCGGGACGACCGATAAAGGCCGCATTGCTGAAAACGACCCATGGCTCATCGGGCCCTGAGGTAAATCCTTTCCAAAAGACGCGGAACGCGGCTGGAGCAGGATCGGCTTGGTTTGCCAAGCTCGCGGGAGGGGCATTGCGCGTTGCGAGCAACCAAACAACTACCGCGATGGCTGCCGCCAGGAAGATAGAAAGCGAGATGACTTCGGCCCCTAAACGGCGCTCAGGATTCTTCGCGAAGGATTCTGTCCCGGGAGCCTCATTCCGGCTTGAGGTGGCGGGTTTGGGCGCAGCGGAATTGCGGTGGTGGAAGGAAAGCAAATAAGTGCCTTTGGGGAGTTCGACCACCATGGAGTCGTCTTGCCCGTCTGAGCCGTAATACTCGGCGAGCTTTGACCGGAGGCGGCCGGCCTGCACACGGACCATGGAATCGAGCTGCGGGTCGAAGTCCGCAGAGCGGCCGAAAACCTCCGTCGCAATTTGGAACTCTTTAATTGGGGTACCGGGGTGTTCGATGGCATGCTTGGCCAAATAGCGAAGCAGTTTACAGAGAGATTCGGAGCCATGGAGAGGATGGCTGGCGGTGAGACGCTCGATCTGCTCGAGGAGATGGTTCTGCTCGTTCACAACATTCCTTGATACGTTGAAGTAACGGGAGTGTAACAAGTCGCGCAAGTCTCTGCAAGATGGAGAGTTAATGGATGTAACCGTATCAGACGCATTGAGACTTCCAACTCGAAGCCAAAAAACAAATAGTGCGCATAAATATAACGGCATTGGCCGTGACGTGCCCGGTGCGACCGCAGGTTTGCGGTGAGGCGGCGGAACGGCGAAGAGTTTCGATTGGGTGCGTTTGTGCGAGGCGCATGTCGAGGGCGCCTGCGTGTGGCTTGGGGGTGCATTTCACGGCTGAGCTTGGCTAGCTCTGTGGCGGTCCAGGCGCAGCCCTCCTAATCACGTTTAACCAATTAGAAAGTGGGCGATGTTCGAGGGTGCGGCAAAGTCAAGGTTGCCCTGCGTCAGTGTCGCGCTCTTAGGCGATTGCTCTGAGAAATTCGGCACCAATAGGAACAGGGTTGGCAAGGAGGGGTGGGATGACGAAACGACTCGCAGCGGCAGGTCTGGCGGTTCTATTTGGCTTAATCTTGATGTTGGCGCCGAAAGCTTCCGGTCAGGCAGTTTTCGGAAGCATTATTGGAACGGTGACCGATCCGCAGGGGAATGCGGTGGTTGGAGCCAAGGTAACAGTGACTTCGACGACCAAGAGCTTTACCTACGATACGACCACCAATGAAAGCGGCAATTACTCCGTCACGCACTTAATCCCGGATACTTATAAGATTCACATCGAATCGACGGGATTCAAGGCCTACGACGTTCCCAGCGTCGTTGTTAATGCGGACGCTGGTGCCACTGTCAACGCACAGCTCGCGGTTGGAGCGGTGACGCAGACTATCGAAGTAACGGGAGATATCCCTCAACTCCAAACGGATCGCGCCGATGTGGCCGTGCAGTTCAGTCAGAAGTATGTGCAAGATTTGCCGGTCCTTAACCGCAATTTCACCAGTTTTGAGTTACTGACGCCCGGCACGCAGAAATTGCCCGGCTTCAACCACGCCGCCACGGAAAATCCTCAGGGTAGCGGACAAATCGAAGTCAATGGCCAGCATTTCAGCGGCGTTGGCTATGAATTGGATGGCACGGACAACCAGGACCCGATTTTGGGGATCATCGTGGTGAATCCCAATCTCGACGCCATTACGGAAACCAAGTTCGCAGCTCAGGATTACGACGTCGAGGCAGGTAAGGCTATAGCGGGATTGGTTACGGTGCAGACAAAATCGGGCACGAATGACTTCCACGGGACGGGTTTTTTCTACTACCGCAACAGCGATCAGCAAGCACGCGATCCTTTTACGAACAAGCCTGGTGTACCTCTCGCTGCAGCCACCTGGAAGCAGTATGGCGGCTCCATCGGCGGTCCGATCATCAAGGACAAATTGTTTTTCTTTGGCGATTATCAGGGCACGCACCAGATCCAGGGCATCACGAACCAGTACAACGTTCCTACGGCGGAAGTCGACAGTACCTGCAATCCCGCGACGAATGCCGCTAGTGCGACGCCTATGTTCTGCGACTTGAGTCAATATCTGAACGCCTACGGTCCACCCGTCGGCGGCATTGCGAGCGGCCAGATCTATAATCCCACCACAGGAAATCCTCTTACAGGCGCAGGCAGAACTCCCTTTGCGAACAACATGATTCCCATCGGCGACATCACGCAAAATATAGGCAGTGTCCTCGCTCTATTCCCGGCGCCGACAGTCACCTGCCCCACTCCAGCCACGGCAACATGCCTGACCAACAACTACGTGGCATCCGGCTCTGGACCCTTCAATCAGAACTCGTTCGATACGCGAATTGATTACAGCGCCCCTCACAACATCCAGGTCTTTGGCCGCTTCAGCCTTGACTACTTCAATTTATCCGGCGAAGGGGGCCTCGGCGCGCTGGGTAGCGCGGGTTTTGGGCCGGGAACCTTGAATGGAACTTCAACCAACCACGACTACAGCGTAGCCGGTGGTTTCACGAAAGCGTTCGGCACAAATTGGCTCACCGACTTCCGCATCGGGTGGTTCCAATACAACCCGGAAACCGCCTACTCCGACGCCAGCCAGACTCCCATGACCAATTTCGGCTTTCCCGGGCTCAATATCCCTGGACAGACCGACACCAATGGCTTATCCGGCTTTCTTTTTACCAGCAATGGAGGCAATGGCACTCAAGGGGCCTTGGGTAATTCTGGTGGAGGCACCTACGCCTTTGGCAATGGTTTGGACGCCGCGCGTTGCAACTGCCCGTTGACGGAAAGAGAACGCCAAATCCAGTTTGTAAACAACTGGACGTATATCAAAGGGAATCATACTTTCAAGTTTGGCGGAGACATCCGCTATGCTACGAACCTTCGCGTACCCAGCGACCAAAGCCGTTCCGGCCTTTTGTACTTCGACCAGCTTAATACTGGGAATAACGGCGCCTTCGGGTTGGGTATATCTACATTCCTGCTCGGTGATGTTTCACAATTCCAGCGCTTCGTGAGCAGCACCAGCGACGCCGTCGGCCATCAGTATCGGACGTTCTTCTATGGGCAGGACTCTTGGCGGGTCAACCCCAAGTTGACTGTAACGGGTGGTGTACGCTGGGAGATTTACACTCCGGAGGCCGTAAGCGCCAAGGGAAATGCAGGCTTCGCCAACTTGCAGGAAGGCGTTCTCGGCGTTGCTGGCTACGGGAACATCGGGCTGAACGGCAACGTTCAGAACACTCTGCACGCCTTCGCTCCCCGGTTGAGCCTTGCTTACCAGTTCGATTCGAAAACCGTGCTCCGTATGGGTTACGGGCGCAGTTTTGACCTTGGAGTGTTTGGTTCCAACTTCGGCCACGCGGTGACACAGAACCTGCCGGTCCTCGCGGCGCAGGACATTTCGGACGCGAGCATCAATGCGGCCGCAGCCAACAATCGCAGCGCCGTATTTAACTTGGCTGTCGGTCCGCCCGCATACAATTTCTCCAACCTTCTTAGCGATATCGGGGTCGGTACTCCTGCGGGCACGCTACCCTTGCTCGGTCCAGACGGCACCGCGTCTCCCTATATCCGCCCGAACATCCAGAGGCTTCCCACTGTCGACCAGTGGAACGCGACGGTGCAGCGTCAGGTCACGGCGACACTGAACATCAGTGTGGGATATGTCGGCAATAAGGGAACTCACGTGTTTGCCGGCACGGGCCCGTCGTATAACCCAAACCAGATTGCCGTGGGTCCAGGAACCGACTTTGTAACCTGCACCGCGGCGATAACTCCCTGCCCAACGGGTGACGCGGTCGCGCCGGGATTTAGTGGCCTGCAGAGTCCGAACAACAGGCGTCCGTTCAACCTGAACGGCGTTCCCATGTTTCAGTATCCCGGATCTACTTACACTACGGCCGGCGGCACAGTGCTTCCCACACCGGCGTGTTGTGCTGTGGACCTCAGCTACTTCGGGAACGACGCCAGCAATGAATATGAGTCGTTACAAATCAGCGCCGAAAAACGTGTGAGCTACGGTCTCCAGTTCCTCGCCCACTACACCTTTTCCCACTCCTATGGCTACGACTCTAACTATTACACGGTCGACCCAAGGATTGCCTTCGGTCCAAACCCGTACAATCGCAACCAGGTTTTTCTGATCAGTACGATCTACGACTTGCCTATTGGAAGAGGGAAGAGGTTCTTGAGCGATGCGGGCCGTGCCATGGATCTGCTAGTCGGCGGTTGGCAGATTTCCAACACGACGACGTATGGCACCGGCCTACCCTTCACGCCTAGCATTGGGGAATGTGGTCTGATTTCGGATGCCGGTCCGTGTCGGCCCAACGTAACGGGAAAACTGGCGACGGGTGTTACCCACGCGAATGGCAATACCTACTGGTTTACACCTGTTGCACCGCTCGCGTACCCCCAAGCGGAACTCAATGCTAATGTCGGTACGGACTCCTGCCTGTTCGCGCGGCCTGTCTCGGGACCGTTGTCCCTGCCTGGTTGCGGCCAAATCGGCAATATGGGCTTCAACACCTACTGGGGCCCACACGCCTTCTACGACGATATGTCGTTGCAGAAGACCTTCAACATCACAGAACGCTACAAGGCACAGTTCCGCTTTGATGCTTACAACCTCTTCAACCATCCAGTGCTTGCTATCCCGGGCAACACCTGCATCGATTGCCTGGGCAACTCTTCTGCCGGTCAGATCACGGACATCGAGGCCGACTCTGCTCCTGGCGCGCCGATCGGCATGCGCCAACTGCAGTTCGGCTTTAGATTCATTTTCTAACAAAACAAACGTAACACCCCAAACGAACGGGGAGCCTTCACGGGCTCCCCGTTTTTTATGCTCTAATTGTTTTCGGGGTTAAACAGGCCCACGTCTATGGAGAAGGGTATGCCGTTTTCTGTCAGTTTCTTGAGCGGCTTGATTTTGGCCGCGACACTTGCGGGGGCACAAATTGTGAAGGGGCAGCAAAACCCATCCGCTCCGGATTCTCCTCGCCCGTCCCAAAATGCTTCGCCTGCTCTGCCGGCTGATTTTAGCCAGGCGCGAAAGCTCTCGCAGCTAGGCAAGTACGATGAAGCGATCTCTGATCTCCGGGAAATAGAAACGCAACATCCAGGGACGAGAGGTCTCGCGCACGAACTGGGTGCCGCCTATTATAAGAAGAGTGATTATTTGAACGCGATTGCATCCCTGAAGAAAGCACTCGAAGAGAACCCGGAGGACAGCGAAGCAGAGCAACTGCTCGGTCTTTCGTATTACCTTGCGGAGCGGCCCGCGGAGGCGATTCCAGAGCTTCAAAAGGTGCAGACGTGGTATGCGAGCGCGAATGTGGATGCGTCGTATATCTTGGGGATTTGCTACATCCAGACGAAGGACTATCCCAACGCGCGCAAAGCGTTCGCGAACATGTTTGATGTCCCGGCGGATTCGGCGGCCAGCTATTTGTTTACGGCGAGAATGTTGCTGCGGCAGGATTTTAGTCCCGTGGCGGAGGAATACGCACACAAGGCCGTGGAACTCGATCCCAAGCTTCCTTTAGCGCATGAGCTTCTTGGTGAAGTGTACCTTTATCATTCACAGATAGACCTAGCCATCGCGGAGTTTCAAAAAGAGCTGGGGATCAATCCCGGCTACCCTGCGGCGTATTACAAGCTTGCGGATTGCTACTCGCGTGTGCAGGAATTTGACGATGCGGAGCGGCTCTTGCAGCGTTCTATATGGCTGGATCCCACTTCGACCGGACCGTATATTCTGCTCGGTAAAGTTCTCGAGAAAAAAGGCGAGACGCAACTCGCCGTGAGGGCTCTCCAACGCGCCCTGGCGATGGATCCCAACAATCCCATTCCGCACCACCTTTTGGGAGAGGCTTACCGCAACTTAGGAAGAAATGAAGACGCGGACCGCGAGCTAAAAGTGGCCGGTCAGTTGGAAGACAGGCAGAATGCGAAGCCTTGAAACCGGCCGCCATTTGGAGTCCGATGAACAATTTCCCTAAGTTGGTTCGCGGACTCTTCGCGGCATCCGTATCTCTGGCCTTTGCGTACGGAGTGCGGCCGCAAAGTACGTACGACGAGCCACGGCGGCCGCAGTATCATTTCACTCCGCCGAAGAACTTCATGAACGATCCCAATGGCCTCGTGTATTACAAAGGTGAGTACCATTTGTTCTACCAGTACAACCCGCAAGGAGCGGAATGGGGCCACATGAGCTGGGGCCACGCGGTCAGCACGGACATGCTGCATTGGAAGAATTTGCCGGTCGCGATTCCGGAAGAGCCGGGGAAATTCATGATCTATTCCGGAAGCGCAGTGGTGGATTGGTATAATTCGAGCGGGCTTTGCAAAGGTGCTGATTCCCAAGATTCTTCGTGCCTGATTGCGATCTATACCGCGGCTGGAAGCAATTCGCAGAAGCAAAATCTCGCGTTCAGCAACGACCGTGGCCGTACTTGGACAAACTATTCGGGAAATCCGGTCGCTGATTTGCAGCAGCCGGACTTCCGAGACCCCAAAGTATTTTGGTATGCGCCGCAGAAAAAATGGGTAATGGTTGCGGTCCTTGCGGACGAGCGAAAAACTGTGTTCCTTGATTCGCCTGATTTGAAGACTTGGGTGCTGCGGGGCTCGTTTGAAGCCGCGCCTATAGAGAAAGGACAGTGGGAATGTCCCGATCTTTTTGAATTGTCAGTGGACCACAATCCGAAGAATAAGAAGTGGGTGCTGATCGTGAATCGCAATCCAGGCGCGCCGGCCGGCGGCACTGGGGTCGAATATTTTGTGGGTTCGTTCGACGGCGTAAAGTTTATGAATGAAACCGTCGCAGGCAAAGAGCTGTGGGCCGATTACGGCAAGGATTTTTACGCGACCAACTCGTTTTCTGATATCCCTCGCAAGGATGGGCGCAGGGTATGGATCGGCTGGATGAGCAATTGGCAGTACGCGAACCGCGAGCCTACCACGATTTGGCGCGGAGCACAGTCCTTGCCGCGCGAGCTAGGCTTGAAGCAGTTTCCTGATGGGACTCGCCTTATCCAAAAACCCATCGTCGAAACGAAACGGCTGCGGCGGCAAGAGTTGTTACGAATGTCAAATGTGACCGTCCCGGAGGCAACCGAAAGGATGCGCGCTGCGAAAGTGAGGGGGGACACCTTGGAAATTGAAGCGGAGTTAACTCCAGAAAATGCGCGAGAGATTGGTTTCCGGTTGCGTGTTGGCAAAAACGAAGAAACAGACTTGGGTTTCACTCCTGACAAAAGAGAAGTATTCATCGACCGGATTCGGTCAGGAGATGTTTCCTTCACTCCAGAATTTCCGGGACGCCAAACAGCTGCAGTGCAGCAAAACTCGCGAGTGAGGCTCCATGTTTTCTTGGACCGATCGAGTGTGGAAGTCTTCGTCAACGATGGCGGAGTCGTCTTGACGGACCGCATCTACCCTTCACCTGGGAGCGACGGAATTGAGCTGTATTCGGATGGCGGGCGTGGCAAAGTGCTTTCACTCTCCATCTGGAAACTCGGCTCGATCTGGCGATAACGCTAGGGGTACGCGGTTTCTTCATTATGAAAAAGTTCACGACGGTGGGGCTCGGCGAACTGCTCTGGGATATTTTCCCAGATGGCCGGCAGCTTGGCGGCGCGCCTGCGAATTTCGCTTACATGACAAGTCTATTGGGAGATGAGGGCATCGTCGCCAGCCGCGTCGGCCACGACGAGCTTGGCGATGAGGCGAAACGCCACCTCGAACGCCTCGGTCTTAGCACTTCCAATGTACAGGTTGATCCGGCGTATCGGACAGGAACCGTGCAGGTCAAAGTCGATGCGGGCGGACAGCCCACATTTCAAATCGCAGAGCCCGCGGCATGGGACTCCTTTGAATGGACGCCTGCCTGGCAGTCACTGGCGCAAAAGGCCGATGCGGTATGTTTCGGCTCGCTGGCGCAGCGGGCGACGCAGTCCCGCCAGACGATTCAGTCTTTTCTGAAAGCTATTCGGCCGGAAACCATCCGCGTCTTCGATGTCAATCTCCGCCAGTCCTATTATTCCGCGCAGTTCCTGGCCGATTCCGCGAAACAAGCGGATATCATCAAATTAAACCACGACGAACTCCCGATCGTGATGCAACTGCTGGGTTTTCCGTTCCATAACGAGGACTCTGCCGCGCAGTGGCTGCGCCAAACATTTCATTCGAAGCTGGTATGTATCACGCGCGGCGCGCGTGGCAGCTTGCTTGTCAGTGAATATGCCACGCACGAGCACCCCGGGATTCCCGTACAAGTCGCGGACACCGTGGGATCTGGAGACGCGTTCACCGCGGCGCTCGTTTATCACTATTTGCGTTGCAATTCTCTTGCTGCGATGAACGAGGCGGCAAATCGCATGGGGTCGTGGGTCGCGGGTCAGACCGGCGCAACACCTGCTCGAGATGAATCCCGGCTCGAACTGATTCGCTCAGCGGCGGTCTGAGCGATCCCTGAACAAAACTCTAGTGCACTGCGACAGGCGCCTGGGCCCGCTCCTTTGCCAGCCGCCCGGCGTCGCCCTGCGGGAGTTCGTGCAGCAGGACAAGAAAAACTCCGTTGGTCCATCCAAATCCGACGATGTTCACGTGATATCCGGCGGTCACCTGCGTTTCCGAGGAGCGTTTTACCGCGTCGTACTTTTCTCGAATGGTGCCGTCGCGCTGGAAATTCTCCATGACCATCGAAAGGAACTCGTAGGAGACACGGTCCGCAGCCTCATTGAATCCATAGCGGCGCATGCCTTCGTCGGCCATCAATTGATTTGGCGCCCAAGCATAGGGATAGTCCCACTGCCCTCCCGTTTCGTAAGGACTCATCACCAGTCCGCCCGGCCGCTCGAATACGCTGATGTGTTTTACAACCTCGCGCGCCTGTTCGGGCGTGGCAAGGCCCGCCCAGAGCGGATAAAACGCAGTCACATATTCGTACGTCGAGCGCGCTTGCTTCTCGAAATTGTAGTCGAAGAAAAGGCCGCGCTCGCTGTCCCAGAGATATTTTTGAATATCGGCCTTTCGTTGTTCCGCGCGCTGGCGCCACTTCTCGGCATCTTCCTTGAGCCCCAGCGTGGCGCTCATCTGCTCAAGATCCTTCTCCGATTTGTACAAAAGACTGTTGAGACATACCGGAGCAAAATGATGCGTTGCCGCCCCGTAAGGACCGAAGCGGAATGAAATATCGAACCCGGATTCGCGCATGGCGCGATCACCTTTATAGTAGTCGGCGGTTAGCGCGACAGTGCCCGCCGGATCGCAAGCCGGCTGGGCCATGGTTCTTGCAACATCGCAAAGTTGCATCGCGAACAGGGGGCCGGCCGCGATCGGGGAAGGCTTCGTCGTTGTCGATTTCACCAGATAATCCCGGCCGAAATCAGGTTGCGCCAGGAAATACGCTGCCACTTGACGATAGTGGCCCGTTTCGTCCTTCACGCTTTCTGCTGCAGGGCCGTTGCCGAAATCATAGTAACGGGAGAGGCCGGTCGATCCCGCAAGGTGCGGTTCGCTGGTCCAGAGCTCATGATCTTTGACGGCGTAACGGTAAGCCTTCGCCAGCCATTCCGTGTTTTGATTGCCCTTCGCTTTCTCCGCGTCATAGACGGCGAGGATCATGGACGTGAGAAACGGTGGCTGCGAGCGCGTCAGATAGTAGGTGCGATTAGCATTCAGCACTCCGCCATAATGCTCGATCTCAAAAAAGAAATTCTCTACCATGCCTTTTGCGAGATCGATCCGGCCGTCGCGCACCAAACCTCGAATGATGAAGTAACTGTCCCAGCCGTACATTTCGTTGAATCTTCCGCCTGGCACGACGTAGCGATTTTCAAGGTAAAGCAGTCCCGCCGGATCAATCTTGGATGGATCGAGCTCTCCGATGTGATGAATTACTTCCGGCAAATGCAAAACCTGGACTCTGCATTGTTTTTGAAGTTGCTGTACCGCGGCAGGTTGCGGAAAATCGGCGGGAAGATAAAGAACGGAACCCGTGGCGAGCTTCGTGTCGACTACCGTTTTGCAGTCGGTGAGCGATCGAGTGAGCGAATCCCAGCCCGTCGAAATGTAAGCGCGGATTTGGTCGAGAGCATTTTCTTCAGGTTTGGATTGCGTTCCAGCGAAAGCAGGAGCTGCGTTCAACAAGAGAACGCAAAACAAGCAGGCGCAAAATTGTTTCAATTTTTGCATGAGGTCAACACCCCGCGGAGCGTCCTCGGCAGCGCCCGATGCGGCACTAGCAGCATAGTCGCTTGTCGGTTCGTGAGCAACCTTTCTGGCAGACCAAAACAGAGGCCGGATTATCTTGGAAAGGTCGGGGCTGCCTTTAGCTAAGCCTTGCAAATAGTGTCAGTTATGAGCGATCAGCGCGGACTGTAAAGCCGCGCAAGAGGGCCAGACTAAGCTTCCGCTTAAGCCCGTCTTGAGCCAAATTCTTTGGCCAAATTTCGCATCGGCGCGTCCGTTTTTCGGAGCCTGCTGTCTCCGGTTTTATGGAGCGCAGGGAACTGATTCCTCCCACCCGCTCACAGCCCCTGCATAGTGCGGGCAAGCCCGGTCTTTGTCCCTCGCGGTCGGCGCGCTTATTGCAAGCACCAGTCCCTCGTGCTCGCGACCTCTCATCAGAATGCTCTTCAGTCCAGTGCTGCGCGGTTTGGTCTTTTCGATGTACGATGTTGAACTGAGTTGGGGCCCGTAGCTCAGCGGTTAGAGCAGCGGACTCATAAACTGAGGTCGGGCACTTCAAACAAACGAGATAGCTGTAAACTCAAGAGTTTAGCTCCCCTTCACAACCCATCACTGCCCATCATTTCCGATCCTACAACGCAAAAAGAACGCAAACGTAGATGGCAGTTGTTTCTCTTGGGCGCCAGGGTGGCCTGGGTGGACCTGGACCACCGACCTCGCCCTTATTAGGATTGCGACCTTTGTAATATGTTCGCCTCGAACGTTCCATCGCGTACAACGGTTTAAAAAAAAGCGCTGTGGCCATGTACAACGGTCTAGGGAACCATTGCGCTCTGAATTGCGACGGTGTTTGAAACCGTTGAATGGGGAGTGCATCTGCCTGCCAAGCAGGCGCGCTATCTACAACGGTCTAGGGAACCGTCGCCTACAGGCGTGTCTTTTACTCGGCGAGCAAAACTTATGTGTTCAGGTTCATGGCGAGCAAGCGTTCGATTGAAAGCTGATCGGTCAGCGTGGAGAATACAAGATTCCATAAATGTTTCAGTATCGATGTCCGGAGTGTAATCTCAAACCGCGTGGCGCCCCCGCTTATCTAAGCAACATCCAGAAGAGAAAAACGGAGAAAAAATCTTCGAAAACAGGATAAGTCTTGAAGATACACTCTCTCGAGAGAAATGGAGTGCGGCGGCTAGCCCAGTAGAATAGGGAGGAGAACGCCCAGGCTAAGGGCAAAGAGCCAAAGTGCAGGCGCAGGTGTCCCCACGGGGCGGAGACGGCGCAGCTCCCGCGGTGAGGTTCGGGGATCAAGAAGAAGCGAACGCGTGTAGCGGTGATCAAACAGAAAAAAGATCAATGCGGTCACAGCACCATAAATCAAGTGACCCAGAAGGGACGGAAGCAGAGCGGAAGCGGCGTCCGCGCTCCAATCGCAGACTCCCGTCAGTAACAACGGCATAAGGGTCATCGGTCCCAAATACCACCAGATCAAACCAAACAACCACCCCCATGCGATGCTGGAGCCTGAACTTGTAGTCTCATTGCGAAACAGCATTCCGTAGGTCATACCGATTAACGCGCTCACGGACAAATGAATAACTAAGCCGCGAAAACCTACGAAGCTGGTGTCCACGCCCGCGACTTTTGGCAGGACGCCAGTGGCAATCATGACCGGCAAGGAAGCGAGGCCGCCGATGAGACCAGCGACCGCGCCCCATCCCAGCGAGCGGAGGACATGAAGGCCGGGACTTTCGATTTCTCGATTGAGTGGATCAGACTGGATGAACAAACGAACCCAAATCTTGTCAATGGTAGCGTAGGCGACACCAAGAATCAGACCATACAGGATGTGTCCGACCAGAGAGCCAAACACAGCAGCGCCTTGCTCCGCCGACCAATCGAGGGGTAATCCCGCAGCAAGCCGCAAAAGTGTCAAAGGCCCAAAAAACCACCAGAAGATCCCAAACCCAAGCCCCCATCCCATGCATGAACCGTAGCCTCGAACGTCTCGCTGGAAGAGCAGTCCGAAAGTCACACCGATCAAAAGAGCGACGGCAAAATGCAACGAAATGGTCATACGGCGGGAGCTGAGTTCCCCAAATCCCACCAGGAGGGGATAGTAGTTTCCAGAGGATACCCACTTACCGAAGATCAGACCTCCCAGCGTACCAGCGAAACCTCCAGCTACAATGGCGCGACCCCAAGCAAATTTCTTATCTGGTCTGGAAGAGCGAAGTCCTCCCCGGATCCCCAATCCGACCCCGACGGGCATGCCAAGGCAAAGCACGTAGGCAACGAGTTGGGAGAAGTCTCCTTGGGCGTCCTGGAGCATCATGCCTGAACATCCGGTAGTGGCTACGAAGTGAAAAAAGCCTCCGGCGGTCAGTATCCACAGTAAAAAGGAGGACCCCAAACCCCAGATCAGTCCTGCACCAGGACTCGTGGCGCGCCGGGTGAAAAATAATCCGAAGGTAAGTCCGAAAGTGGCGCCGAGGAGTCCACCGCCGAGGAGGGACGTCGAAAGTGCCGCGCTCTTTAGCAGACCCCCCGAGGTGCCAAGGGCCAAACCGAGAAGAGCTTCTATCCGAACCGAACGAAACAGGGCGGATGCGAACCGCGGATCTATCCTTGCATGTGCTGCTGCCATGGATCGGTCCCTCACTTCACATCAATCGTCTGAACGATGTCACGTGGGAAAAAGAGTTCGATTGTCCAGTCCATGAGCACCCGAATTTTGCGCTCCAAACCGGGCAATTTTGCAAGGTAGATTCCCCGCCAAAGGAGCCAAGCGAACAGACCAGAAAAACGTAAGGATTTGCTTCGAGCAAAAGGAACACCCAATTCAGCACAGGCCGTCTGGTGTCCCACCACGCAGAGAGCACCGAGTGAGTCGAACTGAAATTTGCGAGTCGGCCGCCCCTCCAGTTGAGCCAGGATGTTGCTCGCGAGAATTTCCGCCTCACGCAAGGCAAACTGGGCGGTCGGGGGGCAAGGGTGTCCCGTCGTTGCATCGGTGACTGCGGCGCAATCACCGAGTGCCCACAACCCGGTGTGCCGCGGCACGGCAAGAGTATCGTCGACGAGCAAAGCACCACGCTTATCTTTTTCCAAACGCAGTGATTTCAATAAAGGACTAGGTGTGGTGCCAGCCGTCCAAACAAGAGTCTCGGTGTGAATCTCGCCCTCGCCGAGGAGGACCACGCCGGGATGCGCGTCTACAATTCGCGTGTTCAAGCGAAAGCTGACCCCACGCAGTTGCATCTTTTCTTGCGCATACCGGGCTAAAGACTCGCTCAGTTCCGGCAAGACGCGATCCCGGGAATGAACAAGCACAATATTTAACTCATGTGGATGAAGCCTCGGATAATCCGCCAAAATGCCGTGCGCAAAATCGTTCAGAGCGCCGGCAAGTTCTACGCCCGCGAAACCACCGCCAGCAATGACGAAGGTAAGAAGCGAAGAGCGAAGAGCGGGGTCGGACTCCAGATCAGCACGCTCGAACATCTCGATGACGTGATTCCGGATGCGGATGGCATCGAGAAGACTCTTAAAATTGAATGCGAACTTCTCGATGTTCGTCATTCCCAGGTAGTTTGAAATCGAGCCAAGGGCAAAGACCAACTGGTCGTAGGGAACTTCTCGCCGCCCCGATGCTCCATTCGCACCTGCATCGTGACGCAGAATTACCAAACGCTTTTCGAGATCCACTGCCTCGACAACACCTCGAATGAACTCGGTACGGCGTAGGGTGCTCCGCAAAGGCGTGCTGATGTGACTGGGTTCCAAACTGCTTCCGGCTACCTCCGCGAGCATCGGAGTAAATAGGAGCGCATTGGTTTCATTGACTAGGGTGAGGCTGGTGGAACGGTCGCCGCGTAATCCTTCTTCGAGACATTCCGCGGTACGCATGCCAGCAAATCCGCCGCCCAAGATAACAATACGTTTGCTCACTGAAACTTCCGGCACTTTGGGGGTTGGCTCTGGACCGAAGAAATATTGGGCGCCGTCTTGTAAGGCCTGATTGGTAATTCCGAGAAAAGCGCCGAAGATCACCCAGCTTACCAAAGCGGGGAAATTTTGGCGCATTTGCTCCGCGCTCCACGCGGGCATCTGGCCGGACAGCAAAGGGATAGCGATTACGCTGACAAGGCCCCATAGCGGAACGCCGAGCGAAGCTCCTCCCAATAGGTTGTCCACATACGTTCGGCGTGTTGGCCGAAGCCCTGCAGAATAGGCAGCCCCAATGCCGACGCCCAGAATCAAGTTCCACAGAGCGTAGTGAGGCGTCGCTGTCAAAACGGTACTAGCGGTCGCTCCACTCAAAATACCGATAGAGCAGCGGCGGAAAATCGGGTTCATTGAACATATTCCTTCAGAATGGACTGGAGAGGGTGCCACACAAGGCAGAAAATCCCCGCGTCTATCTGATTCGGAAGGCGTCAAAAGGTTTCAAGCGCTCCTATGAGAAGATGTCTCGGCATCCGAGGAACTGAAACCGGGGGGCATGATCTCACAACTACTCCCGCTAGACTGGGGGCTTGGGAATTAACGTTCACATCGCGATGAGAGGAAGGAGATATAAATGGACGATCTGTATGCAATCAATGTGGCCAAGAGCGAATTTCGGGATTGTTTCAACCTCTCAGATGTGTCACGGTTACTGGCGATTGCTGATCCGGACCTGGTTAATTTCTCGGATGGTCAGCCCTGTGAATTTGGCGGGAGCGGATTGGACGCCTTGAAGACTCGCCTGGCGAATCTGTTCGAACAGTTTACAGCGGAACTGGCAGTGATTGTCATCGAGATTCGTCTTCAAGGAAATGTTGCCTACGATTACGGGTGGCATGACTTAACGCTGAGGCCGAAGGCCGGCAGTCAACCCATTCGTCGCAGGGATCGCTATGTGGATATCTGGAGGAAAGACAAAGAGGGCAAGTGGAAGCTATGGATGTACATGGATAACCAGGACGTCGCCGATCCATTCCGGCCGGAGCAGATTCCGGGAGTCGGGGTACGAGTTCACGGAAGTTTCTGAAGCCTTTCGTGTAGGCGCTTGCTGAACCCCTCGGGCATCTGAAATACTCTTCCGTCGCCGACCAGTCCTACGACATTTCGGGTGCCGTCAAGTACCGCAGTGCAATGCGCGCAGACTTTGAAGTGCGCTTCCATTCGTTCGCGCACTCCAGGAGAGATATCCTCGTCAAGGTAGTTAGAAATTTCCCGCCAGACTTCGACGCAGCTGATTTCAATAATGGCCATCGCGCCCCTCTCTATTCACCATGGTCTGACTCTCCGATACGGTTGTCCCTTAACCCAGCAACCGTCGAATCCAGGGGCAAGGCAGTCTCTCATGAGGAGGCGGGCTCGATGATGTCGAGTTTTCACAGTTGCTTCCGAAATGCCTAGAATAATCGTCGTCTCTTTAATGCTCAAGTGCTGAACGTCCCTGAGGACTAGCACCTCGCGGTAAATGCGGCCGAGCGAATTTATTGCATCTTGCAGTGCTTGCCGTATCTCATTTTGTTCGAGCAGTTCGGAAGGTATGGGTTGCCAGTCGGCAAAGTCTCGGGGCCAAAAATCTCCTTCTTCGCTTTGCTGCTGGTCGTCAATGGACTCGTAGAGGTGCGCATGCGCCTTCCTCAATTTCATCTTTGCTTCGTTATAGGTAATTTGTATAAGCCAGGTGCTGAACTTTGACTCCGCACGGAAGCCGGCCAGGTTAGAGAGTGCCTTGAGAACTGCCTCCTGCGCGACCTCCTCCGCGTCAGCGGAGTTTTTCACAACCGACATCGCGGTTGCGTAAATCATGCGCTCATACGGACGAATCAGCTCGTAGAAAGCCTCCCGGTCTCCGCCGCAGACGCTCTTTATGAGTTCAGCCTCGTTGCCCCGCCATTGCGGCTGTGTCACGCTCATCTTTGTCAACTGATCCGGGTCCCTTTTGTCCGTTAGAAATCTAGATTAGCCGCTTGTCAATCCACTCTGATAAGTGTGATTCCGATCTCGTCAGAAGGTTTCGGAAGAAAGCTCCCAAGTCTGGCTCGTGTTAACTGTGAGCAGCGCGAACAATGTGCAGATCTCCCTTGCTATCTGGCAAAACGAACGACTGTCCAGCTTTGTTAAGCGCCTGCCGTTGGGTAGTCCGTATTGCTATTTGACCAACTGCCGCCAAGACCTGGCGCAAGAGCATCCCGCAACTGAAGCCTGGCCCGCAGGAGCCGGGTCTTGACGTTCGCAACTGTGAGGCCGAGCACCTGCGCAGTTTCGTCGATGTTCAGATGTGCGATGTCTCTCAACGTGAAGACTTCGCGGTACTTGTGTGCCAAAGATTCAAGTGCTTGTTGCAAGGCATTTTGGAGTTCACTACCCTCAAGAGCTTGCGAGGGAATTTCGATCCAGTCCTTGAAATCTTTGGGTACATACTCGTCACCATTACCTGTTCGCTGTCCTTTCAGTGACCGGTCCATGTATCTCCGGTCCTTTCGAACCCTGTTCCGAGCTTCATCGACCGTGATTTGGATCAGCCATGTGCTGAATTTCGTGTCCCCGCGAAATCCATGGATGTTGCAGAAGCCTTTCAGGACCGCCTCCTGAGTAACTTCGTCAGCGTCCACCGAGTTCCTCAGAATCGCTTTGGCTACGGAGAGGACCGCGGGCAAGTGTGGCATTACGAGACGCCAGTAAGCCTCTCTGTCCCCCCTGCACACCTGATTAACTACTGCCTTCTCGCTATTCTCCACGCTCAACCTCGTTCTTGCTGCGCGCATTACCTCCCAAGCTTTGCCTGCGCTTCCTTGTAGTACAACTCGTTCTTGATCGTTTCCAAGTCCTTGTCGGCTTTCTGGAAGCGGGCGTGGACTTGGTCGATAGCCCTGAAGACAGCAATGTCGTAGGTTCCGACGATGGCTTCGGACTTATGTTCTGCGAGGAAACTCTGAATAAAGAGAAGCTCTTTTCCCAGAGAATCGGCCGAAGAGTCACCCATCTCAGGATTGACCTGGATCACGAGGTCGTTCCACGCTGTGTTGCGCGCGATCGGAACGACATGCCCGCGCTCCTGCCCATACAATAAGCACAGATAGCCGGTCATGAATGCGATAAGCAGGAACGCGCGGAAAATGGAAAGGCAGATGGTTTTCATATGGCCTTCTTTAGTTCTTTCGCCCTCTACATTTGGTCAAACTGCAGCTTTATGAAAGTTGGATCGTTGATTAGGGTGACTTCGTAGGCTTGCAACGCGACATTCGCTGTCCAATTACGGCCGGTGCTCAACTCTCACGGGCAATAGGAGTCATTTGCCCTGCAAAAGTTGCATGAGTAACCAAGAAATCGTCATAGCTGGGCAACGTCGAAAGCCCCGCGTTGTCGCAGGCAGGGATCGTGATTCGGCGACTAGGGTCAAGCCGTGGTTTATGAAGGACTCGACGAGGATGTTCGACACTCACCAGATGAGGTTGCGACCACCGCATTTCGGCAAGCCTGGAGGAGCAAAGTTGTGAATAGATTGCGCTTAAGAAGCTTTCAACCGTGCTCGTTTTGGTCCGTTCGCAACTTCGCCATGACGCGATTTATTATTGGGTCGGAGACACTTTCCGGCAACTCGAAGGAACTACTTTCTGTTACGATCTTTATAGTTTTCCGGGTAGAATCGTACAGCACGTGGCAAGCACGGCATTGGGACACGTGCAGTTCAAGCTCTTTACGGACCTCAGGCGACACCTCATTCTCAAGGTAGTCAGCGATCTCAGCCAGGAATTCCTCACAAGTGATCATTGACCTATCCCCTTGACGCTAGTGGTGAAATACGGCGAGAGCCACTCTCGCAGCATTAGTCGGCCCCTGAGGAGCCGCGTCTTTACGGCCGGAACGCTTAACCCCAACTGCCGGCCAACTTCATCCGCCGAAAGCTGTTGGATATCCCTGAGTATTACCACGACGCGGTAGTTAGCGGGAAGCGTTAAGATACCCTTTTCAACGAGCTCCCTCATTTCCGATTTAGCACAGCACTGCTCTGGGTTGTCCTGCCAAGCCCTAACCTGACGAGGGCGAGATTCCCGCTCTTCGTCGTACTCATTTTCATCCAGGCTCTCAAAGAGTTTTCCGCGTCGCAATCGTTTAAGCGCCATATTTCTTGCGATACTCACAAACCAAGTCGAAAACTTCGAGCGGCCTTCGAATCCGCCAATGTGCTTGAACGCACTCAAGAGAGTATCTTGCATGGCATCTTGCGCTTCGGCTGGGTCGCCGAGGATTGCTATCAGAGTGCGATAAATCAACTGGGTATGGCGGCGAACCAATGTTTCGAAAGCCTCCAGCTCCCCATTCTGCGCTTGGGCAACCAATCCAGCGTCCGCGTCCTGGAGTGTTTCGACGAGACGCACAGCGCCCCCAGCCTGGATAGGAGTCTGGGTAGCGCCAGGAAGATTCATTTTATTTTTCTCAAAGATAGGAGCTGGCCCAAAATCGGGCTCAATTCCGATCCCCATTTGGAGGGTATTCGCGAAATTATTGAGAGCTGTGACCACCTCGCATTCCAAAATCTGTTTCTCTGAGAAACCTAGTACTTGAAGCTTGACAACGTCCTCGCGGGAAAACTCTGAAACACCTGTCCCCAATTTGACAGCGAAGTCTAGCAGTGCTTTTTCGGGCTCCCGTAGACCGGACTCATGATGGTCTACAGCAATCTGGTCCCCTTCCTCGGAGGGCATACCCAAGCCGCGCAATAGGTTGCAATGCATCGCAACGCAATAAGAGTTTAGATTCGCCGCCGAAACGGCCAGCAGAATGCATTCCTTTTGCACTCGTGTCAGGCCATCTTCAGGAAGCAGAATTCTGTCCACAGCCTCCAGCTCGGCTTCCAGCAAGTCCGGCCGCAACGTCTGTGCGCGGAAAAAGTTCGGTATGAATCCGTGACTCTTCCAAACAACGGCAAATGGTGCGAATGTCCTGGGACTTAAGTATGGAGCGGGCACGTACGGCCCTTTTTTGTGTGGCGCCTCATGAATGTGGGGCAACAGGCCAGGGAGCGCTCGCTCATGGGGCGGATAGATCTTCGTCGAAGCAAGCTTCCGCAGTCCGAAATCCAGCTCTGGACCCAAACCCAGTGAAAGCGTGCAGCGGTAGATGGCCAAAGCCGTCACGACGACGGCTTCGAGTATCGACTCGTCCTCGAATCCGCATGCCCGCAGTGCTTCGATGTCTTCCGAGCGCACCGAAGGAGCGTATCTGCTTAGTTTGAGACAAAATTGCAGCAAGATAAGGTCTGGTTCCGAGAGGTCCGCGTGCTGGGAGTCGTTCAAGAGGTCATCGACCTGACGATCCGAGACACCAAGCGAAGAAAGGATCTTAGCGTCCAAGGCCACGCAATACGCGTCGTGTCGCTCAGCTGCAATGCTTAGAAGGATTCGTTCCTTCTGTATTCGGGGAATCGCGCCTTCCTGTAAGCGGACGGCACGTTCAAGTTTTGCCTGGGCCTCGACGACACGAGGTAACAAAGTCTGCGCGCGAACAAGATTAGGGACGAATCCAAGGGCCTCTTGAAACGTGACGAAGGGCCCGAATTCGTCTTCCAGTCGAACTTCTCTAAAAAAGCTCATTGCCCACCGTCGGCCGGCGCGGATCAATAAATGGCGAGTTTACGTCTCCGGATTCCCATTGTGCAACCTTGCGTTGGTCCGTCTCGACAAAGCGGATCTGGCGCGTCCCTTTCCCTGTCCGCGCCGTCTCACCTCGCGAGGTTGGATTTGGAGCGTCCGCACGAGGGAACAATCCGCGTTTCCTAAAGTTCGTCAGGAACAGTCCCCTCACCTTCCACTTTGGCACTGTCTTAGTCAATTCTGGGTTCTCCATTACCGGCCCGCTGATTCAGCGGCAGGACTGACGCTCAACCACACAATCTCAACTGCGCCGGGCACAGATCAGATGATCGCCTGACTCGTTCCTCCCGGCAAGACAAGCTCGAATGAAGAGGTGAGCTTGATCGTATTGTGCAGAGTTCGGTATAGAGGGCAGCGCATGGCGTAAATGCCGTGCACGCGCTCTACTGTCTCCCTGACATCTTGTGAGGCCACCAGGCTCATCACTACATGGATTCGGCGGATGACCAGTACACCCTCCTCCGTTTCGACCTCTCCAGTCACATCCGCGGTTAGCTTTCCGTTGCTGGCATCGATTTGGCGCGCTTCCAGCGCACCTCCGAAGGTTCCCATCATTCAACCAGCCGTTGCGGAAATGACGTAGTCGATGGTCGAAGAGTGCGACTCTTTCAACTTTGCTGGGTCAATTTTGTAGTGTTCAGCAATGGCTCCGTGAACGCTGAAAATCACTGGTTGTGACTCGCCGGGCAGGTACGCGATGCGGAGAGGTCCGTACTTTCGCTCTATGCGCGATCTCGAAATATAAACGACATCACTCATGGCTTTCTCCTTTCAAAGCTTAAGAATTGGTTCCATTTCATTATTCGATCGACTACTTGTGCTGAATGGCCTCCGGAGATCGTTTGAGGTCAAGGGGAAGAACCTGTAACTCCCATCTCACCGGCACCGAGGTTGGAGGGTAGCAAACCGTTTTTTCACAGGCCTGATACTTCAGTTCCCCGGTAATCGAAATCGTCCTTTGCGCGGAGACCAAGGAGTGGACCGCATCGTGAGTCTTGGCCGGAGTTACAGTAACATCCTGCGTGATGCGAAAGTTTCCCTCGAATACCGGGACATGTTCCTGGATGGCTTCCAAGTAGAGCACCTGCGAGTTTGGGTAAATGACAGGCTGGAGTTCGATTCCGGGAAGATCTTGCAAAGCGAGCTGAATGGGCTTATACCCTTGCACCCCGGGAGAATATACGTGTACATCTGGAGGAAGCTCGATTTGGGCAATGAGGCTGACCCGGCCGCCGGGTATTACGCTCCGATCGGATTGTGCGAGGGTGATCCGAAGATGAGGAGCCTCGATATTCTGGCTCACTTCGGCGCTCAGCTCCGGAAAGAGCTTTGCAATAACATTGTTCGCAGTCAATCGGTCCGTGTATTTTGCTGTGAAATATTTTTCGCGAATGACCCCGCTGGAGTCGATGTAGAAGAATCCGGGCAAGGACATCCCTTTAGTCATTCCTTTCGCTTCTGTGTTGAGCACTTCGAAGCTGCGGATGATCTTGGATTCTGGGTCAGCCAATAGGGGAAACTGGATTCCATGCCGGTCAGCGAAGTCCTTCAGGATAGCCGGACTGTCGTAGCTAATAGCGGCCAGCTTTAGTCCTTGCGCCTCAAATCTCTCTTTTGCGTTTTGCAGCTGCACGAGCTGCGCTTTGCAGAAGGGTCACCAATCCGCGGATCTAAAGAAAAGGAGAATAGTGCCCTTTGATCCCTTGAGTGTCTCATTGGATTGTTCGTGACCGAACTGATCGGGGAGGGCGAAGGCTGGCGCCTGCTTGCCGATCCCCAGGCCAACTGACGGAGTAGTGCCGTGGTCAGTGCCTGGGCTTTCTTGCCCGCTGGGTATTACGAAGAGTCCGACAAGGAAAAGGATGCAAATCACAAGTTTCATATCTGCTCCAGATTCGATTTCGTTCCTTTGGCGTTGCAAGCGAACTAACTGTCGCTAAATCAAAATGGTTGCGCGAAGCTAATTAGAAAGCCGGACGGAGCCTGCCCCCAAGACCCTTCCCGCATCCGGTTCCTGAATGATCCCCACGATCCTCAGATCCCGTCGATTCCCGGCATCGAGATCGAGCATCACATTCCGCGAAAAGTTGTCGGTTCTGCCGACTTTTCCGACGGGGACAAGGTCCCGCAAGACGGCCACGTGTTTCAAAGTTCTGCCAGCGTTCTCTCCACGGATCACGTGTGACTCATCGCTCTCATCAGCTACTTCCAGGAAAATGTTCGCCGATTTCGCTGCAAAGGAAGAAGGCAGTGGACCAGTCTCGACACGCACGCCGAGCTTATTGGGTTCATCAACGTGAAACACAGAAAGCTTTAATTGTATCTTTTCGAGCTTCACCGCATTTTCGACTGCGCGGATCGCTTGCTGCTCGTCGCTGCCGACGAGCTCGTAATGCCCATCAACGACCATCTGCGGCGTATAGATGCCGCCGAGTCCGAACTGGGCCGCGTATGCGCTTTGTCGCTCACTGTATTCGCGCGAAGAATAGGGATCCTTCCATCCGATATCATTCCAGTAGTCCACATGTTCACTGAGAACGATGAGCTCTGCCCCGTTTACTGGCTGGGAACGGTCGAGCTTTTCTAACAGAGCATCGGCGGGGGGACAGCTCGAACAACCCTCGGAAGTAAACAATTCCATTAGCACAGGAGTCCGCGGGGCGTCATCGCTGCTCGGCTTCGAGGATGGGCTCGCAGCATGAATATATCGAACTGAAACGCCCGCTAGAACCGAAAATGCAATCAATGTACTAACTGTAAGATTCAAAAGCATCATCCTTCTCCGTAACCGATTGAGTTTCACCGCAGGATTCCTAAAGTCGTGAAGCTGCATCCCCTGGTGACCCAGATCAACCGGTTGATCAGATTAACCAGCCGCCGTTTGGGTGAACGTGAAAGTCTCTTCCTCGGCGACCAAGAAGATTGGTGTCCCCCCTGAAGAAATCTTCACGGCGTGTGCCAGGGCTTCTTTGCCGCCGTCCGACGCGGCGCACTCCTCCAGAGCTTGCATCGACGGAAAATAAACCTCGGCAATGCGGTAGAAAGGTGCGGCGCCTTGCGGCGAACTTAACACCTTTGTTGCCACTATTTTGGTTTTGCCACTCAGTTTCGCCACTGCCAGCGGGACGTGTTCGGTTTGATAGACTTTCTCGAAGGCACCAACATCCTTGGGGTGCGGGTAAATGACCACAAGCTTTACGTTTCCCATTCGAAGCTCCTATCGTGGCTAGTTTTGTAGTAGGGCGCTGGGCGAGGTCTCTCTGACAGGAAGATCGCAGCGCCTGCCGAGGTCACGTCTAGAATCGCCAGTTCAATGAGATTTTCGAGCAGCCCAAAGGTTTCAAACTTATTTTGGCAATCACGGGGCTGGTTCCATCTCGGTTCCGGCATGCCATTTCCACGACTACTTATCGGACTGGGGACCGGCAAGTTCATTACGCCGGATTTTGGAAACTTTTCAGCCACAAGCACGTCTCACCGTCTGTATACGTTTGGAGGATGATTGTTGAAACAAGTAATATCGGTCGCTCCCGTAATAAAAGAGCTGGGACGACGCACGGATCAGCAACGAGATCCCCAACGTTTCAAAGGAGAAATCATGAAGAAGAGGTATGCAAGCATATTATTCACACTTATCTGCGTTCTTGGGCTGGGTGTGGCCGCCAAGGCTCAATATCGAGGCGAAGTCGTTGTAACTATACCTTTTGAGTTCGTGGCCGGTGGTAAGACACTTCCTGCAGGCATGTACAGAGTCAGCCGCATCTCGCAAGATAAATCCGTGGGACTGGTCTTCAGCAGCTATGAGAATCGTTCGACGGTGTTTGTGCACCCTGTTGAGATCGAAAGCACTCGTTCCGACAAACCTGGTGTAAGTTTCGAACAAGCCGGTGAACAGCACTTCCTCAGCAGAATTCAGACAGCAACCGACATTTATAACATCCCTGTTTCCCGCTCGGAGATCAGGGAGGCCGCAGCGCGATCACACGACATCGGGTCTGCTTCAGGAAGTTCGGGAAGCAACTAGATCTTCTCTCCTTAAGGATATCCAGGGGAGTTCAGGCTGCGAGGTCCCACACCTTTTCATTCCTGAACTCCCTAATCTCCTCAACGAGCTGCAAATTGCGCACCGTCCATCCACATGTAATGAATTTCCCATCAGGCGAGTCGAAAAAGTCCTTTCAACGAGATACTCCAGGGAACGCATCCCGTTTCGGACGACCTCCCGTGCGCGCACACTAGCTCCACGCTAAAGCGCGAAGAGGGAAGCCCGTAATCTGGAATCCTCCCGAAGGGTGTGGTCTTCTTCGAAGGACCTTTTACCCGCGAAATAATTTTTCGAAGAGTTCGCTAGGTTTTTCAGGATCTGGCGCAGTCGAATTGACAGTATTCTCCAGCAGTTGACGACATCGCACCCCCTCGCTAGATCGCCCTTCGAATGGGACTGTGAAACTGCAGTTTGGCTATTCGCTACTCACATGCCGCTTTCCCGATATGACGGCTTCAACTGCGGTGAGTAGCCCGGTTGCGGCTCCTACTTTTACAACGTAACCCCGCGCGCCTATCCTCAGAGCCTCTTGCACCACGTCAGCTGAAGATTCCTGACTCAAAAAGATTATCTTGGATTCCGGGACAAGTTTGCGGATTTGTCGAGCGGCCTCCAAGCCGTTCAGTGTTGGGAGACCAATGTCCAGTAGAATCAAATCCGGCTTCAGTTCCACGGCTTTCTGAATCGCTTCTAAACCGTCTGAGGCCTCGCCAACAACCTGGAAATGCTGTCTTTTCCCAAGCGTCGCGCAGACAAACTGTCGAATTGATCCGAAATCATCGACCACGAGAATACGGACTAAAGTAGGTTGCAAACAAGCTCCTCTTGTTAGGGGTTCACGGTCTGTATTACCCATGCGTTATATTATCGTAACTTTTATAATGCTTTCCTGGGACGCTATTCTTGAGCCCAGCCTCGTAGGTCCGCAATTGCGAAAGTGTCGCGCTCATCTTTGCCTACAGAGACGTATCGCGCCTGTTCGTAAGGAATGCAAACTATCGCCAATACGAGTAAATGTGATTCCCATCTCGTCAAAAGGTTTCAGGAAACGGCACCGATTTGAGAATCCTTATCCTGCTCAACGCTTCGCTCTAACCGCCAATGAATTTGAACTTTCTCCGGAAACTATTTCGCCGGACGGGAATCTCACTTCCGGGCGGCTTTTCAGTCGAGAGCGGGAGCAAAGGGCGCGTTTCAGACCGCGTTCTGTCTGTTGCGGAACGGTGCTCTGCCAACTTGCAGACCGACCAAATCATCTACGTCGACGGAGGGCCTTAATGGAGTTTGTAAACGAGCAGAGTAAGAGGACAAAACTTTGTCCGGCAAGCGAGAATGTGTCTGACTTGTGAACGGAAAACTACAAGGCTCCACTGCGTTGCCTGATTGCGACCTCAGCGGGCGTGCCTTAGAGGAGAGGCGCACGCCTGGATGGGCAATGACAGACAACACAGAAAGTAATGCGCGAAACGACCGAATCAGAGCGACTGAAGAGAACCTGATCAGCAGAATTTTAGATGGTGAAAAGGATCTATTTCTTGAGCTTATCCGGCCTTACGAGCGTACCGTATACGCGACACTGATCACCATGCTCAGGCGCAAAGAGGATGCCGAGGATGTAACCCAGGATGTACTTCTGAAAGCGTTGGCCCGTCTTCACCAGTTCCGGCGAGAGGCGGCGTTTGGGACCTGGCTGATTCAGATTGCCATCAACGAAGCCAGGATGCGCAAACGGAAGATGAGGCATGGAACGATGTTTTCATTGACAAGCGCGACCGATGACGACGGAGCATATGTCCCAAAGGATTTTGCGGATTGGCGCGAGATTCCTTCAGAGGCCCTAGAGCGTTCAGAGACTCGTGAAGCCTTGGCGAAGGCTTTGGCTTTTCTCGAAGAACACTACCGGTTGGCCTTCATTCTCCGCGACGTGAACGAACTGAGCATCACGGAAACTGCCTACGTCTTGGGGATTACGCGTGGGGCTGTCAAAACGCGCCTGCGACGCGCTCGTTTGATGTTGAGGGATATTCTATCTCCGGGGTTGCAGCGAGGTGGCCAAGTGGGGTTAGCATTCAAAGAGGTAAGGAATCCATGGGAATAACGTGTGAAGAAGTTTGGCGGGACATCTCGGACTATGTCGATAATGAGCTAGATCAGAAGCAGAGGGCTGCGCTCGAAGAGCATTTCGCAAAATGCCGGCACTGTGCCGCGGTCCTTGAAGGAACCTGCAATGTTATTCGTCTATATCGTGATGAACGGGTTTTGGCACCCCCCCAGGGGTTTCACGATCGTCTGCGCGCGAGGCTGAACCACAAACTGAACGAAGGAGCGGATGAAAGAATCCACCCCTCGAGGCGTGCGGTTCTTGCTTGGGCCTTGGCGGCGGCTGCGGCAGTGCCGTTGGGCTTCGCATTATTCTCAGCGAAACGATTTATCCTGCCCGGGCTCGAACACCAGAGTCCGACGGGCTCTCCTGATTCGCCTGCGGTTAAGGGACTTGTAGCGGTCTCTCTGGATGCAAAGAACAAGGTCTTTCACATTCCTAGTTGTCCCTATCTGCATGGCAAACCGAGATTTCTCTCAGTCGAGGAAGCGATTCGCGAAGGCTATTCGCCCTGCCCATTCTGCATCGGCAAGCGCAAGCCAGAGAAAAAAGGGTAGACCCCCGCGGGTTGGTATTTGATCTCCAAGGCTGAAACTTTTTGAATTACGTGGAGTCTCATTCTCTGAAATGCGCAGATTGCTTCACATGGTCTCTACCCTCCTGTGCGCCTTGATGGCTGCTGGCGCGGCGAGTTCGATGGCCGCGCCGGGAGCCGCAAGGTTGAATCATCTGAAGGGGAGCAGTTCTCCCTATCTTCAGCGCGCGAGCCAGGAGCTAGTCGATTGGTATCCGTGGGGGGAGGAAGCATTCGAAAAGGCGAAGGATCTCGACCGGCCAATTCTTCTCGACTTGGGAGCGGAGTGGTGTCCATATTGTTCGCAGATGGATCGAGAGAGTTACACCCAGCCCGAGCTTGCAAAATTTATTAACGACCAGTTTGTAGCCGTTAAGCTTGACTACGATTCGCAGCCGGAAATTGCGGCTCGCCTCCAGCGAGCGCAAGCGTTCATGAATTTGCCGGTCGGCCTGCCGCTGACGGCATTTCTCAGTCCATCCGGAAAGCTCTATTTTGGCGGGGGATATTTCCCCGCGAAGTCCCAGGCTGGAAAACCGTCACTGCAAGAAGTGATGAACGGTGCCCTTCACATGTTTCGCGAGCAGCGTGAAGTAGTGGAGCAGGCCGGTTTCGACGTGAGGAAGAAGGAAGGAACTCAGATCCATGAATAGAGTCGCGACAGTAGCACTGTCTCTTGCGTTTCTCGCAGGGAATGTCCCTACACTCGGCGCCAGCGAGAACCTCCGCCTGAATCCGAGACTCGACTATTCGAGCGACAGCCTCGATGGGCCGCTCATTAGCGGAGATCACATGGACGAAGCGACCTCTGCAGGAAAGCCGAATTACATAATTTTCTATGGCGAGGGTTGTTTCAATTCCAAGCGCCAGGCTCGCCGCACCGTGGACCTCTATCAAAAGTATAAGGGCCGCGTGCAGTTCGTGGTGATCGATCTGGATGTCAAGCGGACGGCCCAGCAGCAGGAGTTGGTGAAATCCTATTATCGGGGATACATACCGCATGTAACCGTTCTCGATGCATCGGGAAAACCAGTCTACAACTCAGCGGGCGAAGTCGAGGAGTCTGCAATCTCGTCCATTCTGGATGCGTCGTTGAAAGACATGAAGTAACACACTCAAAGTGCGAAGTTCCACCCGCGCAGAGCTGTCAAAGTGTGATCGCTGGCGCCGCAACTATCTCGAGAATTCCGTACGCTAGCGCACCATTCTAGTTATGCGTACCTGTTTGCCTGCTCAGGTATTCGCAACGCGTTCTCAATTGGCAACTGTGTTCCCCTGATTGTAACTAACGCAAAGATAAATTCATTCTCTGAAACTTTCTGGGCACTCGTTAGTCATATCGCTTGGACGTTTCCTAGAAGTTTTCCGGAGATTCTCCAAAGGGTGTGGTTGTAGCTCGCTGCAAATCACGATTAGGGGGATGTGCAAGATGAAGAAATTGACAGAAGCTCTCCGCGTTGCGTTGTCTTTCGCGATTCATATTCCGGTCGGCCTGCGAGCCCAAGCCGGAAATCTTAGAAGAATGAAGTTCGTGGATACAACTAAGTTCACATTGGCCGTCGCTAGGGCGGCGCTGGTGCTGGCCCTGATTGCCAGTCCAGATTTGTTGGCGGCCCAAAACATCGTGACCGGGGGAGTTACAGGCACCGTTACCGATCCCTCGGGCGCGGTCGTTGCCCATGCCACCGTGACTCTTAAGAACCCCGCCACTGGCGAGACCAACACCGCTACCACGAACGATTCGGGAATCTATCTCTTTTCATTCCTTAAGCCCGGTGAGTACACCTTGACTGTCGCGCAAACAGGCTTCAGCCCGCTGAATCAAAGCGTGCGAGTGCTTCTGGGCCAAACAGTTACAGCCGACCTAAAGATTGACATCGAAAAGGCCACAGCGAACATCGAGGTAACCGCCGGCGGGACACTTCTTCAAACAGAAGATGCGAATATCACGGCGAACGTTTCGAATCGTGAAATCGCAAACATCCCGAATCCTGGCGGCGACATCACCTACAACGCCATCCTTACGCCGGGCATTACGGGCAACACTTCCAGCGGCGGCGGGTTCGGTAACTTCAGCGCATTCGGGCTACCGGGCACGTCCAACCTGTTCACGGTGAACGGCAATGACTACAATGACCCGTTCCTCAACCTCAATAACTCAGGTGCAAGCAACCTTCTGCTCGGTTCCAACGAAGTAGAAGAAGTGGCCGTAGTGGTCAACGGGTATACGGGACAGTATGGCCGGCAAGCAGGAGCCCAGATCGACTACAGCACAAAGTCCGGCACAAACGCCTTCCATGGAGATGCGATTTACAACTGGACGGGTCGAGCACTAAGCGCCAACGACTTCTTTAACAACGCTGGGGGAGTTCCACGTCCATTCGAGAACAACAACGCGTGGGCGGCGGCGTTTGGCGGGCCGATCAAGAAAGATAAAGCTTTCTTCTTTGTCGACACCGAGGGGACGCGTTACATCTTCGGGACCAGTCAGACGGTGAATGTGCCGACGCCCGCACTCGAGGCTTTTACACTGGCCAACGTTCCAGCCTCTGCACAGGCCTTCTATACGAATGCTTTCAATCTCTACAATAGCGCGCCGGGAATCTCCCGAGCGGTGCCCGTGACTCAAAACAGTGGGGTGCCTGCAACCGATCCAACTTTTGCAAATAGCTGCGGAAGCCTCGGCCAGGTTCCTACCGCTGCCTCACCCAATCCGCTTTTTAACCCAGAATTTACAACGACGCCTTGCCTCGAGAGCTTTCGTACCTCGGTCTCAAACGGCAATACCGAATGGCTGCTCACCGCCCGCGTGGATTACAACTTCAACGATAATAACAAAGTGTTTGGCCGCGTGAAGTTTGATCGCGGCGCTCAGCCGACTTACACGGATCCCATCAACAGCGCGTTCAACGAGCACAGCATTCAGCCCCAGAATGAGGGGCAGCTTAACTATACTCACATCTTCAGCCCTCGCGTGGTCAACAACTTCATCTTCTCTGACCTGTCTTACTCCGCGATCTTTGGTAGCCCGAACCAGAGTGCGGCACTTGCTCTATTCCCCGGAAACCTTGTCTCGTCAGACACAGCATTGACCGCTTTGGGGACGGGTGCAGGGGACTTTGCAGGCGGCTTCTTATTTCCGCAAGGGCGCAACGTGGAGCAGTGGCAGCTTGTAGACGATCTCTCGATTAGCCGCGGAAAACACAATTTCAAGGCCGGGGTTAACTTCCGCCGCGACGACGTCAGTGACTTTACGGCAAGTGAGCTCCCGTATCCCGCCATAACCACTTCCTTGGGCGGATTTGCGAATGATTCTATTGATTTCGCAGCTGCGGAGCACTTCGCTCTGCATACAGAGCAGCCCATCGCATTTTATAGCGTTGGGCTGTATTTCCAGGATGAGTATCACGTGCGGAACAACCTAAAATTGACGTTGGCGCTGCGTGCGGACCGGAATTCGTCTGGCGTTTGCCAATCCAACTGCACTACCCTGCCGTCCTCGCCTTTCGATCAGTTGTCACACGATCCAACGATTCCTTATAACCAGGCTTTCGTCACCGGTCAGCACTCGATTCTCCCAGGCGTCGAAAAGGTGGTGTTCCAGCCGCGTTTTGGGCTCGCCTGGTCGCCGTTTGGGTCGAAGACCGTAATCCGCGCTGGAGTAGGTCTGTTCACCGATCTCTACCCGGGCACAATTCTCGACGCTTACACAACGAATTTCCCGCAGGTCACGAGCTTTAATCTGCCTTCGGGGAGTGTTGCCTTTAACGAAGCCGGAAGCGGTGCAACTCTTCTGGGGTCGTGCAACGCTGCATTCCAGACGGCATACAACTCCGGCGGAACGGTCGGCAGCTTTCTGTCCGCGGCTCCCGCGGGCTGCGCGGTGCCAAATCTGGCGAATACAAACAGCAAGATCCTGAATCCGAAGTACGTCGAGTGGAACCTGGAGATTCAGCATACCCTCGGCTCTCGGACGCTTCTTTCAGCGAACTACGTAGGCAACCGCGGCTACGACGAGCTTCTCAATAATCCCAATATGAATGGTTTCGGGACTTTGGGACTGCCCGCAACGGCGCCCGATTCGCGGATTGGCACGGTTCAGCAGCTGACCAACGGTGCGTACTCCAATTACAATGGAGTTACCGTTTCCGCGCAGGAGAGCGTATGGCACGGTTTCACCGGACGAATAGCGTACACCTACAGCCACGCGCTGGACGTCTCTTCAAATGGCGGCGTCCTTCCTTACAGCCTTGCAAATAGCATTCTCAATCAAATAGACCCGTTCAACCCAAGAGCAAGCTACGCTTCCAGTGACTACGACTTGCGCCATAGCTTCAATGCTAGCTACGTTTGGGAACTCCCCATTAAGGCGAGCAATCGCTTTCTGAATGGCGCGGTTGGAGGTTGGACGGTTTCCGGTACTTTCTTCTGGAGAAGCGGATTCCCCTTTAGCGTGGTTGATGGAAACTTCGTTAACTCCATAGCGGCAAACAACTTGTTCGATGCGACAGTCCTGGCTCAGCCGGTCTCGGGGGCTTCTCTCACAAGGTCGTGCGGCATCGCTGCCGTGAACAGCGCCACTCCTTGTTTTACCGCGGCGGAGTTTGGCACTCCGACGAGTTTTGTTGGATCACTAGGGCGAAATGCTTTCCGCGGCCCAGGTTATTTCAACACTGATCTCAGCTTGAGGAAAAACTTCAAGCTGAACGAACGGCTCAGCCTCCAGCTCGGCGCCAACGCCTATAACGTCCTCAACCACCCCAATTTCGCCAATCCGGTCGCGAATACGGCGGACCCTTCGCAATTTGGGCAGATCCTAAGCACGGTCACACCAGCGACGACACCTTACGGTGCGTTCGCTGCAGCAGCTGTGGACGCGCGCATCGTGCAGGTCACGGGCAAAATCACCTTTTAATGTCTGGAAGCTTGCCATTTGTTACCCCTTCCGGCTTCGGCACTGCGCCGAAGCCGGAAGTTTCATTCAGAATGCGCGGCGAGCGAGCGACTCAGCGGAGGTTTTTTTGCAGATAGTTTCAAACGGGCAATCCCCGGAAAGCGAGCCATGAATATGGATGCAGCTAGTCAAAGTTTGCCAACGGAAGAGATCCTTGTAAAGGCGCTGCTGCAGGCCAAGTCAAGGTCTTCACTGGAAAAACTTGGCATGCACGTCTCACGTTACGGGCTAGTGATCACACTTCTGCTAATCGGCGCTCTTAAATTCACTGCTGGTGAGGCGCAGGGCATTCAGCCCCTTGTTGCGAGCAGTCCGTTATTGTTCTGGCTATACAGGGTCTTCAGCCTTCAGGCCGTTTCGAATTTGATTGGAATGACCGAGATCGCGGTCGCCCTGCTTATAGCCCTGCGGCCGTTCTCCGCGAGGCTTTCATTCATCGGCAGCATGGGGGCCACCCTCACATTCTTGCTTACGGTCAGCTTCCTTATCTCGGCGCCCGGCGCGGTGCATTTCTCACATGGATTTCTGCTGTTGGGAGATGCAGGCCAATTTCTCATCAAGGACTTGGTCCTACTTGGCGCATCGATCTGGACGGCTGCGGAGGCGCGGAACGAACAGTAGTTCCTTGCGTCTTCTTGGGCAACCTGGCCACCCTCGTTTGCTCAGATGTCACCTCTGATGGGACGACAGAATCCCGCATCTCCGTCCAACTGACTCCTAATTTGCAGATCAGCCAGCTCTCCTCGGCGAAAACACGTCAGTGATGTTTCTTCTTCGGCAGCTCTGCATCAGATTGGAGGATCAAAATCTCAAATGGTCTGTCTCCGAGGGTCGCAGCTTTCTGCAACCTGTGGAATGACGAAAGTCTAAAAGAAAGAGAGTTTGTATGAACTTGTCGAGAATTTACAAAGGCCTGCTTTTGGCAGCCACCTTGTTGATAGCCACGAGCGCGTTGGCTGCCAACAAAGGTTCGCTTAACATTTCCCAACCCGTGACGGTCAATGGCACAAAGCTCGCTGTGGGTGACTACCAGGTCAAGTGGGAAGGCACAGGCCCGAACGTCGAATTGAACATCATCAAATCCAACAGGGTTATAGTCACTGTGCCTGCGCGCTTGGTTGAATTGAGCCGTCCGGAACGTGATTCTTCGTCTGTGACGCGGAAGGCAGACGACGGAACGACGTCACTGACTGAAATCCGTTTCTCTGGGAAGAAGTACGAGTTGTCGATCGGGCAAGAAGCAGCTTCAGTGGAATCGGGGAGCGACAGAAATCAGAAGTAGACGTCGGAACGCCTAGTGCTAGTGACAGGGCTGCTGTGAGCAACAGTTGTAAGATCCGGGCAGCTAAAACCAAAGGGCCGCTCGTGCCGAGCGGCCCTTCTGATTTCCATCGCCCATCAAAACTCTGAAACCTCTGTGAGGCTTGTGAGTCTCACTTAACACCCCGATGACCTTCGCGGTGTTTAGCCTGTGTCGAGAGGTCGCAAGAACAGAGTGAGCATGAATTCCCGAACGCAACCAACGGTTCCGAAGCGAGTCAATTATTTGATCGCGCTCTCAGAGATATTGCAATCCGCTTTCGTGATGTTAAGTCAGGCATCGCTGATGGCAACGAATATCTTCCGAATAATCGGTTACTGAATTGGCGCCTCAATTAAAACCCGCGCTTGCATTGCGGCGAAACACAGGTTGTGAGCTCGCTGCTTCCGAAATGGATGAGATCCGAGCAGTCAACGTTCTCCTGATCGGCGAAAGTCGTCACTCGTTTTCGTTTTGCCTGTCCCCTCTAACAAAGGTTGGTTGCGAATGCCACTTTGCGGACTCGCGGCAAGAAATTGTTCATATTCTCGGGCGCGCTAAACTCGACATCGTGCTCAGCCTAAACACACAACAGAGCCTGGCTGAATTGACGGCTCTGCTCGCAGGCTCCTGCTCGAGCATGTTCTACCGACTGCCCGTTGAAGAAGGATGTTGGTGGCTGCCTGTTCTCAGAAACGGCGAGAGATGCCTTGGCGCACCCGCGCTCCGCTCGATTGAGTTTGCTCGCGCTCTTGCCGAGATCGTCAGAGGCATGAGTGCAGAGGCTGCGGCAAGAAGGCCCGCAGCGACCTGAGCCTGGTTCGGAACAATTGAAAGTGGCTCGGCAATTGGTGGCCGCGATCAGCTCTGTTGCCTTCCAACTGTCCTTGATTTCCATGCGCCCTAGGTAATCCGAAACCTTTATACGATTCCTGACTCTCATTTAGTGCAGGCAGCAGTTTTCTCCTTGAGTCTGAGACCGCTCTCGAAATCGCATTATGGGCGTGGTTATGAGGTTCAACGGAGTCTGAAACGGTCAGCGAATGAGCGCGAGAGGGCTTTGCACGATGCCCTCCTCGCGGAATCGTAAAGAAGGCAAATCCGAATGAAGACAGCAATCAATTTACGTCACATGAATGCCGCATTGGAGCTCAAGACTGTTGGCATGAAGAGTCACTCGCAAAGGAAGGCGCATCGCTTGTTGCGCAATAGGAACCGGGCATTCATACCCGAACACGGATTGGGAGAACTAAAGCCAAACAGGCCCGACAGTTCTCCTTTGAGCGTGACGATCCGGCTGGCTCAGCAAGGCGACGCGGGGGCATTCGAAGCTATCTATCAACAGCACTGCCGCCGAGTGTATGCCCTTTGCTTACGCATGCTAAGGGACCCCATCGAGGCCGAGGACCTTGTTCAGGACGTGTTCGTGCTGCTATTCCGCAAGATCAATACCTTTCGCGGCGAATCGGCCTTCTCCACCTGGCTGCACAGGCTGGCTGCCAACCTTGTGCTTATGCGCCTGCGCAGGAAGTCGCCACCGACTGTCTCGATCGAAGCGGCCGCTGACCTGGACGATGAAATCAGCTCGCCGGCCATTGATATTGGTGCACCTGACTTATTCCTTGAGGGAGCGATTGACAGAGTGACTCTCGATCGCTGCATCGAGTGCTTACCGGCAGGCTACCGCGCAATGTTTGTCTTGCACGATATCCAGGGGTACCAACACAAAGAGATTGCCCAGATGGTTGGCCGTTCGATAGGTGCTTCGAAGTCGCAAGTGCACAAGGCTCGCATGCGGCTGCGTCAAATGCTTCACGAAGTCCAGCGAGAGAAGGCCCTCCATGAGCGCTTAGCAAGCTGCAAGCCGCGTTCCCAAGCATGTACGGCCGCGGTCCCTCTGGCGGTTACCAACACTTGAGGTTGGAGGAGAAGAGAAAATGATGATTCCAAGGTCTCTAGTACCGGTGGACGCGAAGGCGCCCCACGCCGCGCGTGCACAAGAACAATTTGAGGCGGGTCCAGCACGAGAAGCTCGGCCATTCGTTCGTGCGTCGAAGCTAGCTGGTCTTGCAGTTGATAAAGAGGTTTTTGCGGAGGCAATGCTGGAGAATAGTCCGAGTAGGCCAGCGCGTCGCATAGCTGATTTTGTTGTTTCCGGAACCGTGCAAGCGCTTTTGTTGGCGGTCCTGCTTGTCGTTCCGCTTTACTTCACCGACGCACTTGCGCTCGATGTTCACCAGCTCAACCCGACCCTGCTTGCCCCCGCACCTCCAGCGGCTCCACCGCCTCCAGCCGCATCGACACGGTCGGTCGCTCCGAAACGGAGTGCATTGGTGTTGGCAGGGAAGTTGCTTGCGCCGACGGTCATACCGCGCCGGGTCGCTCAGCTAAGTGAAGAGCCGGATCCCAGCGATTTCGCGCCTGCCATTGTTTCAGGTGACGGCGTGCCTGGTGGGGTGCCCGGAGGACAACTTGGCGGCGTGCTGGGCGGAAGCCTCTCCGGTGCTGTGCCTCCTGCTCCAACTCCAATCGCTTCGGCACCGAAGGGCCCGATTCATGTCGGCGGAAAAGTGAAGCCACCTCGGCTCATCTTTGGCCCCGACCCCGTTTATCCCGTCCTGGCCCGAGACGCCAGGATTAGCGGCGCGGTTGTCATTGACGCTGTGATCGACACACACGGAAACGTGGTTCAAATGAGGACAGTCTCGGGACAGCCGATACTTGCCATAGCTGCCATGGAGGCGCTTCGTCAGTGGAAGTACGAGCCTACCATCTTGGGCACTGAGCCCGTTCCCGTGCAATTCCTCGTGACCATTACGTTCGGACGAAAAGATCCTGAAGGATACTAGAAACGTGAGAAAGAAAAATCCTTCATTTTGCAGGATGCTTTCGATTCTGGGCTTATTCCTGGCGTTGCCTAACCTTTCGGTGAAAGCGAGAGAGGCAGGGTCGTTCCTTCAATACGCAGCGATTTTTGATCGTAGTAGCAGTTCCGGAGCAGCAGGGCGGACGCTACAGCTGCAGCACGCCGAAGGAATCAGTTCGCAAGATGCGAACGGCTGGCCGATTTTGATCAGTAACGTTGTCTTGGCGCTGCCGGCCAGCGGGAGCACCGAAGCGGAGATTGATACCAACAGCCGAGAGTGCTTAGAAAACGCATCATGGCCGATCACCCCCCAGGCGATGCCGTACTCTCACTCGCTCTCGGACACTGGAGCTGCGCCAATTCACTTTGAGTTGGCGGACAGTCTCATTTACATGCAGGCAAGCATCAACGGATCTCATCCTCTTTGGATGATGTTGGACACGGGTTCGAGTGTCACTGTTTTCGATGAAACCGTATCGAAGATGCTGGGAATTCAGTTTCTTGAACGAGGGAATGCTTATGGACCCGGGCAAGGGTCGGCCCAAAAGCTGGCATTCGCCGACCACGCCACCCTCATGTTTGCGGGCGAAGAGTTGGGAGATCAAACTGTCGCAACCCTGCCTCTGGACTGGTTCTCGCGCGAAGTAGGCCGAAGTACGGATGGATTCCTCGGTTCCAATGTATTCCGCAACTATGTCGTTGAAATTGATTACGCAAACCAAGTGCTCCGTTTCCGCGATCCGGCAGCCTACTCCTATTCCGGTTCTGGTCAGCGTTTGCCGCTCCAGTTTATCTGGAACGGCATACCAACCGTCCAGGCTGAGGTTGTGATGCAAGACGGGACAGCAATCATGGGTACCTTCTTAGTTGATTCGGGCGCGACCACCGCGCTCTGGCTCACGAAAGATTTCAGCGAAGCACATCCAGAGTTTCTGTCGGCCCAGGAGACGATCGAATTGCCAAGTGTGGTTGCCGTGGGAGGTGAGGTAAGCGCCCGTTTAGGGCATGTGGCAGCTGTTAGACTCGGAGGATTCTTGGTGGCTATGCCACTCACGCAATTTTCTAAAAATTCTTCGGGCATTTTCGCCGCTCCTAACGTCGCAGGGACCATCGGGGCGCAAACACTGCGGCAATTCAAAGTCATATTCGACTACGCACACCGGGAGATGATCCTCGAACCGAACGAACACGACAGCGACCCATCTTAGTCAGGAAGAAATAGGCCAAAGTCAATGACGGCTCGTTACGTGGAACCGTGCGAAGCAGGAAGTTGGACGAAGCATGAAAAGCAGCACGATCAAGACTCACCTTTTATCCGTTGGGCGCATCTTCCTTCTTTTGCTTCTGAGCGCCGTCAGTTCGGGATTCAACACCCCCATCTCCGCCCAGTCGCTCTTCACTGACGACGTGAAGCACGACACACCCGGCCAAATTATCAAGCCGGGAGAATCCCTTCATATAGACGTGGATCTGGCGCTCGTCCACGTTACCGTCACCGACCCGTATAACCGAATCGTCACAGGCCTCGAACCGGATAACTTCCGCGTCTTCGAGGACAAGATTGAGCAGGAAGTTGTGAACTTCTCCTCCGAAGATGTGCCTATCTCCATCGGCGTCATCCTGGATCTCAGCGGCAGCATGATGAACAAACTCGGTAAAGCTAAGGAAGCCGCGTTCCAGTTCTTCAATACTGCCAATCGACAGGATGAGTTCTTTCTCGTCGGTTTCAATGAGCACCCCGAACTCCTCAGTCCGTTCAGCAATAACGTCGAAGACTTGCAGGCCCCCATGCTCTCAGCCACTGCGAAGGGACGCACTGCATTACTCGATGCCATTTATCTAGGACTCACCCAGATGCGAGGCGCGCAGTATGCCAAACGAGCGCTGCTCATCATCTCCGACGGCGGCGACAATAGTAGCCGCTACAGCGAAAAAGATATCAAGCGACTGGTTCGAGAGGCGGATACCCAGCTTTATTCCATCGGCATCTTTGAGCCGCTCGAGTACCGCAGCCGAACGCCGGAGGAACTCTTGGGGCCCTCGTTGCTCAGCGAAATGACCGAATTAAGTGGTGGGCGCTCCTTCGCCGTAGTAAATCTAGACGACTTGCCGGACATCGCGGCAAAGATCGGTATGGAGTTGCGCAACCAATATGTCTTGGGATACCGGCCAAGTAATAAGGCTCACGACGCGCGCTGGCGGAAGATCAAGATCCAGCTGCGTACCCCTAAGGGGCTTCCCCCTCTCACTGCGTATTCCAAGACAGGCTATTACGCGCCCGGCCGTTAGGGTTCTCGAATCCTCGCCACTCTTTCCCCTAATCACCCAGTGTCGAATCTAATTCAGGCTGAGAATCTCGGAAACCTTTAGCCGCCTCGCAACTCTCATTCAGTGGACGGAACACGTTTGTAGGGCGTTCAAGGCGTCTCGGAATCGCAGCAAAGGGCCAGTTTGATCGAACCAGGCAGCGAGATTCGCGATCTACGAGACGGAAAGAGTGCCCGGATGGTGTTTCGCATCTCATTCTAATCGACAGGAGACTCTTGATATGACAAAGACAACAAAGGCCTTGCTGGCTGGTGCGGCGTTCGCGGGATTGTTCGCCGGAACCGGAGCAGCAGTTAAGGCTTCGACCCTGCTTCCTTCGCTGAAGCCTTCTTTCAGCGCGCAGGATCAGGACCAAGGCCAGGACAAGAAGGACGACAAGAAGGTCAAGGAAAAGCACGCTTGCAAAGGCCAGAACTCCTGTAAGGGCAAGGGCGGTTGCAAAGCCAGCGACAACGGCTGCAAAGGCAAGAACTCTTGCAAGGGCAAGGGCGGTTGCGCGACCGATGGCTCCAAGCCGCCTCAGGAGTAGTTTCAAATCAGGCGCAGTCGGATCTGGAGGGTTGGGAGAATTCTCCTGGCCCTCTTTCCTTCATCAAAGGAGTGGCAAAGAAGATGCCTGGAAATCGCTTTAATGGGTTTACAGATTACGGGATTGGAATTGGGCTCCGCGCTCCACATTACGAGCATATTCTCTCCCGCAGACCCGTTGTCGACTGGTTTGAGATCATCTCTGAGAACTTCATGATCGATGGGGGACGTCCGCTTCACATCCTCGACCAAATTCTCGAACAGTACAAGGTTGTGCAGCATGGTGTTTCTATGTATTTCGGCTCGGCGGAAAAGTCCAACCGTGAACACCTCCGCCGGTTGAAAGAACTGGTGAAGCGCACGAAGACTCCATGGCTTTCCGACCACCTCTGCTGGGGCAGCGTCGATGGACGCTACACGCACGACCTCCTTCCCATGCCTTATACGTTCGAAGCAGCTCGCCTTACTGCGCAAAAAGTGAGAGAGGTGCGGGACTTTCTCGAAGTTCCCATCGCCGTCGAAAATGTCAGCAGCTATGCCGAATATCATGTTTCGGAAATGACCGAATGGGAGTTCTTAAATGAGGTAGTTGAGCAGGCTGACTGCGGCATCCTCCTTGATGTGAACAATATCTATGTCTCATCGCAAAATCACAACTTTAATCCCTTGACCTATGTGAACGGGGTTCCTGCGGAGCGCGTGGCGCAAATCCATATTGCTGGTCATTCGAAATTCAAAAAATACATCCTCGATACGCACGACCATCCGGTGCTCGATCCCGTGTGGAGACTCTACGAGCTTGCCATCCAACGCGCTGGCCATACTGCGACACTGCTCGAGTGGGACGACAGCATCCCTTCCTTCGAGGAAGTCCACAGAGAAGCCATGAAAGCCAATCGCTTCCTCGCCGACACGACGCTGGAGGTGGCAGTATGAAGCTCGCCCCGCTTCAGCGGGCTGTTGCCCGCGCCGTCATGCAACCTCTGACGCGGTCTGAACGCATGCGGCGCACAGCGCCTGGCGGAGGGCGCATGAACGTTTACGCGGCCGGGTTCATCAAGCCGAATGATCGTCTCACCTCATTTGAACGTTTGGAAATTTACAATCGGCAATACTGGTTTCGCCTCTTGTCAAGCATGATCGAAGATTTTCCCGGGCTGCAGGCCATACTTGGCAGCCAACGGTTTGAATCCATGTGCAAGGTCTATCTCACAGAATGTCCCTCACGTTCCTTCACAATTCGAAATCTGGGGAGGCATTTGGAAACGTGGCTGCGTCAAAATCCGAGCTGGATATGCGATAGGCGCGCGCTTGCCCTCGATATGGTTCGTCTCGAATGGGCAGACATCGAAGCCTTCGACGGTCAGGCAAATCCCGCCCTTCGCTCCCAGGACCTGCGTGAGATCGACGCACCAAATCTCCATCTGAGCATTCAGCCGTATGTGCAACTCCTCGAGCTGCATTATCCGGTGGACGACCTGCTGCTGGACGTAAAACACGGGGACGACACGCCAGATTTTGCAAGCAACGCTGTCCATGAACGGAGAAAACGGATCAGGGTCCGTGCGGTGGCGAAGCTTGAACCCACGCAAATCTTTCTGGCAGTTCATCGGTTGGATTTCTCCGTCTATTTTCGCCGCATCGAGCGCGAAGAATGTGCGCTCCTCAGTGCGCTGCGGAGTGGAAAGACGATCGAGCATGCCATTGCGTTGGCTTTCAGGAAGAGTTCAATCCCTGACGCAGAACGCGGAGCATTTGTTCAGCATTCGTTTCAGACCTGGGCAACTCTGGGTTGGTTTTGCCAGCCAGATGAAAACGTGCGCGGCGGGAAACGCCGCGAGAAAAGAGCATAGTTAGAAATCATGAATAAAATGATCGTAAAATTTAAGCAGTGGCATAACCAGTTCTTCGGTTTGGTGTCGTACCTGGAGTCACCATTCCTCCTCTTTGTGCGCCTCTATTGGGGATGGCAGCTTGCTCAAAGCGGCTGGGGCAAGCTTCATCATCTGTCCAATGTCGGGGAGTATTTCGCCACCCTTGGCTTGCCGATGCCCGCGCAGATGGCCGTCTTCATTGCCTGCGTCGAGTTCTTTGGGGGTATTTTCCTGGCTCTGGGCCTTGCCTCCAGAATCACAGGTCTTGTTCTCGCCGTGAACTTGACCATGGCTTACGTAATCGGAGATCGCGAGGCGCTGCTCTCATTCTTTTCCGATCCGGACAAGTTCATTGCAGCCGCCCCCTTCGCGTTTCTGATCGTTTCCCTTATTGTGCTGATCTTTGGCGCGGGCAAGATCTCTGCGGACACGGCGATCGCGTTTTTCTCTCGTTCCGCGCGGGTGAAGCAAGCGAATTCAGTTCCAGCCTGATCGCTCGTTCTTCCAGTAAGAAAGCTTTTCATGGTCATTCAATGCTCCGAACACCTTTGGCGGGCTTCTTCGTCCGGACAACCTCGGTTGTACTATTTTTTTTGGTTTGTTCTTCCTTTGCGATAGCGAGGGGTGGGATGACTTCGAGTCTGCTGATTGGAAACGCTCGGATAGACATCACGATTGAACGGAACACTCTGCGAGTGCCGGCCAAGGACGTATTTCTTTGGGTGAAGTTGGCCGCTCAGTCGGTGACTGCCTATTATGGCCGCTTGCCTTTGCCTCAAGTCTCTATTCGGATCACTGCATTCGAAGGAAAAGGCGTCCGCAACGGGATGGCGTTCGGTGATCGAGGCGGACGGATCACCATAGGTGTCGGCAACGAGACTTCTCCTTCAGAGCTCGCCTCCGACTGGATGCTGACCCACGAAATGGTTCACCTGGCATTTCCCTCCGTAGACGAAAAGCAACATTGGATCGAAGAGGGGATCGCTACCTATGTTGAACCTATCGCTCGGATTCAAGCAGGACATCTTAAAGCAGAGCAGATGTGGTCTGATCTTATTAGGGACATGCCCCAAGGCCTCCCTCAGGCGGGAGATCGAGGACTTGATTACACACACACCTGGGGAAGAACATATTGGGGAGGAGCGCTGTTTTGCCTTCTAGCTGAACTCGAGATTCGCCGCCAGACAAACAATGCGAAGGGGTTGCAGCATGCTCTCCGCGGCATTCTCGACGCCGGTGGCAACATCCAGAAGGAATGGAAGCTTGAGGATGCGCTCAGAGCCGGAGACCGCGCGGTCGGGGTGAATGTTCTTCAGCCGCTGTACTCGCAGTTGAGAGACAAGCCGGTGAGTGTGGACCTAGATGCTTTGTGGGCCAAACTTGGTCTCCAATCTGATGGTGAGTGTCTCCATTTCGACGACAACGCTGAAATGGCTGAGAACCGCCGAGCCATCACGGCGGGGGAATCCGCAGCGGCGGAGCATTCCCTATCTTCTAAGCCTCTCGCAGTATTTGCAGGCTGCGTAGTGGGGACTCCGTGATTGGCCCGTCGAAGGGAACGGCGACTCGAGGTAGCAAATCTGCGTGATGGAGAAAGTAGGACAACCAGCAGCGGATTCGAAACGAGTGCGCGTGGCCATCGCGCAGTCCGCGCCCGTTTACTTGGATAAACGAGCCAGCCTTCGAAAGGTTCTGAATCTTATCCAGCAAGCAGCGAAATCAGGGGCACGGCTCGTCGCATTTGGAGAAACCTGGTTGCCCGGCTACCCTGCTTGGCTGGATGTCTGTCCCGGCGCGGGACTCTGGGAAAACCCCTCCACGAAAGACGTCTTTGCGAAGCTCAGAGATAACAGCATCACCGTTCCCGGTGAGGAAGTGAATGCGCTCAGTGAAGCCGCGAGAGATCTAAACATTGCCATTGTAATCGGAGCGAGTGAACGCGTCGATGCTGGTCCCGGAATCGGCACGCTCTACAATTCGCTTCTCACGATTTCAGAGGACGGACGGCTCGGTAACCATCACAGAAAGCTCGTCCCCACCTACACCGAGCGGCTTGTGTGGGGAAATGGGGATGGCCGCGGGTTAGAAGCAGTACCGACATCCGCCGGGCGCGTAGGCGGACTAATCTGCTGGGAGCATTGGATGCCGCTCGCGCGCATGGCCATGCACAATTCCGGCGAGCACATCCACGTGGCGGTATGGCCCACAGTCCATGAACTACATCAGTTAGCCAGCAGACACTACGCCTTCGAAGGTCGATGTTTCGTTCTGGCGGTGGGTTTGATGATGCCGGCTGAGGATTTGCCTCGCGAGTTTGTGGATGGCGACACATCACAGCGTGTTCTCGGCCAATGGGTCGAGCGCGGAGGTAGCGCAATCATCGGTCCCGACTCCCGATATCTGGTCGATCCGGTGTTCGATCGCGAGGAGTTGCTCGTTTCGGATTTGGATCTCACTCAGATTGATCGCGAGAGCATGACCTTCGATGTTTCAGGGCACTATGCGCGCCCTGACCTCTTCCGATTTGAAAGGAAAGTTAAAGAAGCGAAGTGATACGGGGAACTAGGTTGAATTTGGAAAGGGCAACTAGAAAGTGCCGGAAGACTCTAATGTGGAGAGTAGGTTTGAAGCGTTGCGGAAAGAGTTTGTGAATGAGTTTCAATACACCAGGGAAATCACTCACAGGCTTCTCGATGATTTGACGGCCATCAGCGGATACGCCGAGATCATGATAGTCCGCGGCGGGCCCGAGAATACAATTTCCGAACTCAGGAAAATCCTCGATCGCGCGAAGAAATCCATGGGTCTTTTGCAGAATTGCATTTCGAATTTGGACGAACTGGCACGGAAACATTGATAACTCAAAGAAAGCTGGGGTTTTCGAGAGCTTGCCATTGCTAGCCCCTTGCGTCCTTGAGGAACCTATTTCGCGCGCAAGACGCCGCCTGCTCAAAGAGCTGATGCGAAGAGGCGTTCCTAGCGCATTTCTCAAGATTCTCCCGCTCCAATGGCAGCGAACAAATCGAAAGGATGGATTCAATGGGACGCGAATTTCAAGGACAGAAACTGATCGTTGTCGGAGAAACTAGTGGAATAGGCAAAGCGGTTGCCAGGATCGTTCTCCAGAACGGGGGCACGGCGGTCATCATTGGGCGTCGCCAGGACAAGACGAAGGCAACGACTGCAGAATTGAGCGCATTTGGGCCAGTGTTCGGCGAGACTGTGGACATAACGAAAAGCACAGACCGCGCTGGGCTTCTCGATCGTTTCGATGCCGAGCATCCCGACGCCACCATGCTCGTGAACGCCGCAGGGGTTTTTGCTCCCAAACCATTTCTAGAACACAAGGAGACTGATTACGATAGCTACCTCGATATCAGCAAGGCCATCTTCTTTATCACGCAGCGCGTGGTCAAAAACTGGGTCGCTAGAAAAAAATCTGGCGCCATTGTGAACATCGGCTCGATGTGGGCCAAGCAAGCTGTGCAAGCCACCCCTTCTTCGGCCTACTCGATGGCTAAAGCCGGACTGCACTCACTGACGCAGCACCTCGCCATGGAACTCGCCGGCGCCGGGATTCGCGTGAATGCGGTCTCGCCCGCAGTCGTGCGGACACCCATCTTTGAAGGTTTCCTACCCAAGAACGAAGTCGAGGCAGTCCTTCAAGGCTTCAACAGTTTCCACCCGATCGGTCGTATCGGAAGGCCCGAAGACGTCGCGGAGATCGTCGCTACGCTCCTATCCGACAAGTCCTCCTGGGTCACGGGTGCCATTTGGGACGTCGACGGCGGCGTAATGGCTGGCCGCAATCAGTACAACTCTTGACCGAGATCAGCTAGCTTCCCACCGTGCTCGACATCGGCCAAACCGCGCCCGCGATTCCTGGATTCGACCCGGGGACCGACCCAGTGCTCATCGTGTTTTTCGAAACGCATTGCCCGACGTGCCGGCTGGCCGTTCCTTACCCGAACAAACTGGCTCGTCGACGAGCCGAGTTGGCGCATCAGAATGCTCCGAAATAGTCGAGCAGCAGCACTCCATTTTGTGCAAGGGCTGTACGTCTGCGCCATGCGCCTTGGAAATGAAATGAGATTTGAAACTTCCCGCCGAGCTGAGAGTCGAATTCAGTGCCTGGCGTTTCTCCGCCGGGCAAAATCAGATTCTGAAAGGATTACGGGACATCCAAATGGGACAAGATCGAGGTTTCTCTGGAAGCAGAAAAGCATTTCTGTCCGCTTTCATGGTGGCAGCGCTTTATTCACTGGCGGCGGGCCTAACGCCGGCTCGTGCGCAGAACACCGAGAACGGAAAGCCCGAATCGCCGAAAGTGGTCCTGCGGCTTCAGTCAGGGTTTGCCAGAGGCGGAACCGCGTTGTACATCACACCCGAAGTTGGCGTCGATCCTTCCGCGGGACCCGATATTGTAGCTACAGCGCAGGCCGTGGCGAAGGGATTCAACGCCAATTTCATCCCCACGAACTTCAGTTCGCTGCCTAGCTCTCCTGCAGTGAGAAACATCTTCGTTTTCAGCACACAAGGCAACGTACTTTCCGCCACCCCGATTCCTCCTGGTCCCGGTAATACCAACACGAACTACTCGCCGCTTTGGCAAGTAAACTTGGTCGCGTTTAATCCAGGAGCTACGGTGACCTTGCTGACCTCAACAGCGGACATAACCGCAGCGGAGGCTGCTGGGCAGGTGACGGTGACCCCGACGCCGATCATTGTGGAGTGCTCAGTGATTTTCTCCCTCGCACCCGGAGGGCTGTTGCCCGGATCGAAAGTGGTCCTCGATGCTCCGACTGTGGCTGTCGGCGGCAGTGTAACAGCCACAGGCAGACTGCCGCTTCAGACGGGGTTCTACAACAATAAAACGGCGCTCTATATTACCCCCGAAGTTGGAGTCACCCCTGGGTCAGCTTTCACGTCGCTCGCCCAAACGGTAGCGCAAGGATTCAATGCGAATTTCGTTCCCACGGCTTTCGCCACGCTCCCTGGCTCCGGCGCGGTGGATGACATTTTTGTCTTCACCAATTTCCAGCAGGGCAATGTGCTGGCATCCGCGCCGATTCCGGCTGGTCCTGCTAACACCGATACGGATTACTCGCCGTTGTGGCAAGTCAGCCTGGTGTCCTGGAACGCCGGGCACAGGCCACGAGCGCTGACCTCACAAACGGACATCCTCAATGCCGCCAAAGCCGGCGAGGTCACGATCACAAAAACGGACATTACCGTGGAGTGCTCGGTGGTGTTCACGCCAGAGGGCGGACTGCTTCCTGGCGCCAAACTCGTAGATAGCGACGAAAACGGTGAAAGATACTAAATTAGTAACACGGTTCGCCTTGTGCCGCAGATGCCGAGTTGAGCGACAATGTCAGACCGTTTTGCTCTTTTAGATTTGCTCCTCCGATGGGGGAAGGGCGCAGATGGCTCGCATGGACGTTGCCGCCGCTTTGCTGGCGTGGCTATCCTGCACAGCGATGGCGCAAACTAAATAGTTTAGGAGGATGTCTCACAATGGCCGGGTCCTCGAATACCCGCTGATTCTACCGGATCGCTTCGACGCGAGGACTCGGTATCCGTTGCTGCTGGGGCTTCCCTCGGGCGATCAGTCCAAACAATTGGTGCTGGCCGGGCCGCAATTGTAATGGGAGGCCCAGGCGAAAAAGCGAGGATGGGTGGTGATCCGCCCGGTGGCTCTTGAAGGCACGAGGTTTTACAGCGGCGCGGAAAACGAACTGACGAATCTCTTTTAGGAGCTTGCAAAATCCGTGGAGTTCGAGGGCGGCAAGGGGCACCTCGCAGGTGTTTCCTACGGTGGCCTCTCCGCCTACCGGGTTATTACCGAGTATCCCGACCGCTTTCTTTCACTCACCGTGCTCCCGGGAGTTCCTCCGGAATGAGCGCGCCTTTAACGCGCTCGGCTGTCTAGAGGGAATTCTCGTGGCGGCGTTCGCGGGTGGGGAAGATTCGGAGTGGCTCCGGGGCTCCCGGGATACCTAGGAGAGGCTGGATGCCTTGGGAATCGAAAACGCACTCGAGGTGGTGGCCGTGTCTGGGCACATGGTGAAAGTGGACCCCAGCAAGCTATTCGATCTATTGGACCGGCGCCGCCCGAAGAATGTGGTTTCCGATGCGCGGTGATGATTTGCGCTTCAGCCTGATAACCAGGAGCGACACGGTTCCTGCGGACCGCATTCGCGATGGCGGGCGGTCATTTGGCTCCGGTTTCGGAGCCAAATTCGTTCGTTGAAACTATTCCGGCGGCCGATCATCACATTGTGGGTTACGCTGTGCAAGATGTTCGGAACGCGGGTCGGACAGGGGATGCGAACAATGCACAAGGTGTGGAATCACCCAAAAACAATTTTTTTCTCCAAGAAAACGGCCCCTGGAGTCCTTATTCAACTGCTGATCGCAACCATCGGTTTGGGACTGCCGGTACGTGCCCGGGAGCAACTTACCCTTACGGCTTCCGATGGTGTCAAAGTTTATGCCGCCTTCTATCCCGCCGAAAGCAATTCCCGTCCTTACATTTTGTTATTCCACCAGGCAGGCTCGAACCGCGCGGAGTACGCGCCCATTGCCCCGCGGCTGGCCAAACTGGGTTTCAACTGCCTGGCCATTGACCAGCGCTCGGGGGGTGACCTGTGGGGCCAGGAGAACGAAACCGTCGGCCACGTCGGGCATAACGGAGAGTACTCGGACGCTCTCAGAGACCTGGAAGCCGCGCTGGTGTGGGCAAAGTCGTCTGGAAGCAATGGCAAAGTCCTGCTGTGGGGCAGCAGCTATTCGGCTGCTCTGGTTTTTCTTCTTGCCGCAGATCACCGGCAAGAAATCGCCGGAGTGCTCGCTTTTTCTCCAGGCGAGTACCTCGGCGGTCCGCATGTGGTGCATGACGCCGCCGCCAAAGTTTCTGCCCCCATCTTTGTGACTTCTGCAAAAGACCGCGACGAGATCGCGGCGGCCAAGTCCATCCTAGCCGTTGCGCCCTCGCAGCAAAAAACTCGGTTTATTCCGCATATTGCTGGTGTGCACGGCTCTTCGACGCTGCGGGGAGACAAGAATCGCGCCGGAGAGTCGGAAAACTGGAAGGCCGTGGAGGAATTTCTTGCTCATTTTGAACCGAAGGAGTGATAGGCCAAAGAAACTCGAGCGCTGACTTTTGCGACATGCGAGATGCATGTCGCATGTTTCGGCGGCAGCTTTCTGAGGTAGCGTTCTCTGACGAGCAGGCAGCGTCTTCAGTCAAATTTGCGATAGGCTTGCTACCATGCTTGACATCGGCCAAACCGCGCCCGCGATTCCTGGACTCGATCTGGGGAGCGACCCCGCGCTCATCGTGTTTTTCGAAACGGACTGCCCCACGTGCCGGCTGGCCGTTCCCTACCTTAACAAACTTGCTCGTCGAGCGCGCGTAATCGGCATCTCGCAGGACGATGATGCGGCGACAAAGCAGTTCACGGAACAACTAGAGACGGCTTTCCCGGTGCAACGAGATGCCGGTGGGGAACTGTCGCGTAGCTTCGACTTAAGGTTCGTGCCTTCGCTGTTTCTGCTCGATTCCAATGGTCGCGTGCTGCGCTCGCATTTCGGATTCGACAAGTCCGTGCTCAATCAAATTGCGGTTCAGATGCGCTGCGCGCCGGTGGCCGAGGAGTTCGACGGCGCGCCGCACAGCAAGCCCGGGTGCATGTCGCGGCATCTCGAACCGGAGGCCGATGGAGAACTCGCGCCCGCGCCGTCCAGCGGTTCCACGGGCCGAGTTGCGGCCTCGGTGATCGAAGTTCACGACGATGAAGATCTACTCGAGTATTGCTTCCGAACTTTTGGCGACGCCCTGCCGGTGGTTCCTCCCACGCCGGAGCGCGTCGCGCGCATGCTGACCGGGACAGCGTTGAATGCGAGCGAAGCTGTTGCCCGTGTGCCGCCCTGCTATGGGGAGGCCACGGTCGAGAAGATCGCGGCAAACGCGGTGATGGCCGGCTGCGTGCCGGATATGATGCGAGTATTGCTGCCGTTGGTTCGGGCGGTTTGCGATGAACGGCTCAATGTGCACGGCGTGCAGGCGACCACGCACTTTGCGGCGCCGCTGGTCATCCTCAACGGGCCGGTTCGGAATGAGTTGGGGTTCACCTACCGGCAAAACGTCTTCAGCAATACGGCTCGGGCGAACAGCACGCTGGGGCGAGCGCTACAGCTGATACTGCTGAACATCGGCGGCGCGCGGCCGGACGGAATCGATATGTCCACGATGGGCAATCCGGGCAAGTTTTGCTACTGCATCGCCGAGCACGAGGAAGCGAATCCATGGGAGCCGTTCCACGTGGAGCGCGGGTTTGAACGCCAGCAGAGCGCCTTGACGCTGTTTGCGGCGGAAGCGCCGCACGGCGTCAGCGAGCACACCGCGCGCGCGCCGGAGCAGGTCTTGAAATCGATTTGCTACGCGCTCGCCACGGTCTGGACGCATCGCGCATGCCTTGGCTCGGAAGCGGTTGTCGTTCTTAGCCCGGAACACGCGCGAACCATCCATCGAGCTGGCTGGACCAAGCAGCAGGCCAGGGAGTTCTTATTCGAAAATACGGGTGTGCCGGTGCGCGCCTATCGGGATGCGCCCGACGCGGAAGGCAGCCAGATGGTTTCGAAATATAAAGAGATCCGGGTTGACGGCGAACCTTGCTACCAGAAGTTCCGTGCACCGGAGTCGATTCGCATCGTGGTGGCGGGCGGGACTGCTGGAAAATTCTCCGCAGTGATCGGGAGCTGGGCCGCCGGACCCCGAGGCAGTGAAATGGTTACTTATCCGGTTTAAGTCCGGCAGGCAATAACCCGCGAGGCCCAGTGGGGTAAGCTGCTTCAACTAGAACGCGTACTGCAGCGCAAAGACCAGTTTCGAGAGTTTCCAGAAAGGAATGCCAATGCCGACCAAATTGATCAATCCGATGAACGAAACGCCGGTACGGGTCTCGAGGCCGCCCGCGCGGCTGCGAGGTTTGCAGGGCAAAAGAGTCGGTTTGCTGGACATCAGCAAGATCGGTGGCAACCTCTTCCTCGATCGGCTGGAGTACCTGCTCCGCGAGCGATTTCACGTAGCAAACGTGGTGCGCACGGCGAAACCAACGTTTGCCAAGCCGGCCCCGGCGGGAATCATCGAACAGCTTCGCGCCGTGGACGCCGTGGTCGAAGCGCTAGCCGATTGAGGGTCGTGCACAACGTGCAGTTTGCACGACACGATAAATTTGGAGAATTTGGGAGTGCCGTCGGTGCCTATCGCCACCGGCGAGTTCCAGACGGCGGCGCGGGCGCAAGCGGCGGCCCTTAATCGTCCGGATTTTGACGCGGTCTACGTGCCGCATCCCATACAAGACCAAACCAAGCAGGAAATTGAAGCGCGTGCCGACGCGGCTTTGCTCGAGATTGTCGCTCGGCTCACGCAATCGTGAGGCGCGAAGGCATCGCAGCCCAGCCCTACTGTTGCCAGAAGTCAGCCGCCCTCAAACTGCAGCGAAGAAGGGCCCGCGGAGAATCACCTGCTACTCAGTTAGCGAGAGAATTCCGATGGCGAGGGGACAGAAATGGAAATTCTCAGGACGCCGGAAGAGCACTTTGCAAGTTTGCCCGGATTTACCTTTGCTCCGCACTATGTCGAGAATTTGCCAGGATACGAGGGAATCCGCATTCATTACCTGGATGAGGGGCTTCAGGACTCCAAGCAGGTATTTCTTTGCCTGCACGGCGAACCAACGTGGAGCTATCTCTATCGGAAAATGATTCCGGTATTTACAGTAGCGGGCCATCGCTCTGTGGCGCCTGATTTCATCGGTTTCGGACGCTCGGACAAGCCTGTGGATGACGCGGTTTACACTTTTACCTTTCACCGCGAAATGCTGCGACGATGGATCGAGCGACTGGACCTGCGTAATATCACGCTGGTTTGCCAGGACTGGGGCGGTTTGCTTGGCCTGACGCTGCCGGTGGACATGCCGGGACGATTCACGCGCCTGCTGGTCATGAATACGGGACTGGGAACTGGCGATCTTCCGCTGGGCGCGGGATTCCTAGCATGGCGAGAGTTTGCGGCGATGAATCCGGATTTGGATGTGGCGAAGTTGATGGCGAGAGCGTGCCCGACATTGTCGCCCGAGGAATGCGGGGCATATGCCTGGCCCTTTCCGGATATACGGTACAAAGCTGGGGTGCGCCGTTTTCCGAGGATGGTGCCGGACAGCCCGGATGCGGAAGGCGCGGAACTTTCGCGGCGCGCGCGGAGCTGGTGGAACACGGAATGGAAGGGACAGGCGTTCATGGCCGTGGGCATGCAAGACCCCGTGTTGGGAGCTCCGGCGATGAAATACTTGCGGCAACAGATTCGCGATTGCCCGCCGCCGATGGAATTGGCCGAAGCAGGGCACTTCGTGCAGGAATGCGGAGAGCAGATCGCCAGGAGGGCCCTCGAGGTGTTTCGCTAAGGCGTTGCACACGCTGTTAAAGCGGTCAAGCGCAACCCCAAAGTGAGAACCCTGACACGAACATCCGGCAATCAGAATCATGCTTTGGGGCGTTTCATTAGCCATTCAAACAGCGGAAAGAATATGTTGTAGCGCGAGTCTGGGCGGTCGGGGTGCGCAAGATGGTAGGCGCAGGCGGCGCGTAGTCCTGGTGGACGCCATGAGTCCGCGCATGCAGTAGTGCATCAGTGCGTAGCAGAATCCCGCGACAACGGCCACATAGACACAGAAATTCTCGTGAATTACGATGGGCTTCGCGCTTCCTCCTCTAGGCTGCTCGCAGCAGTATTGAATTGCTCTTGGGTTATTTCGCTGTGTGCAAACTTCCCAGACGGCTCGCCATCCGTCTCGTCAAAGAACGTCGGCCTTTAGAGGGGTACCCCTACTTCGATTTATTAGAAAAGGAGGCATTGGGCGCGAGGCAGTGTCGTGGCAGACTCACGGAAAGCACTGAATCTGAACTGTGAATGGCACTTGTGCGTCGCGAAGCCGGATTCTTACGGCTTCGAACCATGACCGGTCGATCTTTGCCTTGCCCATGGCTTCGTTGCCGTGGACGAGGTGCAAACGAACGAATCGGATGAACTTTCCGAGATCGCCTTGGGCAGCGGCCTCTCGCAGATACGGAACGGACATGAATCTCTCCATCAAATTCACGCAAAACGCTTTGCAGCGGAAACCATGATAGATGCACACGCAGGGGAGAAGTTTCCTTATTCCGTGGATGGATTTCATTCGAGAAAAATCGCTGATTCGCTGAGGGGCTTCTTCGTGATGTCGGGAACCTTGGCGTCTTCCGCGGGAAATCCGACGGGAAGCAGCAGGAAAGGCTTTTCGTTGGCGGGACGTCCGAGAACTTGGTTTAGAAAACCCATGGGACTGGGTGTATGAGTCAGAGTGGCCATCCCCATGTTATGAAGAGCCGTGATAAGAAAGCCGCAAGCGATGCCTACCGATTCCTGCACGTAATAGTGCTTGACCTTTCGTTCGTTCCCCTCGGCGTCGCGCGCGATCCCATAATCGATACGAAACACGACGATCAGCCACGGTGCAATTTCCAGAAACTCTTTGTGCCAGTTCGTCTCCAAAACGGCTAATGCATCCAGCCACTCTTGGGGGAATCTCCGTTCATAGTTCTGTTTCTCTTCCGCTTCCGCCGCGAGGCGGATCTTCCGCTTGATCTCGGGAGCGGAAACCGCCACAAATCGCCACGGCTGCTGATTGGCGCCGGAAGGAGCACGGGAAGCCACCCGGAGCGCCGCCTCGATCAGTTCGCGAGGGACCGCTCGCGAGGAAAATTGCCGCACCGTGCGCCGCGTCCGCATTCGGGACTCAAATTCGCGCGCACGCGCAAGCTGCTCTTCAGCCGTTAAGCTCTCAAACTCGAGCGTAGCAAAAGCATGGCCGTCTCGCTTCGACATCGTGGTCTCCAAACTCTGCGCTAACAATCACCCTGCAAGAACGTCGTGGGATGACTTCTGGACCTGCTCTATCGTGAAGCAGCGTTCAGCCCTAGGACATATGATTTTCCATGCCCACGAGCGGTTCCTTGAATGCCCTCGCAGCTTATCCCCCTGAGGCGCAAGCCAGGGGCTTCATTCCGCATTCTGAACCGGAACAGTTTCCATCAGACCGAGCAGATACGGCGCTCACCGAATAAGGTCGCGAATCAGCTAGGTCGTAGCCCGAGTTCTCGCGCTAACTCAGCGACATCTTCACAAGTCTCCATGCGTTCGACAGCCATTCAGTGAAATTCCCGGGAGTATCTCTTTCTCTTCACTGTGCTCGCTCCCGGAAACTGTACCCAATTTTGTATATCACTTCAACGGGAAGGGCTCGCTCCAATGAAGCTGCAGCGCGCATGTAAAGGCAAGACAAACCAACCAACAAGAGCTTTGCTGGCGAACACTGAATGAACACTAGGATCAAACTCCATGCATTTTCCACCTGTGAATCGAAATCGTTATGAGCACGACTTTCGCGAACTCTTAGAAGGAAAGACCCAGTCGCTTGCGGTCACCGAATGGCCGGAGTGCGCTTGCTTGGACCAGCAACGCTCATGTACCGTCCGTCTGACCGGCCAATCTCAGAGTGGACACATGCTTCCGAACCAACTCCTCCAGTTCCCCGAGATAGGAGTACGGCGCAAGTACGCAGTTTGGGTGCGTGTTCCCTGTGATCAGGAGAGAAATCCTGTGCTCTGCGTCCCGCTGGAAAAAAAGGATCGTCTTCTTGGTCGTCGCTCCAAGGAGGTAGCCGGTCTCAAAACCCAGACCGAACGAGGATCCGGTCACCTCGGCGACGAATAGGTCGCAGTGGGCCAGCCAGTTCATATCGCGCGCAAATATTTTCTGAGGAGCAACGCTCCGATCGGCCTCCCAAGCGTGGTCGCTCACCAAGTGGCTTGTGAGAACTTCATGCCCAAGGGATTGGAGAACGTTTAGAATTCTCTTGGCTGCCTCAATCGACGAACGACTCCCGGCAACGGTGAAGCCAAAATAGATTTTCATGAAGATAAAGCATTCTCCTGAAGGTTCAAGCTATCTTTGAGCGAAAAGCAGATTCCACGATTTATTGGAAACGTTAGTAGTTAGAAGTAACAGACAGAGTTCCTGGAGTCGAATGTCGTGCGTCCACGGCAGACGGTCAAGGCTTCCCAAAAGGAATCTGGTCTGATGCATTCTTGCACTCTAGCCTGCAATCGAGGCTATCACGGCACAACGAAGAGCAGAGTAAATTGCTGAAAATACGTGAGAATCAGCGAGTGCAAAGAGGGGAGGTTGCCAAAATCACTGAATCCTTCGGGTGTTTCCTGAAGAGTTTGCTGTCACGCTACTGTCACGGAGGTCGTGAAAAAAACCTGGAAAACCCCGAACCGAAGGTGAGTTCGAAAGAGAAGTTGACTCTCGCGCTTCATCCCAACCGTTTTATTCGCATCGGAAAACATCCGCTCCGGTAAAATGTGATGAACTAATTCAGATGTCCGTTAACCGACTGCTTTGGATGATCTCGACTGTGCACGAACTGTGCACGAATCCAACGTTTTCAGTCCATTCGAGTTATCTTTGAGCGAAAAGCAGATTCCCCGGTTTGTTGGAAACGTTAGTAGTTAGTGGTAATGGACGGAGTTGTTGGAGTCGAGTGTCGTGCGCCCAAGGCAGGCGCGTTGACGAAAGAAGTGCGTCGAGTCGTTCCCGAAGATATTTGGGCCGACCGATGGGACGCGAGAAATGTTGAACTCGGGCGGATGGGAGCTAAATTTTGGTGCACAGTTGGTGCACAATAGTCTGCAAATAGGGTGATTCTGCGCAAATGAGAGCACGCTAGGTGATTCAAAACAAATGAAACGTGGTGTGTACGAACAGGGCAGGTAGATTTAGCAAACCGCCGCCAAGAAAACTGCAAGGGTCAGCAAATAATTTTAACATATCGATTCAAAAGGCTCCGCGCCGTTAAAGGTCATGGCCTTTCTGAGAACTGCTGCGACGAGGCAGGTGACCGCGGGAGCAGCGGAATTTGGATCCGTTGAAATCCGCTGCTCCCCCTTTTACAGGATTTTTGTCAAGACAAAGAGCACACATCAGCGTAAATACTGAAGCTGAAACTCTCATGCTTACTCTATATATATAGGTTCAGCTCGAGGAACACAATCTGATCGCGATTGCCCTTTCTGTCCCGGAGGCTTTCGGGCCGTGGGCAGTTGAACGGCATGGTCACTGCCAAAGCCAGTAGACTCAAACGCTTGCGGACGGAGTGGGATGAAACTAAAATTAACTCGGCTTCTCCCGTCTAAGGTGTCATCGGTTTGTTTCGTTCGTGCCAGGAAAGTGAAAGCATAAGTGAAGATGGAATCGTGACAGTTGCCGAACAATAGAGCGGAGGGTGGTTGCTATCAGGCGGTGCGTTTGTGAATAAAAGAAGGGCTACGACCTCCGAATTTGTGTAAACTGCAACGCAAGAATGACGCAAATTTTCTTAGCGTCGTTTCAGGGAGGCAATAAGCCCTTTATTATCAAGGGGGCCCGTAGCTCAGCGGTTAGAGCGCCGGACTCATAATCCGTTGGTCCCAGGTTCAAATCCTGGCGGGCCCACCAACATCATTAGGTCCAACCCGGAGAGATAGATAACGGATCGCAGCGGCTGCATAGGCAACAGCTTCGGGCAAACACTTCCTTTCGGCAAGGAGATCTCAGCCATCTCCGGGTACAAAAGCAAGATGCATTCTTGCGTCGCAACGATCCCAGACAGGTTTGGGGAAGGCAGCAAGGCAGAGGGAAGAATCTTTCTGTCAGAACGCCCGCTTGCCTTTTCCTACGGATAGTCCTTATTCTGCTTTCTCACGAGGCGAGAGATGACTCTGAAGGAACTGCGCGAGGAAGTTTTGGAAGCAAATCTGGAGCTCGTGCGGCGCGGATTGGTGCTGTACACCTTTGGAAACGCTAGCGGCATTTCGCGCGAAGACGCGCTGGTCGCGATCAAGCCAAGCGGCGTGCCCTATGAAACGATGAAGCCGGAGGATTTGGTTGTTGTTGACCTGGAGGGGAAAATCGTGGAAGGATCGCTGCGCCCCTCTTCCGATCTTCCCACGCATTTGATTCTTTACAAGGCGTTCAGCGGTATTGGCGGAATCGCGCACACGCATTCCTCGGCCGCCACGGCGTGGGCGCAGGCGCAAAAAGAAATTCCATGTTTCGGAACAACGCATGCCGACTATTTTTACGGACCGGTCCCTGTGACTAAACCGCTGAGCTCCGCTGAGATCCGGTCGGACTATGAAGTGAACACCGGCCACGCCATCGTGCGGAGATTCAAGAAACTCGACCCGCTTCAAGTGCCGGCGGTGCTCGTTGCCGGCCACGCTCCATTTTGCTGGGGAAGATCGCCTGCGGAGGCGGCGCATATAGCCGTGATTCTGGAGCAAATTGCCGCGATGGCGTTTCAGACCATCAACACAAATCCTAAGGTGCGCCCAATCTCAAGACATCTTCACGATAAGCACTTCCTGCGCAAGCACGGCAGCGGCGCGTATTACGGCCAAAAAAAGTAGCGTCTCGAGACTGCAATTTTGCGCGGACTTTCTCGCCGGCCTGTGTGGCAGATACCGCGCGACTTTGACTGCCTTCCTACTTTTTCGCGGCTAAGGCGGAGACTTGTAAAGTAAGCGACTCGGCGGCGATTTCGTCCACGTTGTTTCGGACGGCGCCAGCATCTTTTCCAAGACGAGCTTCGCTCTCTTTGCGTCCCTGTGTGATCGTCGTGAGTTCGTCGCCTGGCGAGTTTTGCAGGATATTTTCCGCGTGCAGCAAGCAGGCGAAAACGTACCGCTCGGGCTGTTGTTCCTTGTGCAAAAATTGCGCGTAATTGAACCAGTCGGAGGCCGTGCTGCGGGCGTCGTTGAGTTGCCCATCCAGGCGCAGCGCACGCTGATAAGACTGTGCCGCGCCGCCGATGTCGCCTTGCTTTTCCTGCAAATCGGCGTGATGAGCCAGCGCCAGGCTTTCGAGCGGTTTCTGGCTGGCCTTGTCCGCAAAACCGGCGGCGGCCGTATAACCCTTCGAGGCGTCGCCCACGTGATTTATCGCCGCATCGGCGTCGGCAATTTTTATGAGTGCCGCAAGCACCGTGGCAGCATCAGCGGGGTTTCTGTCGTGCTGAGCCGCAATGAGTTCCACGTAGACTCGATAGTGCCGCGCCGCGGCCTGCAATTCGCCCTGCTGGTCGAGAGATTGCGCCAGATAAAGTTGCGCGTGCGCTTGCGCCGGGTCGGCGTCCACGGCCCGCTGCCAGTAATCGACCGCTTCCTCGTCGTGACCAAGTCGATGCGCCAGCATTCCAGAATCGACCAGAGCGTCCGCATTGCGTGGCCAGCGCGCGAGAATCTTCTGAAACTCCGCGTAGGCGTCGGCGAGTCGCCCCGATTCAATCAAGCTCCGAGCGTAAGATTCTTGCAACGCAAGGCTCGCCGGATTAATGGCGGCGGCACGCTGCATGGACGCGAGCGCCGCATCGTGATTGCCGGCGACCTGCTCGGCGTCTGCCAGGCGCACTTGGACTGCGCTGTCGTCGGGATTCAACTCCGCGGCCCGCTGCAAAGCGGGGAGACTATTCGCTTCGCTGGACCACCAAAAATGAAGTTGGTCCACTCCGGCCCAGGCAAATAGAAGCATGGCCACGCCGATCCGCAGTGCACGCGCACCGGGCGCTCGTCCCGTCAACCAACCGCCAGCCTTGGCGAATGTGTTTCGCTTCTCAGTACTCGTTGCCGCAGCTTTTTGCTGCGCATCCAGCAGCATGGAAGCGATCCGCGAATCACGCAATTTCCAGATCGCTCCGTCCAAAATGAAATGGTCAATATTGACCAGCGCCGTGAACGTCAAAAAGCTCGCTGCAAAATCCGCGTGAAAAATCCGGCTGACAATCCAGGGTCCAGGAATGAAAAGCGCAATCCCGCCGGCAATCAGCGTTAGCAAGTAACCGGAAAAAGACCAGTTCGTATCGCCCGCCGCGCGGGCTTCCTTTTTCTGGTAATAGCTCGTAATCCACAGATACTGCGTGGAATGCAAGACGGCGAGCAGGCCGCTGCTGTAACGAGTCTGCGGGATTTCGCGGCCGCTAAGGAGTTCGATCACCGCAGGCAGAAGAAACCAGAGAAACTGCGTCGCCGTCAGCGTAAACACCGGAAGAATTGCCCGGAAGCTGCTCCTCCGCGCCAGGGAGATCAGCGCCCAGCCGCTGACACCGATAAAGAATATTGCAAGCGCCGCCCGCGCGGGCAAGGTAAATCGCGCCGCAAGCCCCAGCGAGAGTATCAGCGCATCGCCTGACGGGCCGGTATTGAAACTCAGCATTAAAAGAAGGAAAGACGCGATGAACGAAAGCCGGAGCGCGCCGCGTTCCGTTTCCGTCGGCGAGACGCCCGCGCGCCGAGCGAACATCATCAGCAGCCCGAAGTTTTGCCCGGTGTAATGCCACGGGCTCCAGCAGATGTACAGCGTGAAAATCCAGGGCAGTAGCCCATACCAAACATGCGTCAGAACTCCGGCCAGGATGAGCAACAGCGCGACATGCACGGTATAAATTCTGTATTTCTCGAATTCGTCGCGGGTGTGGTAGGCGCGATAAACCGTGGCCATGAAGTGCGGATAATTCGAGAGCAGCGCCAGAAAATAGAAGGCCACGCTCCACGCGTGCCCGTAGGAGTTTGCAAAATAAAATCCCGCAAGCAGAAGCGGGGCGGACCAAGCGCCACAGCCCACCGTCAGATCAATCCACGGACGATAAATCCACGGACTCTGCGGCCGCGCGGACGGCGTTGAGGCCCCAGCACTAGGCTCGGGCGGAGCTATGGTGATCGTTCCCATTCTCTTGCAGAGTAACGCAGCCCTGGCGCGCACACACAAAGACGGCCGCTGCGCATGCGGAATCGGTTACTTGTACTTGCGAACGGGCTCAAGCGGTCTTCAGGAAACGGCAAGAATGCGCAGAAGCAAGCCCGCCAGCGCTCCACCGAGAAGAGGACCAATAATCGGGACGGGGGCGTAACCCCAATCCGATCCCCCCTTCCCGGCGATCGGCAGGATGGAGTGTGCGATCCGCGGGCCTAAATCGCGCGCGGGATTGATGGCGTATCCGGTCGTGCCGCCTAGCGAGAGTCCGATGCCCCAGACCAGGCTTCCTACAAGGTATGCGCCCAACCCTGGTGCAGGGCCCGTAGCGGCCACGCGCTTTGAAAAAATCGCGCCAACGACAAAAACGAGAACAAACGTTCCCACAATTTCGCTCAATAAATTCGCGCCAAAGCTCCGAATCGCAGGCGCAGTGCAAAAACACGCCAACTTCCCGGCGGCATCCGGCGTTTCCTTCCAGTGCGGAAAATAATGCAGCCAAACCAAGGTGGCTCCTGCAATGGCCCCGAGCATCTGCGCGGCAATATACGGCGCCAGTTTCACGAAGCTCCCGTCTCGCACCGCAAATCCCATCGTGACGGCGGGATTCAAATGCGCATCGCTGCTCCCGCAAGCAATGGAGACGAACACCCCTGCCATCACCGCCAGCGCCCAGCCAGTCGTAATGACCATCCATCCGCTGGCCTCCGCCTTCGAGCGTTTAAGCACTACTCCGGCGACGACGCCGTCGCCCAGCAGTACGAGAATCATGGTGCCCAAAAATTCGCCCAAGAAGGGGGAGCTCATTTAACCATCTCCTTCGAATCAGGTCGGACCAGCGCATGCCCGGCGTTACGCATTAGGACGTGACCCAATCGAACGAGCGCGTGACCGCTTTCTTCCAGTTCTTGTAAAGTTCCTCGCGCTCCGCCTCCGCAAAATGCGGCGTCCAAGTCTCGTCCACGGCCCAATTGGCTCGCAGTTCATCCAACCCTGAGAAAAACTCTACCGCCAGTCCCGCAGCGTACGCCGCACCCAGCGCCGTCGTTTCCTGAATCACCGGCCGCACCACTTCACGATTCAGAATGTCCGCCTGAAACTGCATCAGCAATTCGTTCACGACCATTCCGCCATCCACACGCAACGACGACAGCGCGATCCCCGAATCCTTTTCCATCGCTTCCACCACTTCGCGCGTCTGAAACGCCGTCGCTTCGAGGACCGCCCTCGCCAGATGCCCCTTGTTGGCATAGCGCGTCAACCCGGCGATAACACCGCGCGCGTTTTCCTTCCAGTAGGGTGCGTATAAGCCGGAAAACGCGGGGACAAAGTAGACGCCGCCGTTGTCCTTAACCGTCCGTGCTAGTGTTTCGATGTCCGCGCTTTTTTCAATCATCCCCAAGTTGTCGCGGAGCCATTGCACCAACGCCCCCGAAATGGCGACACCGCCCTCCAACGCATAACACGCAGGCGCGCCGCCCAATTTGTACGCGACGGTCGTCAGCAATCCGTAATTCGATGGAACGGCGCGCTCACCCGTATTCATTAGGAGAAAGCACCCGGTTCCATAAGTGTTTTTCACTTCGCCCGGCCGAAAACAAGCCTGTCCGACGAGCGCAGCCTGCTGATCGCCCAAAATGCCCGCTACCTCGACGCCCGCGATAGCAGGCAGAGCCGCCACACCATAAACTTCGCTGCTCGATCGCACTTGCGGCAGCATCGCCCGTGGAATTTCGAACGCCGCGAGCAACTTTTCATCCCAATCCAGTGTTTTCAGATTGAGCAGCTGTGTGCGGCTCGCGTTGGTCACGTCGGTTACATGGACGCCGCCGTTTGGTCCGCCCGTCAAGTTCCAAACGAGAAAGGTATCGATATTTCCGAACAGCAAATCTCCGGCCCCCGCCTTGGCGCTCGCGTCGGGGATATTTTTCAGAAGCCAGCGCAGCTTCAGGCTGCTGAAATACGTGCTCAATGGCAGTCCCGTTCGCGCCCGAAAGCGGTCCTGCCCTCCGTCGCTTGCAAACCGGCCCACATCTTCCGCCACACGAGTGTCTTGCCAGACGATCGCATTCGCTATCGGCTGTCCCGTGCGCCGCTCCCACACGACAGTCGTCTCGCGCTGGTTGGTGATACCGATCGCCGCCAAGTCGGAAGCACGCAACCCTCGCTGCTCGAGCGCCTCGGAGATCACTTCCTCTGTTCGCCGCATGATCTCCAGTGCGTCGTGCTCGACCCATCCCGGGCGCGGGAAAATCTGCTCGTGCTCTTTCTGCGCAACGGCAACCACCCGCGCCGCTTTGTCAAACACCATGAACCGTGTGCTGGTAGTGCCCTGGTCTATCGCACCTATATAGCTCTTCACAAATTCGGCCCTCTCTGGCCGCCGTGCATTCTACGACGGAATGTTCCCCAATCTTCTTTGATATATCCACTTTCATCCGATCGTGCATCTAACGTTGTGGGATGAGAAAGCTGACAGAGGGAATACGCTCATGAACAAAAAACTACACTGGGAAGGAACTCTGCTACTTGCGGCCATGACACTAGCGGTCGCCCTGCCGTTCGCGCCGAGGGCTGCCGCCGCGAATTCGGATGCGGCCACGTTCACCGTTACCGCGGTGGCCAACAAAGATGCGATGCCACCTGAAATTAAGAAAGATGACGTAAAGCTCTATCAGGGCAGGGAGCAGATTCAGGTCGCCGACTGGAAGCGTAGCCAGAAACTCTACCTCGCCATACTCATCGACGACTCGCTCGAGCCCACCGTCGCTAACCAATGGAGCGATTTGCGAGCCTTTATCAACGCTCAGCCGGAGAGCACCTACATCGCCGTAGCCTATGCCAGGAACGGGGCCGCCATGGTGGCACAAGATTTCACCACCGACCACGCGCTGGCCGCCAAGGCTTTGCGCCTGCCTTTGGGGGCCGGCGGCGCGTTCACCAGTCCTTATCTCGCGCTCCAGGATTGGATCAAGCGCTGGCCCGATTCCAGTGAACGCAAGTCCATAATGATGTTTTCTTCGGGCATCGACTATTTCCGCGGGGGCTTCGACCCCATCGATCCGGATCTCGACACAACCGTTGGGCGCGCCCAAAAGAAGAACATCAATATCTGGTCGATTTACGTTCCGGATGCGGGCCACATGGGCCGCCGGCCGTTCCGCGCTTTCAACGCGCAGTCGAACATGAGCCGGCTCTCCGAAGAAACGGGCGCCGAAGCATACTATCTCGGCTTTGGGATGCCCGTCACGTTGAAGCCGTACTTCGACGAAATCCAGAGGCATCTCGATAACCAATATCTCCTCAGCTTTGTGGGCAACGGCGGAAAGAAGGGGAAGCTCGTGAGTGTGCGGGTAGCCACCGAAGTTCCCAACGTGCAAATCATGACGCCGGCGCAAGTTTTCCTTCCGCCCGCGCAATAATTCAAAACCGAACAGCCAATTCAAATCTAGAGGGGCGCGAGCCGCAAGGTTCGCGCCTCTTCTTTTTGGATAACACTTGTCTCTCTTCTTCCGCTCAGGCTAAACTAGCGCCGGGTTGCGCCGGTTCCCGGGGTTACAACGATTCGCCCTATTGAATCGGTTTAAATGCCGCAGTGATCTGGCGCTGCAACGGGGGGAGTTCTTCATGATTCCGACTAGCACTCAGGCTAATTTCCTTTCGCGATCTGCAACGCGTGCTGCAGGGCGGTTTAAGAGCGTTCTCCCCGCCATCAGCTTCCTCGCAGCGCTCCTCGCAGCCTTAACAATTTCCGCGACCGCCGCGCGCGCCCATGACGACATCACTCTCCGCGAGGGATGGAGAGTACAGTCCTCTGCCAAAGTCAGCGCCAGCCCCGAAACCGTTTCCGCAGCAGGCTTCGATGTCTCGACTTGGTACAAAACCTCCGCACCGAACACCGTCTTTGCCGTCCTCGTCGAAAATGGCGTCTACAAGGATCCTTATTTCGGCATGAACTTGCGCTCCGTCCCCGGCGTCTCCTACAAGATCGGCTCGGAATTCGCCAATCAGGAAATGCCCGCAGACAGCCCCTTCGCCGTTCCCTGGTGGTATCGCAAAGAATTCGAAGTCCCCGCGCAATTCAAGGGCAAGACAGTCTGGCTCGCATTCCGCGGCATCAATTACCGCGCGGACATCTGGATCAACGGCAAAAAAGTCGCCGGCTCGGATCAAGTCGTCGGTGCTTTTCGCCGTTATGAGTTCAACGTCTCGCCGTACGTCAAAGCCGGCGCAAAAAATGTCGTCGCCGTCGAAGTTTCGGCCCCACACGCCAACGAACTCGGCATCACCTGGGTCGATTGGAATCCCACTCCGCCCGACAAGGACATGGGCCTCTGGCAGGAAGTGGTCCTTTCCGCCAGCGGTCCAGTCGCCGTGCGCCACGCGGATGTCGAAACGAAACTCGATCTCCCGGCCATCGACAAAGCGCACTTGACCGTCCGCGCCGAGCTCCAAAACGCTTCCACCGAACCAGTCAAAGGAACCCTGCGTGGCAAAATTCTTGGCGAGCCCGCGCCCATCGACTTTTCCCAAAACGTCGAGCTAAACGCCGGTGAGCAGCGCGCCATCGCCATCGCCCCAGAAGATTCTCCCTCACTAAACGTTGCAAATCCCCGCCTCTGGTGGCCCTACCAGATGGGCGAACCCTATCTTCACAAACTCGAACTCGAGTTCGTGCCAGAAAAAGGTCCTGCAAGCGATAAACAAACGATCGAATTCGGAATCGTCCAAACCGATTCCGAACTTACTCCGGAAGGCTACCGCCTCTTCAAGGTGAACGGCAAAAATGTCCTCGTGCGCGGTGGCGGCTGGGCGCCAGACATGATGCTGCGCATCAATCAATCACGCCGCGAAGCCGAGTTCCGCTACGTCAAAGAGATGGGCCTCAACACCATCCGCCTCGAAGGCAAGCTCGAAGATGAAACCTTCATGGAGCGTGCCGACCGCGACGGCATCCTCGTCATGGCCGGTTGGTGCTGCTGCGACGCCTGGGAAAAATGGGGCAAATGGGGCGCCGAAAATAAGCGCGTCTCCGTCGACTCCCTTCGCGATCAGATTCTCCGCCTCCGTAATCATCCCAGTCTTCTCGTCTGGCTGAACGGCAGCGATAATCCGCCCCCGCCCGATCGCGAGCAAGCCTATCTCGAAGTGGAAAAAGAAAACCATTGGGCGAAGCCTGTTCTCTCCTCCGCCACCGAGAAAAAGACCGAGCCCACGGGAAACTCAGGCGTCAAAATGGCCGGCCCGTACGAATATGTCTCCCCAAATTATTGGCTCCTGGACTCCAAGAACGGCGGCGCTTATGGCTTTGCCACCGAAATCAGCCCCGGCCCCGCCGTTCCTCCTCTCGAAGAATTGAAATCCATGTTCCCCCCGGACAAACTCTGGCCCATCAACGAATTTTGGGATTACCACGCCGGCGGCGGCGAATTCAAAAACATCAATAAGTTTACGCACGCTTTGGAAGAGCGCTATGGCCCGCTAAAAGGAGTCTCCGACCTCGCCTGGAAATCTCAAGCCATCACCTACGAAGGCGAGCGCGCCATGTTCGAAGCCTACGGCCGAAACAAATACAAATCCACCGGCGTCATCCAGTGGATGTTGAACAACGCCTGGCCCGGCCTCATCTGGCACCTCTATAGCTACGACCTGCGCCCCGCCGGCGGCTATTTCGGCTCGAAAAAAGCCCTCGAACTCGTCCACGTCCAGTTTTCCTACGACGACCGCAGCGTCGCCATCGTCAACGGCGAACAAAAACCTCTCAAAGAATTGAAAGTGGTCGCCAAAGTTTACGACACGTCCATGAAAGAACGCTTCTCGCAGGAAGCTCTCGCGGACATCGATGCTGACAGCGTCGTCCGCACCTTCAAAATCCCCCAGCCCGATGGCATCAGCTCAACCTACTTCCTGAATCTCCAACTCTTTTCTCCGTCCGGCAAACTCCTCAGCCGCAATTTCTATTGGCTCTCCACCAAGCCCGACGTCCCCAACTTTCCCAAGTCCGAGTGGTACTACACTCCGCTTTCCCAATTCGCCGATTTTGACGCCCTCCAAAATCTCCCCAAAGCCACCGTCAAAACCTCGATGGAATATTCCGATGCCGGCGCCGAGCCTACCGCCCACGTCACCATCGAAAACACCGGCTCCGGCCTAGCGTTCCTCGTGCGTCTCCGCCTTCTCAAAGGCAAAGACGGCGCCGAAATCCTCCCCGTCTTCTGGGAAGACAACTACATCTCCCTTCTCCCTGGGGAAAAACGCGAAGTCACCGTCCACCTCCGCAAACACGCTCTCGGCGACACAAAGCCCGTCCTCGCCGTTGACGGTTTCAACGTCTCCCCCGTCCAAATCGAATGAGACCATCCGCGATCGGTTAGCGCACGCGCCGTCTATTCTTTGCATCTCATTGGTGTAAACTTCTCCGTCGCGTAATCGGTTGTAGGTTCGTCCATCTGTGGACGACCGCTTTCAGCAGTTCTGCTCGCGCACAAGGAGCCCTGATGAATCGTCGCGATATGATCCGAGCCAGCGTACTAACCGGCGCCGTCGCCTCCACGCTTCGCCCCACGCTCGCCGCGCCTCAAACGCCGCCGCCCCCCTCCGAACTAACTCCCGCGCAACAAGGCGTCGACGCCTCCAACGAATTCAACGTCCCCAACTGGAAGCCGCTTTTTCTCGACGCCCACCAAAACGAAACTCTAATCATCCTCAGCGATCTGATCATCCCCGCTACCGACACTCCCGGCGCCAAAGACGCTCTCGTCAATCGCTACATCGACCTCGTCCTCGCCGCCGAAACTTCCGAAAATAAGCGCGCCTTCCTCAACTCACTCGGCTTTCTCGATGGCGAAAGCATCCGCCGTTTCAAAGCCGCCTTCCGCTATCTCTCGCGCGACGATCAAGACGATTTGCTCCACGGGCTCGCCTATTCTCACACTGGCAGCGAATGGACCGGCGAAGCCGACACCAAGCCCGACGTCGGCCACCAGCATTTTGAAGCCTTGAAGGGCCACATCATGACCGCCTATTACAGCTCGGAAATCGGCACAACGAAAGAACTCGGCCGGGATGACGCCTACACGCACGGCGTCTACCAAGGCTGCGAACATCCAGAAGGGAACCACAAGTAACCATGGCCTACCAAACGCAAGATCCTCTTGCGCAAACTTACGATGCTGTCGTTGTCGGCTCCGGCGCCACCGGCGGCTGGGCCGCGAAACAACTCGCCGAAGCCGGCTTGAAAGTCGCGTTGCTCGAAGCCGGACGTGCCGTCACTCCGCAAGAATTCACCGAGCACATGCCCGCATACAAGCTCAAATATCGCGACCACTCTCCCGAAATCGCCCGCACTCGTCCCGTCCAGAAGCAGTGCTATGCCTGCATGGAGTACAACTACGAGTGGTTCGTCAACGATCTCGAGAATCCCTACAGCACTCCGCAGGGCAAACCTTTCACTTGGCAGCGCCTCCGCGTCCTCGGCGGCCGTTCTCTCGTTTGGGGCCGTCAGAGCTATCGCTTCAGCGATAACGATTTCAAAGCCGCCAGCCGCGATGGCTATGGCGACGATTGGCCCATTTCCTACGCCGATCTCTCTCCCTATTACGACATCGTCGAAAAATATGTCGGCATCACCGGCGCCGCCGAGCGCAACGAAATGCTCCCCGACGGCCAATTCCTCCCGCCCATGAAAATGAGCTGCGGCGAAATTCAGCTAAGGGATCGCGTCCAGGCCAAATTCGGCCGTACCGTCACCATCGGCCGCGCTGCCGTCCTCACGCAAGCTCACAACGGCCGCCTCCCATGCCACTATTGCGGCCCCTGCGAACGCGGCTGCATCACCTTCTCCTATTTCAGCAGCCCTTTCACCACCGTTCAGGACGCCATCAATTCCAAAAATTGCACCCTCATTACCAACGCCGTTGTCAGCCACGTCGATATGGACAACGCCTCGAACAAAGCTTCCGGCGTCACCTACATCGATCGCCTCTCCCGCCAGGTCAAGCAAGTCCGCGCCAAATCCGTCATCCTCTGCGCCCAGGCGCTCGAATCCACGCGCATCCTGCTCAACTCCTCCACGCGCGAATATCCCAATGGACTCGCCAATTCCAGCGGCGCTCTCGGCCATTATTTGATGGACCACGTTGTCGGCGGCGGCGCCAGCGGCCATCTCACCAATCTCAATATTCTTCCCAACGCCAACGAGCCTCAGCGCCCCAACGGCATTTACGTCCCGCGCTTCCGCAACACGCCCTCGAGCAAATCGCGTTCCCCATTCCTGCGCGGCTATGGCTATCAGGGCGGCGCCGGCGCCGATTTCAATTTCAGCGCCGAAGGCTACGGCGCCTCGCTCAAAAAATCTGTAAAGGAAGGCGTCTACATCGCCGGTCTCGGCGCTTTCGGCGAATCGCTAGCCCGCTGGGACAACGTCATCGAAATCGACCCCAACCTGAAAGACGCCTGGGGCATTCCCGCCCTCCGCATCACCATGACCCACGGCGACAATGAAGCCGCCCTGATGGAAGACGCCGCCGCCTCCGCCGCTGAAATGCTCGAAGCCGCTGGCGCAAAAAATATCCGCGAGCAAGCCCGCGTCGAAATGCCCGGCATGGCCATCCACGAACTCGGCACCGCCCGCATGGGCCACGACCCCCAAAAATCCGTCCTCACTCCCTTCAACCAAACTCACGACGTAAACAATCTCTTCGTCATGGACGGCGCCAGCTTCGTCTCCTCCGCCTGCCAAAATCCCACCCTAACCATGATGGCCGTCACCGTCCGCGCCTGCGACCACCTCATCGACCGTTTCCACAAAAACGAAGTCTAGAGCAAAATCTCCGCGCACCTCATTCATCGCTAACAGGCAGTCGGGGATCCGAGCATCTCGCGCAGCCGCTCCGCAAGTGCCTCTGCCGATCGCCGCCGGGTGGTTAGGAGACCCCGGCGCTGAATCTGTGCAGTTGGTTTTGACTTTCGGGGGCGCGGCACCCGCTTATCACCCTCGGCCAATTGCAGAAGTGGTATGCTAACGAAGCAATTTCTTTCAAGAAGGAAAAAATCTATGCGCCACCCGCCAGGAGGAGGGGGGAGTCGGGCTGGGCTCAAGTGCTACGATTGCGATCCTCGGGTCTAACGCCCATACAGTGTGTGATCTCAAAGGACCCTTTGCCAATAGGAGCGCTGGAGCTGGCGCCGGACTCGATTCGTCCGTTGACGCCTTCTACGGTCAAAGCAATCATCGTCCGGTTATTGGGTTCGGCGCGGGTTTTGGCGTCGGAGCAGGTCGGGGAACCGGCACAACACTCACAACAACGCATGTTTATCCAATTGCAGGGCGAAAAAGCTCTTGTCCCAGCGACTAGGAGTCTTCCCAATGACCACCAAAAGAATTATCGGTGTTGCTTTGATATCGATCTTCTTCATCAGTTTATTCGCGAACGTTGGAATTGAGCTTCTCTATGCGTCTAACATGCCACGGTCTCCACAAATGGAGACGCATAGAATCTTGCGCGTCACTATCAACCATGGCAGCACTGTATATGTCAGCGAGGAAGAATTACGACGATTGCATTCCGTTCAAACTATTTCGGAGTGTGCCATGCTCGCATCGTTCGTTGTACTAGGAATTCTAAAGTTATCAGTTAGAGACATCTGGAACTGACACTCCATAGAGTCAGAATATCGGAAACCTGGAAACCTGGGATGACAAACCTGGACAAACCTAGAAACCCGGGGAAACCCGGGGACAGACGGGACGTTTTCCAGTTTTTCCAGTCTGAGCGCTTAGCGTTCAGATTGGTAGCTCCGCTTGTTCTCGAGGGCGCCCCGCGGGTGGCCCGGAAGACTGAGTGCGCACTTATCAATCCTTCTCCGCGTCAAACCAACACGGAGGGTGCCCCAGGTTCGCTTTTTGAACCTGGGTCTTGGGGTTGTTTTCTCTTTTCCTAGGGGCGACGGGAACAGACGCGACGTTTCCCTAACTAATCATCGCCAAACCGTCTCACCAAACTCCCAAATTCCCGCCAACCACCTCAATCCACTCCACTTCCCCGTCTCACGTTCGAATGATAAGCTACGAGTACTATACCTTGACAATAATACAAATCCATGCCATTTTGCTTTATGAATTCGTCGCCACTCACCGCACCACCTTCCCCCGACCCAACCGTTTCCCACCGCAAAATACCGCGTCCCATAATAACTTCTGCAACTCCTTTAGAATGTGCAGTTCGAAGACGCCCTGAAACTGTTTCATTGCGCACGACTTGCAGGGAGCCCCCTCCCTTTAGAATGAACACTTTCAAGAAAACCGGGGGTGGGGGTCCTGTTATGGTTAACCAGACACGCGACGAAGCGTGTCTGTCCCG
>CAVYFO010000002.1:0-150456 GCA_963767755.1 uncultured Acidobacteriota bacterium | reverse complement strand
TCGACGCAGTGAAAGCGCAGATCGAAGAAGCCATAAGAAAGCAACACGCAGATTAGTTGGAACAACTACGCGACGGAGCGATCTTCCCGGGTGCCCACTTGTTAAATTCTTGGTGGGACCTTGCGTTAAAGAAGGACGTGGCGGCCTGGCAAAGCATATGCGCCATGTCGCCTCCTGGCAGATTTCGTTGCAGAAGTCCGTTGCAAGCTTTTTTGGCCGGTGATTCCGTTGCTGTGATGTGATTCGCGACGGGAGCGGGCCATGATGGGGCGGCTCAATCACGACCAGGAACAGTTTTTTTATTCATTTTGTCTCGATGAAGCGGTACCGAACGATCACCCGGTTCGCGAGGTTGCCTCTGTTCTCGATCTGAGTTGGGTGCATTGCGAACTGGCGCCTTATTATCCTCGGCTCGGTCGACCATCGATCGATCCGGTGCTGATGATCCGGATGCTCATCGTCGGCTACGTGTTTGCGATTCGCTCGGAGCGGGCGCTATGCCGTGATGTCGGAGTGAACCTTGCCTATCGCTGGTTTTGTGGGCTCTCGATTGAGGACAAGATCCCGGATCACTCGGCATTTTCGCGGGCGCGTAATGAGCGGTTCCGCGACAGCGACATCTTCCGCAACGTATTCGAGCGTGTGGTGGGCGCGTGCATCGGGGCTGGCCTGGTCGGTGGCGAAGGCTTTGCGGTAGACGCCAGCCTGATTGTTGCGGACGCCAATAAGCAGCGATCAACGCCTGGGCCGCGATGGAATAAAAAGCTTGATGCAGCGACGGTAAGCCGCGCCACTAAGGATTATCTCGCGACGCTTGATGACGCGGCATTCGGGGCAGCCAGCGATAAGGAGCCCAAGTTCGTCTCACCGTCCGATCCCGCCGCGCAATGGACGGGAGCCCAGCGCGGACCGGCGTTCTTTGCCTATTCCGACAATTATCTGATTGACGTGAAGAACGGCATCATCATGGACGTGGAGGCGTCACGCGCCATCCGCCAAGCCGAAGTGGGCGCGGCCAAGACCATGATCGAACGCACCGAGCAGCGCTTTGACATCAAGCCGCAACGGCTCGCGGGCGATACGGCCTACGGCTCCGGGGCCAACCTCGACTGGCTGGTCAACGAGGCCAAGATCGCGCCGCACATCCCGGTGGCCGACAAGTCGAACCGCGACGATGGGACCTTCAGTCGGGAAGACTTCACGTTCGACAAGAAGCGCAATGTTTACATTTGTCCAGCCGGCAAAGTTCTCACCACGACGGGCAAGCTGGTCAATGATGGGGAGACACTTCTCTATACAGCCAAGACGCGCGACTGCCGCAGCTGTCTGCTCAAGACTCAGGGCTGTCCAGAGGTTCCTCTGCGCAGAATCCCCCGGAACCTTTACGAGGAGGCTCGCGATGTAGCACGGGCGCTGTCCACGACCGAAGCATTTGAACGATCGCGCCGTGATCGCAAACGTGTTGAGATGCTGTTTGCACATCTCAAGCGCATCTTCCGGCTCGGTCGTCTGCGGCTGCGTGGCCCCTGCGGTGCCAGTTTGAGTTCACAATGGCCGCAATCGCGCAAAACCTCCGTAGGCTCGGCAAGCTTATCCCGCGACCGCCGCCAGTCACCGGAGCGTGCCTTACATAAGAAATACAGAGTTCGGCGTAGTGGCGTCAGGCCATAAGAAGCAGATGGGTAGGCGCTTAGCTCAAGAAATTCGCACCAGCCGCCACGATCCTGTCATTGCCTACTTCCGCAACAAAATCGGCACCGAACAGACGTCACGCGATGTCTGCGATGAGTCCGTTAGCTGGGCTTAAACGGAAGTGACACGGACAGCGGCCTCAACGTCCCATAGGCGACGGCCATGATGGGAGTTGGACAGGGTCGTAGGAGCATTGAAGCTGGGTAATGCCGGCGGAGCAAAGGGCCCTGACTTCTGGTGCGCTTTCGAAGGTGGTGAGGTGAAGGTGATTGGCGCTGAGCCTGCAAACACCAACTGATCCGGACCCCTCAGAGAAAGCTTTATCGAAGGACGAAGGAGGAAAACTCGCGCCGCGCAAACGACGCTCGCGGCCAAAGTTCCTTTCTGTGTGTCTCTCGATGAATCGAGTCGGAGAGCCGGATGCCTTAATTGGGCATGTCCGGTTCGATGAGCGGGGATGGGAAACGGAGCGTAGCCAAATGGCCCAAGCTACCGCGCCCATCCTCGACTTTACCCTTTCGGACTTCGAGCGATGTCCGCTCAATGGTCGCGATTGGGGGAGAAGCGGACATTCGCCTGCCTTGGTGCGTTTTGCAGCTCGATAGAATAGGCACTCCGATGTCGCCTAATGTGCAGGTTTTCGGTTGCCGGCGTGACGGGATTATCCGGGCGTGATGCTACCGGCGACCGAAAAGCGCCAAGGCACGAAATCGCGGTGGGTGATGCGGTGGCGGTGCCGCGAGCGCTATGGGGTTTTGGTTGTGGCGGCTGGTTTGCTGAGCTTGGATAGAAGCGGTTGGGGCGATTGTTTTGTCGGAGAGTAGTGCGACTGGCGGGCCAGCGGCACGTAGCGCGGCGACGTTTGCTGTGCGAGGACGGGCAAGATTGGCGGATTGGCGCGAGCGCTGACGTTGCCGGTCGAGTACCTGCGAGAGCGGTCGATGCGAGGACGATGTTCGATCAATGCTGACGGTATCATGAGGTGTCGATTCTGATCGCTGGCGGAGTGTGCTTGGGCTGACAACCGCGCGCGAAGGTCTCGGTGATGATCATGCGGCCGCCGCAGCATGGGCACGGCTTTGGCAGAGTGCGGGGCTGATCGGCCTCGGCGGCGGGATCGACATTATGCTGGGCTGCGCTTTGCGGCACGGCGAGCAGTTGGCGGGCCCGAGCGATATTGGCGGCGCGGTTTTTGCCGTTGGCGAACAGCCCGTAGTGACGGATGCGATGCAGGCCCTTAGGCAGCACATGGATCAGGAAGCGCCGGATGAACTCTTGCGCTGGCAGCGTCATGGTCTTGTAGCGGCCGGCTCCTTCGATCCGGTAATCCTTCCACTTGAAGGTGACGCCGGTCTCGTCGGCCGCGATCAGCCGGCCGTTGGCGATGGCGACCCGATGGGTGTAGCGCGCCAAATACGCGAGCACCGCCTGCGGTCCGCCGAACGGCTTCTTGGCGTAGACGACCCACTCGAGCTTGCGTAGCGGCGTCAGCAAGGCGGCGAATGCTGCGGCGTTGGCGAGTGCGGCGTAATCGCCGAAGAACGCGAGGCGGCCGGCCGCGTGGGCGTCAGCGAGCATTTTGAGAAACAGCCGGCGGAACAGGCGCGAGAGCACGCGCACCGGCAAAAAGAAGCCGGGCCGGCAGGCCAGCCACTTTTTGCTGTCGAGCGCCAGTCCGCCACCGGGCACGATCATGTGTAGATGCGGATGGTGTGTCATGGCCGAGCCCCAGGTATGGAGCACGGCGGTGATGGCGATCCTGGCGCCCAGATGCTTCGGATCGGCGGCGATGGTGAGTGTGGCCTCGGCCGCGGCCTTGAACAACAGATCGTAGATCACGGCCTTGTTCTGGTAGGCGATGGCGGCGATCGGCGCCGGCAACGTGAACACGACGTGGAAGTAGGGCACCGGCAACAGCTCGGCCTTGCGTTCGGCGAGCCATTGGTTTGCGGCAGCGCCCTGACACTTTGGGCAGTGCCGATTGCGGCAGCTGTTGTAGGCGATGATAGTGTGCGCACAGTTCTCGCAGCGCGCCACGTGACCGCCGAGCGCCACCGTGCGGCAGCGCTCGATGGCTGACATCACCTTCAGTTGGTCGAGGCTGACGTGGCCCGCATTGGCAGAACGCCACGCTGCCCCGTGATCGCGGAAGATATCCGCGACCTCCAGCGCCGGACGGGACACGGCTGTCGGCGGTTACGCCGGCTGCGTGGCCTTCCTGCTCCTCGGCTTCTTGCTCGGTTGCGACAGCAGGTCGAGCGGGCTCGCGATGCTGGCGATCATGCCGGTGGCGACACGGGTATAACGGGCCGTGGCGTCGAGTTTAGCGTGACCCAAGAGCGCTTGGATGATGCGGATATCGGTGCCGCGTTCGAGCAGATGCGTTGCAAAGCTGTGGCGCAATACATGCAGCGTGACGTTCTTCCTGATCCCGGCGGCGTCGACCGCCTCGTGGAAGAGGCGCATGAGCTGCCGCGTGGTCATCGGCTTACCCGGCCTTTTGCCAGGGAACAGCCACCGTTCCTGCAGCGGCGTTGCCGCATCGTGACGTGATGGCCGCTCTCTCCACCATTGTCGCAACAGATCGAGCAGCTCGGGTGAGAGCATGACGTTGCGATCCTTGCGGCCCTTGCCTTGCTCGACGTGAATGATCCTCTGCGCGCTGTCGATGTGCTTGACCTTGAGCCGGACCACTTCGCCGGCGCGCAATCCACAGCCGTAGCCGAGGCTGAGCAGCAGGCGCGTCCGCAGGCTATTGGCAACGGCCAATAACCGGCGCGCCTCGTCCGGACTGATCACTTGCGGGATCTTCTGCGGTTCGCGCAGGTGATAGATCTCGGCCGCAAGGTCCAGCCGTCGCAGCGTCACGCGGAACAAAAATCGTAGCCCGGTCATGTGGCGGTTGCGGTTGGGGATGCTCGTCCCTGTCTCGGCAAGATGCAGCTGGAAGCGGCGGACGTCCTCGACGGTGGCAGTCTCGGGTGAGCGTTGGAGAAACGCGGCGAACACCTTGCAGCTGCTGATGTGGGCCCTCTGCGTGCCGGCGCTAAGCTTGCGCGCGGTCATGTCCTCGATCATGCGCTGGCGAAGCGGGCTAACAATATCGATGCTCATGGGAAACTCCTGTCCAGGATGAGGTTGACGAACACCTCGATCCTCGCGACAGGGCCTTCCGCCCGCCATCAGTGATCTCGAACTGTTTAGGACAGGCTCAGATAAGCCGCCCACCGCCGCAGGCTATCGCGCAGCGATTTAGTGCGTTGGAATGGTCCGGCCGTGCTCCTGCCCCGCCAGCGAACGAAGCTGGCCAGGGGCGCCGAAGACAAGGAGCACGCCATGTCTCAGAATCCAATCACTGCAATCGCTACAGTCGGCATCGATATCGGCAAGAACTCATTTCACGTTGTTGGCCTCGATCAACGCGGCGCGATCGTGTTGCGTCAGAAGTGGTCGCGTGGCCAGGTTGAAGCACGTTTTGCGAACATGCCGTCGTGCCTAATCGGCATGGAGGCTTGTGTCGGCGCGCACCATCTCAGCCGTAAGCTGAACGAGCTCGGCCACAGTGCGCGGCTGATGCCGGCAAAATACGTGCGGCCCTACTCGAAGGGACAGAAGAACGACTTCCGTGATGCCGAGGCAATCGCCGAGGCGGTGCAGCGGCCGACGATGAAGTTCGTGGCGACGAAGACCGCCGATCAGCTCGACCTGCAGGCACTCCATCGAGTGCGAGAGCGGTTGGTCAGCCAGCGCACCGGCATCATCAATCAAATCCGTGCCTTCCTGTTGGAGCGCGGCGTCGCGGTGCGCCAGGGGTTGCGGTTTTTACGTGCCGAGCTGCCGCGCCTATTAGCTACGCCGCCCGAAGTCCTGTCGCCCCGCATGGTACGGGTCATCGAGTGTCTGGCCGGCGACTGGCGCCGGCTCGACGAGCGGGTCGAGAAGTCTGATCGGGCGAGATCGAGGCTGTTGCGCACCTGGATGCCGGCTGCGAGCGACTGATGAGCGTACCCGGCATCGGCCCGATCATCTCCAGCGCGATGGTGGCCGCGATCGGCACGGGAGACGTGTTCACCAAAGGTCGCGACTTTGCCGCCTGGCTGGGGCTCGTTCCAAAGCAGATCTCGACCGGTGATCGCACTATCCTCGGCAAGATATCGAAGCGCGGCAATCGCTACCTGCGGGTTCTGTTCGTTCAGGCCGCATGGGTCGTGCTGATCAAACCCAAAAGCTGGGAACGCCACGGGCTCAAGCCCTGGATTGAGGCCGCCAAGAAACGGCTGCACCGCAACGTGTTGGCTATCGCACTTGCCAACAAGCTCGCCGGTATCGCCTGGAGCGTTCTCGCTCGTGGTCGAACCTTCGAAGCCAGGAAGGTCGATGAGGTCGCTGCTTAGCTGGTCTGATCCTCATTCGACGCCGGCACACAAGGCGGAGCCCGCGATGACGTAGCCAGATCGATACGACTTAATTACCTGCCGAGGTCTGCGAGAGGATAAGACGAGATGGAGGTACGGTCTTCCCGGCGCATGCGAACACTGGTGACCCAACTGGCCCGGTCGAGGCCTGTCGCATAATGAGATCGCACGCGCGCTGATATCCATGGTGGCCAGGAGTAACCGCTCCAACCAAAGGCCGGATACATTGATGCAAGACCGCCCACCACTATAGCGGTTCCCATTCGATTTGAATTGGTAGGATTCCCAAGAGGCTAAAGATGAGCGAGTTTGTGTGCATTGATTCTCTCTCACGGGGGCTGGCGATGCCGAAGGCCTATTCTGGTGACCTGCGGGAACGCGTTATCGAAGCTGTGGAGGCAGGGGCGTCGCGACGCGAGGCGGCCGAATGTTTTGAGGTGAGTGTGAGCTCGGCGGTAAAGTGGCTGCAGCGCTGGCGCGAGCGCAGGAGCGCCGCGCCGAAGCCGCGCGGCGGAAGCATCTCTTTTCTGGAAGAGTTCGCCACCGAGATCCTGGCTGTGGTTGCCGAACGGCCGGACCTAACCCTGGTCGAGACGGTTGCCGAACTGCGCAAGCGACGGATCAAAACCAGCCGCAGCTCGCTTTGGCGGTTTTTCGATCGGCACAACATCACCCTTAAAAAAAAGCCTGCAGGCGGCCGAGCGACAGCGAGCAGATGTCGCGCAAGCGCGCCGACGTTGGATGCGAGAGCAAGGCATGTTTGATCCCGCCCGGCTGTTGTTTATCGACGAGACGGCAGTCAGCACGAACCTGGTGCGGCTCAACGGGCGGGCGCCACGTGGCGAGCGAGTGGTCGGCAGCGTTCCGCTCGGAACATGGGAGACAATCACCTTTGTGGCCGCCTTGCGCCACAATAAAATGACCGCACCGATGGTACTCGAGGGAGCCATGACCGGCGAGATGTTCCTCGCTTATGTCGTGCAGTGCTTGGTTCCCACGCTCAAGCGCAATGATATAGTTGTGATGGACAACTGCCGGGTCCATCTGGGGCCGGCATCCGGGAGGCGATCGAAAAAGCAGGAGCGTCCCTTCGCTACTTGCCGAAATACTCGCCCGATCTCAATCCAATCGAAATGCCTTACAGCAAATTCAAGACATTCCTGCGCAAGGTTGCGGCGCGAACCGTCCCAGGCCTCAATCGAGCAATTCGCTCGTTCATCCCACTGCTCAGTCCGCAAGAATGTGCCAATTATTTCAGGCATGCAGGCTATGCTTCAATATGACCGGAATCCGCTTTAGCTCGACGAAAACTCTTGCAACGCACGGCCGGACCATACATATGGGTCAACGCTACCGAAACGCACTGTTAGTTTTGTCACTCGGCCCAGCGGAGCGACCAAGCCTGTTACGCAGGCGAATTCGGTCAGCACTGACGTGCCGACTGAATGAAATTTTGGAAGATCCATTTCGCATCATCGTTCGGTACGCCTGCCTTGCGCATTCCGTCAATCAATCGCTGTCGGTCGGCTTCTCGGCGGAATGGGTAATATTCGCATAACTTGCTGATGGTGACCTTCGGATCAATTCCGAGATATGCGTTAAGCGCCCGCTTCGTCTCTTCGGCTTGGTCTTGCATGGCGTTGGACGCAATTGTCATCCGAAGGGCCGGCAGCCAATTCGGCTTGACACGCAGCGCCATCGCGGCCCAGCGCGCGGCTTCCTTGTCGCGTTCGGCGATGAAATGGGCGAAAGCCATCGCGCTTTGAGTAAGGAAAACACGAGGGTCGAGCGGATTGAGGCGAATCGCCTTGTTTAAGCTTTCAATCGCCCCATCGGGATCGCCAGCGTAGCCGCGGACCCAGCCGCTGCGCTGCCAGGCGACGGCCAGGTTCTCATCCAGTTCCAGCGCGCGATCGATGAGCAGCAATGCGCGGTCAAGGTCGCGAAAGAAGTAGGCATGCACATGTCCCGCCCAACACAGCGCAACCGCGTCATCCGTGCCGATATCGGCGGCGCTTGACTAACCGAGAGATTTCCTCTTCGTCAAAGCTTGAGGCCCAGCCATTCGCCTTGGCGAAATGGTGACACGAAGCAGCTAGCCCGTAGGGGGTCGAAAAGTCGCGATCCTTGGCTATTGCCGCGTTGAAGAGCTGCAGCGCTTTGGCGTTTTCCTCGTTCGTCCATCGATTCCAACTGGCCAGTCCGCGAAAGTAGAAATCGTAAGCCGCCAGATTTCCGGTCATATCCAGCTTGGCCCGGTCGATTTCCGCTTTCTCAAGTTGCGGCGCTATCGCCCCGACGACACTTGTAACGAGCTGATCTTGCAGATCGAAGATGTCGGCCAAGTCACCATCAAACCGATCAGCCCACAAATGGCGGCCCACTCGGCTTCGACGAACTGTCCGGTTACACGCACACGGTTGCCCACTTCCGTACGCTGCCTTCCAATACATAGCGGACACCGAGTTCGCGAGCGACTTGCTTGGTATCGACGGATTTTCCCTTGTAAGTGAACGACGAGTTGCGGGCGATGACAAAAAGGCGCGGTTGCGCGACAAGGCCGTGATAATGTCCTCGACAACGCCGTCGATGAAATAATCTTGTTCCGGATCGCCGCTGAGGTTCAAGAAGGGCAGAACCGCGATCGACGGCTTGTCGGCAATTCCGAGCGAAGGTTTGTGTGGATCGGCCTCGGCAAGACTGCGCTCCTCCTCTTGAACGGCGCCGACAAACCGCAGGCCCGCGCGGTAGTGTCTTGATCAGCCTTTGCCGCTCGCCGGTGTCGCCGATTGCGTTCCTGGCCGCGTTGATCCGATTGAACAATGTCGACTTGGAAATAGCGCGACCGTGCCAGACCGACGCTAGGAGGTCGTCCTTGCTGACGACACGGTCACGGTGCTGGATCAAGAGAACGAGAAAATCCAAGACCTGGGGCTCGATGGCCACAAGGCTTGTTCTCCGCCGTAGCTCGCGGAGATCCGTGTCGAGCGCACATTCCTCGAACAGATAGCGCGAGATTTTATCCCGCTCGTCGCGTGGCGTCCCTGCAGTGAGCCTAGCACAGGCCAAACAAAGGAAAAATGGAGGGAACGCTAAGCCAAAATTGAGAGGCCCTTAAGGACGCAAGGTTCGGTCTCTGACATGAACACGGCAGCCGAGACAGCGTCAGGAGGAGGAGATGAATCCGCTCCCATTTGCCGGCCTCCGCCTTGCGATACCTGCGTCATCTGTATCATGGGGCTATTGCTATCGCCATCGACTCTGTGGCGGATGTGCAATACGTGGTCAAGCCCGTTGCTGAGATGAAGGTCAAGCAACTGCCGAAAGGTCCGCTCTATTGGCGGGTCGAGAATTTTCCGACTCCGATCAGGCGAAGGCCGCTGCGGGTGAGTACCGTTGGAACCCAGACACGGTAACCTACGAGGATGGCCGTCCCTGACGGCCGAAGTCGCTGGCAAAGATGGCTGTCGGGCAGGAGTTCTGGAATGGTGCGGATTACCACGAGATTGTTCTGCACGAGAAGATCGTTTATTCCATGTACTTTTCCGACTCGAAGGGAAACAAGGTTGATCCTGCGCAGCTTGGAATAGAACATGAAGCCATAGAGGGTGCGAACGACGTGGTTATTTTTGAGGATTTTGGAAGCGGCCAGACGAAAGTCACCTTGATTGGAAATGAAACCATGGAGCACGCGAAAAACAGCGGGCAACTCGAGGGCTGGGTTGAGATACTCGATAAATTTGCCGAAGTTGTTGCGGAGCTAGCGCAGGCGAAATAAGAAGTTGAAGTTTTGATGATCGTCATGCATGGACAGGCGGAACGTTTCTTGCAATTCTTGATTCGTGCGAACAGAAACACGAGGAAACTTCCCGTCTGTCCCCATATTTCCCCATATTTCCGTTAACGGGCCAGGCCAACTTCGACGACCTGTCCTGGCTCAATCGATCGGAGTCCAGCGAGGACTTCCGGCAAATGCGGCCGAATATCATCGATGTCGTGGGAGGCAGCGTGCAGGACCAAAATAGCGATTCTGCGATTTGTGATGTTTTGCTGATACCTGAGATTCTTGTCCACGGTGATCAAGACGTCAAAGTTTCCTTCTGCAAGCGAAAGCAGCTCACCATTTTCTTTGCCTCCGAAGCCAGCTTCGCGCACTGTTTCGCATTGGTGGCCACCGCCTGAGAGGAGAAACTTCATCTTGCGAGGCAGACACTCGTCGAGCAACAACCTCGTTTCAACGCTGCCGCGAGACTGATCCTGGCCTCTTCGAGGGCGGCGATGGCGTCCTCACGGGTCACGCCCGGAAAATCTTCGAGGAATTCCGAGAGGCTGCGCTCGCGCTCGAGGTAGTCGGTGAGACACTTGAAGGGCACCCGAATTCCGCGAAAAACGGGCTCTCCGCTGAGAATTCCGGAATTGCGAATGATCACGCTCGACGACATCGCGTTAACCCTCCGTCGTAAAGTTTAGCCCATTATTGGCTTTCTCGCGTACCAGGTTGCGGCGAACTACGAGGGCATTTTGGCGAGGCAGTCTTCGCAGTAGCCGCCGACTTCGGTGCGGGAGACGGTGACTTTCATTTTGAAGTCGCGGGCGATTTGCTGTTTGAGCTGCTCGTAGAGGCGGCTTTCGAATTCGCGGACTTTGCCGCAGCGGAGGCAGGCGACGTGGATGTGGTCGCGTGGGCCGTGGCTTTCGTAATAGTGGCGGTCGCCGCGGAGGTGGAGAAGGTCGAGCTCGTCGATGAGACCTTCTTTTTTGAGGAGGTCGATGGTGCGGTAGACGGTGACGAGGTGGACGCCGGGGTCGATTTTCTGGGCGCGATCGAGGATTTGGTCGACGTCGAGGTGCTGCTCGGCGGCGTCCATGACTTCGAGGATGACGCGGCGCTGGCGGGTGAGGCGAATTTTGCGTTCACGGATGGCTTGCTGGAGTTTACCGGTGGTTTCGGCGGTATTGAGGCGCTCGCCTGTGGAAACGCGGTGGCTCGGCGATGCAGACATCGGGCGGCCTCCTGAAGCGCGGCGAAGGGCGGCTAGGAATGGCTGGAAATCCGCCGCAGGATGTCATTGTACATAACGATGGCGAAGATGACCAAGAGGAAGACGAGTCCGACTTGGACGAAGCGCTCCTTGAAACTGAGGCTGAGGTCGCGGCGCATGATGCCTTCGATGGCGAGCAGAAGGATATTGCCGCCGTCGAGAATGGGAATGGGCAAGAGATTGAGGATGCCGAGGTTGATGCTAATAAGCACCATTAGGGAGATGACGTCGAGCGGGCCGCGGCGCACGGCTTGGCCGGCCATGTGGGAAATGCCCACAGGTCCCTGGAGCTGCTTGATGGAAACGCGGCCGCTGAAGAGTTTGCCGACCACGTCGACCGTTCGTCCAATGGTGTCGTAGGTCTCAGAGCTGGCAAACTTCACGCTCTCCCCAAAGGATACGTGCTTGTAGGCGACTTCGTCGCGGCGGGCCACGCCAATTTGATAGACATTTGTGTCGTCGTCCGCGGCGCCTTTCTTTGGCGTCACAACCAGTTGGACAGATTGGCCTTTGCGGTTCACGTCCAGCGTCATGGGCTGGCCATTTGAAGACTGGGTAGCCTGCATGAACTGTTCCCAATATTCGATTTTCTTGCCGTTGACTGCCGTAATGATGTCGCCCTCGCGCAGTCCGGCGCGATCCGCCGGCGTCGCTGGAGCAACTTGATCGATGATCGGGCGGATGGGGGCATAGCCGAGGATTTGGCTGGTGTCCGATAAATTTTTTGCAGGGACCTCAATCGTTTTGCGCGTGCCGGCATCTTCCACTTCCAACTTGAGCATCGCCGGGGGCGCAGCTTGTTTCAGCGCGATGAGAGCCTGTTCCCAACTGGGCGTGGGAATGCCGCTGATGGAGAGGACAGTGTCGCCCACTTTAAGCGGATTTTGTTGTCCACCGGATTCCGGAGGAAGACCCGTTACCCGCACTGGCGCATTCAAATACGCGGAATACGGCACTCCCGCGATCGCAAAGAGGCCGGTAAGCATGAAGATCGGAAAAATCAGGTTCACAGCGGGGCCGGCGAAGGAAATTAGCGCGCGCTTCCAGCGCGATTTGCTCATCAGCTCGTCGGGCGCGCCGGTGGGCGGCTTATCGCTCGAATCGATTTCGGAAAGATCTTGGCCAGCCATGCGGACGTAGCCGCCGAGAGGCAGCGCGCTCACGCGATAGTCCGTTGGGCCTTTCTTCCAACCGAAGAGGCGCGGGCCGAAGCCGATGGAAAAAACGTCGACGCGGACGCCACACATGCGCGCCACGATGAAATGTCCCCACTCGTGGATAAGGACCATTACGCCGAGCACGAGAACGACGCCAACGATAAGGTAAACAGCTGCCATGTCTCCGTCTTTCCCTTCTTATGACGCTTATGAAACCGCTACTGCTTTGGCCGAGAAACGGGCCACTTCTTCGTTCGCCGTACGACGCGCTTCGGCATCGGCGGCCAGCACGTCGTCCATTTTTTCAAAGCGGACGCGCGGCGTACGAGCCAGGACGCGTTCGATCACTTCCGCGATGCCGCAGAACGGAAGGCGCCGATCGAGAAACGCGGCTACGGCGACTTCATCGGCGGCGTTGAGCGCGCACGGCATGGCCCCGCCCTTCTTCATGGCCTCGCGGGCCAAACGAAGGCAGGGGAAACGCCGGGTGGAAACTTTCTGGAAATCCAACCGCCGGAGCTTGCGCCAATCCAGGGCTACCTGATTAGACGCGACTCGCTCCGGATAGGTTAACGCATATTGGATGGGCATGCGCATGTCGGTTGGGCCGAGTTGCGCCAAAATTGAACCATCGACATATTCGACCATGGAGTGAACCGTGGATTGCGGATGAATGACGACGTCGATCTGGTCTGGGCGCATGCCGAAGAGCCAGCGGGCTTCGATGACTTCGAAGCCCTTGTTCATCATGGTGGCGGAGTCAATGGTGATGCGGTTGCCCATCTTCCAATTTGGATGCGCCAGGGCTTGCTCGGGAGACACGTGCTCGAGTTCGGCAAGCGGAGTTTTGCGAAAAGGACCGCCGCTGGCGGTCAGGACTATACGTTTTACTTCGCCGTGCGTGCCGCCGCGGAGACATTGGTTGACAGCGTTGTGTTCGCTATCGACGGGGAGGAGTTCGCGACCGGCTTTTTTGGCGGCGGCCATCACCAGTTCGCCCGCAGCTACGAGAACTTCTTTGTTTGAGAGCGCGACGGTCTTGCCAAGCTTGACGGCTTCGTAGGTGGCTTCCAGGCCAACGACGCCGACTGCCGCGGAAACGACGATGTCCACATTGGGATGGGTTCCGACTGCCAACATACCTTCCCGGCCGTGATGAATCGCGGGGAGTGGTGAAACTCCTCTAACGCGAAGCATCGAAGCTAGCTCATCGGCTTTTATTTCGTCACCTACCGAAACCAATTCGGGTTTGTGGCGAGCAATTTGGCTGCTTAGTTCTTCCAGGTTGCCGCCTGCGGCAAGCGCGGAGATAGAAAAACGATCAGGCAGCGCTTCCACTACGGAAAGACACTGCCGCCCGATTGAACCTGTTGAACCTAAGATGGATAGCTGCTTCAAGGACGAAACTTTTCTCCGCTTAACCCAAACTGGTGGGACAGATTTTTCGTCTGTCGCTCGCCGCCGAACTGGTGAGCCAGAAGTTCTCGTCTGTCTCACGCTCCAAGAATGGAAGGACCTGTGGACCTACCGGCTGGGATGGTAAATCCAAATCCAATAGTACCAGACAACGGGGATTGCCAGAATGAGGGCGTCGATACGGTCCAGTACACCGCCATGGCCGGGCAGAAGCGAGCCGGAATCTTTCACTCCCGCGCTACGTTTGTAGGCGGATTCGAGAAGATCGCCGGCTTGGCCGGCGATGTTGCCGACTGCGGCCATGCCGAGCAAAGAAGGAAGAAGAATTGGCGCCGCCAGCCATTTCTCGAACACGACCTCGGCGAATCGGGGGAATGCAGCTGCGACAAGCAATGCCGCTATAAGGCTCGCGGCCGCCCCCTCCCAGGTTTTCTTGGGACTAACATGCGGGGCGAACGGATGCTTCCCAAGCCAACGACCCACGAAATACGCTGCACTGTCTCCCGCCCACGTAATGACGAGCGCGAAGAGAAGCAACAAACGACCCATGAGCTCTCGTCCAGGGAATCGGACCGCGAAGGACAGTGGGAAAGCCACAAGGAGCAACCCGCTGGCACTGATTCCGGCGGCGGGCAGGGTCTCAACTAGCGGCCGCCTTGTCCATAGAGTCAGTAGAGTAACGCCAAGTACGAAAAGAAAAAACACATCTGGGATCTGCGGGGGGCCACCCATGAAGCTCCACAGGTTTCGGTATCGTGACTCCCAGGTTGAGAAGCCATCAAGACTGTATGTCGGGATGGTTCCCAACCATTGGACGTAAACAAGTCCCAAGGCACACGTCGCCGTCCAGAACCGATAGGCGCGGTGGCCGATAGCGTCGCCGAGAGCAAAAAATTCAAAGAGGGCAAGCAAAATGACGAGCGCTGTAGCAATGGAGAAGATTGCGGTCGAACCCCACAACACTATGCCGACCACACACGGGATTAGAACGGCGGCTGTCGCGACACGCTTCCAAGTCATTGAATAGGAATCTCCCAACAAAAGGCGCGCTCCATCTCACCACATCATGGGGAATAAATCACGAGGGAGCAGGAAAAAACTGGATGAAAAAGCAGGGGAGTTCAGCTGTAGGAGGATGGACCTACTGGAGGAGCGGTAAGGTGCAGAGGGAGGAACCCACTGGAAAGCACGGTTCGCCTTAGATGGCAGACCTTACGGTCATTCGCCAACGACGCGAGCGGGTTTTTCGGTCTCGGGCTGGCCTTCGCGGATGCCGCCGTAACGGCGCTCGCGTTTTTGAAATTCCACGAGGGCTTCGAGAAGCCGCGCGCGGTTGAAATCCGGCCACAGCGTTTCCGTCACGAAGATTTCCGCGTAGGCGATTTGCCAGAGCAGGAAATTGCTGACGCGCATCTCGCCGCTGGTGCGAATCAGCAGATCGGGATCCGGCAATCCGCTCGTGTACATATGGCGCGCGAGCGTTTCTTCCGTAATGGGGTCGTGGCTGGAGTGGCCGTTGCGCTCGGCGAGGATTGCGTTCATGGCATCCACGATCTCGGCACGGCCGCCGTAGTTCAGCGCCACGCAGAGGACCATGCCCTGGTTGCCGGCCGTTCGGTCGATGGCGTCGCGGACGTCGTCCTGCACGCCTTTGGGAAGTTCGTCCGTGCGGCCCAAAAACCGCATGCGGACATTGTTCTTTTGCAGAAGCGGCATTTCGCGGCGCAGATACTCGCGCAACAATTGCATTAGGAAGTCGATTTCCGTTTTCGGACGCCGCCAATTTTCCACTGAAAACGCGTAGAGGGTGAGCGCCTCGATTTTGAGCCGCGCGCAGGTCTCGATGGTGGAACGTGCCGTTGCGGTGCCAGAGCGGTGGCCCGCGATGCGCGGCAGGTGCCGCTGCTGCGCCCAGCGTCCGTTGCCATCCATGATGACGGCCACATGCCGCGGCAGGCGCTCCAGATCGAGCTTTTCGAAGAGCAGGGCTTCCTCGGGCGTCAAGGGGCCGAGAGCGCCGGAGGGGGAAACTTGCAGTGTCGTGTGTGATTTAGTGAGCGGCACGGTGTTCAAGCGGGCTTCTTCTTTACGCCGTAAAGTTAACATACGATTTGGCACCCGCGCAATGCCAGGTTGCCTTGTCGTACATCAGCGAGAGGTGCGCTGTTCTGGAAGGAGTCAGCCCGCTGGCGGCGCGGCTTGGAAGATCGAGGTGTAGACCAGCACGAGCGTGAGGATAATCATGGCAATCGCCGTCACCCACGCGACAACGTTGAACGTGAGCGTATTCACGTGGTCACCCATCAGGTCCCTGCGGTTCACGAGGAGCAGGATAAAGATGATCACGATGGGCAGCCAGATACCGTTCCCTACTTGCGAAAAAATGAAGATCTTCCAGATAGGAACGTGCGGAACGAGGATGATGCCCGCACCCACGGCAATCAAAACGGTGTACAAGCCATAGAATATTTTCGCGTCCTTGAATTTGTGGTCGATACCGGCCTCGAATCCCAGGCCTTCGCAAATGACATGCGCCGTCGAGAGAGGCAAAATCGAGGCCGCAAAAAGCGAGGCGTTCAACAGGCCGAAAGCAAAGGTGAATCCGGCCCACTTCCCTGCCAGGGGAATCAATGCTTTGGCCGCCTGAACCGCATCGGTGATGTTGCGCTGGCCGGAGACATACAATGTCGCAGCCGTAGCCACGATGATGAAAAACACGATCACCATGCAGCTGATGCTGCCCACCAAGACGTCCGCGCGCGCTTGGGGATATTGCCTTGGCCCAACTTTCTTTTCGACGAATCCCGCCTGCAAATAGAAGAACTGCCACGGCGCAATGGTTGTGCCGACCAGCGCGGTCAACGTGAGCAAGTAACCCGCATTGAAATTCAGGTTCGGGACAACGACGCCGTGAAGCGCGACCAGCCAATTGGGTTTTGCCAGGATCGCCGAAATGATGTAGGTCACGTAGAAACCGCACGCAATCAGAAATATCACTTCGACCTGGCGGTACGTCCCCCGCATCACCAGAATCCAGACCAGGATGGCGGCAATGGGAACGGCGATATACCGCGAAACGTGAAACATCTCCATGGACGCGGCTATGCCTGCAAATTCCGCCACAACGTTCGCCAAGTCCACGAAGAAGCCGGTGATCATCACAAAAAACGTGGGGCGGAAACCGAACTCTTCGCGAATCAAGTCGGAGAGTCCTTTGCCGGTGATGACGCCCATGCGCGCGCACATCTCTTCGGTTACGTACAGCGCGATGGTCATGGGAATCAAAGCCCACAGCAGAGCATATCCATACTGAGCGCCTGCTTGCGAGTACACCGCGATGCCGCCGGCGTCGTTGTCGACGTTCGAGGTGATCAGCCCTGGCCCGACCACCGCAAGCAGCAGCGTCAGCCTACGGCGGAGGTCGCGAAACCTGTGCTGCAAGTCTTCGCTCCGCGTTTGCAGGCCTTCAAAACTCGATTTGAGGCTTTCCCAATTCATTCGCTGCTTCCGATTCCCTCTTTATTTCTGGACTAGCCGTGAAACCACGTCATCGACAGTGACCGTGCCAATGGGGCGCTTTTCGTCATCCACCACGGTGAGCATCCGCAGATTGTATTTGTCGAATAGCTCGAAGACTTCTTTTTCATCCGCATCGCCACCGATGCTCAAAAGCGGCTCGCTGCGCAGTTCCTTCATGGTCTGCTCGGGAGCAGCGAGGAGCAAACGCGCGATCGAAACCGTGCCGGAGTATTGCGCCTCGGGATCCAGAAGGACGATGGTGTCGAGTTGGTCGAGGTTCAATTCCTGGCTGCGAACCCATGCGAGCACTTCTTCCCGGTGCGAACCTTCTCCCACGAAGACGAACTGCGTGTTCATCATGCCGCCCGCCGTCGAGGGATCAAAGGCCAGCAACTCGCGCACTTCATCGGCTTCCTGGCCAGGCATCTCTTCGAGCAGCTCCTCGGACGTTTCTCTCGGCAGGTCGGCGAGGAGGTCGGCGGCGGCGTCGGGGGCCATTTCCTCGAGGATGTCGGCGGCTTTTTCGGGGTCCATTTTCTCGACGATCTGGGTGGTGAGGCGTTCGTCCAGTTCAGCGAGAACGGCGGCAGCGGTTTCTTCGTCGAGTGAGGCGATGATTCCCTGCCGCTCGGCCGCGGACAGATCTTCCACGATTTCCGCGAGATCGGCGGGGTGCAAGTCTTCGAGTTTTTCGTGAGTGATGCGCAGTTTGACGCGGCGCATGGGGTCCGACTCAATCAAATTCACGAATTCCCAGCGAATGGCTTTTTGAGGGAGCTTCTTTTGCAGCTTGCGAATCATGCCGGGGGAGACCACGCCCTGAAGAAGCCTGCGGACTGCGCCGGGCAAACCTACGTCCACTTGCGTCACCCGGAGCTCGACATTTCCATTGCTGCGCTGCTCGGCCAGGTCTACATCGTTGACACGAACGACTTTTCGGCCGCGCGTGTCGATAATTTGCTGGTCGAGCAAATCCTTGCGCACCGCAAGCAGCGACTCGTTGGGCTCATAAAGCTGCAATGCCCGTTCGCTGACGCTTAGACGCATCGTCCCTGGAGCGAAGGTGGCCACCTGATCATAACGAGCGAGAAGCGGCTGAAAACGGCCGCGCGAGAGCAGAAAATGGGAAAGGCGGTTCGTGGCTTGCGCGGGTTCGATAAAAAATTCGCGTACGCGGCCCACGAAGTTGCCTTGGGCGTCATAGGCTTCCGCGCCCATAAGTTCCGTAGCGTAAATTTCCATACTCTCGCCTCCCTACTGCCGTCGGGCAGGTTCTGTTGTGTTACGGGGCCGGAGCTCACTTCAAAACTGGGACCCGGCGCCAACAAAAAAAACCCGCGTACCGAAAATAGCCTCGGCCGCGGGCAAGTGCCTGATATAAATAGGCTTACCGTTAGCCAGGCGCGAACCCTCCGCACCCTGCCGCCTGCGGAAAACCTTTCGGCTCGCGCGGCGTTGCCCAGTCGTCCGTACCTACGCTTAGCCCTCTCGACCGGTCTTTGCCGGTGCAACTAGGGCCAGGTTCGAGTTCGTTGGACGTACTCATCGGAAGAGAGTTCACCCTAAAGCAAAGCGCGGCGTCGATGCGTGCCACGCATCGAGGCACGACGAACGGGAGCAATTTCGATACCGTTCCCGAATCGCAGTTGCAGTGTCAAGCCGAGTGCGTTTCCGTGTCAAGAAAAGAATGGGGTTGCGAGCGATTTTTTTGAATTTTTTTCGTGGGCGGGCTATTTTTGAGAGTCAAAGACCATGTCGCGTGGTTCGAGGCCCCGCTTGCGGCATTCTTCGACGTAGAGGGCGCGATAATTCATTACGATGTAGTCGTCTGCGGGAAAGCCCAGCTTACGCGCGGCTTGGTCTATGGCGGCGGAAGGTCCTTCCAGCTCGACGTAGGTTCCGATGGGAGTTTCGTCCAGCTCGATGAGCAGACCGGTGGCCCATCGCGCGGAGGCCGGCAGGCGAAACGTGGTGCGGTATTTTTCGTAGCGGAACCAGCCTCGCATCCCGAGACCTTCAAATATTTTTGTGAGGATGGCGGCGTCGGCTACTTCGAGTTCAAGTTCTTCTCTCACTTTGTGGCGATGGTTTTCTTGCGAGCCCACGGAAACCGAACCAGGGGCTCCGTCGCCGAGCGGCCGCTTAAAGGTGAGCAGCACGCGCCGTGCCGGCAGTGCTTTGTGCTTTTTGAATTTTGCCTCGGGCGTTTCTGTCCGGATGCGGAGCAATTGTCCGCGCTTGGCAAGACTGCCATCGGGCGTATCGAAGATGACGTTGCGTTCGTGGACGCAGCCGGTTCCCTTGCCGACGAGACGCGCCCCTAAGCGCTTCAATGCGCGCTTGAGGGCGTTTACGTCGCTGACCTTTAGCTTGATTTCGATTTCCTGTGCCATGTTACTCCCAGCCACTGCTCGCTGCGGCTTTCTCCAGCAGAGGAGTTCCGCTAGTATAGCGGACGAACGTATTTCGCTTTTGTTAGGCGTGAACCCGGCTGAACCTATCGCTGCACTGGGCGACCGCTCGCCGAGCGCACCCGATCAATCGACGCATGAACCCAAACGCCAAAGCACCAGCATCGGCTTTTTCGGATGTGGGAGCCGGGACTCCATCGCTGTCGCCGCCGCTCGCGCGGCGCGAGCCGGTTGAAACGGTTGTGCATGATGACCGCCGGGTCGACCATTACGCCTGGCTGCGGCAAAAGGAAAACCCCGAGGTCATCGCATATCTAGAAGCGGAAAACGCGTACACCGACGCGGTTCTGAAACCGACGGAAAAGTTTCAGGATGCGCTTTATCAGGAAATGCTTGGACGCATTCTGCAGACGGATTTGTCCGTGCCCTATCGCTTGCGTGGCTACCAATATTTTACCTGCACGGAACAGAGCAAGCAGTATCCGATTCATTGCCGCCGCATCGATGCGAGCGGGTCGCTGGACGAAGTGCTTTTGGATTTGAATCGGCTGGCCGAGGGGCATTCGTTTTTGGGGCTTGGCGCTTATGACGTGAGCAGTGACAACCTGCTGCTTGCCTATGCGCTCGACACCACCGGATTCCGGCAATATACGCTGCACATCAAAAACTTGTGGAGTGGGGAGATTTATCCGGAAGCGATGGAGCGCGTTACGAGCGCGGTTTGGGCGGCCGATAGCCGGACGCTTTTTTATACCGTCGAAGACGCGACTACGAAACGCTCCCACCGGCTCTATCGCCACGTTGTTGGCTCGACGGGGGCCGATGCATTGATTTATGAAGAGACCGACGAGCGCTTTCGCATTGAAATTGAGCGCACTCGCAGCGGCGCGTTTCTTTTACTGGTGATTGCCAGCCACACCACGAGCGAGGTGCGTTTTCTGCCGTCGCTTCAGCCGAATGGCGAGTTTCGTGTAATTGCTCCCCGCGAGGCGGACCATGAATATTACGTAGATCACCACCCGAATCCTCTGACTCGCGAGGAGCGGGGTGCGAACCCGTATGATACTGGCGGATACTTTCTTATCCGCAGCAACTCGGGCGGGCGGACGTTTCGGCTGATGTGCGCGCCGGTCGCCGACCCGCAACGGGCGAAATGGAAGGAAATTATTCCTAATCGGCCGGACGTGATGCTCGCCGGAGCGGATGCCTTTCGGTCGCATATTGTTCTGTTTGAGCGCGAGGGTGGGCTGCCCTACCTGCGTGTGGTGGATCTCAGCACCGAGGCGACCGATGCGCTTTCGGCTTCGCACCAGATCGAGTTTGCCGAGCCGGCCTACAACGCGTCGATTGGAGCTAATCCGGAGTTTGATACTTCGTTTGTGCGGTTTCAGTACGAATCTTTTGTAACGCCGCGATCCGTCTTCGATTATGACGTTGGAACGCGGGAACGCGTGTTGCGGAAAGAGCAGCCCGTCCTTGGCGGCTATGATGCCGCGCAGTATGTCAGCGAGCGATTGCACGCTGTGGCCGCGGACGGCACGCGGGTTCCAATTTCGCTCGTCGCGCGAAGGGACACGCCGCGCGACGGGTCCGCGCCGCTGCTGCTCTACGGTTATGGGAGCTACGGTCACTCAGTCTCAGTGAATTTCAGCTCGAACCGCGTGAGCCTGCTGGATCGCGGGGTGATTTATGCGGTCGCTCATGTGCGCGGCGGCGGCGAACTTGGAAAGCCGTGGCATGATGCGGGGCGTCTGCGCCACAAGCGCAATACCTTTACGGATTTCATCGCGGCCGCGGCGCACTTGATCGCGGAATGTTACACGGCGGCGCAAAAGCTGGCCATTGAGGGCGGCAGCGCAGGCGGTCTGTTGATGGGCGCGGTGGCCAACATGCGTCCTGACTTGTTTCGTCTGGTCATCAGCCATGTGCCGTTCGTTGATGTGCTGAACACCATGCTGGATGCTTCGCTCCCTCTCACCGTCGGCGAATATGAAGAATGGGGCAATCCGCGCATCGCGCAAGATTATTTCTATATGAAGAGCTATTGTCCGTACACGAATCTCGAAGCCAAATCGTACCCCGCGACGCTCGTAAAAACGGGATTGAACGACAGCCAGGTCATGTATTGGGAGCCGGCGAAATATGTGGCCAAGCTGCGCACGCTGAAGACGGATACAAACCTGCTGCTCTTGAAAACGAATATGGGCGCGGGGCACGGCGGCGCGTCGGGACGATACGACTATTTGCGTGAGATAGCGCTGGATTACGCATTTCTTTTGAGCGAACTGGGAATTCGGGTATGAAGGGCGAACTAAACTCCTTTTTGAAAGCGTTGTTCAACCGGCAAATGGCTAAGCAATGAGCGAACCAACCTCGCCGCTGATGCAGCAGTATCACGCGATCAAAACGCGCTATCCGCACGCGCTGCTGCTCTTCCGCCTCGGCGATTTTTACGAACTTTTCTATGAAGACGCGATATTGGCTTCGCGCGAGCTGCAAATCACGCTGACCTCACGCAACCGGGAAAAGGGACAGCCGATTCCGATGTGCGGTGTGCCTTATCACGCGGCAGATGGATACATCGCGCGGCTGATTCGTGGCGGATTCAAAGTCGCGATTTGCGATCAGATGGAATTGCCGGGGCCGGGCAAGAAGTTGGTGCGGCGCGAAGTGGTCCGCGTGATCACGCCGGGCACGGCAACCGATGTTTCGGTGCTGGAAGCGCGCGAGAATAATTATTTGGCGGCCGTCGCGAAGCACGCTTCCGGTTCTCCTGTTGGCTTGGCGTTCGTGGACCTTTCGACCGGCGAGTTTCAGTCCACGGAATTTTCAGGAGCCGATGCTGACGAGGCCCTGCGCGACGAACTGCAGCTTCTTCATCCTCGCGAAACGCTGCTTCCACGCCCTCAACAGCTTTTTGAAACCGCGAAGACCTCCTTGCTTGAGGGTGCGGGAGGCGTGGAAAGCCGGCTCGAAGAATGGATTTTCCAGCGCGATTACGCTGAACGAATCTTACGCGAGCAGTTTGGCGTCGTGGAGCTGACTGGTTTGGGGCTTGACGAGCATCCACAAGCGCTCGCGGCCGCCGGTGCCATTGTTCATTACTTGAGGGAAAATGCGGCTCGCGGCGCCGATTTTGGAATCGCGGATTCTCATAGCGCTCAGCCTACGAGCGTTGAAGCGCTTCAGCATCTGGATCGCGTGCGGTTTTACGAGCAGCACGACACGATGGTGCTCGACCCCGTCTCCGTGCGCAACCTCGAACTTCTTACGCCCATCTTCACGGAAGAATCTTCGCGCAGCGGACCTGTGACGCTTGTCGCCGCTCTTGATGTGACCGTCACAGGCATGGGAGCGCGTCTGTTGCGATCGTGGATTCTTCGGCCGCTGCTGGATCGCGACGCTATCGAACAAAGACTGGAGGCCGTCGCGCATCTCGTACAGCAAACCGTGGTTCGGGGCGAGATTCGCAAAGAGTTGCGTGGCATTCAGGACCTCGAGCGGTTGACGAGCCGAATCACACTTGGACTGGCGTCTCCGCGCGAGCTTGTGGCGCTCCGCAAATCGCTGGCTCAGCTCCCCGTGCTGAGAAATTTTGTGACGCCACCTCCGGTCGGCGGCAGCGTGCTTTTGCGGCAATTGCATGGCGAGATTGACGAACTAACGGACGTGCGCGAGCGCCTCGAACGCGCCATCGCCGATGAGCCCCCCGCGTTAGCCACCGATCCAGGAATGATTCGCAGCGGTTACGATGGCGAGCTCGACGAACTACGCAACCTCAGCCAGCACAGCAAGCAGATTATCGCCGCGATGGAAGAGCGCGAACGAAAGCGTACCGGCATCGCCTCGCTGAAAATTCGCTTCAACTCCATCTTCGGTTATTACATGGAGATTTCGAAGCCGAATCTTCATTTGGCGCCGGCCGATTACGAGCGCAAGCAGACACTGGTCAACGCGGAGCGCTTCACTTCTCCCGAATTGAAAGAGTACGAGCGCAAAATTCTGGCAGCGGACGAGCGCATCCTCGAAATCGAGCGCCAGCTATTTATCGAGGTTCGGGTCAGCATCGCCGCGCAGGCAGCGCGCCTGCGCCGCACCGCCGCTGCCGTCGCGCAGCTCGACGTATTGACTTCTTTGGCGAAATTGGCCGCCGACCGCGGCTATACGCGGCCGGAATTTAATTCGTCCGGCGAATTACTTATCGTCGGAGGACGGCATCCGGTCCTCGAAGAGCTTTTGCGCCAACGCGGTGAGCGCTTCGTTCCGAACGATCTCTGCTTCGATCCTGCTCGACAGCAGTTGCTGCTCATCACCGGACCAAACATGGGCGGCAAGTCCACCTATCTTCGACAAGGCGCATTGATCGTGCTGATGGCCCAAATGGGCTCGTTCGTTCCAGCACGCCAAGCCAAGCTGCCCATTACCGACCGCATCTTCACGCGCATCGGCGCGAGCGATAACCTCGCGCGCGGGCGCTCGACGTTTCTCGTCGAGATGAGCGAAGTCGCCGCCATTCTGCATCACGCCACGCCCTCGAGCCTGGTGCTCCTCGATGAAGTCGGCCGGGGAACCGCGACGTTTGACGGTCTCTCGATCGCCTGGGCCGTCGTCGAGCACTTGCATAAACACACGCGCGCCCGCACGCTCTTCGCTACGCACTATCACGAACTGACCGAACTGGCTGATCTTCTGAGCGGCGTGCAAAACGTTCATGTTTCGGTCAAAGAGACGCCCAGCGAAATTATTTTCTTGCGCCGCGTCGAGCCCGGTAGCGCCGATAAGAGCTATGGCATCGAAGTCGCTCGTCTCGCGGGGTTGCCGCGCAGCGTCATCGAGCGAGCCCGCGAAGTTCTGAAAAAACACGAGCAGAGCGAGCACGAACTCAGCGAAACGCTTTCCCCCGGCGCGCTGGAGGATCCATCAGGAAGAACGGCCGACGGCGCAGCCGCCGCGTCGACGGGCGTTGCGGCCAATTCCCCGCACCGCCGCAACGGCCACCAGGAAGTCCTCTTCACCGCGCTCGACCGCGCCGTCCTCGACAAACTCCGCGGCGCCGACCTCGACCAGCTCAAGCCCATCGACGCACTGAATCTTCTCGCCGAGCTAAAGAAACAAATCACATGACATTGTTCTTCTCTGCGGCCTCTGCGTCCTCTGTGTTAAAACGTTAGTCAGGCCAATGAAGCAACGCCCCATGCTCGTCCTCGGTCTCATGTCCGGCACTTCCGCCGACGGCATCGACGTTGCACTCGCGCGTATTTCCGGCGAGCCGCCGCATCTCGACGCAAAGCTGCGCGCCCACACTTCGAGCAAATTACCTCCGGCGATCCGCAAGGAGATTCTCCGCGTTGCAGAACAAAATCCCATCACCGCAGGCGAACTCAGCCAGTTGAATTTTCGTCTTGGCGAGATTTTCGCCGAAGCCGCACTCGCCGCGTGCCAGAAATTCCGCGTTTCACCAAAACGAATCGCGCTCATCGGCAGCCACGGCCAAACCATCTTTCATCAAGGCTCGCCCGCGCCGTATTTTGGCAGCGCCACGGCTTCGACCCTGCAAATCGGCGAACCGTCCGTCATCGCCGTTCGCACCGACATCTCCACCGTGGGCGATTTTCGTCCCGCCGACATTGCTCTCGGCGGCCAGGGCGCCCCGCTCGTCCCGTATGCCGACTATCTTCTCTATCGCCACGAAAAGCTCGCCCGCGTCTCGCTGAATCTTGGCGGCATCGCGAACGTCACCGTCATCCCCGCCGCCGCAAAGCCAGCACAAGTCCTCGCGTTCGATACTGGCCCCGCCAACATGCTGATCGACGCGCTCGTCGCGCATTTCACTCACGGCCGTCAGCGCTTCGACATAGGCGCCCACATCGCGCAAACTGGCCGCGCCATCCCCGCGCTTCTCGACGAACTGATGCGCGACCCCTATTTAAAGCTAGCTCCGCCCAAATCCACGGGGCGCGAATATTACGGCCATGCGTACCTGAAAGAAGTCCTCGCCCTCGGTAGGAAATATCGCGCCAAGCCCGCCGATCTCATCCGCGCCGCTACAATCTTCACCGCGCTCTCTGTCATCGACGCGCTCAATCGCTTCGTCCTCCCCAGAACAAAAATTCATCAGCTCATCATTTCCGGTGGCGGCGCACGCAATCCTCTTCTCGTCGCGCAACTCTCCGCCGCTCTCACCGCCATCGAGATGCTTCCGTCTTCGCAGTTAGGCATCCCGGAACACGCGAAAGAAGCCTTTGCCTTCGCCCTCCTCGCCTATGAGACTTTCCATCGCCGCCCTGGAAACCTTCCCTCCGCCACCGGCGCGCACGCCCCCGCCATTCTCGGTAAAATCTCCTATGCCCCGCCGCGCTAGAGCAATTCCATAAATTATATAGCGTATTTAGCGCTAAAAAATAGCCTTGGCAATCGGCGCTGGAAATGGCTTGGAAGGCCATTTTCGCGGCCAGGAGCAAGGCGCTCTCCGTGCGAGGATCTTGCCCGCGCAGGATTTGCTTGATCTTGCTCCACATGTTTTCGATGGGGTTGCAGTCCGGGGAATAGGGCGGCAGGTAGAGCAGCCGCGCGCCGGCGGCTTCGATGGCCTCGCGGATTCCCGCGATTTTGTGAGTCGCCAAATTGTCCATGATCACCAGGTCCCCCTTTTGCAGGGTGGGGGCTAGCCCTTGCCGGACCCAGGCCAAAAACATCTCGCCGTTCATGGGACCCTCAAACAGCCAAGGGGCGCAAGGACCCTGCAGGCGCATGCCGGAGATCAGCGTGCTGGTCTGATAGTGTCCGTGCGGGATGCGCGCCAGCAGTCTTCCTCCCGCCAGGGCCCGGCCGCGCCAGCGTGTCATTTTCGTATGGGCCCCGCTTTCATCCACAAAAACCAGCCGACATACCGGCTCCGCAGCCAGATGTTCATGCCATCGAGCCCTTTTTTCGGCCACGTCCGGCCGGTTTTGTTCGGCGGCCAACAGAGTTTTTTTTATATCCCCAACCCAGTTGCCGCAGCCACAAATCGATCGTGGAAGTCGGAAAGGGACGATCCAGGCGAGCGCCCAACTCCGTCAGGGTGGCGTCAGGCTGCTGGGACAGCAGCTTGCGCAGTCGTTCCTTGCGCTCTTCCGTAAGCAATGTTTTGCGTCCACACAAATGCGTCTGGGGCTCGAGCGTGCCGCGCTGCCGGAACCGCTGGCGCACCCGGCGTACCGCCGCCACGCAAAACCCCAAGAATTCCGAGAGCTCTCGAGTGCTCTTGCCCTGCTCATAGAGTTGCAGAATGCGCTTGCGCATCGGAACAGGTATGGCTCGCAGGAACATACTCTGCCCCCTACCTTCCCTTTTGTCAAGCTACATTATTAATGGAAATGCTCTAGCGCCTCGCACTCTCCGCGAACTCTGCGCCGGCTCTGTGCTCTCTGCGTTCAATCCTTTCTGCTTCTTTTCGTTTTGGCAGGCTGCGGCCATCGGAACACAAACGATCCCGATGTCTTTGAATTTGTTTTTTCCTCGAAGCGCTTTCCTCCTGACGGCGCCAACCGCGGACACTACAGCAATCCCCGCATCGACGCGCTAGTCGATCAAATTCGCACCGAAATGGATCGCGAAAAAAGGGAGGCTCTCTGCAGCGAAGTCCAAAAACTTCTTGCGGTCGATCTACCCTACTTGCCGATGTGGTTCACCGACGTCGTCTCCGTCCATCGCCGTTCCCTCGGCGATCTACAACTCTCCCCCCGGCGATTACGAATTCTTAACCAAACTTCCCTGAGGTTCATTGCCGAGAGCCTAGGTAGTACTTCAAGGCATCTTGAGCCTCGAATGCGAACAACCACCCGAGTAGCGCCGGCGAGGCCCGCGGCGAGAGACAGGACTCCGATCAGCCTCGCAGGCCAGTCTCCGGAACGGATATAGCGAACAACCTGATAACCACCATAAAGCGCGACCGCGATGCCAGCGACTCCAACGGCCAGCAATAGGAAAGCTCCACTCTCGTTGCGGGGACCGGCGCAGATTCCCAACGCACCGAGAAATCCCCCTAACGGCAGGATAATCAGCGAGAGCCAAGAGAAACCGATGCCCTTTTTCAGTTTCGCGGCCCGCTCGTCAAGGGGGAACGGCTCTAAATTCATTGCTCAATCCAAAGAATCGCGGAGGCTACTTCAACGCCTTCCGAATCTCCGCCACGGGAATCGCGCCCTCGCGAATAATCTTCCACGCCCCGCCATGCACATCGACAATCGTCGACCCAATCGTCCCGCCGGTTTCTCCGCTATCCAGCACCAGCGGGACTCGCGCGCCGAGCTGTTTCATCACCTGCTCCGCGCTCGAGCACGATGGAAATCCTGAAATGTTCGCGCTGGTTCCCGTGATCGGTCCATCAAACTCTTCGATCAGCCTCCGCGCCACGTCGCTCTTTGGCCAGCGCAGCGCCACTTTCCCCGTGTTCGCCGTCACTTTCAGAGGCAAACGGTTCGCCGCGTCCACGACCAGCGTCAACGCTCCCGGCCAAAATTCTTGCGCCAATTTCAAAAAATTCTGCGGCACCTCGCGGGCCAGTTGCATGGCCTGCTCCAGCGAACGCACCAAAATCGGCAAAGCCCGCGTCTCTGGCCGCCCCTTGATTTTGTAAATTTCATCGACCGCGGAAAGATTGAACGGGTCTGCAGCCAGCCCGTAAAACGTATCGGTAGGGATCGCGACGACACTTCCGCGCGCAAGAAAGTCGGAGGCGTAGCGCAGCACTTCTGCTTCCGGGTTTTGCGCATTCACGCGCAATAGTTCTGCCGGCAATTTTTTGGCCCTTGGCGAAGCCATTTAGTCCTACTTTGGCACTTCGCCCGCGTTTCGATTCAGTTTTGCGACGCTACCATACCCCTTGCCCCCTTGCAATGCCCGCCCATATTTTGACACCTCGCAAACCACTGGTGCCAGAGCCTTTCCAGCCGCCTAACTCGGGAATTCGTCCGCCGCAACTTCGCCACCTACCCCGGCATCCAATGGTCGTGATTCCCTTCTCTATCCTCGACCTGTCGCCGATTCCACAAGGCGCAACCGCCCCCGTCGCCCTGCGCAACTCACTCGACCTCGCGCAACACGCGGAAGCCTGGGGCTACCACCGCTTCTGGCTGGCCGAGCATCACGGCATGCCCGGCATCGCCAGCGCCGCCACGTCCGTAGTGATTGGTTACGTCGCTGGCGGCACGAAAACAATTCGCGTCGGCTCTGGCGGCATCATGCTGCCAAATCATGCTCCGCTGGTTATCGCGGAGCAATTCGGGACGCTTGCTTCCCTCTATCCGGACCGCATCGACCTCGGCCTCGGCCGCGCCCCTGGCACTGACATGCTCACCGCGCACGCTCTGCGCCGAAACATGTCCTCGACTTCTGACAATTTTCCGCAAGACGTTGAAGAACTGCAATCCTATTTCGAGCCGGCAGCACGAAACCAGAAAGTTCGCGCTGTTCCTGGCGCAGGACTCCGCGTGCCCATTTGGCTTCTCGGCTCAAGCCTTTTCAGCGCGCAGCTCGCGGCCAAGCTTGGCCTGCCCTTTGCCTTCGCATCCCACTTCGCCCCTGCCGACATGATGCAAGCGCTCGAACTCTATCGCACCCGCTTCCAGCCTTCGCGCCAGCTCGCTCGCCCCTACGCCATGCTCGGCGTGAATGTCCTCGTCGCGGAAACAGATGCCGAAGCGCAGTACCTCTTCACGTCGGTCCAGCAATCGTTCACCAATCTTCGCCGCGGGATGCCGGGACAGATTCCTCCGCCCATTCACGACATCGATTCTTTCTGGTCGCCTGCGGAAAAGGCTTCCGCCAGCATGACGCTGATGTGCTCTGTCGTCGGCTCGCCGGAAACAGCCCAGCGCCGCTTGCTCAACTTCCTCGAACTCACGCAGCCCGACGAGATCATCGCCACCGCGCACATGTATGATCATTCGGCGCGGCTCCGCTCCTTCGAGTTGCTCGCGGGCATCCGCGCCCGTCTTGTCGCCGCAGATGAGTCACAAGACGAAGCCCCGCTCGCAGCCTCCGCAAAATCCGTGTAGGGCCAGCCTTCCGAAGCTGGCCGCTGAGGGTTCTCCCCGAAGATGGCCGCTCCGGCCCTCTTTTGGTCTGGCCCCTTTGCCGATCTCGATGGTTAGCCTCCCACGCCCAAAATTTGCTACGCTCCCCGTAATGGCCACTCCAGGCAAACCCGCCCGCACCGCTGCGCCCTCGAACGCTCCTGGCATCCTCACCAGCCGCGACAATCGTTGGCTCAAGGAATTCCGCATCGCCCTCCGCGGCGGCCTGCCCACCGAGTCCGGTTCCGCCGGCGTCGAAGGCGTCCGGCTAGTCGAAGAAGCGCTTCGCTCCGGTTGCGCCATCGAAGCCGTCCTCTTCAGCGAATCCGGCGAGCGCCATCGCGAACGCCTCGCGCCGTTCATCACCAAGACAGAGATGGCCTTCCCCACCTTGCGTACCACCGATCGTCTTTTCGAAGGCCTCGCCGATACCGAGCACCCGCAAGGCGTTGCCGCACTCGTTCATCCCCGCACATCCACGCTCGACGAATTGCTCCGCGCCCCCGCCTCTGCCTGCGCGCCGCTTCTCGTGGTCCTCGCCGGAGTGCAAGATCCCGGCAACGTCGGCGCCATCTTGCGCACCGCGGCGGCCTTTGGCGCAACGGGCGCGGTCACCGCCGCTTCCGGCCAATCCGGCACCGCCAGCCCCTTTTCTCCAAAAGCTCTGCGTGCCTCCGCCGGCGCCGCTCTGCATCTGCCGATTCTTCCCGGGATGTCGCTGCCGATACTTCTCACACAACTCAAAATCGCGAACGTTCGCACTCTCGCATCCAGCGTCCACGAACCTCACGACGGCGAGTCTCGCATCCTCTCGCCTTGGGAAGTCGATTGGTGCGAACCCGTCGCGTTGCTTGTTGGCAACGAGGGCGCAGGCCTGCCCGAAGAAGTCGAGCGCAGCGCCGACGCACGCATTCGCATCCCAATGGCCAGCGGCGTCGAATCCCTCAACGCCGCAGCAGCCGCCGCAGTTCTTTTTTACGAAGCCGCCCGCCAGCGCCATCCCCGCCCGTAGGGGCACGGCACGCCGTGCCCGTCTTCGATGCTAAACTCGTATCGCACATGAGTCTTTTTTCCAAGCTGCCACAGCCAGTGACGGAAGACGCCGCGCATCAGCCGCTCGCCGAGCGCATGCGCCCCCGCACGCTCGATGAATTCATCGGCCAGGAAAAACTCCTCGGCCCCGGCAAACCACTGCGCCAGCAAATCGAAAACGACGAAATCACGTCAATGCTGCTGTGGGGTCCTCCTGGCTGCGGCAAGACCACGCTCGCGCGCATGATCGCGCGCCTAACGCGTTCCGAATTCGTCGCCTTCAGCGCCGTCCTTGCCGGCATCAGGGAAATCAAGGAAGTGATGGCCGCCTCTGAACACAAATCGCACGCCGGCCAACGCACCATTGTCTTTGTCGACGAAGTCCATCGCTTCAACAAAGCTCAGCAGGACGCTTTTCTTCCCTACGTCGAAGCCGGCCACATCACCTTCATCGGCGCCACTACAGAAAATCCCTCCTTCGAAGTCATCTCGCCGCTTCTTTCGCGCACCAAAGTCTACGTCCTCGATCCGCTCACCACACCGCAAATTGTCGAGCTGCTTCGCCGAGCGATTGCCGACAAAGAACGCGGCCTTGGCGACGAAAACGTCGAAGCCAGCGACGACGTTCTCTTCCGCATCGCTTCCTTCGCCAATGGTGACGCCCGCTCCGCCTACAACACGCTCGAACTTGCCGCTCGCAGCGCCAAACCCGCACCCTCCGGCAAGGGCGGCGCGCGCACCATCACTCGCGAACTTCTCGAAGATGTTCTTCAGCGCAAACTGCTCCGTTACGACAAAGCCGGCGAAGAGCATTTCAATCTCATCTCCGCGCTCCACAAATCCGTCCGCAACTCCGATCCCGACGCCACACTCTATTGGCTAGCCCGCATGATCGAATCCGGCGAAGACCCGCTCTATCTCGCCCGCCGCCTGGTCCGCATGGCCAGCGAAGACATCGGCCTCGCCGAGCCCGGCGCGCTCGCTGTCACTCTCGCCGCCAAAGACGCCTTTGACTTTCTCGGCGCTCCTGAAGGCCATCTCGCGCTCGCCCAAGCCGCCGTCTATCTGGCCCTCGCGCCAAAATCGAATGCCGTTTACACTGCCTACGGCGAGGTCCTCGAAGACGTGCAGAAAACCGAAGCCGATCCTGTCCCACTGCATCTCCGCAACGCCGTCACCGGTCTCATGAAAAATGTCGGCTATGGCGAGGGTTACAAATACGCCCACAATTTCGAGGACAAAGTTACCGATTTGACTTGCCTTCCGGAAAATCTTGCAGGACGCGCCTGGTACGAGCCCACCGATCAAGGCTTCGAACAGCGTCTTCGCACTCGGCTGGAAGAAATTCGCAAGCTAAAATCTCGTTCGGCATCTAATCCGTAAGGCAGAGGTATGCGAATGAAAAAAGCCGCCCTGATTCTCGCGAGTCTGCTTCTCTGCTTTCCTGCCCTCGCGAAGCGCAAACCGCCAAAGCGCCCGCGCCTCCTCGCCATCGCCGGCGTCTCGATTTACGTCTCGGATGTCCCCGGGGCGCGCAAGTTTTATTTGAAGCTCATCGATCCGCAGCATGACTGCGAGTACTGCGAAAAGGCCCATTCCCAATATCTATTTCTTCCCAGCGGCCAGCGCATCCAGTTCGTAAAAATCCCCAACCCCGCGCCCGCGGATCTTTTGGCAGACATCTGTTTTCTTACCGACGATCTCGAGGGCTTCAAAAGATTCCTCAATTACAAAAAAATCGACTTCAACGAAGTAAAGAAAAAACACACCGGCGACCTCGTCCGGCTGCTGCTCCAGGATCCCGAAGGCCATCACATTTCGATCACTGATTCTTATAACCTGGCCAACTCAGAAGATCTGGATGCAGGCCTGGCGCCGCCGAATCCCGCCAACCCCGTTCGCATCATTCACGCTGGCTTCGTCGTCAACGATCGCGACGCCACCGATCGTTTCTACAAAGATCTTCTCGGCTTTCGCCCCTACTGGCACGGCGGAATGAAAGATGACCAGACCGATTGGGTCGCCATGCAAGTCCCTGACGGCACCGACTGGGTCGAATACATGCTGCGCATCGCGCCCAACGCAGATAAGCACACACTCGGCGTGATGAACCACATCTCGCTCGGCGTTCCGGACATTCACGCGATCCAGCAGCAAATCATCAAAGCAGGCATAAAACCCGGCGAAGAACCAAAAATCGGTCGCGACGGTAAATGGCAGCTCAATCTATACGACGCCGACGATACACGCATCGAATTTATGGAGTTCAAGCCGGTGGAAAAACCGTGCTGTTCCGATTTCACCGGCTCGCATCCCGCGCCGCCGTCGCCCCCGGGGTCCGTCAACCAGAAATGATGCAACTTCGTTTTCCAGACACAGGCTTTTTTTTGTTGCGAAGTCTTGCAGCGCTGTTTTTTCTGTTATGCGGCTTTTCTGCGCAGCGCGCTCGGGCGCAGGATCTCGATAAGCCTCTTCAAAATATCGACGACGAAATCACCGCCTTCCGCTTCGCACCCGACGGCCGTGTCGTTTATTCCGTCCGCCGCACCATCAAAACCAAGAAATACGATCTGCAGCACGACGACATTTGGCTGATGGAAGCCAACGGCAAACGCCGCCGCCTGCTCCAAGGCGACAAGTTCAAAGTCGGGAGCGAACCGTTTTCTTATACGGTCGACGCTTTCCACTGGTCTCCCAACGGCCGCGAAATTCTCGCCCAGCTTTTCACCACCAGCGTCGTTGACGAATCCGGCCGCACGCAGGACGCCATCATGACCCTCGCCGTGGAAGACAGCGGCAAGGAAATCCACTTTGGCAAAGGCGAAAACACCATCGAGGACTGCTTCAACGCGACCTGGCTCCAGGACAACTCCACAATCATCTATCTCACCGAAGCCATTAAGCCGCGCATCCTTTTTTCGTTTCGCTACTTCAATATTGCGACTGGTCCGGCCGGTCCCGCGTTTGAGGGCCGTACTTTCCTCGACTCCGATCGCATCCCAGGCACGAATGCCGCCATCGCCGTCGAACGCGATCGCGCCATGAGCGGCCCTCCGCGCCTCCAGCGCCTCGAACTTCTCGCGCAGGACGCCACCGAAGTCGCCACGCTCGACGGCTATAATGGCGGACTTTCCGTTTCACCCAGCGGCACAAAAGTTGCCTACTTCATTGACCGCGAGATTCTCGAAGTACGCGACATCGCCGCTCCCGATCATTTCGTTCGACTTCGCGTAGGCCTCGGTGTTTTCCATTGGGCTCCCGATGAACAGCGCATCCTGCTCAAGCGCGCCATTGAACGAAAATCCGCCGACATCGTCTGGATCGCTATTCCTCCGCTTCCCGTTCAGCAAACCGGCAAGGAAGTTCCCATCATCGAGCCGACTCCGCAGCCCATTCTTCATGGCATAACTTTTCGCGAGTTCTCCATTTCTCCCGATGGCCGCTTCCTCGGCGTGGTTCTTCCCGGCAAACGCAATCTCGAGATATTTCCTCTACCTCGCTGACTTCGTTCCTCTCAATTGCCCGGCTCTCTTCCGATGCTCCACAAAAATGCAAGCATCCTCCACGACGATCAACCCCGCCCCTCGCGCACGTTCTGCAGCGCCCGCATTTTCAATTCCCAATTGCATCCACACCACTTTCGCTCCAACTCTTATCGCACTTTCTACGACCGGCGGAACATCTTCCGCCCGCCGAAACACATCCACAATCTCAATCTTTCCCGGCACATCTTCCAGCCGCGCGTAACTCTCTTCTCCGAGCACTTCTTTCTCGTTTGGATTCACCGGAATAATCCTGTACCCGACTCTCTGCATGTACTCCGTCACTTCATAGCTCGGTCGCGCGGGATTGGAAGACAGTCCTACAACGGCAATCGTTTTATATTTTTTCAGAATTTCGAGGATCGGGTCCGCCGCGGCGCTCACGCCCTCGGGCAACAGCACTTTCATCGCGCCGCCAACTGCCCTTTCCCCGCGCGCTTCGTCAAAATCTGACCCATCGCCGCGAGGCACTTCTCATTTTCTTCCGCCGTTCCCACGGAAACGCGGATCGCATCCCGGAAGCCCATCCATCCAAGCGGCCTCACGATTACTCCCAAATGCAAAAGCTCGTCGCAAAGCTCTTTCGCTTCCGGCCCCACTTCCATAAAAATAAAATTCGTTTCGCTCGGTACGGGCCGCAGTCCCATCTTGCTCAATCCTTCGCTCAGTCGTCTCCGCTCGCTTGCGTTCGTCGCAATGCACCGGTCAACGTGCTCACGGTCATCCAGTGCCGCCAGCGCCGCCGCTTGCGCAATTCCAGAGGTATTAAATGGCGTACGCAACTTGTTCATCGCGGCCAGCAATCCTGGTTGCCCAATCGCGAATCCGATGCGCATCCCCGCCAGCCCGTACACCTTTGAAAACGTGCGCAAAATCAGCAGATTCTTTCGCTCGCGATAAATTTCTTCGGACTTTCTCCGGTCCAAACTCGGCGCGTAGTGGATGTACGCTTCGTCCAGCACCACCAGCACTTCCTCCGGCACGCTCGCAAGGAAATTCTCCAGCTCCTCTGCGCTAAACGCTGTCCCCGTCGGATTGTTCGGATTCGCCAGGTAAATGACGCGGGTCCGCGGCGTGACAACTTTCGCAATCGCGTTGAGGTCAAACGCGAAATTGCGCTGAGGCACAAGCACAAGCTCCGCACCGCTGGCGCGAATCGCCACGGAAAACGGCGCGTAGCTGCCGTAAGACGTCATCCCCTGCAATCCTGCTCGCAGCAAGACGCGCGACGCTAAATCGATAATCTCGCTCGACCCCAAGCCCACAAATATCTCTCCCGGCGGAACGCCCGTTCGCACTGCCAGCGCCTCGCGCAGCAAGTGGGTTCCGCCATCCGGATAACGGTTCGCATCGCTCAGCGCTTTTTTCGCTGCTTCCACCGCGCGCGGAGAAGGCCCCAACGGATTCTCATTGGACGCCAGTTTCACCGCGTGAATCTTCAGCTCGCGTTCGACTTCCTCAATCGGCCGCCCGGGCACATACACGGGCAGCCCTCGAATGTAATCCGGTATCAGCTCTTCAATCGTCCGTGTCATTGAATTCTGTCCGCCGCTCACGCTCTTCGCGTCCCACCACTATTCTCGCATCTCCTACCCGTTCTACTCCGCGCACTCTGTGCTCTTCGTGTCCTCTGTGTCAAATCTCTTTCCCGTTCTTTTTCTCCCTCACTGGCCGCTCGCCGCTTTCTTCAGCTGCTCAATTTCTTTTCCGGTCAGTGGACGAAACCTTCCCGGCTCCAAGTCCAAAGTCAAAGGCCCCAGCCTCACCCGCCGAATCTTTTCAACCAAATGCCCCACCCGCTCGAACATCCTTCGTATTTGCCTGTTTCGCCCCTCGATCAGAACCACTTCATACCACGGATTTTCCCCGTCCTCGAACAACCGGATTTTCGCCGGAGAAGTCTTCACTCGCCGCCCATCCTCCAGTTCAATCACAATCCCGGCCCGCAACCGCGCAATCCTCTTGTCATCCGGCTTTCCGCTTATCTTCACCAAGTACGTCTTCGGCATGTGCGACCCGGCCTTCATCATTCGTTCCGCCAACGCGCCATCATTCGTTAGCAACAGCAATCCCTCGCTCGCGTAATCCAGCCGCCCGACGGGATAAACCCGCCCGACGCTTTTGCCCAGAATATCGACCACCGTCGGCCGGCCTTCTGGATCGCTTGCGGTTGTCACGTAGCCCTTGGGCTTGTTCAGCATGAAATACAGCAGTTTGTCTGGCCGAGCGATCGCCTTACCGTCAACGCAGATCACATCTTTTTCCAGATCCGCCTTTGTTCCCAATTCACCCGCAACAATCCCGTTGAGCGTCACGCGGCCCGCCAAGATTATCTCTTCCGCCTTGCGCCGCGATGCAATTCCGCAAGCCGCCATAATTTTCTGCAATCGTTCCTGCATGTCAGTGATTGCGGTTTTTTGCGGAGCGATCTTCGCTGCGTAGTCTCAGGGAACGGCGTTCGCCGCGACCAGATCGAGTCGCCTCCGCCTTGTGCTCCTCTTTTCTCGTCGGTTTGAAGCTCGCGCGCAAGGCTGCGACTTCTTTCTCCGGCAGCAAGCGGTATCGCCCGCGCGGAAGTCCTTCAATCGTCAGTGAACCCAAACCGATGCGCATCAATTTTTCCACCGGATGCATTTCTTTCATCAGCGCGCGGCGTAACTCTTCTTTCTTGGAGTCGCGCATACGCACCTCGTACCAGAAATTGGCCGCGTGTCCGCGTGTCGCGTCCGGCTGCCGAACCGTTTTCATTTTCAGTCCGGCTTCTTTTCCGATGCGCTCCAAATCCGCGAGGGTGAGCATCCCTTTTATCTTGACGTGATATACCTGCTCGATCTGCGCCCAGTTCTTCAACATTTCAGCGGCCAGATCGCCGTCATTCGTCAGAAACACAAGCCCAGACGCGCCATATTCCAAATTGCCAACCGGGAAGACGCGCTCCGGCAAACCGCGCAGAAGATTCCGTAATGTTTTCCGCCCTTCGGGATCGGCCATCGCCGAAACCACTTCCGGCGGCTTGTGCAGCGCCAGGTAAACGTGCCTCTGCGCGGTCGTTCCAACCGTGCGGCCTGCCGCTTCAATCTTGTCCGTCGCGGGATCGGCCTTCGTCCCCAGCTCCCGCACGACTACGCCGTTCACGCGCACCTGTCCGCTTAGGATCAATTGCTCCGCGTGGCGTCGCGAAGCTATTCCCGCTCGACCTATAATCTTCTGCAATCTCTCTTGCATTTCGTTTTGTCTCGCCTCGCCGTGTGCGCCGGTGATGTGGCAGTTGGGGCACGATATATCGTGCCCCTACTCGGAAGGCCATTTCAGTGCCGTGAATAGAGAACGGTCCCGTTCTGACGCTCTCCCCTACTCTCCCGCAGCGGTGGATTTGACGACCGGCGGCGGCGGATCTTCATCTAGTTCGCCGGAGGGCATGCCTTCGTCGGTGGCGAGAGCTTCGTGCTCCCGGAAGGCTTCGGCTTCGGCGAGTTCTTCCTGCACGTGCGCGACGGCCTCACTCACGTTGTCGTGCGCGTGCTCTTCTGCGGCTGCAGATTCGGGAGCGGCATTTTCCGCCATTGCGAGTTCGCCTTCGCGATAGTCTTCGCTGGAAGGCGCAACGCCCTCATCGCCCCCCAGCGCTTCGCGCGCCAGGGCCTCGAATTCTTTCAGGCTGGGCAACTCTTCCAAATCGCTCAGACCGAAGCGCATGAGGAATTCCTTCGATGTCTTGTAAAGGATCGGGCGGCCGATCACTTCTTTGCGGCCAGCGGTCGTGATCAGGCGCTTGTCGAGCAGCGTGCTGATTACGCCCGAAGTATTCACGCCGCGAATCTCGGAAATTTCTGGCGACGTCACTGGTTGCTTGTAGGCAATCACGGCCAGCGTTTCGAGGGCCGGCATGGTGAGGCGCAGCGGCGGCCGCAGGCTCTTGATGAATCGACGGACCACGTCGTGCTGCTGCGGCTTGGTATAGAGCTTATACCCACCGGCCACGGCGCGGATCTCGATGCCGCGCTCTTCGCTAGCATAGCTGGCCACCAACTCATCGAGGGCAGCCTGCACGACGAGCTTCTCTTCGCCGAGGGCTTTTGCGAGCTGCTCGATTGTCGCCGGCTCATCCGCCGCGTAGATGATCGCTTCCAGTGCCGCTTTTCGTTCTTCGTTGGTCATGCTGCTCACTCTCTTCTCTGTGCCCTCTGTGAACTCTGTGTTAAGAAAACCCGTTGTTACACTCCAATTGACACTTTCTACCGATACTCCTCATCGATCTGCTTAATGCCGCCCGCCTCATCGAAAATCACATCAAACGCCTTCCCCTTCTTCACCACGATTTCTCCGAACTGCTTTTCCTGCGCCAAGCCTACGGCTTGCAATTTCACCATCTCCAAAACCGCCAGGAACGCAACGATCATCGCGTGGCGCGAAGGGCAGGCCTCAAAAAACTGAATCAAGCTAACGGTGTTGTCCGTGCTAGCCAGAATCTGGGCGCGTAAAGCCGCAATCATTTGTGCCACGCTAAACTGCTCATGCTGCAGCTCGATACGCGAGACTTCCTTGCGCCGCTCGAGGACTTGCTGGAAGACTTTGACCAAATCGACTAACGAAACGACGAGTTCGCCTTCGGTGCCTTCGTCGTTGTAGAGCGACTTGTCCGGCTTGGACCAGACATTTTCTTCAATCTGTTGCTTTTGATACAAAAGCTGCGCGGCGTTCTTGAATTTCTCGTGTTCGACAAGGCGCTGGACCAGTTCCGCGCGCGGATCGCCTTCCGCGCCTTCTTCCGCGGCGAGCGGGTCGGGCGGCAAAAGCATTTTCGACTTGATGTAGATCAGCGTTGCGGCCATATAAATAAAGTCCGCGGACACATCCACGTTCAGCTCTTCGAGCTTGTGCAGGTAGTCGAGGTATTGCGCGGTGATCAGCGAAATCTGGATATCGTGGATATTCATTTCCTGCTTCTTGATCAAATCAAGCAGCAGGTCGAGCGGGCCCTCGTACAAAGGGATGTGCACTTTGTAGGCCGCGTTTCCAGTCATCTTGTTACTTGGCGTCGCCATTTAAACTTTCTGCTCTTCCGTGGCACAGCCAATCCTGGCTGTGCTCTTCACTCTTCGTCTCCGTGGCCTCTGTGACCTCTGTGTTAAGACCGCCTCCCACCTTATCCAGGCCCTGCCGCATCAGCGCCAATTTCGAGCCCCTTATCCTTCCAATGAAAAACGGCCTCTCGCACGCGCTCCATGGTTTTCTTGGCTTCGACGCGGGCTCTTTTCGAGCCTTCGTGAATCATGTCGACTACGCCCTTCGGGTCGTTTCCCCATTTCACGCGGCGTTCGCGGACGGGCGTGATCCACTTGATCAAATTTTCGGCCATCGCGGCTTTGCACTCGATGCAGCCGATCCCAGCTGTCGTACAGCCTTGCCGCACCCAGTCCAGCCGACCGGGCTCGCCGGATGAGAACAGTTTATGCCAGTCGTAGACGGCACACACGTCCGGATTTCCTGGGTCGGTGCGGCGCTTGCGGGCGGGGTCGGTCACCATGACTTTAGTTTTCTTGCGGATGTCGTCATCCGTCTCGCTCAACGTAATCGCATTCCCATAACTCTTCGACATCTTCCGCCCGTCAAGCCCAGGTATCCTCGGCGTCTTCGTCAGCATCACTCCCGGCTCGGTCAGCACCCTTTCACTGCCCACAAACTCAGCACCATACTTCTCTAGAAAATTCTCAACGCCGATCTGCTGAACCATCTGCCCGACCGCGCCTTTTATTTCCGCGAGATCTTCCGGCGAGGCAAGTCCACGCTCGCCCAGCGCATCCCGAAGAAAGAGATTGAACAGAGCAGCTTCGCGTGGGCGCTTTCCGTGGTTCTCCCTCATATAGTCGACAAAGCTGTAAAACTTATCCTTGAACGCGAGACCGTAGAAACCGTTGAATCGCCTGACAATCTCGCGGCTCAGTTCGACGTGGGAGACTTGATCCTCGCCTACTGGCACGAACAGGGGCACGCCTTCTTCGCTGTAGATTACGATGTCGGCGGTCTGGAGGCAGGGGTAGCCCAGGAAACCGTAATTGTGGAGGTCCTTGTCCTTTACTTGCTCGAGGGCTTCTTTGTAGGTGGGGACGCGCTCCAGCCAACTTAGGGGGGTTACCATGGAGAGGATCAGGTGCAGCTCGGCGTGCTCGGGAACCAGGGACTGCTGGAAGATCACCGACTTGGCGGGGTCGAGTCCCGCCGCCAAATAATCGGTCATGATTTCGATGGTATTTTGGGCTACGGCGGAGGTATCGGCATAGTCGCTGGTTAGAGCGTGCCAGTCGGCGATGAAATAGAAGCACTGGTAGGTGGGGTCATTTTGTAACCGCACCCAGTTTTCTAGGGCACCGAAGAAATGACCGATGTGCAGCTTCCCCGTCGGCCGCATCCCGCTCACCACTCTCTTCCTGCCGCTAGCTCCTGTCGCCAAGCTCTGCTCCCCTTTCTTATTTCTCTCCGCACCGCGCATACCTGATCAGCTCAAATCTTATCCCATTCGCAGCGTGCAAATTCTTCCCCAGCGTTCGTACAAGGCCAGTTCATACTTGACATCTGTTAACTTATATGCTATAGTAACCTCCGATTTAGATTTGGTACTCAAGACTTGCGTCTCTCAAGCCTCGCGGCAAGTTCCAGCCCACAGCACCAGTTTCATTCTCGCCTAGCCCCGGACCAAGCTAACTCCTTTAGCAGCAACACTTACAAATCTCCTGCAAACACTCATTCTAAAGGACTTGCGCGTTTGCTAAGTCCTTTAGATACAGCGTTTACAAAAAAACCGGGGGAGGGGTGTCCGCCTCCTCTGCCCCCTCTACTTCAAGAGCTCCCGGGCGATGATGGTTCGCTGGATCTCGCTGGTGCCCTCATAAATGGTGATGACACGGGCGTCGCGGTACATGCGCTCGACGTCGGTTTCGCGGGAATAGCCGACGCTGCCATGGATTTGGACGGCTTTGGCGACGACGCGGTTGACCATTTCGCTGGCGTAGAGCTTAGCTTTGGAGGCAGCGGCCCCGAGCTTCTCCGGGTGCGTATCTTTAAGCCAGGCAGCGTGATAGACCAAACCGCGGGCGGCTTCGATCTCGGTTTGCATGTCGGCGAGCATCCATTGGATGGCCTGGAACTCGCTGATGGTCTTGCCGAAGGCGCGGCGGGCTTTGGCATGCTTGACCGATTCTTCGAGAGCGCCTTCAGCCATGCCTAGAGCTTGGGCGGCGATGCCGATGCGGCCGCCGTCGAGGGCGCTTAGAGCGATTTTTAGGCCCTGGCCTTCTTCGCCAAGTCTGTTCTTCTGAGGGACTTCGCAGTCGTTCAGGAGAATTTCGACGGCTGGGGAGCTGCGCTGCCCCATTTTGTCTTCGTGCCGGCCGACTTTGAAGCCGGGGAAGGTTGGCTCGACGAGAAAAGCCGTGATGCCTTTGCCGCCAGCCTCGGGATTGGTTTTGGCGAAGACGATAAAGAGGCCGGCGACGCTGCCGTTGGAGACCCAGGTCTTGGTGCCATTCAGGCGATAGATGTCGCCGCTGGGGGTGCCTAGCGGTGCGCCGGACCAGGCTGCGGCCGCTGAGGGAGCGAGAGTCGGAGGCGCGGACGACCTTGTTCTCAGGCCAGAGCCTACTCGTTGCACGGCGACGGCCCGGGCTTGGATTCCGGCGGCGTCGGAGCCAGCGGCCGGTTCCGTGAGGCAAAACGCGCCGATGATTTCTCCTGTAGCTAGGCGGCGGAGGTACTTTTCTTTTTGAGCTTGGTTGCCGTATTTGAGGAGAGGAATTTGGACGGCGGAGTTGGTGACGCCCAGGGAGGTGGCCATGCCGGCATCGACGCGGGCGACTTCTTCGAGCATCAGGACATAGGAAAGCGTGTCGAGGCCCGGGCCGCCCCAGTCTTCGGGGGTCATCATGCCGCAGCAGCCTAGTTCGGCGAGTTTTTTGATTTCGGCGGCGGGGAAGCGATCTTCGCGGTCGCGCTGCTTCACGGTGGGGCGGACTTCCGCTTCCATGAATTGGCGGACCGTGTCGCGAATCAGTTTTTGGTGGTCGCTAAGCGAAAAATCCATCGTGTCGTTGTACGCGGAGTACGCATGATGCTAACACAGCTCCCATCGCGCTCGCACGGGCACGGCATGCCGTGCCCTACGCGGAGGAATTACAGCTTGAAGAGTTCGCGGAGGCGGCGGGCGTGGACGCGGCTTACGGGGACTTCGGTGGTTTTTTTGTCGTTCATTTTGAGGACGAAGGTGGAATTGAACCAGGGGACGACTTCCTTGATGTGCTGGGTGTTGATGAGGAAGGAGCGGTGGGGGCGAAGGAAAGATTCGGAGTCGAGAGCGGAGTTCAGCTCCTCGAGGGTGCGGTAATTGGTGGCGCCTTCGAGATCGCGGGTGACGACGACGATGGAACTGCCTTCGGTGGTGGCGAAGATGATGTCCTCGGCATTGACGAGCAGGAGTCGTTGCTGGGAGTTGACCAGGATTTTTATTTTTTGCGGCGAGCTTTTGGCCGCGCCGATCTGGGTGACGAGCTGCTCGAGTTGGACGAGGCGCTCGGCGGTCGTCGTTTGGGTGTCCAGCATTTTGCGGGCGCGCTGGATGGCTTTGGCGATGCGGGCTTTGTCGAAGGGTTTTAGAACATAGTCGACGGCGTTTACTTCGAAGGCTTGGACCGCATATTGGTCGAAGGCGGTGGCGAAGACAACGTGGGGCATTTTCATTTTGCGTTCGACGAGCTTTTTCAGGACGCCGAAGCCGTCGAGGCCGGGCATTTGGACGTCGAGAAAAACGAGATCGGGGGAATGCTCTTTGATGAGGGCGACGGCTTCAACGCCGTTTTTGCCCTGGCCGATGAGGCTGACTTCGGGGAAGGCTTTCAGGAGGAAGGCGAGCTCTTCCCTTGCGGGTTTTTCGTCGTCAACGATGATGGTGTTGATGGGCATGCTCGAGCTATTTCTGCAATGCCGGGCTAGACGCCGATGCTGCGTTGCGATGCCGGTCTAAAGACCGGCCACTACAGTGTATGATAACGGCGGAGAAAACGTACAAGCTATGGCGTCTAAACCTGCCAGCCGGACTACCGCTAAGATTCTACGCAGCAAATTGATTTATAAGGGGCCCGTGTTCGGGATTCGGCGCGATGAGATTATCGAGCCAAGCGGGCTGCGTGTGACGCGCGAATTGATCACGCATCCTGGGTCGGTCGTGGTGCTGCCCGTTTTTCCCGATGGGCGGATTCTGATGATTCGGCAGTACCGGCACGCTACGCGTCAGTTTCTTTGGGAGTTGGTGGCGGGGCGGATCGATGAGGGAGAAAATCCTCGCAAGGCAGCGGCGCGCGAATTGATCGAAGAAACTGGATACCGCGCGAAGCGGTTTCATGTTTTCCTGGACATTTTCCCTACGCCGGGATTTCTCGAGGAGCGCATGTACATTCTTCTGGCGGAGGATTTGACGGCGGGGGTGGCCGAGCCGGAGGAAGACGAGCGAATTACGGCTCAGGCCTTTACGCACGGGGAAATTGAGCAGATGATCCGGCGGAATAAGATTCGCGACGCCAAATCGGTGGCGGGTATTTTGTATTATTTGCGGTTTTTGGTTCGCTCCTGATTCGTCGCGATCGTTTTTGCAACCTCCCACTTGCCTCCGAGGCACCGCCCCTCCAGGGCGCCCGGCGCGAGAAACAAATGATTCAAACTGTGAAACGAAATCAACAAACCCTGCATTCACTTGGAGTTGCAGGGCAGTTCACGCCGGGGCGTGCTGCAAAAATGGGCGTCCGGTTCATTGAATCGTTTTTATAAATGGAAAACGGTGCATTTTTCAAAACTGGGAAAACGATTGCTCTCTTGACTGAACGCATCTTTCTGGTACACTCCGCGCAATTTGTGCCGTTGGCGGCTGTAGGTTCCCGATTTAGCCGACCACGAGGAACATCCAGGTCTCCATCAGGAGGATAGGATACGTGCAAGGAACCGTAAAATGGTTTAATAACTCGAAAGGGTATGGCTTCATCGGGCGCGAAGATGGTCCAGATGTTTTTGTTCATTATTCCGCAATCGTAGGGGATGGCTACCGCACCTTACAGGAAGGAGATACGGTAGAGTTCGAGATAGTCCAGGGACCGAAAGGCCCCCAGGCGGCGAACGTGGCAAAGCCAGCTTAGTTAAACCAGGAATCATTCGGCCGGCAGAGAGCGCCCCTCTGCCGGTCTTTTTTGTTAGCAAGTGGATAGCGAATAGTGGGTAGAGAATAGAAAAAAGCGGAGCAGCGAGGTAGAGGAAGTAGATGAGGTAGAGGAGGTAAAGGAACGGAGGATGATCGCGCTGCACGCAGGCGTTTCATGTGGCGGCGGGCTACGGAGCGGCCAGGCGGGTGATTAGGAGATGGAAGAAGGCGGCGGAATCGGAGTGGAGGCAGACTTGGGCGTTGGGAGGGCCGGGTTCGGGGCGAGTAAAACCTTTGTCGTCGACGAGGATGTGCATGGGTTGGACGGGGCAGATATTGGGATTGAGGATATAGGAGACGGTCATGGGATCGAAGAGAGTGGGAGTTTGCTGGCCCCACTCGTGGTAGAGGAGAGTCAGAGCGTCGGTGAGCGGGGTGGCTTGGCGGAAGAGGTAGGCGCGTTTGACTTCGTCAAACTTTAGTTGAGTGGAGTCGAGGGGCATGACGTAGAGCGGAACGCCGGAGAGAAAGAGTTTTTGGGCAGCGGGGATGTCGTTGATGATGTTCCATTCGGGGCTGGGTGGGGGGCCGGGACAAACGCCGATTTCGCTGTAGCCGCAGTAGATGGAGCCGCCCATCATCACGACGCGTTTGAGTTTGAGGAAGGTTTGCGGGTCTCTGTCAATGAGGGCGCCGACGTTCATCAGGGGACCGATGGCGATTAGAGCGATTTTGCCGGGATAGCGGCGGATTTGGTCGAGGATGAAATCGACGGAGTTGGGATGCGAGGATTTGGCGAAATGGCCGCCTTCGCCGTAGCGGCGCTGGGTCATGGGGTTGGTGGTGTGGGTTGGAGTGCCGGCTAGGACGGGAATATCCGAGCGGCCGGATTCGCCGAGGATGCGGTCGACGATTTTGGCGCGGGCCTCGGTGTCGCCGAAGGTGGTGGAGATGCCGAGGATTTGAAGCTCGGGGCTTTTGAGGGCCAGGGCGATTGCGAAGGCGTCGTCGATGTCGTCGCCGATGTCGGTATCGATGATGACTTTTTCTGGCGTGGCTGATACTTGCGCCGGCTTCTGCGTTTGCGCCGAAGATGGTGTGCTGACGAGGACGGCGAGTAAAATTGCTACGACCAAACAGCGCACTCTGGCCTCCGGGCGTCGATCTGGGCGCGGCGGACCGCGACGCAGGCAATTTCGAGATCGCTTTCCGGGAGAGAGTCTATCGCAGAGCGTGCGCTGGCGATGCTTGATTCTGGGAGATCCCGATTCGGGCGTGTCAGTGGCGTTCGCTCAGGCACATGGTAAACCGACCCGCCAGGCAAGTGGAAATACTTCCGCATAGCCTGTGAGTACGAAGCCGCCCCGACGGCGGACGCTGCGCGTGAGGCGAATGGAGCAGTGTTGCTTGATGGTTGAGACAAAGTGCTACTTGCCCTTCAGCTCCACCACGACATTTTCCAGAGGCGTCGTTCCTATATTGTTCGTTGCTTGCCGCCCCGCATTGCCGAAATATACAGTGCCCGCTTTAGCGTCGCGCACTTCGTTGTGACCGTCCGGCAGTGTCACGGTAGCATGCGAATCCGTCAACACGACGATCACTCGCGTCCGCTTATCCACCATCGGCCCCGATTCTCCGGGCGCAAAATGAATCCGCACCACCCGTACGCGGCTGTTTTCCAGCAGCACTTCGTTGTGCTTCGGGTCCAGCTTCACAGCGTCATCGGCGAAGGGCGCCCTTTCCGGCCGATCGTTCACGAAAATGTTGACGAGACGAAATGCCCCGGCACCGGGCGGCACAATCATTCGCCCGGCCACACGCGAAAGGAAACTCACTTTTTCGAACCGCCAGCCGCCCGATGCAGTCGCATCCTGCTCAGAGGGCCGGAATCGTAGGAACACGATACGCGCCGGCCCACTCTCACGCGCGTATCCAAAGCCCTCGTTGTTTGGCGGGAAGGTTACCCGCTCGACTGCCACGAAATTATTGTCGAGCAACCTCTTCTCGTGCTGAATTCGGTGCTCCTGCTCCCTCTGCGTCTCGGGTCGCTCCTGCTGCGCAAGCGTCGAGGCCGCGAGCGCGCAAGCTCGCAGAAGACAAAAGCCTGACCTTGTCATACGAGTGTTCATCATCAAATCAATCAAGACCGATCCTCGGCTTAACCGGAAGTAATTGCCTAAGTCCTGATCCACGCGGTTACCGGAGGAGTGAGGCAGCTACTCGTCTGCTCTCGGTGAGCTGATTTGGGCCAGTGTCCGATAAACGCGGCACTGTCGAGCCTCAGTAATTCCTGGAATCTCCTATTGCTTATAAACTTCGATGAATACTTCAACGTATCGCGGACTGCTCGTCGAGTTCAGAACACTTTCTGCATCAACAGCTATTCCCCTCTCTTTGTATATCTTTTTGATTTCTTTTTTGATTAAGTCCAACTTAGCCTGATCATAAGGTTTATCCACGAGGGGAAGGAGCCCCATCTGCGTTAGCCGGTGTCCTATTTCATCAGGGGAGACTCTTTTGAACGAGCCGTTGTAATGCAATGCAAACCTGCGAACCATCAGGCTCGCGCCTTTGCTCTGGCTTGATCGTTGGGAACCGGCATCCTGGGCTGCCACCAGCGGTGGGGATATCAGGGTCGTACAGGCAAGGGCCAATGGGACAAGAAATCGTTTAGAGGAGACCACAGTTCACCCCTCATCCGCATTGAGAGAAAGCGTATCGTGACGCACCCTTTCGCGCAAGATTGTTCAAGCCGCATAGGATCCAATCCACCAAATCGGCTGTGGTACCCGTAAACGCTAACGGACAATGAATCGCTACTCGGAGCTTCCACCTGTGTTCTTCGCCACATTCTGGCTTTATAATCCCTGGCATGGACAACAAACAGATTGCACGGATTTTGCGCGAGACGGCGCAGCTTTTGGAAATTGATGGGGCGATTATTGGGCGCTACCGGAGCTATGAGAAGGCGGCGGAGTTGATCGATGGGTTGCCGGAATCGATCGAGCAGCTTGTGACGCAGCCGGAGAAGTTGGAAGAGTTGCCGGGGATAGGCGAACGGATGGTGGAGCACCTTCAGGAGATTGTTGAGACTGGGGATTATGCGCTTCGCAAAAAGCTGCTGAAGAAATATCCGGCGACGATTCTGGATTTGCTCCAATTGCAATCGCTGGGGCCGAAGAAGGTGGCGTTTCTGTGGTCGAACTTCAAGGCGGGGACAGTCGCGGACGTGGAGAAGGTCGCGAGGGAAGGAAAGCTGCGGGATCTTCTGGGGTTTGGCGAAAAGAGTGAGCAGAACATTTTGAAAGCCATCGAAGTATTCAAGAAATCGACGGGACGGTTTCACATCAATACGGCGGAGGATGCGGCTGCGTTGATCACTGCCCACATCATGAAAGCGGGAAAGGCCGTGGAGAGCGTGACTCCTGCGGGGTCGCTGCGGCGAGGCAAGGAGACGGTGGGAGATTTGGATTTGTTGCTGACGCTGGGCGCGGGGCATACATCGCAAAAGCACGTGGACGCGCTGGCGAAGCACATTCTCGAATATCCGGGGATTGATCAGACATTAGCTCACGGGGAAAACAAAGTCAGCTTCACGCTGGAGAACGGCTTACAGGTAGACGTGCGGCTGCTGGAGAAAGAGAGTTTTGGCGCGGCGCTGCTTTATTTTACGGGATCGAAGGAACACAACGTGGCGCTGCGAGGGCGCGCGAACGACATGGGATTGACGCTGAACGAGTATGCTCTGGCGACATTGAAGGGGGAAAAACCGGTTGCGCGGAGGACCGAAGAAGAGATTTACGCGAAGCTAAAGCTGGACTACATCCCGCCGGAGCTGCGCGAGAATACTGGCGAAATCGCCGTCGCGGAAGCGCACAAGCTGCCCCACTTGATTGAATTGAAAGATATGAAGGGCGACTTGCAGATGCACACGACGGCGAGCGATGGGAAGAACTCGATCGAGGAGATGGCGGAGGCGGCGCGGAAGCTCGGGCACCAGTACATTGCGATTACGGATCACTCGAAGGCGGTTACCGTGGCCAATGGGTTGGATGAGAAGCGAATGGCGGCGCACATCAAGGCTATTCATAAGGCGAGTGACAAAGGGTTGGGGATTCGCGTTTTGGCTGGGGCTGAGGTCGATATTATGAAAGATGGGTCGCTGGATTATTCGGACGAGCTGCTTGCGGAGTTAGATGTGGTGGTGTGCTCGATCCACTCGTATTTTAATTTGGAACGAGCCGTGATGACGGAACGGATGCTGGCGGCGATCGAGAATCCCTATACGCAGATCATTGCGCATCCGACGGGGCGGCTGCTTCTGCGAAGGGACCCGATTGACTACGACATGGAGAAGATTTTAGCGGCCTGCGCGAAGCATGGCGTGGCGATGGAGTGCAATTCGTATCCTGACCGGCTGGATTTGAAGGATGTCTATTTGCGGATGTGCAAGGAGCGCGGGGTGAAAGTGGTGATTTCGACGGACTCGCATAACGCCGCGAATCTGTCGTTGATTCGCTATGGGGTGACGATGGCGCGACGGGGGTGGCTCGAAAAGCATGACGTCATCAATACTTTGCCAACGGAGCAGTTCTTGGAGGCGTTGCGCGCGAAACCCGGCGCAGCTCACAAGAAGCACGCCGCCCGCTCCGCAAAGAGATAGCTGCGATTTCTCGCCGCGCCCATGGAGAAAAAGCCCGTCAAACCTGAAGAAAAAGCTGCCGAGGTCGACCCGGAAATTAGCGAGCTGATGCGTGAGCAAACGCGGGTGGCGAGCGGCCGGGGGCCGAGTGTAACCAAGGAAGTCCAGAGAAAGAGGGCGATAGTCAAAGCCGCGATGAATGCCATCCAGACCAGGGACGAGAGGGCGTTCAGCGCGGAGCTGCGGCGCGCCGACGTGAAGGACTGCTCACCCGAGTGGAAGAGTGCTTAGGAGATTTACCGCTCTGCTTCCGGCCGGCGTTAGCGCCAATGGTTTGAATATCCTTCACTCGCCTGTCCTGCTCTTCTTCGGGGAACTTCTGAAGAGAGGCGTACATGATCTCCGCAATTTCTTCGGCGGCTCTTTTCTGCTTTGTGCGCAGGTTCATTGCTCTATGATACCTGAGTTTAACAGCGAGTGAGCGGCTTGCTCAAGCTTTGTCGGCTCGCAGCAGACGGGCGTGTTAACTTCCTTGCGCGAAGGTGGAGTGAGACCCCATCAAACGATTGGGCCTTGGGCGTCGTCCATCCGAGTAGGAAGCGCCTGCTTGGCCGCTGATGAGTCTCGGGGAACATTTTGACCCTAGGGGTCGTACATAGTGTTGGAACGCCATGAGCACGCTTGGAACGTGAGTATACGGAGGCTTTGAGCCATGAGACTGCTTCAAAACCGGACTGCCGCTCTTCGCTTGGGGATTGCCTGCGCAGGCCTGCTGGCTGCAGCGACTTTGGCGCCGCGCGCTGGCGCTGAGGAGTGGAGCAAGAACTACACCGTTTCGGGGCGCGCCAATGTGCACGTCGATACCAATGATGGCAGCGTGCGTGTGACCACGGGCGACTCCAAGACCGTGCAATTCCATGTCGAATATGAGGGTTATGAGCTGAACAGCAACCTGCACATCGAATCGAGGCAGGAGGGAGACACGGTCGAGTTGATTGCGCGCACGACCAGCCATTGGGGATTTTCGTGGGGCGGACATGGGCGCCGGCTGCACATTGACGTGCTGATGCCGCAGGAAGCCGATTTGGATGCGCATACGGGCGACGGCTCGGTGGAGGCGAACTCCATCCACGGGAAGGTGAGCGTTTATACGGGAGATGGGTCGGTACGGGCAAATACGCTGACGGGCACGATTGACCTGCACACCAACGATGGCAGCATCACCGTGGACACGCTGAAGGGCAACATCCGCTTGCACACGGGGGATGGGTCGATTGAGGCGCGGGAGTTGGACGGCACGCTGGACGCGGATAGCGGGGACGGGCATGTGAGGGTGGCGGGGCGGTTCGACGGGCTGAATATTCGAAGCGGCGACGGCAGCGTGGACACGCGCGTGATGCCGGGGTCAAAGATTGCTTCGGGTTGGAGCATCAAGACCGGCGATGGAAGCGTGGACCTGGCTCTGCCGGGGGATATCCAGGCCAACATTGATGCCAGCACGGGTGACGGGCACATCAGCGTGGGACTGCCGGTTACGGTGGAGGGAACGTTCAGCAACTCGCAGCTGCACGGGAAGATGAATGGTGGAGGACAGTCGTTGACGATCCATACGGGAGACGGGTCGATTCGGCTGAGCAAAGGATAAGCGGAAGAAGGGGCTTTGGTTGGTATGACGCCGGGAGTGCTGGAGCCGAGCTCAAACGGTTCTTGGCGGTAGAAAGGGCCGGTACTATTACCGGAAAACTGTCCTTTCTGAGCGACAGTTGTCCTCTTCTGGCGGCAGAATCTTACTGGCCCCCAGCGCATCTAATTGAAAAGAGAGAGGTTGAGTTTGGAAGTCCCCTTGCCCTTCCAGGACTCGTTCCAGAAGGGAGGGCTCCCTTGGTTGTAGTGATTCTCACATTTGCGATGGTCGCGCTGGTTTCACTCACTATTGCCAGCTCGATTTCTTCGATGAATCGTCACCGCCGGTCTTAGCAGGATTGGATTTGGGCCGCATTGGTGGAATTGACGAGCCTGCGCGCCTCTACAACGCGACAATTCCCTCTTTTTCACTTTCCGCAAATCTGTTTTCTGCTCTTTGGATAGCTGACGGGTATGAGGCATAATCTGTCCCGCGGGCGTGGGAGAGAGGAGCCATCCTGGTGAGCGAGATGCCTCTAGCAAGGCGCAAATGACGGCGACTTCTCTTCGAGAATCCGGCTCTTCCTCTGAAAAGCACTCATTTTTTGCGAATGGCATGTTGGTTGTTGTTGTCATAGCCCTGGCAAAGCTGGCATTTCATTTTTATTTCAACAACCTATACGGCTACTTTCGCGATGAATTTGATTACATGGCGTGCGGGAATCACCTGGCCTGGGGCTATGTCGATCAACCGCCGCTGATTCCCTTCCTGATTCACTTCTGGCGGGCTATTGCGGGAGACTCGCTGCGCAGTATTCGATTTATTCCAGCGCTGGCTAGTTCCCTTTTGGTGGTGCAAGCTGCGGTCCTGGCGCGTGAATTTGGGGGACGGCGCTTCGCGCTGCTGCTCAGCGCTATCACGGTTGTGATCGCGCCCCAGTATCTCTCGAACGGAAGCCTTCTCGGGACTAACTGCCTCGAACCCAATTTGTGGATGGGCTGCGCGTACTTTGCGATTCTTGCCATCAAACGAAGCGATCCCCGGTATTGGCTTTGGTTTGGAGTCGTCGCTGGGATTGGGCTGGAGGAGAAATATTCGATCGCTCTGTTTGGGTTCGGGATGGTCATCGGCCTTTTGCTGACCGCGCAACGGCGAGTCTTTCTGAATCCGTGGATTTGGCTGGGGGGCCTCGCCGCGTTTCTGATTTTTCTGCCCAATCTGCTTTGGAATATTCACTATCACTGGCCATTCCTCGAGTTGATGCGTAACATCCGCGCCGATGGGCGCGATGTCGTACTTCCACTACCACAATTCTTCTTTCAGCAGACGGTGCTGATTGATCCGATTACGGCTCCGATTTGGATTACTGGATTGATTGCGTTCTTCGTCGCGGCGCGTTTGAAGCCTTACCGGGTGCTCGGATGGTGCTATCTGGTTTGCTTCACGGCGTTTTTTGTTCTGCACGGCAAGAATTACTACCTTTCGCCCATATACCCGATGTTGCTCGCGGCCGGAGCAGTGGTGATCGAGTCCGCGATTAATGGAGAGAAGATCGATGTCCCAGCAACGAATAGTGTAAAAACCGAGCGCAACCGGCTGGGCTGGCTGAAGCCTGCCATCGTCGTTGTGCTGATCGCTTCTGGCGCACATCTTGCGCCGATCACAGTCCCGATTCTTTCGCCAGATAAATTCATCGCTTACATGAAATATTTGCCGATGAAGCCGCCGGTCATGGAGCACGGCCACGAGCGGGCCGTGCTGCCGCAGTGGTATGCGGATCAATTTGGGTGGGAAGAAATCGTTGCGGAGACCGCCAAGGCTTATTTTCAGATTCGGCCTACGGACCGGCCGGGGTGCGGGATTTTTGCGCAGGATTACGGACAGGCTGGGGCGATTGATTTTTTTGGGCCTCGGTATGGGTTGCCTCCGGCGCTCAGTGGGCACCAGACGTACTGGCTTTGGGGGCCGAGGGGTTATTCCGGCAATTGTTTGATCGTGTTGGGAGATTCGCGGGAACGGCTTGAGCAGTTGTTCGACAGCGTGGAGTTCGTGGGGACTTCGGCGGACAATCCGTATGCGTTGGAGCGCGACATTGCGGTCTATATTTGTCGGGGCGCAAAGTTTGGCACTTTGGAGAAAGTTTGGCCGAAGCTGAAGAAGTGGCGCTAACCATGAATCGCAATTCGCGGTTGAGTCTCGGGCAAATCGCAGCCGTGCTACAAGCTAGAGAGTATCGGAAGCTGCGTGAACGATTCTTTTGAACGAGCCAACGTAAGCCGTTGACTTCCCCTGTTTTGATGCCTAAGATTTCCCGCACAGTTACGTACCCCTGAGGTTTCCTTGGCAGTTAGCGGACTCATGCGAAGTTCCAGCGTTGCGAAAGAGTCAGCGAGACGGAACTCCGCTAAGGAAAACATTTATGGACCTGAACAATGCCATCCTTTATGCGCAAGTGGTGAACGAAGCTTACCGTCCTAAACCGGGCGATCTTACGAACCGAGAGGGCCAAATGGTGCCCGCGGGCCTGGGGGCTGCCCAGACACAATTCGACATCATTACTACGATCTACGCGAACGATCTTTTCACGGATAAGAATCCGAATCGCGCCAAAAGCCAAGTTTCCATCGGTCTGATTTTGCAAGCGCAAGGAACCGGTGAGGCGGTCATTGCATTTCGCGGGACAGAGGGAATTAAGGAGTGGGTGTTAGACGCGAACTTTGGGACCAAACCGTGCCCGTTTCTCGCAAGCGCCGGACAAACAGAGGATGGATTCACGGACATGTATGAATCCGTGGCCATAGGGACTGCGGCAGGCTCTCCGAGCCTAGTGGAATCGCTGCCGGGCCTTCCTTGGAAACAAACGGTGGAAACGGTGACCGTCTGCGGGCACAGTTTGGGAGGAGCTCTGGCCACGCTTGCGACGCTGGATATCGCGGTAAATGCTTCCCCGCCGTACCACAATGTGACTTGTTACACGTATGCTAGCCCGAGAACGGGCGACGCAGATTTCGCGGCGAAGTATAACCAGCTGGTGGAAGATACGTTCCGCATCGCCAATGAACTGGACCTTGTGCCGCGACTGCCACTACCACCGTACGAACATGTTATGGGAGAGTTCGCGCTGAAGCCGTTCACTTTGTTGCCGCCGAAATTCTTGGTGCAGCCCAATCCTTACTGCGAGCATATCCTGTCGAGCTACCTTTACTTGTTGTCGAGCTGCGCGGGCGGACAAATCCTGCCGCTCACCGTCGTCTGCGGGCCGCTGCTGGGTTTCAGCGCTTTGATGGATGTGGTTGACGTCAAATGGAGCGACCTCGAGGGCCTTAAGAAGGAATTTGCGGGCACACCCGGGCTCACCTGAAAGGCCAAGCGTACAGACTGGCGCTGTTTTGTTCTTAGCGTTGAAATTGAGGGCGATGCACAGCTAAACTGCGCGAATGAAGAAACGCACAGTTACGTTAATTTCTTTGGCCGTAGCATTTACCTTTTCTGCTCCAGTTAGCCGGGCACAGCAGCCAAAATCTCTCTTCTACATGACGCGGGATCCCAAGTCAGTTCGATCCTTCCTGGCGCACGCGGATAAAGTCGATATTTTGGTTCCCGCGTGGTACAGCGTGGATGCGGATGGGCTTGTTTCTGGCGGGGCGAATCCGCTGGTGCTGGAAACGGCGCGCAAGGATCATGTTCCCGTGATGCCTATCGTGGCCAACGGCGACTTTGCGCAGGAAGAATTTCACAAGCTGTTGAAGAATCCGGTGGCGCGGGACAACATGATCGCTCAGCTCATTCGCGACTGCAATGAAAATGGTTATACGGGATTCCAATTTGATTTTGAGGACGTGCATTGGACGGACCGCGATGCGCTTTCGGATTTGGTTCGGGCGGCGGCGGGCGCATTTCACAAAGAAGGATTACAGCTCACGATTGCGACGGTACCCAATGCTCCAGGACAGCCGGGCGAGGGGGGATTTTCCGCGTGGATTTATGAAAACTGGCGCGGGGCTTACGACCTCAAGGCACTGGCGCAATCGGTGGATTTGATTTGTTTGATGACGTATGACCAGCACACGCGATGGACGGCGCCGGGGCCGGTGGCGGGATGGGCGTGGACGACGGGCAATCTCGACTACGCGCTAAAATTTGTGCCAGCGCAGAAACTTTCGCTGGGAATTCCGCTGTACGGTTATCACTGGTTCGCAGGAACTCCCACCAAATCGGATGACGACTCCGGCTACAAACCGAATCCTTTCGCGGATTATATAGGCACCGACGATGCGCTAGACCTTGCCAAAGCTTACGGCGGTCACATTGAATGGGATTCCACGGACCGGACGGCGTGGTTTTATTTTTACCGTGCGGACATGCGCGAATGGATTTTCTTTACCGATGCGCGCACGTTCGACGAACGATATAAGCTGGTGAAAGAGCGCGGGCTTCAGGGATTTTGCTCGTGGGTGCTCGGGACGGAAGACCCGGCGATATGGGATTTATTGCCCGCGCACAAGTAATCGCGCGCTTGGCGGCCACCGCGATGGTTCTTATCCGTAACCATGTACTTGCGCCGCGTGACGGCGGCGGAATGCCTGTGGTGTAAAATGCCTTCAGAGGGAAATTGCCCTCCTGGGGTCGTGTCCTGAGTTAGTCTCTCGCGGCCTGGCGAGTTTTTCCGCTGGTTAGGCGCCCCACATTGCAAACTTGGGTCGTCCCAGCTCCGCCCCGAAGACGTTGATTAATGACGACAAGGGGGAACCGTGAAACTCCGTGCATCGAGCATTCTTCGCAGCAGTTTGTTCTCACTATTCCTAGTTTTCGCAGGGCAAGAGACGTTCGCAGCGCCCGTTAGTACATTGGTGGTGAGCAATAATCCCGCGGTGTGTCCGGCGGCCAAGTTCACGTCGATCCAGGACGCAATTAACGCCGCCTCGCCGGGCGACGAAATTGTTGTTTGCAACGGCATCTATGCGGAGCAGCTTTCGATCAATAAATCCCTGGACATCGAGGCCGATTCCGGCGCATTCCTGGTGCCCGCTTCGATTCCACAGAACACCATGAGCCTGGCCACGGGAGACGCGATTGCAGCCGCCGTGCTGGTAAGCGGCGCGACGAATGTTACGATCTCGGGCTTGACCGTTGACGGAATCAACAACGGAATCACGGAGTGCGCACCTCGATTGATCGGAGTGTACTTCCAGAATTCTTCAGGGAGCCTCCGGCATGCCGCGGTTCGGAACTTTAAGCTTGCGACTTCGCTAAACGGGTGCCAAAGCGGAACGGGCGTTTTTGTGGAGAGCGGCGTAGGGCAAACGTCGGACGTGGAGATTGCCGACTGTTCCATCCACGATTATCAGAAGAACGGTATCACAGCGAATGAATCCGGAACAAACGCGAAGATCCACGACAATGTGGTCACCGGCATTGGGCCGACGGCCGGCGCCGCGCAAAACGGCATCCAGATCGGTTTTTCGGCGGGCGGAGCCATTCGCGATAATACAGTGACGAATAATGTTTGGTCGCCCTGTACAGCTATCGCGACGTGCGAAACGGTGGCGACGGACATTTTGGTGACAGAATCGGACCATGTGCACGTCACGGATAATACGGCAGGGATCAGCCAGGTCGGAATATTTGTGGATGGCAATGGTGCGGAGGTGCGCGGGAACAAGGCATTTTCGGCGAGCGTTTTCGAGAATATTCGTATTCAGGGCAACGGCAGCCGCGTCTCAGAGAACCAAGTCTTTAGTGGCGGCGACGCGGATATCTATGTACAGGGAAACAACAATTCCCTCGTGGGCAATTCCATTTCCGAAGCGCCGGTTGGCATACTCGAAGCCGCGGGCTCGACTGGCAATCAGTTCGCTGCAAACAGATTTTTCAATGTGGGCGTGACGATACAGGATCCCGCGGCGAATAGTCTGAGCAAGCGAGTCGTGCCCGACCGGTAGTTTCAAGAAAAGACAGACGACACAAGGCGCCGCGCTTCGCGTTTGGAGGATGAATTTCTCCAATGGGAGCGGCGCCTTGACTGAGCCATGTACAATCCAATAGAGCTCAGTCTGTCAAATGCCCAGCGCCAAAATACAATCGCAAACGCATTCGCGTGGACTTATGCTGATCGCGGCCTTCAAACTTTTGAAGGGCGTGGCATTGCTTGCCGTCGGCATCGGTGCGCTGAGATTGCTGCACAAAGACATGGCAGCTGTCGCGGACCACTGGATCAATGCATTTCGCGTCGATCCGCACAATCGATACCTGCACTGGCTGCTTGCGAAATTGCCGATGGTGGATGACCGAAAGCTGAAGGAACTGAGCGTCGGTACGTTTATCTATTCCGCGATGTTTTTGACGGAGGGGACTGGGCTGGCGCTCAATAAGCACTGGGCGAAATATTTTACGATCATCACAACGGCTTCGTTTCTTCCGCTGGAGATTTACGAAATCATTCGGCATGCGACTGTCGCCAAGGGCGTCGTGCTGCTGATTAATATTGTGGTGGTTGTCTATTTGGTGAGAGAGCTGCGGCGGTATCCAGAGGCTCGACTGTCAGCGTGATTGCGCCGAAGAAGTTTTCGTGAGATTACAATGCGCGCCCCGCCGCGGCGCCCGAGGCCCAGGCCCATTGAAAATTGAAGCCGCCTAATTGGCCGGTAACGTCCACCACTTCACCGATGAAAAATAGTCCCCGAACCTTGCGGGATTCCATGGTCTTGCTGGAGAGTTCGTCGGTGTCGACACCACCGGCCGTGACTTCGGCTTTTTCGTAGCCTTCGGTGCCGGCGGGCACGACACTCCATTCGTGAATTTGATGCTCGAGTTTTTCCAGGTCTTGATTCGTCCAGGATTGTGGTTCATGTAGTTCGAGCCAGCGCTCGGCAAGACGTTTTGGCAAAACCCCCAGGAACGCCGTGCGAGCAGCGGCGAGGTTTCGCGTCTTGGCTTCGCGGATAACGGAGGTCACTTCTCGATGGGGAGCGAGATCGATACGCAGAGGCTGGTCTTTTTCCCAGTAGGAGGAAATTTGGAGAATTGCGGGGCCGCTTAGGCCGCGGTGAGTGAAGAGCATTTTTTCCTCGAACGACTGGTGGCCGGTGGACACGGATACCGGCGCAGAAACACCGGCCAGATCACAGTATTGGCCTTGCTCTTTTTTGGCGAACACGAATGGGACTAGCGCGGGCCTCGGCTGCACGATATTCAGTCCGAACTGGCGAGCCAAGCCGTAGCCGAGAGATGTGGCGCCGATTTTGGGAATGGACAGGCCGCCCGTCGCGACGACGAGCACAGGGGCGCGAAACTCGACAGCGCCGGCACGGACAACAAATTCCGTGCCATGCTGAGTTTCCTGGATATTCGTGTTCAGGACCACTTCGACTCGGGCCTCGCGACATTCGGCTTCCAACATATTTGTGATGTCTTGCGCGCTTCGATCGCAGAAGAGTTGGCCGAGGGTCTTCTCGTGATAAGGGATGCGATGCTTTTCGACGAGGGCGATGAAATCGGACGGGGTGTAGCGGGCGAGCGCGGATTTCGCGAAGTGCGGGTTGGCGCTGAGGAAATCCTCAGGCCGGCAATGAGTGTTGGTGAAGTTGCAACGGCCGCCGCCGGAAATGAGAATTTTCTTGCCGATACGGTCGGCACGTTCGAGGATGGCCACGCGGCGCCCGCGCTTGCCGGCTTCGAGCGCGCAGAGAAGTCCCGCGGCGCCGGCGCCGAGGACGAGAGCATCAAATTTGTGCGTTGAAGAAACCAAGCTCTGTACCGATCTCGCTCTCGCAAACTGGGCCCGAGTCTGCTCCTCAGGGTAAACTAACAGCAGGAGAAGACCGAGAAATTTGGCTCCGATTATTAGCGCCCAGGGACTCTCGAAAAGATACGGGGCCACACCACTCTTCAAGAATATCTCGTTCACGGTTTCCGCAGGAGACCGTATCGGCGTGATTGGACCGAATGGATCGGGCAAATCAACGTTGTTAGAGATGCTTTGCGGAAAGACGAAGCCAGACAGCGGCGACGTCGCGGTTCGCAAAGGGACGCGGCTAAGTTACGTCAAGCAAATTTCCGAATTTGAGACCGGCGTAACGGTCAGAGCGGTCATTGAGAACGCACTGGAGCGGGCGCCCGTGCCGCATTCGGAAAGGGCGGCGCGCTTTGCAGAGACGCTGGGACGGGCAGGATTTGAAGAACTACAGATCCCGGCCGCGACGTTATCAGGCGGGTGGAAAAAGCGGCTGGCCATCGCTGAAGCGCTGGTACAGAACCCGGACATTCTGCTGCTGGACGAGCCGACCAATCATTTGGACCTTGCCGGAATCGAATGGCTCGAATCGCTCCTGGAAAGGGCGAACTTCGCGAGTGTGGTGGTCAGCCACGACCGCTATTTCCTTGAAAACGTCACCAATGAAATGGTCGAAATCGACCGCGCCTACGAGGACGGAGCCCTGCGTGGGCGGGGAAACTACAGTGCCTTCCTGGAGGCTAAAGAAGAGCATCTCCACGCGCAACGAAACCGCCAGGAAGCGCTCGAAAATCGCGTGCATACGGAAATTGAATGGCTGCGGCGCGGCCCCAAGGCGCGCGCAACGAAAGCCAAGGCACGCATCGACAAAGCTCACAAGATGATTGGCGAACTTGCTGAAATGAAAACACGGAGCAACACGAGCACCGCGCAAATTGATTTTTCCGCAACCAACCGGCAGACCAAACAACTCATTGAATTGGATGAAGTGAGCTGCGCGATCGGCGGTCGCGTGCTGTTCGAAAAGCTTCGCTTCCGCGTCACGTCGGGGATGCGAGTTGGTCTCGTTGGGCCTAACGGCAGTGGGAAAACCACGCTGCTTCGATTGCTTCGCGGCGACTTACAGCCTACGGAGGGGAAAATTCGCAAAGCAGAGCCGTTGAAGATGGTTTATTTCGATCAGAACCGCGAGCTGGATCCGGACTTGCTATTGCGGCGAGCGCTGGCGCCGGATAGCGACGCCGTCGTCTATCAGGACCAGGTGATTCATGTGGCTTCGTGGGCGGCAAGATTTCTCTTCACGGGTGAGGATTTGAATCGGCGCGTTGGTAAGCTTTCTGGCGGCGAACGCGCCCGTGTGCTGATCGCCCAGCTCATGTTGCAGCCGGCGGACGTGTTGCTGCTCGATGAGCCGACGAACGACCTGGACATCCCGACGCTGGAAATTCTGGAAGAGAGTTTGCTCGAGTTTCGCGGAGCGTTAGTCCTCGTGACGCACGATCGCTACATGCTCGACCGCATTTCGACGATTGTTCTTGGGTTCGACGGATTGGGCGGGATGGAACGCTTTGCGGATTATTCGCAATGGGAGACATGGCAGGAATCCCAACGGGAAGAAAAGGAAAGCGCCAAATCTCCGGAATTAATCGCACCTTCGCGGAGCATGCCGGATTCCGCAAGCTCTGTGGTATTGAAAAGGAAGATTTCCTACAAGGAGTCGCGCGAGCTGGAGGGCATGGAGCAAAGGATTGCGGAGGCGGAACAGGAGCTCCACAATTTGCAAGAGGCTCTTCAAAACCCCGCAATCATGAGCGATGGCCCGCGGCTGCACAGCGCTTCTCTGCAGCTCGACGAAGCACGCAAAACTGTCGATCGACTCTACGCAAGGTGGGCGGAACTGGAACAGAAGAAAGGTTGAAGAATGGGGGATTTGCAGATATGGCATCGCCGAAGGTGGGGGTAGCCTCTTCGGCCCGAATATTCGCTAAAATAGAACCGTGGAAAAAAAGATCTTTTGGCTGACCTTCGGCGGGCTGGGGTTGGTGGCGGATCTGGCGCTGCCTTTCTGGTGGGCCCTGCTTGCGACGATCCCCATAGGTTATGCAAGCTGGTGGGTGGCCTATCGGAGCGGCTGGTTCTAAGCGGATTCGCGCACGCAAATTCTCAATGACTGCCGATGGCACAGATCCGCAGTCTGCTTGCATAAGCAGTGACTCAGGGCGTGGCGCTCCCATACTTGCCTAGGAGAGCGAAAGGCTCGCCACGAAGTCGGCCCCTCATTATTAGAAGTTCCACAGAATCAGTAGCTTGTTTCTTGCAACACTTCAAGAATAATCTTTCCGTTGAATTGGCCGATTGTTATACTTGTAGTCCCCTTTGCAATTCCAAAGTGCGCAACCCTCCCCGCTGCGCGGTGCCATTATGAAAATTGACAGCTCGGACCGGTGTCTGTCGCGCCGGCTAAGTTTCAAGGCGTCATTGCGCGTGCGTAATTGGAAATCCGCGGCACCCGAGCAGCCAGCCGAATCGCTCAGTCTCTCTCAGAGCGGCGTCTTTTCGTGGTTGACTGAGCGCAAGCAGCAAAAGTGAGCACCAGATGCGGGTCTTCGAAGCGAAGTAGCAGCGGGTTGGCAGAACCAGGGGGTTGCGATGCAAAGACGAGCGCTTGTCGTGGACGACGAACAGGCTACATGCGAACTGATTCAAAAAGTTTTGTATGCCGCCGAGGTCGAAGCTTTGACTCTGACCCACAGTGCGCAGGCGGCGACTTTCCTCGATGAGGGGAAATTCGACATGGTTTTTTTCGACCTGCACATGGGATCTCCCGATGGCATCGAGCTATCCCGAGAAATGAGGCGCGCCGGCTATAACCGTACAACGCCGATCATTTTGCTCAGCGATGACCAGCGCCCGAGCGCGATGTCCCAGGGATTTGCGGCGGGCGCAAGCTTTTTCCTCTACAAGCCAGTCGACAGAGAGCGCCTTTTAAAGCTGATCCGAGCCACGCAAGGACGGTCCGATCACGAAAGGCGCCAAACACGCCGCGTTTCGTTTCATTCCAAAGTGCGGTTGCGATTTGGCTTCGAGGAGATATTTTGCGAAACGGTGGACCTCAGCCTTAACGGCATACTTGTGAAGGCGACAAGGATCCTTCCTCAAGGCTCCCCCGTCCAAGTGAGCATAGAGCTGGCGCAAAAGATGAAGCCACTTATTGGGGCAGGCTCGGTCGTCCGCATTCTGGACGGCAATCAAATGGGAATTCTGCTGGACCGGCTATCCGTCGGCGAAAGCGAGAGGCTGCAGGAATTCCTTCTGCCGATGATTTCGCGTGACTAAGCTTGGAAGCGACTGGCCGCGCCACATCATAAGCTTCCAGCGCGAGTTAGTTGTGGGGCTGGCGTGAGGGTTGGTGGCGTTGCGATAGATCGAGGACTTTTGGCGGGTGATTGTCGGGCGGCTGTCGAATGCAAAAACATGAAACCGAACCGAATCAAGGTTTTGCTGATCGAGGATAATCCCGGGGACGCACGCCTGATCAAGGAATCACTCGCAGAGACCAGGCCCAATCCATTCCATTTGGAGATCGTCGACACGCTGGCGGGCTTCACCGGTTAAACACAGGAGATATCGAGGCTTTGCTGCTTGACTTGGCGCTTCCGGATAGCTTTGGTTTCGAGACGTTCGTTAGGGCGAAAGCGCAGGCACTGGGTGTCGCAATTATTGTTTTGACGGGGCTGGACGATCCGTTGATGGCGCTCAAGGTTGTTCAAGAGGGCGCGCAAGACTTTCTCCCCAAAGCCGAGTTAAGCGGAAACAACCTGGTCCGGGCCATTCAGCACGCGATTCAGCGTGAGCGCCTCGAGCAGGAACTCATGAAACTGAATGAAGAACTTGAAGAGCGAGTGAAAGACAGGACTTCCGCATTGGAGGCGGCCAACAAAGAGCTTGATGCCTTTTCCTATTCGGTGTCGCACGACCTGCGCGCACCGCTGACCCAGCTTCATGGTTTCTCCAGCCTTCTGCCGGATGGCTATGCATCGCGTCTGGATGCACTTGGGCAAAAGTACTTGCACAATATCAAGGACGGCGCCATGCGAATGTCGTCTCTGATAGACGACCTTCTGATGTTGGCGAAGGTCAGCCAGCAAGAGTTGAAGGTCCGTGAAGTTGGTTTTAGTTCCCTGGTCGCCGAGGTCTCGAAAGAATTAAATAGCGAGTCGATCGCGCGGGAGATCGAATGGCAGGTCGGCATTTTACCAAGCATCAAATGTGACTACGGCCTGATGCGGCAGGTGTTCACGAATCTACTGTCGAATGCCATAAAGTACACGAGGAATCGGGAACATGCGGTAATTGAGATCAGCAGCAAACTCATCGGCGGAAACCAAACCATCTTCGTGCGGGACAACGGCGCCGGATTCGATATGAAATACGCGGAGAAACTCTTCACGCCCTTTCAGCGGCTGCACCGAGAGAAGGAATTCGAAGGGACAGGGATCGGTTTGGCCACCGTGCAACGAATTATCCATAAGCATTCTGGCCGGATCTGGGCTGATTCGGAGCCGGGATTGGGCACGACCTTCTATTTCACCCTTGGTTCGGAACTGAACAACCTGGCTGACAGATCCACCACACAAGCTGTTAGGCCTGATACTTCCGCCCGCCGGACTTAGGTACGCGCCGTTCGGCACCTGTTTCCTGCGCATCGAGTGCGCCATTTTTCTTGCCATTTATCATTCCGATTTGCAAATCCTTCTCGCTTCGCTCATCATTACTGGTTTGTTCGGGCTGCGTCCGGGCATCTGTTGGGTCTCGTCTTGCATTCACATTTCTGCGATTGAGGAGTTGCATGGAAAAGCCTGCAAAAATTGCGCCGCCAAAGGGGAAACTTGGGATTCTGACGCCCGGCATGGGCGCCGTCAGCACCACTTTTATGTCCGGAGTTGAGCTGGTCCGAAAGGGCAAGGCGCAGCCCATTGGCTCGCTGACACAGCTCGGGACCATCCGTCTTGGTAAGCGGACCGACGGACGCTCGCCACTGATCAAGAAATTCGTTCCGCTCGGCGACCTGGATGACCTGGTATTCGGCGGCTGGGATATTTTTCGCGACAATGCGTACGAATCCGCGGCGAACGCGGGAGTTTTGAATCCGCAGGACTTGGAAAAGGTGAAGACGTTCTTGTCGGGCATTAAGCCGATGAAAGCCGTTTTCGACCACGAATACGTGAAAAAGCTCGACGGTCCGAACATCAAGAAGGCCAAGAACAAATACGAGCTTGCTCTGAAGATTAAGGAAGACATCGAGAATTTCCGCAAGACCAAACGTATTTCCCGCCTTGTGACTTGCTGGTGCGGATCGACGGAAGTGTTCGTGCGTCCGGAAGAAGTGCATTCGACGCCGGAAAAATTCGTTGAGGCCATGAAGTCCAACCACCCCGCTATCGCTCCGTCAATGCTGTACGCCTGGGCTTCCGTAACTAGCGGCGTGCCGTTCGCAAATGGCGCGCCGAATCTGACTGTGGACATCCCTGCCATTCAGCAGCTTGCTCTGGAGCACGGCGTGCCCATTTGCGGCAAGGACTTCAAAACGGGCCAAACGTTGATGAAGACCATCCTCGCTCCTGGTTTCAAAGCGCGTATGCTCGGTTTGGATGGCTGGTTTTCGACAAACATCCTCGGCAACCGCGACGGCGAAGTGCTCGAAGATCCCGGCTCGTTTAAAACGAAGGAAGAATCCAAGCTCAGCGTACTCGAGTATATCTTGCAGCCGCAGCTCTATCCGATGCTTTACGGCAAGATGCATCATAAGGTGCGCATCAACTACTACCCGCCGCGCGGGGACAACAAAGAAGGCTGGGACAACATCGACATCTTCGGCTGGCTCGGCTATCCCATGCAGATCAAAGTGGATTTTCTGTGCCGGGATTCGATTCTTGCCGCGCCGATCGTTCTGGACCTCGTTCTGTTCCTGGACTTGGCGCATCGCGCAGGAATGAAAGGCATTCAAGAGTGGCTTAGCTTCTATTTCAAGTCGCCCATGACGGCGCCGGGCCTCTATCCAGAGCACGACCTTTTTATTCAGTCGATGAAGTTAAAGAACACGCTGCGGTGGATGATGGGAGAGGAGCTCATCACTCACCTGGGGCAGGAGTATTACGACTAGCGAGATTCCTTGGCGCTGAGAAAGACAAATTGTCCTGCCCTTCATTCATTTTTTGGATAGGGCAAAATGATTTTTCGATTTGACGCTTGCGAGACTGGCGCGATAACCTACGGGCCGATGAATAGCGCTAGCACGCCCCGCATTCTTCCGAGCTATCCCATTACTCTCTATTTCGAGGAGATTCATGTCGACTGAACTGCGAAATTTCCTGGCTCTTTCCTATGACGAGCTCGAAGAGCTGAACCTGAAGGCGAAAGAGCAGCGCAAGAACCGCGTTGCCGCGCACAAAATTCAGGAAGAGCGGATTAAGTATCTGACGGACGAAAAGCGTATTAAGGCCGTGACGGTGCTCTTCAGCGACCTCGAAGGCCGTCTGCACATGCTGGACTACGACAAAAAATTCCTGATAAAGAGTTGGGACAACTTGACGTTCGACGGCTCCTCGATTCGCGGCTTCACGGCCCAGCGCGAAAGTGATCTCCGCCTGGCCATGGATTGGGGCGCATTCTATTGGAGCCCGTCCGACGTCTTTGGTTCCGGCAAAGTGCTGGTCTTCGGCCACGTGATCGATAAGGACGGCTCGCCCTACACGGCCGATATCCGCGGCGTGCTGAAGGGCTACGCAGACGGGCTGCACAGCAAGAAGGGCTACACGCTCAACGCCGCGAATGAAATCGAAGGTTTTTTGTTTGCCGGCACAAACGCCGAGCGTCGCTTCCACGAAACCGGCAAGTTCGAATACGTCAACACCGGCGGATACTATCACTCGCTACCCGGGGATCCGCTGCGCACGTTTATCGACACAACCGCGGAAGTGCAGCGCGCCATGGGCTTCCAAAATGAGAAGGACCATCCCGAGGTGGCACCATCACAGTTTGAAATCAACTATGGATACGGCGAGGTGGTCGCTGCTGCCGACCAGATTCAGCTCTACAAACTCATATGCCGCCAGGTAGCGACTAATATGGGCTTCACGGCTTCCTTCCTCCCTAAACCGGTCGTCGGCGTCAACGGCAGCGGAATGCACACGAACCTCTCTGTCAGCAAGGACGACAAAAACCTCTTTTGGGATCCCAAGGGCGAAGAAAAGCTCAGCAAATTCGGTTGGGAGTTTGTCGACCGCATCCTCACGCACGGCAACGACATTTGTTTGCTCATCAACTCCAGCGTAAACGCCTATCGCCGCCTCGACCCGCATTACGAAGCGCCCAATCAGCTCAACGCATCTGCCACCAATCGCGGCGCCATGGTGCGCATCCCCATCGGCAACGAACGCAGCATGCGCACGGAAGTTCGCGCGGTCGCGCCCGATTCGAATCCGTACATGGTTATGTATTCCATCTTCAAGACCGGCCTCGACGGGGACACCGCGAAGATCAAGGATCTCCGTTCGGCGAAACGGTATCTGCCGGACAACATCTACACGGCCATCGACAATTTCGAAAAATCCGAGTGGACCACGACGCTCTTTGGCGCGGACGTCAAAGGCCGCTATGCCGAGCTCAAGCGCGCGGCCGCCGATCGTTGCCCCCGCGTTCTCGGAACGGTGGTCAAGGCTCCCGAGGTCCAGTTCCACCACGAGGTCTACAACCAGTTCCTGTGGAATTTGTTCTAGAAGGGATCTGCCGAAACGGAACGCGTTGGCTCGTGCAGTGACGCGTTCCGTTCTTATTTTTCTTCCATCTTTACTTGTAATAACTCGGGCCAATCTTTCCCCGTTATAAATAATCGGTCGCCTTCGCGATCGTAGGCAATCCCATTCAATACACCCTCCGGTTCGCGTTGCTCCTTTGCGGAAATCTTCTCCAGATCAAGCCACGCAAGGACTTGCCCCGTGCGCGGGTCGATTCGCGCAATTCGTGGCGAGTGCCAGATATTCGCGTAAATCAGCCCGTTGATGTACTCCAATTCATTGAGATTCACGACCGCTTCCCGTCCTGCGTAAACTTCGAGCCTTCGTTGCACCTGAAATGTGGCGGGGTCTATGAATTGAATTTGATTCGTGCCATCGCTGAGTATGAGCGAGTGCTCGTCGTGAGTGAGACCCCAACCCTCGGACTCAAAGTGGAATTCTGCTGTTTTCCGGAATGACCGCAGGTCGTAGATGAAACCGGTCTTCGACAGCCACGTTAATTGATAGATCCTTTCGTGAACAATTGTGAGGCCTTCGCCGAAATATTCAGGAGGCAGTAAGACGATTTGCAGGACGCGGCCAGTAGCGATGTCAACTTTCCGGAGCGATGATTTGCCTTTAAGGCCGGTGCTCTCGTACAGAAAGCCGTCGTAAAATTCGAGACCCTGCGTGAAGGCCTTGGGATCGTGTGGAAAGGACCTGACGACTCGTACGCTGAGAACCGGAATCGATTCAGCAACGCGAGCCGTCTTTGCTCTTGGCACTATGCTTGGTGCGGCGTTTGCAGTTTGCGCGGGACTATGGCCATCGAGCCACGCACCTGTTGCTATGATGACTACCGTCGCGATCCAGAACGGCCGGTGAAGAGTTCCTTCTCGGCATTTTCGGCTGACAGAACGACATGGGAACATGCCCGATCCATTCCTCGAATAACGTCCACAGTGTGTCTCTTGAATTACAGGCGGCCTGCAACGCACTCGTTGAAGGCCGCGCGATCGTTTTGCTGTCAGTGACACTGAGTAAGGCAACCCGGTTGGCGGACGGTCAGGCGCCCTGCGCTTGCGCGGTGCGTGCGGCAACGGCGTCCAGGACGCGGCTTGAAAAAACGAGCGCGGCACCAGCGTTCATGGCCACTGCAACGCCCAGCGCTTCAGAAATCTCCTCTTTCGTCGCTCCCGCTTTGAGCGCGGCTTCGGAATGAAAAACGATGCAACCGTCGCAGCGCGTCGTCACCGCCACCGCGAGCGAGATAAGCTGACGCGTCTTTTCACCGAGCTTGCTGTTTTTGGCGTTGGCGCCGCTCAACGTCTGGTAGCCATGGACGGTTTCCGGAGTCAGTTTTGCCAGGTCGCCTATCCGGGTGCCAAGTTCTTTGTAATACTCATTCCAATCAATCATCATAAACGTATGTCCTCCGTCTGCGTTTTGAAAAGCCAGCAACGAGCTTGGGCAAGTATATAACGCACTGCCCTCCCAAAACGTGATATCCAACGTTTAGGGGGGATTTTTCGGACCGGGGGCGTGTCTTCGTCATTTCGGAGTTCGCGCGCGTTATGGTATGGTTTTTGGTCCGTCCGGGACGCGAATTTATTGGCGGACTTGGCGGGATGCCCGGCGGCATGTCTACAGGAAGCGCTCGATACTCCAGGGAGGATTTCCTTTCATGAAGAGTTCCTACAACGGCAAAGCGATTCCCGCCGGTGGTCAGGCAATCGGATACAGCGGCGGCGAACTGCAGGTTCCCGCCACGCCGATCATTCCGTTCATCGAGGGCGATGGCACGGGGCGCGATATCTGGAAAGCATCGCGGCGGGTTTTTGACGCGGCGGTGGAACACGCCTATGGCGGAAAACGCAGCGTGGCGTGGTTCGAGGTGTTTGCGGGCGAGAAAGCATTCAATACGTTCAAAGAATGGCTGCCGAATGAGACCGTCGATGCGATTCGAGATTTTCGCGTGGCCATTAAAGGGCCGTTGACGACTCCTGTGGGCGGCGGAATTCGCTCGCTGAACGTGGCCCTGCGGCAGATTCTCGATTTGTACTCTTGCGAGCGTCCGGTGCGCTATTTCGCTGGAGTTCCCTCCCCTGTAAAAAATCCGGAAAAGATGGACGTCGTAATTTTCCGCGAGAATACCGAAGACGTTTACATCGGAATTGAGTGGAAATCCGGAACGCCGGAGGTCAAGAAGTTGCTGGAGTTTTTGAATCACGAAATGTTGAAGGATGGCAAGAAACAAATTCGCTGGGATTCTGGCGTTGGAATCAAGCCGATCTCGCCGACAGGCACGAAGCGGCTGGTGCGGCGCGCCATCAAGTACGCTCTGAAGCATAACCGGAAAAGCGTCACGCTCGTGCACAAAGGAAATATTCAAAAGTTCACGGAGGGTGCTTTCCGCGATTGGGGTTACGACCTGGCGCGCGAGGAATTCCGCGCGGAAACGGTCACGGAACGCGAGAGCTGGATCTTGGGCAATTTGGATAAGAACCCAGGCCTGAGCGTCGAACAGAATGCGGCTATGATCGAACCGGGACTGGAGCAGGCGACGGAAGCGTTTGTGAAGGCGGTTTGCGGCGAAGTGAAGCAAACTCTGGATTCCATTGGCGCCACGCACGGCAAGGGTCAATGGAAGAAAAAGCTGATGATCAATGATCGCATCGCGGATTCGGTTTTTCAGCAAGTGCTTCTGCGGGCGGATGAGTACAGCGTATTAGCTACGCCAAATCTCAACGGGGATTATCTTTCGGATGCGTGCGCGGCGCAGGTGGGCGGACTGGGAATGGCTCCGGGATCGAATATCGGCGATGGCTTCGGCGTGTTCGAGGCGACGCACGGTACTGCGCCCAAGTATGCGGACAAGGACGTGATCAACCCAAGCTCGGTGATGCTTTCTGGGGCAATGATGTTTGAATTCTTGGGATGGAAAGAAGCTTCGCAGTTGATTGAGGATGGCATCGCCAGAACGATTCAGCAGAAGCGTGTGACGTATGATCTTGAGCGGCTCATGCCAGGCGCAACGAAGGTTGGCACCGCCGCGTTTGCGACGGCGATTATCGAGAATATGCAAGGGACTGCAGTAGCGAGGTAACGGAAGTTGAAAAGGTAGAGGAAGCAAAGGAAAAGCAGCCGCTCCTTTGTTGGTGCAAGGTTAAGGTCCATTTGTCGGGCGGTTTTTCATCCTTTACTTCCTCTACCTCCTTTACTTCCTAAACCTCATTCCATTTCGGAGAGGATACAAACCAAGCGATGAGCAGAAAAAAGGTGACAGTTGTAGGCGGCGGTTTTGTTGGTTCAACTACGGCGCAGCGGATTGTTGATTTGGAACTTGCCGATGTTGTGTTGACGGATATTTTGGATGGGCCGCCGGCGGGCAAGGCGCTGGACATGTTGGAGTCGGGACCGATTACTCGCACGGATTCACGCGCGACCGGTATTTCCACGGCTACAGGCGATTACAGCGCCACAGCGAGCAGCGACATCGTAGTGATCACGGCGGGTTTTCCGCGCAAACCGGGGATGAGCCGCGACGACCTGCTGAAAGCGAACTACGACGTTGTAAAGGCAGTTGTCGAGCAGATCGTCAAGCACTCCCCCAACTGCATCATCATCGTGGTGACAAATCCTCTGGACGCCATGGCCCAGGCCGCGTTCAAGGTCAGCGGCTTCCCCAAGAATCGTGTGCTTGGAATGGCAGGAGTGCTCGATTCGGCGCGCATGAGCGCGTTTGTGGCCACGGAATGCAAAGTCAGTGTGGAAAACGTTCATTCGTTCGTGCTCGGCGGCCATGGCGATGATATGGTGCCGCTGCCGCGGTATTCTACCGTTGCGGGAATTCCTCTCCCCGATTTGCTGCCAAAAGAGCGCATCGAGGCAATCGTCGAACGCACCCGCAAAGGTGGTGCGGAGATCGTCAATCTGCTGAAAACCGGTTCGGCCTACTATGCGCCGTCGGCCGCGGCGGTCGAGATGGTCGAAGCCATTCTGAAAGACAAAAAGAAAATCCTGCCGTGCGCGGTGTACTTGGAGGGCGAATATGGCATCAAGGGCCTTTTCGTCGGGGTCCCAGCAAAACTTGGCGCAGGCGGAGTCGAAGAGATTATCCAAATTAAGTTGACGCCGGAGGAAAACGCGGCGCTGCAAAAATCATCGGCGTCAGTGCGGGAATTAGTGACAGTCCTCGGCCTGTAGATCTCCGGATCAGCCGGTCATCTCCAAGCCGATAGCACCAAAATCGGCGTCTCCAGCAATGTATCCTAGTTTTCCGTCGATTGTAATTCTTAGCCACTCCGTGACCACTTTTTTGCCGGAGGTGTCGTACGAGCTGGCCGTGCGGACTGCCTTGAGAATCACAATTTTGGACTTAGGGCCTAGATGGACGCGGCTCGGCTGGACATTGAAGTCTGGCGACGGATAAAAATCCACCGCCGAATCCTCAGGGTGCTCGCCGAAGTGTGGCTCGACATCAAATTCATTGGTCTCCAACTGATCCAGTCGGCCTTCTTTCCAATTGAAGCGGAAGTGCTTGATTCTATTGTAGTAGAGCGACGTGAAGTATCGAACCTCAAAGGTGTCGTCCGCTGGCAGCTTCCAGGATAGTTGGCCCGTTCCCTCCAGCGAGGCGAAAGTGCCAACCGGGATATCTTCTGCGAACTTTGCTAGCTTTCCGTTCTGCAGTGCATAAAAGTCGGAGCTAAATCCGGTGTCAGGAGCAGAAGGGTCGGCGCTGGTGGCAATCTGGAGTGCCTGATGCGCGTTCCCCTCGAGTCGGACCGCCGAGAGATCGAGGGAGCCAATGTCTGGGCCGCTGTCTTCTGGAAACTTTTTCGTAAATTGGACTTGGCCATTCTGATCAAGGAGTGAGTACGATTCAGCCGATTCGCCAAAGTCGTCCGTACATTTTTTCTTGTCTTTATCGAAGTTCCGGCAAAGCCATTCCACCCTCAAAGTAAGTTTTATGCCATCGAGGTCGAATGGCCCTTGCAATTCAGACCTTCTCGATGGCTCTGACTTGATTGCTGGTTGAGTTGGTGGCGGAGCCGCGCTGGCTGCCACGGATGGCAGAGCGGCTGCCGGGACTGCCAAGGCGACGGACTGGCGTGGAGGCGGCGCAATTCCAACCAACGGGTGTTCGGTTGTAGTTCTACGCGGCACACGAATCGATTGAGCACTGCTGCTTCGCCGAAGTCCCCAAGACGCGACCGACCCAAGCGCAACACCTGCAAGAGCACTGCAGAAAACGACCCGTATGATCCGGGCGGACATATATTAATTTTACAAACAGAGCCGCCAGGAAGCTGTCACCATACTGATGTGCTTGTCTTACTGATTATGGTCTTACAGGCCGAACAGTTTCTGAGCGCCGAGAACCAGAGCGAGCGTAAATACGGCAATCACAACTTCTCCGATGGCTCCCACTGCAAACGGACGCAGGCCTTGTTTGCGCATGTCTCGGAAATTGGTCCGCAGGCCAACGCCTGCAAAGGTTAAGAGGAAGGCCCACCGCGAGAGATTGGCGAGCGCGCCCACTTGGTCTTTGTTGAAGAACTGGTAGGTGGCTAGCACCGAGATTAGCAGGAAACCTAAAACGAACTTGGGGAATTTCTGCCAGAGGAACGCGGCTTTGTTGCGCACGGTTTTGGCCTGGCCCTGGCTGGCCCAATAGATGGCGTAGGCCAGCACGACGAAGCCAATCATGGCGTTGCGTGTGGACTTCACGAGGACAGCCAACTGGCCTGCCGCATCGGAGTACAGCGCGCCTGCGGCAGTGGCTTCGGCGGTGTTGTCCACGGCAAGGCCTGCCCAAATGCCGTAGGCGCGGTCGCCGAGATGCAAAGCGTGGCCAATCAAAGGAAACGTGAAGAGCGCCAGTGCGCCAAGGGCGAGAATCGCGGCAATCGAGAAACTCGAGTCTTCCTCGTCGGCTTCGATGGCGCCTTGCGCGGCGATGATGGCGCTTACACCGCAGACGGCGGATCCGACGGCGAGCAGCGACGTCAATTTTGGTTTGAGATGGAAGGCTCGGCCAAGAAAGGTCATAAACGCGATGGCCCCGCTAATTTCGATGGCCACGAGGACGAGGCTGACCCCGCCGAGCTTCAGCATATCTCCAAGCAAGAACCGGGCGCCGAGCAAGACGATGCCCGCCTTCAGCCAAAATTCGTAGGTAGCAACGCCGCTGCGGAAGATTTCCGGCATGCCGATCGTGTTCGAGATAACGAGCCCCAGAAGAATGGCCCAGAGCACGTACTCGATATTTGGAAACACCCAGTGATGCGCCTTCGCATATTTGCCCACATTTTGTTCAAGCAATTTGCCCGCGTAGCCGATCCCCGCGAGCAGAAGAACACCGGGAATGAGGCGAAGAAAGCGAAGCGCCGGCTGAACCGGCTGGACTTGTGGAACTGCAACCACGTCTGCCATGTTTTTTCCTTTTTCTCTCCTCGTTTTTCTTGCGGATCGATCACCAAGGGATATGCTTGAGGACACCGGCGCGAACCAGCAAGGCCGCGAACAATGCAATCAGTACGGCCCAGCTATCCAGCGACAAACGCCACGGCTTCTTCACTTGCGCGACTTTTTCTTCGGAACCCATTCGCTTTTCTCCTAATCTCAGTGGCTTGCGATTAACTTATGGAAACACTTTGCGGCGAGGACTTCGCCCGCATACCGTTCCAGACTGCTTCGCCAATTTCCCGAACTTGCTGAGAGGCGACTCTCCCAACGATCATGAGCGCTGGAGCTGGCAATTTTTCTTCTCGGGAAAGTGCGCCGACGCTGCTCCAGCGAACTTGCTGCTGCGATCCAGAAGCTCCGGAGACAATGGCGCACGGCAACTCGTCCGGAAGTCCGGCTTCGACAAGACGCCGACCGACTTCACTGTAATCCGGCCCGGGCATGTACAAAACGAGTGTCGTCGCGGGAGTAAGGCAGCCCCAATCCATCGCATTGGCCTCCGGCCCGCGCGAAAAAGTCGTGAGCAGAACCTGCGAAGCCACCCTTCGGTCCGTCAGCGAAATACCGGCCGCGGCTGCAGCTCCGAGGGCGGCCGTCACGCCGGGAACAACTTCAAATTCCACCTTGGCATCGCGGAGCGCTTGAAGCTCTTCGCCCGCACGCCCGAAAATTGAAGGATCTCCGCCCTTCAGGCGAACCACCACCGCGTGGGAGGCCGCGTAGCTCACAAGCAGCGCATTAATTTCATCTTGCGTCAGTAACTTCTTACCGCAGCGTTTCCCGACATCGATCACCTTCGCAGCCCGTGAAATTCTTGCCAGCACTTCGCGGCTCACCAGTGAGTCGTGCAACACAATCTCGGCTTCCGCCAAGAGCCGCGCAGCTTTCAGCGTCAGCAATTCGGGATCGCCGGGCCCAGCTCCGACCAGATAAACTTTACCCATCACGTCGTACCTCTCTGCCCTGGATGCCGTTTGCTTTCTCGAACGAATTGCTCAAACATGGGCCGGCTCGCCAGCTCGTGCAGCAATCTTCTTGTCGTGTCCGAACTCGGATTGCTGGCGCGTAACGCTTCTCGCGCCGCGCCAAGCCATTCGAGCCACACTTCGTATTCCGGCCCGAACTGCGCTTCAAATTCTTGCCGAAGGCGCTGAGCGAGCGATGGACTTTTGCCATTCGTCGAGATCGCGATCTGCAAATCGCCGCGTTGCACGACGGCGCCATAATAAAAATGGCAGTGCTCGATGTCATCGACGGCGTTGCACAAAATGCCCCGCGTCTCCGCCTCGCGAAAAACCGCTTCATTCACGCCGGGCGCCGAAGTCGCCGCAATGACCAAAAAAGCCGATTCCAAATCCAGTGCTTCAAATTCCTTGGGCAGCCATTCGATTTTGCGCAAACGCACCCATTCGGCGATCTGCGGCGTGATCGATGGCGCGACCAGCCTTATGCGCGCGTCAGATTTCAATAGGCCAGGAATCTTCGCTTCGGCAATATTCCCGCCGCCAACAACAACGACCAACCGGCCCTCTAACTTCACGAAAATAGGAAACAGGCTCATAGTTCAGCCCTCCACTCCTTGCGGCACCGGCCCGAGCGCCAAATCGCGCTCAACAGGTGCGACGTAACTACCAGCAAGCATCGACCGAATCTCCTCGTTGGAATGTCGCGCGAGAAACTTCCGCAGGTTTTCCTCCGACTCGCGGCGCAAGTTGAATTCGGCCAGCAGTCTCTCGATGGCATCGGGAACGTCCGAGGCGGCGCAGCGGTAGCCGACCGGCCTAGCAATGGCCGCAAATTGGCCCACGCTCCCGCCGATGCAGAAGTAGTAGGCGTCCACCATCCGTCCATCGACTTTTATTTTTTTGCCTTCGATCCCGATATCGGCGATCCAATGCTGCCCGCAACTATTCGGGCAGCCGGTGACATTCAGCCGTAGTTGCTCCTGGAAATCGGGAAGCCGCTCCTCGAGTTCTCGCGTAAGCCAGCGCGCAAAGCCTTTAGTTTCGGTCAGCGCAAGCTTGCAGAACTCAGAGCCTGTGCAAGCCACGGTTCCGCGAGCGAACACCGAGGCTTGCACCGGCAGGGCAGCAACTTCAAGCTCGTGGGCCACTGTAGCCGCATCCCGTTGCGGCACATTGACGATCAGCAGGTTTTGCATGGTCGTTGTGCGTATGTGGCCGTCGGCGTAGCGATCGGCAACGTCCGCGGCAGTACGCATCTGCTGCGGCGTGATGCGGCCGCGCAACACGGAAGCTCCGACGTAAACGAGGCCGGGCTGTTTTTGTGCGTGAATGCCCACATGGTCGCGATGACGATCCGCAGGGACGTCTTCCGGTTCCCCGGGATCGAGCGTAAATCCGATCACACGCTCCAACTCTTCCAGAAAGCTTTCCGCAGTCCAGCCTTGCTGCAGGAACAGGAATTTAAGCCGGGCCCTTTCCCTGCTCTGCCGCAGCGTTTCACTGGCGCGAAAAATCTCCGTCACGCCTCGCGCCACGGTCACGACTTGTTCCCAGCGGATAAACGCATTCAGCCTCAGCGCAATGTGCGGGTCGGTCGAAAGACCGCCGCCAACACGCAGCGAAAATCCTGTTTCGCTTCCGCCGGCCCGTTTTCGCGTCGTGGCCGTCAGCGCCACATCGTTAATTTCAGGATACGAACACCAGCTCTTGCATCCCGTGATCGACATTTTGAATTTGCGCGGCAAGTTATAAAAGTCCGCCGCGCCGCCAATTTCCCGGTCGATGGCCAACGCCAGCGGCGAGGCATCCACGATCTCTTCCGCGTCCAGCCCTGCTACCGGGCAGCCCGTAATGTTGCGCGCAACGTCTCCGCATGCGCCGGTGGTGGTCAAGCCAGCGGCCCACAAGGTCTCAAGGACTTCCGGCAGCGACTCCAGGGTCACCCAATGCAACTGAAAATTCTGGCGGACGGTAATATCCGCCACGCCGCGCGCGTGACGCTCGGCAATCTCCGCGACAGCGCGCACCTGATCGCTGTAGAGCAATCCGTTCGGAATGCGGATGCGCACCATGAAGTACGGCGTGGCTTTGCCTTCCCCGCCAGTGCCACCGAGAACTCCCGCGCCATCCCCTTGCGTGTAAACGCCCCAAGTCCGAAAGTAGGTGCTGAACCACGCCGGCGGAATCGAGCCGTGGCCCTTGCGGGCAAACTCGCGGATCTCGTCAAAATGCTCCCAGGCATTCTTGTCGCGCTTCAGCCTCTCGATGCGCTGCGCTTTGGTTTCCTTGAGATCGCTCATTGCTGCACCGCCTGTCCCCGGATTAGTCCCTCAAAAACAAAAAACCCACGTAGCCTGAAACTCTGGCAACGTGGGCTTCGGAACTTTAAATCTTAAATTAGAGCTAAGTCCGCAATTTCCCCTGGCCAGAGATGGATGTCATGCGACACGCAGCCTTGCGTGCGCAGCAGCAACACATCATCTGGCAAGAAGTCATCATGAAGGTTCAGAGTACCTTGCGGCCTTCTCTAAGTCAAAATGAAGGCCATCACAATCTTTAGATGTATGGCATCCAAAAAAGTAATCATGCTGAGCTAGATTTTAAGGCTGCTTTTCGGAGGCGCTCGGCGCCTTGCCCGCAGAAGATTTGGAAGGCGTCGCCCGCTCGGGCAGGATCAACCTCCCTGTCTTGATAGAGTCGAGCAACGGAAAATTCTCGTCGAGATAAGGCTTTCCGGACTTTTCAAGCGTGTCCTGAACCGGTCCTTTTCCATCCGGTGCGCCTTCGCCATAACCCGCGTAGAGCGAGTCTACGACGTCCATGCCTTCGATAACCAAGCCAAAGGCCGCAAATCCCATGCCGTCCAGCCGCTTGTTGTCCACCAGGTTGACGAACACTTGCGTTGTTCGCGTATTCGGCCCGCCCATAGCGTAGGTGATATATCCGCGCAGGTTGCTCTGCACAACAGGATCATCCTTTATCGGAGCATGATCCCAGGCGACGTTAACAGGGGGATAAGCGCTGATACCCCATTGCACGACGAAACCTTTCAGCACGCGAAAGAAGCTCGTATTGTCATAATAATGATGCCGCACGAGATTGTAGAAGCGATCCGCGCCGAGCGGCGCCCATTCGCGCGTCACCTCGATGACGAAGTCGCCCTTTGTCGTGACGAATTTTACTTTGTACGTCGCGGGCGCCTTTGCCGTAAGAAGCGACGGGCGAAGCAGTATCCGCGGATAAGGGGACACGGCCGAACTCGATTTATGTGTTGCCCCACTCGATTTCGTCTGCGCCTCTTGCGCTCGCGACACGCTGGCCGTCATCGCGACAATCCCAGCCAGGGCAGTAATCGTCATCCATCCACATTTATGCATTGCTTTTCCCTCTCCGGATTAAATTCACTCTGTGGGTTGGCAACGGCGGCTCGCACTTACTCCGAGGCACTCAGCTCGCGGCTGACTCGCTCAACCTCCGCCATCACCCTAAGAGTATTCTCGCCGAGAATCTTCTTTACGTCACCCTCGGAATAGCCTCTTTCCAAAAGAGCCTGTGTTATTCGCGGAAGTTTGCTCGCATCTTCCATCCCGAAGGGCATATTTGCACCGTCAAAATCAGAGCCAAGGCCAACATGATCAACGCCTGCTATTTTAACCGCGTGATCGATGTGATCGATGATTTTGGTCCACTCCACCCGCGGCAAGTCGCCGCGCAACACGTATTCCCGAGTAATGCGGTCGCCCTCGATTAATTGGCGGCCTTCTCTTTCGCCGCATCGTTCTCGAATTTCTAACGCGATGGCTTTGTCCCACTCGGGATGAGCCCTTTCCACATTGCGAAACACCTGGCTAAGAAAACCCACATGATAACTAATCTGAATCACGCCGCCTTTCGCCGCCAGCGCACGAATCATGTCGTCGCTCATGTTCCTGGGCGCATCGCAAATCGCGCGGCAATCGGAATGCGAAGCGAACACGGGAGCCTTGCTGATCTCCAGAACGTCGGCAAAGGTCTTGTCGCTCACGTGTGATACGTCCACAATCATCCCGAGCCGGTTCATCTCGCGCACGACGTCCTTGCCGAAATCCGTCAGCCCATTGTGAATCGGCTTGTCCGTCGAGGCATCCGCCCACTCCACGTTTCCCGTATGGGTCAGCGTCATATAGCGGGCACCCAGCGCCGCGTATGTGCGTAGCACACTGAGGTCGCTCGCGATCATGTGGCCGCCCTCGACGCCGATCAGCGCTGCAATCTTGCCTTGCTTGTGGGCTTCGCGAATACCTTGGGCCGTGGTCGCAAGGGCAAGATCTTTCGAATGTTTGCGGACCTGCTCATGCACCGCATCTATTTGGTCAAGCGCCCGCTTTACGGCTGTAGGTCCCGTAATCTTGCTGGGAATCCAAATAGAAAAGAAGATGGCTCCGAGGCCGCCTTCTTTCATGCGCGGAATATCGACACTGCCAAGAGCGTTACGCGTGCCCAAATCAAAGCTATCGTCCAAGAAACGCTGCGTCGTGTCGGCATGCGTGTCGATGACCAAAGATGAAAAGTGTAGCCGTCTCGCCCGCTCTGGAATTCCGTCCCCCGCCATCGTTCCCGCCAGCACCAGACCCGCCAAGAGACACATCCCTGCTCCGAGAAGCATCTTCAGCAGTCCCATCGATTTCATTTTGTTTTATTGCGCGGCTTGCATCTCTCGGCTAACGCGCTCGTTCGCTTCCATGACGCGCAGCAGGTTGCCGCCCAGAATCTTGCGGATGTCCTCATCGCTATAGCCTTTGCGCATGAGCGCCTCGGTGATCTGCGGCAGATGCGTGCAATCTTCCATGCCCTCGGGCATGTTGGCGCCATCGAAATCCGAACCAAGTCCAACATGATCGATGCCGCCGATCTTCACCGCGTGATCGATGTGGTCGATGATTCGCTCCCAGCTTACGTGTGGCAGCTTGCCATCCGCGACGGCTTGCTTCTCCATATCCGCCATTTTCTTCTCGGTGCATTCTGGATCGTCGCCGCATTCCTTCCGGATTTGGTCCATCATCCCGACGACTCCGCCGGAGAGCTTATCCTGAGCATCCTTATAAGCCTGATCGATGAAGCTCTTTTCATAATTGATCTGGATGACCCCGCCCTTGGCCGCCAAAGCCCGGATCATGTCGTCTGACATATCGCGCACGTGGTTGCACAACGCGCGGCAGGAAGAATGCGACGCAATCAGCGGCGCTTTGCTGACTTCCAGCGCATCGTAAAACGTCTTGTCGGACACGTGCGAAATGTCCACCATGATTCCCTGCCGGTTCATCTCTCGGACAACTTGCTTGCCGAAGTCCGTGAGCCCATTGTGCTCGGGCTTGGCGGTCGAGGAATCCGCCCATTCATCGTTATAAAAATGCGTCAGCGTCATGTAGCGCACGCCCAGATCGCCGAACACGCGCAGCACGTGCAGGTCGTTGCCCATCATGTGGCCGCCCTCGACGCCCATTAGCACCGCGATCTTCCCTTGCGCATGGGCGCGTCGTACTTCCTCGGCCGTGCGACAAAACGTCAGGTCTTTGGAGTACTTGATGACGTTTTGGTGCACCAGGTCAATCTGATCCAGCGCCTTTTGTACCGCCGGCGGACCCATAATCCGTCCGTCGATCCAGATCGAAAAGAAAATAGCGTTCATGCCGCCTTCGCGCATCCGTGGAATATCGATCGCGCCGTCGGGATTGCGCTTGCCGAGATCGAACTCCTTTGAAAAAAACCGCTGCGTGGTGTCGTCGTGCGTGTCCAGCACGATCGAAGAAAAATGCAGTTTCTTTGCGCGGTCGGCGATGTCGTCGCCCGTCGCGACTTGGGTCATCAAAAATCCGGCGGCGAGCAAACAAGCCAACAGCGAAACGCGGACCTGGCGCATGGTTCCTCCCATGGAATTGGTGCGGCGAGATTCTACCCTATTAACCAGCCAACCAGCGCCTGTTTCCACGCTTGCCGGTTCATTTCCGCGATGGATTCGGTCAGGGGAATTTCCTTTGGGCAAGCTTTCACACAGTTTTGGGCATTCGCACAATCTTGAATTCCACCAGGCTCCATCAGCGCGTGGATGCGCTCCTTCGCGTGCATTGCCCCCGTCGGGTGCATGTTGAAAAGACGAACTTGGCTGATAATCGCCGCGCCGATGAATGGGCTGTGATCGTTCACCTGAGGACAAACTTCGAGGCAGCTTCCGCACGAAATGCAACGCGAGAGAGGATAGGCTTTTTCTTGCGTCTCGGGCGCCATGCGTGGCCCTTCGCCGAGATCATAAGTCCCGTCAATCGGAATCCAGCCCTTGACGCGCTTCAGGCTCTCGAACATGAATTGTCGGTCAACCGCCAAATCACGTACGACCGGAAACTTGGAAAATGGTTCAAGCCGAATCGGCTGCTCCAATTTGTCCACCAGCGCGGAGCACGCCATCCGTGCCCGGCCATTGATCAGCATGGCGCAAGAACCACATACTTCTTCCAGGCAGTTCGAATCGTAGCTAATCGGCGTAGTCTTTTTCCCTTCGCGCGTCACCGGCTTTTCCGCGATGTCCCGCAAACAGATAATTACGTTCATCCCGTGACGCCACGGCAAGGCAAATTCCTCCCAATACGGCGTCCCCTTTGGGCTGACCTGCCGTTTTACGCGGACAATTACCTGTTTTGCGTCAGGCATAAACCTTCTTCAAATTTCGCGCACACTCAGCGCCACTGAATTCGGAGCCGCTAAGATGAAGACAGTTGCTATTTGGTCGCGTCATAGCGCCTCGCACGCGGCGGAATCTGCGAAATATCCACGGGTTCATAACTCAGCTGAATCTCGCCGTTCACGCACTTGGCGCGTGTGGTCTTGAGCCAATTTGCGTCATCACGTTCGGGAAAATCGGGTTTGTAATGCGCCCCGCGCGATTCGTTGCGGTGCAGTGCGCCGACCGTAATCACTCGCGCAAGAATTAGCATGTTCTCCAACTCTCGCGCGAAATTCAGTGTCTGGTTAGACCATCTCGTCCTGTCGCTCAAATTGATTTTTCGGTAGCGTTCCTGAAGTTCCCGAATCTTCGCATCTGCGGCCTGCAGGTCCTTGTTAATGCGCGTCACTGTCACGTGTTCGGTCATCAACTCGCCGAGTTCCCGCCAAATCGTGATCGGATTCTCCGTTCCTTCGGGCGATACCAGCGCTTGATTCTTTTCTTCCTGCCGCTTTCGCTCGCTGTCATAGATACTCGAGCCAACCGCGTCGCACCCGCTCACCAACCCGCGTGCATACTTCACCGCCGCCGGACCGGCAAGTCCCCCGCCAAAAATACAGGATAGCAGCGAGTTCGCCCCCAGCCGGTTCGCTCCGTGATACTGGTATTCGCATTCGCCAGCGGCAAATATGCCAGGAACATTCGTCGCTTGGTCTTCCGCATTTATCCAGATGCCTCCCATGCTGTAATGCATTCCCGGAAAAACCTTCATCGGTTCCACGTGCGGGTCCACGCCAAGAAACTTCTCGTAAATTTCCAGGATGCCTTCCAGTTTTCGATCCAGCGTCTCTCTAGGAATATGTGTGACGTCCAAGTACACCGCCGCCTGTCCGCCAATTCCTAATTTTTCTTTGTACACGATGCGGTGAATCGCTCGCGTGGCGATGTCTCGCGGCACAAGGTTGCCGTATTTCGGATACCATTCCTCGAGAAAATAAAATCGCTCGCCTTCGGGGATACTTCGCGGCGGGCGCGTGTCCGTTGGATTCTTCGGCACCCACACGCGGCCGCCTTCGCCGCGCGCAGATTCGCTCATCAACCGCAGTTTGTCCTCGCCGGGAATCGCCGTCGGATGTACCTGAATGAACTCGCCGTTCGCATAATCGACCCCCTGCTGAAAAAGCGCCGATTGCGCGGAGCCCGTGCACACGACTGAATTTGTCGACCGGCCAAAAATCGCGCCAATCCCACCCGTACAGAAAATCACCGCATCCGCCGGAGACGTTTTCACTTCCATGGAACGCAGGTCCATGGAGCAAATTCCGCGGCAGACGCCACTTTCGTCGATCACCGCCGACAAAAACGCCCAGCCCTCATGTTTCTTCACCAGGTCTTCTGTCTCGTGCCTGCGTACCTGTTCATCCAGCGCGTAGAGCAATTGTTGCCCCGTCGTCGCTCCAGCAAACGCCGTTCGGTGGTAAAGCGTCCCTCCAAATCTTCGATAATCCAGAAGACCTTCCGGCGTGCGATTGAACATCACGCCCATGCGATCCAATAAGTCGATAATGCCAGGGCCTGCCTCGCACATCCGCTTGACGAGCGGCTGGTTCGCCAGAAAGTCTCCGCCGTAAATCGTGTCGTCAAAATGTTTCCAGGTTGTGTCGCCTTCGCCCTTCTGATTCTTCGCGGCGTTGATGCCGCCCTGCGCGCAGACAGAGTGCGAGCGCTTCACTGGCACAATCGAGAACAACTCCACCGGCACGCCCGCCTCCGCGACGCGAATCGTCGCCATCAGGCCGGCCAAACCACCGCCCACTACAATGATTTTCGGCTGTCTCATTTTAAGTAGAAGTCAAACGGGTGCCAGTTTAACCAAAAGCTCAGCACAATCAGAACCCCGACCACGCTAAACGTTATTCCCACCGCCGCCCCAAGCGCACCCGCAGCTCGCTGGGCCTTCACGGTAGCCGCCAATCCCCATTTGCACAAGAAATTCCAGATCCCCACGCCCAAATGAAAGGACGAAGCCAGCACGCCGACGAACATAAACGCCAACGCATAGGGATTTTGCACCAAATTCTCGACGTCCGCGTAGGTTGATCTCCCGTGCGTCAGCCACCTCTCTGTATACAAATGCCATCCAATGTAGGCAAACGCAATCAGCCCCGTGTAGCGCTGCGTGGTGTACAGCCAATTCCCTACCCACGGATACGACGACACATTGCTCTTCCCCCGCAGCCAAATATAAATTCCATATCCTCCGTGATAGAGCAGCGGCAAAAAAATAAACAACCATTCCACCACCACGCGGAACGGAATCGTCTGCAGTTCCTGGGATTTCGCGTCGTACTGTTGCACACCCACCAGCGCATAGCTATTCGACCAGAAGTGTTCCGCCAGGAATGCGCCAACGGGGATAATGCCGGTTAAAGAATGCAGTTTGCGAAGAAAATAGTCGGTTTCAGGCTGGGATGCCGTTGCGGACATGCCCTCTCCGCCGCATGATTTGCTTAAGGGCGCTGGAGTCTCGCGGCACTTTCAGTATAGGCAGTTGAAAACACCGATGCAAGCCAGCCTGTTCGTCTCCCAGGAACTTCGCATGGCGCATTTCAGTGGCGTTTAAAAGGTTGTCAGGACGGCACAAGAGCATGGGAAGGGGTGTTGGGCAGATTCGCACTGCGTTTTTCGTGCCATGAGCAGCATACCCCAGGGTCGGAGCGGGTCAACGAGGCGGCGAAAGGGAATACGCGGCCGGACTCAGTGGATGAGTGAAAGAAAGAGAAAGATGGAGAGGGGTGGCCGGGAAGCGACACTCCACTAAGGTGCACGGGTTGGCGGCTGCTGCCAGACCGAGCGGTACAACTGCCGGGCGACCTCGCGCAAGGAAAGATGATAGCGACGAACCAATTTGGAATGGAGCAGGCAAAAGGCCGAACAAACGGTAAACGCCAACAGCAGAACTAGCGTGACGGCGGCCAACCCTCGGTTGGGGACCACCTTCGGAGGGCCATCCGCGGTAGGCTGTTTGGGGCGGTGTTTGCAGGCGTGCAGGAAGCCATGCTTCCAGGCCCAATTCTGAGTTAGATCGTTCCAGCCATTATTCTCCTGCTTCCAGCGACTATGCCCGAGTCGCCACACGACTCGGGGAGAAAATACTTGGGGATTCAGTGTGTCGGTCCACACCCATTTGTGGAGTGTGGTTTCTGTCTGGAGTTGGCCCCGGCGGTAATGGTTTTCGGTGACCGCTTCTTGGGAGTGGACCACACGGACGGGCTTCGGGCACTCCTTGGTAAAAGGAAGGTTAGCCTCGCTCCAAAGCTGCACCTCCCGTCTCTGACTTGGGTTCTGTTCGGTGAAACGATCATCGGCTTCTCGGGTCGAGAAGAGTCCGAAGGCATCCTGGTATAGGTCGCGGTTTTCTTGTTTCAGCGTGATGACCAAACCCCAACCAACTTCCTGGGCCAGATTCAGGACCGGGGCTTGGGCATAGAGGGAATCCAGCAACAAGATGTCGAAGAAGCGGCTGCCGTAGAGATCCGGCAGGCGTGCCAGCAGACGGAGCGCGGCTTTGTCTTCGCCTTCTCCGGGCGCGACCCACTCCAGGCCTAGAAAGGCTTTGACCGGACTGCTGACCATCTGGCAGCCGACCGCACGATGATAATACTGGATGCGCTCGACCGGCTGGCCATCGGCGGCGGTGCAGTTGACCCGCCGTTGCAAACAATCGGAACAGCAACGGCTGAAACTGGAAAGGACCTCGATGCCATCTAGGGCGGCGACGAGATGGCCTTGCACCCGGCCGGGATCCAAGGCCTTATTGCGCTTCAGCTGGCGATTGACGGTCACCAGCATCTGTTCGAGCGGCTCGGTAGCAAAACTAGCCAGGCTGTAGCGCAAGGTGTCGTCGCGAAAGGGGCGCGAGGCCCCGAGGTGTTGTTGGAGCTGGGGCTGGGCCAGATCGGCCTCGAGTTCTTTGAAGCTGCGCAAGCGGAAGACGAAGCCGTAGAACAACGCCCGGAACACAGCGGCGGGAGGGATGTCGGGATGCTGGCGGGCATCGCGGAGTGAGGAGAGGGCCTCCCGAAGATGGAAGACTTTGTCGACGTATGCGTCGAAAGATGGCAACGTGTGGCTTGGTCTATCTTGCATTCTAATGACTGTAAGAAATGCAATCCACCAAAACAACCCTTCCTGATCGGCCCCCGTTTACTTTTTGCGTTTCTTCTTCCGCTCGCGGCGCAGCAATTCGCGGTTGATTTCCGAAATCTTCTCCAGATCGCCTTTAACCTTCCGGTAGTTCTCAATCCAGCGGCGTACCCGTTCCAGAAGTTCGGGCGGCACCACCGCGCCAGTCGTCCGGCCCGGACCCAAGGTGATCGTCAGATACCACACCGGACCATGCCGCTCGCCGCGAGCGCACTTGCAAGATGGATTTCCGCAGGTAAGATAGCGCTCGATCAACGACCCTCGCAGCGTCTCCTCGGCCGGTGGTAACATCTTGGCGAGTCCACGCCGGCGCTGTTGCAACGCCAGGTCCGATAGCTTGGTCAACGACCTACTTGCTTTCATATGACTGTAAGATAATGGCACGGACACACCTAAAGCGCAAGTCCGAAAGTCCTCCGTGCGAATTTCCCTGGCAAGGCTTTGCCAATGAGTGGGTTACGATTTACGTGCGAAGACTCTGGTTCGTCTCCCGGACACGCAATCCGCGAAAATTCGTTGCGCCGAGCGTCCTTTCTCGCTTAAATGAGATGACGACGGACGGTATCCGCCAGGCCCCTCCCGCCAGGCAGCCTCCGCGTGCCCAACGGATAGCGCATGACTACAAACCTCAGCCTGGCCACGGAACTCGAACGCATTGCCAGCGTTTTGGAATCGGACGCCAGCGTTCTGTCGCAAATCTCTCTGGCCGGCATCGCCGAGCGCATCGCAAAGAATCTCGGCGTGAAGACCGACGAAATCGCCATCATGGGCGTTTCCAGCCGCTGGCGCCATCTGCACTTCCTGGTTCCGGAGTCGCTTAAACAGGTCGGTTTTATCCCGCTTTCCAGCACCTCTGCCGTCGCGGCGCGCACTGCTCGCGAAAGCCGCCCCGATATCATCAACGAATTCGCCAGCGTCCGCCACGCCACCGTTTTCGAGGGTGTGAAAGTCGGCGGTGAAAGTTCCGAGCTCATTCAGAAAATGATCAGTGCACCCATCCTCTGCGGCGATAAAGTCGTCGGCGTCATTCAAATCAGCCGAAAAGGCTCCGACGCCAAAAATGCGGGACCGGATTTTACCGCCGACGATCTGGGCAAAGTGCTGGCTCTCTGCAAACCACTCGGCAAATTGCTCCAGCACATCACCCGCGATTCCTGAACGCCGTGGGAGCCTCTTGTCGCTTGTCACAATTCATTCATTTTTGCGCTCACTCTCCGCAACCAATCCGCGAATTAGTTTGACACTGCAATACCTTCTTGTTATTTTTCCACAGCGGAAAATTTTCCGCGGTTAGCCCACTCACGGAGGCGCCTTAACCCGGCACCATGGCGTTCGTCGCTAAGAAAATTTTCCTCACCAAAGGCGTCGGTAAACATCGCGAAAGACTTTCGAGCTTTGAGCTCGCCCTGCGCAATGCAGGCATTGCCGCGTGTAACATCGTTCGCGTCTCTTCGATTTTTCCGCCGGGCTGCAAACTCATCTCCCGCAGCGAAGGTTTGAAGCACATCAAGCCCGGCCAAGTGGCCTTCACCGTAATCAGTGAGAATTCCACCAAGGAAGCTCACCGCCTCATCGCCGCCAGCATCGGCCTCGCGCTGCCCAGCGACAAATTAATGTACGGCTACCTTTCCGAACACCATTCATTCGGCGAAACCGAAGAAGTCGCCGGCGAATATGCCGAAGAGCTCGCCGCCGAAATGCTCGCCACCACTCTCAACGTGGAATTTGATCCGGATTTGAGTTTCGACGAAAAAAAAGAGGTCTACCGCATCTCCAACAAAATCGTGCGCACCATGAACGTTACGCAATCCGCCGTCGGCGACAAGCGCGGCCTCTGGACCACTGTGCTTGGCGCCGCGATCCTCATCGGCGAAGACGATTAACTGTTCTCCTCTTCCCTGCTGCGCTATTTCTGGCGCTTGAAATATCCAATCCGGTCCAGCACTGCCCCCACCACCAGCGGCAGTGCCACCGTCGCATCCTCAAAAACTTCCGCGAATTTCCCGCCCTCTTCCGGCGGCACGAATTTACCCCACGACACCGCTTCCGTATAGGTGCTCCCGCTCAGCCCGCCCCAATGCACCGGCTCCGGACAAATTCGCACTCCGTAGTTGTATCTCTTCAGCGGAATTTTCTTGTAACCGCGCCTCGCCAGCAACTCCGCATAAACTCCAAACTGCTGCGTCCAATTCCGCGGTACTCCCCCGCCGACCGTGAAGATTCCCATCCGGTTTGTCGCCAGCATCATGTCCGCGAACTTCTCGAAGTCCTCGAACATATCAAACTGCAGCAGCGTGCGCTTTTCTTTCAGCCTCGCTATCTTGTGCAGTGCGAAATCGATCCCCAACTCGGAGTCGCTGAACGCCGGCACGAACACCGGCACATTGTGCTCGTACGCCGATTTCAGAATCCCCCGGCCCGCCCCTTGCTTGTGCAGCTCTTCTCCAATTCGATGGTGCAGCTTCCAGCTGCTTACAATTTCCTCGGAATCCCATTCGCTGAGAATGTGATCCATCATTTCTTCCACGGCGTCCAGATTCACTTCCGGCTCGAGCGAATCGTAAACGCGGTTGTAGCCCGCCTCGAACAACGTTTTGTCGTCCATCTTGCTGGGGTCGTACTGAAAATGCGAGTGCCCGGTGGCTTCCACCAGCCCGTGCGCCATCAGCGCTCCGGTCGAAACGATGGCTTTCACAAGGCCGCTCTCGATCAAGTCGCAAAAAACAAGCCCCATCTTGGCGACCGTCAGCGCTCCCGAGAGCGTCATCACCACGAAACACTCTTTGTCTCGCGCCATCGTTTCCAGCACGTCCGCGGCATCGCCAATCTGCCGCCCTGTGAACGCGGTCTCGCCCATCGCGCGAACCAATTCGTCGATGGTGCGGCATTTCGAGAGGTCAATCGGAAACATCGGCCGCAACTTATCCTTCACCGGATCGTGCAGTACGCGCCCCGTGACCGTCTTTTCTTGCCGCTTTGACATCTTCTCTCCTCAACTTCTCTTGCTTTTTTATTTCTGAATCTCACACCACTCCGCAGCAATCTAATTTCGCAATGATAGATATTACAAATGCGCCCCGAAGCAAAGAGCAAAACGCAACAAAGAAACTTTCTACGAGCATGATAGACTAAATTTTATGACAAAGAAATTCACAATTGGCCTCGTGCAGATGCGCAGCACCGCCAATCCCGAAGAAAATCTTTCGCGCGCCATCGAGAAAATCCGCGAAGCCTCCGCACGCGGCGCGCAAATCATCTGTATGGATGAGCTTTTCCACGGCGAATATTTCTGCCGCACCGAAGATGCTGATCTCTTCAATCTTGCGGAGCCGATTCCCGGCCCCGCCACCGAGGCGCTTGCAAAAATAGCGAAGGAACGCAAAGTCGTCATCGTCGCTTCCCTCTTCGAACGCCGCGCCGCTGGCATTTACCACAACACCTGCGCCGTCCTCGACGCCGACGGCTCGCTCCTCGGCAAATACCGCAAAATGCATATTCCCGACGATCCGCTCTATTACGAAAAGTTTTATTTCACGCCGGGCGATCTCGGCTTCCCGAATTTTGACACCGCGTACGGCCGCATCGGCGTTCAAATTTGCTGGGATCAGTGGTATCCGGAAGGTTCGCGCCTCACCGCTCTGCAAGGCGCGCAAGTAATTCTCTATCCCACCAGCATCGGCTGGCATCTCCACGAAAAAGCCCAGTTCGGCGCGGCTCAACTCGACGCCTGGCGCACTATCCAACGCGCCCACGCCATCGCCAATGGCGTTTACGTCGCGGTAGTCAATCGCGTCGGCTACGAAGGCAAACCCGAAAAAGGCGATCCCGGCCTCGAATTCTGGGGCAACTCCTTCGTCGCCGATCCCTTCGGCCGCATCCTCTCCGAAGCCTCGAACGACAAAGAAGAAATTCTAGTCGTCGAATGCGACCCCGCGCAATCCGAAGAAACGCGCCGCAACTGGCCCTTCCTCCGCGACCGCCGCATCGACGCCTATCAACCCATCCTCAACCGCTGGCTCGGCGAATAAATTCTTCTCTGTGCTCTCTGCGTCCTCTGTGTTAAAAAAACCTTCATCAGCATCGGAACCCATGCCCAAATCTAAAAAGGAATCCACGCCGCTCTCTCTGGGTTTTCACATGCCCGCCGAATGGGACCAACACGAAGCCACATGGCTGGGCTGGCCCCACGAATTAACCGACTGGCCCGGCAAATTCGCCCCCATCCCCTGGGCCTTCGCCGAAATCGTCCGCCATCTTTCCGAGGTCGAGCGCGTCTATCTCCTCATCGAAAATCGCGAAGCCGAATCCCGCGTCCGCACCATCCTGAAAAAATCCGGCGCCAATCTCTCCGCCGTCGATTTTTTCCGCATCCCCACCGATCGCGGCTGGATGCGCGACTCCGGCCCCATCTGCGTCAAAAATTCCACCGGCGAAATCGCTTACACCAACTGGCTCTTCAACGGCTGGGCAAAATACGCCAATCACAAAAAAGACGCGCAAGTCGTCGCCAAAGCCAACAAAAAACCAAAGCGTCGCATCTGGCAGCCAATCCACAAAGGCCGCCGCGTAGTGCTCGAAGGCGGCAGCATCGACGTCAACGGCCGCGGCACGCTCCTCACCACGGAAGAATGCCTCCTCAGCAAAACGCAAGAACGCAATCCCGGCTTCACCCGCGAAGACTACGCCGAAATCTTCAAAAACTATCTCGGCATAACCAACGTCCTCTGGCTAAAAAACGGCATCGCCGGCGACGACACCCACGGCCACGTTGACGATCTCTCCAGATTCGTCGATCCCACTACGATAGTCACCGTCGTCGAAGACAACCCGAACGATCCGAACTACTCGCCGCTCCAGGAAAATCTTTCGCTTCTAAAAAATATGCGCGATCAAGACGGCCACCCGCTGCGAATCGAAACGCTTCCCATGCCCGCGCCAGTTTATTTCGATGGCCAGCGACTCCCCGCCAGCTACGCCAACTTCTACATCGCCAATAAAATCGTCATCGTTCCCACCTTCAACGATCCCAACGACCGCGTCGCCCTTAACACTCTCGCCCAACTTTTCCCCGACCGAGAAATCGTCGGCATCGCCTGCCGCGACCTCGTCCTCGGCCTTGGCACTCTTCATTGCATGACCCAACAGCAGCCTGCCTCCACATAGCAGAACCACTTCCTCGCATGACGCAACGCCAACCTCTCTGCTAAACTCCTAACCATCGCGAGCCCAGTAGCGTCAAAACAATTTCCTGGAGGCTGCATGTCCGTCATCACGTCCGCCGTTTTCTTAAATGTGTTCTTCGACACACGTGGTTTCGCGATTTACTTCCCCAGCGGCTTTTGGGGCTGGATCATCGTCGGCCTGATCGCCGGCTGGCTCGCCGGAAAAATTTCTCGCGGCCGCGGCTTCGGCTGCATCGCCGACATTATTCTTGGCATCGTCGGCTCCTTCATCGGCGGATGGATTTTCATGAGACTCAAGATTTACGGGGGCGGCTTCCTCTATTCCCTCGCCGCCGCCACCCTCGGCGCCGTCCTCCTCGTCTTCATCGCGCATCTTTTCAGCCCCAGCGACCACTAGCCCGGCACGCCTCACAGCGCTCCTCTGTGATACGATTCAAATGCATACCTTGCAAAAAGCTTTCTTGCGCAAGTTGGAGATAAACATTTTTGAGTAAGTCTACGCAGTCCCTCACGGCCATCCCCCTTGGCGGTCTCGGCGAATTCGGAATGAACATGATGGTCCTCCGTCTCGGTGACGACATCATCGTCATCGACGCCGGCATGATGTTCCCCGAATCCGAACTCCTCGGCGTCGACCTCGTCATCCCTGATATCACCTACCTCAAGCAAAATCGCCAGCACGTTCGCGCCATTGTCCTCACTCACGGCCACGAGGACCACATCGGCGCTCTTGCTTACATTCTTCGTGATCTAAACGTCCCCGTTTACGGCACGCGTTTCACCCTCGCCCTCGTCAAAAAACGCCTCGAAGAAGCCGGCCTCCTCGACTCCACCACCCTCCGTGAAGTCCTCCCCGGCCGCCTCGTCGAAATCGGCCCTTTCGAAATCGAGTTCATCACCGTCACCCACAGCACCATCGACTGCGTCGCCCTGGCCGTGCGCACTCCGCTCGGCGTCATCATTCACACCGGCGACTTCAAGATTGATCAAACTCCCGTGGACGGCGCCCCCTTCGATCTCCACACTTTCGCCCGCTATGGCAGCGAAGGCGTCCTCGCGCTTTTCAGCGATTCCACGAACGTCGAGCGCCCTGGCTTCACTCCCTCCGAACGCGCCGTCGTCCCCCGCATCGAAGAGCTTTGCCGCTCCGCCCCGCGCCGCGTCATCCTCTCTTGTTTCGCTTCCTCGATTCACCGCATTCAACAAGTGATCGACATCGCCGGACGCGTCGGCCGCAAAGTTGCCTTCGTCGGCCGCAGCATGGTCGATAACGTCGAGATCGCGCACTCCATGAATTATTTGCGCATCCCCGACGGCATGGTCGTTCGCCCGCAAGACATCCGCAATTTCGATCCCAAGCGCATCGTAATTCTTGCCAGCGGTAGCCAGGCCGAACCGATGTCTTCCCTTTCGCGCATCGCCGTCGATAATCATCGCTTCGTTACCGTCGACGAAAACGACAGCGTCATCCTTTCCGCGCGCATCATTCCCGGCAACGAAAAAGCCATTTTCCGCATGTTGGATCACATGTTCCGCCGTCGCGCCCTCGTCTACTACGACAATTCCGCCGGCACAATCCATGTTTCCGGCCACGCCAGCCAGGAAGAACAAAAACTAGTCCTCCAGCTCGTCAAGCCGAAGTACTTCATTCCCGTTCACGGCGAATACCGCCATCTTTTTCGCCACGCCGCTTTAGCCCATCAACTCGGCTGCGTCTCCGGCGAAATTCTCCTTCTCGAAAACGGCAAGTCCATCGAGTTCACGCAAGACGGCGTCCGCCGCCGCGATCCCGTCACCGCAGGCCGCGTCTGCGTCGATTCCGGCTCTCTCGAGGAAATCGAGGAAGTAGTCATCCGCGATCGCAAGCATCTTTCCGAAGACGGCGTTGTCGTCCCCATCATCGCCATCGATAAGCACACCGGCAAAATGGAATCCCTGCCTGAAATCGTCACCCGTGGCATGTTCAGCGACAACGGCCACGAATTGATGGCCGGCGCCCGCGAAGTCATCATCAAAACCGTCGAGCAATCCAACGCCGAAGAAAAATCCGATTGGGGCGTCATCAAGGAAAAAATCCGCGTCGACCTCAAGCGCTACATCAACAAGCAAACCTCCAAGCGCCCTCTCATCCTCCCCGTAATCCTCGAAATCTAAATCCTCCGCGAATCGTCTCCGCACCCGACCCAGCATGCCAACGCACTTGGAGGCGTCAGCACGACTTTTTAGTGGAAAAGTGCGCGGGGCCGGCCGTAGAATCATCGTGAGAGTAAGGAAGATCGCGCGACTATGGGCATTCCGATACATCCAGAGCTCGAAACCAAGATCCGTGCCCGGGCCCAGGCTGAGGGACTCAGCATCGAGGCCTACTTAGAGCGACTTGTTCAGGCCGACCGGGACGGGATAGAAGAATTGGAAGCGCTGGCTCTCGAAGGGCTGGAATCTGGTGCTCCGATCGAGGCCGGCCCCTCTTACTGGCAAGAAAAGCATCGCCAGCTCGATGAACGTCTGAAGAAGATCGAGACACGGTGAGCATGGTGTATGTCGTCCGCCCTAAAGCGGACGACGATCTCGGCGAACAAGCCTATTACTTTGCAACAAAAGCAGGCCCGAAACTCGGGCATCGATTTCTACTCGCGGCTCACGAAACATTTGGCCTGCTGGCCAAGCAGCCTCAAATAGGCTGGCACCCCAGGCTCAAGAATTCCCTGCTTGCCTCCTTGCGAGTTTTTCGCGTGTCGAGCTTTGAAAAAATGTTAGTGCTCTATCGTCCCAGCCCGCATGGAGTTGAAATTCTTCGCGTGGTTCACGGTTCTAGAAACATTTTGGCGCTTGTGCGTCGTGAAGGAGTTGAGTGAGTGGCGGATTCCGCTCCCACGCCGCGCAAAAGTCAAAGACTGCACCCTGAGAACCGCAGGAATGCAGCATCCGGCTACATCAACAAGCGAACCTCCAAGCGCCCTCTCATCCTCCCCGTAATCCTGGAAATCTGAAGTTTCCCTTTTCATCTCGGCTTCCACCGGAATTTTCTCAACTCTCGCCGCCCCGCATCGAGCACGCATCAGTCCGCAGCGCCGGGAATGCAGCGCGCAAAGAAATGCATATTCAAAAAATGCACCTGCATCCATCCCGCCGAAAATTGAATCTAATTAAAAAGAGAGAAGGCCAGCAAGGAAAGCTGACGTTCGGCTGAACGTCATAGTGCCACGGCGAACTCTTCAGGCAATGGGCCCCAGCCCGAGGGCCTCTCCACGAATCACGCAAAGGCTCCCGCCAACGGCCACGCAGAAGGCCTTCCAACAAAACTAGCGCCGTTTCGCCTGGGATAATCGCGGAAAGAGAGACGTCATGAGGAAGATTTCTTTCCATTCGATTCGTCTGTTAACGATGGCATTGGCGCTGGGAATGATTTTTGTGCTAACGCCGAGACCCACGGCGGCACACGTCGCTGTCGGAGTTTTCGTCAACTTCGCTCCCCCCGAGCTCCCCGTCTATGCCCAGCCGGTCTGCCCCGGCGATAATTACATTTGGACGCCCGGCTATTGGGCCTGGGATCCCAATGTTGCCGACTACTATTGGGTTCCTGGCACTTGGGTCCTCGCGCCGCAACCTGGCTTCCTCTGGACACCCGGCTACTGGGGATGGGGCCCGGATGGCTATTTCTTCAACGCAGGCTATTGGGGTCCAGTCGTCGGTTTCTACGGCGGAATTGATTATGGTTTCGGCTATTTCGGCCACGGCTATTACGGCGGGCACTGGGATGACAATCACTTCTTCTATAACCGCGATGTGACCAACGTGAACGTGAACATCGTCCACAACGTGTACAACCAGAGAGTAAATAACGAATTCCGCTCCGTCAGCCGCGTCAGCTTCAATGGCGGCAGAGGCGGCGTGAACGCGCGTCCAACAGCTCAGGAACAAGCCGCGGTTCGAGACCGGCACTTTGGACCGGTGGCCGCGCAAACCAAACATCTGGAAGCCGCGCGCTCGAATCGCCAGTTGCGCGCATCGGCCAACCATGGCGCCCCCCCGATCGCCGCAACGCAGAGGCCGGGTGAATTTAGCGGTTATGGGGTGATCAGGGCTAGCAGGGCCGGTGCGGTTTATACGCCGCCGGCAAAGAGTGCGAAGAATGCTGTGGGGCAGCAAAACCACGCGGCCCGACAGCAATCCAACTCTCCGCGGCGTCAAACCTACGTTGCGCGAGCGAACTCCGAGGGCCGTGGAAGATATGTACAAGCAGCCCATCGTCCCGAATCTTCCTACCGCCCAAATCCTCGGGCGACCAACAACTCCCGCCAACAGCACAACCAACAGCTGGCCAAGCAGCTAAGGCAGCGGCAAGCATCCCAACAGCAGCAGCACAGACAACACCAGCAAACCCAACGGCAGCACGCCAACTATGCCCCGAGGCAACAGACGTCGCAGCGAAATCGACAGCAAGCCCGCCAACCCCAACCGAGGTACGCCCAACAATCACGTTCGTTCCAACAGCGCCAGCAACCCAGGGAAGTTACCCAGCGCCAAGCGCCTCGCCAGCAACCTCAAGCCCATGAAGAGCGCCGCCCCCACTGATCGGGTGGCGTTCCTTGATCTGGGCGGGCGCCGCATGTCTTACGCGCCCGCCCTCCGCCCGTGAATACGAGTTTTCCACAGATTTCCACAGTCATGTCAAACCAATTAGCCCCCTGCCAACTCCTTGAAAACTCGCCGCTTCCTCTTCCCTCCTTCGAATGCGTGCTTGCCGTTCGAATTAGCACTCAGTAACAAGCTAATTGTAGTTGACAATCAGCTAACATCATGCTATCCTTGTTTATGTTTCGCATAGGTCAGCCAGTTCCCCCTCCCCGCCTCCCGCACAAGTCCGTCCGCCTCCTTTCTCTCTTCAGCCCCGTACAGCAGTGCGATGCGCGACCGCATCTACGCAAGAGCTTCTCTCCCCTGCCGTCGCCTGCCTCCCTCCTCCCCGACACAACCTTTCTGTCACAAATCACTAACTCTTTTAGAATGCGCACTTTCGAAAAACATGCCTTTAACTTCTTTGGAATGCGCACTTTCAAGACAAAAGGCTTAAAACCCTTTAGAATGAACACTTTCGAAAAAATCCGCGGGGGGGCCCTGCGCATCTCGTCTAAGCTACCGCACCGACTATGTCATCAGATGGGGGTGGGTTGAGCCTGCAAGTTAGCTGTGACAAGATGCGGGCGTTCTTCGCGAGGGGATAACAGTATGGCTGGCAAAGTAGTCTTGGTGGCGGGCGGCACGGGCGGCTTGGGACGGGCCGTCAGTTTAGCCTTCGTAGAATCTGGCGCGCGGGTCGTCGTTACGTTTCAGAGGCCGGACGATCTGGACGAATTGAAAAAGGCAGCGAGCGCCAAGCTGGTAGCCGCAGACGGCGCGTCGCTTGATGGATTTAGTGTCGACGTCACGGACGAAGCGGCTGTAGCCAAGCTAATCGACGGCATCGTCGGACGCCACGGACGGCTCGATTACCTGGTCAACGCCGTAGGAAGCTATGCCGGCGGAGTGAAATTATGGGAGCTGGAGACGAAGGTTTTTGAGCAGCAGCTTGCGCTGAACCTACGCTCCGGATTTGTCCTGGCACGTGCGGCTGCGAAAGTAATGGTCAAGCAGGGCAGCGGCGCAATTGTAAATGTCGCCTCGAAAGCGGCGCTAGATCACGCCGCCTGAGCAGCCGCCTATGCGGCCTCGAAAGCCGCGGCAGTGGCGATGATCGATTGCCTCGCGGCCGATTTGAAAGGGACAGGGGTCCGCGCCAACTCGATTCTTCCGAGCATTATTGATACGCCCGCGAATCGCACAGCCATGCCCAAAGCGAAGTTTGCGGCGTGGCCCAAGCCCGAGGAAATCGCGCGTGTAATTTTGTTCCTTTGCAGCGACGATGCCAAATTGATTTCCGGGGCAAGTATTCCAGTCTATGGAGACAGCTGAGAGCATCAAAAGAACGACAGAGCCGCAGCATTTTAGGGGTGCGATACATCGTGCCCTCTGAGAGGGGCCGAACACATGTCCATACGACCAGTAAAACGACTCGTGAAAGCCAAGCCAACCATAGAAGGCGCCGGCGTCCATCTCCGGCGCGCGTTCGGCTTCGGCAACACCACCGACTTCGATCCCTTCCTGCTCCTCGACGATTTTCGCAATGATGTTCCCGAAGACTATCTGGCCGGTTTTCCGTGGCACCCGCATCGCGGCATCGAAACGATCACGTATGTTCTCGCAGGAACGGTCGATCACGGCGACAGCATGGGCAACCACGGCGAAATCGCCTCCGGAGACGTCCAGTGGATGACCGCTGGAAGCGGAATCATTCACCAGGAAATGCCCAAGGGCGATCACTCCGGCCGCATGCACGGCTTTCAATTGTGGGCGAATCTGCCCGCATCGCTAAAAATGACCGCGCCCCGCTACCAAGAAGTGAAGTCCGGAGAAATCCCCGAGATTAAAGATGACGACGGCACCCATGTGCGCGTGGTCTGCGGGAATTTTTGGGGCAAAACCGGTCCAGTCGATGGAATTGCAGCCGAACCCACTTATTTGGACGTCTCCGTAGCGCCGGGGCGCAGGAAAACTCTTCCAGTTGGGACAACACGCCAGGCGTTCGCGTATGTTTTCGCGGGCTCAGGGAAATTCTGCAACGCGTCCGAGCCACTCGCCGTTCCGACGGAGTCAGTCGGTTGGCTGGACACCGCGCCACCCGTCGCCGCCGACAACCGTTCCCTTGTCCTGTTCGATCGCGGTGACGAGGTAATCGTACAGGCAGGCGACGAAGGCATTCGCTTCTTGCTTGTATCCGGAAAACCGCTCGAAGAGCCAGTCGCGTGGTACGGCCCCATCGTGATGAACACGCAGGAGCAGCTCCAGCAAGCCTTCAAAGACTTGGAGCGCGGCACTTTCCTCAAGAAAGACAAATGAGTGCAGCAGGAACTGAAAGAGATAGGTGAAAGAGCGGACGTGCTCAAATTTGGATAGACGGGAGGCCCGGAAGACGTAGAGGATAGTAGGAAGCATCAATGAGGTGATACGCATGCGGCGATGGCCTGGAATATTGGGACTGGCGTTAACGGTGGCAGTGATCTTGGCGCTGAGCGGCGCAGGCTGCAGCGACAATTCTGCCGAGCGCAACAAGGAAATTCGCGATGAGGCGGCAAAAGCCGCGGCGCAAGCCAAGCCCGCTGTCGAAGAAGCCACCAAAGCCGTAAAGGCCGCAGTAGAAGGCGCGAAAGAAGGCTGGGAAAGCGCCGGCAAGCAGTTGGTGGACCTGAATTCCGCGAGCGAATCGGACTTGACCGGGTTGCCAGGCATTGGAAAGCGCGAAGCAAGGCGCATCATCGCGGGCCGGCCCTATAAGGACCCGCATGAGCTAGTGAGCAAAAAGATTTTGAGCGCAGAAACTTATGAGAAGCTAAAGGATGAAGTAACGAGCGAAGTAGGCCAGCGCCTCAGTGCGCGGAATGAGGATTGAGGTCGCGGGAGAGCATCAGCTTTAGGGTCAACCGGTCGGCTCCGGCGCTCCAGCCTACGCCAACGCCGGTTTCGACATCAACGAAGCCACCTTTGCGATCGACAACTGCCCATGTTTCATGAAATTGCTGGTTATGGGGTACGAAGCCGCGCAGAGGGCCGAAGCCGTCATATTCTTCCGCGGCAACCGCCCAGGTACCGTTGAGGTTGTAGGCGATGCGTCCTCCGGGGTTGAACTCGAGGCCTTTTATGCCGCCCGTGTAGTCCGTATCGAGAATCGGATTGTAGATCAGATCCCAATGATGCAGATGCAAACCTACGATCGGCCGGAACTCGGAGGTGATGCGCCGGGACTCCCAATAGAGCGCATTCACGCTGAACTCGAAATTCAAGCCATAGAAGAATTTGTGGTCACGCGCATGAGGCCGAACGAATAGTTCGCGAATCTTAAAGCCGTTGATGGTCGCTCCCTGATTCGTCGAGTAGAAACTGTACACAGGAAGATAGAGGCCCTGCTCGAACCAAGGCGTCACACCATACGCCCATTCGGCGGCGCCGTTATCCGAATCGTTCGCGATGATCGCGCCGGGAAACGCGGGGGTCTGGCGGCCGATGGGAGTAAAGTTGTTATGAATCATCAGATTGAAGACGCCGGGTGCGGCGATTTCCGCGTCGTAAACCTGAATCTCATCGGTCTGTGCAAGCGTCGCCAGCGGCGCCGCGAATCCTGCGAAGAGGATCATGACGTAGCCGGGCATCCACATTTTTCCGAACGTTCTCAAGGTCGATTGCTCCGCGGATTCGCGAGGCGCGCGCAAGGCGCTGTCTCTTCCCAAGTTCGACGTGCGAGCAGCGCGTGCGGATACAGAAATTACAACCTGCGCGCGTCCTTCTCAAAAAAGCGTGAAGCAATTATTTCATTTTTTGGAGTCGAGCAGGGCCTCACATGCGAACCAAGGGGAGTGGCGCAACTTCCCAGAACAAAACCTCTGGCCCACGACGCTGAGGCGGTGCCGACAAAAATGCAGAGTCGCCCGTGACCCTCGGCCCGGGCTGTGCATCCGAAAAGTTTGTGAGATAGCGGCAAAGAATCTCTACAACTTCATAACGGTTTGGGACATCTGCAACTGATATCGAAGATTCGGGATTGCGCGACAGCTCGCTGACCTCAGCATATGGGTCATCCGAGGGATCGCTCTGGCTCGGGACAACGCAACGACACAGGAGAAAAACTAATGAGCAAGAATCTGCAAGGAAAGATTGCACTCGTCACAGGGGGATCACGCGGCATCGGCGCCGCAATCGCCAAGCGTCTGGCCGCTGACGGAGCGAGCGTGGCCATCACCTACACGAAAGGCGCCGACGCGGCCGGGTCGGTCGTTAAGGAGATTGAACGCGGGGGCGGAAAGGCCATCGCCATTCAGGCGGATTCCACCGATGCTAGCGCCGTCAAGGCTGCGGTCGACAAGGCCGCCGCAACATTCGGCCGGATCGACGTCCTTGTGAACAATGCAGGCACGGCGATTCCCAAAAAGTTCGAAGATACCACGCTGGAAGAGCTAGACCTCATGCTCGACCTCAATGTCCGCGGCGTCTTCCTCGCAACACAGGCGGCGCTGAAGCACATGAAGAACGGCGGCCGCATCATCATGATCGGCTCATGCGTGGGAGAGCGCATGATGACGCCCGGCCTGGTGCCCTACTCCGCTACGAAGGGAGCGGTCAAGATGTTCACTCAGGGATTGTCCAGAGAGGTCGGGACCCGGGGCATTACGGTCAACAATGTCCAGCCGGGTCCGATCGACACGGATTTGAATCCCGCCGCCGGTGATTGGGCGACGCCCCAAAAGACCGCCTCAGCGCTTAACCGCTACGGCACCGTGGATGAAGTGGCGGCGCTGGTCGCGTTCGTGGCTGGTCCTGAGGCTTCGTACATCACGGGTGCGAACCTTACCGTCGACGGCGGGACGAACGCATAACGCACATGAGCGCTTATCTGATTGTTACGCTCGACAGATCGGCGGCCGAAGAGGAGCTGGCGGATCGGGACTCTAAGAGGGGGTTTGAGCAAAAATGAATGGTCCTGTTGAATCGAAGAACAAAGCGCTCGTCCTGGAAGCTTTCGACGCGTTGTTCAACCGGCGAGACTACGCAGCGGCTGCGAGATATTGGTCGCCCCATTACATCCAACATAGTGCGCACATCGCGCCGGGCCGCGAAGGCTTGTTCGATCTGATCAAGAGCCTTCCGCCGACGCTCAGGTACGAGCCCGGAACGATCGTTGCCGACGGAGATTTTGTAATCGTGCACGGACGATTTTCGAACTTCGGCCTGCCCGTGAACTGGATTGCGGCGGATATTCTGCGCATTCAAAACGGAATCCTTGTCGAGCATTGGGACGTGATTCAGGACGAGGCAACGGAAGAGCAGTCGAAGAGCAAGGCTCCCATGTTCGGAACGAGTTTTCCGAAATAGCCGGCCGGCGCTAGGTTCGGCTCTCGCCGAGATAGGTCGCCAGGAACCAGGTGTTGCCGAAGGGGTCGGTGATCGTGGCGGAACGCTCGCCGTACGGGGCGGTGTAGGGCGGAATGACGCTCTTGGCGCCGGCGGCGAGGGCTTGGGCATAAAGCGCGTCGGCATCCGGAACGTAGACATGCAAGTAGAACGGAGTGGGCTGGAATTCGCCGTGAGCTTCGTCGATTTCGAGCGTGGCTCCGGCAATGTCGATGGTGGCGTGGAAGACGAGGCCTTCAGGCGATTTGGCGACGCCCGTCGCTTTGGCGCCGAGGGCGGCCTCGACAAACGGGATGAAGTTGTGAGCATCGCGCAGATGGAGGAAGGGCTGCACTGCGCGAATTCCGGCTTCACCGGGATCCCAGCCCTTGGGCGTGGCGATGTACCAGCGGTTGCCGAAGGAATCCATGACGCAGCCTTGGCGGTCGCCCCAATGCTGATCGGCGACTCCGTACACCGAAGTGGCACCGGCTTGGATGGCTTTGGCGTAAGTGATGTCGGAATCCGGGACATAGAGATGAATGGTCATTGGACGCGAGGGATATTGCTCGTTGGCATCGCCAAGTTCGATGATGGAGTCGCCGATGGCAACCTCGGCGTGCATGATGTCGCCGTTGGGGCGCGGGACGCGGATGCGTTCGGTGCCATCAAAGGCCGAGACGAGGAAGTCGATGAATTGGGGCGCTCCTTTCACAAGGAAATAAGGAGCGATGTTGGGGAAATTGGGACGGCGAAAATGCGGCGTGGCGGATGGTTCTGGAGCGGATGCAGTGGCTTCGTTCATGGTGATTCTCCTTTGCAAATCGGATTTTAGAGCGGCTTTGAATTCGGGGCGCGGGAGGTCGCGGAGCGGGCGGACCAGCGTCAGGAGTTTCGCGACTTCCGTGCTGGGACGCGGGACGAGGCGGACCTGCGGACGCGCCAGCGTAGCGCTGATGGCGAGATCGAGTTGTTCGGCGGGAGAGCGCTTAGGCATGGCGGCCTCCCACTTGTTCGCGCAACGTCTGCAGGGCGCGGAATTGAAGCTGTTTGATGGCCCCTTCGGACTTTTTCAGGCGTTCGGCGATTTCTTTGATGCTGCGCTCTTCGATGAAGCGTTCGCAGACGACGCGGCGCTGAATTTCGGGAAGCTTTTCGACAAGGCCGAAGAAAAAGGCGTGGCGGTCGACGAACTCCAGCTCTTTTGAGGAAGGATTGGGAGAGGAGGGCGCAGGCGGGTCAAAGGTGTCGTCGTCGGCCTGCTGTTCGCGATTGGCGCGCTTGTATTGATCGGCGATGGCGTTGGAGGCGATGCGGAAGAGCCAGGCGGAGAAGGGAGCGCCGCGCCACTCGTAGGTAGAGAGATTGGCGAGCGCCTTGTGAAAGACTTCGGACGTAAGATCCTCGGCGATGGCGCGGTCGTGGACGCGGCTGACGATGAAAAAATAGATACGCTCGAAATGAAGCTCATACAGAGCGTCAAATTTCGAGGGATCGGCCTGCGCAGCTTCGACGAGAAAGCGCTCTTCAGCGCCTGGCGGCGAAGGCTTCTTTGCCGGATGTCGGACGGCCATAATGGCTCTGGATATAGTAACTGGCGGGAAAGGAAAAAGTTATGGAAGGGGCGCTTGAAAAGCCCCGATTCGGCTTAGGGCCTATGCGGAAGCGGCCCTGGCTTTGGCGCGTGTCCCCGAAGCACTTCTGAAATTCCAATGCTTGTGATTGACGCTGAGAGAAGCGATGTCTTCCGCGGCAAAGGGAATTTCCTTATAGCCCCGGACTTCAATGATGCAGCATTCGCTGGTGACGACTTGATCGAAGGTTCTGCCGTCCCGGAGTTGCACGGAGACTACTTGATAGCCGATGCCGGTTTCTCCAACTTCTTTCAAGCGGTGGACGAGCCCAGACGGAATTGGAACTAAACATTTCATAGCGCACCTTTGGAGTAAATGTTTGGCGGAGGACCCCTATTATACCCTGATGGGAATCAACTGTCCAAATTAACAGGGCGAACAATAAGCGAAGATGCCGGGCCGGCGGCGGAGCGGAGTCGCCGGAAGTGCGCGATGTTAACTGTCCGCATAGGACTTGCTCCGCGAGCGAAAACACGGAAAAGTGCAACTGGCCCTCAGCGCATGTCGCGCATCTTGCCTCGCGCCGTGCATGGGTATAGGCTTCTTGGCTGGCGGCACGTTTGCGCACCCACAGGGCCGGAGGGGTTCCGCGCTGCCTTCCTTTCATTGGCGCAAACGCGCTTCCGCAGCCGCCGGTTGGCGACGAACAAATCAAAATGGTCGAGGTAGCAGGCACAATTTCTGTGGTGGCGGGCCGCGCCGCGATGATTCCGATAGGGAGGATTTTATGGCAACAGCAACGACTGCAATCGAACCGACTGTGAAGGTGAGCGCAACAAAACTGCTGATCAACGGGAAGTGGGTGAACAGCGCATCCGGGAAGACATTTCCAACCATCAATCCGTCGACCGCGGAAGTGATTACGCAAGTACAAGAGGCGGACGCAGTCGACGTTGATAGGGCGGTAATCGCGGCCCGGGCGGCTTTCGAGACCGGCGCCTGGCGCAGGAAAATGACGGCTTCGCAGCGCGGGGCGATGATTAACCGGCTGGCGGATTTGATTGAGAAGAATGCCGACGAATTGGCACAGCTCGAAGCGCTGGATAACGGGAAACCGTACCATGTGGCTCGGGCGGCCGATTTGCCGCTGACGATTGCGTGCTATCGCTATTACGCGGGCTGGGCGGACAAGATTCAGGGGAAGACGATTCCCGTGAATGGAAATTATTTTTGTTATACGAAGCATGAGCCGGTTGGCGTTGTCGGGCAGATTATTCCGTGGAACTTTCCGCTGTTGATGCAGGCGTGGAAGCTGGGGCCGGCGCTGGCGACGGGGTGCACGGTGGTGATGAAGCCGGCGGAACAGACGCCGCTGACGGCGCTGCGCGTGGGCGAATTGATTATGGAAGCGGGATTCCCGGAGGGCGTGGTGAACCTCCTGCCTGGGTACGGGCCAACCGCGGGCGCGTCGATCGCGCGGCACATGGACGTGGACAAGGTGGCGTTCACCGGGTCAACGGAAGTGGGCCATCTGATTATGAGGGCCGCTGCGGACACTAACTTGAAGCGGGTAACGCTCGAGTTGGGCGGGAAGAGCCCGAACATTGTGTTTGCCGATGCGGATATGGATCAGGCGATTGAGGGCGCGCACTTTGCGCTCTTCTTCAATCAAGGACAGTGCTGCTGCGCGGGGTCGCGACTGTTCGTCGAGGAGAAGGCTTACGACGAATTCGTCGAGAAGAGCGTGGCGCGGGCGAAGAAGCGCACCGTGGGCAACCCGTTCGATAAGAAGACCGAGCAAGGGCCGCAAGTGGACCAGGACCAGTTCGACAAAGTGATGGGTTACATCGAAAAAGGCAAAAAAGAGCACGGCAAGCTGATGACCGGCGGCAATCGCGTCGGAGACAAGGGCTACTTTATCGAGCCGACGATTTTTGCCGACGTAACCGACAACATGACGATCGCTCAAGAAGAGATCTTCGGGCCGGTGATGACCATCCTGAAGTTCAAGAGCATCGAGGAAGTGTCGGCACGCGCGAACAACACGGCGTACGGATTGGCGGCGGCGGTGTGGACCAAGGACATCAGCAAGGCCCACGCCATCGCGGACAGCGTGCGCGCGGGAACGGTGTGGGTGAATTGCTATGACGTTTTCGACGCGGGAGCGCCGTTTGGCGGATTCAAGCAGTCTGGAATCGGGCGCGAACTGGGCGAATACGGGCTGGCAAATTACACGGAAGTGAAGACCGTCACTGTAAAGTTGTAAGCAGACGGGTGGGATATAATTGTGGGGCACTGCGTGTTGCGTCCCGGGTGGCAGACGGGCACGGCACGCCGTGCCCCTACGTTTTAGTGAGTGGTGGCGTAGAATCGCGGGATGGCGGTAACCTTCCGGGATTACGATCCGCACGACTTTGCCGCGTTGCACCGGCTGGATCAGTCCTGCTTCCCTGCCGGGATCTCTTATTCAAAGACGACGTTACGGTATTTCCTGACGATTCCATCAGCCGATTGCATCATCGCGGCGGATGGTGCGCGAATCGCGGGATTTATTTTGACGGAAGAAAATCCCCCGCTCGCGCACATTATCACGCTGGATGTTGCCGAATCACATCGGCGGCACGGAGTTGGCTCGGCGCTGCTGATGGAGAGCGAGAGAAACCTGGCGCTGCGAGGAGTGCGCACCATCCTGATTGAAACGGCAACCGAAAATGAGGCTGCGGTTGCGTTCTGGAAGAGGCACGGCTATCGTATCGAAGCGGTGTTGAAGCGCTACTACTTGGGCCGGCTCGACGCCTACGAAATGCGCAAGCAGTTGAAGGCCTCGCAAACGCAAAACGTTTGATTTGCATTTTCGCCCAGTTCCGGCCGCCGTTTTCACGGAAGAGCGCCCGGAAATCAAACTCTCTTAAATCTCGCGTGAGTCAGGATCTCGTCTATGAACCTCATCCACGTAGTCATCCTCGCGATCGTGCAGGGGCTGGCCGAATTGCTGCCGGTGTCGAGTTCCGCGCACGTCATCGTGGCGGAAAAGCTTCTGGGGATGAGCCCCGAGGCGCCTGAGATGACGCTTCTGCTCGTGATGCTGCACACCGGAACGATGTTCGCCGTGATCGTTTATTTTTGGCAGCGGTGGCAGAGGACATTTTTTCGGAGCGGTGCCGACTTCAAGAAATTTGCGTTCGTGCTGATTCTGGCGTCGGTCTTGACGGGGATTGTCGGCGGCGGGCTGATCGAGGGCATTGAAAAGGTCTTATTTCGCGGCGAGTCGCATGCGTGGATTGAACAATTGTTTGGCCGTCTTGATTTGATCGCTCCGGCGCTGGCCGCGGCGGGCATCCTTATTCTGGCGGCGGGCCTGCTTGAAAAGCGCGCGCCCAGCACGGACATGCCCGTTGGTTCCGAGATAACGGCCAAGCAGGCCGGGATCATCGGTGCGGTGCAGGGACTGTGCCTGCCGTTTCGCGGATTTTCGCGGTCGGGAGCGACAATTTCCGCCGGGATGCTTTCCGGGGTGCCCAAGGTTCGCTCCGAGGATTTTAGTTTTGCGCTCGCTGTTGTGCTGACACCCGCCGCGATTGCGCGCGAGGGCTGGCGGCTGATCCAAATGCAGCACCTTGAACATGGAGCGTCGCTTGCGTCGGCTGCTTTGCCGAGCCTAGTGGGCGCGCTTTTTGCGTTTCTAGCTGGTTTGCTGGCGTTGAAATGGCTGAGCCGATGGCTCGAAACGGGACGCTGGTACATTTTTGGCGTTTACTGCCTGGTTGCCGCTTGCGCCGTCGAAGTTCTGCACCATTTCGGATTTTAACTCCAAGGAGTTATTTGCTCGAAGCGTGAGCGTTAGGCAGCTTCCGAGGATGTTGTTGCCATACGCACACGGCAAAACTAATGTAGGTTCAGCGGACTGCATCTGCTATTATTTGATTCGCTTGAAAGTTCCTCCAGGCGGACACGTGAAAGCGCCAACGTGCCCGTCGCACCACTCAGCCTTCCCCAAAAGCTGAGGAGAATTCTGTGCGTTTGCTGACTCCGACCGAAAATAAGCGGCTCAATGAGCTGATTGGATTTTTGTGTATCACGCTGGCCGTGCTGATTGCGCTGGCCTTGCTTTCTTATTCCCCGAAAGATGCTGCGTTCAACGTCAGCGCCGCGGCGCCGGATGGCGGCCCGGCGAGAAACTGGATCGGGCCGGCCGGGGCATATGGCGCTGACCTGCTCTTCCAAATTTTTGGCTTCGCAGCTTTCTTGTTGCCCGCGGCGATTCTCGTTTTGGGCTGGAGGTGGTTCCGCAGCCGGGCGATCGATTCGCAGGTGGCCACGCTGTTCGGTTACGGATTGCTACTCTTGTGCTTTTTCCCGCCCTCATTTCCCTGCTTTCTTTCATTCCCGCTGTGCGCGGGACACATCCCCGCCGGCGGGCTAATAGGAGGGCTTGTTTCTAATGGCCTCCTGGCCGGGCTAAATCGTGGGGCTTACCTCGTCGCTCCCGCAATGCTTATCGTGGCGATTTTCATGACTACGCGATTTTCTTTTTCCGGAGCACATGCCTGGGCGAGCGGGCCGAACGGCCCGAATCGGACGCGTCGAAAAACTCGGCATCTTGCAGAAGGCAATGACGCGCTGGCACTCGTGGAGAGAAGAGCGAGAACAGGAGCGCATGCGGCGGCGTGTCGAGGAGACGCGGATTTCTGGTCGCAAGCCAGTCACACCGCAATCTTTTGGCAATGCTGCTTTGCTGAATGAGGTCCCGAAGTCGATTCAACTGGCGGATGAGAGCCTGAATGTTTCGAGGAAGAGAAAGAGGAGCGCGCGGAAAAAGGCGCAGTTACACGGCGCAAAGAACCGATTGTGTTTGTCGGCCCTGAAAAAACGGTTGCGAAGAAAACTGCCGAGCCCAAAATTGCCAATGCAATCTGACGAACAAGCTCCCTTCGCCTTCCCTGCTGCGCGAGGGTGAGCGCGGCCAAAAGCTTGACGAAGACGAGTTGAAGGTGCGCGCGCGTGCGATCGAAGCGAATTCCCTGAGTTCGATGTTCAAGGGCGCGTGACGCAGATCAATCCCGGACCGGTGGTCACGACGTTCGAGTTCAAGCCGGAAGCCGGCATCAAGTACAACCGGATTATCGGACTAACGGAAGACTTGTGCCTGGCGCTGCAAGCTGAATCGATTTTGATCGAGCGCATTCCGGGTAAATCGACGATCGGCATCGAAGTACCGAATGTCACCCGGCAAACGATTGCCCTGCGCGAAATCATCGAATCGCCCGAATTCTCCAATTCCCCGAGCCAAATTCACGCTGGCGATGGGACGCGATTTGCATCGGCCGCATTCGTGTGGCCGATTTGGCGGCCGATGCCGCACGTGCTGATCGCGGGATCGACGGGCACCGGTAAGAGCGTCTTCATTAACTCGCTGATGATGTCGATTCTCTATAAGGCAATGCCCCGAAGACGTGAAAATGGTGCTCGTCGATCCGAAGCGCCTTGAGCTGAGTCTCTACGAGAATATTCCGCACTTGATCGCGCCGGTCGTCACCGATCCGAGGGTCGCGTCCAACGTTTTGCGGAACGCCACGAGCGAAATGGAATAGCGCCTGAAGCTGCTGGCGCAGCGCGGCGTGCGCAACATCGACCAGTACAACCGCACGTTCCAGAAGGCGCAATCGCTCTCGCTCTTCGACGATGTCGAGGACTCCGAACACAAGCCGCTTCCCTATCTCGTCATCGTGATCGACGAACTCGCCGATCTGATGATGGTCGATACGAGCAACGTCGAAGAGTCCATCACGCGATTGGCGCAGATGGCGCGCGCAGTCGGCATTCACTTGATTCTGGCCACGCAGCGTCCGTCCGTGGACGTGATCACCGGCTTGATCAAGGCGAATTTTCCGCGCGCATTTCCTTCCGCGGGCCAGCAAAGTCGATTCGCGCACGATTCTGGACTCGAACGGTTCGGAATCGCTGCTTGGCAAAGGCGACATGCTTTATCTGCCTGCCGGCTCGGCGCGGCTGCACCGGATCCATGGGCCGCTGGTTTCGGAAGATGAGATCACCGCCGTCTGCGACTTCTGGCGCGAACAGGCCCAGGCGAAATACAACGAGCACCTGCTCGAAACGCCGAAAGATGAAAGCGGCAAACCGGGGCGGTGATGGAAATGATGCCGAGGCTGGCGGCGAGGACGTGGACGACGATCTTTACCAGGACGCCGTCCGCGTGGTCTGCGAGATGGGCGCGCATCCACTTCCACGCTGCAGCGCCGCTTGCGCATCGGTTACGGCCGCGCCGCGCGCTTGATCGACATCATGGAGAAAGACGGCATCGTCGGCCCGCCTGACGGCACGCGCCCGCGCGAAGTCCTGAAAGGCAAGACCTGGATGAAGGAATTCGACGAATCATCGCAGTGATGACCCGAGCGAGCACACGATGCCGAGACTGCTTCTCTCTGGGGTGGGTTTTCGGCAGGAGCCCAAGCCGGCCTTTCCCGCCGCCATTTCCTGCCGCGAATTGACACAATCGCGCCGCACCCCCTACATTTCTAAACACCACGTGCCAGGGTAGCTCATTGGTAGAGCGCCGCCCTGAAAAGGCGGGGGTAACCGGTCGATTCTGGCCCCTGGCACATTCTTTCGCAATCTCTCGAAGTTGGAATCTCTCTATCTAAATGCTTAATGTGATTGAGTCGCTGGAGGCAGGGCGAAAGCATAGAGTCTTGTATTGGACTCGCACAATCAGGTACTGCCGCCCATCGAGTTGGTAGGTCATGGGCGAGGTCTAGCGAGCCGCCAGCATTCAAATGCCAAAATGTTTTCCCGGTTGGCGGATCAAGCGCCAGCAAGTCCTCGTTATCTATCCCCGCTAAATCGGACATGGCCCACGGTCGTGAGAATTCCGGAGACGCTTACGCCGTCCGCCAATCTCTCGGTCCCATGCCGCTTTCCGGGGCGGTAATCAAGCGCGCGCAGGGTGGAGTTGCCGGAGAGGTAGCGGTCGCGCCCGGCAAAGCCTTCCGCTTTCCCCGTGACGGTATTGTAAAAAATGCTGTACACGCGTCGCGCATTGACATAGAACAGACCGGTTTGCGGATCAAAGCTTGGCGGGAGCCAATTCGTTCCTCCGTCCGAATCTGGATCGACCAGCGCGCCATCCGGGGTCGTTTGGCTCCGGCTCGGGTATCGGACGCCCGCGAGAATTTATTTCTCTCGCCCATCGTCTGTCGATGAAGGGCGCGGTAAAGAAATGTTCTCCCTTGGCTCGATCCAGCACGAAGAATTAGCCGTTGCGACTGGCCTGCGCGAGGAGCTTGCGCTGCTTTCCCTCGAATTGTCGTCGAACAAAACCGGCGTTTCAACAGCATCCCAATGGTGTAGATCGTGGGGCGACACCTGAAAATACCAGGCCAGCTTGCCGGCGTCCGGATTCACGCAACGATGGAGCAGATCTAAAGATTGTCGCCTTGGCGGGAGTCGCCGTCGTGCACCGGATTGGGATTGCCCGTTCCAAAATAATATAAGATTGAGCTCGGAATCGTATGTTCCCGGCATCCACGGCATGCCGCCGCCGTGCTGGATGGCGTCGCTTTTTGGGCCAAGTTTCCGATCCGGGTTGGCCCGGATCAGGCTCGGTGTTCCACCGCCACTGCATCGCACCTGTTTCCGGATAGAAAGAGATACGAGATCGCCACGAAGGTCCGTCACGTCACCGGAAACGCCAACGATCGCGTGATCGCGAATGACCAGCGGCGCCATCGTCAAGAAATTCGCCGAGTTTTGGATCGGCGAACTTGAGTATCCAGCGCACGCTGCCGTCTTTCGCATCGAGGCAAACCAAGTGCGCGTCGGGCGTCGTGAAGTAGAGCCAATTCTTGTACATCGCGACGCCGCGATTGCCGATATGGTGGCCGCTGGAATGGCGTTCGTAATGCCAGATCAAACGGCCGAAGCGCGCGTCTACAGCCCAAACATTGTCGGGGACCGTGAAATAGAGAACGCCGTTCACTTTGAGAGGCGTTTTGATTTTGTGATATTACCGCGCTATGCGTCCGGAAAAGCCCATGCTAACGTAAGCGAGCCGATGTTCCCGGCGTTGATTTGATCGAGCGTGCTGTAGCGTTGGCCTGAGTAGTCTCCGTTGTAGGTTGGCCAAGTCTCATCGGCAGTTTTCAGTAACGCCACTGGATCGAGCCCCTGCGCAGAAGCCCTCCACGGACCCAGGGCCAGCGAAATGAGCAAAAGTGAAGCCCATCCACTGACTCGCTTTTGCAGCTCGAAGAACGAATCTCACCAACTATGAAGCCATTCTTGCAACCACGCGCGCGACCATTCTTTCCTCTGAAGCAAAGAAGCATCCAAGCTCCCATTTTTCTGCCTACCGCTGGTATTTTCGCTATTTCAAACTTTCCAGGTACGCGAATAGGTTGTGAACGTCCGCCTGGGTCAGCTACCAAGCAACTGCTGGTGGGCCGCCAAAGGATCCTGAAGCTCCACTTTCACTCGGTCGCGGGAGAAAGATCGATCCCATCCCGACGCATCGCGCAAGGCGACACGAAATCGTCGATGTGCGCCAGCATCCCCCTTGATTTGCTCGCCAGAGGCCGACGTCACGGTGACTGTAGAGCGCGAGTCCTCGGGATACAGCATTCGCGCCTCCAGATCGACGGGCGAGTACTTGCGAACGGCAGCGCTCATGTCGCCCGCCGGCCTATGGCATTTTTTTCATCCGCCAGCTCCCGTTGAAATACTCCTCACCCGCGCAGTCAGCTCCCGGTGAGCGGCTTGCTGAACGGGATATCCCACCGCCGGAATGTCAGCTGATTGTCGATTCTCTGGCGGCGCGCGCATGCGAAATAAGCGGCGAGGTCGCTCACTTGCTGATCCGTCAATGGCATCGCCGGCATTCCCTTGTCCGGCCGGCCATGGCTAAGGAGAATCACATCGCCAATCAGATCGCCCTTCACGTCATGCGCCACAAGCGGTCGGCGCAAGAATTCAGGACCGCGCCCACCAGTAGCGTCCGCTCCGTGGCAGAATCCGCCAGTTTAGCTCCAACTGTTTATGGCCGCGCTCGATGGCCGGATCCTGCGGAGCGGCCTCCGCAATGAAGCCGAGGAGTTCGCAATCGCAACGACAGAAACGATCAAGGCACTGAAAGCAATAGACTTTTTGCAACGAGAAATAGAGAAGCGCCCCCAGTCCCGCAAGTCGGCAACGCTCGCCCCGGCCAGCGCGTCGATTTCTCGCATCACCTCTCGCAAGCTGCACTCATCGCGAACAAAAATGAGTTTCGCGATAGGGAGTTGCAAACTTGGACGCCCAATTCGCTTCGCCAAATCAGGCGCTCGCTATGGAAATGGCATACATCGAATGTATAGATTCGCTCGCACCCCGATTCCCGGGCGCAGCGCAGGTGAATCGCATCGTGAACCCGGCCACCGAATCCAACCGTCGATCGTCACGCTCACGAATCGTCTCTCGATACATTCGCGGTGTGATTGTGACGATCTCGAAATAAGGCAAAATCTCTTCCTCCAAAAGCTTCCACGCTAGCCCGGGATAGATGGGCGGACGAAATGGCGTGCGTGTTAGAACGGAGTAAGCTTCGGCGAGGGCGTGTCCGCTGATATGAGCTTCGAGCTTCTTATCTCGCGCCGAATGAAGAGCGCTAATCGATTGGCGGTAGTGTGGGTGGGGCTCGACACAGGCCGCCACAAAAATTGTGGTGTCGAAGTAGACCTTCATAGGCCCAATAGTTCTTTGATTCGTTCTTCCCGCATGTCATCTATCAAGTTGTCCCAATCAAAGCCCTCGGGCAATTTGCCTAAGATGTACCCAATGTCCGTTCACTTTTTTATCATTGAAGGCTGCTGGTCTACAGGCTTAAGAAGCACCCCCTCTGGCCGTTCCTCAATCTCCAGGTCGCTGCCCTGGCGCAGGCGGAGGCGGTCCCGCACAGGCTTTGGAAGGACAATCCTGCCCGCTTTATCAATTTTAACGTTCATGCCATTTATAATGGCATATACCATTTCAAATGGCAATACCTGCTTAATGTAATAAAATGAGCGCTTTAGCGGCCGTCTCCCATATCGTTCATGGCCCTCAGAGCTGCGGGCTTATCCAAGGAATCGGTAGCCGCGACGCCAGTGATGAGTCGCGCGCCCCGGCTAAAGGTCAAATACTTGAAGCCCCACTGCACAAAGACCAGGACACGGCTCTGAAACTCCACGATGTACATGAAGTGGATAAACAGCCAGGCGAGCCAGGCAAACAGCCCTGAAAGGTGGAGGCCGAAAATGTTTGCCACGGCGGCAGCTTTCCCGATGACCGCCATGTCCCCCTTATCAAAATAATGAAAGGGCTTGATGCCCTTCTTCCCTTCCAAACGTGCGCGAATGGCTTTGGCCGCGTAGGCTCCGCCTTGAATGGCCAACTGCGCGACACCGGGGTGTGGTTTTCCGTTCTTATCGAAGGAGAGCGCCAGATCGCCCACGATGAAAATATCGGGATAGCCGGGAACGGTGAGGTCCGGCGCGACTTTGATACGTCCGCTGTGGTCCGTCTCTGCTTTGGTGCGCTCGGCTAGTTTTCTGCCGAACTCGTTGGCTGTTACGCCGCCGGCCCACAGCACCGTCTTCGCGAGCAGTCTCCTCGACTCTTCGCCGGATTTGTAGGTAACGCCCCCGGCGTCGATGGACGTCACCATCACGCCTTTGCTGACTTGCACGCCGAGCCGCGAAACGAGTTTCTCCGCTTTCGCCGAGAGATCCTCTGGATAAGCAGCAAGCACGCGCGGCCCGCCTTCCATCAAAATGATGCGCGCCTCACGCGGATTGATGTGTCGAAAATCGTTCTTCAGAGTTTCGTTGGCAATTTCCGCAAGCGCGCCGGCAAGCTCTAATCCGGTAGCTCCGGCGCCGACAATAACGAACGTCAGCCACGCGCGTGCCTCTTCCTCGCTGGCTGAGCGTTCCGCGCGTTCAAAGGCATAGAGGATCTTGTGCCGAATAGCCGTAGCTTCTTCGACGGATTTCAGGCTCGGCGCCCATTCTCGCCAACTGTCATTGCCGTAGTAAGAAGTCTGAGAGCCGGTGGCCACTATCAGCGAGTCGTAGGCGTAAACGCCGCCGTCGCGCAAAATGACGCGCTTCGCGACCGGGTCGATATCCGCCGCTTCGCCGAGCAAGACCTGCGCATTTTTCTGCTTGCTCAAAACACCGCGCAACGGTGCCGCAATTTCGCCTGGCGACAGCGAGCCCGTGGCCACCTGATAAAGCAATGGCTGAAACAAGTGAAAGTTGCGCCGGTCGATCAGCGTGATCTCGACCGCCACATTCTTGAGCTTTTGCGCGGCGTTCAGGCCGCCGAACCCGCCGCCAAGAGTGACTATACGGTGCCGCTGGTCCATGCCGGTCGCTCCACCTTACACAACCTCGATACAACTACTATCATCTCATCTACGTTGATTTGCGCAATTTAGACGCGCTGCCAGCGCATGAAGATGCAGAGAAAGTTCATTCCAGCTGGGCTTGTTTGAACGACCGCCGCGTGCGCCTTCAACCTCCCGGCTCGGACAAGCTGGCGCACACCATCTCTTTGCTTTAGCACGATATGAGAGAAAAAACGATTTCCAATCCGCAGACCCGCGAACAGATGGAGCGCAATACATTGCGCCTACTCTGTTCCGTCCTGGTGAAACCCGGCACCCGGCTGGAAATCTGCCGCTTGTTGCATCCCCACGATTTTCTGGATCCCCTGCGAAAAGCTGTCTTTGAAGAAGTACTGGCCGCGGGCGTAATCAGCTCGAAACAGCTGCGCGCATCGCTCCCCACCCGGATGATTAGCCGTGGATTCCCTGGCTTCGATTTGGATAAACTACTCGCGCCAAAACTCGCGAGCGAGGCGGAAATCGAGCAGTTGTTCGAGAGCACTCTGCGCCTGCTGAAACTCGATGGAGCAAACGATCCTGCTCTTTTCGCGCCCGAGGCCGATGCCCAAGACTAGCTATCGTGTTTTGACCCTTGCAGAAGCGCTCGGACTCGCTGGATTCATTGCCTGGTACATCTGGCAACTGCAAAGCGCACGGCCCAATTCCTGGATCGTCTTTCCGATATGGCTTCTCGCAAGCATCGCCTTGCATCGCGACACTCCCAAAACGCTCGGCTGGCGCGCCGACAATCTTTGGCCCGCGACACGCCAAGGACTGCCGATCCTAGCCGCGTTTACCATCGCTGTCCTCGCGGCTGCAGTATGGTTTGGAGCCTTCCATCGATTGACATTCCATTTGTCTGAGACGAAACGCTTCTTCGGTTATTTCGCATTTTGTCTGCTGCAGCAAGTTGCTCTGAATTCTTATCTCACGAACCGTCTACTCTATGCACTGGAAGAGCCGGGCGTAGCTGCGCTGATCGCCGGCATGATTTTTGCCGCGCTCCATTGGCCAAATCCAGTTCTCGTGCCATTGACTTTCATTGGCGGCGTGGCCATGAGCTGGCTCTTCGCGCGCGAACGCAACATTATCCCGCTAACGGTCGGGCAGGCCATTCTAGGCACGCTTGTATGGTGGGCTTTTCCCGTGGCCTGGCATCATGGAATGCGCGTAGGCCCCAGCTACTACACGTTTCATCCGTGAAAAATCAGCGCAAGGATTTGCCGCTCCAGCAGATGACGCTCGCAAACGGTTCCCCGGCAGGGCCCGAAAACTCCGCTCTCGTCACGAGACTACAGATTCAAATGTTCGTATTTCCCGGCCGTCCCACGCAAACTTGCCGCACCCCGCTGTGAATTCGCCGTCTTCTCCCAAACACCCGGGATAATCAACGAACATTTCGGGCAAGCGCCGTTTATAAGCCGATTTTCAAGCACATCATGCCACGACCGCCGAATCAGCAGTTCACCGCATTCAGGGCAATCTGTGTTCGCCGCGTCGCTAAAAATATTTCCCTCGTACACGTAATGGAGGCCAGTTTCCAGCGCGATCTCGCGCGCGCGATGAAGCGTCTCCGGCGGCGTGCGCGGTTTATCCTGCAACTTGAAATCCGGATGGAACGCCGTGAAGTGCAAAGGTACGTCCGGCCCGAGATGTGTCAAAATCCATTCGGAAAGTTTCCGCGTCTCGGCGGGATCATCGTTCAACGTCGGAATCATCAGATTCGTAATCTCAAACCACACGCCCGTTTCCTTCTTCAACCATTGAAGCGTGTCCAGCACCGGCTGCAAGTGCGTCAATGTAATCTTCCCGTAGAAACCTTCCGTGAATGCCTTTAAATCGATGTTGGCCGCGTCGATGTGGTCATAAATCTCGTGAAAAGCCTCGTAAGTGATGTAGCCATTCGAAACCATCACCGTTTTCAAGCCGTACTCCTTCGCCGCCTCGCAAATATCGATCACATATTCGCCCCAAATCGTCGGCTCGTTATACGTAAACGCCAGCGAATCGCACCCATGCTCCAGCGCTAGTAAAGGCACATCTTCCGGCGCCAGGGCCTGCGACCGAACTTGATCCTGCCGCGACTTCGAAATGTCCCAGTTCTGGCAAAAAAAACACCCCATGTTGCAGCCCGCGGTGCCCATACTGAACACGCGCGTGCCCGGTAAAAAATGATTCAGCGGTTTTTTCTCGATGGGATCGACTTGCAGCGCTGCAGGCGCGCCATAGCCCAAGCTATACAATTTTCCGCCCTGGTTCACACGGATAAAGCAAAATCCCGATTGTCCCGAATGGATGTGGCAATGCCGAGGGCAAAGATAGCAGTGCACGCGACCGCCCGGCTCCGCCTCCCACCAGCGTGCCTCATGCAACTGCTCCGTCTTCTGGAGGATTTTCAACTCACTCACAAGCGGATCCTCCTTCCAACTAAATTATACGCCCGCACGCGCCTAGCATCGGACTTTTGCGACTCGATGGGGTTGCTACAGGAGAACAAGTTTCAAGCGTGGCGCCGGACCTGCCGCTGCACGCGCCGCCGTTCCGCGGCCCAATCCACAAAATTCATCATGTTCGACCGGTATTTCCATGACAACCGGAAAAATTTCCGCGCATCCAGGTTCGCCGCTTCCGTGCCAAGAAACGTCTCAAATCGCCACCGCAAGTAAGGGCTCTTCCACGGCTTGAATCGATACCCGCGCGCAACGTTCCAGTAGTACCACAGTGTCTTCAACATCGTTCTTACACGGGCAATGCGCCCGCTCCCACGCTTTCTTCGCCTTAACTATCTATCCGCCGCCCAACGGTGCCGACAAATGCTCGTGCACCAGCACCCATCCTGATGCGCGCCTCTCCCATATTCCCGTATAGCGAATCTCTATTTCCACATCTTTACCGTCCTTTGTTTTTTCGGATAAATGCATGGGCACCGTCGTCCACGCCACGCTCCCATGCCGGCTCACTCTCAAATCCTTACCCGCGCTCAGCGTTCCGCTCACCATATTATCGAAAAATTCCTTCTGCACCCCTTCGCGGTATTCCTTCCAACTGTGATACGCAAATGGCGCAACATCATAAAACACCAGCCCGTTCTCTTGTGCGTAGAAGCGGGCGGGAGCATCCGCGTTGCCCGTGCTCCACGCCGCGCAATACGCATCAATCAGTTTACGAAAAGTAGCGTCATCGCTGGCCTTTTGCTCCGCCCGCGCCCCAACAAACGTCAGCAGCCCTCCCGCCAGCGCCAGTGCCACATAGAGAAGCCAGCGCCAACGTTCGCCGCCTCCGGCGTTTCCATTTCCAGTTTGCAAAATCGTCTCCGTCCGTCGCAAGCTTGCCGCGGCGTTAAGGTGGGAAAAGCCACCATTCATTGCCAGCTACCCTACGGCGATTCACTCCCTTTTGCAAGAGCTGTCTAGTAGTCGCAGCCGCCAGTCCTTATCTCACGGTTTTTCGCCGATGCCAGCCGCCATTGGCCGGTAAATCCAGCCCATCCGCCGAAAAACAAATGCGCCATTCCAAGCCGTCCCCTAATCTCGCTCGTGGGCGGACAAATCGCCCGATGCGGAGGGGAGCATGGCTACAAAGCAAGCGGCTGGAGATAAACAAAGGGGCTTTTTGGCAGGAATCCTGGTAACCGTCGGAGCCGCCGCACTCCTCGCCGATCTCGCCTTTCTGGCGCAGCCGCTCGTTCATCTTTTCGAATCCGCGAAATCCGGCCTTTTTGGCTTCGTCCCCGCCCTCGGCATGTCCGCCTTAAACGCAGCTCGCGCAGTCGCCCTCCATCAGGTCGACTACTTCTCTCTTGTCTCTCGTATCTTGGTATTATTCTCCGCGCTGGTCGCTGTCGTGGTGGGCACGGCTCTCTGGAATAGCCGGCAGCCTCTCGAGGCGACGCAGAACCGCAGCAATCTGCCACGCTCCGTTGAAGGAGATCGCTGATGGATCAAAACGATCCACAACCGACAAGACGTCCCACGGTTATGCTGGCCGGCGACTTTCTCTGGGGGCTCGTCTGGGGCTTCGTCATCCTCTCGATCGGCGTCGCCCTGCTTCTCGACCACATGGGCTTTCTGCCCTTTGAGCAGGTCTACCGCTTCTGGCCCTTGCTCCTCGTATTGGCCGGCCTCATGAATCTCTTCAACCAGTCCGCACGCGCTTTCGGTTTCCTTCTGATTCTCGCGGGCGTCCTGCTCGAACTCAATAAATTTGGTGTCATCCATCTGAGCTTCGCCGATATCTGGCCCCTGGCGATCATCGCGGTTGGCGTGCTCTTGATTTGGGGTTCCCTCGAGACTCGCGGCGTGATTCGTAGAAAGGTCAAGATGGACTGGACGGCTCCGGGCGCCGCGGAAACTTTCCGGCAACGCATCATGGAGGCCACCACCGAAACGGACACCACCATCAACGCCGTCGCTATCTTTGGCGGCTGCGAACGCCGCTACACGGGGCAGCATTTCCGCGGCGGCAAAGCCACCTCCATCTTTGGCGGGATCGAAATTGACTTCCGCGATGCGAACATCGAAGACGAAGCCGTCCTCGAAGTGAGTTGTATTTTTGGCGGCGTGGAACTCCGCGTGCCGGAAACTTGGTACGTCCATTCCCGCAGTTTGCCCGTCTTCGGCGGATTCGAGGACAAGACCCGCCAGCCCAAAGTCGATCCTTCCACGGGGGCAAAGAGAAAAACTCTTATCGTTACGGGCGTCGTCGTTTTCGGAGGCGTGGAGATCGGCAACTAAGCGGTCTTTATGCATCCACTTCTCACACCGATCAACCGCTTCGGCCTCTACCTTCTCGCTTGGGTCCCGCTGGCCGGCATCCTGATTTATCTCATGGCCGTGCCCGGCAAACTGGGCTGGCTGGACGCCGCCGTGCTCATGATTCCCCTCTGTCTCGTCTACCAGTTCGTTTGCCTTTCCGCCTGGTATTCCTGCAAAGCCGCCCCCATTCAAAAGAGCACTGCCCAGCGCCTCTGGCTAACTCATGTCCTCGCCGCCGCAGTCCTTAGCCTTTTCTGGGTGCTGCTGGCGCGGCTCCTAGCTTATGGCCTCTCGCAACTGCCGGATTTCCAAGGACTCGAACAGCGCTTCTCCTCTCAACTCTCCGTCCTCTTCGGCGCAGGTTTTCTCCTCTATCTCCTCGCGGTCGCTTCTCACTACGTCATCCTGGCAATCGAGGACTCGAATAAGGCTGAAATCCGCGTCCAAGAAACCAGCCTTCTCGCGCGAGACGCGGAATTGAAAGCGTTGAAAGCCCAGGTGAATCCGCATTTTCTTTTCAACAGCCTCAATTCCATCAGCGCGCTCACCAGCGTCAACCCCGCGAAGGCTCGCGAAATGTGCATCCTGCTGGCCGAGTTTCTCCGCATGACGCTGGGGCTCGGCGAAAAAGCGAGCGTTTCTCTTTCCGAAGAGCTATCCATGCTCCATCGCTATCTCGCCATCGAAAAAGTCCGATTCGGCGCGCGGTTGCGGATCGAAGAAGACATTCAGCCGGATTCCAAGTCCGCCCAATTGCCCCCACTGCTGTTGCAGCCGCTCGTCGAAAACGCCGTTACTCATGGCATCGCCAATCTCCCGGATGGTGGCCTGGTCCGCATCTCCGGCCAAAGTCAGAATGGCCGCGTCTCGCTGGCGATTGAGAACACTTTCGATCCTGATTCGACCCCCATGTGCAAAAGCGGCCTTGGACTAAAGAACGTTCGCGACCGGCTGGACGCGCGCTACGGCAAGGACGCCAACATGCGCGTCAGCGCCGAAAACGGAATATTTCGCGTGGACTTGTCTTTCCCCGCGAGTCCCGAAGAGGTAAAAACTTGAGCAAATCGCCAGAAAAGAAAATCAACGCGCTTATCGTTGACGATGAAGACCTTGCGCGCCTCGTCCTCCGCGAGCTGATTCAAACTCACCCCGAAATCGTTGTCATCGCCGAGTGTGCAAACGGCTTCGAGGCGGTAAAGGCTGTCGCCGAGCACAAACCCGACCTGATTTTCTTGGATGTCCAGATGCCCAAGCTCTCCGGATTCGACGTTCTCGAACTCATCGGAACGGATACCCCGGTCATCTTCGTCACCGCCTACGATCAGTACGCCATGCGCGCCTTCGAAGTCCACGCCGTCGATTATCTTCTAAAACCCATCGGCCGCGAGCGCTTCGACGCGGCTCTCGAACGCGCCAAATCCCGCCTCGGCGAAAAAATGCCCACGCCGCCCGAACTAACCGCCGCCGCCCGCCCGCCAAAACAGTTTCTGGACCGCATTGTCGTTCGCGACGGCACACGCGTCACACTAATCCCCGTCGGAAAACTAGACTATGCCGAAGCCCAGGACGACTACGTCGCTCTAGCCAGTGAAGGCAAAAAGCATCTGAAGCAGCAAACAATTGTCAGCCTCGAGTCATGCCTCGATCCCGAGCGCTTCGTCCGCGTCCACCGCTCCTATGTCGTGAATTTCGAGCGCGTGGTGCGCATCGAGCCCTATGGCAAAGACAGCCGCCTGGCCATCCTCGCCGACGGCACCCGCCTTCCCGTCAGTCGCGCCGGCTACGCCCGCCTAAAAACGCTACTCGATCAACGCTCGTAAAGGAGGGCCTTGCCCTTCCTTCTGTACCACCGGCGGCTTGGCCCCTTTGATCACCAGCCACAATGTGAGGGCTATCTCGCCGAAGAACGCTGGCTGCGCATACGCAAACACCTTGCCGTAGTACTGCGGCGTCAATTCACCCGCGAGACTTAGCACCACATAGGCGCTACCGCCGAGGGCGAGCCAAACCCCCAGGAACCGCGGCAGGAAATGCGACCGGTACACCAGCAATCCTAATGGCAAGAGCCACACACCCCAAAGAACTTCGGCAGCCGTGTTTTGATGGTCGCGCAGTTTCAGAAACACCATCGCCAGCGCATCCTGCTGAGATTTGTCGAATGCCGAAAGATAATTGCCTCCGCGCACTGTCATTAGCGCAGCCGCGTCGCTCACTACACCCACAAAATCGAGGACCGCCGGCATCACTCCCCCGAAGATCACAACCTGCACCGAGAGGTTCTGGTCTACTCCCACAAACAGCCGGTAAAAGGCCAGCACGAGGAAAATCAAGATCACCCCGCAGGCCAGATCACTCACGACCTTTTTACCGAACCGGAACAGCCACTCGTGCGCCGCGATGTTGTTGACCGTCGCGGCGGCATTTCCCCTCACGAATAGTTTGCTTGGAATATAGATAAGACGCAGAGGCCCGAGCAGGACTAGGAGCAGGTACCAGAATCCGGCGACTCTCCCTGGGTTTCGCACCGAACTCATCTTCCTCCCCTGATGTAAGCTTGTCGGTAAGGCTGTGCCGATTTCGAGCGAATTCCAATACTCACTGCCCGCTGCTTTTTAATTCAGCCGCCGCACCCAAATCCTCGAAGTCGCCGGCTTCCCCAAATGCATGGTGCGCCCATCCGACCGCAACGTCATCGTCTCGTCGTATTCTTTTTTCAACACTTCAAGTTTGGTGGAAGGCCGCAACCGCAACCCGTCCAAAAACTCCAAAAACTGTCCGTCTTTCTCGTAAACGCACAGTATCTCCGCTTCGTCGCTGGCGGCTAAATCCGAAAGCAGCACTGCGCCCTCTTTGCGAAGCTGCGCGACTCCTCCGCGTATCGGCACCCCGTGCGGGCAGCTCTTCTTCCCGCTGAATCGCTTCAGCAGCAGCGCTTCGACTTCCGGCGAAATCGCATGTTCCAGCCTCTCCGCTTCCGCGTGCGCCTTGGCCCAGGGCAATCCAATCACGTCCGTGAGCAGCATCTCCGCCAACTGGTGCCGCAGCGCCATCCGCTCTGCTACCTGCCTTCCCTTCCGCGTCAGGTCAATCCCGCCGTTCCGGTCAACCCGCACGAGCTCGTCCCTCGTCATCCGCTTCAACGCCGCCGTCACCGCCGGAGGGGTTACGCTCAATTCTTCCGCGAGCCGCGCGCTGATCGGCGTTTGGTCCTCCTCCAGCATCTCCCAGATCGCCTTGAGGTAGTCCTCTTGCGAAACGCTAGTTTTTTCTCGCCTCAAACCCGCTTCTCCTCGCCCGTCGCTTCCCGTCTCCTAAAGTCTTCTGCTGCCCGAACTCACAAATGCCCTACCGTTTGACGTTTCCCGCTTTACCACGAGTGCGCTCGGGCTTTCGCAGCCTGTCCGCCAGCTTCGCCACGCGCCTCTCAATGTCCTCGAAGATTCTCTGATAAAGCTCCGCATCCGCGCCATAAGGATCTTCCACGAGCCAGTCCTCCACGCGAGCCGGGTCGTCGAACGCGATTTCCCTCGGCCGTCCGCTCATATTGACGATGATATCCGCCGCCCGCAAGGCCTCGAAATGGATGGCCTTCGATTCCAACCCCGCCGCTGGATATCCATTTCTGACGAGAGTCTCTGTCGTCATCGGCTCGACCCGCCCGAGTGGTGTCAACCCGGCGCTCGACGGCTCTATGACGTCTGCCGCCACCCCGAAAGCGATAGCCTCTGCCATCGGGCTACGGCACGCATTCCCCAAGCACACGAACAGCACCTTCGTTCTGTCACGTTTTGTTACCAATCCAATTCCTCCAAGCCTCAATCTTACCGTGTTACCAATCCCACAGAGATGTTTGGCCGCGGCCAGCCGCGCCTACCGCCAATCTTTTCAACGACTTGCAGATTAAGCAATTTTTTCATTGACTTTATAAGTCTAACTGTGGTACTGTTTCTTGCGCATAAACCCATGTGTCGCCTGCGGCAGATCGACTGCCGCTTTTTTTATGCCCACCCGACGAATCGGCCAACGCGATGTTTCGTAGATCTCCTTTAAAATCAACACTTGCAGAAGCGTCTCAAAACAAATGACTTTAACATCTTCAGAATGAGTGTTTGCGCAAAACCTAGGGGGTGGGCCAGTTATTGTTAACCAGATTGGGACAGTCAGCCTCTTCCCCATAGCGCGGTTTCGCGCCATGAATCCTGGCTGTCTCTTGCTCATTCGCCCTGTGCAAACCTACCTCGCGATGGAAGCCGGCCGTGCTCGCCTAGTTGCCACCATATCGAGGAAGTGTCTGTGCACAGTCGGATCGCTCGTAAGCTCAGGGTGAAATGTCGCGGCCATCACGTTGGCCTTCTGCACCAACACCGGCTTGCCCCCGTACTCGGCAAGTACCTCGACTCCATGGGCCACGTTCTCAATGATCGGCGCCCGTATAAAAACCATCTCCATCGGCGCATCCGCCAGCTTGCACGGACCAAAAAACACATCGCTGGCCAGCTGACGACCATAGCCGTTGCGCAGAACGGTCATATCCAGCAAACCCAAGGAAGCCTGCGCAGGGTTCTTGACCTCCGTCGCAAGCAAAATCGTGCCAGCACAAGTCCCGAAAATGGCTCCGCCCTCTGCGGCAAATTGTTTCACTGCCTCGAACAGTCCTTCCTCCTGAAGAAACTGGATCTGCGTAGTGCTCTCCCCGCCAGGCAAAATCACCCCGCCGCACCCCTCAAGGTCCCCCACTGTGCGCACTTCGAGTGTCTCGACGCCCAAACCAGCGAGCATCGCCGCGTGCGCCGCAAAATCCCCTTGTACCGCCAGAATCCCAATCTTCACTGATTCCACTCCGTCGCCCTCGCTTGTAGGGTGGGGCTTGCTCCACCCTCTGTGGGGGTCAGGCTTGCCCCACCGTTTTGTAGGGGCACGGCACGCCGTGCCCGTCTGCCCCGGTTTTGTAGTGGCCCAGCATGCCACGCCACTAGAAAGATGTCCGAATGATTTAAATCCAGCCGTCACCAGCCGCGCGTCGAGAGCATGTCTTTCTGCTCCAGCTGCCGCACATCAATCCCAGGCATCGCCTCGCCGAGCTCTTCATGCGCCTCAAGTACCGCCTTAGCATCATCGAAATGCGTAGTAGCTTTCACGACCGCCTTGGCGCGCGCTTCCGGATCGCTCGACTTGAAGATGCCCGAGCCAACAAACACTGCTTCCGCCCCAAGCTTACGAACGAGCGCCGCATCCGCCGGCGTAGCGATTCCGCCCGCCGAGAAATTCGGGACAGGCAATTTCCCCGTCTTCGCAATCTGGCGAATCAATTCAATCGGCGCGCCGAGTTCTTTCGCCTCGTGCATCAATTCGTCGTCGCGCAGAGTCGTCAGCTTCTTCATCTGGCTCACGATCGTCCTCATGTGGCGCACAGCCTCAACGACGTTGCCGGAACCCGCCTCGCCCTTGGTGCGAATCATCGCCGCGCCCTCAGCGATGCGCCGCAACGCTTCGCCCAGATTGCGCGCGCCGCAAACAAAGGGCACCCGGAAATCATGTTTCCAGACGTGATTCTCTTCGTCAGCAGGAGTCAGCACTTCGCTCTCGTCGATAAAATCCACTTCGAGCGCTTGAAGCACTTCCGCTTCGGCAAAATGCCCGATGCGCACTTTGGCCATCACCGGAATCGTCACGGTTTTCATGATTTCGCGAATGATTTTGATCGAGGCCATCCGCGCCACGCCGCCTTCCTTGCGAATGTCCGACGGAACGCGCTCAAGCGCCATCACCGCGCAGGCTCCGGCGTTCTCCGCAATTTTGGCTTGCTCGGCATTCGTCACGTCCATGATGACGCCGCCCTTGAGCATCTCTGCCAGGCCGACTTTCACGCGCCATTCGTTCGTCGCATTACTTGAATTGGCGACCGAATTGGCGCCCCCGTTCCCGCTGCCATTTGCTTTTTTCGCTTCCATGTCACTTCTCCTCTCGCTCCGAATCTCTCAATCTTATTTGCACTTCCAAGGTTCTACGCGGTGCGCACTTCTGGCGCAGCCGCTTGTTTCTGTCCAATCACCACAAATCGTCCCGTGCCCCGCGCCAGCAATTCGCCGGAGCTATTGCGGATCTCGCCCGCAAGAAACAAATTCCTGCCCTTTGCATCCGTCTCAAATCCTTCGACAATAATTTCTTCGTCCACTTTCACAGGCTTCAAGTACTGCACCGTCAGCTCCGCTGTCACCGCCCGAACGTCGCGAAAGCGGCAAACCTTCCCCATGGCTTCATCCAGCAGCGTGGCGATAATTCCGCCGTGTCCCATCCCGCCGCCGCCCTGGTACCTCTCGCCCAAAATAAATCGCCCCACAATTTTGCGGTTGGCGTTGTCTTGCACAAACGTCAGCTTCATTCCGGCATCGTTCGCGCCGCCGCAGCCAAAACATTTGTTCTCCGGGTTCGGCGCTAACGTAATCGTGTCCTTCAATTTCAGCCAGCCTCTCTGGTTTTTCTTCGCTTCTTTACTTCCTTACTTCCTTACGTCGTTCCTTCCTCTTTTCACACCAGCGCGACGCGGCTTCGTTCCGCTCGGCGAACTCCGCGCTGCCTCTTGCGCATCTCGATGCGCAGGATATCCGCAAGCGTCGCGACGCCGCGGGCGATCTGCTTTTCATCGAGTCCCGCGTAGCCGAGCCGCAGCGTGTTGGGCAGCGGATTCTGCACGTAGAAATACCGTCCCGGCGCGAATAGAACGCCGCGCTCTTTTGCGTGGATCAGAAGCTCGCTGGCGTCAAAGCCCGGCGGCAATTCCACCCACAAACACATTCCGCCCTCCGGACGCGTCCAGCGCGTGCCCTCAGGCATGTGCTTGCGCAGCGCTTCGTCCGCAGCCACCAAGCGCGAAGCATAAACCTTGCGCATTTTCGCGACGTGTTTGGTGAATAACCCTCGCCGCAAGAATTCCGCCAGGGTTGCTTGCGCGAGTTGGTCGGTGTGCAGATCGGTGGTCTGCTTGACGGTGCGCAGGCGCTCGATGGCCGCCGCGGGAGCAACAATCCAGCCTACGCGCAGGCCCGGAAAGGCCACCTTCGAGAAACTATCGATGTGAATCACGATGTTCGCGCGATCCAGCTGCTTCAGAGAAGGCACTCGCTCTTCGCGCGCATGGAGTCGCGCGTAAATATGATCCTCCACGACGGGCACTTGATGGCGTCCCGCAAGCTCCAAAACCTTTCGACGCGACGCCAGCGGCATCGAGATACCTGTGGGGTTCTGAAATGCGGGCGTGAGGACAATCAGCTTCACACGATTCGCGGCGAGCGTGGCTTCCAGAGCTTCAAGATCGGTGCCGAGGGCGCCGCCGGGTTCGGGACGCGTTTGCACCGGCACGCCAAGACAGCGAGCGCGCGCTCCATGGAAAATCGCCATCACGCCGGGGTACGTTGGATTTTCAAGAATCACCGAATCGCCGGGCCGCACGAAGGCTTTGCTGATAATGTCGAGCGATTGCTGGCAACCGTCCGTAACAAGAAGATTTTCGTCCTTGGCGGGGATTCCGTCGTTGCGGAGAAGCTCAAGCAGAGCTTCTTTCAGCGGGCCGTAGCCGTCCGAAGGGCCGAGATTTAAAACATCGGTGGCTTCGCGGCGCAGAACGGCGTTCACGCACGTCTGCAATTCGTCGACGGGGAAATATTCTTCAGCGGGGCGGGCCATTACGAAGGACAGCGAGTTTTCCGGGGCGCTGGCGGTCAGACGGCTGAGAGCTTCTTCGCCGCGTTCATCCGCAAAGAGCAACTCCCAGCGAATTCCTGCGCCCCCGTTTAGCACGGGCGGAGCAGGCGGAGTGAGTTTAAGGCCGTTGCCATTGCCTTTGATATATGTGCCGCGGCCGACGTGGCCTTGAATGAGACCTTCGGATTCCAATTCGGCGTAGGCGTTCGCCACCGTGGTGCGATGCACGCCAAGCATGGTGGCAAGTTCGCGGCTGGCAGGAATGCGGTCGCCTGGGCGCAAATCGCCCGCGTGGACAAGGGAGCGCAGTTGGTCGCGAAGTTGGACGTACAGCGGGACGTGGCTTTCAGGCTGGAGGTGCAGTGGCAACATTGTCTCTCACCCTTGGTCAATTTTACATGAAATTGGACTGTTGCAAGAGCCAATTTGTCTACCGCCCTTTTGGCAGGAAGCGTGCGAAAAGCGGGGTGGTCGATCGTCGCCAAATACAGAGACGTGGCAATTGCTGAGAAAGCGGCAGCAGGGCTGCCGCACTCCAAACGGCTAGATGGCAAGATTCTGCGGGACTCAGTCGTCGCGGAACAGCGGCGCTTTAATCGGGGTTGGGTTCGTAGCCAAGGCGGCCATTTTTTTCGCCGGCGGCCAGGGTGCGCATGCAGAGTTTGGTTAGATCCTTCTCATCGCATTGATAGATTTCCATCATCGGCAGGTCCTCTTCCTGGACTTCGTATTCGCCTGCCTGCATGTCTTCGGAATCGTCGTCCGATGCGACGGCGACGGGACTGCCGGACCGCGCGCGAATGCGAAACTGGCCGGAGGAAGGCTCATAGTTTGCATAGCTAAAGCAATGGCAGATGCACGCGCGGTCCAGGAAATGGCTGATGAAAGAAATTCGCGAGTCGAGCGGCGCCCAAATCGTGGACAGCACCCTCGTGCCGAACGGCAATGGGGCGACGAGACGCTCGACTTCCGATTCCATGCGATTTAATTTGGCGGCGTCCTGGTAGAGGAAAGAGAAAAATACAAGCGCGCATACTCCGAAGCCTGCCAGGTGCCATTTTCGCCGCTTGAGGCACCCCATGACGTAAAGACCGAAGATAGCGGTGATCATCGTCAGACGAGAGGCAAGCAGGCCAATCCAGCCGCCGGTTATGGAGGGCCGCAAATTTTCGGGTAGGAGGGCCACTGCCACAATCGCGATGAAGTACAACTCCGCCGGAAGATGTAACGATTGCAAGAGGGATTTGTCGCGCCGCCGCGTAATCACTTCCAGGAGAATGCAGAGCACGGCGAAGATTAGTACGGCCAAGTCAAGCGTGGCATAGCGCCGGCCATAGAGCGAGAGCTGGTCGGCGCCGTTCATTAAATAGAAAGGATCGTGCGCCCAATCAACGGGAAAGCGAGTCTGATGCGCCAGATACGCGTGAACCACATAGACTGCGGCAATGGCAGTCGCGGGCACGGCTAACTTCCACCAACTTGGAAACTTCGTCCATAGAATCAGATAGAGCGCTGTGCCGAAGAGCCAGATGAGCCCCAGCGGATGCGCCAGAAGAACCAACGGCACAAGCAGCAAACCGAGAAGGCGCTCTGGTCCCCTTCCCCGCCAGAAAAGCGCCAGAGAGAAAGCCGCTAGTCCTAACGACAAATAGTAGTTTAGGAATCCCATGTTGAAGGAATAGCCGTAGGACAACATAGCGATGGCCGGGGTGAGAAACCACGGCGGCTGGCCACTTGCAGCCGAAATGAAGGCAAAAACTCCCCAAAAGAAAATCAGCACGCAGAGCGAGACAACTACTTTTTCTGCAGCGGCAAATCCCAAAAGATTCGCGGCGTGTAGCAACATCCAGTCCACCAGCACGTTGTCCCATTGCCGCACGATATAAAGGCCGGGAGCCTGGCCCTTTTCGATCAACTGGGCGAGCCAGGCGTTATAGACATGGCTTCCGAGGTCGCCGGCTTCGATGTGCTTGTGCCAAAGGCAAGGGACAATCATCGCCATGGAGATGGCGAGAATGGCCCATATTCTTGTGCGAATGAATTTCCAGCCTTGCGATGGCTCTCTGGCTTCGTCCGTCATCCCATGTCTCGCATGCTCTGTCGCAACGCAAACACCTCTCCCGAGAAATAGCCTCGCGCCATTCTACTATCTTCGACGTTTGAGCCAGATGTGGATAAGGCCTTGGGGTGTCCATCAAAGGAGTGTCGATAATAGGTGCTGACTCAATTTCCGGTTGCCGAGTTGATCAGGACCTAGCGGGTCTCTGGCGTTAATCTGTGTTCTCGACAATTATGATGCAAACAGCAAATGGCGGTGTCGTTGGCGAATTCTTGCGTCTCGAAGATTATGTGTCCATCCGTTCGACCCATCGAGCGCGCGATGCGGGAGCCACGAATGGATCCGCAAAGTACTGCGTTTCCCGCCAAACCTTATCGCCGCTGAACTCCATGATGCTCACGGTGTAGGACGGCTTGCCGTCATAGGTGAGGATGAACTCGGTGACCCAAAGATCACCGCCGCCAATGATTCGCCGGATAGAAAACCGCTTTTTGTTCGGCTGACTGGCGCGTTGGCCCTGTATGTTGCGCCGACCGCGGGTTCGCTCGCCTGACTGCGGGTATTCCAGGACCGCGTCCTCGTGATAGATGAGGTGCTCCGTTTCAAAATCGTTGGCATCGGACGCCGCCCAATGCTGATCCAGCGCAGCACGGATCTCTTGATCTCGCGCTCCAGAACCCTGCTCCTTCTTTTGTGGATCGTCCATCTTGAGCCTCATCACGCGATCGAGGGTTTACTTGATTAGGTGAGTGAGAGCCAGGCTTCCGCCGCCGGTGGTGACGATGACCAGATTCATCACGACGAGCATGATCTCGTAGCTCCAACCGTTGGTCCCCGACTTGCCCCAGAAGCCAGTGTGCCAAGTAAATATTTTCTTTTGTATGGCGCCGAGCATAACCAAAATCAAACCGATGGCGGCGAGTTGTGCGAAAACGCCCAAAATTACTCCGAGGCCGCCCGCTAACTCGGCTGCACCCAGAAAAATTGTGAAGTTCTTGCTCATCCCAATGTCCTTGCTCCGCGTTGCCGGGTCTTTAAGATGTTTGTAGCCGCTGGTGATGAACACGAAGCCAACCATCAAGCGCAGGAGCAGAAGAGCAATATCGGTGAATTGAGCCAATTGCCAGAAGACCATACAAGTTTTCCCGAGCCGCTACTTATATTCACGCGCGTTCCGCCAGCGAGTGCCGGTCAGATAGCCAGTGACGTCGGGTAGTTTACAACGAAATCGGAGGGCCAAGTCGGTCCGAGTAGAGGAGAACGCAGTGGGCTTTAGGTTTTCCTTGGCACTATCCGCCGTTTCCAGCTTCGTGCGCGTTTAGGTCCACCATGGCTTCACTGACGTCTCCCCCCTCGCAGACCCCACCGTGCAGATTTCCCGCAGCGGGTTCCTCAGGCGTGACTCCCCGCCCTGTTCCAGGTCCATCGTGGTCAGGTCGGTTGGTCTGTCGATTTGCGTGGACCTAGCGACCGAGGTCTGAGCCTCGACTATGTTTCTTTTCGACAGATTCGTCCGCTTGTTCCCCCCTTCCCTCCAATGGGTACCGTGACTCCACCAACGCAAAAGATAACTTCTGTTTTGAGCGCGTATGGAGGTATCGCTAGATGTGCTCAAAGAGGTACTTGAAATGTGCCGCATGCGGTTGTATTCAGGTGGCAAATGAGCCGTGCCAGCAACGCTCAAAGGGCCGTGCGCCTCAATCACGCACGCGAACTGCTGCAGCAATTCAATCATCTGCCGGACGCCGTCGCACAAATGAGGAAGGATTCTGGTATCTCGCGTCGGCAAGCGTATCGCGATCTCCAACAGGCCGCACATCTGAAACAACCTCTTCCCGTCGGCGACACCAAGATCGCTTTTACAGTGAAACTTTCACAAGCGTTAGTCCTACGCCTTCGCGTTTTCGCAAGCCGCACCCATCTGTCGCTGAGCGAAATTGTCAGTCGCGCTCTACTGGCGGCCTGGCCGCAGCGACGAAAACGTGGCTGAGCATTTCCCATCGAACGGTCACGCTGTTCACTTTGCTTATCGCTTCGATCGGCTCCTCTCGCAGAAATTGGAACAAGCCTTCGAACTGCTCGTACCCGAAATTCGGCGCCCGGTGGGATCAACAGAACTAAATTCCGCTCAGGAGAAGCCCCAGGAACAAACCAGCAGCCATTTACACACGCGTTTCCTCGGATCGTCAGAAGGAAAGTCACACCATCGTCAGCCAGACTGCAGCCTTACTGGAGTATGCCAAGAGCAACGGATATCTGGTGCCGCCGGAATGGGTCTTCCAAGACGAAGGGTACAGCGGCGCAATTCTCGCGCGACCCGGTCTGGAAACGCTGCGTGATCTCGCAGCACAAGGGCAGATCACGACGGTGTTGATCTACTCACCCGATCGACTCAGTCGCAAGTATGCGTATCAAATTCTGTTGGGCGAAGAATTCTCTCGCTGTGGCGCCGAGATTGTTTTTTTGAAGTCGCCAGCGGGATCCAGTCCGGAAGATCAGCTCGTGGTGCAGTTCCAAGGAATGATTGCAGAATATGAACGCGCGCAAATTGCGGAACGGAGCCGGCGTGGGAAACTGCACAAGGCAAAACAGGGAGTGGTAAATGCTCTCTCAGCCGCGCCATACGGTTATAAGTATATTCGCAAGACGGACACTTCCATCGCGTATTACGAAGTGATTGAAAGTGAAGCAGGCGTGGTCAGAATGGTGTTCAAGATGTATACGCAACAGAATCTCAGCATCAATGCTATTGCGCGCTCCTTGAGCCAGCGCGGGATTTCCACAAGAACGGGGAACACGCGATGGGACCGCTCGGTGGTATGGGCCATGCTGCGTAACCTCGCGTATGGAGGCCGCGCTTGTTACGGCAAGACGGAACAGTCGCCACGTCAGCGCATCACCAAGCCGCTTCGTCAAAAGAACAGCATTTCCAATCGACCCAGCTGCCGTCGTGAGCGACCTCGCGCAGAGTGGATTGAAGTTTCCGTGCCTGCATTGGTGAGCAAAGAAACGTTTGCTCTGGCCCAAGAGCAGTTGACGAAGAACAAACATCATTCTCTACGCCGAACAATAATGCCGAGCTTGCTGCAAGGGATGCTGGTATGCCAACAGTGTGGCTATGCGCTGTATCGATCTTCCACACCCTCGGCGCAACGAAGGCTGTACTACTATCGCTGTTTCGGCTCCGATGCCTATCGTCGCCCCACAGGGGCACTGTGCACGAATCGCCCTGTTCGGCAAGACTACTTGGACGAATTCGTATGGAATGAGATCCTTCGCTTGCTCGAAGATGACCGTCTGGTGCAAACAGAAATTGAGCGGCGAAAAGAAACCGCGCGCAATGCGGATCCTCGGCGGCAGCGTCTGGAAGAATTACGCGGTGAACAAACGCGCCTGAAAAAAAACGCCGAGCGACTGATCACGGCGTATCAAGAAAACTTGGTCAGTTTGTCGCAGCTTCGTGAAAGAATGCCGGAGTTGAACAAGAGAACAAGAGCAGTGGAAACAGAACTCCAATCACTTGAGACGGGAGCCATGGATCAAGCGAGATACTTGCAATTATCAGAGAGTCTGGATGGATTTCGCAGCAAGCTCCGCACGCGCGCCAAAACGTTAAACATTTGCGAGCGCCAACAAATCGTGCGGCTCCTGGTCAAAGAAATTCTTGTCGATGTCAAAAGTCTCACCATCTGTCATTCCATTCCGATTTTCCCTGGCACTCCCGCTCCCAACCATACACACCCACTGCCCAGCTCCACTCCCTCTATAACGCCCCAAACGCCAAGTTATCCTTTGCGTTTGGGGAGTCGTGGCTGCTCCTTTCGGAAGCCCTGCGGTTCCCCACCTTCACAGGTACTACGGGGTCGTAAGACTGCTCCTCCATCCGTCCTCAGTCGCCTACGGTCTCCCTTGGCGGCCGTCTTACCGCTCTTGCGAGCGGAGATGGGGAGCTCTCCTGGGTTCATGGGAAATCCCTTTGGAAACATGCCCTGAGCTAGCGACTCCGGCGATCCCGGGTCGCCCTTCGCAATTGCGGTCGTACCCGGATGCTGCCTTCCGCTGGTAACACGGCGTCGGCATCGCAACATTGTTAGATTTCGGAGCTGAACCTTCACGGCCTGCTTCCTTGCTGTGTACGCTTCGCACCCACCAGTCACCCGGTGAATGGCAACACTCGCTACCGGCCTGCTCGCTAGCTTTGGCCGTACGGGACTCGCACCCGTTGGATTTCATTAAATGGTTTCCCCTACTTCATTACTGGTTCCTCCACTTCCACGCTTTCCCCAGCGCGAACTACCGGTAACTTGAAAATCCACCTGGACGGTAGGCGCGTAAAGCGGGAGTTGCGGGGAAACGTTGTAGTGATAAGCTCCCGACCGATGCCGCATAACTACTTTGACCGGCTCAAAAAGCATGCAGGCGCGTTGTGGGTGATCATCCCTTTGGTCGCCCTAAATATTTGGTACGACTATTATCATCCCAGGGGAATTGTGCTTGATGTCATCATCTTGCTGGCTCTGTTTATCAAGTTCGGTTTGGGGGAAGACGGGTCTGGCAATATCGGATAGTGCTCGGTTGGGGTGGTTACCGCTCATTTGGAATTGCGGATTGGCACTTTTCCGATAACGCGTAATCGGAAACTGACCCTGCAGATTTTCTAGTGTAGAGGAGCTAACGGGAGAGCTGATTTTCGCCTAGCTTTTTGAGGCGGTCGCGGAGGCGGCGCTGCAACGGAGTCGGCGTATTGGGATTAAAGGCGACCAGATACCAGAGCGGCTGGCTGCGATCCCGGCTAAGCCATGTGAGCGTGCCTGCATCTGCGTTTGGATGGCGGGCGACATTTTCGCGAATTGCGCCATAGGGATGCTTAGCGAGTTTATTCAGAGTTTTTGCGTTGGCGCGGGGATGTTCGCTGATGAGGCGGAGCAAATAGAAATCTTCCTCGGGGGCTTGCTTGACGAGTTTTTCGAGCATTTCGGGCTTAGCCTCTCCGCTCAGAACGAGGCCAATCTTTTCATCCCATGCGGTGTTGATTTGGTTGAGCTCGCGAGTGCGCGTGTGAATCAGATCTTCGAGGACGCGGCGCTCCATCTGCAGGCGCGCAATCGCCAAATCGGTGCCTTCGAGGGAATCAAGAACGCGCAGCAGATGCTGGCGCTCGCCGAAGACGATTTGGGACGTGCGCGTAATGGCGCCCTTGTCCTTTTCCTTGTGCTGCACCAGATCGGATCGTCGCATTGTCAGATGGCTCCAGCCGAACCTTTTCCCAAGCTCGCCGCGGGAACGGACTGCCTGCCGTTAGACCCCGGATTGCGCCACAAGGAGTGAGTTAACGCGCTCATGGTGGCTTCTGCGGATTATGTTCCGAGCAACGCATGGGGTAAAGTTTGGTGCGTGTTGTATGTGCCCGATGTGCAACCGCCTGCCGCGGCCGTGGGAAGTCCGTCAGCCAAGAGGGACTGCAATTTATGAACGCTTTTGATGAGCACAAAGATGAGCTGGAGCACTACGAGCAGATGTACGGGCGGGAGCGCGGCCGGCTGGCCGTGTCTTTGGATCGCATGACGAACGCGTTGGTGCTCGTCGGCCAGCACGGCGTTTATTGCACGAGCCAACGAAACCCGATGGTGCCGGCGATGGATTTGCGGATAATCGCGCAGGAACTGGAACACGCGAAACAGCTCGTGCAGTCCGTCATGGAGGAATTGAAACGCGCTAGGGAAGGACGCGGAGTGACTGGTGACTCGTGAGTGCTGCAACGCACGGAAAAAGCGATTGTTGAGCCTGGCCAAATATAGGGTCGTGCGAGCCATTGAGAAAAGCGGCAGCAGGGCTGCCGCACTCCAAACAGTAGATGTCCATTTAGGTGTTGATCAAAAAGGGATTTGTGTCGCGTTCCCGGCCGATGCTGGTCAGAGGGCCGTGGCCCGGATAAACGAGAGTGTCCTCCGGAAGCTTCATGATCTTGCCGCGGATAGATTCCGTGATCTGGTCCATCGAGCCGCCCCAGAGATCGGTGCGGCCGATGCTGCCGGCGAAGAGCGTGTCTCCGGCGAAGAGGCGCGGAACAGGAAGTGAGATTTCGCCAGCTTCCTTGGGCAGATACAAGCACACGCTGCCCGGCGTGTGGCCCGGCGTATGAATGACGTTGGCCTGGAACGAGCCCCAGCTTAGCGCGTCGCCTTCTTTCAGGAGCTGGTCCACATCCGTAATTTCCGGGGTGGGAACGCCGAGGAAGGCGGCTTGCACGTCCATCCCTTGATAGAGCGGGAGATCGTCGCGATGCATCAAGATGGGGGCGCCCGTGTATTGATGAAGCTTGCTGAGGCCGCCGACGTGGTCGATGTGAGCGTGCGTGCTGACGATGGCTTTGACGGTCAGCCTGTGACGGCCGAGGAGCTCGAGGATGCGCGTGACTTCGTCGCCGGGGTCAATCACCAGCGCTTCGCGGGTGACGGGATCGCCAATGATGGAACAATTGCACTGCAACATACCCACGGGAATGGTGATGTGGATGAGGCCGTGCGAAACGGCGTCGAAAGCTGGAACTGCGTCCGTCATTTATTTTCAGTATAGCATCCGCGTTGGCCGATGGAACTGTACCTCGCCACGAAAACGCTTTCACTTTGCTAAGCTGGTGGTTGAAGAGATGGCTAAAGGAGCGGCATGGAGATGACCGAAACGGGCGGCGGGATCGAAACGCCGCTTGCCGAATTGCACAAGCGTGCCGGAGCTACGCTGGGTACCTGGTTCGGATGTGATTTGCCGGACCATTGGATCGATCCGCGATTGGAGCAGGAGTTTGCGCGCAGGAGCGTTGCCCTGGTCGACAAGAATTGTCGCGCCTATTTGAATTTCACTGGGCCGGACCGTGTGCGCTATTTGAACGCCATTCTGACGAACAACATCAAGGATTTGGCGGCCGGGCACGGCAATGTCTCGCTGCTGCTGAACCCGCAGGGGCACATTCTCGCGGAAATCGAGACTTACGCGCAGCCTGACAGCCTCTTGTGTATTACTTTCGCGATGATTCGAGAGCGGCTGATTGAATGGCTCGACCGGTACATCATCATGGATGACGTTACGCTATCCGATGAGTCGCAGCGGTACGGAACATTGGGGCTTGAAGGGCCGCAGGCAGCCGTTGTGGCGCGGGAACTGACTGGCGTCGATCTTTTTGCGATCGCGGAGCTCGGCCGCGTGGAAACCGCAGTGGCGTCAATTCCCTGCCAGCTTGTGAAACGTTCGCTGGGCGGAGTCGCGGGCTGCGAATTCCTGGCTGAACGGGAGAAGCTGGCGGGGCTGTGGCAGATGCTTTTGGATAGTGTGAAGAAACATGGCGGCGGCACGATAGGCTACGCGGCGTTGAGCGCGCAACGGCTGGCGCAAGGCGTGCCTTGGTTCGGGTACGACTTCGGCGAGAAACAAATTCCGCACGAAGCGGGCTTGGAGGCCAGCCACATTAGCTATACGAAAGGCTGCTACACGGGGCAGGAGATTGTCGAGCGCGTGAGATCGCGCGGGCAAGTGAACCGGCGGAGGGTTGATCTTATTTTTGAAGGAGCGGGCGTCCCGGCTGCCGGAGAAACGCTGACGGCGGACGGAAAAGAGGTGGGTTTTGTTACGCGCGCGGCGATTCCGTCGTTTTTGTCGAGCGCGATTGGGATGGGGTACGTGCGCAAGGACCACAATGCGGCGGGGAGTCGTTTGAGTTGGTCGGGGGGCAAAGCAGTGGTTTCCAAGTTTCCTGAGGCGCTTGCGGAAGCTGCGGCTGTACGGTGAAAGCGGTGCACAAACTCACTGTTGAGCGGCAAGCGGTCTCCGTTTGCGTTAGTCGAACTCGCCGCGCGGGGCAGATTGCTCTGCGCCGACGCGACCAGCAATGATTTCGGCTTTGAAGTAATTCTCGCCTTTGATGGGAGAACCGGCGAGGCGGCGCAACATCGCCAGCTGGCCGATGTGTGTTAGCGCGTCCGCGATGGGGCCCTGGAATAGATGATCAGCGCAGGCATGAAGCGGTTCTGATGACGCGAGATAGTCGTCGAACTTTTTCAGCGAGGCGTGGAAGCGCGCGACCTCGGCGTCCCACGAGAGCGGCTTGGAGTTGTGCCAAGCGGTTTCGCCGCGCGCCATCGATAAAGCCCAATCGAAGAGATCGCCTATGTGGGCGAGGATTTTCGCGGGCGTGCGCGAGGTGTCGCCGATACTGAACGCGGCGAAAGATTCCGGCGCGCCGTGCAGAGGTTTGCCGCCTCGATAGGCGGCCGTCGCCACGGTGTGGCGAAGAAGTTGGCGTGCTGGATCGGAAACTGTGGTCATGGGGACGAAACCTCCGGGCTGGGCAAAACGGATTAGCGCTTAGTATAAACGCGGACGTAGTCGACGAGCATGCTTTGCGGAAATTTCGTGGACGCGTCCGGGTTGCCGGGCCAATCGCCGCCGACGGCAAGACTGAGAATAATAAAAAATGGATGGTCGAAGACCCAGGTTCCGCCCGCGGGCCACTGCGATGCATTGAAGGTGGCGTAAAGATTCGAGTCCACATAGAAACGGACGGCGTTCGGCTCCCATTCGACGGCGTAAAGATGGAAGGCGTCGGCAAAGTTTTGGCCTGCCGGAAGGCTAAAAATCGAAGTGAGATCGCTCGTGCGGGCGGTAATGCTCGGGCCATGCAAGGAGCCGTGAACTGTGCCTGGTTCCTTGCCGATATTTTCCATGATGTCAATTTCGCCGCACCTCGGCCAGCCGACAGACGGAATATCTTCGCCGAGCATCCAGAACGCGGGCCACATTCCCTGCCCTTGTGGAATCTTGATGCGTGCCTCGAAGCGGCCATAGGCCTGCGTGAAGCGGGCCTGCGTTTTTAGACGGGCTGAGGTGTAATCGCGGGTCACGCCGTCGGCGCCGGTGAAGGATTCTTTTTGCGCGGTGATGACTAGATTTCCTTTTTCGATGTGGGCGTTTTCTTTGCGATTGGTGTAATCCTCCAGTTCGTGGTTGCCCCAGCCTTTGCCACCGATAGCGTAGGTCCACTTTTTCGGGTCTGGAAGAGAACCGTCCTGGCCGGAGAATTCGTCGTTCCAGACCAAGGTCCATCCGGCGGGAGGAACCGGCGGAGCAGGATGATGGGCAACCCTGCAGCCGAAGAACAAAAGCGCAGAACAAAGAAGGACGGCCAGTAAGATTCGGGCGGGGTAAGGAACGAGAGACGACATGCGTGAATGCAAAAGCGCACAGACTGAAGTCTGTGCCACTACGCAAGATTCAATGCGCGCTTGAAGGAGCCCTTTTCGTTGTCGATTTTCTTTTGCAATTGGAGGATGGCGTAGAGAACGGCTTCGGGCCGCGGCGGACAGCCGGGAACATAGACATCGATGGGAATCACCTGGTTGCATCCTTGCACGATGGCGTAATTATTGAAGACGCCGCCGGATGTGGCGCACGCGCCCATGGAGATGACCCACTTTGGCTCGGGCATTTGATCGTAGAGCTGGCGAATGACGGGAGCCATTTTTTGCGACAGGCGGCCGGCGACGATCATCAGGTCGGCCTGGCGCGGCGAAGGCCGAAATACTTCTGCGCCAAAACGGGCAACGTCAAAGCGCGCAGCGGCCATGGACATCATTTCAATGGCGCAGCAAGCCAGACCAAATCCCAGAGGCCAGATGGAGCTTTTGCGCGCCCAGTTCACGGCTTTGTCGAGTGTGGTAAAAATGATGCCTTCGTCTTCGAGCAGGCTGCCGAAGTCGTCGGGCTTTGTGAGTGTGACGTGCTTACCGAGCGATGTGCTCATGTGGCCCTCGTCTGACACTATTTTCGCACAGGCGGGAGGCGGACACAAATTAAGGTGAAAGTGCCGCATCTCGACAGCGTTGGGCATGGTTACGTCAGGTTGTAATCGGCCGGCGAAGCTGCACGAGTGCGGCGCAGGTAGGCCACAACCGAACCTGGCCAGAGCGTGGTGTTTTCGCCGGTGCGCTGGTCTTGATACCAGCTTTGGCAGCCGCCGGATTGCCAGACGGTGGTTTGCAAACGACGGTGGACTTCGCCGACAAAATTCTTTTGCGTTTCCGGCCGGACTTCGAGGACGGTTTTTTTGCGGCTCTTCATTAACTTGAGGCAGCTCATCACGTATCGGACCTGCGCTTCAATCATCAGCACCACGGAATTGTGGCCGAGGCCGGTGTTGGGTCCCAGGAGCAAAAAGAAATTGGGGAAGCCGTTCACCGTCACGCCGAGGTAGGCGCTCATGCGCTCGCGCCAGGCATCATGAATTTCTATGCCAGCGCGGCCGACGAGGCGGATACCGATCAGCGGCTCCGTGGCGCGAAAGCCCGTACCGAAAATAAGGACATCGACTGGACGCTCAGCGCCGTCCGAAGTCACGATGCTCTGTTCGCAGACTTCCGTGATGCCTTCCGTGACCAGTTCCACATTTTCGCGTTTCAGTGTCGGGTAAAAATCGTCGGAGACGAGCACGCGCTTGCAACCCAATTCGTACTTGGGCGTCAATGCTTCGCGCAGTTTGGGATCGCTGATGCTCCTCTGCATGTGGCGCGTCGCAATTTCGGTGGCCTTTCCGCGAACGAAGCGGTTGCCGAGAAAGCCGAGCACGCGAAACTCTTGCCGCCAGAATATGTATTGCCGGAAGGCGCGCATGACTAGTGGGAATCGCCGGAATCGGCTTCTCCATTTTTCGTCGATCGGAAAATCGATGCGCGGAACGATCCACGCCGGCGTGCGCTGAAAAAGATAGAGCTTCCCTGCCCGCGGCGCGATTTGCGGCACAAACTGGATGGAGCTCGCCCCAGTGCCGACGACGGCGATGTTCTTTCGGTCGAGATCGACGCTGTAATCCCAAGCGGAAGAGTGGAATTTTGGCCCTGCAAAGCGCTCGACACCTTTGAGATTGGGATACAGCGGAACGTGCAGGCCTCCAATGCCGGAGACGAACACGCGCGCGCGGATGCGCATCCCTTCGCCAGCCGTTGCGTGCCAGAGGCCTTCCGCTTCATCCCAAACCGCTTGGTGAAGGCGCGTGTGCAGCCGGATGAGCGGCGCGAGTTCGTACTTTTCAACGCAGCGTTTCAAATAATCGTGAATTTCCTGCTGGCCGGGATACATACGGGACCAGCCGGGCCACAGGTCGAACGAGAAAGAATACAAATGCGAGGGAATGTCGCAGGCACAACCGGGATAGCGGTTGTCCCACCATGTGCCGCCGATGTCCCCGCTCTTCTCGATGAGCAGAAACGACTTTTGGCCGGCTTCGCGAAGCTTGATGGCCATACACAGGCCGGAAAAACCGCCGCCGACGATCAGCACCTCGACGTAGATCTCCTCACTCGCGTTTCGGATGGACTGTTCTGTCACCAGACGTCTCGCTACCTTATTTCGCGCTACTCGATGCTTCCGAAGCCACCAGCCCGCGCAAGAACGCCGCACTTTCGCAAAGGGATTGGCGCGCTTCGGGGATTTTGTGCGGCGCAAGCTGCCAGGCATGGGGCACAACGGGCCACACTTTCAGCTCGACGCGAACACCCGCCAATCTTGCCTTTTCTGCGAAGCGCGTCGAATCATCGCGCAGAGTTTCGTTTTCACCGACATGAATCAGGATGGGTGGCAGACCGGCGAGATCGGCGTAAAGCGGGGACGCAAGCGGCGTACGCGGGTCCGTGTCCCCGAGATAGTAACGCGCGCTGGGGCCGATGTCTTTGCCGTGAAACATGGCGCAGCGGCGTGCGTTTGTGCAGATCGAATCGCCTGTTGCGGCTAGATCGGTCCACGGCGAAAAAACGGCCGCGCCCGCCGGAAGCGGGATTCCCGCATCGCGCAGCGCGAGCAATAAGCACAGCGCAAGGCCGCCGCCCGCGGAATCTCCGCTAAGGACGATATTTTTAGGCGTGTAGCCCTCGCTGAGCAATCCCCGATAGGCGGCCACAGCGTCATCAACCGCAGCGGGAAATCTGTTTTCCGGCGCGAGCCTGTAGTTCGCTGAAAAAACGCGGAACCCCTCACGGGCAAATCCCACGGCAATCGGCCGGTGCGTCTCTGCCGAACACGCAAAATATCCGCCCCCGTGCAAGAAGAGAAGCGCCGAATTTGCGGTGGAAGCAACGTCAACCCACTCGCCGGGTACGCCGCCGACCTCCGCCGGCGAGATGCGCGCTGCCGCGGGAACAGTGTATGGCTCGGGAGTTAAGACTTTCCGGGCCCACTTGTAGTCAGGCGCGCCGCGAAGCCTGCGCTTCACGCGCCGCCTGACGATCCATACCGCAAGATGAGCTTGCCAGCTTGCCATAGTCGCCGCTTTCCATTTTCGCGCAAGAGACGCCGAGAGGATAGCAGAGTCCGCTCGCGGTGCGATTAGACTGCGAGGACCACTTTGCCGAACTGCGAGCCTGCTTCGAGATACGCGTGAGCGGCGGCGGCCTCGGCAAGTGGAAAGACTCGGTCGACGATTGGTTTGAAGCTGCCTGCGGCAACTAGCTTCAACACGGTCAGGAGTTCTGACTTCGCGCCCATATACGAGCCCAGCAAAGAGAGCTGGCGGCTGAACAAAAATCGCAGATCGATTTTCGCGTCGTAACCGGTGGTCGCGCCGCACGTCACCAAGCGCCCGGAGAGAGCCAGGCTGGCCACACTTTCGTCCCAAGTCGCAGTGCCAACATGCTCGAAGACCACGTCCACGCCGCGTTTGTTGGTGATGCGGCGCACTTCCTCGCGGATCTTCTGCGATTTGTGATTGATAACGTGATCGGCGCCAAGTTCGCGCGCTTTGGCCAGTTTTTCATCCGTACCGGCCGTGGCGATCACGCGCGCGCCGAAGAATTTGGCGACCTGTATCGCCGCGCTGCCAACGCCGCTTCCTGCGCCTAGGATAAGCACGTCTTCGCCCGGCTGAAGTTCGGCGCGCGAAACGAGCATGTGCCAAGCGGTTTGAAAAACGAGCGGAATGGAGGCAGCTTCTTCGAACGAAAGGTTTTCTGGATAGGGCAAACAGTTTACCTCCGGGCAACGGACGAACTCCGCGCACCCACCATCGATCATGTAGCCCAAGTTGGTGAAAGAGCGGCAGCGATTGTCCTGGCCGGAGATGCACGCGGCACACTTGCCGCACGTCACGCCCGGCGCGAGCACCACTTTCTGCCCCACCTTCACCGTCGTCACATCTGCCCCAATTTGCGCAATTTCGCCTGCCACGTCGCTCCCCGGAATATGCGGCAGGGGAATCGGCACGCCCGGCAATCCGCGCCGCACCCAAAGATCGAGATGATTCAACGCGCACGCCCTCACGCGCACAAGCACGTCGTTCGCGCGGATGGCGGGCTCCGGCGCATCCTCATATTTCAAGACCTCCGGCCCGCCATGCTCGTGAAACCGAATCGCTTTCATCCACCCTCCGACTCCCGAGAAAGTTTCCCTCTAGCGATAAATCGAATCGCAACCTAACACGCTCTCCAAAAGCTGTCCAGAACACCCCGCACGGAAAAAGCGGTTTCCGTATTCAAAGGATTTATGCCACCGGAAATCTCTACACGGTGTCATCACCATTCTGGCATTTGTTTTCACCTCCCAGGCGAACGCGCAGCGCAGAAAACGCGCATTTTCTTATCCATAATAATGTTCGAGCCTCCCCCGAGGGACACAGCATCTAACTCGGGGAGCGCATCTAAGTGAATGGCCTATTAGGGGTGAGCGAGTGCGCAGGGTTCAATCGACGGAGAGAAGCTGGGTGTTTGCCTGCAAGTGCCTCGTTCTGCTGTTTCTAAGTGGTTCGATCACATTTCTGGTCCGTCCCGCGCAGTCTCAGCAGCGGGAACAACAGCCGCCTCAGCCGTCACAGGAGCTGTACGCACCCGCGCCAGTTCCGCAGACACCCGGAAGCATCAGCGGTAAGGTCGTCGATCAGACGGGAGTCTCCATCAGCGGCGCCAAGGTTTCTCTCTCCTACGGCACTCCCACGGTCCATCTGGAAGCTTTCACAGACGGCGACGGCCAATTCTCCTTCACCATTGTTCCAGCGGGGGCATTCCGTCTCACTATTTCGTCTCCCAACCTGACGCCGCAGGCGTTTCAGGACGTTTTGCAGCCTGGCCAGGCTTATAACCTGCCGTTGGTTATGCTGACCGTCGCAGCCCAAGTGACGGAAGTGCGGGTCGGGCTAACGCCCGCAGAAGTGGCCACCGGGCAGGTCAAAGACGAAGAGAAGCAGCGCGTCCTCGGGATCATTCCCGATTTTTATGTCAGCTACGTCCCTAACCCGGCGCCGCTCACGCGCAAGTTGAAGTTTGATTTGGCCTGGAAGTCAGCGACGGATCCCTTCACGATCACGGAAGTTGCCGCCCTCGCGGGAATCGAACAGGCAACGAACAAGTGGGGCCAGTACGGGCAGGGTGCTCAAGGTTATGGAAAACGATTCGGCACGTCCTATGCTGACTTTGCCGTTGGCTCGTTTGTCGGAAACGCCATTTTGCCCTGGGTATTCAAACAGGATCCGCGTTATTTCTACAAAGGTACGGGAAGCAAGTGTTCCCGCTTCGCCCATGCTCTGGAGGGCACCTTTATCGCCAGGAGCGACAGCGGGAAATGGGTGCCAAACTACTCGAATGTACTGGGCGGCGTCGCTGCGGGCGGTATCGCCAATCTCTACTATCCCTCGAACGACCGGGGAGCGAGTGTGGTACTCTCCGTCTTATTGACGCGGCTTGGCGAAATTACCGCCGCCAATCTCTTCGAAGAATTTCTTGGACCCAAGTTCACCTCTCATGTTCCCGCCATCGTCCCCGGCCAGCCGTAGAGCGGAGAGCTGTGGTTCAATCTTTCGGTTTATTAACGCGCTCAGATATCGATCGGCATCATGTCGTGTCGGACATGCATTGACACGCCTCATCACCCGCCGTAGGCTGAGGTTTGAGGCGAGGCGTGGACCTGTTCGAAGAAATCGTGAAGATGCGGCGCGCGGGGCAGCGCGGAGCGCTGGCGACGATCGTGCACACGAACGGTTCGATCCCCAGCTATGAAAGTTCGCGGATGCTGGTGCGCGACGATGGCTCGATTGCCGGAACCATCGGCGGCGGGTGCGTCGAAGCCGAAGTTTGGGCCGCGGCCAAGGAAGTGATGCACAAGGAAGCGCCGCGCAAAATGGTCTTCAATTTGAACAATGAGGCGACCTACGACAATGGCCTGATTTGCGGCGGCACCTTGGAAGTTTTCGTCGAGCCGATCCTCCCGCAGCCCATCCTTTATTTATTTGGCGGCGGACACGTCTCGATGGCAGTGGCCAGAGCCGCCAGCGCGGCGGGTTTCGGCATCAGCGTCGTCGATGACCGCGAATCCTTTGCCAACGCCGAACGCTTTCCCATGGCGCAGGACATTTATACCAGCTACGAAGACGCCTTCGAAAAAATCCATGCAAACGCCGCGAGTTATCTGGTCATCGTGACGCGCGGACACAAAGAAGACATGCGTGTTCTCGCCTGGGCCGTGCGAACGCCCGCGCGCTACGTGGGCATGATCGGCAGCAAACGCAAAGTTCTTTCCGTCTACAAAGCTTTGGAGAATGACGGATATCGCCCCGAGGAATTTCAGCGCGTCTATGCGCCAATGGGGCTTGAAATCGGCGCGCTCGCGCCGGAGGAGATCGCCATCAGCATTGTGGCGGAACTGATCGCTGTCCGTCGCAACGCCGAATCGCCGGCGCACAAGAAGTTGCACTACGAAGCGCGTCAGGCGCTGACAGAACGCTGAAAGAGGTGGCATGCTCGCAGCCGTCATCCTCTCGGGCGGCGCATCGCGCCGCATGGGCTCGCCGAAGGCGCTGCTCTCTTATCAGGGCCGCCCGTTCCTCGAACATTTATTGGATGTGGCGCGCCACCCCGAAATCGGTGTACGCCGCGTCGTGCTGGGAGCCGATGCGGAGCCCATCGCAAAGGAAATAAATCTTTCTCACGATGAAATCGTCATCAATGAGGACTGGGAAAAAGGGCAATTGAGTTCGATTCAGTCCGCCTTGCGCAGTCTTCCGCCGCAAACCGATGGCATCCTTCTTTTTCTGATCGATCATCCGCTGATCAGCTCGGCTCTCGTCAACGAGCTAATCGAGTCTTTCTACAGTTCCCGCAAGTCCATCGTGCTTCCCGTTTACGAAGGCCGCCGCGGACACCCCGTTATTTTTTCGTCTGACTTATACGAGGAGTTGATGAACGCACCGCTGGACACAGGTGCGCGGTCAGTGGTTTGGGCCCATTCCGGTCAGACGCACATCGTGCAAACGAATGAGGAGGGCTGCATTCTCAATTTGAACGATCCGGACACGATGCAAAAAGCCCTCGGCCATTGATCGCCGTTGTCCGCGAAGCCTCTAAGCCAATTTCGACAGCACTAAATGGAGCGCATCTGCAGCGAGCTGCGCTCCATGAAGGGTGGCCGGCGGCAACCCTCCCAAAGCTTCGGAAAGGCTGTCCGCCGTGATCGAGCGGGCCTCCGCAATGCTGCAACCCGTCAGCCGCTCCGTCAAAAAAGAGGCGCAAGCAATGGATGTCGTGCAGCCGCGGCAAAGGAAGCGCGCTTCAGCGATTCCGCCGTGTTCAACCCGGATGGCAAGTTCCAGAATGTCGCCGCAGATTGGATTGGTGGTTTGCACCTGCACGGTTGCGTTCGCCAGCTTGCCTGCGTTGCGCGGATTCCGAAAGTGCTCGAGCACCAAATCGCTATACATGCCGCTATCGTAGCGCAACTCGAACCGCGCTTTTCAATGGCCTCCGAAAATCATCTGTTGGATTGCAAGATCGGACAACTGACGGCACACTCTCGTTGCGCGCATCCGAAAAGAGGCCGAACATAGCTGTAGCGTTTTTATCCGGCAATGCCACGTTTAATCATCGAGCGGCCCGGCGTCCAGCCGCGCCTTTACGAGTTGAAGGACAGCTCCACGATTCGCATTGGCCGGGCCACGTCCAACGACATCACGCTCCCTCACTCGAGCATCTCCCGGACGCACGCGCTGATCGAGGGCGGCCGCGACGCTTGGGTTGTCCGCGACCAGCACAGTTCCAACGGCGTCCTGGTTAACGGCGTGCGCGTCGAACACGCCGAGCTCAAGAGCGGCGACGTCATCGGCCTTGGCGATATCAAGTTGCGTTTCGAGGACATGACGACCGGCGCCGTCGTGGGCAAAACTTCTCCCGAACTCGCTTCGCACCTGACGCAGATTCTCGATCAAGCGAGCGCCGCCAAGCTACTCGATCGCTCCCGAGCCAGACCGCCTTCGGAGTGGAGCGAGCAACGCGCCGATACGAATCTCCGAATCGAATATCTCCAGCGCGAAAATCGCCTGCTCACTCTTTTGTATCAAGTCAGCAGAGCCCTGGGTGAGAAAACTACTGTTGAAGATGTGACGCAGTGCGTTCTCGACCTCGTGCTTCAAATCGATGGCGCCGAGCGTGGCTACGCCATGTTGCTGAACGAAGATTCGATTCGCGAGGGAACGAAAGCCGGCGCAACCTATTCTTTTCTGCCGGCGATCATCCGTTATCGCCAGTTACCCAAGTCAGCGACGCCGCAAGTGGCGCTCTCGCGGGCGATCATCCAGCAGGTAATGGAAAGCAAGGGGCCGCTTCTGGTCATGGACGCGAAGGAAGACGCACGATTTTCCGCCAGCCACAGCATGGCCATCTCTGGAATGCAATCGGCGATGTGCGCGCCGCTGGCAAGCCGCGATCGTCTTTTCGGTTTGCTCTATGTGGATAATCTCTCGAAACGCGGCAGTTTCACTCCCGAAGATCTCGAAGTGTTCGCCGTTATCGCCGCGCAAGCGGGCTTGGTCATGGACCGTTTCATGGCCAAGAGCGAAGTCAAGCGCCAGGGCGTGCAGCTTAGCGCGCTCGAACGGTTTCTCTCGCCCGCCATCTCGAGAAAAATCACCGCGGAAGCCGCTGATATTCGCCTCGGCGGCGAAAGCCAGCGCGTCACTCTGCTTTTCGCCGATGTGCGCGGCTTTACCACCATGGCCGAAAAGATGAAGCCCCGCGAAGCTGTCGAAGTCTTGAACGAATTCTTCGCCCGCATGACCAATGTCATTTTCGAGCACGACGGCACGCTCGATAAATATCTCGGCGATGGCCTGATGGCGCTTTTCGGCGCGCCTTTCTCTCTTCAGAACGACGCGGAAGCCGCCGTTCGCGCAGCCATCGACATGCAAAGAAGTCTCGCCGAACTAAATAAACTTTCGGGGAGGGCTCCGCTGACCATTGGCATCGGCATTCACACCGGAGAAGCGGTCGTCGGGTTCCTGGGCACCGAGCGCCGCATGGATTACACCGCCATCGGCGACACGGTAAACGTCGCTTCTCGCCTCACATCGCAGGCTGGTCCCGGCCAAATTGTCATTTCCGCAGCCACTCACGCGCGCCTCGCGCAGGAGACTCCCTGTTCCGCGCTCGCAGCAATGAAGCTCAAAGGCCGCGCCGAGCCCATCGACGTCTACGAAGTACTTTGGAGCGCACCGCTGGCGCAGCATCGCACTCCCCAACAAGTTAAACCCGCCTCTAGTCGCCTCACTTGACGGCGGATTTGTTAAGCTTTCCAGGTGAGCACTGGAAAGCACGATCCCTCCCTGCGCATTGTCTCTCTCGCCCCCAGCGCAACCTCGATTCTCTGCGCCATCGGCGCAAAGAGAAATCTCGTTGGAGTTACGAAATGGTGCGCCGACGTGGCTCCCGTCAACGGCTTGCCGCAGCTCGGCGATTGCTGGCACATGAATTCCGTGGCAGAAATTCTGACGTTGAAGCCGTCGCTGGTCATCGGCTCCGTGCCCTACAAACAGGAAACCGTGGCCAAGCTCCTGGAACATCCGCTGACATTTCTCGGCAAGAATCCGAGAACGCTAGCCGACATCGAGAATGACATTCGCTTGCTGGGCCGCATCACGGGCCACCTGGCAAGAGCCGAAGGACTGATCAGAAGAATGCGCCGGGAATTCGCCACCATCGCAAGAAAGAGCCGCGCTGCGAAATCGAAGCTTCGCGTCTACTGCGAGGCGTGGCCAAATCCGCGAATCAGTTCGCCGCCCTGGGTCGCGGAGTTAGTGAAAATTTGCGGCGGCGAAATGGTCGTGCCTGCCGGCCAAAAAGTAAGCGATGAACAAGTCGCGGAGGCAGATCCCGATGTGATCGTCCTCGCCTGGGCCGCCACCGGCGCGAAATCCGAACCTCAAAGATCCTACCAAGTCGCCGCTTGGAAGGACGTCTCAGCCATCCGCAACAAGCAGGTTTATGCGGTCCGCGACGAATTGCTCAACACGCCCGGCCCGCCGCTCATCGGCGGCGCAAAAGAACTCTTCCGCATCTTCCGGGAAGCCGCAGCACGCGGGACCACAAAATGAAAATTGTCGTAGCCGCGGTCATCGAACGGAGCGACCGGCGCTTGCTCATCGGCCAGCGGCGGCGCACTGATACGTCTCCGCTCAAATGGGAGTTTCCCGGCGGAAAAGTGGAACGAGACGAGACGGACGAAGCCGCCCTGGCGCGCGAGCTGCGAGAGGAGCTGGGCGTTACCTTGGACAGATTTGCGGAAATCGGACGCGCGCGCCATAAATATGCTTCTGCACCCGAAGAGTTGGAAATTCGCTTTTACGCCGCGAGCATCAAGGAAAACAAGCTAACGCCCAAGACCTTCGAACAAATCGCCTGGGTTCTGCCAAGAGAACTGGGCGATTACGACTTCCTCGCCGCCAACGCACATCTCATCGCGCAACTCGCCACCGGCCGGTTGAATCCCAGCGAGATCCTCGAAAAAACCTCGAAACCTTGTCAGAAATAAAAAAGACGAACCGCAGCTCGCCTTTTCCTAGCTGTCCGTTTAGCTCACGCACGCGACGGGCAATCGAATCACGAAACGACGGGATTCGACTTATCCGGATTGATTCCCAATTCTTGAATCGCTTTATCGACCACTGACCGCTCGATCTTCCCGTCCGAGCACAGCTCGTGCAATGTGGCCAACGCGATGAACCTCGCGTCCACTTCAAAGAAGTCCCGGAGCGAGGCGCGGCCCTCACTGCGTCCAAAACCGTCTGTGCCTAGCGAAGCCAGCCGCCGCGGCATCCACTTGCTCACCATGTTCGGCAACGTCTTCAAATAATCCGAAGCCGCCACCAGCACGCCGGGCGCGTTCGCGAGGCATTGCGTTAAATAAGGTACGCGCGGTTTTTCGCCTGGATGTAAGCGGTTCCAGCGCTCCACTTCGTTCCCGTCGTTGTAAAGCGCCTTGTAACTCGTCACGCTCCACACATCGGCCGCTACGCCGAACTTGGTTTCCAGGATCTCCTGCGCTTGCAACGCTTCGCGCAGAATCGCGCCGCTTCCAAAAAGCTGCGCATGCAACTTGGACTTCTTGTTTTCCGAAGCCCGGTAACGGTACATCCCTTTCAAAATTCCGTCTTTCACGTCGCCCGGCATCGCCGGCATCGCGTACGGCTCGTTCATCACCGTGATGTAATAAAAAATGCTTTCGCCGTCTTTATACATTCGGCGAATCCCGTCCTGCAAAATCACCGCCATTTCGTAGGCAAACGCCGGATCGTATGCCCGCAAATTCGGCACGGAAAGCGCGAGAATGTGGCTGTTGCCATCCTGGTGCTGCAGTCCTTCGCCGGAAAGCGTCGTCCGTCCAGAAGTGCCGCCGAGCAAAAACCCTCGCGTACGCATGTCCGCGGCAGCCCAGATGAAATCGCCGATGCGCTGGAATCCAAACATCGAATAGTAAATGAAGAATGGAATCGTATTGATGCCGTGCGTCGCATAAGCGGATCCCGCCGCAATAAATGATCCCATCGAGCCCGCTTCGGTGATTCCTTCTTCAAGAATCTGTCCGTCTTTCGCTTCCTTGTAATACAGCAGCGTGTTGACATCCACGGGTTCATACTTCTGTCCGACGCTCGAATAAATTCCCACCGTTCGGAATAGTGATTCCATGCCGAACGTCCGCGCTTCATCCGGGACGACGGGCACGACCAGCTTGCCGATTTCCGGATCCTTCAGCATTTTGCGCAGCATGCCGACGAACGCCATCGTGGTCGAGACTTCTCTGCCCTCGCTGCCTTCCAAGAATTCCTTGAACAGTTCATCGTGATCCGCAACCAGCGGTTTTGAGCGCGTACTGCGCTTTGGCGTATATCCGCCCAACGCTTCCCGACGCGCACGAAGGTATTGAATCTCTATGCTGTCTTCCGCTGGACGGTAGAATGGCACTTCCACGCAATCGTTATCGTTCAGCGGAATCCCAAATCGCGAACGAAACTCCTTCAATTCCTCTTCATTCAGTTTTTTCTGCTGGTGCGTGACGTTCTTGCCTTCGCCCGCCTCGCCCAACCCGTACCCTTTGATCGTGCGCGCCAAAATGACTGTCGGCGAGCCCTTATGTTCCGCCGCCGCTTTGTACGCCGCATACACCTTGCGCGGATCGTGTCCGCCCAGCCGCAAACGCCGCAGCGCTTCGTCTGGCAAGGGCTCAACTAATTGGAGCAGCCGCGGATCGCTTCCAAAAAAATGTTCCCGCACATAAGCGCCCGACGAAACCACTAACTTCTGATATTCGCCGTCCACCAATTCGCCCATGCGCTTGACGAGCAAGCCTTCCGTGTCCCGCTCCAGAATCGGGTCCCACTCGCTGCCCCACAGCACTTTGATCACGTTCCATCGCGCTCCGCGGAATGCCGACTCCAACTCTTGAATAATCTGTCCGTTGCCGCGCACCGGTCCGTCGAGCCGCTGCAAATTGCAGTTCACCACAAAAATCAAGTTGTCCAGTTTCTCTCGCGAAGCCAGCGTAATCGCGCCCAGCGATTCCGGCTCGTCCGTCTCGCCGTCGCCCAGGAACGCCCAAACCTTGGCGTCAGTTACCGGCTTCAAGCCGCGATCCTCGAGATAGCGGTTAAACCGCGCCTGATAAATCGCCATCAGCGGGCTCAACCCCATCGACACCGTCGGAAATTCCCAAAATTCCGGCATCAGCCACGGGTGCGGATACGACGAGAGCCCGCCGCCGGGCTTCAATTCCCGGCGAAAATTTTCCAGTTGCTGCGCCGATATACGCCCCTCGAGAAATGCACGCGCGTACATTCCTGGCGCCGCGTGCCCCTGGAAATAAACCGTGTCGCCTTCGAACTCCTCCGACCTCGCGCGAAAAAAATGGTTGAACCCAACTTCATACAGCGTTGCTGCGGAAGCGTACGTCGAAATGTGCCCGCCAATGTTGTGCTCGACGCGATTCGCGCGCACCACCATGGCAAGCGCATTCCACCGAATCAGGCTCTTGATCCGCCGTTCCAGTTCCTGATCGCCGGGGAAAAGTGGCTCGAGCCGCAGCGGAATCGTGTTGGTATAGGGAGTATTCGCAGAGAACGGCAGATCGATCCCGTTAACGGTTGCGTGCGCGCGCAGCCTTTCCAGAATTTCCGTCGCCACCTCCGGTCCGCTCGATTCGAGCACGGAGTCCAGCGACTCCAGCCACTCTTGAATTTCCGTGGAATCTAAGCCGTGCGCGTGACTGGCCTCTTCGCTCGGGCTGTCCACGTGTGTGTAAGTCTCATTGTCCATAACTCAGGCTGGCCCCTCTTTTGTCAGATTCCGGCACGCTGGTCCGCGCGCCTCCCAAACTTATAGTTCCGATAAGCAGAATAGAATACACCGCGCGGCGTTTCTCTGCACACTACAGCCTCAACGAAATTCTTCCTTCGTCGGACCCAGGCTCCGCCCGCCATCCAGCACCAAAGTGTGCCCCGTCAAGAATTCCGCGTGCACGAGATAGGAAACTGCGTCCGCAATGTCGCTTGGCGTTCCGGTTCGCTGGAGCGGCGCGAGCTTCACAAAATCCGCTTCCCATTCCGGCGGATCGCCCGGCATCGAAATCGTTCCGGGAGCAATCGCGTTCACGCGCACTTCCGGCGCAAGCGCTTTCGCCAGCACCTTCGTCAACATCACCACGCCGGCCTTTGAGATCGAATGCGGTATGTACCCCGGCCACCCCATCAGTCCACCAGCATCGGCAAAATTCACAATCGTGCCATGCGTTCGCCGCAGCAACGGCGCCGCCGCCTGCGCGCAAAAAAATCCCGCTTTCAAATTCGTGTCCAGCGACGCATCCCAAATCTCTTCCGTCGTCGAGACAATACTCGCCGGCAGAAAATTCGCGGCGCTGTTCACCAGCACGTCCA
>CAVYFO010000001.1:0-94330 GCA_963767755.1 uncultured Acidobacteriota bacterium | reverse complement strand
TGCCCGAAATCTTGGCCAGCTTCTCACGAGCCAACGGACGCAGCGTATATTGTCCGCTGTCGAAGGATACGTCTGACATATTCACGACCAGCCCCACGCGCGGTGTCACAAGTTTCCGATCATGTTGAACTGTTGGAGCAGCTTTGCGCGAAGCTCTTCGCGGTCGCTGACGGCTTGCTGCGCCGTAAGGTCGGAAGCGGCGGCAGCCGCTCGGCTACGGTCGAGAATCGGCTTCGGCCGTGGCTTGAGCGTCCTTCGCTTGCTTCGCCTGGATGTCCGCAGATGCGGCAGCGGCGCGGTTGCGATCAAGATCGGTTTCGGCCATAGCCTGGGCGTCCTTGGCTTGCTGCGCCTGGATGTCCGCGGATGCGGCAGCGGCGCGGTTGCGATCAGAATCGGCTTCGGCCGTGGCCTGGGCGTCCTTGGCTTGCTGCGCCTGTTGATCGGAGGATGCGCCGCGGCTTGAGCGGCTAGCTTCCTTCGGTCGGCTTCGTTGCGCTCGCTAACGGCGTCGGCTGTAGCGGCATTTGCGTCCGCTACCTGGTTCGCTGACGTGTTGCGCTCGTTCTTGGCGCGATCATCCGCGATGCGCTTGGTCGCAATTTCGCGCGCATCTTCTGCCGTTTGCACGGTTTCGCGCGAAACGAGATCAGTGCTTTTTTATCTTCGTGCCGTTGGGTGGCTAGCTCGTCCGCTTCTCTCATCTGGTGAGTTGCATTCTCGAAGCTCGAGCTCGCATAGCGCTCGGCTCCCGCCGCCTTCGCGATACGTACCGCATTGCGCGCTTCATAGAACTCCAGCGGCAATCTCGCGTCAAGCACCACCGGGTCGAACGTAAAGCCCGTGGGAACATAACCGCCGCGATCGATCAGTTCGTACTTCGCGTCCACCACGGCCAACGTGCCTTTGGTATCCGGGCGAACCACATTTTGCAGGATCACCGCATTGCTCGGGCGGCGCACGGCGTAATACGGTTCCGCGGTCACGATGAGTGCAAAAGCTTGCAGGTCGGTCGTCACTTCCAGCTTGCTTCGGTGATTGTCGCCGACGAGCACTTCGCCGAGATTTACGGAACGTCCTTCCGGCGAAATAGCCCAGAGCACGTAAGTGAGATATTCGTTGCCGAAAGTAGTCGGCCTGTCCAGGTTCGCAAATTCAGCTTCGATTCCCAGAACTCCGCGCTTGCTCTCGACCTTGGCTTCGCCGCTTGCGCTGGGCATAAGGTCGGTGCCTTGGAAATCCACGTGCGTCGAGCCACCACGGTGTTTATAACTGACGGCCTCCGCGGTGCGGCTCACCACGGAAACCCGGTAGGTTGGTATAGGGTCGCCCGGTTGTGCTGGCGATTGCGTCTGTGCTTGGCTATAAGCCGCTGCACCGAGCGCGATTGCTAATCCTAGCGAAAGTCTTGAAAGCTTGTGCATGAGTCTCCTTCGAAAAACTGCGAGACTCAGAGTGTGCCTTTTCTCGTTTGCAAATACTGTGCGTAATAGGACAAGTTCCCGAATAAATCGAGCGAACCCACCCAGAATAACTGCTTCTGCTCCGTGCGCATGAGAACGCTTCTGTCCCTTTGGATCGGGCTAAACCGCGTCTCTTCATTAGAACTTCCTCATCCCTAAACATCTTCCCTTTCGGAACCGCGCTTGTTCCGGAAAAAGTATGCAGACCCGCCGATGGCAATCGCGAAAAAAAGCACCACGCCGGCCAGCATCGCGAAGGCTCCTGGGTCCACCCTTGCTCCCGAAACCGCGGCGAACTGGTGCGACCAGATGGCTGCATAGCCTAGCGAGTTGTGCTGTCCCGTACTCCCGGCCGGAGTCGTTGTCCACGGCGCAAAAAAGCAGAGCAGGGCCATTCCAATCAAGAAAGCAACAAACGTAACTCGGAAGAGAGTGTTCATGGGAACACAGTCTACACCCGCTGATACCGCTCCACGATAAATGTCATCTCGCAGCCGCTTCTAAGCCGCGTCTAATTAGCACAATCTCTTTTTGCGAAGGCCGTCAGAGACGAGAATGGCATTATACTTCGCTCAGGGGGCCCTATGAAAAAGCTCAGGTTTCTGGTGCTGACTCTGTTGTTTGCCACTTCCGCTCTGGCGGCGCGGCATTGGAAATCCGGAGAGATCGAGCTTACCTCGGAAACCAAAGTCTCCTGGAAACTCTGGGGCGAAAAAACCACCATCCATTACACTATCGAGACCCCGGACATGATTTATTTTGCCGAATACGCTTACAAACCCGACCAGCATCACGAAAGCCCGCCGCAAATCGAGATGGGCTCATCCGCGAAAATTGCCATCGAGGGCCACCACGCCTACGTTCTCGACGTCTCCGGCAAAGAGGTCAAGCTCCATATCATCAAAAAGGTGGCCAAGAAGTAGCCCGCGCAACTTCCCGACAGGCGCCGAACCGATTCTCGAAGTGCCCTCCCGGTTGCACTCGCTGGGCCGCCACTTCTCTCTTCGCGATAATGCATCAGTTTCCGCTTAGCCGTGCCAGCTCAACTGGACAAATCTGTTCAGCCCGGTCCAGCGAGTAGGATTGGGACGCTCGCGGAGCCTGGGGGCGCCGGGAGGACGGTCTGCGCGTCAACCTCCAGCTGGCCATTTTGCTGCAACTGCTGACGCATTGCGCCTGCGCTCAGACTCTTTAAGATTCGAAGTGGAAGTGAATGGTAATCGTAACGTGCGCGGGAACGGGCTGGCCGCTCCGCGTTGCTGGTTCGTACTTGAATTGCTTCAAGGCTTCCACCGCAGGCTCGCGCAGTGACGGAGGCCCGGAAATCACGCTGATGAAATGCACCTCGCCCGACGTGCCCACGACGGCATCGACGACCACATTTCCTCTTTCGAAATCCCGCAGAGCTTCCAACGAAGCCACCGCTTGCACCGAATGAATCAATTTTGGCGGGACGACCGCGCTGTCTTTCCCGGAATTCGCTTCCAAAGTCGCTACAGGTTTCGCCGCAGGCCGAACGGATGAGGCCTTCGCCGCCGTCAGTGCGCGAGACGCTTTTTTCTTTGATGCCGACCGGTCAACCGGGACATCAGGTGAGGCTGCCTCGACAGGTGCCGCACTTCCTTCCGCGGGGGACGTCGCTCCCGCATCGGACACCGGCGCGCTTTTCGCAGGCATTCCCGCCGAAGTCAACGGAGCATCGCTCACCACTCTCACATTGTCGTACGCGGTGAGTTTTTTGTGCTTTGCTGCCGCTGACTTCCAGGGCAGCCAATTCTTGCGCCAGGCCGTGCCAACCCCCAGCACCACCAGCAGAATCGCCAACACAAGCAGTACCCGATTGAATTCGGGTGTGAAGCCGCCGCGCGGCAACTGCCATCGCTTCGATTTCGGCAAGGAATTGATAAAATCGGCAACCGTCTGCGGCGTCTCCACTTGCTCTGCCGCTTCCCATGGCGCCGGATCCGCAGCGCGTTTGGCTGGCGCAGGCGCACCCGCTGCATCCAGCCCGCTTTCGAGAATCGCTTCCGTACTCAACGCGTGGCCCGGCTCGTGGATCGCAGAACCCGGGTAAACTTCGCCTCTCAGCTGCGCCAGGACGCTCGCCTCCGCGTTCGTTGCCGGCGCCTCCGTCAAGACCGGTTTCCCGCGCAGCTCTTCCATTTCCCGCTTGAACATTTGCAGTTCGCTCGCATCGGGCGCTGTCGGCAAAACCCAGGGTTGGTCGGCGGTGGACTCCGCAGTGATCACCAGCGCGGCCGTTTCCACATCCTGGGTGTTCTTCGGCAGCAAAGCCGTAGCCGCCGAAAACTCCGTTCCCCAGAATCGGGGTGCTGCCTCGACAAACTCAACCTCCAGATAACACATGGTCGGTTTGTAAGAGCGCTTCCGCAGAATCTGGACGATCACTTCGCGCTTGGTTTCCACGTTCGTGAGAACCAGCAGCTGCCCGGCGGTCACCGCGGCACACAAGCGAATCACGCCGCCAGTTTCAGCCACCAGGACAGAGCTAGTTTCTTCATGGAAAAGCTGGCGCCCCCGCTCATTCTTCTCGGGTGAAATACCGGTCGCTCGCACCGGCACTTCGCGTGCGATCGCATTCGGCTTCAGAAGCGGGAGGGGTGTCGTAGGAAGTGGTTCCGTTCCTATCGGTTCCTCCGGATCGTCCGGCGTCTGCTCGAGGTGAGGCTGCGGGTCCTCGATGTCTCCTGCGGAAGGTCCCGCGGAAGGCGCTTCGCTTGCCTTCGCTGTCGCTTCCTCCGCGGGGACGGAGACATCCACAGTCCGCTGTTCTGGAATTTTCGTGGCGCTGGCAGCTTCGACGGCGCTCGGTTGTTCGGGCGCGTCAGCCGCACTGGGAACCACAGGCTCTGGAACCACAGGCTCTGGAACCACGGGCGCCAGTTCCGGCCGTACTTGCTCCGCTGCACCGACAAACCCCAAAAGTAGCAGGGCATAGAGCGCGCGAGAGGCTTCGGGCTTGGGTAACCCACTCTGTGCCAGGACGTCTTTGGCCGAAATGCGTTGGGAGATGAGGCCGAGCAAGCGCCGCTCTCCATCTTCCAGGACCTCGACCTTAAAAAGGCGCAGCGCGTCAGACGAGGGCTCAACCTGAAGCTCGGCGTCCTCGGCGAGTTGCTCCAGAGGCAGGTCACCGGCTTTGCGCACGGCCGCCAAGAGCAGCCTTCCCAGCGGCACAGGGATGCCGATTTCCGGGAGTACATTTTTTTCAAGAGAGCTGAAGAAAGAGTAGCGCCCGGCAGGATAGTCGAGCGCGGACGCGGTGATTTGCAGGACCTGGCGTTGCACCCAGCTGACAATCTGCTCTACTCCTAAGATCCCCATCTCGGCAATGGCAGAACCAAAGCGTTGGCCCGTCTCGACGAGCGTCGACGCCTCCTCAAACTGGCTCTGGGTCAGGGCTCCGGCGCGCAGCATCACTTCGCCGAGCCCATCCTGCCTGTCGCTGCTTGTCGCAAACACCACTCCCCCGGCATCGAAAAAGAGCGCCTTTTCCACCCGTCCAAAGACGAGTTGCAACTTCCCGGTCAGGCGCTGAGAGTAAATCCGGTGCACGAGGGCGAGAAGGGTATGGTGACCATCGATTTCACCGGCATCGAGTGGCGGCTCGGCCGGAGAAAACCAGCGGAATGGAGTGGCGGCAGCGGCCTTGCTCTGCTGCGCGTCCAATAGCTGAACAGACCCACTCTGCCCGGCCGCGGTGGGATACCGGCTACGATCTTGCTTTTCGCTTGAGATGGTTCCTGCCTCTGTAACCAGAATACTCGATCAGAATTGGGCCGCGAAAAGGCTTTGCCCAATGACATATTAATCGTTGCGAGCAAATCAGCCGTTCGGACTATTCCAAACGACCATCCAAATCCCTCCGAATCGGGGCGCCAGGCTTTCCCTGCACCTCGTCGGGATAGTCGACGAATTGGGATTGGGACGATTGCGGAGCGTGCGGGCGTTAGCACCAGCAAATCATCTGGCGAAACCAGGCGAAGCCCAATTGCCCACGCGCGGCTTCCCGAACGAACTTCTGCGGCTACTCGGAAACTGACCCGCTGTCCGCCTTATCGATTCACGAAGTGCCATCCCGGTTGCACTCGTGGGGCCACCACTTCTCGCTTCACGATAATGCATGAATTTACGGTTATCCGGCTACACGCTCAGTTGGCAGCTTTCTTAGCGGTCCAGGCTGCGTGTCAACGATCCATTTCCGAGTAGACGACAACGCGCGAGTCATCGCCTAATTACCTATGACCTTTGCCCCAAGTGAAGAAGTACTTTACGCCGAAGCCGGCGGATGCTGGGCCGTTTTGGTGCACCATTGCCTTGACAAACTCCAAGACGAGCGAGTTCTGGGGACTGAGGGATACATTCAGCTCGCTGCCAAGAATGAAATTCTGCTGCGCATTGTTCTGGTTCTCGCCGTTGACATAGGTATCGCCGCCGAACGAGTAGCGCGTGTCGAGAGAAGCCCAGAGCCTGGAAGTAAACGAATAGCTGATGTGTCCTTCGAGTCCTGGTAACACCTGCTGCCGGAGGGTTTCCAGTCCATGATAAGAAGCATTATCAGTGTAAAAAAAAGCGTTGACGTAACCGTCGAGCTCCCACTTCTGTTTACGCCCAAAGGGATACGAGACAGCAATTTCCGGCTTGAATGACCAGCGGTTTGAACCAAGGTTGAGAAGCCGGTCGGGATGATACAGGCCGGTGGGTGCGGTGATGGTAAGACTCATGCCAACGCTGGTGGTCGTTTTGTAGTTTGCAAATTGCGCCACGCTGAGCGCTGGCCCTCCCTTGAGTAGCATCGCCAACTGGTAGCTGGAGTCGCCGTCGCCAGTGCTAGAGACGTGGAGGTTAGTGCCGGTCACCGAACCGTCCAAGCCGGCAAGCGGAACACCGGCCTCAACCCACGCCAGGCGTCGAACAAAGCTGAAATAGCGCGTATACCCGGCAGTTCCCTGATTTATGTTGGCTTCCGCGCCTGGGACGATAAGCGAGGTGTCAATGGAGGCATTCGCGTGCGCGTAGGCATAGACAAGCTCAAGCTGATTGACGCCCACGGGTGTGTTGTCGTAACTGCGCGGATCTGTGAACTGGGCAGAAAGCTGGTTCGGGGAGCTCGAAACGGCAAGAACGATGCCGGCGCATCGGAGAAAGCAGAAAACGACCCTGAGCGCACGGAATTGTCGCTTGGGTCGCAAACTGGTCGTTTAGTCCCCCGTGATCATGACTGCAGAGGCAACAGAAGGAACGTCTAGCTCTAATTTCACTCGATTGGGGATTCCGGACGATGCCGATCAGTGTTCCGGGGCATGCCGATCACGCGTTCCGGGATGATGCCGCTCATGATTCCGGGATGATGCCGATCACTCATTCCGGGATGATCCCGATCAGTTGATCATGATCGTCGGAATGGTGATCACGATCATCCCGGAATCGCGATCACGATCGTTAGGAATCATTGATCACCATCCCCAGGAATCCCCAGGAGAGATTACAACGCTCTACCAGCCAGCTTGCCACGACGCGCCCAAGCGGGAAATGTCCACTTTAGGACTTCAGGGCATGGCCACTCTACGTGAAATCGTTGCCTTCACTCTCCATTCTCTAAATCGCCGGCACCTCGGAAACACTTAGCGAACGTTGAGCCTGGTGAACTAACTAGATAGTTAATTAATAATAGAACTTAAAACGGACCGGCTGTCCTCTTCACTCTTCTCTTGAGAGGCTTTTTCAACATGTGCTACAATAGTTCTGGTCATTTTTGCGCCTCGCCACCCGCGAGGCGTTTCGTTTTCTAGCTTCGTGTTGTAGCGCCGGCCCCCTGCCGGCGTTTTGCTTTTGGTAGCACAGGCTTCAGCCTGTGCTCTTGTTTCAGCCACGTTTGTAGCTGCCGGGCTTCAGCCCGGCTCTTTCTTTTCTACAAGCCCAAATCTCAAAAACTAAATCTAAGGAGTTTTGTATGTCTTCTCTAATTTCAAAGGATCGCGTATCCGTCTGTCTATTCACTTTCTCCGATGGCCGCCGTTGCCGTACTCCCCGCTCCAGCCACCATCCGCATTTCTGCTTCTACCACGCCCGCAAAGAATCTCAGGCCCGCGCCGCCGAAAATCTCGGCGAGGACCTCTGCAATTTCTTTTCCCGCGATTTCGTCACCGCCTGCGACCTCAGCTCCGCCCTGGCAGCCTCCTCCCCGCTGTAGCCCGTGGCGACATCAAGCCCAAAACCGCCACCACCCTCGCCTACCTGGCCCAAACCTTCCTCCAAACCCTCCATCTCTCGCAGAAGGAATTCATCGCCGCCGTCGGCGAACTCGAGTGGCGCAAAACCGTCTGCAATTCCCTCAACCAGAATTTCAAGCACCTCAATTCCAAGCCCGACGACTACGCAGAATCCCCCGCGCACCCACCAACCCCGCCCCCACCTCCCGCCCCGCCAGCCCCGCCCCCATCCACCGCCCCAGCAGCCTCAGCCGCACGCCCCGCCCCAGCAGCCTCAGTCGCATCCCCCATCCCGTCAGCCTCAGCCGAAGCCTGTCATCCTGAGCGAAGCGATCGCGGATTCCGACCCGGTCGGAAAGGATCCTGCCTCGATTCCGCCCCATCCACCACCGACGAAACTCCCACGGACTCGATTCCTACTCCATCCCCGGAACCAGTCGCGAATCCCGGAGCGCAACCAAGCCAGCCCGATGCAAGAGCTCCGGAATCCGCTCGCGCCAACGCGACCCTAGCCATGGCCCGTTCCCGATTCCGCCGCCGCTCAAGCAACACGCCGCCTAACTCCTTTAAAACCAGCATTTACACAAATCCCCGCAAGTGATGATTCTGAAGGACTTACAGGAATCCTTACTTCTTTAGAATGAGCAATTGCAAGAAACAGAGAGGGGGTCAATCCAGCACAATCAGAAACCGCACAAGCCAGTCCCCGTAGGGGCACGATACATCGTGCCCTCTGTCGTTAGAACGAGTAACCCGGACTACCTCGCCACAAACATGCGCGAACAGCGCGCCATGGAGCCAGAAACGTCGTCCGCACCGACGCCACAACCGAGCGCCCGCGCGCGTGAAAGTATCGCCCTAAAATTTTTCCGACTTGCCCGTTCCCGCCGGCACTTACGATGCGCAGCGCTCACGCGCCGCTTCTGCCCGGCTTCTTGGTTTCCACAGGATCTTCCAGAACTTTCAGGGGCGCGCCTCGCTGCAATGCTTTCCGAAATCCAATCCGCGCTAAATCTGCCGTGTCGCTTCGGGCGCCCGGCAAGCCTGTGCCGCGCAACTCCGATGAATCGCAATATGCCTGTAACTCGAACGCAAAATCTCCATCATCCCGGGAATCCTGGCCAACCACGCCAGCGGCCGCGCCCACCAGATCTCTCGCGCCAACGCCACGGCCACCTCCGCTCCCCCAAACCGCTGCCCGTCCGAAAGCAAAAATCGCATCTCCCGCAACGACTCCTCGCGTGTCATGCCCAGCAAAGCGCCAACCCGCGAATCCTGCAGCGGCGCAACCGCCAATCCACGCCGCTCCAGAATCGGCGCCAGCCATCGCGCAATCCGCGTGCAAAACGAGCACTCCGCGTCAAAAAACAACCACCCCCGCGCGTGCCGCCCCTTCCCATCTGTAACTTCCGATGCCAGCGAAATCATTTTTGTAGGACAGACACTCCTGTCTGTCTCCCTTCTTTTCTTCTCTGTGCTCTCTGCGAACTCGGTGGACTCTGTGTAATGTTTTTACTGCCTTCAGCCCCTCGCGGCTTTCTCCTGCTGCATCGCAAACAGCAAAAACGCCGCCGCGGACGCGCCGAACACGGAATAATCCAGCGGCGCTTTAATCCCAAATGAAATGGCCATCGCCGTTGCAAAGAGCAGAAGCAGGATCGCACTGCCGAGTGTCATCGCCCGTTTGAAGATGCCCAAAATCAGGCTGATTCCGAAAGTCGTCTCGGCAATCGTCGCGAGCCACGCGAGAAGCGGAATGGTGCGAGCCGGCGTAAACGAATTCACCATTCCTACGTATTTTGTGAAGTGCGCGAAATCGCCCCAATCCACGTTCGGCTTCCCCGGCGCTCCCCAGAGCCCGAACCTGTCGGCGACCGAGGAAAGAAAGGCAGCTCCCACTGCAATTCGCACATACGACTCAGCAATCGGACGGACGTTGCCCGTGAACTTTTTTAGTCCTTGCGCGGGCGGTTTCTTTTCCAGCTCCGTCGCTTGGAGTTCGGTCGTCATTGGTTGGCTGCTCATCGTGCACCATCGCTTTCTACCCGGCGAGTTTCGTTCGGCGCGCTTCGTTGCCTCATCCTGCTTTTTTCTTGTCGCTCCCGAGCAAGGTAATCATCTTGCCGCGCAGCTTGACGACTCCCTTCAGCGCGCCCGTCGGCATTCGCATGACTTCCTCGAACAACCCAGTCATCGCCGTCAGGAATCCCAGCATGCTTTCCATGCGCTCGCGCGTGTACGGATCGCCGTGCGCGTCGGCCTTGGATTCCGCGACGCATTCCGCGAGCACGCGTAGCGTCGGATCGATTTCGCGCCGCTTACGCTCTTCCGAAACGATGCGGAAAATCTCCCAAACGTCCTTGAGGGATTCAAAGTGGTCGCGCCGGTCGCCCAGCACGTGGACCACGCGCACGATGCCCCACCCTTGCAGCTCGCGTAGACAGGTGCTGACATTCGACCGCGCCACCGCTAGCGTCGTCGAGATCTCGTCGGCGGGCATGGGCACTGGCGATAGAAAGAGCAGGGCGTGGACCTGCGCCACGGTGCGGTTGATGCCCCAGCGGGTACCCATCTCGCCCCAGTGGAGGATGAATTTCTGAGCGACTGGCGATAGCGTTGGTTTTGTTATGGCAGTCATTTCTGTTGTTTCTCTCCTTACAGAAACTACCGTAAGGACGGCTACTTGTCAAGCTCTTTTTTCGGCGTTCGCGCGCGGCAGAGCCGAAGGTGAAAATTCGTCACACCTGTCCTTTTTCCGCCCTTCCCCGCCATTTACATGCGCTCCGCGCTTTGCCAAAGTTGTAAGTAGAAGCAGGAAGAAAAGGTGTGCGTTTGGGATCGCAAGAAATACGTCTTCGGGCAAGAACGATCGGCAAGTTGGCATGCACAAGCGGCATCGCGGCGCTTGCGGGTTTTGCATGCGCGTTCAGCCTATTGGCGTTTGACCGGACACGCGCACAATCGCAAGGCAACTCCGCGAACAGCTCGGCGAACGACGCCGCCAATGCGGCTCTCTGCCCTGTCGTTTACCCGGATGATCAAACTCCTTCGGGCCGCGGCTATCACTACACCTTTATTGGCAATGCGTTCTTCATCAACGAGCAAGGCTACCTGCTGACGGTCGCGCATGTGCTTGAAACGTTCCGCGACGGCGGCCAGCCCTACATTCTCGTCAAACACGCGGACACTCCCCCGCGGCTTTTGAAGGTCACGGTGATCGCCAAGGATTTGCAGCATGATGTCGCCATTCTGCGCGCCACGCCAAATCCGTTCGAGGGAAAGTACAACGTAGCTTTCGTGCCGCTCGACTCGGAAGCGGCGGTGCGCGGCGAGGGAGTATTAGCGCTTTCGCTTCATCCAAGAAGTTTGCAAAATGCAGAAAGTTTCGAGTACGAACGCGAAGATACGTCGCCGGGAACAGTACTCTCCTACAAAACCACGAAGTTGGATAATTCCGGCCCCGCCGCTGACGTGTTCTTGCTGAGCCATCCCGTCGTCCAAGGCCAGAGCGGCTCGCCAGTTCTGGCGCTCCATTCGCACGCAGTTGTTGGTCTGGTCGAAGGCCTGTGGCTGCGCGGAGTGCCTCTCGCCTCGGTCAAGCCAGCTGCGCTGCCTACAAACACTCCCGGCGCCGCGGTCCCGATTCGCTATGCCATTGCACTCCTGCAGCAACATGGCGTCGCGTGGCATTCGGCTAAGCCTTCTTCGCCGGGGCCATCGTCGTCGAGCACTTCGCAGTCCACCACCGATCGCCCCAAACCGTAGCCCCGCGAGGCGAAAGAAGATTTGCGCGAGTGAATGCGGCCCTTAGGGGCGGAGCGAACACAACCACGCGCGGGCAGTGATTTAGAAAATGGGCGTTGGCTCAGGGGATGACAACGAGGCGGCGGCCAGCGAGTTCTGGACGCTGCCACACTTCTTCTATTTCAGAGAGAGGCACGGATTCGGTTTCGATTTGCAGGACGTGGTTGGCGCCCCAGTCGAGGACTTGGTGCATCGCTGCTACCAAGACTTCGCGGGAAGGGATTCCGGCGGTGCCGAGGATGGTGAGGGCGGTGCTGCGGAGGACGGCGGCGGGGAGCGAAATGGTGGGGCCAGCGCTTTCACCGACCTGGACCAGGCGCGTTTCTGAGCTTATAGCGGCAAATTCGGGGCGTGTGATGGCAGCAAGAAGTATTTCGGTGGGACGGCCCCAGACGTAATCAATCACCACCTTGAAACCCGCTTCGCCGGCTTCGTTCGTGAAAGACTTCTTTAGCTCCTCGTCGGATTGAGTGAGTTGGATGGTTGCATCAGCACCCAGAGCGCGAAGTTTCTCTAAGGCCTGAATGTTTCGACCGGCCGCGATGACGCGGCCCGCGCCGAGCAACTTTGCGATTTGCAAGGCCAGCTTTCCGGTTACGCCGGTGGCGCCGAGGATGAGAACGGTTTCGCCCGCTTCAACTTTCGCGCGCTGCTGGAGGGTAAGCAGCGCAGATACGCCGGGATTGGGGAGCGCAGCGGCGGTTGCGTCGTCGAGGGCATCGGGGACAGGAAAACAAAAGGCAGCGGGCGCTGGAGTGAGCTCGGCCATGGCGCCGAAAGGGCGGCGCGGCCCGCCGAAGAAGACCCTCGTTCCATCGGGAAGAGTGCCGACGCCGTCGGTTCCGCAAACGACCGGGAGTTCGCGCGGACTGGCGAAGTGCTTGCCGCTGGCGAGTTGCTTATCGACCGACTTCAGCGACGCGGCGCGAACTTGCAGGGTGACTTCGTTCGCGCCTGCGGTGGGCTCGGCAAAGTCTTCGCAGCGAGGCGGCTTTCCTAATGCTTGCAGAACGGCGGCTTTCATGTGCCCTCCGTTTCCAGAGTGTAGATTGTATCTTCCTTGAGAGATCCGAACGTAAAATGCAGTCATTATGCCAGCATTCCCGCACCGCCGGGCTTTGAGTTCGGCCGATGGGCCGGGATGGCGCCACGAGCAATGAGATTCTTCCTGGCCTGACGGCCCTTGTCGCGGCAAGCTATACGTGCTGTCATAACCAGCTGCATTTCAGGAGGTATGCGATGACGCCGAATGATTTTCGAAAACTCGCGCTTAGCTTGCCGGAGACGGAAGAGCGCGCGCACATGAAGCACCCCGACTTTCGGGTGGCAGGTAAGATTTTTGCTACGCTTGGCTATCCGAACAAAACGCGTGCCATGGTGAAAGTAACGCCGGTGGAGCAGGAGATGCTTGTAAGAAAGGAGCCGGCGGCCTTTACACCCGTGAATAGAGCATGGGGAAGACAGGGATGCACAAGCGTCATACTGAAAGCGGCGAAAAAAACTACCCTGCGGCGGGCTCTTGCTGCCGCCTGGCAGCTGGCTGCACCGGAAGCCCTTGCCAAGCAATTCCATAAGGCTGCGGCCGCGCGAACGAGCAAAGCATCTGGCAGCGGGTCCAGCCGGAACAAGAGCGGCGAAGTCCGCGGTGATGCAAAAGGGTGAAGCAGCCAGCGACGATTCGGGCATTGGGGATGTGCGGCTGGATATGACCATGGTATAATGACCATAGTTGCGTTGGAGTCCGATATGAAAAAAATAGCGGCGGGATACTTCAAAACGAATTGTCTCGCGATTATGGACGAGGTGCAGGCCAAGCACGAGTCCGTCGTCATAACAAAGCGCGGCAAACCGGTGGCGAAGCTGGTCCCCCTTGAGCCGCAGGGAGACGATATCTTCGGGTTCTTTGTTGGCAAGGGCCGTATCCTCGGGGATGTCGTTTCGCCCGCACTTACCCCCGAGGAGTGGGGCGAACTCTATTGATCCTAGTGGATACGCACGTCGTGCTGTGGCTGGCATTTGACCAAGCTCGGCTCTCGACCCGTGCCAAAACTGCCATCGACGAGACGCGTAAGAACGCAGACGGCTTGGCAATTTCTGGCATCACGCTTTTGGAATTAGCCACGCTTGCGAACAAGGGCCGGTTCGGCCTCGATACCAGCCTGGAATCCTTCCTTCAGGAAGTAGAGACGCTGTTCGCGGTGCTTCCCATCACAAGCCGAGCGTGCGCTCGCATCACGGGGCTACCAGCGACTTATCCGAAAGATCCGGCGGATCGAATTATTGCTGCTACTGCGCTGGTCGAGGGGCTGCCGCTGATCACGGCCGACCGAGAAATCCGCCGGTCGAAAACTGTACAAACGATTTGGTGAGAAGAACCGGCGGAAGAGATTTGGAAGTATATGACGCGCCCGTAGAAACGCTATCGTCAACCTTGAGACCATAACGCTTTACATGTAATGAGAGGCGTTATACGATGGTTGTGTGATTCGATCGTTCAGGACGGAGGATACCGAGCGACTCTTCCGCGATGAACGTGTCCGAAAGTGGCAGGCAATCGAGAACGCGGCGCGGCGCAAACTTAACATGGTGAATGCCGCTGCGCGGCTGGAAGATTTGAGAGTTCCTCCCGGCAATAGGCTGGAGAAGCTTGGTGGACGCCGCAAGGATCAGCATTCGATTCGGATCAACGATCAATATCGTGTGTGTTTTGAGTGGCGGGAAGGCGACGCATACGACGTGGAGATCGTGGATTATCACTGAGAGGGAGCATGACGAAGCTAAGGCCAATTCATCCTGGGGAGATTTTGCGCGAGGAGTTTGTCGTGCCGTTCGGGTTGAACGCAAATAAACTGGCTTTAGCACTGCGAGTGCCGCCGCCGACGGTATATGAAATCGTTAAGGAGGAGCGAGGGATCTCTTCGGAAATGGCTCTGCGGCTGGCGCGATATTTCGGGACGACGGCTGAGTTCTGGATAAATCTGCAGGCGCATTACGATCTGTCCATGTCGCGGCGACGGGCGGAAGAGCAGATCGAGCGCGACATTCGGCCGATGGCGGAAGTGAAGTAGGGGGGCCGCGAAACAAAGGCACCAGCTGGGCTGGCATACTCCATGGATAAAAGCTTGAAGTGCAGTGGCGCGCCCGGAGAGATTTGAACTCCCGACCCTCTGGTTCGAAGCCAGATGCTCTATCCAGCTGAGCTACGGGCGCGCGGAGCAACCAGTATAACATTCAAGCATTTACGGCCAACTGAACATCTGGCGTTTCGGTCCTTTTCGGTCCATTCGGTCCAACAACGGGCTTTTGGGACGGAAGTTCGAAACCCAGACCCTGTGGTTCGCCAAAACTCCAGCCGGCCGTGAAATCAATAACATAGCTGCTGCCACCCCACCGCCATTCTGTTATAAATCCAGATCATGTTTCGCTTCGTCGCGCTCTGCTTCGGAATGCTGGTCCGCTTCTTTCGTGAGCGGCGAAGTCTCCTTCTTGAGAATCTCGCTTTGCGTCAACAACTGGTCGCGCTGAAGCGTCGACATCCTCGCCCTAGTCTCGGCCTCTTCGATAAGCTTTTCTGGGTAATCGCTCGGTGGGTTTGGTCGGCTTGGAAACATTCTCTCATCCTGGTCACGCCGGAAACCGTCGTCCGTTGGCACCGGACTGGTTTTCGAATCTACTGGCGGCTGATCTCCAGAGTCCGGAGGCCGGTCGGAAGAAGACCGACACCGAAGGAGGTTCGGGAATTGATCTTTCGTCACTGCTGTCCAAATTAGCCGAAAACTGGTCGCCAACATCTCCAGAGTAAAGGCAAAATTCGCTTTCTGAGTCCTGGACGCAGGGCAGGTTGGTGGTGGCGAAGCGTTGCTCTTGATCGGATGCTGTCTAAATTCCCTCTCTTGAAATCTCGAAGTTACGTCGAATTGTGGGCATGTGGCTTATCGCTGCTGTCCAATCCATCGACCACTCAGCTCAGTTGCAGCGTCAACTGCTCTGACGATCTTTCTGGTATCGGGGGTGGTTGGAAAGGATCGTCGATCCAGGCCCACAGATCACGATAAACAAACAATTGCTGCCGTAGGAGGGCCACCAGATTCGAAAGGGACCAACCGAACGTCGATCGCAGTTGCAGATATTTCACCACCAGCATGGCGATCAGCGCCGTCCAGAGCTGCGTTTTCAAAGCATTAGCTGAAGTCCCCACAAACGTTTTCACGCGCAGTGACTGTTTCAAGGCCCGAAAAAACAACTCGATCTGCCAGCGCTCCTTGTAGATCGCCGCGACGGTAGCCGCCGCCAGTTCCAAGTGATTGGTCAGAAATACCAGCACGCGATCGTGCTCCTCGTCGTAAAACTCGATCCGCCGGAAGAAGGCCTCCTTGCTCTCCCGCGCAAGCTTATAGAAAAAGACCACCTCATCCCGTAGTACGTCGCGCCGCTGTGGAATTTCACGCTTCTCCACCACGCCGTAGTCGGCGTTTTCCTTCAATCGCGTCACGAAATAAACGCCCTGCTCGGTCAAGTTCATAAACCATTCGTAGTCCGTATAGCCGCGGTCAAATGCCAAAATCGTCCCCCGCGCAAATTGCATCTGTCGCGCCACACGTACCTCATGCTTTTTGCCCTCCGTGATCACCGCGAAGGACGGCAGATAGCCATCGTGGTCCAGCAGCAAATGAAGTTTCACCGCTCCCTTCGTCAGGCGGAACTTAGCCCAATCAAACATTGTGGCGCACAGATCGATCACCGTGGCATCCAAGCTCAGCAGAGGATTCTTAAAACGGAACTTCCTCTTCTTTCTGGTTTCTGGTTGGCCGGCCACCAACATCTGGCACTTCGCCAGCAGCTGCTCAAACACGGTGCGCTGCAGCTCCCAAGGCCGATGCTCATTGGCGTAGGCCAGGGTGGAGCGAGAAGGAGCCGTGGGCAACCCCAGATGACGAAGTTTCCCTTCGCTGGCAGCCAATCCTCCACAAATTTCGCGCAATGACTTGGCGTGCCCCAGCTGACAGAAGAGCATGGCGATGAACTGGCCCCAGCTGGTGAAACCTCGAGCATGACGCTCCGCGTTGTGCTGGCGCACGGCTGATTCGAATTCCAGACGAGGGATTAGCTGCAGAATCTGTGAGAATATACTGCTGACTCGATTCACGGCTGAGCCTCCTTAGCGTTGTGATTGGCTTTTGCAGAGCCCAACCTCAAGCTATCAGATGCTCAGCCTTTTTCTTGCGTCAAAGTCCAAATCGTAATTTGGACAAGCGTGATCTTTCGTATGGTCGTTGAGAACCCAACCTGGGGAGCGCCGCGGATCCATGGGGAACTCCGCATGCTCGGCTTTGACCTTGCCGAGAGAACTATCTCCCGTTGGATGAAGCGAGCACCGAGAGATCCTGACCGGGCCAAGCGCTGGCTGGCGTTCCTTCGAAACCATCGGGAAGCGATTGCGGCCATGGATTTCTTCACCGCGCCAACGATTACGTTCGGCGTGCTCTACTGCTTCTTCGTCATCAGTCATGATCGTCGGCGCATCCTGCACGTTAACGTCACGAAGCATCCGACGAGCGGTTGGATCATCCAGCAGTTGCGTGAGGCGTTTCCATTTGAAGCCCCTCAGAAATACTTGATCTTTGATCGCGATCAGAAGTTCGGGTTCGAGGTGATCGCAGCGGTGAAAGCCACAAGGATCATTCCCAAGCAAACGTCATTCCGAAGTCCCTGGCAGAATGGCGTCGCGGAGCGGTGGGTGGGAAGCTGTAGACGAGACCTCCTGGACCACACTGTTGCGCTGAATGATCGCCATCTGAAGCGATTGCTCTCAGAGTACGTTCGTTACCATCATGAGGACCGTACGCATCTCGGACTTGAGAAGGGGACACCTGAGGGCCGAATGCGTTCCGAAGCTTCGGGTCGAGTTCTTTCACAGGAGCGACTCGGAGGGCTGCACCATCGTTACAATCGAGCGGCATAGTCCGGATCCATTTTTTCGACCGAATCCTTTATATATGTGCGCTCCACGCGCACGCGGGTTGGCCCCCTCCCACGGTAAATTTGTTCTAAGGGCCGCCGCGGAAATTTATGATCTTGGCGGTTCCCGTCATCATTCCACTGTGCTGCGCGATCGTTTTTGATTCCTCAGCCGACCAGCAGGTCTTCGGCAGCGCAGAGCCTTGCTGCGCGCCGATAGGTGTTCCCTCTGCGGCGCACCAGGAGTCCAGGAAGAAGTGGGTCGTTCCTTTCCCATGACGCCTATTTCACGTGACAGGCGCAAGAGTTCTCGCTCATCCGCAGGTAGTCGAATACCAAACGCACGTTGCGCGTCAGACGTCGCATCTTCTCCGCCACGTTCCCTCGGCCCTTGGATTTGAGCACCCCGATGGCGAAACGACGAAGCCGGGTGATGTTTTCCGGGCCATGGCCGGTGCGGATGCGACTGCGGTCCTCATCATAGTTCCAGTCGATCATGTAGTGGCAACTCTCGATCGCCCAGTGCCCGCGGTTGACCCGCAGCACGCGTTGCGGACCGGCTTGTTCCGCCGGGCGGCTGGTGAGGCCGTAGGAGATTTGCAGAGAAGGCTTGCCCGTCTTCTTGTTCGCGCTGTGCCGCTCAATGACGAACGCTTGGCCCACATGAGGAAAATCGAGATACCCGTTGAGTTCCGTGGTCGTCCAGATCTTGCGCGTTTCGATGCGTCCGTGGTCCGCCGGGGTAGGCTCGACAAAATGCGGTTGGCCGCGATCCCGAAAATAGAACTCCAAGGCTTCCAGAAGACCGGGTTGGTTTCCTTTCACCGTGAAAGAGTAGTGGGCCTGGCGCTTCTCGACCAGGTAAGTCGCCAGTTCGCGTTGGGTCAGCAGGGCATCGGCACTGACATCTTTCCCCTCAATATCGATGGAATCCAGCAGCGGGATCGCCGTCTTGATCTCGTTCGTGCGTTTGACCTCTTCCTTGGCCTTCCCCTCTACGGGCAGGGTACCGACTTTTTTTGGGTGTAGCAGATCTTGCTTTGCTGACCGACCACACTCATCACGTGCGTTTGCCGGCCTTGCTCATCCAGAGCGTTGCACATGGTCTTGCCATCGATCGCCAGACTTTCATCCCCTGCGCCATAGCGTTGGTTCCAGCGTTGCAAAGCGCCATCCAGATCGGCGGGCGTGACGCGGATGAGCACGTTGCGGATGCTGGACTCGCTGGGCACCACATACTGGCCCTGTTCACGACGGCAACCGAAGCGCTCCCGCGATTTCTGCCCCAGGCTTTGGGCCCAATCGGAAATGGCCTTGTACCCGCGCATCCCGCAGAGTACGGCCCCCGCGGCTATCCCCACGACGGTGGACAAACGATGTCGCCGCCCTTGCGTCCGGCGCGGATCGGGAATCTGCGAAAAGAACGAAGGGAGAGAGCGCATCTGATCAGCGGTGAGCCTCATGCTCGTGCCTCCTAGGCGATACGGTGGGGAAAGAATCGCGCCGCACAAGACTGTGCGGGCGTCGCACCGCAGCGGTTGGAGAAAAACCATCTTGGGAGATTGCGCCTTGGCCGTGTATCCCGCGTGGGTCCGGCGAAACCCTCGGGTGTTCCCTACATAAATCCAGTTCGCCGCCCGGTACACCGTCCCGCGATGACGCTGCGGGTCGACAAAGGTTTCCAGCAACACCACACCGTGCCCGAACGCTTCTTCCCAATCCCTCCCCAAACGCCTTTGACAGAGAGCGAGAAGGCGCGACCCCCAATTGAACAGGTGCCAGTCGGGAAGAATCAGAAAGCGGCTATTGTTGACCACCAGTTTCAAGCGGCCATAGTGCTGGCGCAGGGTCCAACCAATCCAGCCATCGCGCGGGGCGCACTTCAGTGCCGAGGCCGAAAAGCTCAACAGCGCAACCCATTGCTCCCGCCAGCTCGCCACGTACCACAGCGTTTCTCCGATCTTGGGCAAATGGCCCAGGTAGTGGTGCTCGCGCATGAGTTCCTGGTAGCGGGGCTGTTCGTCGGAACGAACCAGCCGGACCACCGTCTCGCGGAGTTCCGGACGCCATGCAGAGTCAACCTTCTCGGGATGCATTGCGCCGTGAGCATACTGAAGCGGAACAGAAAAGTCCAGAGCAAACTATAACTATTTATGTTTTATGGTCGTTAAGTGCCTGGATAAATCCACCCTGGGCCCCCTCCAGAGTCTTCTTGCTATATCGAACCGCTAATTATCTGCCTACAGACCTACTCCACCCAGAACCGCCCCGTTTTGGGTCTCGGCTGAAGTTTTGGCGAACCACAGGGCCAACCTTTGGTGCATTGCGCTTCTGCAATGCTGTTAGATACGCTATGAGCCATGAACGAGCGCACTATTCTGATTAATCGCGCCCCCGTTCTGACGCTCTGGGCAACTATCGTCGCCGAGCGACTCGGATTTAATCAGGGCGAGGCGCTAACGCTCGGCAAAGCAGTGGCTGGCCTGACTGCCCAATCCAAAGGTCGGCGATTGGGAATATTCAAACCTGTGCCGCAAGAGATCAAAAAAGCGCGTGCACGAAAGCGAGGAGAGGAATTCTTGATTGAAATTTGCGGGCGGTCAGTGCCAGCGGTTAATACGCCGGATGGGGTGAGAGCAGTCATAAAGGACAAACCCATCGAGCCGAAGAGCGTGCAGCGATACCTGGAGAGCAAGTTCGGCGAATCACTTGAGACTGCTCGCACGGCGATGTACTGGTTCAGCCTGAAATGGAGAGGTGACGTTTTCCGTTAGTGAAGATTCCGCCCCTTCGGGGCGGGGATTTTCAAGGCATGAGGATCTATCGTCCGATGCCTGTGTCTGGATGCTCAGCGCGAGAGGATCAACTCCCGCGCTGATTCGCATCGGCTCGATGAGTCCTACCAGGTTATCCCTCAGCATGGTTGCATCCCTGCAGAGCCCGCCTCTGTTTCACCTGGCGAGGTCATTGTAGTCGTGTTCGAAGAATGTGCAAGCAGCGATCTTGCCTCCCGCCGGAGCTGCCGTTGGTGACGCGCTTCCTCGAGCTTGCGATCGCGTGCCGCGTGGATCTCGGCCTGTCGCCCGGCGAGCATATCGTGCGGCGTCACATAGCCTATGGCACTGTGCAAACGTACGGTGTTGTAATGCTCCACGTAGGTTTGAATCAGACGCAGCGCATCTTCCCTGGTCAACGGTGTGCCAGGTCGGAGGCACTCTGACTTTAGGGATTTGTGCCAGCGCTCCAGCTTGCCGTTCGATTGCGGATAGCCGGGCGAGGTTCGCACGTGGGTCATCCCCGCGATGCGAATGAATTCCTTGAAATCCCTGGCAATAAACTGTGGTCCGTTGTCAGAGATGATCCGGGGTTTCGCTTCCGGATATTTCTCCCGCGCTCGTTGCAAAATGATTTCGATCTCCGCTTCGGTCATCGATTCCCGCAGATCCCAATGAACGATCGAACGGCTGTAGCCATCCAGAACGCTGCACAGATAATAGAAGGTGCCGCTCACGTTGATGTAGGAAACATCGATGTGCCAATGCTGGTGCGCATGCGGTGGTTGCTCGAAACCGCTCCCCTTGCGCGAAGGCTTGCCCTTCCATCGGGAGAGCAATCCGGCTTGTTGAAGCACGCGCCAAACGCTGGAGGGGCTAACGGCCACAACATCGGCGTCCAGCATCATGAACGTCAGTCGTCGATAGCCTTCCAAGGGATGTTCCCGGTGGAAGCCGATGATGGCTTGCTTCTCCCACGGTTGTAGCCAGAAATCACGGGGAACCCAACCGTTGTGCTCATTGACGCGCCCATAGCGCTCTCGCCAGTCGTAGAACTTGCTGGCTCGCACGCCCAGCCAGTGGATGAATCGTCCGGTGCCGATCTCCGTTTTTTCCGACCAGCACCGGACGAAATCCACCACCAGGTCCCGCACATCGTGCGGCACCCACACTTTGGTCAGAGCTCCCCAAGACTTTTTTTTAAGGCGATGTGCTCGGCCATCAATTCGGCCAGCACCTCGTCCTTGGTCTGGATCTTCTTCTCCAGAAATTCGATCCGTTGTTGTTCGGCTTGGTGGTCCGACCGGCTTTTGCCCTGGAAGGCGGCCGCTCCGTTCTCGAAGAACTCTTTTTGCCAGCGGTAGAACACCGTCGGCTGTAGGCCCAGTTCCTCACAAAGTTCGGATACCGGCACCTTATCGAGCAGGTGCCGTCTCAGGATGCCGACCTTCTCTTCTGATGGGTAGTGCTTGCGTTCTTTTCGCATGCGTCCTCTCCGTTTATATTAACGGAAGAACGCCATTCTCCATTTTCAGCTGAGGCGGCACAGGACACCAAACCTAGGACGCGTGCCACTCGTTTCTTTGCTAGGGATGACAACCCAATTCCCACGGCGTATCGTATCCTTCGTGGCCCGCATCTCAGCCGCGCTTGCGTTACCAGCGTTAGGGTTGGCGGGGATTACTGTCTCAGCCCAAAACGCGCCGCAGCCTCCAACCATTAGCGTGTCTACCCGGCTGGTGCAGGTGGGCGTCATCGTCCGTACTAAGGATGGACCAGTCGCGAATTTGACGAAAGACGATTTCGTATTGCTTGATCGAGGGAAATCCCAAAAAATCATCGTTTTCTCCGTCGAATCCTCGGAGACACCGGCGCAGCCTGCAGAACCACTTCCGGAAAACACATTCTCCGACCTACCGCAGTACGGAGCCGAGAAGCCGAGAAGCGTGACTATCGTCCTGCTGGACAACTTGAATACTCTTTCCGGCAACGGACACGAAGGATACGAAACTGGCCCGGAATGGATGGAGGATCTGGCGCTGGCAAATGCGAAGGCGCATCTCATCGAGTTCATAAAGAATCTTGACCCGAAAGATCTCGTGGCAATTTACGGGCTGAGCGACAATCTCCACGTGCTCTGCGACTTCACGAGCGACCGCGAGCGCCTCCTCACGATCGCGAAAAACTACGACATCACTTCCAGGACCAATCGCGAAGCCGTCGAGCCGGGCTCCTACCATACCCCGGTGCCGGGAAAAGAATTTAATGGAGAGATGGACGAGCAGGCGGCGGAGTGGGCGGGAATGATAAATGAGAATCGTGCCGAGGAAACGATGGCGGCGCTCCAGTCTATCGCTTCACACGTTGCCAACATTCCCGGCCGCAAAAACCTCGTTTGGCTAACGGCCAATCTACCCTTTTCCGGCGCCGCGCTCGCGCGCATTTTGGTTCCCGCACAAATCGCTGCTTATCCCGTGGACGCTCGCAGCCTTCTTCCTCGTGCAGTGCCAGACTCGGGCAACGACGTTGTGGCGAAGGGGTCTGAACTTAGCAACGTGCTGGGGCTCGATAGGAGCCCGGCCGAGACCGAGCAGCCGATTGGTATCGACGCAATGCAGAAAATGGCGGACGAGACGGGTGGCCGGGCATTCGTCAACACGAACGACCTCACCGGGGCCATTCGGAAAGCCGTTGACGATTCTGCGGTCAACTACACATTGGGTTTTTACATAGATACAGATACGCTTGACGGGAAGTTCCACGAACTGAAGGTGAAGGTCAAACGATCCGGGCTGGACGTCCGCTATCCCGGGGGCTACTTTGCCCTGAAAGACACGCCTGCTACCGCGGACGAACGCCACAATAATTTTGTGGCGGCGCTTCGCAGTCCGCTGGACTCGTCTTCGATAGCGGTGCAAGTCAAGGTCGTTCGTGTCGAGGAGCCCTTGCCGCATTGCCTGAGCTTGTCTGGCATGATTGACATTCATAACGTTCGGTTCCAGCAGGTCGGCGCGGTCCGCAAAGGCGCGGTGGAGGTGGCCACCATCGAACAAGACGAGACCGGCAAAATTCTTCGGCAATCCGCCAGCCGGATTGGTCTGAATTTCAAGGAAGCGCAGTACTTAGCTGTCTTGAAGTCAGGCTTTACGTTCCATCAGTTTGTGCAGCCACAAGCGGGCGTCACGACGTTGCGCATCGTGGTAGAAGATGCCGCGACGGCACAACTCGGCAGCCTGATCATTCCGCTGTCCCAACTAAAGTAGGCGAGGTCGAGTTTAGTTCCGCAACCCGATAGTCCCAGGTAAGTTCGGGTTACCGGTAAAGTTTCTTTGGCCGATTCAACTTTACCGGTTAGCGCGTCAGGCATGTTGGAGCGTACAGACACCCGGCCTTCTCGACAATGGCCAGCCTAACCCGAATTTCTCATAATAAATTGAAAAAGGCTGTTGCTTCATGGCATAACTCTTTTGTCTAGAAAGAAATCCTGCCAAGGAGGAGCAACAGCCTTATGACCACAGAGTGTAACCAGTTTGTCTTTGGATTTCATCCCCAAAAGCGACGCGAGATCCGGGCGCAGCCTTCCCAATCTCCTCACCGCCCTACTGCTTCCACGAATTCTTGAACTTCTCCACCGTTCGAGGCCGCATTTCCAGAACAGAAGCAATGCAGTTGGGGTTGTCTATTGGGAACGCTCCGGGAAGGATGATTACCTTAACGATGTCACCCTTCATGCACGACATCATCCGCCTGCTTCCGGATGCAGTTCGCGGCCAAGATTGGCTCGGATGTGCGGACTAAAAAGGTGCCTCAGTGACACCGTGCGCTTTTATTCGACTCCGAGATACCAAATGGCGATCCGATTCAAATTTTGCTGCTCTGATTTGATAGACCCATACTTGCGACGCGTCCACTATGAGGGCAGGAACTCTTGGGTCGGAGCCGCTCGGCGCGTTTTGGGGCGTCGAGCAGCCCTCGGGTTCCAATCGCACCGTATTTGTCGGGGGCATAATTTCGGCAGGTACTTCTTCCATTACCCGTGGGGCTAGCGTCACGCTAGGAGGATCATATTCAAACTCGTAAAGCTCGGCATCGATCTTAGTTCCTTCCAGAACATCCATAGGCTCGACCCGCGCCGCTTTGTGAAACAAAACCACATTCAGCTCCGTCTTCCCTGCTTGCACTGATGGATATATGATTCCATCTAACGGAGGATGGGCTCTCACAGACAGGAAATCAGCGACGGCCTGTGTTGGCAAATACTCGAACGGCTCGTCTCCGGGCATCACTGGCATCGCGATGCGTCTACTCAGCCATTTCAGGAATGATGCCCGCTCTTGGTTGCGCTTGAACGCCGGATCGAACAAACTTCCTTCCGCAATCAAGGTACGCATGGCAAGAACATCGAGCAAGAGTAGCTCTCGAAGCAATTCGAACTTTGCAATTGCGACCTTACTCCCGACGGGAGGTCGGATTTCAGCGAGGGCCGTCGCTGGATCGAGGGCACCGTAGAAGACTGAGATTCCGTAGGCGTTCATGCGGCCGGTTGTCGCGACAAGACTAGGTGGTGGGCCTATTGTCAGATCTGGCCTTTTTAGCGCCTCCACGAGACTTTCGTCCGACTGGAAGACGCGGGCGCGAAATAGTGCGGCGATTTGCTTGCCGGGCCCGGCTTCGACAATCACGGAGTTTCCGCTATGAGTTTTGTAATCCGCAATTCCGTTGAAGATACGTGACAAAAAGTCTTCCGCAGTCTTGCTGAAGTACCTCTCCTGACTTTTCAACACCCTTTCGAACGCCTTCCATTCAGCGTGGGCAGCGGCGGTCTCGAAATCTCGCTCGGCATATTGTGAGTCGGTTTCGTACTGCAGCTCTTCCCCAATTTGAGCAGAGTCGAAATCGTAGTGGCGATGATACAAAACCTTCTGCAGGTCCGTTGCGGGTTCCGGGTTGATCCGCGCTAATTCCTCTATGAGTTCAATTACAGGCTGGCCGGCTCTTTCCCAATCCTTTTCGCCTTCCTTAGCCGCGATGTATTCGAGGCCAGATGGTTCCGTGGCTGTTTGGTAGAAATGTTCTGCAATGACACGGTCGACCTCGTCAGCCACTTCTTCGATAGAAAATAACTTTCTTGTCAATTTGCAGTATGAGCATATCGACTCGACACCGTCCCGTTCAATCTCGGAGCGAAGGAAAGGTTCACCTACGCACTCAAAGCAGAGTCGATTTTCACCTTCTTCGGGTTTCATTTCGCATGTCCTCGTTCAGCTCGATGAGCGCCGTCCTCTCAATGATAAATTTCCCTACCAGAATTGGATTAAGGCCATAACGTGTATTTGTCCCATATGCAACACAGCTAGGGCGCTTGCGATTCGGAAGCCCGACAGCTTGTGACTTTTGCCTTGATAGCCACTAGATAATGTATATGATATTCTATAAGGAGCAAGGTCTCCCAGGGCCAAGCTATCGATGCTGCCGTTTTAAGCCTTACTACGACACCTCCGAAGCACTTGGTGAGACTGTAATCGATCATCTGAATCCGCGTTTTTTGAACTTCGAACGAAAAATAGATAAAGAAACATCCGTCATCTTCTGTGCCGTAGGCACAGAATTCTCATCCTTCATTCATCTGTTGTAAGTTTCTAGCTCAAGGCGGGAAGTGAGGGACCTCGGCCGATAGCAACGACCGAGGTCCCCAAACGTTCACCCTCGTCGGGTAAACCAACCAAACGGTTCTACCCTGCCATGAGCAGTGGCCGTTGTCCAGTCCCGCCTGCGGGCGCGGATGGCGGTCTGCTGCGAACTCGTTTTACGTCAGCGGTTTTGCCGAGGCTGCGCTTGCGGCAAAGTGTTTTGGATCTGCCGCCACTGCGACCGTGGACAGCGCTACTGCAGCCCGCTGTGCCGCCAACAAGCGTATCGACAACAGCGGCGCCTCGCCAACCGCCGCCACCAACAAAGCACCGAAGGACGACTCGATCACCGGGACCGTCAGCGGGAGTATCGCCGACGCCGAACCCATGCTCGCGTGACGGATCAAGGTTCCCTTCGTTCCTCTTTCCGTTGCAGGATCCTGCTGCAGGCCACAACTCCCACGCCCGTTCAGCGCCAGAGTAGGCCGCGAGCGTTCTCCGGTTGGCTTCGCTGCGTTGTTTGTGGCCGACAGGGACGATTCATCGATCCGTATTCCTGAAATGGAGGTATAGGGTGCTCAATCTTGAAACGCAAGCTCACATTCGTCACTTGTTCTACGCCGAACACTGGAAGATCGGCACCATTGCGGAACAACTTGGTGTTCACCACGACGCTGTACGCCATGCCATACAGACCGACTCGTTTCATCGGGATCTGGTTCTGCGGCCCTGCATTACCGATCCCTACCTGGAGTTCGTTCGGGAAACTTTAAAGAACTACCCTCAACTAAGAGCCACACGCATTTTTCAGATGGTTGTCAGCGGCGGAATGAGAGTGGTCCATTGTGGCGGACCAGTTTAGGACGGACCGCCAGAGCTCAGTGGCGGTGGCGGAAGGCGAAGATAGTAAGCCAGTCGGTTGAGGAGTGAGTTGAGGTAGAGTGTGTTTTACGCCGAGTGGGGCATGTTCTTGACCCACGGTCGGTGAACGAATTCTGCTGCGCCCCGGAGAGGAATTAGCAGTTCCCCTCCGAGGCATAAGCTTCTGGGAGCTGTATCTCCCATGGGCCTTCCTGAACGTCCTACAGACGCTCCCCAAAATCAAGAGGCAAGCAGATGCGTGCATCCGGCACGCCGGGCGCGGACGCGCGTGTGTTTGCTGAAGGGATGTGAGCAGCCCTTTCATCCTCAACAAGCCTCGGAGCGCTACTGCAGTGCCGCGTGTCGAGAGCAGGCGCGGGAGTGGTCCGAGTGGAAAGCACAACAAAAGTACCGGGCCACGCCGGCGGGTACGGAAAAGCGGAAGGCACAGAGCCGACGCTACCGGGAGCGCGTGCGGAACAGGAAAGAACCGACCGGCGAGGCAGCGGACGAGTCGGCGAGGGTAATCAGCCCTAAATTTTTTTGATTATTCCTGCGACCGGCCCGGTTGCTACGAACAGTTCCTGCGTACCTCCCGATCCCCGCGGCAGAGATTCTGTTCGAAGGCGTGCCGGCGTGCGCTGGAGCGCGTTTGGGAGCGGGAACGACGATGGCGAGAGCCACGGACAGGGTAGGAGCTGCGTCACACCTGGTGAAGTATCGCGAAGTATCCGGGATCGTGTGGATCTTTCCGGAGATCGTCTGGACATATTGACGCACACAGAGAAGTTCCCGTAGGTTCGGCTGGCCCGCAAGAGGAAGAGGGGACGAAAAGAGCGGTGCTTTGGTTCCTTCGTTCTCTCTTCTTCATATGGGTACATTTCCTGGAGGGCGCTCGTGTTGCGTTGGGCCCCAGAGAGTCTGCTGGATCTGCCGTGCGCGCAGATCGGCGAACACTACGGACGCTATCGATTGCATCAGCCGGAAGCGGAACGTGCCATGGCGCGGTCTCTCGATCGCTATGGCCAGCTATCCGCAGTGGTGGTGTGCCAGCGTGAGGGGCACTACGAGCTGATCGACGGCTTCAAACGCTTGGGAGCGGCACGCGGGCTGGCCTCGCTGAGTCATCTCTCGGCGCGCGTCATGGAGGCCGACGAGCGAGCGGCGAAGGCGGCCATCTACGGGCTGAACCGCGCCGGAGGCCGCACGCGGGAACTGGAAGAAGCTTGGATCGTGCATGCGCTGGTTCGCGAGGATGGGCTGAGCCAGGTGGAAGTAGCGGAGCTGTTGGGCCGCCACAAGAGTTGGGTGTGCCGGCGCCTGGCGCTGCTCGAGCGTCTGGGGCCAGAGTCGCGGGACGAACTGCGCCTCGGGCTTTTGTCGCCTACCGCCGCACGGCAGCTGGTGCGGTTGCCGCCAGGCAATCAGACCGAAGTTCTCGAAGTCATCCGGCGCGAAGCACTGTCGGGCACGGAACTGATCGGCGTCGTGGACTTGTTGTTGCAATGCCCCGGACGTAGCCAGCAAGAGTACCTCCTGGAAAAACCTCGGGAAGCGCTTGCGCAGTGGAAGGGTGGAGTGCTGGCCACGCGGGATCCGCGGTTGAGCGAAGCCGGAAACCAGGTGTGGAAACGCGTGGGAGTTTTGCTGGACCTGCTGGGCCGCATGGAGGTGTGGCTGGCGCACCAAGGCCGCACCGGACTCACGCCCGGGGATCGCACGATTTTGTCACCTCGTTTCCGGAAGCTCGCGCAGGATGCCGGATCGGTAGCGGCTCTGAGTCGCGACCTGCTCAGCGAACTGGAGAGCCCATGAACGAAGAAACGCGTAACGAGATCGTTCGACTGTCCTACGGGGGCGCTTCGCGGCGCCGCATCGCCCGGATGTTGCGAGTCAACCGAAAGACGGTGGCCCAGGTATTGGCGGATCATGAAAATCGCCGAGCGGGTGTGCCGGAGTCGAAGCGAGCGCGACGGGCGAGTCGGCTGGATCCTTTCGAGGAGACCATAGCGCAACTGCTCGAACGCTATCCAGACTTGACCGCCGTGCGACTCCATGAGGAGTTACGCCATCGGGGATTCTCCGGCGGCTACACCATCGTGCGCGACCGCTTGCGGGCGCTCCGGCCTGGACCGCACCAGCCGCCCGTGCAGCGATTCGAAACCGCTCCCGGAGTGCAGGCGCAAATGGATTATTCCCCCTACGACATCGCCTTCACCGCCGAGGGAACCCGCCGCGTGCAGGCCTTCAGCTACATCCTGTCCTATTCCCGGCGCCAGTATGTGCGCTTCGTCGAGACGCAAGACTTTGCCACCACCATCCGGGAACATATCCGGGCCTTCGAATACCTTGCGGGCCTAGCAACGACCTGCTTGTACGACAACATGAAGGTGGTGGTAACGGGCTACGACGGGGAACAGCCCATCTATAACACGCGGTTCCTGTCTTTCGCCACGCACTACGGCTTCAAGCCCTGGGCTTGCCGTCCCCGGCATCCCCAAACGAAAGGGAAAATAGAAAGACCCTTCGGTTACATAGAAAAAAATCTGCTCAACGGCCGTACCTTTACTTCGCTCGAACACCTCAACGAAGTGACCGCCGTCTGGCTGGCCACCACGGCCGACCTGCGCAACCACCGGGAAACCAAGCGGCGGCCATTCGATCTGTACTTGGAAGAGAAGCCTCACCTGCTGCCCTTGCCCGCGCTCGCCTACGACACGGCCGCGACCGTGTATCGGACCGTGAACAGTGAAGGACATGTTCCCTATCGCCAGAACTTCTACTCGGTCCCCTGGCAACGCATTGGCGAACTGCTGCCCGTCCGTATCACCGAGAAGGAACTGATCGTCTACGGCCCCGACGTGACGGAGATCGCCCGTCATGAACTCTACCCTTCTGCAATCACCGGAGAGAAGCACCGTCTGCCAGAGCATTCCCCCGGACGCGATCCTCAGCAAAAGTACGAACTGCTGAAACAACGCTTCGCGGAGTTCGGAGCGGAAGGAATCTTGTTTTTCGAGCAGCTGGTGAAGACGCGACGGTGCGGGAAAGAGGAAGCCTCGCGAGTTCTGGCGCTTCTTTCCACCTATCGCCGCGAGGATCTCCAGGGTGCCCTGGAGAGGGCCGCTCGTTACCGGGCCTTCTCCCTTTCCGCCGTCGAACGGATCCTCGCGGCACAGGCTCGTCCCCACCTGGCTTCCGAATCGCTTGCGGACGAGGCGCGCGAACACTTGGCGGAACTCTTCAAGCAGGCTCCCGTGTCCGTGCGTCCCACGGAGGACTATCAAGAACTTCTGAAAAAAGCGGAGAACGAAAACCAGGGAGAGAACCAAATCGACCATGACCAAAAAGGTGACCAATCTGCGTGATCGGTGCTTGAGCCACTTTGCGACTCTGGGTATCCCGCTGCGACCTGAATCGCTGGATGTACTACTCGCGAAAGCCGAGAAAGAGAAGCTTTCGAATCTTGACTTCCTCGATCAGCTCATCGGTGAGCAAGCGGACGCTCGCCGCGAACGTTCGGTCCAGCGTCGCATCCGGGAAGCACACTTCGCCGAGAACAAATCCTTGGAAGGCTTCAACTGGAAGTTCAATCCCAAGGCCTTCGACCGCCAGCAGATCGAAGAGCTGGCTACCGGAGACTTCATCCGGCGCCGAGCCAATTTGATCCTGGTGGGTTGGAGCGGAGTGGGAAAGAGTCACATCATTCAGGCCCTGGGGCAAAAAGCCTGCGTCCATGGATATCGCGTCCTCTATCGCACCTCCGCCGAGTTGATCTCCGATCTGACCGCTTCGCTCGCCGACAAAACTCTTCCCGAGAAGCTACGCCGCTACGCACGGCCGGATCTCTTAATTATTGACGCATTCGGGTGCGACCGAATCGAGCGGGAGGAAAGCCCACAATCGGCTCACCTGCTTTATAAGATCATCGACTTGCGGAACCAGAAGAGCTCCACTGCGCTCGCTACCAACGTGGACTTCAAGAAATGGGGAGACTATCTCTCGGATGGCCCTCTCGCCATGGCTTTCCTCGATCGCATCGTGGAACGAGCTATCATCCTCACGATTCAAGGGAAGTCGTATCGCGTAGACGGCCCCAAAGAAGGAGAACAGCTAGCGTAAAAAAACCAGGAGTTCCTCATCCTGCCAACCAGCCCCTAGACTCCAAGACCGCGATCCTAACCGGGACACCACGGACCGTAACCACCACACCGGCCCACATTCAGCCGCCAAAGTGGCCCACTTCTTCGCCGCCGCCGACATGCTGCGGGTCAACCGCGGGCACTGGGCGATCGAGAGTTGCCACTACATGATCGACTGGAACTATGATGAGGACCGCAGTCGCATCCGCACCGGCCATGGCCCGGAAAACATCACCCGGCTTCGTCGTTTCGCCATCGGGGTGCTCAAATCCAAGGGCCGAGGGAACGTGGCGGAGAAGATGCGACGTCTGACGCGCAACGTGCGTTTGGTATTCGACTACCTGCGGATGAGCGAGAACTCTTGCGCCTGTCACGTGAAATAGGCGTCATGGGAAAGGAACGACCCACTACTTCCTGGACTCCTGGTGCGCCGCAGAGGGAACACCTATCGGCGCGCAGCAAGGCTCTGCGCTGCCGAAGACCTGCTGGTCGGCTGAGGAATCAAAAACGATCGCGCAGCACAGTGGAATGATGACGGGAACCGCCAAGATCATAAATTTCCGCGGCGGCCCTTAGAACAAATTTACCGTGGGGCGGCGCCTTCCCTCTGCGCTTCGTCCCTCGTAAAATTCAAGACGTCGACCACGCGAGTTTGACCTGGCTTGATGTCGGTCGAAATCTGCCGGCTTGAAGCGAGCACTGCTTTCGAACCGGGGTCGTGTAATAGGACGCCAAACGTGATGGATCGAACGGTTTCGCTGGAGACGTTTTTGACTTCCGCCCGGTTATAAAGGAAGTCCACCGAGTGGTTTACTGACTCTAGTTGTACGGGAGCGCCAGTCTGCACAGGCGCAAACTCCATTCTAAAGCGCTTCGCACCCTGAGCACGAGGTCTTGGTGAAAAGGCTAATGAAAGGACGAATGTGACGGCCATTGCTAGAATAAGTAGGACTCTCTTCATATGAACTCCTTCGTGTCGCGCGCGGTGGTCGGAAGATTATTGCACGACCAAGATGCGGACAGACTAGAACTTTGGATACTGTATGTTAATAGTAATACTTGTTTATATACGATCTTGGAATTACACATGGAGTGAAAGGGGCGGGGAGGAGCGACGGGAGCGACGGGGACAGAAACTTGTGAAAGTATCGATCCGATCCATTTTGGGATTGACCCGAAATGTATCCCGACACCCCGAACGTGGCATATACGCCTGCCATAAAATAAATTCTCGAATGCCGGCTCCGTCCAAATCGCGAATCTGCATTTTTTCATACGTTCCTGTCACCGGTTTCCCATTCAGTTAGTATAAAAAAGCGGCGCAAGTTGCTCAGCAGGAATGTAGCGCAGTGCCTGTCTTTAGATTCCCAGCAAAGTTCCCCGGTCCAGTTCGCGGTGATTGGGAATCGTGAGTGTTTGCCTGATCCCGCCGGTAGTCACCCTTCGCAGCTTAATGTGGCTGCCACGCTGCGAAGCAATTGCAAATCCGAAAGAGGAGAGAATTCTGATTACGTCCGGCCCTGACAATACTTTAGGCTTCGGCATGCACTTGCGGTTCAGGCTTGAATTCGTAGCTGGCCAGGATAGAGGCGTTGGGAGCGAGTCCGAAATCGGCGGGGTTCTCACCCTCCAACTGGAGTGCGATGGCCTCCTTCACGTTCTTCATCAGTTCGTCGAGCGTTGCTCCCTCTGTCACCACCGGAAGGTCGAAGCATTCGGCGACGTAGAATTTTTCGCCGCGGAAAACTCGCACTTGGATGATTTGTTTCATTCTTTCCATGATATTCACGTCTTGCCCCGCGGCGCAACAATCATCTCCGGGGGATTCCGGCCCAAGGTCCCGCCGCGCGGAAGGGTGAAGCACGTGCGCTCTCTCGGGTTAAAGGTGTGCCACATGGTTGGGCCACAGTGCTAGCATGGAACTGTTGGCGCGCGAAGTGGGAGGTTGATCGATGGCAAAAGCATCCACACAGAGGCGGGTGCGGCAGACGGGGAAAGTGAAGACGGCTGTCGAACGCGGCTCTGCCAATGGAGGAAAGGCGCGGGCGGGACAGTTTTTTGCGACGTCCACATTGGAGGAACTGGCTGAAGCGCAGGGTGTAGGGCCGCTGAAAAATCCCGAGGAGATGACGGGTGCGTGGCCAGAGAGTGAGGATGTCGACAAGTTCCTGAAGGAAACTTACGAAGGCCGAGGTTAACGGAAGATAGTAATGGAATCGGTCCTTCTTTGGGCCGCTGGACGAAATATCAGAAAACGTACCGCGTGTCCCCCGGTTCCTAGTCGAGTCTTATTCCGTGTTCTTTTAGAATCTTAGATACTGCGTTGTACCTATCGCCATCATTGTTTATTACGGTTTCTCCCGCCGCGAACTTGTTCCAAAAAAAGAGATCGAAGTTATCCTGTTTGTTAGGTGTGGTGCTCCACATTTTGAATGTGTAATACAGAAACTTGTCTGTATAGACCTGCCCGTATTTTGTACGGATTTCCCAAAGCGCGGATCGCCATTTGCTTGCGGGTGCATCAGGAGCACAAACCGTATTCCCGCTGAAGCTGGATGGGTAGTAGCAGAAAAACACCCATGAGGCCTCCTCGTTCATCGGGACTAATGGTCCCCCATCCGTAGGAACTAGGGATGTCTCGAAAACATAAGTCGAGTAAGCGGCCCGCAGGATATCAGGATTCTCGAGTCCATCAGCTGGGACGACGATATGAGAATAGTAGATCGGCGCGTCACGTGTTAGGTAGCGATAGTAGTCATCGAGGATCTTCGTAATCCGTTCGCGACGTTTCGACGTCAGAAGCGGGGAATCCTTAAAATTCATCTTTATTATTGTGGGCATTTCCGGCGCCGCCCTGTCGGGCGGCTTCGCGGTTACTCTTGGAGATCTTTCCCAGGCCACTGGCGGTGGGATGGGCAATAGGTGTCGGCGCCATTCAGAGATGGCGATTTGCACAGTTGGTTGCGCCTCCCGGGGAAGAATGAGAAAGCCGAACCAAAAAGTTGCTAGAGTTCCGGCCACGGCCAGAGGCAGGGAGACCAGTGAAATCCAGAAGGCCACTTTCTTGTTCTTGTGCAGGTAGCGAGCCCTATTCCAGAGTCCCCCCGGCGAGTGATGATAACAATACTTTTCGTGCGGGGAGATGCGGCTCTTGCAGGGTGCGCCGTCAACGGTTCTGGCTTGGCAGGTGTTCGCGCCCACGAGTTTAGCGGGGGAGTTGACCATTTCCTCTAATTCTAGCGCGGTTTTGCTACGGAGCTACTGAGTGCATTGCATCGGAATCGGCGACCGACAGAGTGTTTCCGATTTCCGTTGGTATCAGCACCGTGGCTCAGAACTCATACAACGTATTTGAAAACGTCCCGTCTGTCCCCGGTTACCCCGTTTCCATCCCCGCTTTCCCGAATTTACAGAGTTTAGTGTGCGTGGGGCGAGCGTTTGCGGGGATGGGGAAGCGCACATCAGTTGAAGCGCGTGACTCTCCAGAGGGCGAGGCCGCAGGCTAGCAGAAAAATTAGCATGGCGACTGCGAGAGTGACGAGGGCTGGCCAGTTCAAAGCCATAGTGGGAGTGCGAGCAAGGACGGCTAGCGTGATGAAAATTGCGGTGGCGGCGATGACCAGAAGCCAGTCGAGCCAGGTTCTTCTGGATGGAACGGCGGGCTGGCCGCTGGTGTCGGTGGCTTGGTTGCCAGAGAGGCCTGCCTGGACGTAATCGGCATCGACTTTGTAGCGCTCGCCTTCGCGCTCTGCGGCTTGCTTCCAGCGGGCGTGTTCTTTTCCGGTAACGCTGGAAAGGGCGATGGCTCCTGCGCCTGCGGCCGTCAAGAGAGAGCCGCCGATGACTTGCGCGTAGAGCGACGCGCTGCGGCCGTGCAATTCTCCAAAGACTAGGATGCCCCAGAGCAAGCCCCACAACTGATTGGTGTTGGATAGAGGGATTCCGCGACTGATGCCGATGTATTTCGCGGCGTACTGCTGGAATAAATCGCCTACGACCCAAACGAAGCCGCCAAGCATAAGCCAAAAGAGCACTTCTTTTGCTTCGATGATCTGCCGCCACAGAGCTGCGGGGCCTCCGCCATAAACAACAGCGAGCGCGGCCATCATACCGAGTTCGCCGATAGTGAAAAACGCGATGAACGAGAGCGGGTTCATGCCGGTCAGATAGGCTTTGCGGTAGGGAACATACATGGTGCCCCAGAGCAAGCCAGCGGCCAGCGCGGCGACGATGCCGCGCAAAGGATGCCCGGCGGGGCTTTGCGCGGAGGAAGCAACGGCGAGCAGGGCAGCTCCAGCAAACATAAGTAACGCGCCACCGAGAACAGCCAGCCAGCGAATTTTGCCGGCGTCGCGCAATTCGTTGAAGAGAAGATAGCCCCAGAAGATGCCGAGCAGGCTGTTGATGTTCCATAGGGGAAAAGCCATGCTGAGGCCGATATCGCGAATCGCGAAAATGGTAAGTGTGTTGGCGACGGCCCAGAGGCAGCCAGCAAGAACTCCCCAGACGATCAGGTGAGGTGCTTGGCGAATGTCCGCACTCAATTGACCAGTGCCGCGGATGAGGGCGGGCAGACTCCAGCGCGCAAGAAAGACGCCTAGGACCATCAGAAGCGAAACAACGAGTGGCGACACGCCCAATTTGACGAGTTTCGTGGGAGCTTCCGCTGCGCCTAGCCAGGCACCGGCGCCGAAGCCGCAGAGGATTCCTACGAGCTGCAGCTTGCGCAGGCGCGAGAACTCGAGGGAAGGCGAAATCCTATTTGTGGCGGAGTTTTCCACTTGAAGGCTCAGCGGATCCACTGCAGCACGAGCAGTCCTACGAGCAAAACGACAGCGGGGATCCAGAAATGCGCATCGGTAAGTATCATTTTCCAGACGGCGGCGGATTGCCGCTCGGAGCCTTGCTCATGCATGGTTTCGCCTCACCCGCGATAGAACAGAATCGCCGCCGATAGCTGTCTGAGGGTGCAACGTGCGACCCTTTCTTATCACAATTCAGCAGGAATGGAAGAAACGAAAGCCACTGGTTTCATCCCGGGCGGTCTGGCAGTAAGATGGAACGCAACGGGTTGCCTCGGAGAACCAGGGAAATGATCCAAGACGTTGTGAAGGTGTCGGCGCCCGATACTTTTCAGGCTCTCAGCGCGTAACTATATATAAGGAGCGGTCTGGATGAAGCGGCGTGTGCCCCTACGGGAACCGGTCGGCGTCGCGCTAGAAACGCTGCGCGCGCATAAGCTGCGCTCCTTCCTCATGTTGTTAGGCATCATCCTCTCCGTTGCCACTTTGATTGTGATCATCGCGCTGATTTCCGGCGTGAATCAGTACATTGCGAATAAGGTCGCCAACCTGGGATCGAATGCGTTTACCGTGATGCGCTTTCCCATCATCACGGAGATGGAAGAGATTGTTAAGGCCACGCGGCGCAATAAGCTTGTCACTTGGGAAGACTACGAAGCGCTTCGGGACAACCTGAAGCTGCCTCTGCGTGTCGGAGCACAAGTACAGGCTTCCGGGAGGTCGCGAGTCGGTCCGCTCAGCATCGACGACACCAGCATCCGTGGGGTGACGGCGAGCATGGGCGACATCAGCGGGCAAGAAGTGGCGGACGGCCGGTATATAACAGAGGGAGACGAGAACAGCCGCGCGATGGTGACAACGATCGGAGCCGATCTAGCCGAGAAGCTGTTTCCGGGATTGGATCCGGTCGGGCGCGAGGTCATGCTGGACGGACGGCCGTACACCGTTGTGGGAGTGGCCAAAGCGATCGGAACGGTCCTGGGGCAGTCGCAGGATAATTTCGCTTATATTCCAGTCGAGACCTACATCAGCATCTATGGAGCGTATTCAGGAATCTGGATTAATGTGCAAGCCCGGGGCGCAGATTGGATGGAGCGAACCGAGGATGAAGCTCGTGCTTTGATGCGCGCGCGGAGGCACTTGCGGCCGAATGAGACCGACTCCTTCGGGATTATCGATTCCGCGACTCTCATGCAACTGTGGAAGCAGTTGACTGGCGTAATCGCGATGGCCATGGTCGGAGTGGTCTCGGTTTTCCTTGTGATCGGAGGAGTGGTGATTATGAATGTGATGCTGGCTACGGTCACCGAACGAACGCGGGAGATCGGCATCCGCAAAGCGCTGGGAGCCAGCCGGAACGACATCCTGATGCAGTTCCTGGTCGAAGCGTGTGTCATGACGGCGATGGGCGGTGCCATCGGGGTGCTCTTGGCCTACAGCATCTGTGGGCTCGCCATGGCTACAACCTCGATTCCAATGCACGTGCCCGTGTCATCCGTGATTATTGCGGAGCTTATTTCCGCCGCGGTGGGGATTTTCTTTGGAGTTTATCCGGCGCGAAAGGCGGCGATGCTCGAGCCGATCGAAGCGCTTCGGACGGAGATTTAACAGGTGAGTAATACAAAATGCGGATGACGCTCGGCGAAAACGCGCGGATGGCGCTTACGACGTTGCATGAGAACAAGATGAGATCTTTTCTGACTGTCCTCGGCGTTGTCATTGGAATTACCGCGCTACTGTCGGTCGTGGCGGTCTTGATGGGCGTCTACAACGACGTAAACGCGTTCTTAAGCGACTTCGGGCCAACGACTCTCTTCATTTTCAAATTCGACCCAGGTATCCACACTTCTGGAAGGCTCAGTCCGGAGGAACGATCACGCAAACCTCTGACGCTTGAAGATGCCGAGGCGATCGGCGAACTCTGTCCCGACGTCAAAGCGGTCTCGGTTGCCCTGATTCCGAAGATTGTAGAGGGCTCACCCGGAGGCCGTCCGCTAATGAGCGCGCGCTACAAGGATAAAGAAGTCGCCGGAGTGGATTACCACGGAGTCTTGCCGCAGGATGAGGAAGTATTCAACTCCCGAGCAGAGCGCGGCAGATTCATTACGGAAGCGGAGAATTTGCACCGCTCAGACGTGGCGGTCATCGGGCCGGACCTTTCGAAAGCGCTGTATCCGGACGAGGATCCCCTTGGAAAGCCGATCCTGGTTGACGGCGTTTCGTATGAGGTGATCGGCGTTCTCGCGGCCCGCAAAGGACAATTGGTAAAAGACCAGGCCGCCGATAAAGTCATACTCGTCCCTTATCGCACCTACCAAAAACACCGGCCCATGGATGACGAGAACATGATCGGCGCCGTCGCTTATCCGGGCCGCATGCCCGAGGCGGAAGACGAGATCCGCGGCGTGCTGCGCAGGCGGAGAAAGGTGCCTTACAACAAGCCGGACAACTTTGGCGTCTCGAGCGCGAAGGAGATTGCCGACCAGTTCCGCCAGATCACGTCTTCGGTTGCGCTGCTAATTTCCGTGGTGAGTTCGATCGGACTTCTCGTCGGAGGCGTCGGCGTGATGAACATCATGCTCATGTCCGTAACGCAGCGCACGCGGGAAATCGGAGTGCGCAAAGCAATCGGCGCGAGGAGGCGCGATGTCATCTCGCAGTTCTTGACGGAAGCGATTGTGCTGACCGGTTCTGGCGGAGTCATTGGCGTGCTGCTCGGCCTCGGCATCAGCCTGCTCATTCATGTCTTTATACCGAGCTTGCCTTCGGCGATTCCGTTGTGGTCAATCGTACTGGCCGTGACCGTTTCGATGAGCGTCGGCCTCTTTTTTGGGATGTATCCTGCCGTGAAGGCTTCGCGCCTCGATCCGGTTGAGGCATTGCGTTATGAATAAGATTCATTCGTAACGCAGCGCCTTCATGGGCTCGACCCGGGTGGCTCTATAAGCAGGCCAGTAGCTCGCCGCCAGGGCCACGGCAGCCAGGAAAGCCGCGGCTTCGAGCAAGGTTAAGGGATCGCCGGGCCGCATTCCAAAGAGCAGCGCACGGGCGCCGCTGGCGGCGAGAACCGCCAACAGCACTCCGATCCCGACACCCAGCCCGAGCAGAACTAAGGTTTGCCGGAGCACAATGCCAATCACATCCTGCCGAGTTGCGCCCAGCGCCATACGAATCCCGATCTCATTTCTGCGAGTAGCAATGATGTAGGAGATGACTCCGTAGAGGCCGATCATCGCCAGAAGCGCTGCCAGGGCGCCAAAAAATCCCGAAAGCAAAGCCATCAAGCGCTCTCGCACCAACCCGTTCAGAATCTCGGTCTGGTAAATGTGATATTCCACCTTCATTCCCGGGTAGTGGGGACCGAGTTTCTCTCGAAGCGCCGAAATGACTGCGGAAGGTGAGGCTGAAAATCGAATGAAGACGTTCGCAAAGTAGTAGGGGTCGGCATATTGCTGCGCGGGCACGTACGCAGAAGGAGGAACCGCCTCGCGGAGGCCCCCGTACTTGCTATCTTTCACAACACCGACGACCTCGTACTCCGATTCCGGATAATGAGGCTCTTCAACCGTGCGAATTGTTTTGCCCAAGGGGTTGCCATCGCCCAAAAAGCGATGGACAAACGTTTCGTTGACGATTACCACGGGTGGCGATTGCAGGGTGTCGCGATCATTGAAGTCGCGGCCCGCAATAAACGGGATTTGCATAGTCCGGAAGTAACCGGGGCTCACCCAGGTGAACATCGAACTTTGTTGCGTTCCGCCTATGCGAACATCAAGCGAGAAAAAGCTGCCTTCCACCAGAGGAATATACGTCGAGGTGGCTGCGGATTCCACCAGCGGAATAGCTCGGATTTGTTCCAGAATATCGTGTTTGAATGGCCGGTACCGGTCAGGAGGCAGGTCAAGCCGTCTGAAGTTGAGGGAGAGCCGCAAAATTCCGTTTTCACGAAATCCCGGATTCAGCGTTCTCAAGTTCCAAAAGCTTTGCACAAATAAGAGCGCGCCAACCAATAGCACTAAAGAGAACGCAATTTGTGAAACCACCAGCGCCTGTTGGAAAGCGAAACGCCGGCGTCCCCCGGTCATGCCGCGGCCGCCTGATTTCAAAACGGAACCTGGCTCCGTTCGTGAGGAGCGAAACGCCGGCGCCAGACCGAAAAGCAAGCAAGTCGATACGGCCATGAACGCCGTGAAGGAGAGGACCCTCCAGTCATTGGTCATCGCCAGAGAGAATGGATTAGTGTCTGTACTCAGAAACTTCACGACTGTTTTGCTGAACACGGAGGCTAAGCCGATTCCCAAGACACTGCCAGCGGCCGCGAGAACCAAACTTTCCACGAGCAACTGCTGCACCACCCTTCCACTGGTGGCGCCCATGGCCAAGCGCACCGCCATCTCTTTCTCCCGCGTGCTGGCTTTCGCGAGCATCAAATTTGCCAAATTCGCGCAAGCGATTAGCAGCACCAATCCCGTTGTTCCCAACAGCAGCCACAGCGAATCGTCGTAAGCACTAGCCCTCGATTGCATTCCATTTCTGCCAGGATAGGCTGCCAGACTCAATTTTCGGTAAGCGTCCAAGACTGATTTGGCGTATCCGGAAGGCAAGGTAGCCTCGAATATCCCTGGGCTGGCGGCGTCCAGTTGCGCCGAGGCCTGCGAGAGCGACCAGCCCGGTGCTAGCCGTCCCATGATCTGCAGCCAGAACACGTCGCGCCTGAGTAGAGTACCGTCGCCCGGGATAAAAGCAGGCTGCGAGCATGTCGGAAGCGCAACTTCAAATTCCTTCCCAACATCAAGCCCGAAGAAGCCGCGCGGCGTTACCCCAATGATCTGCGTTGGCCGGTCGTAGATATAAATTGTGCTTCCAATGACAGAGTCTTTGCCGCCGAACTCGCTTTGCCACAGATCATAGCTAATAACTGCGCCGAATATGCCGCAACCCGGCCGGTCGTCCTCCGGTGTGAACAGTCGGCCCCGCACGGGAACAATCCCGAGTACAGGAAACATCTCTCCACTCACCCAGAGGCCCTCGGTCAGCCTCTCTTGGTCTCCGTGTCCGATCGGATAGGGGCCGCTCCGCCACGCGAATAGTCCGGAAAAAGCTCCTCGTTGTTTTCGGATTTGCTCCCAGAGTGCAGTGCTAAGCGCGGTATCGTTATCGTACCAGCCGAAACCGGGAGGAAGGCCTCCCTTGAGCGCTACCCGGACCAAGGAGGTTGGATCCTTCACGGGAAGGCTCCGCAAACGGACGGCGTCCAGCAACTGAAAAATGGCGGTGTTCGCTCCGATGCCAAGAGCTAGCGTGAGGATTGCCGTTGCCGTGAACGCAGGACTCTTGCGCATGGTGCGCAGCGCAAATCGCAAGTCCTGGAGCACGGTCTCGACCCACCGCGGGCCGCCGGCGGAACGCCCCCTATCGCTTTGGGCATTCGCAGGCAGCGCTTGAGCGCCATTCTTTTTTGATGAAGGATCCCACCGACTCATCGAGCCACTTTCCGCCTTAGCAAGATTCTTACTTTGCTGCCTCGCACAATTCGGGGCTTTACTATTCAGATGCGATTGCCCCTAATCGAGGCCGCCGATACCGATACACAAACTCGTCTCCCGCGCCTGCCAGGCAGAAACGAGACAGCCATGATGATCGAATGCGTGGCACAGAGAATAAATCGATACGTGTAGAACGTGCAACTTATTTTGCGGAAATTGTTGCGGCCCCCGACCGAGCTGCGTTAGAGCTTGTCAGGGAAGAGAAACACGCGCTGGGCGAGTCCGGAGCGGAGCGTTTCCGGCCGATAGTATCTCTTCAGAATATTATCGTTCCAATCCAGCAAATCGGCATTGGCCGCGGAGAACTCGGCCCAAGCTTGATGGCCACTTGCCCGAGCCATGCGCTCCCGGATGAGCAGCAGGAAAGCCCACGTGATTGTTTCATTGTAAAGTTCTGGCTTGCCGTGCGCTGCCGCGAACCGGCTCAGAGCGGAAGAAAAGCGTTCCAGGGCCTCGATGGGAGGATAGCGGCGTAGATATAGGAAAGCCATTTTGACGTGGTCAGCATGATGAAATGACCCGTTCGGCAAAGCAGCTTCCTCGAATCGCCCCATCCATTCCTGTTCGGTCATATTCAGCTATGGCTCGCCCCGAGAGAGCTGTTCATTTCACTCGACACACACACAAGTACGGCTGCGGCATAGACAAAGAGTCCTTCCACGCCGTACTGGCCATGCAATACATGGATCAGCGCAGCCAGCCCAAAAACTAGCAGTAATGAATATCCGCCGGCACGCCTTGAGAACGGAATGAGAAATAAAACAGCAGCGACGAGTTCGACGCCACCGAGAGTAGGCCGCAGCCAGAGGGGCAGACCTGTTTTGGCGAAGAAGTGAGCGGCCGAACTCGAGAAGGCAAACTGCCAAGACTCGAGGATCACCGCCAAACCCAGGGTCCAGCGTAAAAGCGGGACGGAATACGTTGTCAGGAAAGGCCTCATTTATCGCGCTTTTCCTTTCTTCGGGAGTGGCTCGCGCGCGATTCGGTCAGGCGATGGCTCGCGCGCGAATCCAAATCGAGTCCATAGAATTTCTTCAAGTCCCCGATGCGCCGGAGACTCTCGGCACCAAAAGGGCACTTACCGTCAAATGCATGCAGGACGATTCCCTCGAGGAGATCTCCTAGCGTCATATCGTGGTACTCCGCGAAGGCTTTGAGCACCTTGAGAATGTGCTTTTCCATGCGCACGCCGGTTTGCACCCGTTCCACAACAAACTTTTTCGCGTCTGGCATCGCCGCTTTCCCTCGCTTGGTACCAGTGTACCAAAGTACCACAGAAACTCAAAGCGTTCTCGCGGGATTCTCCCCGGACAGGGAGCACAGGTCGTGGCTCCCCGCGGTTCCAGGTCTCAGGGGGTCTATCGGTTGCGATATGCGGGTGCGGCGGAAGGGACTCGCTTGCTCCTACCCGTCTTCAGCGGCCTACCAGAGAAGTTTCAGGCCGAACTGCACTTGGCGTGCCGTGGTGGATGTGCTCGTTATCGCGCCTGCAATGCCGGAAAGACCAGTCAAATTGGTGGCCGCCGGCGGCGTGAACACGATGAGGTTGGGGGTATTGAAATTAGCGCGGTCCAGAATGTTGAAAAGTTCGGCGCGGAATTGCAAGTTCAGGCGTTCACGAATCCGGGTGTCTTTCAAGACGGAGAAATCCCAGGTCGCGAGCCCCGGGCCGAGGTAGGTGTCCCTGCCCACGTCGCCCCAAAATCCGCTGGCGGAAGGCGGCGCGATAAACGCGGCGGGGTTAAACCACTGGCCGGGATTTCCGGTAACCACGCTGCCCTTGAAGTTCGGATTCAAGAACGGTCTCACAGGGTTTCGCGTGTCGCCGGAATTCGACGGGTTGTAGCTGAGCTGCGGCGTAAACGGAAAGCCGGATTGCGCGGTGATAACGCTGGCGACCGACCAGCCACCCACCAAGTAGTTCTTCCAGCCGTTTAGATCGTTTGCATACGGCTTGCCCGTGCCGAACGGAAGTTCATAGATTGCGTTGATGACACCGATATTGCTCACATTAAACGTCGCGAGGCCCTTGTCCGCGGCCAAATCGAAGGGATTCGAAACCAGTCCGGGTGCATTCCCCGCTGTCGTTTGATTGAGAGAATCGCCGTCATCCAGCGTTTTCGACCACGTATAGACTCCGCGCACGGAAAGGCCCTGGCTGATGCGGCGCGTCACGTCCACTTGCAGGGCGTTGTAGGTGCTGACGCCCTCCGATAACCACGTCCATGTATTGGCCAGAGAGGGCGTAGGCTTTGGCGTGCCAGACGGTATGTAATAAGCCCCCGCTGGCACGGCGGCTCCAGCGAGAGGCGAGCCAATCGGGAAGCCGATCGTGGGAGAGTTGGTAGCCGAAGTCGGTAGCGCCGGGTTGTATGTTGGGAAAACCGCTGGGCATGGCGAAGCAGGGCAAATCACTGGAGTTGGCACGTTAGCATCGACACCAACCATTTCGTGGTAGCCGTGCGATCCCACATAACCGACGGTCAGAGACGTGTTGGGAGAAATTTGTTGCTCGACACGAAGCGACCATGAAATCAGCGTTGGCGTCCGCATGTCGGGTTGCACTCCGCCCGGCACCAGCTTGGCCGCCGCAGGCACGGGCGCTGCCGGATTTAAAGGCAGACTGGAAACCGGCAGCGAGGCAATGCTGTAGCTCGGGTTGTACGGCGCGTTCTGGTCCGTGCGATAGCCCAGCGCGTCCTGCAAATCGTTGTACATCCCGAAACCCGCGCGAAAAACTGTTTTCGAGCTGAACGGGCTCCACGCCGCGCCGATGCGCGGTTGCGGCAGAAACGTCGCGTGGTTTGTGGTGAAGACGGAATTGCCAACTCGCGGCTGCGCCGAAATGATGCCATCCGTAAAGGTGTAATTCGACGCGCGGCCGTGCGCTTCGTTCCAGCCTGTCGAGAATTCCTGCCGGTAGCCCAGTGAAAGGGTCAGCTTCCTTCCAACGCGGATGACGTCCTCGGCGTACCACGCCCCGAAAAGGGAACGCCAATTCATCTCCGTCGGCGCGGGATCATAGAGAAAAGAGCTTGTCGTGCCCTGCAGAAATGTCGTCAAGCTGGCGAACGTCGCTTGCCCGTATTGGCTGAGCGCCAGCGTCTCGTTCGACTGGAACGGCTGCAACCACACACCAAAGCTCAGTTGATGACGCCCGCGCGTCAGCGTGGCGCGATCCTCGATGGTGTAGAGATTCCGGTGAACGCTCAGGTTACTGCCGTTATTGCTGCCCGCCAATCCTACTTGCGCTTGTGGATTCGACGCGGCGCTTCCGCCGACGACAACTGCCCCCACCGGCAAGCCCGTCAGAAAACCTGGAACCGTAGCTGCCGGTGTGCCCGGCGTCGGCTCGCCCGTAAAATAGTACCCGGCCCGGGTATACCCGAACCGCGACGTGTTCAGCAGTGCCGGCGAAAAAACATGCGTCTCCTCGAGGCTCAGCACTTGCTCCCGCAGGTTCAGAATGTCCGTGCTGTAAGGATTCGCGGGAGTCGCCGTTACGTCTCGTCCGTCATCGATGGTATAGACGGCGGCGAGTGTGTCCTTCTCCGAAAAATTGTGGTCCACCCGTACGGTTCCAAAATCTTCGCGAATCGTCTGCAACGGGCTGCTGAACACTTCGGCGATACCGTTGAAATCCGGAGCTCCAGCAGGCGCCGTGGGCCACAGATTCAGAAGTGGCTGGACGCTGGCAACCGCGTTGGCCCGCGAAGTTGCATCCGGAACGAAAGCCGCGGAAGTCTGGTGCAGGTTTTGCCGGAAGCCCTCATAGTTGGCGAAGACAAAGGTCTTGTCCGTCTGGATCGGCCCGCCTCCCGCGACACCGAACTGGTTGCGCTGAAATGGCGGCGCCGAACCCTGATCGAAATAGTTCGGCGCGTCGAGCGCATTGTTGCGCAAGAACTCGAACGCCGAGCCATGCCACTGGTTGCTTCCCGATTGCGTGACGATAATCACCTGGCCGCCCGGGTGTTTGCCCAACTCGGCGCCGTACGTGTCGCGCTCGACGTTGAATTCGCGCACCGCCTCCACGCCCAGCAGCATGCCGCTCGTTCCGCCCGGCTGCATGTTGTTCTCCGCCGCGCCCGAATATTCCACTCCATTCAACAAAAAGATGTTCTGCTGTGGCCGGTTGCCGGAAACCGAGAAGTTGTTGGCTGTTGTGGAATTCGAAATCCCCGTCCCGCCCGTCTTTTGCGAAGTGAAGTTCACGATGCCGGGATTTAGCGTCAGCAGCAGATCATAGCTTCGCCCATTCAAGGGAAGCTCTTTGACTTGCCGTTCTCCCACCAGCCCGGAAATATCGCTCGTCGTCGTGCTGACCATGGGCACCTCTTCCTTCACCAGCACCTGCTGTCTCTCGGTTCCCACGTGCAAACTCAAATCCACTTCCGCCTCTTGTACCACTGCAAGATGGATTCCGCCGCGCGTCTGTTCCTGGAATCCCGCCTTCGACACGCTGATTTTGTATTCGCCGACAGGCAATGCAAGGACCTCGTAACGCCCCGCGTCGTCCGTTACGGAAGCGCGCGCCGCTCCGGTTTCGACATTCGTGACCGTGATCGAGGCGCCCGCAATACGGGCGCCGGACGGATCCGTGATCACGCCTGCCAGGCTCGCGGAAACCTGCGCGCGCAGGGCTGGGGCACCGGCCAGGAGGAGTAGAAGAAGGCTGAAGAACATGTTCTTGCGCATGGGCAGGTCCCTTTCGAAGAAGGAGATTGGAGCACCAATTCAATACGGATTGTAATGTGATGTCAAACCGGCTTAATACGGATAGCCTGTAGGCGAGTCCATACGAATTAAAGGAGGCAAATTCGTACTTGAGATTCAGCCGCTGCACCGTGGCCGTGCCGCCGAATCAACCGGAACGCGCCGGAAAGTGAAGGAACGTCCTCAGCCAGGTCAGTCAACTGCTTCGCGTGCTTCGTTTGAGGCTGGCAGAGCCGAAGGAAAGGAGCGCCGCAATCCCCTCAGAGGAGAGATGTGCGGCGCTCTTGGGGGTTCTGGCTGGTGGTTTGGGGAGTACGCTGCCGAACTACGGTTGGTGGGAGCCATCTTGCGCAAACCAGGCGCGAGGCCACGGTATCGACATTCGCGCAAATCTTCACAATTTTTGTTTTGTCATTCATCCGCTTTTTCCGTTTCCCGACGCAACTCTTTGCTTGTGGTGTTTTTGTGCACCCGTCAAATGTGCAGGATGCTTGCCAAACGATGGATCTGCAAACCCTGCGTTTTCCATGTTTTACAAATCTCCGCGAAAAGAAGCCATGCATCAAGGCGAGACACTGTGCCTTCGAGGAACACACCCGCGCTTAGGTAAGCGGCCGCATGAAGTCCTTTTCTCCGATAAACCCAGATTGAATGGTGGAAAAGCTCAGGCCGCGGCCCCGCCGCTTTTTTCCCGCGAGCGCACTTCGTGGCCGTCCCGTTTCAGATAGCGGTACAGGCTTGTCCGGCCGATTCCCAAAACCTGTGCCGCCCGTAACCGGTTTCCCTGGCACAACTCGAGCACTCGCTGGATATGCAATTTGCGCACCTCGTCCAGCGACAACGGCCTCCAGTCATCTCCCTCAGCTCTTCGCGGACCCCGCTGCTGCAAATGCTCCGGCAAGTCCGCGAGGTCGATAAAATCCCCAGTCGCCGTAATCGCGGCCGTAGCAATCACGTTTTCCAGTTCCCGCACGTTTCCCGGCCAGGCATGCTGCAGCAGCACTGTTTGCGCCCGCCGCGTCAATCCGGAAATATTCTTTCCGTACACGTCGTTGTATTTTTTCAGGAAGTAGTGCACCAGCAACGGAATGTCTTCGAGGCGCTCCGTCAGTGACGGCACTCGAATTTGAATGGAGCTCAGCCTGTAGAACAGGTCCTCCCGGAACCGCCCCGCCAGTACCTCCGCCCGTAGATCCCGGTTCGTCGCCGCAATCAGCCGCACATTCACCTGCCGCACTTCCGGCGAGCCCACCCGCTGAATCTCCCGGTTCTGGATCACTCGCAGCAGCTTTGCCTGCATCGGCAGGGACGTCTCGCCAATCTCATCGAGAAACACCGTCCCGTTGTTCGCATATTCAAAAAGCCCCGGCCTCGTGTCCGTCGCCCCCGTAAACGACCCGCGCACATGCCCGAAGAGCTGGCTCTCCAGCAGCGTGTCCACCATCGCGGAACAGTTGCAGATCGCCAGCTTCTGCTGGCTCACCGGACTGATATTGTGAATCGCCCGCGCCACGATCTCTTTGCCCGTTCCCGTCGAGCCCACCAGCAAAACGTTTGTATAATGCCGCGCCACCTTCCGCGCGAAATCAAAAACTTCCAACATGACCGGGCTTTTTCCCACGATTCCATGGAACTCCAGGTCCTTGAGCAACTGCTCTTCCAGCGCCCGCACCCTTCGCCGCTGGTCGTACAGCATCGCCACTTCGTCCAGAGTTCTCTTCAACCGGGTGCGGTCAATGGGCTTTGGCAGAAAATCCGTCGCGCCGCGCCGGATGGCGTCCAGCGCCGATTCCAACTTGTACTCCCCAGTCATAACTATGATGTGAATCCCGGGGTCGTTCCGCAGCGCGCGGTCGAGAAATTCGTACCCGTTCATCCCCGGCATGTTGACGTCCGCCAGCACCAGCCGGCACGGCCCCGACCGCACCAAGCTCAGAGCCTCTTCCGGGTCTGAAGTAGTGACGGCTTCATACCCCATCTCCTCCATCACTGCGGAAAGCATGTCCAATTGGGTGGGATCGTTGTCCAGAATGCAGGGCGTGAGCGAGGTCCTCGGGGCCGCCAACTCGATAGTCCTGGTATACGCGTGTGCCACGCCAAACACACTCGCAACCTTTGCGCCATCCTCCCACCTCACTTCTATGAACACCTTCCGCGCGCGCATCCAAATCCCGCGCGATCGCTATATGTATGGAAAGCCTGAGAAATCAGCCTTTTATGGACAATCTAATCAAGAATGCCCCTTGCTGAGAGCACAATTTCTTCCAATTCACTCGAAACACAGACTTTCACCTCATTCCGATTCGGGTCACTGTCTCGTTTCGGGGCGGAACTCGACAATTTCTTCATCTGCTCACTGGTGATCCACGTCATGGCTGCAGTCGCGCCAACTATGCATACGCGCTCTCCCGTTCCTTCACTTGCGGACTCATACTATGGAGGCGGAACTGGTGCAGCCCGCTCTTCGTCCTTCCCACCGCTTCGGCTTCTTAGACGACAGGGTGCGACCGGTCGGCTTCTCCCGTTTGCAGCAGCCGCACAAAAAGGACAGCGTTATCGGGCAGGTCTTGTTTGAACGACACGTGCTTGCCGCTGTCCTCATTCCAGAAGAGGTCGCATCGCTCGACAAAAAATTTTTGCGCATGGTCCCATCCGGAGATTTCCACGGGATAAAGCCGACTGCCTTGGATGGGCATGCAACGAAGCATCGATGGCCTCCCAGGCATCGAAATGCAGCCAGAGAACCACTCCTCTCGCAGCGTAATCTAATGATAATGAAAGGATTATTTCAGCAGAGGCGGCCTGGCAATGTTCGCGGAAGCAACACGTCTTGGCAGACTGCTCCGGATCGGAGCACTACAGATGGACCGGAAGCAGCAGTCTGCTCGCGAAATTGTAGATGGGATCGTAGATGTACTGAAAAAGGACGATTCCTACGATAAGTCCCGCCAGCGCCAAGCTATTTCCCCGCAGCCAGTCCAAATATCGCTGCGCCGTCTCTTCGCTCATGAACAGCATGACGGCCGTGCTGCCATCGAGAGGGGAAATCGGCAGAAGGTTGAATGTTCCCAGCAACAGGTTCAACGAAAAGAAGATGAGAAGCGTGGTAGCCACGAAATCCAGATGGTGTGTGACGGGATCGCGATGAAACCACCCTCCCGCGGCCCCGAGGTGCAGCCCAGCCACGGCGATCAGCATCAGCGAAAAATTTGCCGCCGGTCCCGCCATGGCCATCCACGCCGAACGCCGCGGATGCCGCCGCTCCCACAGCGGGTCGAACGGCGCGCTCGCCCATCCAAACATGGCATGCATGGCCACGAACGAAAGCAGAGGAATCACAATCATGCCCCAGGGTTCGCGCCGCATGTGCGGCACCGGATTCAGCGAGATCTGTCCGCCCAGCGCCGCTGTTTCGTCGCCTCCCATTTTGGCAACCAGTGCGTGGGCGGCCTCGTGGCACGTCGTCGAGAAGAGAAATGCTACATACCAGATGAATCCGTAGACGAGAAGTTGGGGAGTGAGTTCCGGCAAGAAATTTGACCCTTTCGTTGGCTCAGCTCAAGCAGACTAGAGGTTGTCACTCCTCATTGCAAGCCGTACCACTCAGTGCCTGGCCCGACAAACTGCCACCGGCCCGTATTCCGTTCGTCTTCCGGCAAGAACGTCACGGATCCGGTAAGAACTTCTCGCATCTCCCAAGATTCCCCCGGTCGGTGGTAGACTCCCTGCATGGCAACCAAGACCAAAAAGAAGAAACCCATCAAATCCAAGAAGAAGATCACCCGGAAGCTGTCGGCCAAGAATAAAGCGGCGAATAAAGCTCCGAAGGCCAAGAAGCCCGTTCCAAGGAAGAATGCTTCCGCACCCGCAACTTCAAAACATAAAACTGCTTCGAGGAAACCTCGCGTGCGTGGCAAGCGCGAAGACGTGGACTCCGTCGTGTTCGAGCCCAAGGGCTTGGGCGCGCGCTCGGGCGGACAGTCTGGCGATTTGCAGGGTTTGTCGAACCGCGGAGGCGCGGATTCCGAGAGCGTCGATGAATTGCTCGAAGAAGGCAATGCGTTCGAGGCCGAGGTCGTCAAGGGCGTCGAAGACGTTCCGGATGCCGATGAAGGCGAAGTACGCACCCACGAAGTCCCGGAAGACGATGTTCCGGAAGAATACCTCGAAGGGGATGACTGAGGATGGATTTAGCCCGCACGTCATAAACACGAGCAAAGGAGAGGCTTTCATCAGACTCATGAGATTTCCCAAAATACTGTATGTGCTCGTGGCATTTGCCTTGCTGTCCTTTACTTCGTACTCCCGTGGCGAGAACTCGAAAAGCGGCTCTTCCTCGGAGCCGGTCACCGCCTATCTTGGCCGTTGGGACTTGACGCTTACGGCGGGAAGCCATGAATATCCCTCCTGGCTCGAATTGCGCGACGAAAATGGCCAACTTAAAGCCGAAATGGTGGGCCGCTGGGGAAATGCGCGCCCGTTGCCGAGCGCCGAGTTTACGAAGGGCCAGCTGAAGTTCGTGTCTCCCAAAGAAGAAGAGAGCAGTAAAACCGATTTGGTTTTCGAAGGAACGCTAAAGGGGAGAATTCTTTCCGGCACGTTGAATGGTCCCGACGGCAAGACCTGGGAATGGACTGGCCGCAGAGCGCCATCTCTCAGACGTATCGGCACGCCAAAGTGGGGAACGGCCATTGCACTCTTCAACGGCAAGGATTTAAGGGGCTGGCACGAATCCACCCCCGGCGCTTCGCCGGTTTGGAAAGTCGAAAACGGCGCGCTTGTCACTCCAGGCAATGGGCCGGAACTTATCAACGACTCCAAGTTCGAAGACTTCAAGCTGCACGTCGAATTCAACTGCGGTCCGGAATCCAACAGCGGCGTCTATTTGCGCGGCCGCTACGAAGTCCAGGTGGAAACCGACTCCATCACCGACCCGCCCAATCGCCGCATTGGCAGCATCTACGGTTTCATCGCTCCGGAGCCGGAGCTTCCGCGCACGCCTGACGTTTGGCAAACCTACGACATCACGCTGTTCGGCCGCCGCATCACTCTCGTCCACGACGGCCAAACCGTCATCGACAACAAGGAAATCCCCGGTATCACCGGCGGCGCCCTCGATAGCCACGAAGCCCTTCCCGGCCCAATCTACCTTCAGGGCAGCGAAAAAGGGCATGTTCAGTTCCGAAGCGTCGTCATCACTCCCGCAAGCGAGTGACCCGGACTGTCTGGGCCAACGCCCGAGCTTCCCTTTGAACTCAATGAGCAAGCAATCAAGAATATAGAGAGAACTCTAGAATTCTCTAGACTTCTGTAGCTCACGCGCGTAAGATCGTTTTAAAGCGGCAAGCACGTGGCCAAGCGCTACGAAAAAGTGCTTGGAAATGTTTGCGCGCCTTTATCGCCAGCTTTCCGCGCTCGCCAAGGAAAAGGTCAATGCAGCCGCTTTCTTCTTGAGGAGGCGCTGGAACATTACATTCAATTCGTAGTTCCTTCTCAAAGCACGGTTCGGCCGGAAATCATGAGCCATTTCCGACGCTCCACCGACAAAATCCTCAAGCTTCCTGTTCCTCGCGAAGTAAGCCGCATGTCCGCCGAAAAGGAATTCTCGCCTCGGTTTGTTTACCTGACTTCGCTGAGGCGATCGAATGCTTCGTCAGTTGATCGACGATTTGGCGGCATCCATGGCTTGCGATAAAGGCCTGCTTGAAGCGGCCATTTTTCGCCCCCAAACGGCTATTACTTCGACCTGTTCCACGCAGCCTCGCCCTCATGGAATCGCTCGCAAACAACCACGCTTTTCTCGATGTCAACAAGAGATCTGCCTTGCCGCAACGGATACGTTTCTCGTGTCAACGGTCATTTCTTGGAGCTTGAGCCGCTGGCAGCGTCAAATTCATCATGGATTCCATCGGCAATCGAGTGTTTCCATTGGCCTTTTCCGAGAGTGGCTCGCCGCTCATGTCCAGCCGCTCAAGAATGGCTGAGTAGCTTCAAGTACGCACCGCACATTTTGGCGTCTCAAATTCCATTTTCAGTGGCTAAGAACGGGCAGGTTGCGAGACGGGCGTCAACACAAAAGCCTGCTCAAGGGGTAAGATGTGCCCCAACCAGTTGTAAAGGAGCTCAAATGGTGCTGGTTTTAAGAATCGCGCTCGCTTTGGCGCTTCTCACGGCGCCTCTAGGCATGGGATTTGCCGTCGCCCAGCAACGGCCGATCGTTCTGAAGGCCGCAACGGTGATCGACGGCAAAGGCCAACTTCTTCACAACACGATCATCGTCGTCGAAGGCGAAAAGATTGCACGCATCGTCGGAGATGCGCCGCCGCACGCAATCACCTACGACCTGACCAGTCTGACAGTCACTCCCGGCTGGATTGACACGCATGACCACATCTACTGGCACTTCGATAATGGCCGCCTCGCTGGCAAAGACGAACCTCCCGCGCAAGCCATGCTCCACGCTGCAGACAACGCCATCGTCACCCTCCAGGCCGGTTTCACCACGATCCAAAGTCCCGGCTCTCCCCAAGATAAGGATCTCCGCGACGCCATCGCTCGCGGAATTATTCCCGGCCCGCGAATACTTACGTCGCTGGAGCCTCTCGACGAAAAGAGCGGCTCCCCGGAAAAACTTCGCGAACTGGTTCGCGAACGAAAACAACAAGGCGCGGATTTCATCAAACTGTTCGCCTCAAAAAGCATCCGCGAAGGCGGCACGCAAACCATGACCGACGAACAGCTCGAGGCCGCTTGTGGCGAAGCAAGAGCGCTTGGGATGCGCACCATTGTCCACGCGCACTCGGCCGAATCAGCAAAAGCCGCGACGCTCGCCGGCTGCAGCTCCATTGAACACGGCGCCTACGTAACCGATGAAGTCTTCACACTAATGGCTCAGCACGGAACTTACTACGACCCCAACATCGGCCTCGTGCTGCAAAACTATCTCGAAAACAAGGAAAAATTCCTCGGCATCGGCAACTACAACGAGCAAGGCTTCGCTTTCATGGAGAAGGGCATCGGCATTGTCCTGGAGACTTTCAAGAGAGCTCTGAAGCACAAAGATCTGAAAATTGTATACGGCACGGACGCCGTCGCCGGTGCGCACGGACGAAACTTATGAAGAATTCATCGCCCGCGTGCGCGATGGCGGCCAGGACCCCATGGCCGCGATCATGTCCGCAACTTCGATCTCCGCAGAGTCCCTCGGCCTGCAAGACAAGATTGGCGCCATCGCGCCGGGGATGGACGCCGACATCATCGCCATGGACGGCAACCCCCTCCAGGACGTTACCGCGGCTCGCCGCGTCGTTTTCGTCATGAAAGGCGGCACCGTCTACGAGAATCTTCCGCCCAACGCGAAGCGAACCGCAGCGCAGTAAACGAATATCCGCCGTTTCGCACGCTTCCCACGGAGTGAGGTTGGCCAGTCCAAGCGAGACGTATGCCCGCGTCCAACAGTTGGTATGCAAACTAACCAAACTTCCGCGCTCGTCGGAGCGAACTGATTTGTTTGCAAGGAGTTGCCATTTCATTCCGTCACTATGTCGCGGGTTCATGCCAAGTCTTAACCGGCTTCATGACCTCGGTCGGTATCTGCAGCGTCGAATAGATTTCCCGGTGCATCGGTTCCGGCGTCGTGCCCTTGCGAACCTTCAGCACCTTGCCGTCCTTGGTCGGCAACACCACCGTCACGACCTGGTGCGTGCGGAGTTGTTCGCGCAAGGTCCACCAGGAGGTGTGCACGCCGCGATCCAGGAAGCGCTTCTCGATGGCTACCAGCAGATGGTAGGCCAGGACACAGAGGAAGATATGCGTTTGCGTGCGCTTTTCCAGATGGTGGAAGATAGGCCGTTCCAGCAACGGACTCTTCATCGCCCGGAAGGCGGCCTCCACGCGCGTGAGTAAGATGTACGTGCGCCAGATCTCCTCCGCGGTCAGGTCCTGCCGGTCGGTCTTCAGCACATAGCCGCCGTCCAGCTTTTTAGCGATGTTTTTTTTCTCGCCGTCCTCTTGCCAGGTTAAGGTGTTGCGCTGGGCTTCATAGTCCATGCGGTAGTAGCGCGCCACCCGCGGGTAACGCTCCTTGAGCCGGCCGATCGCTTGGTGAATCTTTTTCTCCTCTTGCAACTGGCCTTTCTCGATGCGGGCCTGCAGTTTCCCCAAGTCTTTCTTCAAGCGCTGCTCGTGGCTCTCGCGAATGGCGCGGTCCTTCTCTTCGCGTCCCTCGCTCAAGCAGAGAAGGTAAACCTCCTCCCCTTGCTGGCGACGCTTGATGCGCACCGACGATTTCTCCTGAGCAGGATTACGCGGCGAGGGCACTCGCAGCACCTCTTCCCAGTCGTCGCTCGGCTCGAACTCTCCGAGCCAGGCATTGCGCTCCGGCTGCCGCCCCGCCACCAGATAGTGAAATCCACGCGCTCGAATCGCAGCCAAGTCTTCTTCATAGGCCATGCCGCGATCCACCACCACGGTGGCGCCCGCTTTCGAGCCGGTGCGCTTCTCCAAACTATCCAACATCTCTCCCACCGTCGTACGATCCTGGCGGTTGCCGTCGAAGACTTCATGCGCTTTGGGAAAACCGTCGCGGTCCAGCACCAGGCCTACCAGCACTTGCTTGCAATCGGGCCGCTTATCCCGCGAGTAGCCGCGCTTGGCTTGCGGGTTGCTCGCGGCTTGGCCCTCGAAGTAAGTCGAGGTCAAATCGTACAGATACAAAGTGTCGTCGAGATGAAACAGCGTCTTCTCCCGCTCGGCCAACTCCGTTTCGATCCGCTCACGGTTCGGATACAGTCGATCCAAGTTGCGGTACAAAGCATCGTCGTGCAGCGAGGAGAAATCCACGCCCAAGATGTCGGCCAGCGCCGTACGCCGCATCCAATCCGGCATGGCATGCTCGGAGAGAGGAAAGATCAGACGGTTCAGAGTCATCGCTTCACTGAGCTGACAGGCTCGCTCGGACAGTCCAGCGTGCTGTAAAATTTCATGCACTCCCAACTGTTGCCACACCTGATGGGCCGCATGGATGGTCCCGGCTTCGCGGGCTTCCTCCATCGTCACGCGCTCCGGATCGACGGCGATGGTGGACGATTCCTCCGCCGGAGCGGGGCGTCCGCGGCGGACCTTTTTGACCAGCGTCTCGAGGGGTACCTCGGCGGGAGGAAAGGAACTCTGTCCCTGCAAGCCGGCCTCGAGCCGGTGAGCCAGATCCAACCAATGCTCCCGGGGAGCTGGGGCCAGAGCGCCGAGCGAGCAGAGGATGCGCTGGCGGGGACCCTTGGGGGTTTGCTGAGACTCGACGAGGAGAAAGTTGGTGTAGGTTTTGCCCTTGTGGGTCTTCGTGGTTTTGCGGATGTACACAGGCCACTACATATATCATATAACGGAGTTGTGTCAATACAAATATTACAAATATTCGTCACTATTTCCGGCTTTCAGCAAGTTTTTATTGAAACGACAGGAGTTGTCTGCCTAAAAAGCGAGAAATTGACTTTCGACCGCGGAAGTCAGGCTAAGGCACGGTGACCCCAGCTCCTCAAGAGCTCTTGTGACCGGAAACGCGACGAAACGTCCCACTATCGGACGGTCTCCCAGGCGCCTCCTGCCTTGAAGTTTTTCGTTACTATTGTATTTTCAATAGTTTAGGCACTTTGATGCGTGGCGCTAGAGGTGCGGCTGCCATTTACGTCATGAGCGCCGCAACCGTCGTCTTAGACGCCTACAACTTTGAACCATCAAACGCCGAACTGTTGCGCGTCGCCCAGAGGAAAACCTTGGCCGACGCCCGCCTCGGGGACGGCGAAGCCTTCGCCGAAATGATCCAGCCGTATGCGCCGGGTCTTTACCGCCGAGCTCTGCGCATGACCGGCAACGCTGCCGACGCCGAGGATGCCCGCCAGGAAGCCCTCCTGAAAGCCTTCTCGCGTCTCAGCCAGTTTGCGGGTCAGCAGGACGAGGGGAAAGACGACCTCCACGCCTGGATTTCGCGGATCACCACAAACGCCTCCATCGACTTAATCCGCCAGCGCCGCGAAGGCAAATACGTCTCGCTCGAAGAGCCCGGCGCCACGCCCGAGGAAACCTTTGGCGCCCGCCTGGCCGCTCGAACCGATAATCCCGAAGAGCAATATTCGCGGCGCGAATTGCGCGGCCTGATGACTGGCGCAATCGCGCGCCTTGCTCCCGACCTGCGCCAAATCTGCCTGCTTCGTGATGTTTTGCAATATTCCACGCACGAAGTTGCCGCTCGCCTGGGTATCTCGACGGTGGCGGTACGCCTGCGGCTCTTCCGCGCTCACCGAAGGCTCCGTGAAGCTCTTCAAGATCGTATGCGGCAGAAGCGGCGTAGCCCAGCCCCTGGCGCTGCAATTCTGCGCGCTCCAAAGCCCACGAAGCCGAACCACAGAGAAAAATTTCTTCAAATGAACGCTCAAGCCGAATTCGCCTGCGGCGACTAAACGAGTTCGTTCGCAAAATTTCTGCCAGAGAAAAAAATCAGGATTGCGCGATTTTCCCGTGGGTCACTTTTTCGGATGCTTTGGGCCTAGAATAGGAAGAAGCAGTCGCTTAGGGCCGCTCACGAAAGGACTCCCTCGTTCGTAAAAACGAAAAGGCTGGTCGGCCGCGTGAGTGATGCCAATCCGCACGGTACTTGCAACAGCACCTTCCGCGGCGCCCGACCTCCCAGAACCGTCCGGCAGTCGATTTACCAGTGCTCCGAGCCAAAGCGGCCCGCGCGAAAACAGGTCAAGTCCATCGAGGCTTCTGTCAATCCGTAGGGCCGCCGCCAACCGCCCCGGTCCGCGCGTGAGATCAAGCAACGCTTCGCTCTCCCGGTTACGCTGCATCAGGTCAATTCCTTCGAGCGGTTCCAGCGCACGAATCAAAACACCGCCGCCAACACCCGCCTTTTCGCTCGAAATGTTGAGCATGAAATGCATCCCATAGTTGAAATACACATAGACATGTCCATGCCGCAAGAATAACGATCGGTTTCTTCGTGTCTCGCCGCGAAAATGGTGTCCTGCGGGATCGCCCGGCGGGTAACCTTCCGCTTCCACAATTCGTCCGCTGAGCCGCCCTTCCGGCAATTCGCGAACCACGACCCTTCCGATCAGAAACCGCGCAAGTTCCAGCGTGTCACAAGGAAGTTCTTTTCGCGTTATCCGGCGGAGTTTGAAGGAAGAGCGTTTCACGGCTACGGCGAGCTTACGTCGGGCGGCTCGTTGTTGAAAAGCCGCGCCAGTTCCGCATGGTCGATCACCACGGCCGGGTCCGTCTGAATCGCGTCAAAATATTTCTTCTGGAAAGCATCGCCCGATTCCGAAGGCGCGAACATTTTGCGAGCCAGGGAAATGGCCGTGCGTACATCTTCCTGCGTGACGGGGTTTTCGCCGGCAAGCGTCTCGTCCAGCCGCACCACGAATTCCGAAATGTTGTGAAGCCATCCGAACTGTTGGTGGTCGATCACCAGCCGGAAAAGTTCTCCCACATTGACTTTCCCATTGATGCGTTCATATTCCCGCCGCTCCATATCGAGCAGTGTCTTGTGCACTCGAAGCAACGCGAGCCGCAGAGCCACGAGCTTTTCGCGGGGAACTGCGTCGTGGTTTCCCTCTGAAGATGCCTTAGCGTCAGGTGGGTTCATATTCCGTCTGAAGCTTTATTGTCCGACAGAATGCGCCGATTTTCCAATCCGAGCTCAGCAAAAAGCTGAGAGCGATCATCGTCGCCAGCCGAGTCCGGCGCAGCCACTATTTTGCGTCGTGAAAGATGATCCCCAGGGAGTATCGCGTGCCGCTATGCACTCGGCTGAAGCCGTGGCTATCCGCCTTCGACCATGAAATTATCTTCTACGCTCAACAAAAATTTTGCCGTTTTCCGCATATAACGGCGCGGAGCCAGAAACCGTCTAATTAAACGATTTACTAAATCACTCGACTCCGCAGGACGAGGCACGTTTTTCAGGCTTCCGTTCAGGAGAATAGGAAAGGGAGTTGTATATGAAAGCGTCGAACATCTTCACCGTGTTGCTTGGAAGTTCTTTGTTGCTCACCGCCAGCGCTTTCGCTGGGAACACCAACAAGGAGTCGCTCCATCTGACGGATAGCGTCACCATTGAAGGCACGCAATTGAAGCCGGGAAACTACACCGTCGAATGGGAAGGCTCCGGACCCAACGTCGAAGTGAACATCGTCAAAGGCAGGAAGACCGTGGCCACCGCCCCGGCTCGCGTTGTCTCTGTCAGCGCGCCTAATCGACAAGACGGCTACACGGCTTTAGCGGAAAAAGACGGGAGCCAATCCGTCCAGCAGTTTTTCTTCCGTGGCGAAAGGTTCAATCTCGAACTCGGCCAGGCTTCCGGCGCGAACGCAACCCCGGCCGCCACCAACGGCACGAACTAGCCGGTCCATTGTTTCGCAGTACGTGAACCACCCAAAAGTGAAGAAGGGGCCCGGCCGGGCCCCTTCTTATTTTACGTACGAGCAACTACTTTCTGAAACACAATTTCGCGAGCCAAGCGGTGCGGTCACGTCCAGAGCGTTTCTTTATAAGCGGGCATGAAGCAAAAAATCTTCCCAATCTCAGCCCAACAATTTTCGCTCGCAGAACTAACCTTTGGCCGCTGCACACCATCGAAGTTAATGGAGTAAGAATTCATGTGCCTCCGAACGGCAGAGCGCGTTTTAGCGTGCTTTTGCTTGCGGAGAAAACCAAAGGGAGTTGTGTATGAAAGTGTCGAGGCTTTCCACGCTGCTGATCGGAAGTTCCTTGTTGTTGTCCGCTAGCGTTTTTGCTTCCAACATCAACAAGAAATCTCTCCACTTGTATGAAAACGTCACCGTCGAGGGCAAGCAATTGGCCCCGGGCGATTACAAAGTCGAGTGGAGCGGTTCGGGTCCAGAGGTGAAAATAAGCATTCTCAAAGGCAGGGAAACGGTAGCCACCACAACCGCTCGAGTCGTCTCGCAGTCCGAGTCGAATGACCAGGACGGCTACGCGCTCAAGCCCGGAGAAAATGGACACCAGAATCTTGCGCAAGTCTTCTTCAGCGGCGAAAAATACGATCTGAATATCCTTCCGTCGTAACGCCCGGACGGCTCCGGCAGCACCGCTCTCAGCGGAGCAAGCTCAGGAAGCCGCCAGCTTGAATACCGCTGCGTCGTGAAATCGGGAAGGGGCCCTTCACAAGCCCCTTCACCGTTTTCGGACAAGTTTATTTGCCGCTGCTCACAACACGCAGATTGTTCTTCACCGAAAAAGCATTGGGAACCTGACTGGCCCTAAGATTGGCCAGGTTTTTATCCGATTCGCTGTCGACCACACCTTCCAACGTGACATTCCCATTTTTCACGATAATGTGAATCGAAGGCACAGCCTCATATCCGTAGCGAGAAAGAACAGTATCTCCATAAATCGCGCGATAAACGGCGCGCCTCAATTGATAATCCATAGGAGACACCGGTAGCACCTCGAGGTTGTTGACAACTGAACTCACTCCCTCGATGCTCTTCACCGCTGCCGCCGCGTCAGATTTCAACGTTGGTCGCACCACCTGCCCCTCCAGGATCACTTTGTCGCCTTCTACTCGGTACGCCAGGTTGTCAAAGACGGAGTAGTACGGCAGCATGACCAAAACGTGGTGCACTTCACGAATGAGCTGCCATTCTGTCTTCGGTTCCTTTTGAGCGGCCGCTTCACGCAAACGATGTGCCTGGACGTTTGATGCCATGGTTCCGGAACCCACAAACAGTGCTATTAGCAAGAGGGCCCGGAGTTCTTTTCTCATGTTCCCACTCCCAAAAAGAGTTGAGTCAGCCTTCGTTTCGTTAGATTCGAGAACTATTGGGATTGGGTGCACCCCCATTTGAAGGCACGCAGGTGTTAGCATACAAAAACGAGATTCTACGGCCCAGGATAAGAAGAACGTAGGCCAAGGCTTTGTGAAATAGAAAGTGCTAGCCGAAGAATGACCGCTCAAGAGAGACTAGCGACGTGCTGATCATCGGGCATCGCGGCGCCTCCGGACATGCCCCGGAAAATACGCTAGCCGCATTCAAAAAGGCCGTGGCTCTGGGAGCCACTTTTATCGAGACGGATTTGCAGCTCTCGCGCGACGCGCATTTTGTGGCCATCCATGATGACACCGTCAACCGGACCACCAATGGCCAGGGGAAAGTTCATGATCAAACGCTCGCGGTGTTGCGGCGGCTGGACGCCGGCGCCTGGTTCGGAAGCGAGTTCGCCGGAGAGCGCATTCCGACTCTCGAGGAAGTTCTGGAATTTGCGAAAAAGAACGATGTCGTTTGTTATTTGGAGCTGAAGCCCAGCGGCTCCTGGGGCGGGGAACACGCTTTGATTGGCGCTCTTCGCGAATCTGGAGAGGTCGCGCGAGTGGTGGTGATTTCTTTCGATCCCGCAATCCTGGGAGCGTTGCGCAAGATCGAGCCGACTCTCATGACCGGAGTTTTGTATGACGGGCAGCTTGCCGATCCTCAGACGGCCGCGATGGATGTTGGCGCGCGGCAAATCGTCGTGCGAGGCGATCTGGTCACGCCGGCAATGATGGTGGAAGCCCACAAGAAAGACCTGCAAGTCGTGTGCTGGACAGTGAATCATCCGGCGCACATTCGGCTGCTTATGGCCGCCGGCGTGGACGGGATCATGAGCGATTATCCGGACCGCCTTATCGCGGCTCAGAAGAAAGACAGCGACAAGAGTTAGAGAGCGTCTGTTAGGGTGGCATGTAGCGCCGCGAATTGCGCGACGGAAAGTTGTTCCGCGCGCGCGTCATGACGCAAACTTTGCGAGGCAAGGATTCCGCGAACGGTCTCCGGGGTCGCGAGAGGCCGAAGGTTATTCACCAGCGTCTTGCGCTTCTGCGAAAAACACATTTTCACAAAATCGAGAAAAGTTTCCTCATCCTCAAGTTTCAATTTGGCGCGTTCGCCCGGGAGGCGAAGTGTTACCAGTGCGGAGCCGACTTTCGGCGGCGGACTGAAAGCGCCTCGCGGAATGTGAAGTACAAATTCCGGCCGAGTGTAGAGCTGCGTGGCAACGGAGAGATACCCGTATTGCTTGGTCTGTGGTTTTGCAGTGAGACGCAGAGCGACTTCCTCTTGGATCACGACATGAATTTCTTCGATCTGATCCGCGAACGAAAAGAAATGATGCAGGATCGGCGAGGTGATGTAGTAGGGCAAGTTTCCATATACGCGTATGCGCCGGCCAGCCGCGAGGTCGGCGAGCTCGGTCTCCAAGACGTCGCCGGCAACGACAGTGACGTTCGAGCTTTTTTTCGCGAGACGCCGGAGACTCGCCTGGAGCATCGCATCCAGCTCGATGGCATAGACTGGCACGCCAGTGCCAGCCAAGTGCTCGGTCATCTCCCCGTGGCCCGCGCCGACTTCTATCCAGCAATACGATGGATCTGGCGCAATGTTAAGTCCCGCAGCTGAATGCGGCGAAACGCCAATGGCGCGCGTAATTTGTTCGCGCCAACCGGCATCCGCAAGAAAATGTTGGCCAAGACGCTGACGAGCCATGCGCCGAAAGTGTAGCAGGAAGAGTGCCGAAAGGTTCTTCCCACGCGGTTCAATCTTGACGCTCGAAACGGGCTCCAGTAGCGTAAAATAGTTGCGCACCGCGCGATCAATCACGTGAATGCGCCGAAGAAGAGAAAGACGCGTACCGCGTCAAAACAAACGAGCAAAGAGAAGCGAGTGAGAATTCTTTTCGTAGCATCGGAAGGCCTGCCATTTTCGAAAACCGGCGGCCTCGCGGACGTGGTCGAGGCCTTGCCAAAAGCCCTGGCCGCGCTGGGCTACGAAGTGGCCGTCGTGTTGCCCCGTTACCGGGGAACAAAACCCAGCGCCCTCGTGCTGCCCAGCCTCACGATTCCGCTCGCGAATCGCTTGCGGTTTCCCGCGATCGTGGATGGCTCGCAAGTTTCCGGGGTTCGCTATTTTTTTGTGGACGACCCCGCGTATTTCGATCGCGAAAGCTTGTACGGCACCAGCGCCGGAGATTATCCGGACAACGCCGAGCGCTATAGCGAATTCTGCCGCGCGGCAATTGAACTTGTGAAGCATGTCTGGCCCGCGGACGTGATTCATTGCCATGACTGGCAGACAGCTCTGGTCCCCGTGTTGCTGCGTTCATCCTACGGTGACGACCCCACAGTGGGAAACATTCCCGTGGTTTTCACCATCCACAACATGGGCTACCACGGACTTTTCCCGAAAGAAGTTCTTGAGCGTGCGGGCATCCCTTTGCCTTTGTACAATCCCGGCGCCCTCGAGTTTTATGGCAGCGTCAATTTCCTGAAAGGCGGGCTGGTCTATTCGGATTTTCTCACGACCGTCAGCAAGAGATACGCGCAAGAAATTCAGACCCCTGAGTTTGGCTGGGGACTCGACGGCGTGGTGCGCGGCCGCGCGGATCGCCTTGTCGGCATTTTGAACGGCGTGGATTATTCCGTATGGAGCCCGGACAAGGACAAGCTGATCCCCATGAAATATTCCGCAAAAGACATGAGCGGAAAACATGTGTGCAAGCAGGCGCTGCTGGAATTGTTTGGAATTGCGCCCGAATACGCAAATCGCCCGTTGATCGGAATTGTCTCGCGATTCGCGGATCAAAAAGGATTCGATCTGATCGCGGAGAAGGCTCTTGAGCTGATGAAAGAAGATGTCTCGCTGGTTGTGCTCGGCTCCGGCGACCGCAAGTATGAGGAACTTTTCATGGCGCTGGCCAATACCTTTCCGGGACGGGTCGGCGTGAAAATCGCCTACGACAACGCGGTTGCGCATAAAATCGAGGCCGGCGCGGACATGTTTCTGATGCCCTCGCGCTACGAGCCTTGCGGCTTGAATCAGATCTACAGCTTGAAGTATGGTACGGTGCCGGTTGTGAGAGCCACGGGGGGACTGGACGATACCGTCGAACCGTTCGATCTAGAACATGGCACGGGGACAGGTTTTAAATTCGCCGAATATTCCGGCAAGGCCATGATGTATGCGATTCGACAGGCTTTGCATCATTGCACCGACGAACGCATCTGGCGGCGCATCCAGTTGAACGGAATGGCGAAGGATTTTTCCTGGAAGGGACCGGCTGCGGAGTATGCGAAAGTATACGAAGCGGCGCTGACCCTTCGGGGGGCCGGGCAGTCATCACGAAACCAATTAGGTGTTGCCACATCTAATTGAACTGACGAAGGAGAGATAGACAGCGGCCTAGCGGCAAGCTGTTGAGGACAAACAACATGGCTGAAAATATCCAAGCTGTAACGGACGGGAATTTCGAGGCGGAAGTGCTGACGGCAAGCAGCTCGCAGCCCGTCATGGTCGATTTTTGGGCGGAGTGGTGTCGGCCCTGCCACATGCTGGCGCCAACGGTGGCAGAGATCGCGCACGATTACGCCGGCAAAATTAAGGTAATGAAGCTCAACGTTGATGAAGCGATGAACTCCGCGGGGCGCTACAACATTCGCGGAATACCTACCCTACTGGTTTTCAAGAACGGGCAAGTGGTCGAGCAGATTGTAGGCGCGGTGCCCAAGGATCAGATCACCAAGGCGCTGGACCGGCACGTCGCTCAAGTCGCCCAGTGATTTGTCGCGAGACAACCAGAGCAAAGTTCTAGCGAGATTTTTGGGGCATGCCGTACTGTAGAGTACGGCATGCCCACTGCTTTTTGTGCGCAGAATTGCGCGAGGTGCAAACCAGCCTGTGGAGCACGGCGACCATGGTATCCCCAAACGGTGGGCGTCCTGAAGCAGAGGTTTGTCGATTGTTGGGTTAGACTGAATGAGCTTGAGGAGAGCGATTGGAAACGGTTCCCTGCAATCTGTGCGGGTCGCAAAAATACTCAGTTGTCTACGAAATGCCCGACAGGAAGTTTTTCCGCGACGAGTTCTTTTCCGTCGTCGAGTGCAGCAAGTGCGGGCTGGGATTCTTAAATCCGAGGCCGACGACTACCGAGATACAGAAATACTACCCTCCAGAATATTTCGAGAAGCCTCAAACGAAAAGCAATGAGCGTTATCTGCAGCGGCGGTTCACCGCGGAAGCGACGTATCTTCAGGCATTGGAGAGCCGCGGCGGCACGAGGAAGCTATTGGATGTGGGTTGCGCGACAGGAGACTTTCCGCGCTTCATGATCGCGCGCGGCTGGGACGTGGAAGGCGTAGAAGTTTCCGCGGCCGCGGACCAGATCAAAGATTTCCGCGTCTATACGGAAGAGTTTCAAGACATCCTTGTGAACGAACCGACTTACGACGCCGTGACGGCATGGGCGGTTCTTGAGCACGTGCACAATCCCATGGCCTATTTTCGGAAAGCCGCCCGCGTGCTCAAGCCCGGTGGTTTGTTTGTTTTTTTGGTCCCCAATTTCCAGAGCGCCGCTTCGCGGCATCTTTTCTGTGAGGACGTGCCCCGCCACTTGTACTTTTACACGCGGCAAACGATTGGCCGCTATTTGGAAGGCACGGGATTCGCGCTGGTCAGGGAAGCCAATGGGCGCGACGTTTACAAAATGGCGCCGAACAACTGGCTGACGTACATGGTGCGCACCCGTTTGCTGGGGCGAACGTACACCTTTCAAGACGTGCCGCTGACCAGCAAGGAGTTCCGGCGGCTTCGCCAATTGCCGAAGGGTATGGCGAGCGGGCTGAAGTACGCGGCTTACTCGCCTTTGTCGGTCATCGACCGCATGCTGTGGCCGGCCGTTGAGACCGCCCAGATCCTAAGAAAGACTTACGGGAACAGCACGTTCGTGGCGCGCCGAACTTAGCCGCAGAGTAGGTAGGAGCCGACGGCCAAGTTAGCCAGATTCGGCTCCTCCCCCTGTTTTTTGTAAACGCTGTTACTAAAGGGTTTAGCTTTCTCGTAAGTCGATTAGAATCAGTGTTTGCGAACGGATCCGCAAGTATTGATTCTAAAGAGTTTGTGATTGCACCAAAGCTGTGCAACGGGCGGTCATCTTTTTCTGCTCCCGATACGGTGAGTCCTGCTCTGTAAGCTGGCTAAGCTGGGCCAAAACAAAAAAGCGGCAGCCGGGCTGCCGCAGTCCAAACTTCTTCCAAAGCTAACAATAACTCTGGTGTTCCGGGTATTCAAGGGACAAATTGGACCGAAGGGAACGCGCCGTGCGATAGAATCGCGTGACAGGACGGGCGAAATGACATTGAAAAGGTGCCATTGGGCGACGAGCGAGTTGAATATTCCTTATCACGACAAAGAGTGGGGTGTGCCGGTGCATGACGACCGGCGGCTATTTGAGTTTGTGATTTTGGAGGGGGCACAGGCGGGGCTAAGTTGGGACACGATTTTGAAGAAGCGGGCGAGGTATCGTGAGGTGTTTGACGGGTTCGATGCGGAGAAAATCGCGCGATACGACAAGAAGAAGGTGCGGGAGCTCTTGAAAGATGCGGGGATTATTCGCAACAAGTTGAAAATTGCGGCGACGATTGCGAATGCGCAGGCGTTTTTGAAGGTGCGGGAGGAGTTTGGATCGTTCGACGCCTATATTTGGCAGTTTGCGGGCGGTACGCCGAAGCAGAACGCCTGGAAAACGCACAAACGATTGCCGGCGAAGACGGCGGAATCGGATGCGATGAGCAAGGATTTGCAGAAGCGCGGATTTCGGTTTGTGGGCTCGACGATTTGCTATGCGTTTATGCAGGCCACGGGGATGGTGAACGATCATTTGGTGGAGTGTTTCAGATATGCCGAATTGAGTGGGGAAATCTGAACCGAAGGTAGTGGTTCGTTTGGCGCGAACTGTCAAAGACAATGAACGTCCGTTTTCGGGAAGTCGTTTCCTTTTGCGAGGAGCGGCTCGCCGGATGTCTTTGCCAACGCATAAGCAAAACAATCTCCGAAATTCAGGCTGGCCGGATGCCGGCCTTTCCCGTACTTGCGCCAACCAGTGCGAGCAACCTCGACCTGGGACGCATCGACGGGAACAAGTTCAATATTGAGCCGGTGAACAAAGAGGTCCAGCTCACGCCCTGCAACTTCGCCGCGACGAGCTTCCAGCACAATAGCGGCTTCCAAGGCATTTGGTGCAGATAGCAGGCGAGACCCGTCCTGGCGGATTCGTTCGAGGAAACTCTGCCGTTCCGGCTCGGCAAGAAAAATGGCGAGCAGGGCGGAGGTATCAATCACCATTAGCGCGGAAGCCCCTGAGAATCGTAGCCCAGAATTTCGTCTTCGGAGCGGTCGTCTAGGGTTGGAAGAGCGTCGACGCGATGGAGGATGTCGTCGACCTCCTGAATTAGATTCTTGGCGTGGCGGCGTCCACGCAGACGTTGAAGACGGTCGCGTAGAGCGATGGTGATCGCATCGGTGATAGACTCGCCCGTTTCATTGGAAATCTTGCGGGCAAGTTCCTCAGTTTCCGGGTTTTTAATACTAAGCGGCATAGGGGTAGAATCCTCTTTCTATAAGGTAGACTACAATATAGAATCTATACTATCAAGCACTAACTCAGCCAAGCGGAGCTTATATGTATGACTCAAGACTTATAGGTACTTGGAAATCTGACGCCCAAAGAGTCGCGCGCGAAATTCTGGCGCGCCGTGATATTCCGACCTCCAAGAAGCGCAAGCTGAGAAGCTTGTTTGGAAAATTAGAGCTAACGTTTACACGGACCCACTGCCAGTCCCACTTAGAAGGGCATAGAACGATCTATCGCTACAACGTCGTGGCAAAGGATTCAAGTAGTGTCGCAATCGTGAGCTCCCATCCGATTGCGGGGCCGCAAATTTTCCTTATTCATTTTGAAGGGGAGCGCTATTGGATTTGCCTGGGGAAAATTCGAGAATACTTCAGGCGGAAGAAGTAAAGGCTGTTTGCTTGCGTTGAGGGCAACGCGAGCTTACGATAAGAACCTGCCGTTTCTTGGTGCTTTCCAACGCAGTTTAAATGGTGTGATCGTTGAAGCGATGAAGTGTGGTCTGGGCGAGCGAAAAGAGAACAGACAGGAGTGCCTGTTCTACTTAGGAGAGGGCCTGCATGAAATCGGTGGTGGTGGTGGGCGCGCAGTGGGGCGATGAGGGGAAAGGCAAGGTCGTGGATTACCTTGCGGGGTCGTTTGATTATATTGCGCGCGTGGCTGGCGGGCACAACGCGGGGCATACCGTCATCATTGGCAAAGAGCGATATGTGCTGCAGTTGATTCCCTGCGGGATTTTGCGGCCGAAACAGCAGGCAGTGATTGGGACGGGCGTGGTCGTTGATCCGGCGGCGCTGGTGGCGGAGATCGAGACGCTGGCGAAAACGGGGATCGACGTGAAGGGGCGATTGCACGTGAGCAATCGCGCGCATTTGATTTTTCCGTATCACCGCGAGTTGGATAAAGCGGCGGAAGGCGCGCGCGGGGCGGACAAAATTGGAACGACTTCCCGCGGAATCGGGCCGGCCTACGAGGATAAGATGGCGCGGCGCGGTTTGCGGATGTGCGATTTGCTGGAGCCGGAATTGTTTCGCAAGAAGGCGGCGCGGGTTGTGGCCGAAAAGAACCGGCTGGCAAAAGGCGCTTATGGCGCGGACGTCGATTTTTCGCATGAAGTGGAAGCGACCCTGAAGTTGGGGGAGAAAATTCGCGGATACATTTGCGATACCGCGGAACTTGTGAATGGCGCGCTAGATGAGGGGAAGTCAGTATTGTTTGAGGGCGCGCAGGGGACCATGCTGGACATCGATCATGGGACATATCCCTATGTGACGTCTTCAAGCGCGATTTCTGGTGGGGCGACGACGGGCGTTGGTGTGCCGCCGACAAAAATCAAGAATGTGCTGGGAATTTCAAAGGCGTATACGACGCGTGTGGGGGGCGGGCCGTTTCCGACGGAGATGCCGGAGCTCGAAGCCAAAGAGGTGCGCGAGCGCGGGAAAGAGTTTGGTGCGGTGACGGGCCGGGCTCGGCGATGCGGCTGGCTGGACTTGATGGTCCTGCGCTACGCGAAGATGATCAATGGGATTGACTCGCTGGTGGTGACGAAGCTGGACGTGTTTGATACGCAGCGCGAGATTCAGGTTTGCGTGGGATATAAGTACAAGGGGCAGACGCTGAAGGAGATGCCGGCGCTGGCGGAAGAGTACGAGCAGGTCACGCCGGAATATAAGACGGTTCCGGGATGGTGCGAGTCGACATACGGCGTGAAGGACGGGGCGAAGTTGCCGAAGGCAGCGTTGGATTACTTGCGGTTTATTGGAGATTTTCTGCAGGTGGAGATTGGGATGATTTCAACCGGGCCAGAGCGGGATGCGACGATTGTGCAAGAGGGCACATTGCTCGCGCGGTGGTTGTAGATGAAGGAAGTAAAGGAAGTGGAGGAGGTATAGGAAGTAAAGGACGAAGAATCGAAGATGGCACTGTTTAGAGTCAAAGAGTTTGCCTCATGTTGAGCTTCGAAGAAGCACGCCAGAAAGTCATCGAAAAAGTTGGGGAGAAGAAAGGTCCGCGCGCTACGGAACAGCTGCGCGTGGGCGATGCGCTGGGGTATGTGCTGGCGCAAGAAGTGAAGACGGAGCGCGAGTATCCGCCGTTTAACCGGGCTACGCGCGATGGGTATGCCGTGTTTGCGGCGGATGCCAAGGCGGGAGCTTCGCTGAAATGTGCGGGAGAGATTAAGGCCGGGGACCGCGTCACAAAAGAGTTGTGGGCGGAGACTTGTGTGCAAATCATGACTGGCGCGGCGGTGCCTTCTGGCGCGGACGCCGTGGTCATGATCGAGCATACCAAACGCCAAGGCGATGAAGTGCGGTTTGAGCGCGCGGCCATTGCTGGACAGAACTTTGTGCCGCGCGGGAGCGAGGCGCGCGCCGGCCAGACACTTCTGACTCCCGGAATGCGCCTGGGTTATGCGCAGCTAGCGCTGGCGGCGCAAGTTGGCGCGGCGGAACTGAAGTGCGGACAAAAACCGCGTGTGGCGATTCTTTCGACTGGCGATGAGATAGTGCCGGTAGACAGCATTCCGGGGCGATTCCAGATTCGCAACAGCAACAGCGTGTCGCTGGCGGCGCAGGTGCGGCTGGCCGGAGGCAAGCCGGTGCTGCTGGGAAACGCGATGGACCGCGAGGATGATTTGACATCGAAAATCCGGCGCGGATTGCAGGAGGATTTGCTGGTTTTGTCGGGCGGCGTATCGATGGGGAAGTACGATTTGGTTGAGAAGGTGCTGAAGGAGATGGACGCGGAATTTTATTTTGACGCGGTGGCGATACGGCCCGGTAAGCCCGCCGTATTTGGGAAATGCGGGGAGACGTATGTGTTCGGGCTGCCGGGGAACCCCGTCTCGACGATGGTGACGTTTGAGTTGTTTGTCACGCCGGCGGTGGATTTGCTGGCGGGTGCCGAAGCGCGAAATTTGCCGATCGTCGAAGCGCGGCTGCGCGAGTCACTGCACGAGAAACCGGGAGTGACACATTTTTTGCCCGCGCGCCTGGAAGGGCAGGGAGCAGAGTTGGAGGTTACGGCCTTGAAGTGGCAGGGATCGGGGGACGTGGCGGCGCTGACTAAGGCGAATTGTTATGTGGTGGTGCCGGCGCAGGAAGAAGATCTGGCCGCGGGAGAAAGAGTCGATGTATTGCTGCGAAGGGATTTGCTTTGATCCGGATAGAGAGTAATGAAGTAAAGGCTTATAGGAGTAAAGACAGACGAAGAGAAAGATTTTATACAGAGGTTGCAGAGACTCCGAGGACAGAGAATAGAAGATCGGATTGAGCGAATGGGCAAGCTGTCACATTACGGCCGCGGCGGTGAAGTGAGGATGGTGGACGTGTCGGAGAAAGCGGTGACGTCACGGACGGCGGTGGCGCAGGGGTTTGTGAAGATGACGCCTGCCGTGGTGCGCGCGGTGAAGCGGCTGCGGAATCCCAAGGGGAACCCGCTGGAAGTAGCGCGAATTGCCGGGATTGCAGCGGCAAAGCGGACGGCGGAGTGGATACCTCTTTGTCATCCCTTGCCGCTGACGCACATTGATGTGACTGCGCGGCTGTGCCAAAATGGCGTGGAAGTTCGCTCCGAAGTTACGGCGACCGCTCAAACCGGGGTCGAAATGGAAGCGCTGGTCGCCGTTACTGCCGCGGCCCTCACGGTCTACGACATGTGCAAAGCTCTTGATAAAGGCATGGAAATCAGCGGGATTGTTCTCGTCAAAAAGACGGGCGGGAAGAGCGGCGACTATATTCGGGAAGCGAGTGCTGCGGGAAATCGCAAAAAAAGCGCGAGGAATCGGAGTCGATGACCGCGGCGACCACAAAAACGGTCAAATTGCTGGTGGCGGACGACAATCCGCTGGTGCGGGACTTGATCGTCAAGGGCATGGAGCCGTTTTGCGAGGTTGAGACGGCGGCGGACGGCGCGGACGCGTTGTTGAAAGTGATTGATAATGCTCCTGATGTAATCCTCTGCGACTACAAAATGCCGGGGCTCGATGGACGGCAGCTTTTTGAGAAGTTGCGTGGGCGCGAGGCGACGCGGCACATTCCGTTCTTGTTCATGGCCAGCCGTGCGGACATTGAAGAGAGGTTGCGGCCGCTGGTGGATGGCGTAGAAGATTTTGTCACCAAGCCGTTTCTCGTGAAAGATTTGGTGCGCATCGCGAAGAAAGTTGTCGACCGGCTCCACCTCGAGAAATTGCAAAAGCGTGCATCGCGGCCCGGCGTAATTCAAGGGCGTCTCGAAGAGATGAGCATGATCGACCTGATGCAGTCGCTCGAGATGGGACAGAAATCGTGCCGGCTGGTGGTAAATCACAATGGCGAACAGGGCGAGCTGTTTTTTGCGAACGGGCAATGCCGTGATGCGAAGAGCGGAAAAGTCGAAGGCGATGACGCGGTCTATCGCGTGTTGCTTTGGACGGCGGGAGAGTTCGAGATTGATTTTAACGCGGCAAATGCCTCCACGCGCACGACCACGACGCGGAACACTACCGGACTTTTGATGGAAGCGATGCGGTTGATGGACGAAGCCAACCGTGACCCTGTGGAAACAAAGCAGCCCGCCTGATGCGCGTCGCAGTGCTCACTATAAGCGATACGGTTTCCAGAGGGGAACGCGAGGATCTTTCCGGGCCCGCCGTGGTCGCGGTGTGCCGGGGATTGGGCTGGGAAGTGACGTCGGTGCTGCGCGTCTCGGATGATCCTGCGAATATACGCGAGCAGCTGCGCGAACTGGCAGACTCAGGACGCGTGGACTTGGTTTTGTCGACCGGCGGGACAGGCCTCGGTCCGCGCGACAACACGCCGGAGTCGACGGAGGCAGTCGCGGACCGCATCGTGCCGGGAATCGGTGAAGAAATCCGGCGCAAGGGTTCGCAACGCACGCCGACCGCCATACTTTCGCGGGGAATTGCGGCGGTTCGCTCGAAGACGCTCATTGTGAATTTGCCGGGTAGCCCTAAGGGTGCGGCGGAGTCGCTGGACGCCGTGGCGCACCTTTTGCCGCATGCAGTGCATGTGCTGAACGGCGCGCGGCACGATTAGCCGCTTTCGAGGTGCGTTAGAACAATCAAAGAAAACCGGATTAGCGGCAAGACGCGGGGATTGTAGCTTTGCGAGTCTCTTCGTTCGCGGTTGGCAACGCGGGCACCAACGTCATTTTGTAGTGGAGGCGCACGATGGTCATGCCGAGGAAGGAGATTTTGTGGTCCGTGCGCAGCACGCCTTCTTTGTCTTCGTAAACGCGAAACCGTTCGTGCAACGTCTTGAAATTCTTCACTCGCAGACGATCCTTGCCCGACGCGATCACGCGATAGAATCCGGACCGGCCGAAACCTGAGCCTGAAGAATCGAGACCAAAAGACCCGTCAGGAAGATTCAGCGGAACAAGGTAGACGTTCGCGCTGCCGCGATCGGGAAACGTAACCTTGACGCACGGATTCTGTTCTCCGGGAATTCTCGCCACGGAATAAATTCCTGCGAACATAACCAGCCCCGAAGATTTGAGCGTGCGCAGCCAGCCGGTGTAGACCAAACTTCCCGTGCCGGGTTCGCGGAGCTGAATCACCTGGCTGGTCATGCCGCGCGCCATTTCGAGCGGCGACAGGGGGAAATTTAGCTGGTCCATGCGCTGGCTGATGAACTCCACGAGCAGCCATAGGAAAAAGCGTCCGACCAGCGCGACCTCGCTCCAGGCTTCGAGCTGATACTGCGAGGCGTGCTCATAGAAGTGGCGGACACGCGGCTGAACAGCGCTAGGATCGAACGCGGGACCGCGGAGGGACTCGAAGGTGGCGATCAAACCGGCGTCCGGGACGATGCGCATCTCCAGGTTTTCGTCTCGAGCGATTTGCTCGTAAATGCCCGCGCCGATGACTACCGAATCGCCCAGCGGGCACACGAGCCAGGGAGCCTCAGCGCGGCTCACGCGACGGCCCAGGACGATGACCATCCACTCGATGATGATTTCGAGCAGACGTCCGATGGCTCGGTGCATGGTGCCGAGAATGCCTTTTCGCCGCGCGTGCGGCGCAACGATGAATACCGGCTGCGATGAAGATGCCGGTGCGCGATCTTCAGGGGCGGGAAGCACGGCCATATCTTAATCTTAATCGCGGCAAACGATTCGGCCCGGAACGAAAAAACGCAAGTTGACGCAACCAGCAGGGTATTAAACAATGTTTGGACCATGACGGACGACCTGAAGACAAAAAAACTGGCTGTGTTGGGGACTGGAAAGCTCGGCGGGATATTGCTGCGGGCTTTTCTGAGGCAAGAGCTGTTCTCTCCCAAGCGCGTGACGGCCACGGTGAAGCATAGTGAGAAGGCTGCGGCGCTGGCGAAAGACCTGGGAGTTACGGCGACGACGGACAATCGCAAAGCCGCGCACGGCGCGAATATCGTGCTGTTGGGCGTGAAGCCGCAGGTCGTCGGCAGCGTGCTCGAGGAAATCGCTCCGGAGCTTAGCGAAGATACACTCGTCATTTCCGTGGCGGCTTCCGTGCCGACAAGCTACATCGAGCAGCACGTGGGCGCGAAGGTGCCAGTGGTGCGTGCCATGCCCAACACGTGTTCCGTGGTGGGCTGCGGGATGACGGGAATTTGCCGCGGGGCACACGCCAGAGCCGAACACCTCGAGACCGCGCGCGCGATGTTTGACGCCGTGGGCCGCACCGTGGTTGTGGACGAGAAAAACATGGACGCCGTGACGGGGCTTTCTGCAAGCGGGCCAGCGTTCGCGTACATTATTTTGGAGTCGTTCGCCGAGGCCGGCGTGAAAGTGGGATTGCCGCGAGATGTTTCGACGCTGCTTGCGGCTCAGATGATGAAGGGCGCGGCGAGCGTGGTGCTCGAGACGGGCGACCATCCTGCGCTGCTCAAAGATTCCGTGACCACTCCGGCGGGCTGCACGATTGACGGGATCCTCGAGCTGGAAGAAGGCAAGCTGCGCGTGACGCTCATCAAAGCCGTGGTGAAGGCCACGCACCGGGCGGGAGAGCTGCTGTTTGAAAAGTAGCGCCAAAGCTTTCGCAAAAACCGCAGCGAGCGTTGTGATCGTGTCCCGGCTGCAACCATAGTCCTTCTGAATGATCCATACACTAATCAACGCGGTACGCGGCTTCCTCGGCGGAGACGGGGCGCTCATCCTTCCGGAGATGGAGCTGTTCCTTTTTGCCTGCGGGATTCTGGTGATCGACCGCTGGCTTGCCGCGAACGAGAAGCGCTGGAATGCTTTGCTCGCGCTCGCGGGCACGGCGTTCAGCGCATTTACGCTGTATGTGCAGCGCGGGAAAATAGAAGCGCTACGCGAAGCGAATCCCGCCTCGCCCGGACTTCTGGGCCTTCACCAAAGCATTCTGGTCGATCCCTTCTTTCTTTTCTTTGCGGCGCTTTTTCTGGCGGCTACCGCGCTGATCATTTTGCTTTCGGTGCGGTATCTCGAATTGGAAGAAGAGGAGCGCGGGTTGTACTACGCGCTCCTCTTGTTCGCCTGCACGGGCATGATGCTGATGGTTTCGGGCGTCGATTTGATCGCTGCGCTCTTCGGGCTGGAGATCATGAGCCTGAGCTGCTACGCGCTTGCGCGGTTTTCGCGCGACGGACAACGCGCGGCGACGGCGGGGAGAAAATATGCGCTTTTCTGGGCGTGCAGTTCGGCCGCACTGGGGGCTGGTTTTCTGCTCCTGTATGGAATTTTTCATACGACAAATCTCGGACGGATTGGCGCGATCCTCGAGGTGCGTCTCGACAACGGCGTCCCGTTCGGCGGCCTTACGATGTGGGATACTGGGCTTGCGCTGGCTCTCCTTGCCATTGGAGCTTTCTTGTTGATCGATGTGGCGCCGCTGCATTGGTCTGCGCCCGGCTTATCCGAGTCGGCCCCGACGCCGGTTGCGGCTTATTTGAGCACCGCCGCGAAAGTTGCGGGTTTTGCGCTGCTGCTGAGGTTCTTTTCTTTTTTGTTTCTCTTCGCTCACGAGAAATGGATTCATGTCTGGGGCGGCGCCGCCGTTATATCGCTCTTGTGGGGAAACATCGCCGCATTTCGCCAGACCAGCGTGAAGCGCATACTCGCCTACGGCGCCGTCGCGCACACCGGTTTCCTCTTGCTTGGGCTGGTCGCAGGAAACGAGGCTGGCTTTACCGGCATGTTGTACTACCTGGGCGTCTACGTTTTCATGACCGCCGGAGCATTCGGAATATTGATTGTGCTAGAGCAGGGCACCGCTGCCTCACCACAACTCAGCGATTTGAACGGCTTGTACTACTCGCGGAGCCCTGCGGCAGCGTTGCTTTTGCTCGTATTCATGATGTCGCTCGCAGGCATCCCTCCGACGGGCGGCTTCATGGCGAAATATTCCATCGTCAAAGCCTTGATGGCCGTGCCACACCCCGAGCTTGCGGTGTTTGCCATCCTCAATGCGCTGGCCGCTGCCTTTTATTACGGGCGCGTTGCAGCGCACGCCTTAAAAAAACCACCCGTGGAGGCAGCGCCGCTCGCAACGCGCACGCTCGCCATCAGCAGCGGCCAAACCGTGGCGCTGACCGCTGCCGTGTTTGTCACGCTCGCGGCGGGGCTGTATCCTGAATTATTCCTGCGCATCGCGCGCTACGCCTTTGGACGATAATCCCAAAAAGCCGGATTCGCCGCCGCCATCGGCTCCCCAGCCGAAGAATTTCAGCGCGCAATTTGGCATGGCGATGGAGCTGCCCTTCGTCCTAGCCGGCGCGACCGCCGTGGGTGGGTTCCTCGGCTACCTGCTCGACCATTGGTTGCACTCAAAACTCGTTTTCACGCTGATTCTCGGCGGCCTGGGTTTTTTCGCAGGTCTGCGTGACGTCCTCCGACGATTGCCGGGGAATGGCGATGGAAAAGGCTGAACATTCCGCTATTGCCCCGAACGGCTCAGCGCAAACAGCCGTTTATGCCCGCACGGAGCGGCGCATCGCTTGGCTGACGCTACTACTAGGCGCCGCTGGGGCTCTCGTCGCCGTGATCCTGCGCCAATGGCCCTGGGCTGAGGGCCTGGCGATCGGCGCAGTCCTTGCCTGGCTGAATTTTCGCTGGCTGAAGCGCGGTTTGGACGCGCTGGTCGCGGCCTCCGTGGCCCAGGAAGGTCGCGCAAAACCTCGCGTTCCGCTAGGCACATGGTTCCGCATGATCTTCCGCTACGCCTTGATAGCCCTCTGCGTCTATGTTATTTTTGAGTATCTGAAAGTTCCCCTTGTAAGCATGATTGCGGGGTTGTGCGCCCTGGGAGCCGCGACGCTGGCAGCAAGTCTGTACGAAATTTTGCATCCACTGGGATAGGCATGGAATACACGATTAGCTGGCTGACGAAGATAGTGAACTTGTACCTCGGTCATGCGGCGATGGCGCTCCTGACCGCGCTGCACATTACGCCGAGCCATCCGGAAACGCCCATTCCAGAGCAAGTGGTGATGAGCGTGGTGGCGCTCGTTATCGGCACGCTACTCGCTCTGTGGGTGCGATCCCGCCTTTCCGTCGAGAAGCCGGGCGCAACGCAGCAGCTCGCCGAACTGTTGATCACCAATTCGCAAGGATTCGGGCTTCGCGACATTCTCCGGGAAAACGCCGGCCACGACGCCGATCAGTATCTCTACATGGTCGGGTCTATTGCCCTCTTCGTGCTGATTGGCAATCTTTTCGGCGCTATTCCAACGGTTCTCAATCCGCCGACCTCGGACAAGAGCGTCCCGCTTGCCGGCGCAATCCTGGTTTTCCTGTATTTCAATTGGAAGGGAATCCGCAAGCACGGGATCCTGGGCTATTTGAAGCAGTTCACCGGCGGCGTGCACTGGGGGCTCTGGCTGTTAATTTTTCCCGTCGAGATCATCAGCACGTGCGCGCGCCTGCTGTCGCTGACCGTCCGCCTTTGGGCCAACATTTTTGCCAGCGATTTGCTCTACGAACTGTTCCTCGCGCTTTTTGCCCAGGTTGCGCTGTGGGGCTGGGAAAAACAACACGGGCTCGGCATCGCGCTCGGTATTTTTCCTGCGACGATTCCGATTCTCTTCCTGGGACTGCACATCTTTGTTTCCTTTGTGCAGGCCTACGTCTTCACGATTCTGCCGTCGGTTTATCTGGGCATGGCCACGGCGGAGGAACACTAATTCCGCGCCCTCTGGCGCATGGCTTCGATTTTTCGGCCGTTTCAGCGTGAGCCCGGCTGCTCGGTGTCCGGGAACCACCTCCTGGCGGCAATTCTAAGGAGGAAGTGATGATGAAACTGAAGTATCTGGCAATGATGGCGGCAACAGTGCTGGTTCTCGCTCCGGCGGCGTTTGCGCAGGGCGGAGACCAGGCAGCGGCTGGCGGCGGCAAAGGCCTTCTGGCCATCGCCGCGGCGTTCGGCATGGGCATCGCGGCGTTCGGATGCGGCATGGGGCAGGGAAGAGTCGGAGCGGCAGCCTGCGAAGGCATCGCGCGCAATCCGGCGGCTGCGGGCGTGATTCGCGCGGCCATGATCCTTGGCTTGGTGTTCGTCGAGACGCTGGCGCTCTTCACGCTGCTGGTGGTCTTCGTCAAGGTCTAATACGAAACATTCAAGAGTTTCCCTGGCCCGCGGGCGCAAGCCAGCGGGCCTTTTTCATTTCAGGGAGACTACGAAATAGCCGGGACGACACGCTGTCCGCGTCGCGTAAGGATCGGCCGACCTAATGATTGATGAGATTCGACTGGAGCAGGTAGTTCAGAATTTTGCTGGGAAAGAGTCCGAAGTAAACGGCGCTGGCGGCCGTAATGAATAGAACGACGTTAACCGACAGGGGAAAGCGGGCGGGCGCTGTCGCCGCGATTTCCGCGCTGGGTTCGCGCATGTACATCACCACGATGACGCGGATGTAGTAGTAAGCACCGATGACGCTGTTGATGGCCATGAGCACGGCCAGCCAAATGAGATGCGAATCGATAGCGGCCTTGAAAATGTAGAATTTGCCGAGGAATCCGGCGGTGACCGGAAGTCCGAGCAGCGAAAGCAAAAATAGAGAGAAGACCGCCGCCACCCACGGCTGGCGCTCGGCGAGGCCGGCAAAATCATCGAGCTGAAGGTGCTTTTCCCCCGCGCCGCCGAACTGCGAAACGATGGTGAACGCACCGACTTTCACCAGCGCGTAGGTGAGCAGATAAAAGAGCACTGCGGCGTAAGCGGGGGCAGCGCCGATTTCGGTGTCTTTAGTAAGCGTCGTGACCGCGGCAAAAGCCACCAGGATGTAGCCTGCATGCGCAATCGAGCTATAGGCCAGCAGCCGCTTGACGTTGGTCTGCAGCAGCGCGCCAAGATTCCCCGCGAACATGGTGGCCACCGCAAGAATCCAGAACGCCCAGAACCAGAATTGCGTGGCCGCCGGAACGTCGGCAAAGATCCGCAGCAGCAGGGCAAAAGCCGCGGCTTTCGGTCCCGCGGAAAAAAGCGCCGTGACGGGAGTGGGCGCGCCTTCATAAACGTCCGGCGTCCAAATCTGGAACGGTGCGGCGGCGACTTTGAAGCCCAGGCCGATAAGAATGAGCGCCAGCCCAAGTTTCATGAGGTTGCTCGTGGGGCCGGCGGCATCCATTTTCAGCAGATTCGTTGTGCCAGTGACGCCGTAGACGAGCGCGATGCCATACAGAAAAAAGGCCGTAGCAAAAGAACCGAGCAGGAAATACTTCATCGAAGATTCGCTGGACTTCAGCGAATCGCGTCGGTATCCGGCGAGGATATAGCTCGAGATGGAGCTCAGCTCGAGGCCAATGAAGGCGGTGAGCAGCTCCTGGGCCGAGGCGAGCACCCCCATTCCGGCCGTGGCGAAAAGCACGAGGGCATAGAACTCCGCGTCGGCCAGGCCTTCGCGCTCGAGATAAGGTCCCGCCGCCAGAATCACCAGGACAGCGACGAGGCCGACAAGATGGCTGAAGAAAATGCTGAAAGGATCGGCAGCAACAAGTCCAGCAAACGCGGGGCCCGGATTGTGCACCGCATAAAAGTTGCCGCAGATGCCGAGGAGCGCTCCGATGACGGCGACCGTGGTGAGAGCGCGGCGGCTACTGACGAACGGCTGGAGCAGCATCAGAAGCGCGCCAAAGCCGCACCAAATCAGTTCGGGCAGGACGCGAAGCAAGTCTGCGGTGCTGGGGAACGCGGACATTTAGCGGGTTCCGAGCCTTTCGAGTGAGTTTTGCTTTTGTGGGGCAATAGCCGCCGGGCTGCTCGGTTGCTGGCTTACTTGCGGCTGCGGCAAAGGTTTCGTCGGCGACTGCGCGTCAAACGCTTGCGGAGGCCGCGCCATCTGGTCGAGCACCGACTGGCTTGCCGTCGCCGTCCGGCGCGTGATGAACGTCGAGCCGATTCCCATCCAAAGAATTACGACTGCCATGGTCGCGAGAATGACGCGCTCGCGCACGGAAACATCGGGCAGCGTCTTGTTTTTCTCGACGGTGACGTCGCCATAGAACACGCGCTGGTAAGACCACAGCAAATAGCAGGCCGAGAGAATGACTCCCAGCGCCGCCCACGCGGCCCAGCCCCAATGCACTTGATACGTGCCGAGGAGAATCAGAAATTCGCCGACGAACCCATTGAGCATGGGCAAGCCAAGCGAAGACAACGCCACAAACAAGAAAAACGCAGCGAAACGCGGCATGGGCGTAGCCAGGCCGCCAAACTGGGACATTTCAAAAGTGTGTCGCCGGTCGTAAAGCATGCCCACAACCAAGAAGAGCGCGCCGGTCGAGACGCCGTGGGCGAGCATCTGGAAGACCGCCCCTTGCATGGAAACAATGTGGAAGGCAAAAATACCCAGCACCACAAATCCAAGATGACTGACGCTCGAATACGCGACGAGCTTTTTCAAGTTGGGCTGCACAAGCGCCACAAGCGCGCCATAAATAATGCCGATGATCGCCAGCACCGCGATGGGCGTAGCGAACTTCTTCGACGCCACGGGAAACAGCGGCAGGCAGAAGCGAATCATGCCGTACGTGCCCATCTTCAGGAGCACGCCAGCCAGCATCACGGAGCCCGCCGTGGGCGCTTCCACGTGCGCGTCGGGCAGCCAGGTGTGGAACGGGAAGAGCGGAACTTTAATGGCGAAAGCCACGAAGAACGCGAGGAAGAGAAGCGTTTCCGTCTGCGGCGGCAGAACAAGAATTCCCTTTTGCAGCGCCTGCTGGATGGATGGCAGATCGAACGTGCCCGTGGCGTTGTAGAGCCACAGAATGCCGACCAGCATCAGGATCGAGCCGGCCATCGTATAGAGAATGAATTTTATGGCGGCGTAAATGCGGCGCTCGTGTCCCCAAATGCCGATGAGGAGATACATCGGAATCAGCATGACTTCCCAGAAGAGAAAGAACAGGAAGAGGTCGAGCGAAAGGAACACGCCCACGACACCGACTTCGAGAAACAGAATGGCGATGAAGAATTCCTTCGCGCGCTTCTGAATGCTATTCCAGGAACACAGGATAGAGACGACGGTGAGAAACGTCGTCAGGATAACCAGGAACATGCTGATGCCGTCCGCGCCGAGATGATAGTTGATGAAAGTTTCGGACGCAGACCCATGCGGCCCGAGCGCGATCCACTTATGAAACTCCTCAAGGTGGTAACCGGCGCCGCTGATCGGCACGCCGCTCAAGAGCCACCAAACCGAGAAAATAAATTCTACGAGCGAAACAGAAAACGCCAGGCGCCGTATCCATTCGTGGTCATCGCTGCGCAAGAAGAGCAGCGCGATCGCTCCAAACGCCGGCAAGAAGATCAAAATCGAGAGCAGCGGTCCGGCGGGCATCAGCGCACCATCCCAGAGACTATCCCGGCCGCGGGCCAGAAAAAGATAATCGCAATCACCACGAGCGCACCGATGACTACCCACACCGCATAACTGCGCGTATTGCCGGATTGCGCGTGGCGCACTTCATCGCCGATCGATTTGGCGCTGCTCGCGACGCCGTTCACCGCGCCGTCGATGCCCATCACGTCGACGACTTTCCAAAGTACGTTCGTTGAAATCCAAAGGAGCGGCTTGACCACCGCCGCGGCGTAGAACTCATCCACGTAATATTTGTTCAGCAGCGTGGTGTAAGCCCCGCGCATGGACTTCGCCAATTCCTCGGCCTTGCCTGGCCGGCTGATGTACAGCCAAAAAGCGATGCCGAAACCGATGAGTGCCGTGAGAACCGCAATTCCCGCGAACGGCCACTCGAGAGCATGCGCTGCGGCTTCCGTCGCCGCAGATTCGCCTCCGCCAAATACGGGCGCGAGGTAATCCGAAAAGTAGTTCGGGCCACCCCAGAACGCCGGAAGGGCAAACCACCCTCCGAAAATGGATAGCACTGCCAGAATCACGAGGGGGCCAAGCATGCTCCACGGCGATTCGTGCACGTGTACGTGATGCTCGTCATAGCGCTGCTTGCCAAAGAAGGTAAGAAAGATCAGCCGGAACATATAGAAAGAGGTCAGCAGCGCGGTGAACAAACCGACTGCATAGAGAAGGTGTGCGACGTTCGGGCCGCCCTCTCCACTAACGAAATCCGAGAGAAGGATCTCGTCCTTGCTGAAGAAACCTGCGAAGAGCGGCGCGCCGGATATGGCAAGAGTCGCGGTAAGCATGGTGATGTACGTCCACTTGATCTTCTTGCTCAGCCCGCCCATCTTGCGCATGTCCTGCTCGCCGCCCATGGCGTGGATCACGCTACCTGCCGCAAGGAAAAGCAGCGCTTTGAAGAACGCGTGTGTCATCAGATGGAAGATGCCCGCAGAGAAAGCCCCGACCCCGCAAGCGAGAAACATATAGCCGAGCTGGCTGACGGTGGAATAAGCCAAAACCTTTTTGATGTCGGTCTGCACAAGGCCAATCGTCGCCGCGAACATCGCTGTGGCGCAGCCGACGATAGCGACGACCAGCATGGCGGTCGGCGCATGCGTGAAAAGCACATGCGACCGCGCTACGACGTAAACCCCCGCAGTGACCATGGTGGCCGCGTGGATCAACGCGCTCACGGGCGTGGGGCCTTCCATGGCGTCCGGCAGCCATACGTAGAGCGGGAGTTGCGCCGATTTTCCGGTGGCTCCCATGAAGAGCAGCAAGCAGGCCACGGTCAAGACGCCGAGATGCCCCATTGCGTCCGGCGGCATCGGCGCAGCCTTTTGGAATACGGTTACGAAATCCAGCGTCCCGAACGTCCGGAAGAGCAGAAACATTCCCAGCATGAAACCGAAATCGCCGATGCGATTGACGATGAACGCTTTATTGCCCGCGTCGGAGGCCGACTTTCTCAGGAAATAGAAACCGATGAGCAGGTAGCTGCACAGGCCGACGCCTTCCCATCCGACGAACAGCAGGGCGTAGTTCGCCGCCATCACCAGGATGAGCATGAAAAACATGAACAAATTAAGGTAGGAGAAAAAGCGGTAATAGCCGCCCTCATGCGCCATGTAGCCCGTCGAATAAATGTGGATGAGGAATCCCACGCCGGTGACGACCATGAGCATGACGACAGTGAGCTGATCGATCTGCAAGTCGAATCCCGCGCGAAAATTCCCTGCGGCAATCCATGTGAAGTATCGTTGAACCCACGGTACCTGGTTGGGCGCAAGCTGCGTGAACTCGCGCACGACTTCCACCGCGCAGAGGAACGAAAGTCCTGTCGCGCCAAGTGCCACGCTATTGACGAGCTTATTCGGCCACTTGCTGCCCAGCAGCCCATTGGTCGCCGAGCCTAGCAGCGGCAGAAGCGGAATGATCCATAGATGATCGAGTAATCGCATTAGAGTTTGAGCAAGTCTACGCGCTCGACGTTCAAAGATTGCCGGTTGCGCGCCGTCAGAATAATGATCCCCAGCCCCACAGCAGCTTCCGCAGCCGCCACCACGATCACGAACAACACAAAGACCTGGCCATCCGATTGGTGACGCGCCTGGCTAAAAGCCACAAACGCCAAATTGACCGCGTTCAGCATCAATTCGATGGACATGAATATCGTGATGACGTTGCGTTTAAAAATGAAAGCCACGACGCCGAGGCCGAAGAGAACCGCGCTTAGAATCAGGTAGTAGTTCGTCGGGACCATCGCTAGCTTTTCTCCCGCTGTGCCAGGACTATCGCCCCCAAAATCGCCACGAGAATCAGGAACGATGTCAGCTCGAACGGATACACAAACTCCCGGAAGAGCATCATGGAAATTTCTTTCGTGTTGGCCAGCGCGCCGGACTGCACACCTGTTTGCCCGCTTTCGCTCGAGCGCGCGATGACCACCGCCAGAAATCCCAGCAGAGCGACCGCCAGCGGAATGCCCGCGATACCCGCGAGCTTCGAGACATTCGTGTGCTCTTCCACTCCGGCATTTAGAAGCATGATGACGAACACGAAAAGCACCATGATGGCGCCGCCGTAAACGATGATCTGCACGGCTGCCACGAATTCCGCGCCCATCAGCAGGTAAAGCCCCGCGAGCGCCACCATGACGACGATCAACGAGAGCGCGCTATGAATCGGATGCCGCTGGAAAATGAGGCTGGCCGCGCCAAGCACCGCCAGCGCCGCCAGCACAAAGAAAATCGCGAGTTCCGCCGTCACTTCGCACCCCACATCGATTTCGCAAGGATCACGAAGGCGGTGATCACCACATTGGCGATCGAGACTGGCAGCAGCAATTTCCACCCAAACGACATGAGCTGGTCATACCGGAATCGCGGAAGCGTCCCGCGCATCCACACATATACGAAAAGAAACACAAAAATCTTCGCCAGCAGCCAAAACGGCCCTTGCACAAACTCGTTCACTGCAGGGAACACGATCAGCGCTGCGCCGACCGCCGCCAGAGCTGTCCCCACGCCGGGAAGAATAATCCGGCCAAAGAGCTGTCTCGTAGCGGATCCCGTCCCAAAACACCCACAACCCGAATGGAATCAGGATTGCCGACGGCAAATAATGAGTGAGCGTCCAGCTAGCCGGAAAAATTGACAACCATCCGCCAAAAAACATAATCGTGCAGAGGCACGACACCGTGATCATGCTTGTGTATTCCGCGATAAAAAACATCGCGAACTTGAAGCTGGCATATTCCGTGTGAAATCCCGCTACAAGCTCCGATTCCGCTTCCGGAAGGTCGAAGGGAACGCGGTTGGTCTCCGCAATGGCCGCAACAAAAAAGCAGAAAAATCCCAAAATTTGCGGCCAAACGTTCCAGCCCAAAATGCCCCACTCGGGATGCTTTGCCTGCGCACTGATAATGTCTCGCAGGTTGAAGCTCCCGGCCATCAAAAGCACGCCGACTACCGACATCGTCAGCGCCAGTTCGTAGCTCACCATCTGCGCCGAGCTGCGTAGCCCGCCGAGCAGCGGGTACTTGCTGTTCGATGACCATCCCGCCAGCGCCACGCCGTAAACGCTCAGCGCCGTGATCGCAAAGAGCGCCAGTATGCCTATGTTCAGATTGGCGATGCCCAGCGATACTTCGTGCCCAAAAATATGAAGTGGCTCCGGCCCAAACGGAATGATCGCAATCGACGTCAGCGCCAATGCCAACGCCATCAGCGGCGCAAGAAAATAAGTGAACTTGTCCACCCCCGCCGGCGTCGGATCTTCCTTCAAGAGAAATTTCGCGCCATCCGCCAACGGCTGCAGCAATCCGTGCGGCCCCACGCGGTGCGGTCCCCATCGCGATTGCATGTGCGCCACAACCTTCCGCTCGAACCACGTCAGATACGCATTGACGGTGAGAACGATGAAAAGCAGAAGCGCAATCTTTACAAGATCAATGATTATCGTGGCGTACGCGTTTAAGAAGGCGCTCACGGCTTGGCTTCCGCCTCCGGAAGTGATTCCATCATCGTGCAGAAGCGGCCCAGCGTGCCGCTCGTAAAAAGTGTGTCGTTAGCGGAGCGAATCAACCCGGCGGGAACGTCGTAAGGTGCGTGCCCGTTTTTCGCGGCGTGCATGTGCGTGGATTCCGCGCCCCCGGTGAGCAATCCTGCGGGCTGCACATCGTATCCGGGCACCGCCTTGCGAATTTCCTCGAACACCGCCGCCGGCGACTTGTAGTGAAACGCTTTGCCCAGCCCCAGTTTTTCCAACTGGTGGGATAATATGCGCAGCAAATCAAAATCGCTCCTCGGCCCCATCACTTCCGCCGCCTTGTGCAGAAGCTGAATCTCGCCGGAAGTGTTCGTCACGCTGCCTTCCTTTTCGTAAGCCGAAGCAGCGGGAAACACTATGTCGGCAAGTTTCGCCGTCTCCGTCAAAAACATTTCGTGAACGATCAGCAGCTCCAGTTTGCCGCGTCCAAATCCCAGCGTCCCAAAATGCGCCAGCGGATTCGCGCCCATCACATAAAGCGCCTTCAGCTTGCCATTCTGCGCCGCGTCCACCATGGCCGGCGCGGTCAGCCCCGGCTTCGAAGGAATTACGCCGTCCCACAGCCGTTCGAATCCCTCGCGCGCCGCTGAATCATCCACATGCGCGTACCCCGGCAGACGGTCTGGCAACAACCCCATATCGGCCGCGCCGCGGGAATTCGCATAGTCACCCAGCACCATGTAGCGAACCTTGCCGTGCAGGTTCGATCCGAAAGCCACCAACTGCGCGATCTCCGTGCCCATTACTTCCGCACCGAACACGATGGCGACTTCGGCCTCGGCATCCAGCGCGGCCTTCAACTGCACCAGCTGCTCGACGAGTCCGCTCGGAAGTTGCCCCTCTTCATGCGCCATCCAGCGAATCGCCGCGGCTTCCTGCCCCGCCGCCACCTTCACAAATTGCGTCGCCTTGCGCTTCAGTTTGATCTCACGCTCATTCAGAATAAAAAGTTTCGCGCCGTTTAGCCGTATGCCTTTGCGAATCTGCCACGCCACCAGCGGATTTTGATTTGTCGGATCGTTCCCAATAAGCAGAACCGCTTTCGTCTCCTCCAGCTGCTTCATCGTCAGCAGGGAATCGCCCCCGCGGTCGCCGAGCGCCGTGATCATCCCCGTGTAGTCCGCCGTCCGGTGATGATCGATGTTGTTCGTTCCAAAAGTAGCCCGCGCCAGCCGCTGGAACAGATAATCTTCTTCATTCGAAGTCCGGTTCGAACCGATGAATCCAATCGAATCTTTACCGCCCGCGTCATAAATTTGCTTGAGCTTGGTCGCCGCGGTCTGTGCCGCTTCCTCCCACGAAACGGGATAGAGCTTGTCGCCCTTGCGCACCATCGGCTGCCGCACCCGTTCCGGATGCTTCGTAAAATCAAATCCAAAGCGCCCCTTGATGCACAGAAAATCTTCATTAATTCCGGAAAGGTCGCGGTTATTCGCGCGCATAATCTCGTGATTGCGCACGCTCAAGGTCGTCTTGCATCCGTTCGAGCAATGCGTGCACACCGTCGAAACGTACGTCATCTCCCACGGTCGCGTCTTATACCGGTAAGTCCCGCTGGTTAGCGCGCCGACCGGGCAAATATCGATGCACATCCCGCACTCTTCGCAATCGAGGTGGTCTTCGCGGTTCGGAATAATGATGCTGTTCGCGCCGCGCATCCCGACGCCCAGCGCCTTCACGTCCATGCCTTCATCGCACACGCGCACGCAGCGGAAACACAAAATGCACCGCGGCGCATCGTAATAAACAAGATCCGACCACTTTTCTTCCGGACGGTGAATCTTTTCTTCCACGAACCGGCTCGTCTCCGCCCCGTAGCGAAAGACCATGTCCTGCAGCTCGCATTCGCCGCCCTTGTCGCAGACCGGGCAATCCAGCGGATGGTTCGTCAGCAAAAATTCCAGCATGGCCTTGCGCGCGCCGCGCACCTGATCGGTGTTCGTTCGAACCACCATGCCTTCGGTCGCCACCAGCGTGCACGCCGTCTGCAGCTTCGGCATTTTCTCGACTTCCACCAGGCACATCCGGCAAGCCGCCTGCAGCGAAAGCTGGGGGTAGTAGCAGAACGATGGCACTTCCGTTCCGATGCGCCGCGTTGCTTCAATCACCAGCGTTCCCGCTGGCACCTGCACGTCGCGGTCGTTAATCTTCAGCGTAACTAGCTTCGTCTCTGCCATGGAGTCCTAACGCGAGCCCACTAATCCTTCCGCGGATTTATATGCGCACCGTCCGTGCAAGTGATCCTCAAACTCATTGCGCCATTTCTTCACGATGCTGATGGTTGGCAGCGCTGCCGCATCGCCCAGCGGGCAGAACGTCCGCCCTAGCATGTTCTGCGCAAGCTCGCCGGTGATATCGATATCTTCCGGACGCCCGTAGCCCGCATGAAAGCGGTCCAGTATCTTTTTCAGCCACTCGGTGCCCTCGCGGCACGGAATGCACCACCCGCACGATTCGTGCGCGTAAAAATGCATAATCCGCCGCGCCATATCCACCATGCACGTGGTTTCGTCCATCACCACCATGCCTCCCGAGCCCAGCATCGACCCGGCTTTGGCGACAGAATCATAATCCATCGCAACATCGATTTCGTCGGCGCTCATGATTGGGCAAGAGCTTCCGCCAGGGATGACGGCCTTGAGCTTTTTCCCGCCCGGAATCCCGCCCGCCATTTCGTAGATGAACTTTTTCATGTTCATCCCCAGCGGAATTTCATAAATCCCCGGCTTCGCGATGTGCCCGGAGACGCACAGCAGCCGCGTGCCCCCGTTTTTCGGCGTCCCGCGCTTGGCGTACGCCTCGCCGCCTTCCAAAATGATTGCCGGAACGGAGCTCAGCGTTTCGACGTTATTAATGATCGTCGGGCAGCCGTAGAGGCCGACAACGGCAGGGAAGGGTGGTTTGATCCGAGGGTATCCGCGCTTGCCTTCCAGCGATTCCATCAACGCGGATTCTTCGCCGCATTCATAAGCGCCCGCGCCCGTGTGCGTGATCAAATCGAAATCAAAGCCCGAACCAAGAATGTCCTTGCCCAAATACCCGTTCGCGTAAGCTTCATCGACCGCCGTCTGCACGATGTCCAGCACGTACCGGTATTCGCCGCGCACATAAATAAAACCATGGTGCGCTCCAAACGCCCGCCCCGCGATGACCATCCCCTCGATCATCTGGTGCGGATCCAACTCCATCAGAGGACGATCTTTGCAGGTGCCGGGCTCCGATTCGTCCGCGTTGCAAATCAAATATTTCGGCTTCGGCGAATCCTTGGGCACAAACGACCACTTCATCCCTGTCGGAAAGCCCGCGCCGCCGCGGCCGCGCAAACTCGACTTCTTCACTTCGTCGATAATCGTTTCCGGCGTCATCTCTCTCAGCGCCTTTTCCAGCGCCTTGTAGCCGTCGTGCTTCAAATAAACGTCGATCTTTCGCGAATCCTTGACCCCAAAGAGCTTGCTGATGAGCGGCGTCTCCCCAGGCTCACGCGCGTGAATCGCGCCGGACGTGACGGGCTCCGGCCCAGGCGCCTTGCCGGCGTCCAGTTGCTCGATAATCCGGTCGAACTTCAGCGGGGTCAGGTTTTCGTGAAAGTCATAATTGACCTGCATGGCCGGCGCGCCGGTGCAAGCGCCGATGCATTCGACCTCTTCGAGAGAGAAAACGCCGTCCTCGGTCACTTCTTTATGGCCAATTTCCAAGCGTTTCTTGGCCCGATCCAATATCTCGTTGCCGCCCCTCAACATACAGGCCACATTCGTGCAGACCTGCACGTGATATTTGCCCATCGGTTTGCGATGCAGCATGGAGTAATACGCCAGCGTTTCCTCGACCTGAACCCGGTTCAGATCCAGCCGCCGCCCGATCTCCGCAATCATCTCGTCGCTCACGCAGCCGTACTCATCCTGCGCGTACATCAGCATGGGAATCAGCGCGCTGCGCTTGAACGGGTACGCGTTCTGCAACTTCTCGAATCTCGCCGCAAGTTGTGGACTCAGTTCCATTCCTTTACCGGCTTCCCTTTGGCTCTTCTGCTTTCCCGCTGTTTCTTTACTTCTTTACTTCATTACATCCTTAATTCTTTCTTTCGTCTTACCGGTCCACATCTCCCAGCACAATATCAATTGTCCCGATGCACGCCACCACGTCTGAAATCAGCTGTCCCGTCACCAGCTTCGGCAAAGCCTGTAAATTGATGTACGACGGCGATCGGAAATGCGCGCGCAGCGGTTTCGGTGAACCATCGCTGGCGATAAAGCACCCCAACTCGCCACGTGGAGATTCCACGGTCACAAAAGCCTCGCCCGGCGCCGGCGAAAACCCTTCCGTAAAAATCTTAAAGTGATAAATCAGCGCTTCCATCTCCGTCTTCATTTTTTCGCGCTGCGGCGGAATGATCCCCGGCGCATCCGCCCTGATCGGTCCGCTATCCGTAATCTTCGCCATTGCCTGGCGCACAATCTTCAAACTCTCCCGCATTTCCAGCACGCGGACCAGATACCGCGCGAAGCAATCGGACTCCGTCCGCGTCGGAACGTCAAACTCGAACTCGTCGTAGCTCGAATAGGGGAAGACCTTGCGATTGTCGTACGCGACCCCAGCCGCGCGCAGCGTCGGCCCCGTCATGCTCAGCGCCACCGCGTCTTCTGCCGAAATATACCCGACACCCTGCAGGCGCCCGATCCAGATCCGGTTTCCCGTCAGCAGCGACTCGTAGTCATCAATTCGGCTGGGCATCATCTTCAGGAAGCGCTCCACCGCCCCGCGCCAGCCCGCCGGAGGCTCCAATGCCAGCCCGCCGATGCGGATGTAACTCGTCATCATCCGCTGTCCGGCAAACAGCTCGAAAATTTTCAGGATCTCTTCCCGCTCGCGGAAACAATACAGAAAAACCGACATCGCGCCCATGTCGATCGCATGCGTTCCGAGCCAAACAAGGTGCGAAGATATGCGCTGCAGCTCCACCATCATCACGCGCACGTACTGCGCCCGCTTGGGAACTTCGAGCCCCAACAGCTTTTCCACGGCCATACAATAAACGAGGTTGTTGCCAAGCGGATTGAGATAATCCATCCGGTCGGTCAGCGTAATGGCCTGTGAATACGTTTTGTCCTCGCAGCTCTTTTCAATTCCCGTGTGCAGATAACCCAAATCCGGTACTGCTCTGACGACCGTCTCGCCATCCAGCTCCAGAAGCACGCGCAGCACGCCGTGCGTCGACGGATGTTGCGGCCCCATATTCAGGACCATCGTTTTCGTTTCGCCAGTAGCTGTTTCTACAGTCGTCATACCGAACTCTTTCTGAATCCAGGCACCATGGGCACATCCCGGTATCCTTCCACCGGAAAGTCCTTGCGCAGCGGATGCCCTTCGAAATCCTCTGGCAGCAGGATCCGCCGCAAATCCGGATGCCCCGTGAAGCGAATACCCATAAGGTCAAATATCTCGCGCTCCAGCCAATTCGCACCCGGCCACACGGGAACAAGCGAATCAATCACCGCATCCGAACCCGCCAGCCGAACCTGCAACCGAATTTTGTCGCGCCGAGGAATCGAAACCAGATGGTAACTCACTTCGAATCGGGGTTCGTGAGGGAATCGGTCCACGCAAGTGGCATCCGTCAGCAAATTAAATTGCAATTCCGCGCTGTCGCGACAGCGTTCCGCCACCGCCCGCAATATCTTGCGCGGCAGAACGACGGTTGTTTCCCCGCGAAATTCAATCACTTCCTCAATGGCGTTTGGATTCCACGCACGCAGGTGCTCGACGACAACATTAGCGCTTTGGCTGGTATTCTCTGTCACCGTTTCGAATCCCTCAGACGCAGGCTAGTATTTATGCCAGTCGAGCGCGCCTTTTTTCCAGAGATAGAAGTACCCGACCAGGAGTATCGCGATATATACCATCATCTCCCCAAACCCGTACAATCCGATGCTCGGAGACATTTTTATCAAATCGCGATAAATGTATGCCCACGGATACAAAAAGATGGCTTCCACGTCGAACAGAATGAAAACCATCGCCACTAAGTAAAATCGTACGGAAACCGGCGCGCGCGCATCACCGGTAGGTTCCATCCCGCATTCATAGGGTTGTTGCTTCGCGCGGCTCGGCCGCCGCCAGCCCACCAGCACCGATGCAGCCGTCAGGGCCCCGGCCAGCGCCGTGGCAATCAGGAGGTGTAAAAGAAGCGGAGTGTACGCTTGTAAGCCTGAATCAGTCATGGGCGAAGCGCTATAATATCCATTCACAAGCCAGTCGGTCAAATGGCACGAGAAAATACCTGCGGCGCACCTCGGCGCAATGTTCACCGAGCGCCTCGCGGAGGAAGGGGAGCCACACTAAATGCTCTTCGGGCATAACACGGACGTGAAAGTCGGCGAAACCGTCTATCACCTTCAAACCGAGGACCGCGGCACCGCAAGCGCGTTGATTGACACTACTGTTTATTGCCGCGGCCGCGTTCTGCACCGCCGCACAAACAACTATTTTGATTTGTTGCCGCTCGATCCCGCTCGGGAGGAATCCCTCAAAAAACGCATCGCCGAGCAGCACCGCTCCGTAGGCGAAGAAATTCGTAGCGGTACGTTGCGACTCATGCCGCCGCCGCCATCAACTCAAGAACTTCCGCCCGCGCAAAAACCTGCTCCCGTGCCCGCAAACGCTGCCTCCACCCCTGCGCATTCCGCTCCTCCGTCTTCTGCCTCGCCCGCGCTTCCCATTGCCCTCGAACTCCTGAATCCCAAAACCTGGCTCGCCGGCAAGCACGCGAACCTTCACGTCTCCGTTCGCCGCAAGCAATCCGGCGCCGCCGTCGCCGGCGCAAAAATAATCGCGCGCATAGAAGGTTCCGTTCACCCTCAGGATTTTGCCGGTAGTACGAATGCCGACGGCCATGCCCAACTCGATTTCGACATGCCCCAACCTTCCTCCGCCGAGCCCGCTCTCGTCATCGAAGCCGCCCACGCCGGTGAGAAAGCCCAACTGAAATTTCAATTGAAGGCGCGGCCGCGCGTCCCCGTCGTGTAAAATAGCTTTTCACTCGGTTTGGAAGTGGCCGCGATGGAACAGACCTTGGCAATCGTAGTGAATGGCGAGACCCGCGAAGCGAAACTCGGCGCAAGCGTTGCCGACTTGCTGCTTACGCTCGGCCTCAACGCCGGCCGCGTCGCCATCGAGCGCAACCTCGAAATCCTCCCGCGCCCCGCATGGTCCGAGACTCGCGTCGAGCCCGGCGATCGTTACGAAATCGTCCAATTCGTCGGCGGCGGCTAAAGACTCTGCAGCCTCCGCGAAAACAGTTCTTTATGCCTGGCGCAACCGAATAGATCGAACCTTAGCCTTTCTTTCGCGACGCCAGATATTTCTTCCACGGCTTCCAATAATATGTCGGCCACCCTTTCCTTACGCCCTTCTGGTCATGCTGTGGCACGCCTACGTGGACAAGGTCCACCACCGCCCCTCCCGCCGCTTTCTCGAATGTCAGAATCAAGATGGACAGCTCGTGCTTCTTCCAATAGCTTGCGCGCCAAGCCTGCACGATTCGCTTGCCCGGCTCGATGAGCAAGTTCTTGCCGCCAATCGCTCCTCCGTGCGCGTTCCAGTCGCCCCCAACCTTCCGGCTCAGCTTCGCAGGCCGCCCCGTCGCCGCCGCATGCTTCTTCGAATCCATATACATCTCGAAAAGTATTTCCGGCGAAGCCGAAAATTTCACGCGTTGCAAAATAGTTGGCGTCATGGCGTGGATACCTCAAAGACGGTCGAGGAGATGCCCCATCTTACTTTTCTTCGTCTGTAGATACGCCCGCGAAGTTTTCGAGACTCGCGGCTGGCACGGCATCCGCTGCACTACGCGAATTCCGGCTTCCTCCAGCTGCCGAACTTTTTCCGGATTATTCGAAAGCAGCCGGATTTTCCTGGCCCCGAGTTTTTTCAAAATCTGCGCCGAAAAATCGTAGTCTCTAGCGTCCGCCGCAAATCCCAGTGTCTCGTTCGCCTCGACCGTGTCCATCCCCCCGTCTTGGAGCTCATATGCCCGCAGCTTGTTCATCAGCCCGATTCCGCGCCCCTCCTGCGGCAAATAGAGCAAAATTCCCGCTCCCGCCCGCCCAATTTTCCGCAGTGAAAGCTCCAGCTGTGCCCGGCAATCGCACCGCAACGAAGCCAACACATCTCCCGTCAGGCATTGCGAGTGCACCCGCACAATCGGCGCAGTTTTTCCATTCAGCTTCCCGCGCACCAGAGCGATCGCCTCGTCCAGCGGCCCGCGCCCCTTGAATCCGTAAATCGTGAAAGCACCATACTTGGAGGGGAGTGCAGCCTCTGCGACGAGTTTCGCGCCCTCGCCTTTGCTCTTCGTCATCTTGCCTTGCTTCGATTTTGTCGTCATAAGAAACGACAAGTATAACAGGTACAACACGGACCGCTTTACATCCCGCCCGCGATTGGCTAGCGTTACCGGAGACGCTCGCGCAATTCGACTATGGAAACCGCCACCGCAGTCCGAGACCTCCTCTTCACTCTGCTTCTGAAGGTCGGCGTGGCCTCTTCCATCGCCGCCTTGGTGGCGCGTTGGAATTCCTTTCGCCGCGTGTTGTTTACCGAAGAGCGCGATCCAGACCAAAAACTGAAGCTGATGCTTTTTCTGACGGCGCCGCTGATCGTGGGAGTAACGCTGCGGCTGGTGAATCCTCAATACCGCTTCGCCGACCTCTCTCTTGAAGGTGCCTTCCTGATGGGCCTGCTCGGCGGCCGCGTCGTCGGCCCCATCGGTGGCGCCATCATCACCATTCCCGCGCTCATCTCCCACGAATGGCTCGCCATGCCCGCCGCTTCCACCGCCGGCCTTCTCGGCGGCTTGATTCGCCAAGCCATCCCCAACAAAGAAGACCTCTGGAATTTTGGTCCCTTCACGTTTCTCAACATCCCCAGAGCCGTGGTTCGCCTCCTCAAAAAAGCCCAGCTTTCCTGGGAAATGGCCCCGCTAGGTGTTTGCGTCGTGCTCGAACTAGGCCGCGTCGCTCTTGTCCAAGCCACCAAACCGAAATGGCTCTTCGCCATTCATCCCCAGTGGGATTGGTGGCTCGTCCTGACCGTCATCGCCACGCTCATGTCCGTCGCCGCGCCGCTAAAAATTTGGAACAACACCCGCATTGAGATGAACCTCGAGCGCCACCAGCAACTCCTCCTGAAAGCCCGCATGGACGCCCTCTCCCGCCAAATCAATCCTCATTTCCTTTTCAACACGCTCAACACCGTCTCCGCCCTCATTCGTTTCGATCCCGACAACGCTCGCGGTGTAGTCCTCAAGCTCAGTAACATCCTCCGCCGCCTCCTCCGCAAGCACGAAACTTTCGTCCCTCTCCGCGAAGAGATCGAATTTATCGACGACTATCTCGATATCGAAGTCGCCCGCTTCGGCCGCGACAACCTCGACATCATCAAGCAAATTGACGACGAAGCCCTCGAAGCCTTCGTCCCCAGCATGCTTCTCCAACCCATCGTAGAGAATTGTCTCAAACACGGCCTCGCTCCCAAGCTCGACGGCGGCAAAATTCAGCTCCGCACCACCAATCGCGGCGGCCGCCTGCACATCGAAATAGAAGACAACGGCGTCGGCATCTCCGAAGAAAAAATGCCCCACGTGTACGTCGAAGGCATCGGCCTCAGCAACGTCCGCGAGCGCCTCCGCGTCCTCTATGGCGCCGATTTCCATCTCCAAATCGAAAGCCGCCCCGGCCAGGGCACCCTCATCAAAATCGATATCCCCGAACTGGTCTCCACCCTCCAACCCGTCGGCTAGGGCAAAGTTACTACGCTTTGTTGAGCATTATGGAATTAGTGTGAGGCGGGCACGATTATTGAGTCGGTATACGGAGAAATCCCGTCGGTCAATTGTAAAGATCTTCCGGAAGCCTTCGCGCTCGGCGACGCGAAGCAGCGCAGCGTCCGCAAGATCCATTGGCCGGTTCCCATATTTGCGCATCAGTTCGCGCATCCGTGGCACATCGCCCAAATCGAGGGCCAGCAGAAAAATCGCCCCGCGCTCCAGCATCTCCCAAAGCGCTTCTTGCGCCAAAGGTAGATCAGACAAGAGATATA